>NZ_WMKZ01000001.1 GCF_019024285.1 Alkalihalobacterium elongatum
CTATTTCCACTAATAATACATATGGAAAAAAGTTTCATATATTCAAAATACATACTATCGTGCAACGCCAATGGGTCAGACCCCACACCCCATATAAAAATATAGAAAAACAGCACGTTGTGAAAATCAATCAAAAACGTGCTGTTTATTAATAGCTTAAAATATTTACTTATACATTATATCGTCTCTCAGTGAAGCCACTTTACTTAAAGCCTCATCAATATCAGCCTCACTTACTCCAAAGTGTGCTAAGGCATCATGAAGATGTTTTGCAATGGCATTAAAATGCTCAGGTTGTATGTTCATTCCCTCATGAGCTTTTGCCATTGATTGACCAGAATATGTATTAGGACCTCCAAGGGCATAACTAATAAATTTTGTCTGGTGAAGGCGTTGCTTTTCCATATCAGTATCTTTGAAAAAGTGATTAACCGTATCGTCTTTAAGAACCAATTCATTGTAAAAATAATCTACTACTTTTGCGATGGTATCTTCGCCACCAACTTTTTCATATAATGTTTGTCCCAATTATTTACACCTCTTTTTTAGTTTTTTCATAATTATTGTTTTCAGATTGGTTAATTTTTAACCATAAAGAAGAAGGGGGTCTGTCCCCCATCGCATTAATGCGATGGGGGACAGACCCCAAAACCAAAAACATGGTAGAATAAACCAATAGCGCTTTATAATAAAAGATGTTTAGGAGGGATTGATCTTATGAAAGTGTTTGTCGTTGGATCAAATGGACAAATTGGAAAACATCTTATACATTTTTTAAGTGAAAGTAACGAACATACTGTCAAAGCGATGGTTCGCAAGGAAGAACAAGCAGCAGCTTTTGAAAAACAGGGTGTGGAAACAGCACTGACAGATTTAGAAGGTAGTGTAGATGAAATTGCCAAAGCAGCCAAAGGTTGTGACGCCATCGTTTTTACCGCGGGATCTGGAGGACACACAGGTGCAGAAAAAACGCTTTTAGTTGACCTTGATGGAGCTGCAAAAACGATAGAAGCCGCTGAAAAAATAGGAATTAAAAGGTTTATTATGGTTAGTGCCTTGCAGGCTCACAGAAGAGAAAACTGGAATGAAAAGATAAAACCTTACTATGTCGCCAAGCATTATGCAGACAAAATTCTTGAACAAAGTACTTTAGCGCACACCATCATCCGACCCGGTCTCCTTTTAAATGAACCAGCAATAGGAAAAGTCTCTGCTGCGGAGAATTTAGAACGAGGATCTATCACTCGCGAAGACGTAGCCCATACCATTATGGTAGCTTTACATGAGGATCATACAATTAATCGCTCATTTGATCTCGTGACTGGTGAAGATTTAATTGTTGATGCGTTAAGAAAGATCTAACCATTACATTTAAAGCCTACATGTTCAAAAACATTGTAGGCTTTTGTTCGCTCCTTACTTTCTATTCCAATATGAAGACTAATAGGATTGTAATGACTCATGTGAGTTTGTTCGCATATTACTAGTGGGTTGTCGTCTAATTTTCTCAACCAAATACTGTACAAGATATAATAAATAGGCTTTGTAATGGATATACATAAAGAACTGAAATTGATTTAACCGGTTGAGACGTACAATTTTTAACTTCTTAAAGACATCCATCATAACAAAGGCAAAAATCCCATCTGCAATACCATTTAGGAGCACAAACTTTTTGAAGTTTCCATACGAATATTTTAGGATCCACATACAAAGCGGCATATAAGGTCCCACACTAAAAGGAAGTTCATCCCTTAAAAATGACTTTTTCTTTTCGTAAAATTTCCACCACTTCCGCTTGTTCCCATACATATGATTGATGACCTCAAAAATAACAATAAATACACCAGCTATCGAATATCGCTTAAAACTACGTTTACCAATGAAAATTAACGATAACCACGGTATCATTACCAACCCTAAATTAAATAAAAAATGTCTTCTTGTGATCATAAGTCACCTCACCTCATTTTTACTTTTTTTTAAATTGTCCATTATCACAAAAAAAAACCGCCACTGTTAGCAAAAGGGCAGATTTGAGGGGGAAAATATGAAATTTTACTTACCCCATTAATTGTTCTTGTTGCTCAACCCTCGCCCCTTTATTTCAAGATATAATTCACTCTTTATCTTAAAAGTTAGTCATGTTATCAAATGGATAATATCTAAATAAAACTTTTCCTAGTACATTTTCAATTGGAATAGGGCCTATATCTCTACTGTCATGACTACCATTTCTATTATCGCCCATTACGAAAACATGGTTTTCTGGCACAACAATTGTTTCAAATGGAAACTGCATCCCATCTTTTAAGTAGTCCTCATCTAATTCCTTTCCGTTACGATGGACTTTACCATCTATATACTCTAATAAATCACCTGGTTCTCCGATAATTCTTTTAATCCAATAATTTGTTTCATTATAATTCCTGTTCAAAACCTTACTGACAATGGGACTCTCTAATAAGTTGTCCTTCATAGTCCTCTCTTTGCTTATACGACTATCAATAATCACTATATCGTTATACTTTGGCTCTCCACCCAAAGTGTAGCTACTTTTTGACACTATAACACGGTCTCCACTATCTCTGTCTTTGAATGGGTCTTTTCCATCTAACGTTGGTTCCATGGAACTACCCATTACCGAAAAAGGTTGAATAACAAATGCGCTTATAATAATTGATAACGTTATTGTAAACAAAAGAATTTTACTCCAATTAACAACCTCTGAAACTAATCTAATCAACTCTTTCACTCCTATTAAAATAATTTTCAAATGTTTTGAAATTTTTCCCCTGAATAAACATTTTAAAAATTATATTTATTACTAATTTCCCCTCATCTATACTGTTTCTATTAGTTTAACACAATTTCCCAATAAAGATGAACATAAATAAAGGGCTGCATCAACTACAGCCCTTTATTTTACTAATGCAACCATTTATTCAATAATCAAAACTATATAATTAACCTTCATATTTTTCTTGCCAACCTTCTAACCACTTCTGATAATCTCCCTGTATCTCTTCTGGTGTTTTCCCATCTAACGAAGGCGGTGCTCCACCTACATCGTTGTCTTTTGAAATTGGATAAGAACTGCCTCCAATTACTTCTCCTTCAAATAACCAAACAGTTACGATTGTTTTTCCGATATCAAATTGTTCATCTAAAGGTTGATTCTTAATAATGAAGGTCACAGTATCAATTCGTTTATTAAAGTATTCATCTGGCTCATTATATTGAACGGCCCAAACTTGTTCGTTAAAAAACTTCAGTAAGTCAAACTTTGAAAAACTCTTGCCAGCCGTCTCTTTCGTGTGAAATAACCTCAAATCCTTCATTACTTAAATAGTTCTTTGCAATTGTTGCATTTTCACTTAATTCATTGCAGCCCACTAAGAAAAAGAATGAAAATAAAGACAAAACCAAATAGGGGTCTGATCCCCACTTTGTTAACGCATAACGCAATGGGGGTCAGACCCCATAAGAACGATAGAGATTAAACAAACCTTTATGCTTCATCTTGAGTTTTTCATTATCTTTATATTTCAACATAGTCTCATAATAGGTGCAGGCAGCTTTCAGAAGTGCTACGGTAAATGCATCTTTAGGTAAGCTAAATTCTTTAATTAGACTATTAGACAGTTCTGGAGCTCCTTTGTCTTCTCGAACAAATGAGAGTTGTAAAACTAAACGTGTTTCATCATATGTTTGTAATGTAATCATTTTATAGTAGAAGTCAAAATATTCTATTGCTCTCCCTTCTTTTAGATAAGCAGTTAATAACGTAATATAGGTTTCCCATAATTCATTTAGGTTGCCAAATTCGTTTTCACCTATGATTTCTTGCTCATTTAATGTTATTCTAATAAATCCTTTTGGAGAGAAATCTAAATTATCGTTCAAGTATCTCAATGCTACCTTAATTTCCTTTTCTTTTTCCATGTCCTCAAAATCTATATATTGTTTTTCAAAATCTGTTTCACTTAATTTTTCATTAAACCATATGTTGTTTTTACTAATAAAGGTACGAATTTCAATCATTCCATCGCCTCTTTTTTATTGGCTTTTTTTCTGAACTTCAATAAGCAATAGGAGCTGCCTTGACGACAACTCCTGCAATTAAACTCAAACTCCCTTTACATGAACGATCTTACTTCACTTTTTTATGAATAATGCTTTTAAAATAGTTTTTACTACCGAATCAGATTCTTTATGTATGCTGACTTTATCTAAAAATGGAAAATCGTTAGGACTAACGGACAATCTCGCAATTGGTTTCACTTTATCTTCATAAACCCATTCGTCTCCAATCCCGCCTTGTTTAAATAGAGACTTTGGGAAAAAGTAGATGGTTCCATCTCTCCACTGGTCTGGTTCATCATTATTATTGATCGAAAAGTAATAATAACGTTTTTTTCCTTTATTCGTAGTAACCGATAAGCAAAGGTTTCTAATCGAACCAACATGCCTACTCCTATTTAAAACTGCAAAAAATAAAGACCATACTCCGTCGGATGAAGCGAACACTGCTTTAATCGGCTTACCATTAAAGAGTGAACTATTTTGGGGCTCAAATTCAGTGATCGAGGGATTATTAGATCCGTGTACTAAGACATTTTTATTTTCAATTACATAATTTAAAAACAAATATAATGGGTATTTACTGTTATATGAAATTAGACTACCATCACCTGTTGATAAATACCTCGTGGAAATTTCTTCAAACTCAGTTATCGCTTGCTCTGGCAATTTCAACTCATCTATTTTTAATAATTGGGATTTATCTAGAATGAATTTTTTCATTAGATTTATCATTCTTTTTCTTATAATCTATGACACCTCCTGAAGCAAAAAAATCGCTTCTTTAATGATGGCACTTATTTGGATAACTCATCACAATTTTTTGAGCCAGTCCCTTATAAGGAACTGCACGGTTACTCTTTTTTCAATCTGCAGTAAGTGACCTGAATGGAGAATAGCAAATGTTGAATTTGGAAGCTTATCGTAAAGCCTGTAATAGTCCTTGTAACCACAGATTGAATCTAACTTCCCAGCAATTAGTAGAGATTTTCCAATGTATGGTTTAGCTAAAGGATCTGCATTAAAAAAGTAGCCAGAGTCTCTCCAGTTTGATGCTAGAAACGCCCGATCCGCAAGAAGGCGGCCTGGTTGAATTTCATCTAAGAATAATTGAAGATTTTCAGCAGATTGATAAACCATTAAAGTTTCAAAAGCGTTCCGAATCTCGAAATCTACTTTAGTTAAAGCGGTCTCATCGCGATCATATACCGTTTTTCTTGGGACAGTTCTCTCTTTCTGGTGGATAACTGGAGCCAATAAACATAGTCCTTCGAGTTTATCGCTAATAAAACCTTGAGCGATATAGCCCCCAAAGGAATGCCCTATTATTGATAACGTTTGATTTCCGAGGAATTTAGAGATAAAAGCGGAAAGTAATAGTCGGATTCCTTCAGTTGATTCGATGTCTTTACAAATGCTTTGCCCATGCCATGGAAGGTCCACATAAACACGCTGAAATCCTTGCTTTTCTTTAAAGACAGGTTCTAGCCATTTCTTCATTGACCTATGGTCGGTTCCCATCGCATGAAGTATTAGAATGGGGTGCCCGCTTCCTTCAATTTCGTAATATAAACAGTTATGATCCATGCAATATCTCACTAAGATTCCAACTTTCTTCACTCTATAAGATAATTTGTTTACGTTTTGTAAAGAAAAAAGTTTCAAAGTCCAATCGAAATCAATAGAAATATCAACAATATGTAATAAACTTCTCCGTTCTCGTTTGTTTTCGTTATGAACTGCTTTTCCTCACACCTTAAAGAACTTAGTTTTATTGCAGAGGTACCACCTAACTCTATTCCGACAATCGGGACTTCACTTCCTAAGTCTAAGTTCAAATCTGGATTTACTGGTAATTCCTCTGTATATGTCACTTCAAACTTAAAAGGCTCGCTTAAATATATATAACCCATGCCAGCAACCTTATCGTATGTAATTTGTTCAATAAAATCTTCAGCCAATTAAAGACAGACCCTTCACTTTTTCTGGTGCAACACAGCTATCTATTATTATTAAAGAATTATTAAAGGTTTATTGATTGAATTCCTCTTTAAATTCCGCCTTTGCTCAATGAAAAAGAGAGAATTCAGTTAAAACGATTGCACATTAGTTCAAGAAAAAGGATGCTAGTATAAAACCTATTATGATTACAAGAATAAGTATCCCTGTTCCTTTCCAACCTAAACTGCCAACTAAATCAACAAGACCTCCACTGTTTGCTCTATTATAAGCATCACCCATATTACCAGTTGCATTTCTTCTTAATTCCTCTTGTCTTAATCTTTCTCTTAGCCTCTCTGAAGTTTCCTTCTCTTCACTCACTTAAAAACCTTCACTTTTTCGATTTTATTTGCACTTACCAACTCGCCTTACGCACTACCCTCCACTTTAGTTCAATCAGCTTTAGTGATTTTCTCTATTAGTTGTTCTGTTGAAAGAATTGTAGCAAATTCATCATGTAAGGTTGCTAGTGATATTTCATGTACAGTTTCAGCGTCATAGAATTTATTATTGTGACCAATCATCCCAAACGCAGCTGTTGCATCAGAAATTAAGTATGTATCGAAACCTAAATTACCGCTCATTCTTGTAGTAGTCGATATACAATGAGGTGTAGTCAGTCCAGTAATTACAACTGTTGTTATTTTCTTTCCCTTCAAAAACTCCTCTAAATTCGTATCAATAAAACTACTATTTACTTTCTTTGTTATAATGCATTCTCCATCTATTGGCTTTACTATTTCTTTTATGGCAAACCCCTTATTATTAGGGTGCAATACTGAAGAAGGTGTGTCCGACGTATGTTTTATATATATAACCTGCCAATTTTTTTCTCTCCATACTTTTAAGATCTTACTAATATTCTCTTCTGCGTTAGGATTATTACGTACTCCCCATTTCTTATCATCAAATGCTTTTTGAACATCTACTATAATTAAAGCCTTTTTCACCATATAAAATAAGACCTCCAGGAAATATAATTCTTACAATCTAAAAATTGAACATTCCTATTGAAAGTTATGACCAGAGATACCTAATCTCTAACAAAAAATGCACATTTATAATACCCTTTAACAAAGCTGCTTAGTAAAAAAACATAGATCATGGCTATGTAGAAATCCAACTTTCTTATATAAATGAATAGCGTTTTTATTACTCAAATTAACACATAGAGTAATAGACTCAATACTCTCATAAGTAAATATCCATTTAAGGGCCACATTTAATAATTGACACCCTATTCCTTTTCCCCGTTCACTTTCTTTTACGGCAAAAAATTCAATACTTGCTTCCCCATAAGTAGGTTCTACTTCAACATAAATATAGCCGCATAATTGATGGTTAGTCTCGATAATAAAAGCTTTACGATCTTCATTAAGTCGGTCTAAAATTTGTTGACCACTGTAATATGTATTAGGAAAAGCTGTATCATGTATATCAACCATTTCAGCAATATATTCTTCTGTTAACTCGACAAGAGGAACCTCTTCTAGATCTTCTTGTCTGTTTCGGTCAAACGTCAATATCGTTTGGTCACTATGTTTAACAAACGAAAGCTTATTAGCGAGCTCAAGGACGTTTTTATTTTGTTTATTGGGAAACATATGGATTGAATTTATTTCATTTGGAAGTAATTCCAACATTTTTTCCCACATACTATTAACAACGTCCCATTTATTCTCCTTAATAAATGGTCCCCATATTTCAGCACTTTTGCTCTCAAGGTCCGCATCAAATCCTAATACACCGATCAAGTTACCATCCTCAAGAAGAGTTAAAAAGCTGTTATTGTATGTGATATCTGTTATGTCTTCTTTTAATGAATGAGCGATTTCAGAGCTATCTTTACCACAATATCCAATATGAGCTTCTTCTCCTTGATTGAACTCTGAAATGAAATTAGCGACCATTTCGACCTCGTCTTTTCTCATCAATTTTATAATTGCCACTTTAATCTCCTCATATCCATTAATCTTTTCGTTGAATAACTCTTGGTAGCAACATCCAATATCTAAAAATCTAAAATACTACTACTGCTGAATAATCCCATAATAAACTAAATCTTCATAACGATTTTCTTTTTTTACATGATCAATCAATACGCCTTCTTTTTTCATCCCTAATTTTTGTAAAACTCTTCCTGAAGCTGGATTGGATTGAAAGTAACGAGCAAATACTTTATGGTATTGTTTTTCTTCAAATGCAAATTGCAATATTGCCTGGGCTGCCTCTGTCGCATATCCATTTCCCCAATATTCTTCACCAATCCAATAGGCGATTTCACCATGATTAAACTTTTGGTTATTAGATAACGCCATCGCCCCATATAATTCTCCATTTTCTTTATCTGTGATAGCAAATTCATAGGATTTATTTGCAGTGAAATGATCAAGATGATGTTCAATCCAAGCTAAAGCATCCTCTATAGTGTATGGGTACGGTAAGTACAATGTATTTTTATAAATATTATAATTATTACATAGTTTAGTAACCGCTGCTGCATCAGATTTTTGAAAAAGTCTAAGTACGAGCCTATTAGTTGTAATTGTTTTATTTTGAGTATCATAGATCATAAAATATCCTCCAACCTATATTTTTTAATTAGTATCAGGAAGCATCCGTAAAAATTCAGCAGCCTCGTACATATCAGTAGTAGCTAATACAATTCCCGTATTATCAAGGATAATACAAGTAGGAAATTCATTAATGTTTAAAAAGTCAATTTGCTCCTGATTTTCGCTAGCATTTCGTACACCAAACAGATCTGTCTTTAGATCTGCATTTAATATTGGCATCATCTTCTCGTATATCTCGTATTGCATTTGTAAATACTCATCCACTTCCTCTAACCAAGACGGATCTGGAACTTCATGATGAGGAAAATCAAAAAATACAAACATATGATATTGATCTTCTTCAGTTGGCTTTAATTGAGTGATTGTATCTATTTTTTTAGCTTCATATTTTCCAAATGAACAACCAATTAACAATAATGAAAATAGTATGGATACAGTAAATATTCTCAATGGATTTATCTCCCTACTTCGTGCTTTGAGACTTATAGTTTATAAAATATTTTAACATTATTTTCCTCTCTTTTGTTAATAAAGTATCCTCCCTGTTTAATTCATATGAAAAACTGGAAATTTGCTGGATATTTAATGCAAGGATGTGGGAAAATATGTTTTATATTAATGGGAATTTAAAGTAACTTAAATATTGAATTGAACATAAGGATGAGCTATCTATGAAAAAAGCTCTTATCAGCTTATTAATCTGCAGTTTACTCACTGGTTGTTGGAGTTCTAAAGAACTTGGAGAATCTTCATTTGTTGCAGCAGTAGCGATCGAAAAAGAAGGACATCTATTTACACCGAAGCTTCAATTCCTCCAACCTGTCAAATTGGAACAAGGGGCAACCGACGCCCATATGATGATTGCTTCGGAAGGTCTAACACACTTTGAAGCAGGACGGGTAGCGATTAAAGGGCTGCATCGAAGACTTTTCTTTTCACATGCCCGGACTTTTATCGTAAGTACTGATATTGCCAAAGAAGGCATATTTCCTTCGCTCGATATTGTATTTCGAGATCAAATGTTCCGCCTGACTAGTCATTTATTTATTGCTGACCAACCTTCAACTTTACTTGCCTTACCTGCCCCATTAGATCCGTTGTCAGGGATAAGCCTAGCTAAGGGAATAGAAGCCGCTGAAGACAGTCATCAAAGAGCTATAACACCTACATTAAAAGAGTTTATGGAAATGAGTTATGAACCTGGCCGCTGTGCTTATGTTATCCGATTAAAGAAACATTCTGATGAAGATCAAAAAGAACCACATGTTGATTTAGATGGAACTGCAATTATCAAAGAAGGAGTCTATGTTAAGGATATCAATGATATGTTAGCAGATGCCCTTCGTATATATCGAAATGAAGCAGGAAATGACACTTTTACATTTCAGGTTCCAGACCAAGAGGAATGGTTTGCATTAGAGCGTTTACGAGCAAAAGCTTCGGTTCAGCCAAAGATACAAGATAATCGGTTAGTTGTAGATATTTCCGTAAGTACATACGCCAACATCAATGAATGGCACTCAACTACTGATTTGGATGAACGTATGTTTGATAAAATACAAAAAGGGTACGCTGATGAGGTTAAAGCTAGAATGGAGAAGTTACTGGTAAAAATGAAGGAAGAGCCTGTCACCGATATACTCGGGATTGGTACAGAAGTTCGCCGCAGACTTCCTGTATATTGGGAAAAAGTTCAAAACGATTGGGATCAAGCTTTTAAAGAAGCAAAAGTAAATATTAAAGTAGAAACAAATATTGAAAACTATAACTTAATTGAAAACACAGTCATAGAACCAAACCAAGGTCTGTCTGAACGATTTCAATTTCCATGGGTTAAATAATGGAGGTGATTTGTTCTTCCCGTTCTTTGGGTTATTGCCTGTAAACTTTTAAGTGATATCTTTAATCGCATCACTTAATTGCATTGGTGTTATCGTACCTTGATGAAAATATAATTGCCATCTACCATCAATCCTTTTCCAAATCGAACTACGAAGTGTATTTCGATTTCTCGTGATATCAGCTATATAATAGGTAGATAAAACTATATCAGATGATAATGGATAAATTTCATAATTATGTAATGACATTTCCGTTAATACAACTCCAGATTCAATGCATTCTTTTTTATTTGAAAAATAACCTGAACTACCTATTTCAAAGAAATCATCTGCAAGTAGTTGATCTAGTTCCTCACGACTTTTACGAACGTCAAGTGCTGTGTGCCGTTCTTCTAACTTCTGCAAATGTTTTTTTAAATCTAAATCCATAATTTTAACCTCCACATTTAATATCTTTTTGTTAGTTGCTTGTTTGTTTAATTATTAATGGGACCTCTGCTAAATCCTCAACTATGTAATCTGCATCAACATGCTTCCATTGAATGTCTTTTTTCCAGATGGCCTTAAACCCAGCACTTTGAGCTGCTTTCACGTCATTTACTGGATGGTCCCCCACAAAAATGCTTTCATAAGGTGATACATCAAGTTTCTTTACGGCTCTATCAAATATTTCTCGTTCTGGTTTTTTAATACCTTCCCATTCTGATACTAGGATAACATCAAAATAATTTTTAATGCCTAAAGCCTCTATATTATCCATTTGGAAACGTCCATAACCATTTGTTATTATCCCTAAAAGAAAATTACTACTCTTTAATTCTTCCAACATTTGTATGAGATTAGTAAAAGGTACACAGCTGTGCTTAAACTCGCCGATGTAATCTTGAAGCAGTTCTTCCCAGCTTAGTCTAGCAATATTAAATTCATCAACTAACTGTTGATATACTTTGTCTTTCCAAACATACCCTCTCTTGTCCAACTCTATAAATCGTGTCACATACTTATCTTTAGGGATATGTCCTAACTTTTTATTTAGCCTATCGTATTGCCTATTTATAAAAATTTTTACTGACTCATCTCGATTTAATAAAGTGCCATCTAAGTCAAATATCGCTGCTTTAATCACTTTAACCCAGCTCTCTTCTCTATTCGCTTTTAGTAGAAAGGATGCAATTCGTGACGCCCATTAGAATGTCTTTTAGACCCTTAACACTGCTAACTATATATGTAGGATTGGCATCATTTATTTCTGTAACTGAACCGTATCCATAAGTAACTCCAATAGAGTTAATTCCAGTATTATTAGCTCCAATAATATCGTGCTTTCTGTCCCCGATCATAATAAATTCATTAAGTTCATACTCATTATACTTTTCTAATATGTATTGAATAATTTCAGTTTTTGAAGCCCGTGTTCCATCAAGATTACTTCCTACAATAAGTTCAAAATACTGATCAATATTAAAAAACTTTAATATTTGCTCGGCGAAAACAGTTGGTTTTGAAGTGGCAACAACTAAGATCAGCCCTTTTTCTTTTATAGTTTTTAACAGCGAAGAAATATTCGGATATAATTCATTTTCATACATTCCCTTTTCCTTAAATCTCTCTCTATATAAATCTATTGCTATATTTATTTGGTTATCATCAAAATTATAATATTCAGCAAATGAAACTTGTAATGGTGGCCCAATAAAACATTCAAGATTATTAATATTGGGTTCATCAATTCCCATTCTCTTTAATGCATATTGAACAGATTTAGTGATCCCTTCTTTTGGGTCTGATAGTGTTCCGTCTAAATCAAATAAAATCACTTTATATTTCTCCATCTTTAGCTCCCTTTCATAATAGGTTAAAACCTTACTTGACTAAAAATTTCATTTAATCTTCTGCTTCGTTCGCTAAACCATGGTCTATTTCTATTTATAGTTTAACACCATTTAATTGGTATAAAAAACAATCTACCTTACCACAGCTTTACAAGAAAAAAATACACCACCTTGTAAGTGATGTATTAAGTAAGTAAGATCTATTAATTTTTTATTGATTTAAACCACTTTTACATTAATTTCGGTACTTAAGCTAGCAAGAACTGGTGATTTAACTAACGCAACTTTCGCAATTTCCTCTACTTTTTCTATAGGTGCAGATGTTTCTGCCTTTAATGAAATCACTGGATTTATAATCCCACCGTCACCTTCTTCAAGACCTAAAAATACAGCTGCATTCAAACCTGCTTCAATATCAACCGTTACAGCTTCTATCGTGATTCCATTCTGACTTGCTAGCACCTCAAATGTAATAGCGAAACAGCTTGCTGCTGATCCAATTAACATTTCAACTGGATTTGGCCCTTCATCTGTTCCACCTAATGTTTCAGGTTCATCCATTACGATATTTTCAAAGTCTCGAATTTTTACTAGATTTTTTACACCATTTTCCCATTTAACCTGTGCTGCCCAGTTTCTCATTTTTAGGGTCGGGTCATTTTGAATCGCTTCTACTGTTTGTTCTAATGCTTTTACATTAATTCCATTCATTTTTTATTCCCTCCAAGTATTATGATTTACACCAATATAATACCCCGAGGGGTTAGTCTTTGTATGTAAGGATCCTTACATTTCTACCGATTTTTTTGAAATCCACAGTCTACTGTTTTCATTACGTATCACTTCATTTTGAGACAGCTTATTAATTAAAAAGGTAACGGTTTCTCTTGTTGAGGCAATCATTCCAGCGATATCCTTATGAGTAATAAAGGGTGGTAAAGGTAGCCATCCATCTACTTCATTTTCTGGGTCCATTAATTTTTTAAATAAGTTGATGAGTCTTTCTTCGACCTTTTCATAGGCAACTTGCTCTAAGATATACACAACATCTCTTAAGCGATTTGAAAAATGATGTAACAAAGCTAATGCTAAATTAGGTGTTTGGATAACCTCTTCTCTAATTTCTTTTATTGGTATCTTAACTACCGTAACTTCTGTTAATGCTATCGAATAAGCATCACTTTCTTTATCCATAAAAGCACTCGATAAATCTATAAAATCACCTGTACTAAGAAGGCCCAACACACACTCTTTCCCATCAGGATGCACATGAAAAACACGAGCATTTCCATCCACAATTAAATATATTTCGTCTGTTAATTTACCTGGATAAGTAATTTGTTCACCTTTTTTAAAATGATACGGTTTATTATTCTTCCATTCTTCAACACGGGCTTTATTAAATAAATGAATGACACCCGAAGGATAAAGCTGATTCGTTTCTACCATATTGAACACCTCTGACTTAAAATACGTATGTGATGTAAGCATCCTTACATCACATACCCTATAGCCTACATTATAATATAAGGGAATTAACTTTCGAAGGAGGAACATATATCATGGAAAATAATATATTAGATATTAAGGGCTTTTCTTGTACAATGCTTATTGTTAAAACAAAGAAGGCAATGGATAAATTAAATTCAGGAGACGTTTTAGAAATTCATTCGACTGATAAAGGGTCTGTCAATGATCTCAAAGGCTGGGCAGCCGCGACTGGTAACGAATTTGTAGGTTATAAAGAAGAAGATAATTCATTAAAATTCTGGATTAAAAAAGGATAATAGTAATTACTTAGTCCTTAGACTCTGGAAAAGATAGCTATTCTCTAATCTATCGTAAGGGTTATTCTTCACATCTATATTAGAAGCGAATGCGATGCTTGAACATCAAGCATCGTATCTGTTAGATCAGTATATATTTCTAACTTGATTGCTTATAAAAACCAGTTGCTTTTCCTTGGAAACTTCTACGAATACAATACTGGTAAGCTTTAAACACGTTTAATTAACATCTATCATTTTAAAGGCTACCTGTAATTTGTTTTACTAATTTATGCTGTGATCGATTAAATTTCAAACATTTAAATATGCCATTTTGCACATATCCTTATAGCTGTAATGCTGCTTCATCCGCAATAATCGTGACGTCATGATGGCGTTTCAGCACTGATGCTGGAAAGTCTTCGGACACTTCCCCATTCAACAGTCTGTGCAATGCTTTGGCTTTTTGTTCTCCAGACACTAATAAAATAATTTGTTTACTTTGTAAAATAGTCTCGATCCCCATTGTAATCGCTTGAGTAGGCACTTCTTTTATACTTTCAAAAAAGCGAGCGTTCGCCTCACGAGTTGAACGTTCCAAATCAACTACATGTGTTCTCGTGGAAAATGAGGTGCCTGGTTCATTAAAACCGATATGTCCATTATGACCTAGCCCTAAAATTTGTAAATCAATATGGCAAGCGTCTGCAATCAATTGCTCATAGCGTTGACATTCCTGCTCTAAATGACTTGCCATCCCATTTGGAATATGATTTTGTCCTTTTGTAAAATTCACCTGACTGAACAAATGATGATTCATATAATATCGATAACTTTTCGTATCATTTTCGCTTAAACCAACATACTCATCCAAATTAAACGTTTTTACATGTGAAAAGGAGACTACTTTCTGGTTGTATTTATCAATCATCATCTCATATAAACGTTCAGGCGTTGATCCAGTTGCAAGTCCAAGAACAGGAGAAGACAATGAATTCACTTTATTTATAATTAGTTCACATGCATGTTTGCTCAGTTCTTCGTGGTTTTTCATAACTACCAATTTCATTCATCTAACCTCCTTGTACACTATTTGTCCTTGACAGATCGTATAATGAATATTTAAATCATCATCTACTAATAAAATGTCTGCATCCTTACCTATATTTAAGCTTCCCTTGCGATTATCAAGGTTTAGTTGTTTAGCAGGATTGTAACTTGCCATTTTTATTAAGTCCTCGATCGCCGCACCTGTCATTTGACGAATATTTTTAATTGCATCAATCATTTTTAACACACTGCCAGCTAATGTTCCATCTGCTAATTTAGCTCTATTTTTATTAACCGTGACTCTTTGTCCACCTAAATCATATTGGCCTGGTTCAAGACCTTTTGCCCTGATAGCATCTGTAATCAGTATTAATCTGTCTGGTCCGATATTTTGATAAATGACTTTAATCATCTCTGGAGAAACATGAATTCCATCGGCAATTAATTCACTTCGTAACTCCTGCAGTAAAAATGCCGCACCAACTAGTCCAATATCTCGATGATGAAGTCCAGTCATCGCATTACATAGATGAGTCACTTGATTTACGCCAGCCTCGACGGCTTTTTTCATTATATTGAACCCTGCGTTTGTATGCCCTGCGGATATTTTTATTCCTTGATTAGATATAGTTTTTATAAAGATATGATCCTCGTCCTTCTCTGGTGCAAGCGTGATCGTTTTAATCTTATTTCCCGAAATGGATTGCCACTTGTTAAATAAATCTATTGACGGAGAAATTACAAACTCTTTTGGTTGAGCTCCTGCTTTACTTTTTTCAATAAAAGGCCCTTCTAAATGTACTCCTAGTAATTCAGCACTGTTCGGTCTATTATTATAAACTGCAATATTCGCTAAAGCTTTTTCAATGTTCTCTGGTGATTGTGTTATCGTTGTCGCCAAGAAGCTGGTTGTACCTTCTTCTGGTAATTTTTTTGCTATTTTCTCAAGTGAATCTTGTGTAGCATCCATCACATCGGCTCCGTGGGTTCCATGAATATGTCCGTCTATGAACCCTGGAATGGCTTGTAAACCGTTTCCATTTAATGTAAGTTCCTTTGGAATTTCCTCTTGAAGCTTGTTTCCTTTCTCAATCGCTTCAATTGTTTTTCCTTTTACGAGCAAACAGCCCTTTTCTATAACACCTGTTTCTGTATATAGTCGAACATTTTTGATGAGAAGGGTATGATCATTCAAGTCCTTCACTCCTTAATTGTTTTCTACTATTACCTTATAACATTTATTATCATTTCATTAAACAATAAAGACATTTAACAATTTCGTTATAGTAAGCAAGTAATTTTATAGTGTATATTTCTTACAAAAGAAAAAAAAGGCCTAACTCTAACCTTTGAATAGTTGTTAAGCCATCGTGGTAATAATAGTAAAAAACAAAAGGAGGAATACAGTGTTATATCCAACTTTTTTCTGCAGGGAATGCGGTAGAGACTTAACTGAAACGATCGAGAATACCAACCATAACGAGGATACTTGTGAAAGTTGTAAAGCGACTGAACACCCAGATCAATTCAAAGGGATAATGGGTCAGTCTGATTTATGGGGACGCGAATAATGCGTCTTTTTTATCGCTCTAACTCTAATAAAACTTGGAACTTACCTATCACTACAAACTATTTCTTACTGCATTAAGATGTGCTTTAGTTAACCTAAGCACTTGCCGTAAATCTGCACTTCGGAAAACTGCTACAACCTTTAAATGAACCTGCTTTCCCCATTCTTTCTACTAATGCACTCCCGCATTTAGGACAGATGTTATTTTGCACTTGGTGTTGAATTGTTTTTTGAGTGTCTTTAATCATTTTCACATGTTCCTTCTTTAACGCTCTGTCTTTATTGTTATTAAGTGCATTGAGTTGGTTTGTAATTTGTTGTTTTTGATAGTTTGAGAGGGTTTCTTCGTCGTACTTCCTAATTGTTTTTAGTAAATTGACGCTATAGACGACATCAGATGTAACGTTTACCTTTAAGGTAGCGTTAACCGAGAATACAACAATCGGTATGTAAGTAAGTTGACCAAAGTTGATCAGTGCATTTTCGAGTGCTTTAATATGACCGTAATTTTGCCGAAGTGGATTATAAAAGCGCTCCTTTCTTTTATAGATCACTTGTGTCCAATACTGGCTCTTTTCATCACCAAAAATCCAGCCTTTATAATTTTTCGTTTCAATGACAAATATCCCATAGTTTGAAACTATGACATGGTCTATCTGTGATGTTTTCCCTGCCACATTAAGGACGACATCATTGATCACCGTATATTTGTCTCGGTCCAATTGCGATAGAAAAGTAGCTATCGTCCTTTCGCCAAGGTATCCTTTAATTTGTGGTTTAAAGATAGCGTATAAAATGATTGCAAGGATTAGTACAGGAGCAAAAAATAATTCCAATTTCATCAACCCTTCATATTATTAAAATATAATCTAGTAAATTTAGATTAGTATAATTATACTAGTAATTAACTGTAATAAAAAGGTACTCTATGAAATATTATCCTTGTTTTCTCTCTCTGGATGGTTAATTAAGGAAAAAATAAAAACACCCCGTTATTCGATTTAGTGAACTTGTGAGCCCACATAACGAAACAGAGGTGTATCCTAAAATTTTGCTAAATGAGTAAGTTAAAATGATTTCTAACTTTTTATTTCCTTCCTGTTACCTATGGTGATTATGCAACCTTCTTACCTTCACCTCGACCATCGAATAATAATTGGTCCATTGAGTATAACTTACTTCCATTCAATGATAGATGAGCTGCAATGGCAAGTAGGACGAGATCATACGCATAACCATCGAGAAAACCAGCTGCTAGTTTTACTTTTATAATGGCGCCAAGCATGATTAATACGAAAATGGCTCCTACCAGACGCGTTCCTAATCCTAATATTAACGCAATTCCACCTGCAAATTCTGAGATTGCTACCACATAAGCAAGGAATCCTGGTAATCCAATACTATCAAACCACACTGCGGTATTTGCTATGCCACCTTGAATTTTTCCTGCACCATGGGCTAAAAAGACCACCCCTAAAATTACACGCAATATGAGTCCACCAATTTCCTGTTTATTTATCATATAAAGTCCTCCATATAAACTTATAATTTATATAGCACGATTACCCGAATTGCCATACACTGTGACTAAGATTTCCGTATCGATAACTTCGGTGTAATAAGCTCGCGGTTTGTTGTGAGTCAGCTGCACCCATCGCGTAAAAGATTGGGATGAAGTGTTCATTACCATAGGTCGGTACGGCCAGTTCGGCACCAGGTGCTACCGTTTCGTAGTCAAAGAGCGATTTTAGGTCCCATTTTTTCAAGTTATCTTCTAACCACTGGTCAAAACGAAGGGCCCATTCATCAGCTTCCCCATTATCTTTTCCGAAGTTTACTGCTCGTAAATTATGCACTGTTCCTCCGCTAGCGATAATTAACACGTCCTTCTCCCTAAGGCTAGCCAATGCTTTACCTACCTGATACTGTTCTTCAGGTGATAACTTTGGGTTTACTGACATTGAAATGACAGGGACATCTGCATTTGGGTACAGCAGCCTCAATACCACCCAAGCTCCATGATCTAATCCCCGATTAGTATCAACCTGAAAGGAAATTCCTTGTTTCTCAAACAACTCCTGTATATCTTTTGCTAATTCTGCATTACCCTTTGCTGGATATTGAATCCGATATATCTCTTCTGAAAATCCTCCAAAATCATAAATCGTACTATACGTATTAACATTACCCACCATTTGAACATTGGACTCCCAGTGTGCGGAAAATAATACAATCGCTGTTGGCCTTGGCAATGCGTCTCCTAACTCCTTTAAAAATTTCGTATATTCATTATTCTCAATCGCTAATAATGGTGCTCCGTGCGCAACAAATAAAGATGGTAACATAATTTTTTCCCCTTTCACTATTAACTATTAATATTTAATAGAATTTAGACTTGCTGATGCAATCTTTTAAATTTTTACTTGCCCCTTTAAACCCACCAAAGCTAAAGTAAACAAATAGAGATAAAATATTCATATAAGAAAACTTTTAGATAAAATAAAAAGCTCTTTTCTAAAAGAGTGTTGCTTTTAGCTATTGGACCGTAAACCAAGCGAAAGCTTGGTTCTTCACGCTTTCGTTTGTCAGAACAGCCAAATAAAAAGACCCGCTGATCATTTACAGTTTCCTAATATGGAAATTATTTATTTATAAGATAACAAGTTATTGTGTAGAATGTCAAACATAAATTTGCTAAGATAGAACTATATTTCCTATTTGAAAACTTTAGAGGTGAATAGATTGGATATAGGAACCAAAATTCGAGCGATACGAAATAGAAAAAAAATAACAATTGCACAAATGTGTGAAGGTACAGGGCTTTCAAAAGGTTTTATTAGTAATGTAGAAAATAACAATACATCACCATCCATCAATACATTATCAACGATAGCCGATTTTCTTAATGTTCCGTTACCTTATTTATTATTAGAAAAAAAGCAACATATGAAAGTAGTTAAAAAGGCAGAAAGGACGTACTCTACATACAATGACTTGAATATTCAGCATTTAACAAATAAAGGTGGCTTAAGAATGATGCTTGTAGAACTACCTCCTGGAACATCTATAGGTGAAGCGAATGCACATGAAGGAGAAGAATGTCATCTAGTATTGGAAGGAAAAGTACTCGCCGAACAAGGGGAAGACTCTATGGTCATTGAAGAAGGAGATACTTTCAGCTGGAACGCTAGTGTACCACATTTTGTTAAAAATGTGGGTGACGGAAAGGCAGTTATATTAATTGCAATCTATTCTGATACCGCCCTCAATGATCTATTGTAAATACCTACTATTACACATTTTGCAACTAACAAAGGCTCAATATAAAAAGAGCGCCAAATTTGTAAGGTTTGGCGCTCTTTTTTGTGCACTTTTGATGTCATTTTTAAATCTTACCCGGCTCTCCGTCCATTTACAACTTAATCAAGTTAAAATTTGTGTAAGTGATTTTAATATAATGTTGACTTATCGTCTGGTAAATAAGCTGCAAGAAATACATAAATAAGAAGATTAGCTGGGAGAAAAATAAAGATGAGTCTTATTGCAAAAGGTGATATCCCAAAATACTCTGCAATTCCACCACATACACCGAACAATACATTTTCTCTTGATGACTTTGTTAACCGACTCATTGCTGACCTCCTTAAAGACATTTAGAAAGACCTCTGTCACAAGAACATACTATCCTTACTTTGGAACGACAAAATTCGATATTAATCTGCTATCAAATTAATAGCACCCATTAGCAGTTTGATAGCAAAATGAAAAAGAAGTAAAATACTCTCTAACATTGTCACTTAATGTTTCATTGAGTATCTAATTGTTGACTGTAGGACATTACAGAACAATAAGTTACTTTTTCTTAAGGAATTGTATTCCTAAGCTAACAACCAAAACGATAACCGTATAAACAACTACCCAATTTATCAATGGAATATTCATAAAAATCATTAGTCCAAAGGAAATAACGAGAGTAACTAAAGGTGGTAAAAACCACTTTTTGAATAAGAATAATCCAATTATCGAAGTAACCAAAACAATCAAATGAAAGGTTAATGCATACATCTTTATTCCTCCTTAGTTAAAGGCAAAGCAAGTACAATTCCTAGTAAACAAGCAGACAACTTTTGTTGTCTGCTCGTTGTTCAGCCATATTGAAGTTATTTATTGAGCCGTATAACCGCCATCAACCATTAAGTTTTCACCTGTAATAAAGCTAGCATCATCTGACGCTAAAAATACAACAGCTTTAGCGATTTCTTCTGGTTTTCCTAATCTTCCTAGAGGATGGAGTGAGATTAAATGTTTTTTCATAGCGTCATCTACTTGATTTAACATCGGTGTATCAATATACCCTGGGCAGACTGAATTTACGCGAATATTGTTCTTTGCGTATTCAACAGCTAATCCTCTTGTTAAATTAACAACCCCACCTTTAGCTGCATTATAAGCAGCTGTTGAAGCCTGACCAACGTGACCAAGGATTGAAGCAGTATTGATAATACTTCCTCCGCCACCGTTTTCCTTCATCGCTCGGATTGCATGCTTAGCTGACAAGAACACACCATCTAAATTAATGGAAATTGTACGGTTCCAATCTTCCATTGACAGTTCATGAGATTTTCCCATGGAGCCAATTCCCGCATTACAGAACATAATATCTAATTTACCGAATTCATCGACTGCTCGTTTTACTACGGCTGCTACATGATCTTCATTGGTAACATCGACATGGTGATAAACGACTTTAGTTTCATCGTTAGTAAGTTCTTTTGCAAGTGTATTTCCTAATTCATCATTGATATCAGCAATCACTACAGAAGCTCCTTCGTTGACCATTTCTCTAACTGTATATTCGCCAATTCCACTTGAGCCACCTGTTACTATTGCCACTTTTCCAGTTAATCTGTTCATATCAATTTCCCCTCCTGAAATAAAGCTGTGCATCGTGTTTTTGTTAGTACTTTATCATTATAGTAAACCAAAATTTAGTTTTATGCCCTAATTATTGAAAACCTTTTCAAATTGTTAATATTTGCAATGTTTTTCCTCAAAATTCTTTTCATAAACTATAGTTTAAAGCGGTATTTTATATGTATAAGAAGACCAACCATTTTAATAGCTAATTTCTAAATACAGAAAGGTGGACAAAGTACCTTGTACTATGTTCCACCTTATCTACTAAATATTTTTTTAATACCTACTTATTTTTCTTTTCTAGTGCTGGAACTTCTTTTCTGACAACATCAAATAATCCTGAACCGATAATATCAAGGGCGGACTGCATTCGCTCAGTTGAGATATTATCAGCAATCGTGTCTTGCGGTGTGTGGTACACTTTTTCAATGTGGTATATAAGAGGGTCCCAGCTATCAATTCCCATCCAGATAAATAATGCTGCTGGAATACCTGCATTGTGGAATGGAACATGGTCACTTGATCCAAATCTACCTGGTAATATATCTGAGTTTCCTAGACGTGCCCCTGCTGCAACAGTAGAATCGGTAACCGTGTTTCTGCTACCATCAACCGTCATTGCGTAAAGATTTTCTGCTTTTTCATAACTCGTTGCTACCATATCAGGTACAAACACTGCTTCAATTTGATCCCTTTCTTCTTGAGAAAGTTGATTTACATAGTGTCTAGATCCAAGTAATCCACGCTCTTCAGATCCAAAAGCAATAAAGCGAACATCCTTATCTGTATTATAACCTTGATACACACGAGCTAGTTCTAGCATCAACCCTACACCTGAAGCATTATCATTTGCACCAGGTGCGCCTACAACACTATCGTGGTGAGCCCCTAAAATAACCGTCTTACCGTCATTGTTTCTATTTTTGGCTTTTTTTGTTGCAATAACATTTACGGATTGTAGGTTTGAATGGTGTTTGGCTGTTAAACTTACTTCTACGGGGCCGTTTGCTAATTTTTCTTTTAGCCATTCACCGTGGATATATGATGCACCGTATACTGGAACATCAACTGGTGTAGTTAAATTAGGATTGAACGTTTGTCCAAAGTTTCCGCGACTTCCAACCAAACTCTGAAGAATTACACCAACTGCTCCCTCTGCAACAGCATCATTAACTTGAGTTCTGTAGTCAGCTACCGTTGATGCTCTAGGTAATAATGCAATCTTTCCGTCTACATTTGAGAAGTCATTGTTTTCGACAGAAACAACTTCTGCAGTAACTGCTTCATCACTGATTTTTCCATTTGGGGCAGCCGCCAATTCCCATACTGTTCCATTATCAAATGAAACATTTGCAATAAACTGATCCCCTACTGGAAAATACTGATAGTCAACGTCGTAGCCAAAACTCTTAAACTCCTTTGCAATATAGTCAGCAGCTATATGTTCAGCCTCTAAACCACCTGGACGTGTTCCAATTTCCTCTGATAAGTAACGAACATGTTCAATAGCACGTTCCGCATTTACTCTAGCAACTACTTTTTGGTCTTGTGAATACCCCGATTTACCATTTGCCAAAACGTTTTCAAACCCTGCCGCATACCCTAATGACCCAAATGCAATGGAAACTGCCAACGTCGTACTTACAATACGTTTAACCAATTTTTTGTTTTTTACAACCATCTCAAGATCCCTCTCTTCACAAATAATAAAAATAATAAAATCTATTATTTCTCTATAAAACTACCATTCACCCCTTATGTATAAACTCACTCCTATTTTTTATATTACTAGAATTAATTTGGAAAATAAAGTTATTTATTTACAAATATTTCTACATAATTCTACTATCAGTTGAATGGAAAATTTCAGGGGAACAAACTTAGCAGCGTAAAAAGATGAGGAGTGGCTAGCCACTCCTCATCTTTTTACAAATAATAATAGATTAGTGCTAAGAAAGGGGGTGTAACTGAAGTTTAAATGTAGATAGTTCTAAGAACCAATACCCTGTATTAACCTTCGCCGTAAAACTCAACAACGTAAAAAAAGCCAAACTTTTTAACAAGATAATTTCTAAGCTCTCCTTGTGTAGCTTTTTCGATTGGCGGCTTCGTTAACGTGTATGCTCTAGCATTCATTTCATCATACTTTTCCTTATCGACTGTGTTATGATACTCATCATCAATAATTTCAGTAGTGAGGGCTGAGATTGGGTAACCTGTAACAAATACATACGTTCTTAAAGCTAAATTCGGAGTAGAATGTAATAAATAGATGAATGATATTATTACCATTCCGATTACGATCTTTTTTCTCATACTCATTCTCCTTAATGTTCTCTCACTTAAAATTCATCAGTTGTTGATTGAAAATCGTAATTGGGTGTAACTCCTTTTGTAGTAGATTGTGAGCGATTTGTTTTATTACTTTTGGTTCCCTTAATGCTTCTTCATGAAAGTTGCCAAGATCATTCACCTTAATCCATTGACTACCTGTGATCTCATCTTCTTCTAGTTCAAGAGAGCCACCTGTAATTTCTCCAGTAAAGTGAACTAAACAGACTTGATGGTTTGTAGCACTGATAAAATAATAAACACCTGTTGAAGCAGTCAAATTGACTTCAAAACCTGTTTCTTCTTTAACTTCCCTTCGTGCAGCATCCAGAGCATCCTCACCATTTTCAATACGCCCACCAGGAAAGTTCCATTTGCCAACAGCAGTCGGTTTATTTTCTTTAATAAGTAAAACTTCGTCATCTCTAAAGATGGTTACACTAACAGCTAAAACCTTTTCATTTTGCGACATCGATTTGCCCCTTAAATCTTTCATATAAAAATTTTAATCGAGATGTTATAGAAACTTAATACGATTAGTGGTGGCCTGCGTTTACTTAATTACTTAGACCAGTTAGTCAGCTTCTTTAATTTTTGATACCATTTCTTCTAATTCATCTTTGTTCAGTCCAACGTCTATGATGAGGTCATTAATTCTCATCGGCTCTCTAATTATTGGGGAGGAAATTAATTCTCCATCCACATAAAAATGAGTTTCTTCACCGAGGTGTGCTTTTGTAAAACGATAGACAAAATCTTTTTCGATAAAACGAACAGCCAGCGCATAGCGATCATTATCAGTTGGTACAACCTCAATTGACTCTATTTTAATATCATTTATATCAGCAATTAGTTTTCCGTCCTCACTACGAATTTCAAGGATCGCCGCTTCTTTCTTAGTTTCATCTTTGTATTCAAAATCAGATTTATCATTTTCAATAAGATTTTGCTCCCTGTCCTTTTCGTTTTCAACGATACGAGAAACCATAACGTAGAAATCTTCGTTTCCTTCGCTTTTGAAAAAATCAGGTATCTCTCCGTTCGCATACCGGTTCCAAATATATATAGTTCCGTTGTTATCTACTCTTAGGGTCGTATATATATTTTCAATCGAGTCATGAACAATCCCTAGTAAGTAACTGTTCGGTTCCCCAACCCCTATGTCGACCTGATTTTGATCACTCGGCACTACTTTCATTTCTTTTAAATCATTAATTAATCGGATCATGTCATCTTCATCAAAATAAAGGCTAAAACCTCCCACCCACGCATCAGGATGTTGATACCAATTAAACACAGTAAATTCTGCATCCTCAAGATCATTTATTTCACTAAAAATAAGGGGATCCTTTGAAGGTAAGGCTTGATTTGTATCCTGATTAAAGATTTTATTGAATGTAGGAACGAAAAGTATAAGCAAAAGTACGGCAACGGCCGCAAATGAGACATAGTATGCATACGGTTTGTTTTTGACAGGTTTCTTCTCTCGTTCATCAAGCTTTTCATTCATTTCGGTGTAAATAAGCTGCTGTTCTTTTTCAGAAAGATTCAGCTTTTTTTCTAACCCATCAAATCCCTTGTCCCACTCGTTCTCGTCGGAATGTTTCATCGTACATAACCCTCCTTTTCCAGTTGTTCTCTTAGACCTTTTAGGCCTCTCAATAAAGTGCTTTTTACTTTACTTTCGGGCCATTGCAAAACGCTGGCGGTTTCCTGTATAGAAAAGCCTTTTATTTTTCTTAAGATAATGACATCGCGATAGGATCTTTTCAAATGGCTTAATGCACGGTACAACTCTTGTTCTGCTTCATTTAACGTTACAATTTTTTCTGGTGATGCTTCATCTATCGTTATGTATGGGTTCTTATCAAATAAGTACGCAATCGGTTTGTCTTTTCGTATAAAATCGATCGTTATATTTCTGGCAATTCGGAACAGCCACCCCTTTGCGCTTCCCCCTTGAAACGAAGAATATTTATCAAAAGCTTGCAAAAATGTATCTTGCATAAAGTCCTTGGCTCGTTCATGATCACCGATCATGAATAACACATATTGATATATATCATTGTTGTAAGCAAGGTACCATTCATTCACTTGTTGTCTTATTTTTACATTCTCCAAAACTCCCTTTCCTTTCTAAGAGAAAATAACCTACACTCTATCAACGGATAACTTATAAAAAAGTTGCATTTTTTTGAAAAAAAGTTAAAAAAGCAAAAAACTTTGAAGTGTAGTTAGGATAAAATAAACCCAGCGCTCGAATTAGCGCTGGGAATAATGCTCACAGGAAATGCATGGGCTCCGTAACTTACAATACTTTGAACTACTCTTCATCTGATGTATTAATGATGATGATGTTCCTCAGCTGCCATCGCAATCTCTTTCGTTTCATGAACCGTGCCAAATGGATGCTGTGGCGGTGCATAAATCGAGTAAAGTTTTAGTGGAACATCCCCTGTATTTGTTAAATTATGCCATTTTCCTGCAGGTACAAAGATCGCATAGTCGGCAAATGCTCTTTGCTCAAAGTTTAAATTAAATTGGCTGTCACCCATTTGAACAAGCCCTTCACCTTGTTCAATTCGGATGAATTGGTCTAGGTCTGGATGCCTCTCTAACCCGATATCTTCCCCGACCGCAATGCTCATTAACGTAAGCTGCAGGTGCTTTCCAGTCCATAAAGCGGTACGGAACGTATTGTTTTGTGTTGTCACTTCTTCAATATCCACTACAAATGGTTGTGAACCGTAGTCTTTCAATTGACTTAGACTAGAACTAAAGCGTGAAACATTTTCACTAGTACATGCCTGCAAAAACGATTGACGAACTAGTGGGTGTTGTGTAAGTAAACTACTATTTTGGTATTCTTGATATCCGTCGACCTCTGCTGCATAAGCCTTTTGTAAACCTTCTCTATAGCTATTGAATGTCATTTTTTCAATTTGGTACACAGGCTGTGTTCCTGTAAGGTTCGTATAGATATTCGAGAACTGATTTAAATGACTTTTCTTTACTTCTAGAGCATGGAGCATCTCGTTTTTAAGTTCTTGATTTGGAGCCTCATGCGCTAATCGACTATAAAGGTCAATGGCAGAAGCTTCTCGTTTAATTCCAGAAAGAATGGCCTCAACGACTTGTTGATCATTTGCTTGATTGTTTGCTTGACCATTTCGAGACATATATCCTGCGTGATAACTTGGAGTACCAACATTAACGTAATAAGGATATGGATACATTTGCGGAACATAATACATGTTTTTCAATCCCTTCACAGTTTCTAACATCATCATATGTCTATGTTCAAAGAAGGTACTTCGTTCCACGTAATCCTTTTTATAAAATTACGGCTATTTTATTCAAGAACTATAGTTTGTGGAAAAATAGTTTCTTAAGCTACTATTACTACTACCTATAAAAATAAGGAGTTGTTCCTAAATAGAGAAACAACTCCTTGCATCATTTCATGCAATAAAAGTTAACCTTACCGATTTATTCCCGAAATAATCCTTGGACTGTAATTTCGACGCGACGGTTTTTCTGTCTTCCTTCTTCGTAATCAGAACCGTCAGGACGCGTATTACTGACCACTGGCTTTTCTTCACCAAAGCCTTCAGCAACGAAACGTGACTCGTCTAGGCCTTTATTAACAAATGCCTGTAAAACCGATTGGGCTCTTTGTTCAGATAATTGCTTGTTAAACGATGCTTCTCCAATGTGATCGGTATGACCGGCAATGTGCACTTCACCTTCTGAAGCTTCTATTACTTGTATCAGTTGTTCAATAACTTCATTCGCCTCATCTCGAAGTTGATGTGAACCAAAATCAAAGAGGATATTATCAGGCAACGTTAATGTGGTTAACTGGTCTTCAACGATTGCTTCAAATTCCGTCAATGTATCTAAAATTTCTTTTTCAACTTGTGATAGTTGAATTTCTCTTACAATGACTCTGCTCCTTGGCACTTGAGAAACATAGACTTTTGAATGTACGTTAGGTTCTGTGCTGTCTATTGAAGTGAAATCTTCTAGTGAATGAGTAGTGGTCTCTGCCTGTTCATCCTGAATGCTGGCGTTGACTGGCTCATCTTCTGAATGAACTGTTTGGTCATTGGAGCAGGAAATCATGAGTAAAATTAAAAGAAACAACCCTAAAATATGATAATTCGTTATTGTTTTCATAAATTTAACCACCTCTAGTCTTGGAGGTTATTATATTCGAAGGTAAAAGATGGAAAATCGGTCGAGTCTCTATCCTCATAACCATTTGGATTAATGATTAGTTTAAGAGATGTCGCTTGCTCTTTAATTCTGCCACCAAAAATAAGTGAGCCTGATAATCGTTCTCCAATTTTTATTTCTAAATTATAATTGTCTTCAGGCGGCAAGAAAGGATAGGTTACTCCTGTGTCATCTTGTAAAACTAGAGCATTCTTTCCTCCCCATGACAGGTAAACATTATTATTTGCCCCGTTAATAGCTTGTATATCAATTGTTATGAATTCTTCTCCCAAATGAATGCTTTCTATTGTCAAGACCGTACCGTTATTATGTATAAATTGTTCATCGATCTCAATCGTTCTAGGTAGTTCTGATTTTACAGGATCTACTTTTTCTTCAATTTCTATGTCTTCATTATGAGACTCTTCATTCGTAGGTTCTACATTACTAGGTTCTTCATCAGAAATGACCTCTTGTTCAACCGATGTCTCATTCTCAGTTGCCGTAACTTCTTCTTGTGGGGATGAATTGCTGCAAGCTGAAAGGAATGCTATGGATGCTAAACAGACAACCATGTTTTTTTGAAATCTCTTGCTTAGTACCTTTTTACCTACTCTTGATGATTTTTTCTTCACGTTATTTGCTCCTTTTTCTTTACATTACAATACGTTAGTTTTACATCACTTTTCCCTATTTTTGATAATTTCACCATAAAATTATAGTGTTAAAGTCTAACAGATAAAAGGGTAAAAAGGTATAGTGCTTTACACATGTTAACTCTTTAACAGTGCTATAAAAAAAGGATCACTAGGTCTTTTATCTAGTGAACTCTTCTTTTTTTTAATACTATTAATATTCTTGAAGGTTCCGCTATTTTAAACTCCTTAACCTTGCCACAACTAACTCATGTTTAAAATTAACATAATAACTACTACAATTGCATAAACAACGAAGAACCATCCAGCCCCTTTTAAAATAAGGCGGCCGTAATACTTTTTCCAAAACTCATTAGATCTAGTATGGGTCTCGGTCGTCACTGGTTGAGCCATCGCTTTTACATCAATCGGTGATTTCATTAGTTCATATAACTCACGGCATTCAGAACAGCTACCTAGGTGTTCCCTTACTACTTTATTAGTTTCTGGGCAGCAGTCACCTTCTACATAAAGTGGCAATAGATCTCTAATTAAGCTACACTTCATTTATATCATCCTTTGGTCTACATAAGTGCTTACGAAGCTCCAGCTTTGCACGGTGTATGTTTGTTTTTACCTTTGAAAGCTTCCATCCAACAATTTCTGCAATTTCATCATATGACAGTTCCTGGTATTCTCGTAAAATCAACACAGTCTGATAATCTTCTTTTAAAGAATAGATGGCTGATAATAGTTGCGCTTGCTCTGCTTTTGCGGTAACGACATCTTCTGGATTTTTGTATGTTTTTTGTTCTAAAGAGAATGTTTCCTCAATGGGATGCTGGCTATATTTTGTTTCACGTCGATACCAGTTTATGAAGGTATGATGCGCTATGGTGTACAGCCAAGTTCGTACACTTGATTTTTCTTTAAAAGAAGCTAACCCATTAAATGCTTTTAAAAAAGTATCTTGAGCAAGATCTTGGGCTAACTCTTTTTGTCTCGTACGTTGATATAGGTAACGAAAGATTTCTTCGTAATAAAGAGCATATAAGTCCTCTAATGTTCTCCAGTCACTCATTTACCACAAGTACCAAATGGACATCCAAATGGCGAGAAGGAGGAAAAGGCTGTATAGCAGCATCGTCATTACGCGAATTCCCCAAATTTTCTCGCTGTCCTCTTGAAGGACTGGACTTCCTTCGTTTTCCTTTCCTATTTTTTGACGACAATCGGCACAGACTGCCTTGTGCTCCATCATCCATTGTTTCGTTTCATCCTCCACTTCCTCTTCGATATACAAATCATACAAATCTTGAAATATAGCACACGCATCCTTTTTATTCATAAAGAGAGACCCACTCTTTCGTTTCAATATCTACTAAGTAGAGACGATGCTCTGCTTTTTTATACGGCTGGATCACTAGTAACCAAGCCACTCTTATTTGATCATTTTCATCAATAACATGGGTTAATCTTGCTCTTGTTGCATAAGGTGTATAATCGATAGAAGTTGCAACAGCGTCATAAGCTTGTTGTCTAGAGGCCACTTTAACACTCGTATTCGGTTGGTTAAAATAATCGATGTTCTTGGAATAAGTAAAAAGAGGTTCACCATCTGTATAGCCAAATTGATGAACAAAAGCAAGTTTCATACCCTCTTGTTCTTGTTCTCTCCATTCCCAAAAATTCGAGATGGGCTCTCGCTTCCAGTCATCGATTTGAACTTCCTTCCAAGCTAAGACTTTATATTCGAGTTCATTAAAGTCGATGTTTTCGTAGTCAGCTAAGTCTCCACCAAAATACAAAATTTCTCCCGTACGACCATCCAGTTGAATCGTATGGTGATTAATAGTCGAAATGTTAATATCGATCGTTCGGTTACTATATCCATACACTACATTATCGACTACGTATTGAGGTATCTCTTCACCTAACAGTTCGTACCATTCTTGTAAAACTAACTCAACTTCCGCAGACGTTATTAATACATCTTTTAACGTTTCAACGGGATATAAGTTTAAACGTTCATGAAATTGTACGAGAGATTCCTTTTCCCACGTAAAAGTAGTTGTCATCCAAACATCCAAGATGGACCCATCATCATACTTGGGAACCATTTCCACATGAACACGGTTTTCTTCTTCTGTAACAGTGGTGTGAATTTGATCATCATCTAGCAATGTTCTCCCCATTCGTTCTAGCAGTTGTTTGGAGCGAACAACATACTCTTGGGCAGAAAGCATCTCGCCATCAGGTTCGGTGTGACGATGAACATTCATGACCTCTCCTGACACCCCGTCAATATCAACAAGATAGTTTTTTGACCTTAACCAATAACGATTATGAAAATCTTGGGTTTCAGGTTGACGAAATGAAAATTGCTCTTCATTCGTAATTTTCATCGCTAACGCCTTCGCTTCTTCGATTTGAATTAAATTAGTAGTTTCAAAATATCGTAACCTTAATTCCGCATCGGTCGAAGCAAGCGCCACATCTGCCGCATTATAAAGTGGGTTACTTAAGACAAGGAACAAAATAGCCATCGTCACTATAAAGGGCTGTTTCAACCTTTCAAGTACCTGTAACGAACTTCTATTTATAAGATGATATGTCATTAATAGTCCTAAGAAAATTATAAGATTGGATACTTCCATCATATCTATAAAACCAAACAAGTAAAACATTAACGAGCAGGTAGCGACAATTGCATAAAAGGGAATTAGTGTTTTCCAGCGAAACTCCCAATAATTAAGAAAAAATAAATATAGGCTTGCAACAATAATTGATAGGATGATAGTAAATCCAACTATATCAATAAGAACTACTTCTCCTTTGATAGCATAAACGAAAAAGCTAGTTAAGAGCTGCAATGGAGGTAGCGTCAGAACGGCGATATCAAAGGTGTAAAAAACGCCCTTGTTCATCTTTTGCTTCAGTGTAATCATATAATAAAACCCGACAACTATAATGTAACCGAAAAATAAAAAGTGTAGAAACTGCCGTAAAGATGGCTGCCGATCGTAAAAAACAGTCGTAATTTCCGTTATACTAACTTGATGAAGCATTTCGATTGATAATCCGATTAGTAAAACAAAGCGCACAATAAACCCTACGTAGATTGCTGCCTTTTCACCATTCCATTTTCCTAGAAAAAACGTCACTATACCATAAACGGCTAATGCTGTTAGCGTCCATTGGATGATAAATTTGCTAAAATGACTTAATAGAAAATAATTTTCAATATGCAAAACAAACCTGCTAATGATCTCCATTACTAAACACCTTCTTTAATTTTCTATGAGCTCACACTGTATAGACAATCGAAAAGGAGTAAAGTTTCAAAACGTGGAGATATTTTTTAAAAATCTCCAAAATAAAAAGCAAATTAAATTCGTTAAAACACAAAAAAACTTGCCTTGACAAAAAAAGAAAGTCAAAACAAGTGCTTAATTCGAGTATAAGAGAATGACAACGCTTATCATCTTAATACCTATAACAATTACGTTTCAATATCAACAAGGGAATGAATTTTATCATTATATAAGTCAAAATATAGCTGATTATTCGTACCACGTACACAATAAGAAACTTCTTCTAACTTTAATCCACGATTAGCTAATTCTGTATTCAACCACTCCATAGTCAGAAGGTTTTGAGTGAAGTTTTTTTCAATAATTTGACCATCCATGATCAGTTCTATCGGGAAAAAAGCTTGATTTGGAGTAAATATCCCGATATCTTTTTTGACTGTATTACGGTAAGGAAGCTTTTTGAGTACTGAAATATGCCCATCCGTTTCCATTATCGCATACTCTACTTCATCGATATCAAATACATCCTTTTCTCTTAAAGCTTGATTTAGAGAATCCATCGTAAATTTTAATTTCTTTAAATTTTGTTCAAGAATTTTTCCATCTTGAATAACAACTGTTGGTTCACCTGAAAGTAATGCTCGTATATTTCTATTTTTTAATGAAATAAAAGTCGAAAGATAAAGTATTCCAGAAAAAGTAACCAGGGCAACAATAATATATTTTGTACTAAAAGAAGTGTTAAATGTTAAATTCCCTGCAACAGCACCTAACACAATAGTTGCGATAAAATCATGGTATGTCATTTGACTTATCGTCTGTTTTCCAAGTAAATGAGCTATTGATATTAGTAAGATAAATGCTAAAAAACAGCGAAAAATAATATCAATCGATTGAGTCAGAAAATCAAGCATAATACAGACCCCTTGCAGTTAATAAGCTTTAGTTTAATGCAATCTAGAAAAATTATTCCTTTATTTCATGAACGACCTTTAATAAAATTTCTTAATCGTTTAAGGATTACGATCATTCTAAAATAGAGTGTCATCTATACCAGTGAGTAATACTTTTAAAAAACATTAATATAGAGATGGTGATGCTGAAGTCCGTTCTCATCAACTTATTGTTATGTATTAATAAATCATTGCATTGAAAAAAGCTTAGAGTTTTTCCCTAAGCACTAATTATTTATTGACTATAATTACTCAAAATCTATACGGTTGGCTTGAGCTTAACTAGTTATAGTTATTTACCTTAAATAATTTAAGGCCAGCTTTGACTTACTTCTCTATTGGTGTTCCATGAATATAACCAGGGGCAGGAGCTAGTTCTGGCGCTTGACCTGAAGCGTTTACATCTTTAAAACCCAACTACGCAAGCCTAGTTTAAATCCAAATTATGTAATTCAAAATAGAATAGCCAATGTTTCAGTAAACTAACTACGAATTTAAGGCTAATCAACCCGTTAGTCTGGCTAGTTTCTAGCACCTGGAGGATGATATGCTGGCGGTAGTTTCGCCCAACCTCTTTTTCTCATTTTAGTTTTTAGCGTCGCACCAAATATTACTGCTTCATTAAAAAATTGTACCCACATAGCCCCAACATCTGTTCGAACACATTCTGCTGCCCCTAAAGACGATTTTGTAGTCATGGCAAGAACTTTCATCGCTAATCCATTGGTAATCTCTTCATCCGTCAACTTAACGCCTGGAGGTATATCCTTTTGATCACTATAAGGCTTTGGTTCTGATACAGGCGGTAAAGTGACTCCTTCTTTTCTCATGAATTGTTCTATTTGGTTAGCTTGACGTGAGCACATTTTTACAGCGTCATTAAGGATCCCCTTTAATTCATCGTCATTTGTAGTATTTAATCCCGCTTCTTCAAAAGCAATTGATTCTTTAACAATTCCATAATAGAGCCAACAGTAAGAAGCTTCAATTATATTTAGTTGTAACTTTGGTTCATCATCAACTATTGTGTTGAATGCACTACTTAACATTTCAAATATATTAGGCATGTATTAATCCTCCTTAAGCTTTTTGTTAATTTACCCAATATTATCTTGTTAATTACTCGTTTCCAGGAAAATGACAATTTCTCTTGGTCGAAATTGCACAATTTTCCTTTAAGAACAAAGGCTGTTAAAGTTGGGTGTGCATTATGGGCTCATTATAGTAAAAATGTAATGAAATTTTGTGATAACATGCATCTTCCCGGCTACCCACAACAACGGATATCAACAATTTTCATTAACACAGCCTTGAACAAAAAAGTAGACTACTCACTTAATCCCTACCACTCATTTTGGTAAAATTAAAATCATTGAGTCACTATAATCATGGTCTAATGATCACGTCAATTTCCCCAGCATCTTTCCCTACTTTTATTACAGATACGACTTGTTCAGCTACCGTTTCCACCGTTAAGCCCGATGTCTTTTTCGCAGCCGAAACACCTCCGAAATCAGTTTGAACAAGACCTGGAGATACGGATGTTACACGAATACCATATTTCTTTCCTTCTTTATTCATTGTGTGAGAAAGTCCCAACAGTCCCCATTTACTTGCGCAGTAGGCAGACGCCTTCTCTGTCGTATTGTAGGCAAGGTCTGAAGCAATATTAACAATTTGGCCACCTTGTCCATTCATCATTCTCTTATAGACAGCTTGGCTACATAGGAACGCACCCTTTAAGTTCGTATTTATTTGGCTATCCCAATCTTCCTCGGTCATTTCTTCCAATGGCTTCCACACACCTACACCTGCGTTATTGACTAACGTATCAATTCTCCCGTACTTTGCAAAGATAGCATCAATGACATTTGAGACTTGTTCACCCGATGTAATGTCGCATTGATAAGCATCTACTTCTCCACTGTCCCCTATTGTTTCATGAAGAGCAGTAATAGAATTTTGATTTTTCGCTAAAACGATAGTTTTTGCTCCTTCATTTACTAGAAGCTTCACGATGCCTGCTCCAATTCCTCTCGTCCCGCCTGTTACAATAATAATTTGATTTTCTAACATATTTGCTCTCCTTTACTATCTTGGTTATTTGGATCTTTTTACATTTAAGTTGGTTACTTAATGCTAATACGTTTCCGACAAGAAAAAAAACTATCCTAAACCCTGTCTTTTTCACCTATTTCTTCTTACTTTTGGAAATAGTAGTGCGCTTTCCTCTCATTTCAGCTTATATATACCTATTCCTGGAAAAATTAGCGTACTTTCTTCTCTTCCTCACCTGTTCCTTCCTACTATTGAAAATAAATTTTACCTTACCTTTTTATTTCACGCTTGAAATAAAAAGTAGTACCACTGACACCCGCTAATTCCCAGCCTTCTTTTCCAAGAGCGTTTAACTTTTGGACTTTTAGTTCATTCAGAGTATTTTGGTCTGATGTGAAGACATTCTTCACTTGGATGCGTATGTCTTCGATTTTATATTCATATTGTTTCATTTCATACTCCTCCTCCGTTTTTAAAATACTAGGGTTAAGTACTTGATATTCCAACCTATTATTCTATTTACGAAATAGATGAAGATAAGTTCCATCATAGTCAACATTTTAGTGCCTGCTCCTTCTATTTTTCTAACAGCAAGGGAACTATTCCTGCTCTTTAGTTACCTCTCCCTTGTTCTTAATTAAAGACCTAATGGGAACAATTCAGCTTCTATAGCGCCTGCTCCCTGTACTTTTAAACTTGTACTGATACTCAAAGATACTGATATATGATCCAATTTTACCGTTAGATAGTTTAACATCCATACGCTTGTCTTTCTTCATGAATATCTTGTTAGTATGGGAGGTGAGTAGGTATGTCAAAAAAGAGAAATGATGAAAAAAAATGCTGTTCTTGCTGTTGCTCCCCTCGGATATTTCTTCCAAAATTCCTTCGGCGTCGTCGACGTAGAAAAATAATACTTCCTACTTTTGGTCCTAGATTAGGTTACTGTTCCTGTGAAATCGTTTGTGATGAGGAAGGTAATTGTTACATCACAAATTGTCAGTGCAACTAATTAATATCCCCTTGAGCGTGACTAATACACGCATAAGGGGATATTCGTTTATTCAGGTCAGTCTTCTAAACTTCCATTATTCATAAAGAATACATAATAAAAAGTTAAAGGAATATATGACCAATATTATAATAAAGTGAGGAGTATTATGTAATTGTTTGTAAAAACGAGAAGGGATCTGTCTTTATGAAAAATAATATATTAACGAAGGTTTTATGCGGATTACTAATTTTAAGCTTCCTACCTTTCTATTCTTATACTGCCAAAGCTGCCTCTAGCAAACAATTCATCGAGGAGCAGTTGGACGAATACATTCAGGAGACAGTCAACATATTGGCTATTCCTGGAATGTCCATTGCTATTTCTCATAGAGGTGATGTGATTTATAGTAGGGTATTTGGTGAGGATATAGATACAAACACACGTTTTTATATTGGATCTACCACTAAGACTTTTACTGCTTTAGCTATAATGCAGCTCGTTGAAAAAGGAAGGATTGATCTTGATCAAAGTGTTTCTGCGTATTTAGAAGAATTTACTGTATCCGATAAAATTACCGTCCGACAGCTTCTGCATCATGTTAGTGGAATGACTGAATTTGATTACATGGGAAATCTTTCGCCACAATCACAATTTCCAGACTTGATCGAAGACATGAATACAATGTCGTTAACCTACGAGCCTGGAGAGCTATTCTCTTATTTCAATCCAAATTATAGCTTGCTAGGTGCTATTGTTGAAAGAGTTAGTGGGCAAAGCTATACCGAATATATAATGGAGCATATCATTCATCCACTTAATCTAGACCACACATCTGTAACTGGAGAGGTTGATACACCAGGTCATCTGTCTTTTTTTGGTTTCTCTATTAAGCGAACAGAGCCTCATCTCAAATACGATCTTCCTGCAGGTTTTATTACCTCAACCTCTGAAGATTTAGTGCGTTTTCTTGAAGCTCTAAGGATGAAAAAGCCCGCTGTAGGAGTTTCTCCAGGAGGAATTGAGCAAATGATGTTTAGCGGTTCCTTCTATGGAATGGGCCTTATGAAAAATGATATTTCTGGGCGCCCTGCTATTCACCATGGCGGAGCATTGCCAGGGTACACATCCAATGCGATTATGCTAGTTGAAGATGAATATAGCATCGCGTTTTTAATAAATAAAAATCATCTGGTAAACGGATTTGTGTTTTACCCTGATTTAACTAATGGAATCGTCTCAATTTTAACGGACCAAGAACCTGCTTCTAGAGTTGATTATTATTGGATGTATCGCTTACTTATTATTTTATTTGCAGCAACTATTATATATAATTTAATCCGTATTTCAAAAATGATTTTCCGCCCTAAACAAAAAACAATAAGACAGAGAATTACGGCAGGTCTCGTTAATTTAGTCATTCCAATAGCCATTCTTGTATTCATTCCTATTTTAGTACCTATTGTTTTACAAAGAGGAATGACGTGGGAGCTTGCCTTTTTATTATTACCAGATATGCTTATTTGGCTGTTTTTAGCGATTGCATTCCACTTTATCAAATCAATCATTCACTTTAGTCAGCTCTTTAAGCACTATTTTAACGTAAGAAAAACTAACATAATTCACTCTAACAAATTGAACAAGAGGAACACTTCGATTTGATGTGCTCCTCTTGTTTTTTGGTGTGAATTTATTAGTACTAACAGCAATAATATGGGTACGGATACGGTGGATACGGGTAAGGAGGATACGGATAACCAAATCCAGGAGCCAATAATGCACCTGCTGCCAAACCTGTTAAGAACGGAAAACCAAACCCAAAACCACCGAAGCCAAAACCTGGACGTCCTATACCAAATCCAGGACCAAACCCAAAGCCTGGGCGCCCTATGCCAAATCCAGGACCAAACCCAAAGCCTCCTATAAACCTTTGATCTGTCGGGTTATAACTAACATTATTAGAATGCACGTTCATCTCTCCCCATTACATTTTATAGACGTTTATATTAGAGAATATGCTTTGAGGATAAAAGTTCTTGGGTATTCGTCCTGCTTTTAAAAAAATACTATCTGTGGTGCCAGGCACCTTTATCATGGTAAAGAAATAAAGGTGCCTGGCACCTTTATTTATTCGTCTTCTATAACTAACATATTAGACTCGTCAAATTCCCACAAATCGCCATAAGCTACTTCCCAATAATAACCATCTAAATCTGTGAAGTAACCACTATAGCCTCCCCAATCTGTTTCTTGAGGTTGTTTTTCTATAGTTGCACCTGCTGATTCTGCCATTTTTATGAATTCATCTACTTCGTTTATAGATTTTGCATTGTAAGCTAAGGTGATTCCTGGGAAACCACTTGCTATTTTAGGCGGGGATGCTTCGTTAATATCCTTCGCCAGTTCGTCAACTGGATAAAGAGCAATTCTCGTACCTTCATTTCTGAAGAAGATAATGTCTGGATTAGTCTCTGAACCTCTTATAGACGTGTCAAACCCAAGCTTTTTATAAAACCGATGAGACTTTACAATGTCCTTTGTACCTAGTGTGATAATATTTAATCTGTTCATTTATTTACCCTCTCCAATACGGTTCTTCCTTTTGCATTTCATATATAAGTGTAAAGTAACCACTCTGTAGTTTTAAGTAAATCAAATTCAGATTAACTTTTTCTTCATTTGGCCCCCACGAAGAAACATAACCATCGACAAACCTAGATTAGCAAATACTTCAATTGGAATTTTATGCCTCCTGCTCAATCTACCTAATTGTAGCATAGAACCCAAATTTTGTTACTTTATCAAAGTAAAAATGCGATTACTCAATTGAGTAATCGCACAGTTCTTAATTAGGTAAACTTTATTGTTTTGAGGTCTTGTCCATGAACAGAAACTTTTATCGCTTTTAATCCTTACTATTAATATCAAAACGCAGTAAATCTCCATTGATCACCTTGTCTGAATACTGTAGTTCTAATTTTGCCTTTTCAATGTATGGCTCACAAAATCTAGTTGGAATTTCTATACCTGAACTTTTCCGATAACATTTGTCGCTTGTATAGACATGGCTATCTGTGATGAAACTCCCATCACGAAGAACGACAAACGAATCGCGTTCTGGTGAAAAAAGATCAGTTCCAAATTGAATATCTTTTGTATCCTTAATCCCAAGCAAATGCATAATCGTTGGCTTTAAATCAATTTGTCCACCTACTGTTTGAAGTACCTGATTGTTTTGATGACCAGGAATATGCACATAAAGCGGTACTCGTTGTAATTGAACATGATCAAATGGTGTGATCTCTTCTTTTTCTAGGAATATAGCCATAGCTTTATTATGCAATTCTGAAATACCATAATGATCTCCATATAATATAAAGATTGAGTCTTTATAGAGCCCCTCTTCTTTCAACTGATTAAAAAATGTTTCTACTGCATAATCCATATATCTAACAGTAGTTACATATCGATTTAAGGTCCCGCTATTTGTCTCAAGTTCATCAATAAATCGATCTTCCTCAGAAAGTTCAAATGGAAAATGATTTGTTATTGTAATGAATTTTGTATAATAAGGTTCTGGCTGTGACTTTAAGTGATCGATCGATTGCAAAAAGAATTCAGCGTCTTTTAAACCCCAACCAATAGAATTGTCTTCATTGACATCATAAGAAGCAATATCAAAGAATTCGTTATAACCTAATGACGGATACATTATGTCTCGGTTCCAAAAGCTCTTATTATTGGCATGCATGACAGATGTATAATAGCCTTCGTTAGAAAGAATTTCTGGTAATGCATTAAATTCATTTCCTGAATTCATAAAAAATACTGCTCCACCATCTTTACCATATAACGAATTGTTTATAAGAAACTCTGAATCTGATGTTTTCCCTTGGGACGTTTGGTGATAAAAATTATCAAAATAATAACTTTCATCTATTAATCTATTTAGAAAAGGTGTAATTTCTTCTCCATTTACCTTTTTATTTATGACAAAACTTTGAAGTGATTCTAATGAAATCAAAATAACATTTTTATCCTTCGCTAGTCCAAGTAAACTTTCTTCTGGCCCCACATATTTAGACATAGTATAATGCTTTATTTCATTTATATCCGAACCACTAGCAAAAACACGTTGTGTATTAGCCATTGACTGAATATAAGCATCGTAAATATGATAATTAAAAGTTCCAATGTATTTCACTAACATTTCTCGATCAAACGCACGTGTTAGTAACTGTGGACGCTCTATTTGAGCAATTAATAGATTTGTTACAAAAAATATTACAGATAAGCCAAAAATAAATGATTTTTCAAACTTGATATATGATAGATTAGGTATTCTGTTTTTAAAATAATAAACAACTAGAATAACTATATCTAGGAGTATTAAAATATCAATGAAACTTATTAATTCGAACACACTACCATTTAATTCTTTAGCTTGACTTGTTTGAAATAGTACTGGCCAAGTTAAAAAGTCTGAGAAAAAACGATAATAAACGAGATTTGCATAAAGGATAGAAGTTGCTAGTAAACTTAAAATAATAACCAATATGTTTTTAAGACGATCTTTAAAAAACAAACTACAGCCCAGAATAAGAACTGCTGAACTGAGTGGATTGATAAACAACAAAAATTCCTGTAATAGGTTGTCAGAGGAAATTTTAAATCCCAGTTTATAGACGAGATACGTTTTCATCCATAGTAAAAAAACCGCCAACCACATGAATTTAAATCTATTAATTAGTAATTGTAGTTTTGCGTAATTCATACTCTTTTATCCTTTCAATGTAAATATATAAATTAGAACACCAAAACAAAAGAAACCTTAACCTGATAACAGGTAAAGGTTACAGTAATACGACCTTTACTAAAGGCAGTGTCTTGCTAAAACCAGTTCAAGTTGCCAACACAGCCAGAAGTATGTACAACCGTAAATGACGACTATGCTGTAAAAGGCTACTCCCCTTAGGGAGAACTATTAAATTCATAGATTTAATAATATACAGGAAAGAAATTCATGTCAATTTTATTTTGAATATAAAATAAATCCACCGTCATCTCACCATATCTACCATTTGAGCTGTCGAATACGTATGTATACCCTTCTGCTCACTATCAGCAACCTTAACCATAGCTGCAGCAACCGTCTTTGCTTCTATTCCGAGTCGACTTCCTGATTTATTACCAGAAATTCTGGTTAAAGTGCGAACTACTTTAATTCCGATGTTCTCTAACAAGCGGAATTCTTTACGATCTCCCAATAAGAGAGAAGGCTGAAAAATCGATAATGCTTCAAACGGTATCGCTTTTAGCTTTTCTTCAAGTTCCCCTTTTATTTTAGGGTAAAATAAAAGGGAATTTTTGTTAGCATTCATTGAGCTGACAATTAAATAATGCTTCGCTCCTTTTTCTTTGGCTTTTACTGCTAAATTCACTGTGTAATCTACATCGATCCGATACATGGCTTCTTTCGTCTTTGCCTTCTTAATCGTTGTTCCTAATGCACAAAATACATCATCCACTGCAAAATAATTCTCTACTTCTTCAAGCTTTTCGAAATCACATATTACTTCTATAAGTTTAGGATGGTCAATGCCAAGAGGCCTTCTTGCTAATGCATATACCTTTTTATAATAAGAACTTTCAAGAAGTAAATGAAGTACCTCATTTCCTACTAAGCCAGTTGCTCCTGCTATTAAAGCTGTCTTTTTATTCATATCATCTATCATCCTCTTTCCCAATTTTAAAACAAGAAACCATCCCCATTGTAATCTACTTCTGACGATTTAGAAATCAAAGCTAACTGATCTAACGGTTGAAAGAGAGTTGTGACTATTAGTTCCGATAACTTCCTATTTGTTTTGTTGATTAATATAGCAGTTCTTTACGTGACTAACAATTAACCTTGCTTGACCTACGAAACGAACCTCAAAATCCACACACTATTCATATTTATTTGGAATCTCCAACATACATTCTAACAAGCTCCTTACTTACCTCTACACTTAAATAATCAGTAATTAGAATTTTAAAGGTTTAAAACTAAACGTTTTGTCTTTAATGTATGTCCGTATACTTCATCGTCATATTCTTCGACCAACTGAAAGCCTTTTGCTTTATAAAACGTTTCACCAACATCATTTCCAGCTTCTACTTCTACATAGATTTTAGGTACATTTTTTAGTTCGTCTATTCCTCTTATAAGAAGATTGCTCCCAATTCCTTTGCCTTGTGCATAAGGGTAAATATAAATAGCACCCAAGTTGGCATACGTATTTTTAATAAAAAAGTTTGCAAAACCGATAACGTTATTGTCTACCGATGCAACTAAAAAAAGTGATTTAATAATTCTCATTTCTAAATTTTCATGAGAGTAAGCACTCGCTATAAACTGATCTTGGACATCTCTAGGTATAAGACCCTCATACGTATGATGCCATGTTTCTTTTGCTATTTTTTGTAATTCTATTATGTCTTCTGACGTTGCCTTCCTAATAACTGTTTCATTCCCCATTAAATGCCCTCCTATTTTCTTAGTAAAAAATAAAAATCCCGCCTCTAAAAAAAGAGACGAGATTGTTATATACCCGCGGTGCCACTCTGTTTGACCTACGTTTGGTCCACTCCAATTGTTAACGAGGTGTCCCCCCGATGAGCTCTACTGTTATTTCAAGCCCATTTCTTAGAAGTGCGGTTCATTACGAGATTTTTCACAGGCTCGCACCATCCCTGTGTCGCTAAAAAAATCAACATAACTACTCTCTTCATCATCGAATGCGTTTATACTTTTACCATATTTTAGAACAGTTTTCAGGCAACTTCAATTATTTTTTAAACACGGATTGTTGTAGCATCTCGATAATTAGGCACTGTAATTTTATGTCAAATGAGTATCAGTGTGGCCCATTTCATTAAATTCCTCTTTTATGCGTGTCGATTAACCTTTCTAATGACCAGCAGCTTACACTATGTGTCGTACTTTAAAACTTAACTTAATTTAAAAATGGTCAACCGTAATATTTTCTTCTGGGGTAAACCTTATAATAGAACGACCGTGTTTGTTGAGGAGCTTTTTTAATAGTATTTCCTACTTTTTTTGAAGTAACTAGCATTAATGTTAGGCAATTGCCTCTCATTATAAAGTGAATTTTTGAAAAATTGAGTCTTTTTCGTTTATATTTATTTAGTAGAATTGTAGAATAAAGGAAGCACGATAAAACAACTGAATGGAAGGAAGTGCTCTGCCTTGGATCAAAAGTACGTAGGTCATACTTTGTTTGATTCTTTACCGTTTGGAAAGGAAATGTTAGCAAGTCGTTTAGTAATGGCACCAATGACAAGAATTTTTTCGCCAGGAGGAGTCCCAGGGGAAGATGTTGCTCAATATTATCGCAAGCGTGCGGAGAATGGAATTGGACTCATCATAACAGAAGGAACAGCGATCAACCACCCAGCAGCTGTACATAGCCCTGACATTCCCCGTTTTTATGGTGAGGACTCATTAAATGGCTGGTCAAATGTAGTTCGTGAAGTCCACGAAGCTGGTGGAAAAATTATTCCGCAATTATGGCATGTAGGGGCAGCAAGAAAAGCAGGTAGTGAACCAAATATTGATGCACCACCTGTCAGTCCGTCTGGCTTTACTTTAAGAGGCCAAAGGAATGAGAAAATAAAGGCTTTAACGAAAGAAGAAGTAGCTGAAATGATTGATATCTACGCTGAAGCTGCATCAAATGCTAAACGCATTGGCTTTGACGGAATTGAATTGCATGGAGCGCATGGATACTTAATTGATCAATTTTTTTGGGAAGTAACGAACAAGCGTGATGATGAATATGGTGGGGATCTAGGGGAGCGAACAAAATTTGCTACAGATATCGTTCGTGCTTGTCGGAAAGCAGTAGGGCCAGATTTTCCAATTGTCTTTCGGTTTTCCCAATGGAAAGGAACGGATTATGAAGCGAAGTTAGCTCATAATTCTAATGACCTTGCACAATTACTGAACCCTTTAGTTGAAGCTGGCGTAGATATTTTCCACTGCTCTACAAGACGAATATGGGAACCTGAATTTAAAGATGAAGATCCATCATTAAACTTAGCTGGCTGGACTAAACGAATTACTAAAAAACCAACGATTGCAGTCGGTTCTGTCGGTATTAACCGCGCATATTTGAGCAACCAGGATAATGCGGATGTAACCATTCAAGACAATCTAAAAACTGTCGATGAAAAAATCATAGCTGGTGAATTTGACTATGTAGCCGTCGGCCGTGCACTACTAGCAGATTCAGAATGGGCGGTAAAACTCAAAAATGGTAAACTAGATCAAGTGACGCATTATACTAAGGAATCCGAGAAAAATTTAGTTTAATACGTGTAGAAACGTTACATTTTTTTCAGTTTTAAAGTAGACAGTAATCTTTGTATATATAGGTGCTATATTTCCTTCCTAGAAAATAGATACTGTCTACAAGCTTTTTTATATCAGTCAACGGCTAAAGTTATTTTTTGACTAACTAATTAATCACTGAAAAAATAACAACTATTCACAATCTTTTCTCTTAAAGTTCTCCTCGTACTCTTCTAATACTAACTTTTGTACTTCTTCAAATTACCACCGCTTCTGCTAATCACATCTAATTCTTCAATTCCTTCATTTTATGTAAGATAAATCTACTTAAAACGCATCTTTATATATTTGGTAACTGTCTTTATTTAAATGAGTCCAAATAATTTTATTTACTTCATCTATCGTTAAGTTCGGGTTTTCCTGTTTAGTTTGCTCGGAGTACAATCCCTGTTTTGCCGACTCTAAATAACCCCTTATTGTTCTTAACAGTGTGATGTCGCGTTCCTCAAGAACACCGTTCTCTCCCATTGGGGGAAGTTCAACTGTAATCGTACCAGTCATATTGATTCCATATAGAAAATAAGTAGCTTCGAGAAAAAAGTTGGACCTATATAAATCGTTGTTCATAAAACTGTTACCATGACTAATGATTGCATCAGCTCTTAATAGTTCTTTTTCTAGTTTACGAACTTTTCCTTCCAAATTCTTTGATGTGTATTCATTTTCAAGTAAATGATCAATGGCGAAAATGGAATTATCTATAGCGAAATAAAAGTGATTAACAAATGTTTTCCACTGCTGGTCGTTTTCTTTTACTCCCACGTAATATTGATAAGATAAAATTAATAAAGTTAACACTAATAGAGCAATAATGCCTCCCGTAATCTTTTGAAATCTCATATAACACATCCTTCATCATTGTGAATTTCAGTAAAAAAATTAACGTCTTTCCGAAAGAAGTCCCCCTCTTCAAGCGTAGCTAAGTGATGAGTAGTTCACATTTAAAATCCACTACTCCCTAGTGTTCACTTAAAATGCTTTCTAGTTTCTTTTCTAAATGGTTAAAGGCTTTTGTTATATCTATAATCCCCTGCTCTGTTGTAACATTTTCATATTCACTTAATGCTTCAAGTTCAAATAAGGAACGCTTTAAAATATTTGTTACTTCATGTTTCTTTTGTTTGTAATCTACTTTTTCAAGTTTAGTATTAGTTGGCCTTAATGACTGTAAAAAATGAGTAGCTACTTTGTCACCATATAAGTTGCTGGATAAGTAATTAAGTGTTCCAACTAAATGATTTATATTTGATAATGTATTATTTAGAGCTTGAAAATATAATTCTACTTCTTCTTCTGAAAACTCTTCATTATACAATTCCATTGTTTCAGTTATAAGATATAGATTACTTAAATATTGATGAAATTCTCCGTAGAAAACTAACTCATTTAAGTTAAGATAGCTATTTTTTTCCTTAGCGCTTTCATTTAGATAAAAAAGTAAAATAGAAATAATTGCAATCAACAGAACAATAAATAATTTGAGTTTCTTAGACATTGATCCATTCCCTCTACCTAGTTTTAATGAGACTGTTGTCCTTCAATTAATTTTATCTTAATCTCTCAACCTCTTCTGTAAGCTCGCGAATTCTGTCTTCTAACTTATGTACTTTCCTTACTAAATAGTAAATGACTGGCACTAAGGCTAAAGCCCATATCATAATGATCCCTCTCTTTAATTGTTTATTTTGTTTTTGCTCCTAAACATAAAAATTACAAAAAGTTACAATTTAATCTCATATTACCATGATAGACACTTGTACACTATATATTTCTCATATCCCAATTTACTTTTACTAGAATTTCTTATCCATATTCAGTTTATATATCGTTCTATCAAAGTTGATGTTGATTGGGCCAAATCAACATCACCACTAACAGAGCAATAAAAAATGATAAACTTTACACACAGGTAAAAAGACCCCATTACAACTTAAGGTAATTTAAGTAGATATAAAGACTCAATAATATACAGAAATAACTTAATTCAATTAAACTGATTGGAATAGTTGGAGCGGTTTAACGGACATCTTGACTATAAAATCGATCATTTCCGATTGTTATTATACATTAAGGTATTTTCCTAAATAAATAGTTGTATAGAAAAAAGGTAGTATTTAACTATAAAGAAAATATATTCTATTCTGAATTTTTAATATATTATATTGGTAGTGTTTCGTAATACGAAGTTAATATTACAATAGGGCCCTATTTCAAGGAACACAACTAAAATTATTTATAGGAGGTCTTTTATGAAAAGAGCTTTACGAGTTTTATCTATTGCAACATTATCAACGGTTCTGGTCGCTTCGCCTATCCTAGCGTGTGATCTTGAGGGCTTAGGAAAAGATGAATATGAGGAGCTAAATGGTGCCTACCGTACTGGGGATAGTGGTATTAATGAAATACCTGTCATGGAAGGAAGTAAAAATATTAAATACTTAAGCGAAGTTGCTGCTGTTCCGTTAGCTCCTTCCGATAGTGGTTTACCAGTTACAGGTGGTGATGTTTATGCCTATAAAGGGTATGCCTATATGGGGACACATCGTTTAGGTTCAGGGTCGAATGAAGGAGTACGTGTTTTTGATATGAAGGATCCAGCGAACCCTGTTGAAGTTGCAAAATTCGCGGACAACCTTCCTGGTACATGGCAGGAAAAGGTCATTGTTAAATCTGTAAACACACCTCACTTCAAAGGAGATTTAGCTGTTGTTAGTGTACAAAGATTTAGTGGGGCTGCAGAAAAAGTCGGGACTGTAATTTATGATGTAACTGACCCAAGAAATCCAAAAGAACTCGGTTTCTGGGAAACTCCTGAAAGCCATTTAAACGGCGGAGGAACACATGAATTATATTTAACGACACAAGGAAATCGAGCATTATTGTTAGCTGCCAACTCTGGTTCTTTTAGACGTTCTGGTGGAGCCATTCATGACTTTGTAATTGTTGATGTTAGTAACCCTGCCGAACCGAAAGAAATCCATCAATTTGACCCGAAAACAATTATTCCAGATATGGAGGATTATCGTTGGACGGATGAACATGGTCAGCTGCGTGGGGCTAATGCTCATAGTGTTATTGCTGACGTAACTGGGAGAACAGCTTATGTTTCGTTCTGGGATTTAGGAACAGTGATGCTTGACATAAGTACACCAGAAGAGCCTAAGTTCTTAGGTCGTACGTCTTTTGAAAAAGAGGTTCAAGGTGCTGCCCACACTGCTGCACTAGCAAAAGGTGGAACTGTATTAGTTGAAACAAGAGAAGTCTTTAATCCAACTCGTCACGGATATGAACCAGGATTCGGTTATGTACGTATCTATGATATTAAAGATAAGTCAAATCCTAAATTATTAAGTACGTTCCAAACGGACAATTCTAAAAATAAAAGAGAAGGTTATCCTGGTTTCACTGTTCATGATCCAAAGGTTCAAGGCAATACACTTTATTTATCACACTATTTTGATGGTGTACGTATAGTCGATATTACAGATCCTAGTAATCCAGTAGAAACTGGAGCATATGTACCAGTTAAAGCAAACATTTGGGGTGTATTCGTTGACCGTAATTACGTACTAGCATCTGATATGGAAACAGGACTAAAAGTGTTACAAAAAACAGGAAATGGAAAGAAAAAATAAATCCTTAATGTCTATGTTCGACACATAGGAAAAAGCGACATAATCAAGGCATAGAGAAAATGCTCTATGCCTTGATTGTTGGTATCAACTTAGTCCCTTCACCGCTAATGAAGAGTCTAGAATACATCTACCCGTAACTAAAAGTACGAATCTCACTCCATAATTAAAAAAGATCTTAAGACTCAAAGTAACCCTGCCATTGCTTCTGTCTTTCTTTCCTCTTAAGCATTTGAAAATACTCAAATCTTGAAACCTCAAAAAATGCTAAACTAGCAAGTAAACCGACGACTAAAGCGATCAAGCCTAAGAAGAACCAGAGGACAAAGCTCACATAAAGTCCAATGAGTGACCATCTATTGCCATTCATCATCTTAAAACTACGAATAACACACTTGATTACATTGGTTTTGGGGTCTTCATATAAAATATACATTGCCTGTGATAAACCTAAGAAAACCCACAATAGTGCGATAGGGATCAAAAGTACAAAAAAGAATTTCATAATATCATCAGTTTGGAACCCTTCCAACATGACATACAGAAGATTTAATAATGTAATTACTGAAGTTAGCCAGAAGAAAAAAATCACTAAACTACTGATTGCATTTATGATAAAGCCTTTATATAACAGACTCGGATTTTTAAAGCTATAAATGAAAGCTGAAAAGAATTTTTTTCCACTATTGAACTTTATATGGGAAATTAAATCTACTATCGCAAAAAACAAAATGCTATTAAAAAAAGCTGCGGCTATAATCACTAGAATATTTTCCGAACTCGCCAAAACGAGTGGCGTCATACTAACCCCATCACTACTAATATTCCAAGAGGAGCGCGATGTCCCTAAAAAAACCTTTATCATATAACAAACGAAAATAATTCCAATGACCTTAAACCAATTTCCTTTTAGGACCTCTAATGCTGATTGTTTAACTGACCAAACCATTATTTCCCCCTTAAAATCACTTACGAAATTAAAACTCTATAAAATAAAACAATATAGTTATCTGTTCGCTTTAAAGTTTCAAAAATAATGTTTCTACCATAACAATAAAACAACCATTATTGCAATTCATATATATATAATCAACCATCAAAATCAAAAACGATGCCTAATTCATAAGCACCGTTTTATGATATTTAACAATTTTCAAAGCAAGAAATGGGCAAGGAAGAAAAAACTAATAACGACCATACCAATGGCTATTAGTAACTTTTGAAAGTCGTTGACCGTACTAATATCCTTATTATTTTCCTTATTCCAATCAATCCATTTTTGGGGAATGAATAATGCTAGAATTTGTTCCATTTGTTTTCCAAAAGTGTTTTTCAATTAAATCACCTCTAAAAGGAATTTCCCATATTTACCATTCTAACATTTATCTATCCTGCTGTGTTTTTTTATTCTTTTAAGCACTCCACCTTAAATGAGCTACGTCGATATAACATACGTAACTAAATTTAATCTTTTTTTATCCATTCATTCATTTGTTTAATGACTTTAGCTGGGTTTCCACCTACCACCATATTATCTGGTACGTCTTTTGTTACTACCGCACCAGATGCAACCACTACGTTATTACCTATTGTTACCCCAGGATTGATGATCACTCTTCCGCCAATCCAAACATTATCACCAATTGTAACTGGTTCCCCATACTCTGCACCAGAAATTCTCTCACTCGTATTTAATGGATGTGTCGCCGTGTAAATATGGACTCCAGGAGCAATCAAGCAGTTGTCCCCTATGCGTATTTCACAGACATCCAAAAATACACAGTCAAAGTTAGCGAAAAAGTTCTCACCTACGCGAATATTGTAGCCATAGTCACAACGAAATGTAGGTTCTATATATAAATTTTCCCCTGTAGAACCAAATAGTTGTTTTAGTATTTCTGTTCTTTTAATATCTTCTGTTTCACTTGACTCATTAAATAATCTAGTAAGTCTTCGTGCATCCATTCTTTCTTTAACTAATACTGGATCAGTTGCATTATAAAGTTCACCAGCTAACATTTTCTGTTTTTCAGTTTTATTCATCTATAGCCTCCAGCGATCATAAACTAATTTTAAAGTATATTTAATTTATACTATCTAAACCTGTCAATGCTTTTCAAGGAATTCGACAAACATACCTAACCTTTGAGTATAAACCCCACCATTGTAATCCTCTCGATCTGCGTGTTTATGTTTATAATACCAGTCACCTGCTACTTCAAAAAGTTGAAAATGACCATCGATAAAATCTCCTTCCATGCCACTGTAATAGGCATAATGATAAGGTGTTCCTCCACCTAGATCTTCATGATAATTAAGATCAATATCGAATGCTTCAAACATGACCTCTTTTCCTTGCTTTAACGGAAATCCTTCTTTTAGCTTACCGAAAGAATAAAAGCTGTTTTTCGAAACACCTGGTTCGGTAAAGCGCCATTCAGTAAAATATTGATGCTCAATTTCTTTAACATCTGTGTTACGAGGAAGGTAGCTTGTCATTCCTAGTTCAGGAATATCATACAGTTCAACCTCTACCTCCTCAATCCCCATCGCTCCTACTTGCAGGATGACCCTTTTATCCATTGGTCTGTTGTATTGAGGATGAAGATCTCCCTCTGATCCATATACATGTGGTGAAACAACCATCATATGGGTAAAAAAGATCCAAGGTAAATTCCTGATAGATATATCATCGATATCCAATTCGACCGTGTAAATCATCGCACGTCCAAATAATTCGGAAACATACAGTTCCATAAACCGTCCCGTATCTTCATTAAAAAATGCTGATATCCTTGCCTCATCCACTTCAAAAGGAAACACATTTTTATGAGGAAATGAAATTTGATGTGTTCTTCTAATTTCGTCAACTAATACATCTGGCGGAATGATAACTTCCTCGGCTCCAGAAAACTCTGAAGTCAGTTCACGAATTTTTTCTTGAATAAGCTCCTCATCCAAATCTCCGCTAAAAAGTAAGAGATTCATACGCTCTGATTCATTGCCACTCATGTAAATCGAGTGAACAGCATCACCCTTATTTTCTTCTACAGACCAATTATTAGGAAGACGAACATAAAAAGTATCGTTGTATAGACTAAAAGTACCCAGCGGATTTAGATCATCATAATCAAATGACGGTCGATCCAACACACTTTCCAATGAAAAATCTTGTTTTTCTGAATACTGAAGGTTATTTTCTTCGTTAGGTGGTACATCCTCAATACTAATTTCTTTTTCACCTGGTAAATTACTATCTTCTCCTCCACCAATCACTACACTTCCATCCCTTATGGGTGCCTCGTCTTCAAATAATGAACTGTTTAATATTAATAGACTAACAATTCCTGCCGCAGCAACAGTAGCAGATATTCCGATAATATTTTCGCGACGCTTGTGTCGCTTTAATTTCTGTGGTGAGTGAATACCCTCTTTTAAACCATCTTGAAATGCTTGCAAGCTTTTTGCACGCGCTTCCTTAGAAGCTTTTATTGTTTCCTTTTGTTTCAGTATGTATCGAAGCTCATCGTCATTCTGTTTACGGTTATTCATCTGCTACTCACCTCCAACTTAATTTGTGCTGACAAAGCATTTCTTGCCCGGTGTTGTAAGGATTTTACTGCGAGTGTTGTTTTCCCCATAATTTCTGCTGTTTCTTTAATTGAAAAATCCTCGATAAACCTTAGGTGCAAAACCGTTTGATAGTGACTCGGTAGTTTATCAATAGATTGAAGCACTTCATCAATATGTATATTCCGTATAAAAATGTTCTCAGCAGATTCATCCTTTCCAACGAGGTCCTCAAGCAGTTGGCTTTCTATTGCGATCGAATTACGCTCTTTTTTTTTCTTACGATAATAATCAATCACAACATTTCGAGCGATTTTAAAAATCCAGGTTTTGAACGAAGATTTGCCTTCAAACCGATCGAGTTGTCTCGCAGCTTTAAAAAAGACATCCTGCAGCAACTCCTCTGTATCGTGATAGCTATTCGTCTGTATGTATATATAATGGAAAATCCGATCGACATAGCGATCGTGTAGCTCCTGAATAGCTTGTTGATCACCTGTAAGAATCTCACGTATGAGTTCGTGATCGTTCATGTCTCATCCCCCTATTCGTCTGTTGTAAGTATAGACGATTAAGATTATAAAAGGATGCTTTAAAGCTTAATTAATTTTTAAAATTCTGAAGCACAAGAAAAGAGCTTGAACCCTAATAAGGTGCAAGCTCTTAAATGGTTGATCCCGAACCACTTCGAATACTTTAAATATACATAACCCTACCTCAATTACCGACATGCTTCAAAATTTTTAGTAGACTATGTCTTTATATTCATCTTCAATAACTTGTAGCCCTAGTGTAAAATGATCAAATAAAATTTCTTTAACTAGCGTTACATGATCTTTATTACAATGAATGACGAGGACAACCTCACCGCCTTCTCCCTTTTTCTTTTTTGCTTTGAACTGTTTTTTTCTAATAAATAAATCGAGTAAAAAACCAGCTCCACAGCCAACAAATAGACCAATTAACCCCCATAAAATAGGACCGCCTGAAAGTACAAAACCATATATAACTCCAAATAATGAAAAAACTGTTCCTATGGAAAAGGTCATATCTAAAAGAGAAAAACCTGAACCACGAATGATTTCACTATTCTTCTTTTGCTTTATCTTTTCTGTTAGAGGGACCGTAAAAATATTTTCTTTACTGATTCCATGCTTTTCAAGTTCTTTAATTGCCAATTCTAAATAGACTGTATGATCAAAAGATGCAACAACGTTCATTTCCCCACTTCTTTCTGAGAATAAACTTATTTTCTCTTTAAAAGATATATTTTGATATTCGTTCATCAAAAAATTACTTTGTTGCTTCACCATTAATTTGTTATAGCTTTCACATTGTAAATACGATGCGTAAGCTGCATAGCCATAGATAGACGGTAAAAATAATATCCATTGCGGATGAAGAATATTTGACGCTGAATGGAATTCTCCTATAAATGTATGATGGATGGCTGGTAAAAAATTTGCAAAATATAAAACTATAAGAAACCAAATGAGTATATAAAAACCTGATGGCAATCTATTGATGTAAAGATGTCCTAAACCAGGCGTAATAAACGACCAGAAAAGCGCTAACCAAGGCTTTCGTTTATCAAGGTAATTATTTTCAATACCAGTAATTGTTATTGGATTTATTTCATCGAAGGCTTGTGGCGTTTGGTCCGCTAAAATTGCATATTTATTCAAATCAATTGTAACTCTTCTGCTATCCCAAATAGCATACATATAAACAGGAATGTACAGCAAAACCCATTTTACATCAACCACTTGAACGGCGTCCTCGAATCTCCCTGTAAATGTGTATACTATTGCAGTATTAATATTAGCGTTAACATTCACAGCGAATTCCCAAATGATCAGGATAAAACCTTTTAAATATCTACATAGCATTACATGTCCAAATCCAGGTAAAGCTGCAGACCACCACATGATAACTGTAGGGTTCCTAATTTCTACAATGTTGTAATTATAAGGTGTCACAACTCCTTTTTGATAACGGACTTTCTTTCGAGTTAAATTTGTACCTAACATTTCATCTCCAATTTATGTGTTTTTTTATAGTATTTAGAAAAACTTATTAACTATACATTACCCCTAACAAATATTTACTGTTAACACAAAAAAACACCAACCTCGTTTCTTAGGTTGGTGTTTAAGCTTTAGTACTATTTTATTTTCTTAGATAATTCGAATAGTTACCATTCCCGCAATTTGTTTTAGTTGCTCTTGAATAGCAGGGATTGTATCACCATTTACTTCACTATCGATATCAACCATTGTGTACGCATATTCTCCACGGCTTCTATTTACCATGTCTGCGATGTTCAAGTTATAGTTTGAGATCGCAGTCGTAATTTGACCTACCATATTTGGTACGTTCTTGTGGAATGCTGCAACACGTTTCTTACCAGTATATGGAAGCGAAGCGTTTGGTAAGTTTACAGAGTTTTTGATGTTTCCTGTTTCTAAAAATTCTTTTACTTGGCGAGAAGCCATAACCGCACAGTTTTCTTCAGATTCTTGTGTAGATGCACCTAGATGAGGAATAGGTACAGTGTTTTTCATTTTTAACACATTTTCATTCGGGAAGTCTGTAATGTACTTTCCTACTTTTCCACTTTCAAGAGCCTCTGCCATATCCGCTTCATTTACAAGCTCACCACGTGAGAAGTTTAAAATATGCACACCATCTTTCATGATTGCAAACGTCTCTTTATTAAACATTCCTCTTGTATCATCAGTTAATGGAACGTGTACTGTGATGTAGTCAGAATAAGCATACACTTCTTCAATTGACATGGCACGTTGTACGTTACGAGATAAGCTCCATGCTGTATCCACAGAAATGAACGGGTCATAACCAATTACATCCATATCTAAATCAAGAGCGTCATTTGCAACAAGTGCACCAATTGCACCTAGTCCGATAACGCCTAATGTTTTACCTTTAATTTCTTTACCTACAAATTGCTTCTTACCAGCTTCAACAAGCTTTGGAATTTGATCGCCTTGACCGTCAAGTGCTTTCGTCCAAACAACACCTGCAAAAAGATTACGAGAAGAAGCCATTAATGAAGTAAGAACCATCTCTTTTACAGCATTCGCATTAGCACCTGGCGTGTTAAATACAGCAATACCTCTTTCTGTACATTTCTCAACTGGGATGTTATTCACACCTGCACCAGCACGAGCGATTGCTTTTAAATTATCTCCAAGCTCCATTGCATGCATATTAAAACTACGAACGACAATCGCATCAGGATTTTCACTATCGTTGTCGATCGTAAAATTCTCCTGATCAAATACTTTCAAACCGCGTTCTGCGATATTATTTAACGTCTTAATTGTTTTAACCTTATCCTTTAGAATAGTTGTGCTCATGTGCGTCTCTCTCCCCTAATTTTTTATGTGTTTTGAAAATCTTAATGTATTAGTGTAGTTGAAATCAAGTGTTTTTTCTTCATTTTCTAAAAAATCTGAAATCAAAGAGTGTTAACCGCTTGAATATCCCCTCCTAATAAACAGAAAGAGGTAAAGGAATTATTTTACATTCCCTTACCTCTGCCCAGGCGAACGGCTTCGACACTATGTGCTCCCTCACGGTACTCCGTGTTTCGCCAGTTACACATAGCCTTTAAATTTGATTTCATTTTATCAGACTCTTCAATAACCTTCAACACCCTTTTTATATGTAAGCGTTTTTATTTCAAAAAAATTTTTTTCAGCTTAACACGATGTTATATTTACTGAAGTTGGGATTGAGTTATCATCCTAAAAATGGTTTTTTTTTTTCAATTATCTTGTTAAAACTTACTATCTAAATTCATGAGAAAATTAAAAATAAAATAACGTACAAATATATGAACAGCATTTGTACGTTTTGAATTCAATTATTTCTTGTATTTTGGCTTAAACGTTTTACAACAGGTTTCTGCCGAATGCGAAACTTCATCTTGATGATTCTTTTCATTTAATTCAGAAGCCATTTCTGTATCATATCTCGCATGATTGTCGAGCTCGACCATAATTTTTTCTGCAGTACAAATATTACCTTCCCCGTAATACGTACAATTAGATATCGCACAAGACACTTCTACTTTAGGCATGTAAAGAACCCCCTAATTTTTCATTCTGTCTTTCATAGACTATTTTCTGCAATCGTCTTTTTTTTACTCGTCAAAGACATAATAATTAAATTGTGGGGGAGAATGAAATAAGATTAAATTTTTCATGCATAACGTGTAGCTTATTAAATAAACCAGCCATATAAAAAATGGAAGGATTTATGTACTAAATACATTGTCCCTTCCACAAGTCATTATTCCATGGGCTCGAAACTCCAACAGAGTATTTTAATTTGATGATCGTTATGCTGTACCAAATCTTCAAATTTTTCTTTCATCCGGTATACTTTACCTGTTCCAATCACAAAATCTCCTTTTCCTAAGTTCCACTTTTGATTCATCACTTCAAAGTATTCATGAGGAATTTCGATTGGCATGCATCCTACACCGTCATCAATCATTAACGAAACAAAGTGACCCTCTTGTTCTGTGTCAGTATGCCAATTTTTTGAATCAACAATTTCACTAATTTTACCGCCAACTGTTACAGTCTCTCCGTGTGCATAATTCAGAATAATATCCTCACTGAAAGCACTTATTCGTTGTTTTAGAACGTTATACACATCAACATTGGAAAACGTAATAAAGTTACCTTTGTTCTTGACTTTGGTTATACTCGTTCCAATGAATTTAAAGATAACTTGTTGACGATCTTCCCTTAACCTAGGAATATGCAAAATGTGTAAGGTAGCATTTATGGAAATAACATCCCCCAGTTTGTAGTTCCGTTTTAATCGAAGAGCAGGACCAGCTGTTAATTCAACTGAATTTGTCTTACTATAACCATCATCTAAATAGACAATGAGACTTGGCTGACTATAAAAATAATGATCGTCGCTAAGCTCGACAATTTTTGTTATTCGGCCTCCAACGACAACCCTACTGTTATTTTCAAACTGAGCGATCACATCGTGAAATGGGGGGATGATTTCTCGTTTCCCCTCGTAAATATTAAGGTGGGTTGGATATTGACCAAATTCATCACTAAACTGCTTTATTTTCTGGCAAATAACTTTCACACCATTTGAATAATTAGTTTCTGGATCCTCTACTAGAATACCTTCTGCTAAAATAATTACACCACTTTTGTATGGTTTAACACTAGCTTTTATAATTTCTGATGGCACTTCAAGTTTAATTGTACCTTGGTTTTTTAAGTAAATGACTACAGTGTCTGAGTCACTATTGTCAATAAAGACTATAACGCCTCCTACTTTAACCTTTTTATCGATATATGGTTCTTTATCTATTTCGGTTATCGCTTCATAATCAAAAAAATCAAAATGGTGAAAATCAGCCCATTCATTGATTAAAGTAGATAACACTGACCCCTTTTCCAATGAAATCAACCCCTTCTTTGCAAGCTCCTTTAGGTTTGTCTATTTATGATATCTGTAAAACTTTAACCTCTGTATGGTTTTTACAGTTTTTCCACCTCTATTATCTATATTTTATGTGGAAGAATAGACTTCATGCTAGAACTACTACATTATAGTCTAGTATGTTTTTCTGGAAGTGTAAGCTAGACAAAAGATGGATTTCATTAATATTACTTATAGTAATAATTTCCATATTTTTAAAGAATAGTTGCTTTTGTACTACATTATGAATAAAAACACCAACAAAAAGTTGGTGCTTCTAGTTAGAACGATGTTTATTTTAGGGCAATACATATATTTTTGGCTTCCGTAAAAAATTCAAGACTATGATGTCCACCTTCTCTACCAATTCCACTCTTTTTAAAACCGCCGAATGGAGCACGAAGGTCACGGATAAACCAGCAATTCACCCAGATCGTACCTGCACGAACGTGATGAGAAATACGGTGCGCACGCTGTAAGTTGTCTGTCCAAACAACACCGTTTAAACCGTAATCAGTGTTGTTTGCAATCTCTAATGCTTCTTCTTCAGTTTCGAATGGGATTATTGTGACGACTGGCCCAAATATTTCTTCTTGGCATATACGAGCGTTGGGATTTTCTTGAATGTAAATCGTCGGCTCTAAATAATAGCCATTTTCTAAATGACTTGGGAGTACTGGACGCTTTCCACCGTAAACTAACGTAGCATTTTCCTGTTTAGCAATTTCTAAATAACTAGTAACTTTATTGTAGTGTTCTTCACTGACAACTGGCCCCATATTCGTTGTTCGGTCTTGTGGGTCACCAACTTTAAGTTCGGAAGCAGCTTTTTTAAAGCGCTCAACAAACTCATCCATAATCGACCGTTGTACTAAAATTCGTGAGCCTGCTAAACATACCTGCCCTGAATTTAGAAAAGCTGCTTGAATGGAAACAGGAATTGTTTTATCTAGATTGGCATCTTCAAAAACGATGTTGGCAGCTTTGCCCCCTAATTCAAACGCTACTCGCTTTAAAGTATCGGCACCATTTTTCATAATCGCTTTTCCAGTAGTTGTTTCTCCTGTAAATGAGATTAAATCGACCTCTGGATGAGTAGTCAAGTACTCTCCTGTAGAGTTCGAACCAAACCCTTGGATGACATTAACAACACCGTCAGGAATGCCTGCTTCCTTCGCAATTTCTCCAAGAAGAGAAACGGTTAACGGCGTAATTTCAGCTGGTTTAATGACAGCCGTATTACCTGCTGCAAGACACGGTCCTAGCTTCCATGTTGTGAGCATAAATGGTAAATTCCAAGGGGTAATTAGTCCAGCTACCCCAACGGGCTCATAGCGGGTGTAATTTAAATATTCATCCCCCATTGGATAGACTTCCCCACCTTGCTTTTCCATAAAATCGGCAAAAAAGGTTAAGTTATGTGCTGCTCTCGGAATTTCTTTTTCAAGTGCAACAGGATATGGTTTTCCAACATCCATCGCTTCAAGGCGAGCCAGTTCTTCTTTTCGTTCTAAAATGATTTCACCCATGCGCCGTATTTTCGCACAACGTTCGGCCAAAGGCATTGTTCGCCAAGGACCATCCTCAAATGCTCTTCTAGCAGCACGACAAGCAGCGTCAACATCCTCATATGAAGCCTCATGAACCCGTGCGATAACTTGCTGTGTAGCGGGATTTTTCACTTCGTAAGTAGAATTGGTACTTGATTGGATGTACTCTCCATCAATATATAACTTGACTTCTTTTATGTCAGTTTGGACTTCTTGCATATTACTCACCCCTTCGTTACATTTTGTTTGCGTTTTGCTACCGATTCTCCAGCTATTCCCCAATGATTACTTGGCATTTCTTGAATGAGCACACGTACATTTTCAAGCGGAGCCTCTAACACGTCTGCGACTAAATGACTAACTTCTTTAATTAATCGTTCTTTCTTTTCTGGTGTCCGCCCTTCAAGAATGTTGATTTGAATAAATGGCATCGTAAAACCCCTTTCTCCTCGAATCATTTAGTTTGTAAAGCTCGCTTCTACTGAACCGATTCGGTCAAAACTTACCGAAAAATGATCTCCACTTTCGATCGAGAAGGCTTCTGACAGTGCCCCGCTTAAGACAACTTCACCTGGTTTTATACTTTGACCTTTTTTCACCAAACGATTAACCATCCAAGCGACTGCTCTTGCGGGATGTCCCATTACAGATGCTCCTGCACTTGTGGTTACAATCTCGCCATTCTTTTTAAACACCATTCCCATTAATCGAATATCAATATCACTAACTGGGGTTAATCTATCTGAAATTAAGTATCGTGAGGAGGAAGAATTATCTGCAACAACGTCTGGGAGTGTAAATTTAAAATTACGGTAGCGACTATCAATAATCTCCATTGCTGGTGCAATATATGCTGTTGCTGCTAAAATATCAGTTACCGTTACGATCGGGCCCTTTACTTCTTTATTAAAGATAAAAGCGATTTCAGGTTCGATTTTAGGATGGATAAGAGGCTCTAGCGAAATTTTTTCGCCTTCAAACAATTGCATATTGTCTAGTAGAACACCGTATGTCGGTTCATGAACGCCCATCATTTCTTGTTTCGCTCGACTTGTTAAGCCTAATTTTCTTCCAGTGACCTTAGCATTTCCTTCCTTACATTTTGTTTCTATTAATCTTTCTTGAACTTCATACGCTAATTCCATATCAAGCTCTGGAAATTCATCGACGAATTTATTTACTTCCAGCCGTTCTCTTTCAGCATTTATTAATTCGCGGACGATATGATCAATAATGTCTGTTTTTATCATAGCTTCATCCACCTTTCTGATTTTTAAATCGAAAGCTGCTTTTTTTCGGCGATTTGTCTCGCCACATCATAGATAAGATCTTCTTGCCCACCAATTGCTTTCATTCGACCAAGTTCAATTAAAATGTCACGCTCATCGACATTGAACTTTTCAGCTGCATCTTGCGTGAATAATAAAAAGCTGGAATATACCCCTGAATACCCCATTATTAAGCTAGAACCAGTAATTTCCTGTGGTCGTGGCATAAACTTAGCGACAACATCGTTTGCAACATCCATAATTGAAAATAACCGTATGCCCGTGTTATACCCCATCCGATCGAATACCGCTGCCATTACTTCGGTCTGTGTGTTTCCACTTCCAGCCCCTAGACAACGTAAGCTTCCATCTATATAGGTTGCCCCTGCTTCAACCGCTGCCATGGTATTCGCCATTGCTAATGACAGATTATTATGACCGTGGAAACCAATCTCACACGACAAATGTTCCTTTAAAGTTCGGATTCTTTGTTTAACTTCGTGAGGTAAAAAAGCTCCCGCTGAATCAGTCATATAGACAATTTCAGCACCGTAGCTTTCAAACAGCTTTGCCTGTTCTACCAATTTTTCAATTGGAGCCATATGAGCCATCATTAGGAAACCGACTGTCTTCAATCCTAGATTTCTACCTAACTCGATATGTTGTTTCGCTACATCAGCCTCTGTTACGTGTGTCGCGACCCGAACCATTTGTGCTCCTGCCTTTTTTGCCTCTTCAAGATCTTCTTTAATACCAATTCCAGGAAGCAATAAAACTGATACCTTCGCGTGACTACATTCCTCAGTAGCTGCCTCGATCAGTTTTAATTCATTAACTTTTGAAAAACCATATTGTAAAGAAGAACCGCCCAAACCATCACCGTGAGAAACCTCTAAGTACTCGACACCTGCTAGGTCTAACCCTTTGGCTACTTGTCGAACTTGTTCTTCAGTAAAAGCATGCCTCATCGAATGACTTCCGTCTCGTAAGGTCACATCTAGAATTTGTAGATCGCGTTTCATGACTTCACTCCTCGCTATACAAATTTTTTTCGTAGATAAACTGGTTAACTCTATTTTGTTAGTTTCACTTTAGAGGGAAGGATAACTCGATTGTTTTTGTTGCTTGGCTATCTCATTGCCAACTCTTGCTGCTGCAGCTGTCATAATGTCTAAATTTCCAGAGTAAGGAGGGAAGAAATCTCCTGCCCCTTCAACTTCGATAAAAACAGATACTTTGTTGCCATCAAAAACGGGTTTTCCACGCATTCGATAGCCTGGTACGTACTCCTGGACATTTTGAACCATTTTTTCTATCGATAAGGTAATTTCTTTTTCTTTTCCTAGCTCATCTACTAGAACATGGATTGTATCCCTCATAATAATTGGTGGTTCGGCAGGGTTTAATATAATTATCGCTTTTCCCTTTTTCGCCCCGCCGATTTTTTCAATCGCACGAGAAGTTGTTCTCGTAAACTCGTCTATGTTTGCTCTCGTTCCAGGTCCAGCACTTTTACTTGCTACTGTCGCGACAATTTCTGCATACTCAACTGAACACACTTCGTTAATCGCATAAATGATTGGGATTGTTGCCTGACCTCCACATGTAACCATATTCACATTTTCAGCTTCTATATGCTCACCTAAATTTACTGATGGTACTACAAAAGGCCCAATAGCAGCAGGTGTTAAATCGATGACTCTTTTTCCTAAAGAAATAAGTCGCTGACTATGATGTAGGTGAGCTTTCGCAGTTGTAGCATCAAAGACAATATCGAAGAGATCTTGTAACTCTAGTAACCCTTCAATTCCTCGATCGGTAATTTCATAGCCCCTTTGTTTTGCACGTAACAATCCTTCTGAGTGAGGGTCAATTCCGACCATGATTGCCATTTCTAAATGATCACTTCTCTCGACTTTATACATTAAGTCAGTTCCAATATTTCCCGAACCAATAATCGCCACTTTACTTTTTCTCACGATTAATCCTCCCCTTGTATTGAAATGAGGCGGAGACTGTCCCTAGATGAGCAAATTCTGCTGTGAATGTATCACCATCTTCAATAGGAACCGCTTTGGATAGTGCACCTGATAAAATGATTTCCCCTGCTTTTAGCGAAATTCCATAGTTTGCTAGAGCGTTTACTAACCAAGCTACCGAACGGACTGGATTCCCCATTACAGCCGCACCTGCAGCGGAATCTAAGTATTTACCATTCTGATAGACGACCATGCCAATATGTTGAAGATCTACTTCTTCAAGATGAGTCGGTTTTCCACCAATCACAACTCTAGAAGAGGATCCGTTATCAGCAACTGTATCTTCAAAGCGAATGTTCCAGTCTTGAATTCTACTATCAATCACTTCAAAGGCTGGTGCGATATATTCGGTTGCATTAATAACATCAGTTGGAGTGATGCCTGGTCCGATCAAATCTTTTTTTAAAACAAACGCAATTTCAAATTCTAATTTCGGTTGAATGAGGTCGTCTAAAGATACCGTGTCCCCATCGACATACACCATATCATCAAGTAGATGTCCGTAATCAGGTTCATTAACATTGAACATCTCCTGCATCACTTTACTTGTTAATCCAATTTTTTTCCCAATGATAACAGCGCCATTTTTCACTTTTTCTTCAATTTGCTGTTGTTGAATGTAATAAGCCTCTTCAACCGATATATCTGGGAATATCTCCGTTATCGGTTCAATTGGTACTCTCGTTTTTTCCGCTTCTAGTAAACGACTTGCTATATCTTGTATATTCAAAGTTTCACCAACTTTCTATTAATATGGTCCTTATAATATTTTCTCTTCTACGAGTAATTGACGGTATTTCCCACCAAAATATAAGAGAGGTTCACCATCTTCTACCTGGATATCCGTCACTTTCCCAATAAAAAGGGTGTGATCTCCTTCGATATGCTCGGCAATCACTTCACACGTAACTTGCACGAGCGCTCCATTTAATACTGGTAAATCACTTAATCGGTCGAAAGCTACTTCTTTTTTCTCTTTGATCTGTCCAGCAAATATCATCGATAATTCTTGTTGATCAGCGGCTAAAATATTCACTGCATACTTTTGACTCTTTCTTATTCTTTCTAGCATTTGTGCTCGTTCATCTATTGAAATAACGACAAGCTTTGGGTCTAACGATACCGACATAAAGGCGTTCGCGGTCATCCCATGTACTTCGCCATCTACATCTGTTGTAATAATTGTGACTCCTGTCGCAAATTTCCCCATCGCATTTCGAAATTGCTTTGCTTCCATGATCCGTTCCCCCTATTGTTCGCCGCATTTGGCGACACTATGATTTTAGGTAAGACATAGCTTAATAAAAGAGTTAATTACGAATAGTCCAGTTGATAGCATGGTAGACTAGCCATTTAGAAGTGCTTCAACTTCTTCATTTTCCCCGTTTAATAGCATTTCACGTATTCGTGTAGAAGAAATAACTCTGCCTTTTTCACAGCAAATTTTTTCAATGACCTTTACTTGAAATACTCTCTTTAGATCTTCTATTCCGCCGTTGCGACCCTTTCCAAATCGAAAATCGTCTCCAACAATTATTTCTTTCGGATTTAGTGCAAAAAGTTCATTAATGAATTGATCGACACTTCGGTTCAAATAGTGGTAATCAAAACGGGCAACAACAACATGGTCGACGCCGAGTAAACTTATCTTTTCGATTTTTTCTTTTATTGAAGTGAGTTGTTTTGTGTTATTAAAATAAACCCGTGGCGGTGGGTCAAACGTATAAACAACACTAGGAATTTTTAGGAGTAAGCTTTTTTCAATCATTTTACGAATAACCGCTTGATGCCCGAGGTGGACGCCATCAAAGGCACCAATCGCGACAATAGATGCATTTAATGAAAGTGTTTCAGCTTGATGGATGTGCACAATTTTCACCCACTTTCCATGTAGCTTTTGAATTTTCATCTTTCATGTTTTTAAACCAGGTGGAGGTGTTTCTCCACCTGATTTTCCTAGTATTTTTCCATCTACAACGGCTAGTTATGTTAACCTTTAACAGGCGCCTTATGTGGTGTACCATAAAGAAAATATTCTTCAGGCAGCTGTGAACCATACCAAATAATGCCCTTCTCAAGCTCTTCTTCTTTCCATGTAATTGGTTTCCAATCAGGGTCAAAAATAAGGTAACCTGCATCCCCAAATAACTCGACACGATTTCCTCCTGGCTCGAATACATACATAAAGTACGCTTGACTAACTCCATGTTTTCCAGGACCTGCCTCAATTTGGATATCGTTTTCAACCAGTAAATCGGCTACATCCATTAAGTGTTGCGGATAACCGTACCAGTATGCAATGTGGTGGAACCGTCCTTTTTGTCCAGACTGATCACCCATTAGTGCGACTTCATGAACGAGAGGACTTACACTCATCCATGCACCGATTTCTGTACCGTCGTTCATGACAATGTTTTCACGAAGCTTAAATCCTAACTGATCGGCCATGAATTGCTTATTTTTTGTAACATCACTGCACATCAAATTAATATGGTCTAGACGACGAGCTGGAATACCAACATTTGGTCTTTTTTGTGGGCGACTCTTTAGCATTGTCTTCTGGTCCTCTGGAGCTTGATAGTAATCTACATCCCATAAAATTTCCATATTATGTCCGTCTGGCGTTTGGAACTTATACGCTTGACCATGGCCGATGTCTCCTTCAATCCAACCTTTCCCATAGCCGCTTTTTTCTAATGCTTGAACTCTTTGATAAAGAGCTGCTTCTGAACTTGCTCTCCAAGCAGAATGGGCCATCCCTGCTTCCTTAGCTTCCGTAATTTTTAACGTGTGATGGTAAAAGTCTTCATAAGCTCTAAGATAGACAGACTGACCTTCTCTTGTCGTTTCTTGTAAACCGAGAAACTGCGTAAAAAACTTCAATGTTTCTTCAGGCTTTGGCGTATATAATTCCACATGAGCTAATTGCGCAACATCAAAATTTGACATAATAAAACCTCCTGGAATTTTAATAATTTTTTTGGTATTTTTTACCCTTATACTGAAAATTTAAAATTTTCACCGAGGCAACGAAAAACTTTCTTATAACATTTTAAAGTTCGTGCTTTTAATAAAGCTCACATCATCAGGGTTGATCCATGTCGAATTCGTCCATCCGTTTAAGTCGTAGTCGTTCATACACTGTTCGGCAAATGCTTCAAACTCCGCAGCCTTCCCTGATCCTTGAGCAGCAAACAACGTCTCAAATCGAATCGCTTCATTGTTGCCAGCATAATTTCTTTCATATAACTCATGTCTACCACCATACTCTGTTCCAATTGCATCCCATAACAATTTGACAATTTTAATCTTTTCAAGAGCATCAATTCCATGAGAGCCTCGATAGAACTTATCAATAATAGGTCTTAATTCTTCATTTTTAAAATCTAGTGCACTTGAAGGTTGAACAATTAAGTTCCCCCCACAAACCTGCTCGATGATGCCTTTAATTCGTGGCCAGGCTTCGGTCATAAATACACGGTAAGCCATTCCACCTTCTAGTCTTGGTAATACGGTTCCATTAGGTCCTGGTTCTGGGTTTAGAGCCATGGCATCCGTTAATGACCAGAATAGATTTCTCCAAGCGATAATTTCACCAACATTTGCTTGGACGCCTCTAAAAGCATCCGTTCCAGCTGTTTTTACAGCTTTCAACATAATTCCTGAAATTAAGTCTAGCTTCACTGAAAGTCTCGTTGCCCCGTGAAAAGTAAATCGGTTTACAAATCCACTTACGTTGAAAAACTGATTTACTTTTTCAATATTTTTATAGATTAGGACATTCTCCCATGGAATTAGGACATTCTCAAAGACTAGTACGGCATCATTTTCATCGAAGCGGCTACTAAGTGGATAATCAAAAGGCGTACCCATCACAGCAGCATTCATTTCATAAGAGCTTCGACTAATTAACTTCACACCTGGTGAATTCATCGCGGCAATAAACACGACTGCAAACTCCTCTTTTTGTATTGGAACTCCATAGTGGCCTACAAAGTTAAAGTGAGTAAGTGCTGAACTCGTCGCTACCATTTTTGAACCACTTACGATAATACCTTGATCTGTTTCTTTCTCGACCCGGATAAACACGTCACCCGCTTCATGTACAGGTTTATTTCGATCAATCGGCGGATTTATGATCGCATGGTTGAAAAACCAGTTACGCTCCTGTGCTTCCTTATACCAAAACTTAGCATTGTCTTCATAAGGTGCATAAAAGTCTACGTGCGATCCTAATGTTCCAAGAAAAGAAGCCTTGTAATCTGGTGTTCGCCCCATTTGGCCGTACGTTAACTTCGCCCACTCTGCAATTGCATCACGATCTTCAATTAAGTCTTGAGGGCTCTTCGGTGCACGGAAAAATTTATGTGTGTAGGAACCTGTTCCTGTATCCGTCTTCGTAGTTAAAGTATCTTTTGTTTGCTCATCATGAAGTGCGTCATACAATCTAGCAATCGATCTTGCGGCATTTCGAAATGCTGGATGTGTCGTCACATCGTTGACCTTTTCGCCATGAAGCCAAATCTCTCTACCATCTCGAATACTTTCTAAGTACTCTTCGCCTGTCAACGGCCTTCTCAATTTCTGTTCTACTGCCAAACCAATTACCTCCCTTAGGATTACAAGTATATGGAACTTATTGTTAAAGCGCTTACATTTATGCGGTGTCTCGTTCCTTGTTATCAATAATACATTTTTGATTGAATATTTGTAATTATCTAAAAATATGGAGTTTTACACTTTTACTATCAAAACTAGAAAGTCCTTGTAGGTGGAGTTGACTATGGGAGGCATTTCATTCATTTTTGTATGAAATGTTCTATTGATCATTCGGTTACCGATTTCGTTCACTCTTTTTCCAATTTTACCTCTAGCAGGTATGCTACACTTCTTTTATTCCTGCTTCCTCCTAATTTTTTCTCTGTTGGGCACGGTCCCTCTCCTTTTGTCACCAGACTTACTCTTCTAAGAAACACTCCATAAAAAAGACTGTTGAGTATATACTCTCAACAGTCCCTGGTAGGTCGCTTCAGACCTAGTTTTATATAATTGGATTTCATGTACTTATGACTTTAACGTTTCAATTGTATAATAGGTTTGGATGGCAATTTGTCCATGAAAGCACCCTTGACCTGTTTTAAAATCAATTTCGCATAACGACTTTATTTTATCCAAGCGATAGCGTAACCCTGGTATAGATAAATTCAGCTCGCTTGCTGTTTGATTTAAGTTTCCATTGTTATCTAAATAACTCTTTAACGTCTGAATTAAATTTGCTTCATTATTCTCATCGTATTGCATTAATTTCCCCAATGTCTTTTTGCAAAAATTTAATAATTCCTTAGGCTCCATGCTATTTAGAAACAGCATGATTGGATCTAATTGTTCATAGACAGCTACTTTATTTTTAGTTGGATAGGCTAGACTTAAAAAATTACTTATACGAAAAGCATCTTTATAACTCTCACCAATTTCATTTATCGAATCTGAAACTCTACCAGCCCCAACATAAAAGGTTGTATGGTTTATATTTCGTTGTAGCAAATCTTCGATATCAAGTAAAAACTTGGTACATACTAATTCATTCTCTATCGTTTCGTTCGCAATCATTACTACGTATTCTTTCTTCATAAATATTTCATTAGAAGGGTAGGTTTTCGTTAAAATACTTCTAATATCTTCGTTGTTGCACTCTGGCACACTCCTTATGACAATGACTCTATTTTTAGTTTCAAAGTTAAAATCAAATAAATGGTTAGCATTTTGTAAAATTTGCTCCGTATCGTATTTATTATCAAGGAGTTCTTCAAAAAAGTTAACTTTTTTTCGCCACAACGATTTAGCTATATAACGTTGTGTATAAAGATGAATTGATAAGACAGACAAGGCACTTTCAATCATCATTCTTTCTTCTTTTGAAATCTCGTTAGAACTAACAACTAGCATTCTAGCAAGACATAAATTATTTGACATAATGTTAAATACATAAATAGTATCATGTATCGAAAGTCTTTCTTGCCTTTTGAAATTCTGATAATTCTGAAAATCAGTCTCTTGAATAAATAAAGACTCTAGAGGCCTATTTAATCCTTCTCTATCGATAATTACACTTTTACCTATTGCCTTCGAAATGACTTCAACTAAATAGGCAAGATCTTTTCCTTCTAATAACAAGCTTGTTAAATGTTTATTAAATTCTTCAGAACGGATAATTGCATGGTTTAACGTTTTAACTTCATTGTACATTTTATCTAATTCAGTAACGAGAGAATCCTCTTCATAATAACGCAATATTTCAAGATATTGTGGTTCACATCGGTCTACACTTTGAGCAACAAAATAACAATGATCATCTCCCCTACCTACACAGCTCGTCTCATAAATGACCACCTTCATACCTGTTACCCTTTCAAGGAAACCTGTAGCGTATCCTACCAACATCCAACAAACCGTTTCATCACTATACCCAAAATGGCGAATATGCTCTTCTGCTTCAAATGAATAACGCCAGTAACCAGACATGTAAAATTTGTCTTCACTAAATTCCAATTCATCTGGCTCTACAGTAACAACACCTTCTAATGTATGAATGGCTGGTCCTGCAAGAATAAGCTCCTTTTTCGACTTCCACGTATACATCTTCTCAATCGAATCTGCATCATTGTACCCACTAGTCCATCCATATCGAAGCAAAAAGCCCTTAGCACGTTCAATACCTAAAGTAGCAACCAAATCCCTCCGCAAAAACCCAAGCGCCTCGACTGACATCAATGCCATTCTTTTCTCATTCAATTTGATGGTACCCATTCTTGGATTAACATCAATAGAATTTTGAAATAGTAGATGGTGTGCTTTCATTTCCAGTGCCAACATCTCCCTTATAGTAATTTTTTATGGAGTAAAGTAATGACTTATGTACTAATAAATTATAAATTTGTAAGCGTTTACATTATTTCCTCTATAATAACAAATCTAATAGTGTTTTCACACCACCAAAAGATATAGTTCTTTAAAGAATTACTTTATCTTTTGTATAGTATAAATAGAGCCGTTCTAAAACTAGATAGTAAAAGCTTTTTGATAATGTTCCTTCTTCCCATAGAAAACAGTATTTTAATTCTTTTTGAACCTCTAATTTATATAACCATAACCATTTATGCTATTCTAAAGCTATCGACAACAAGGAGGTTTTTATGGGACATCATAAAATACGAGTGGGTATTATTGGAACAGGGTTTGGATCTAAAGTTCATGCACCGATTATGAAAAATCACCCTGATTTTGAGGTTGTAGCAATATCGAGTGTACATCGAGGGAGTTTAGAAGACGTCGAGAAAGAAACAGGAATCACCGCTGTTTATAGCAATTGGAAGAAAATGCTTGAACAAGAGTCGTTAGACCTTCTCTCGATCGCATCTGCCCCTTACTTACATCATGAGATGGCGGTAGAAGGGCTAAAGCGCAAACTACATATTTACTGCGAAAAACCAATGGCATTTGATGCAAGGCAATCGCAGGAAATGCTCGAAGCTAAAAGTAAAGCTGGATTATTTGGATTTATTAATTTTGAGTTTCGTTTTTTACCTGCGAGACAAAAAGTAAAAGAAATTTTATCTAGTGGACAACTAGGAGAGATTTTACATATTCAATATAAATGTACGTTCAATGGGTATCAATCACTCTCAAAGAATAAAAGAGGCTGGCTCGGACAGCAACAGTTCGGCGGTGGGATGCTAGGAGCGATCGGTTCTCATATGTTTGATTCCCTATTGTGGTGGACAGGTCATAAGGTAAGAGATATCTATGGTCAGCTTCCTATTCATATACCTTCTGTAACTTCAGATGGTGAAACCGAAGTGCGTACAGCTGAAGATGCCTTCCAAACAACAGGTACATTTGACACAGGTGCGACTTTTTCAGTGGAGTTAACATCTGCAGCTCATCATAAAGCGAATCAGTGGCGCTTAGAAGTGTTCGGTACGAATGGAACACTTATTATGACTGATGACCAGTATGTTGAAGTTGGAATTGGCGATAGTCAGCTAACCCCTGTTGAACTTTCTGCTAAAATTCAAGAGCCAATAAACCTTTCAGCTCGAGCTTTATCGTACTACCAAGCGTTCTATCCGATGTTAGATGCCGTTTCTCAAACCATAAAGGATAATACACCACATCCACATGTTCCAACATTTGAACATGGCCATGAAGTTCAAATAATTCTCGATGCCATCCGCTTGTCTGCAAGGGAAGGGCGAAAGGTGGTTTTATAATAAATGCAGTGGTTTTGCTCTTTAGCATAAGTTGTTTCAAATTTCATTAGGTATTCTAAGAATAGTATGTTATGCTTTGTCTACCATTTAATTCTTGTACCATCTTGTATTAAAGGCTGACTAAAACAAAGTGTCCTAACCAACCTTCATCTACCGTAAAAATTTCGAGTGACATTCGAATTTATTATCAGATTAAGGGGTCAGGCACCAACTAGTCAGCCTTTTTATTATTTTGATTTAATATTTTTCTCCAAAAATAAAAAGGCCTCTAAAATAGAGACCTTTTATTACTTACTATTAGTAAGATTTGTTTACGTTAGTAGCTTGAAGACCGCGTTGACCTTGCTCTGTGTCAAAAGTAACTTTTTGGCCTTCTTCTAAAGATTTAAAACCTTCGCCTTGGATAGCCGAGAAATGTACGAATACGTCTTCTCCACCTTCGATTTCGATAAATCCGAATCCTTTTTCTGCGTTAAACCATTTTACTGTACCTTGTTGCATGTTGGTTCCTCCTGTGTGGATATCATTCCACTTTTTATTACTATCATTGCTCAAATAGATATCAAAGGCGAAAAAGTTACAATTTAGTCTTTGTTTACCGACCGAACAAAAATAATTCTTATTTAGAGTAACAGAAAAAAATTGGAAAAGCAAATACTATTTTTCTGTCACTTACTTGGTCGACATCCATCTCCCTCAATATCAACCAACCAAGATAAGATCGTCGTACTGTCACGGACATTATTTTCTTTAATATCATTTAACAATTTCAACACACCTTTATCATTAGTTGATACTTCAAAATGTTTAAAGATCTCAATTGGATTACTATAATTTGTATTTGGACATTCAACAAGTCCATCAGTCGTTAAAAATAAATGATTTTTACCTTGTCGCAGTTCTTTTGTTCCCATACTGTAACACGGTACTTCCAGGTCAAATGTATTAGTTCTGCCTATCCATTCGTAAAAACTTCGGTGATTTTGTTGATATTCGTTTAGTGAGGCTAGTTCAGGATGAGCATGATAAAGAATACAGTCGCCTACCGAGAACCACCATAGAAACTTTCCTTTTCTTACAACACATAGAAAAGCTGTTTCACCTTGAATACATTGGCAAGCCTTTCTAAAACGTTGGCTTTCAAAAGTGGTCAAAAGCAACTTTGATATGCTTTTAAAAGCTAGTTTTGGCTGAAGTCTTATTCTCGTTTTTATTTCCGCCGAAAGTGATACAATAGTATCTATTACTAATTCAGCACTTTCTGACGTATTGTGTGCGTCTAGCAATACCATAAATTCTACGTCTAACTCTTTATTAACCCAAACGATGCACCCATCCTCATTTTTATATGCTCCAGCATTTGAATTACCACCAAATCGTCCTACAACAACATCATGAATGTGGTAAACGTTAATTTCATCGACATAGTCTTTTTGACTTCCTACCCAGTAATAGTCCGTTACATCAATGGCTTTACTCATACGGACTGTCCTTCAAGAATTGTTTTATTCTTCGACAGACTTGAATTACTTCATCATTACTCCCCATTCTAGCATTAGGTGCATCGTACACTGCAAAGGGTCCCCAATATTGTTCAGGTGTATTTGGATAACGGGCAATTAAATGCATGTGAAGGTGCGGTACAGCATTGCCAGAAACTAAAGCATATACATGTTCAGCTCCCTCTGTTGCTTTTAGTGCTTGACTTACTCTTGCCATAATTACCCCAAACGCCTTCGCTTCTTCAGGGATCATTTCAGCTAAAGTTGGTGCATGTCTTTTCAAATCGATGATTATATGCCCTAGATAATTAGGCTTTCCACCGTTATCAATGTGTCCTACGTAAACAAAATCGTCTTCGTAAATAACTTCTCCATCCGTTTCTACAGTACCTTTATGTTTATTACAAATGAAACAATCAGCACTCATTAAAACTCCCCCATTTACTTAGAAATAAAAAAAACCCATCATCTCATAAAGAGACGACAGGATAATCCCAACGCGGTACCACTCTTCTTGGTTTGTGAATATCAAACACAAACAAACCCTCTTAACTACTAGATGACGGCAGTAAACCGTTTAAGCCTACATATCAGCTTAACCACTCCTAGGCGAGTTGGGGAAATTATTGACTGCCTTTCAGCAAATGACAGCTCTCTGGACAATAATTATTCCTTACTACTCCTATTCATTGTGTTGTGTTAATATTTGGAAAAGTTTTACTTATAATATAATTTTCTGTAAGATTTAGTCAACCATTTTCCAAAAAAAATTTCCATTTAAATTTAATCCTTAAGAAAAAGCAAGCACTCGCTTGATTATCGTTCCAATAACATAGAGTAACCTTCTTTGAAAAAGGAGAAGCCTTTCATAAAACATCACACCACGGGTACTTTCCCATATCCTAATACAAAAATGTTACTACAGAATAAAGCACAACTGTTATAGCGGCTGCAATCAATGCTGGTTTTAACTTATATTTCGCATATTCGATAACGGAAAGGTTCAATATTTTCGCGATTGTATTGGTATCATCACTAAGAGGTGAAGCAAATGCTCCGAAAGCTCCACTTGCAAATACTGCACCAACGACTAATGGTAGGGGCACATCTCCTACACTTGCCAGGGATATACCAAGAGGCATTAATATCCCCCATGTCCCCCAAGCTGAACCGATAAAATAAGAAACTGCTGCACCAAACACAAAGATAAGTGGAGCAATGAACACCTGCGGGATCCACCCAGAGTGAGCTGTTATAAAGCTTGAAAACCCTAAGTCATCCGTAATTGATGATAGCCCCCAAACAACTGACAATAATAGAATGACCGACATTAATTCATTGCCACCCTCCATAAAACCTGCAATCAGCCTGTCCAATTTAAATCGCTGAAGTAAATAAAAGCCAATAGACACTAATACGGTAATAAGAAGTGCAATGACCATTGCATCAAGCACTTCTGCTTTAATAAATGCTTCAAAAAAATCGTAGCCTTTCTGATGGCCATCCCACCAAGTTAAAAATAACGTAAAGCTAATGACCATAATCAAGGGGAGTAACAGATTAAATGGTTTAATTGGTAACTCATTAGCAACTGCTGGGTGGCAATCATGCCAATCACTATTATCATCATCTGCTGCCTTTTCATCGATTTGTGTTGGTGCATTTGATTTCTTTTTGGAATGATGGAAAAAGCTTAAATAAATCCCTAAAATAATTGTCACGATCGAAAAAAAGTTGAACGGAATACTTTGTATAAAGAGCGAGTACGGATCTACGGCTATCTCCTGACTTTCGGTAGCAATCTGAATAATGGAGACCATATAACCTACAAACGCGGTAGCGACAGGAATTAACACAATAACAGGCGTAGCAGTAGTCTCGATTACAAAACCGAGCTCTGCTGTCGTCATTTTAATCTTTTTAAGTAATGCTCTCATAATGGGCGCTATGGTAACAAAACGAAAGGTAGGCGCAGCAAACGTTCCGATCGTTGATACATAGGTTAAAAGGAGTGCCTGTTTTCGTGTTTGTATTTTTTCAGCTGCTTTCTCGACGAAACCGCGAATGCCGCCCGTCATTTTGATCATCCCAACAAGGCCTGAAAATGCATAAAGAAAAACAATGATCTTAATATTATTCGGATCAATTAGGGCTTGTACGACATAGGTAAACAAAGTTTGGATTCCGCCAATTATGGTCGGTTCCATCAAATAAGACCCCACTAATAATCCTAGAAAAAGTGCTGGAAGTACTTGTTTTGTATAAATTGCTACTGGGATTACAACTAAAAACGGAATAATTGAATACCAGGTTGTTTCCATTCTCAATCACCTTCTCCCAATTAATTTAGTGAAAAATACTAAAGATGGTTTCGTCTATCCTATCTTTTGATTGAGATGGAATATTATACTTACAAGTCGAGGCTTACTACCTGGATTGATCTATTTTGATTGGAATGATCTTTTTGAACAATGTACTTTATAGGATGGATGACGTTTGGATTCAGCGTGTAAATTAAAATTTCCCACGTACTTAATTATAAATGTGCTTCAAGTCTGCTCAACTTTAAGAAATCGATCATATTCAATGAAAAAACCTTCCTCATTATGTTGGGAAGGTTCATTGTTCCTATAAATATGGCGCAACTTTCGGTTTATCGGCGTAACAAGCTGCGTAATACTATGTACTTCAAAATGTTTTATCCCTATTAATATTAATGTCCATACAAAATGACTAGTCTATATAATTCCTCAATACTGCTAATAACTCCTGTTTACGAATAGGCTTCGAGATATGCTCATCACAACCGCTTTTTAGCGTTTTCAGACGATCTTCTTTTAGCGCATAAGCTGTAAGTGCTATTATTGGAGTGCGGGCAAGTTGATTTTAAGCTCATACCTTCTTAATCTCTTGGTCGCCTCATATCCGTTCATAACTGGCATTTGAATGTCCATCAATACAACAGAGTAGTGATCCTTGTCTTCTTCACGGTGATAGGGCTTCATAAACATATCGATTGCTTCCTTACCGTTGTTAGCGGCCATAGTATAAAAGTAACACTTTTCTGGAGTAAAAATAATCAGTAGATTCCCTGATATTGCTTATTATGTCAAGAAAATCATATTGTAATATGTATGAAGGAATTAAATGAAGAAATTCGAGTATAAACAGGTACTTATTTTACACGCAGTGGAAAAAGCTAGATCAAACATTGTATGAGACATATAGGTGAAGGTAGTAGTTTCCTAGTTTGGCTTGACACTACCTAGTAGAAAAATAGGATGAATTATGTTTATTTATCTGTGAGATTGTACTTCATGTACTTTTACTAGCTTGATGTCACCGTAAAAGGTTGAATGGTCTTTTCTAATTTCAATATTGCCGTTTCCATAATCATGTAGAACATCATAAATCTTATTTTTATACCTTATCGCCTCGCTCTATTGTTTTACTTATAATTCTAGGGTAAATATAATAATATTGTACTTAACTTTGCTTCAATAGTAAGTGGCTATTAGCCACCTCTTCTTTTTATAAGTATTACTTTTCTTATATAATAATTATATTTAAATCCCCCAATTGCTACTTAAGTATAGAAAGGATTTTTCAATTGAGAAACTGGTTAAGAGAAATACGAAAAGAAAAAGGGTTAACACAAGATGAGGTTGCAACAAAGGCTTTTATCAATCGTGCTTTTTATACACAGATTGAAAATGGGAGCCGCAACCCAAGCTTTGAAGTGGCTAAAAATATAGCAAATACCCTAGGGATAAACCCCTCTGCTTTTTTTACTAGAGAGTTTAGTGAACCTTTTCAATTAGCCCTTAAAAACTCTCCAATGATTATTGCTCATTGTGATTTGGAATTAAGATATACTTGGATCTATAACCCTCATCCCGATTTTGATACAGATAGCACCATAGGAAAGAGAGATGACGAGATTGCTATAAATGATGGGACATTAAAATTAATGGAGCTTAAGCAAGAAGTCATAAGGAATGGTAGGAAAGTCAAGAAAAAGATATGTTTCCCCCTATCCACTGGTGATCATTATTATTATGTATATGGAGAGCCACTATTTGATAGTAACGGAGAAATCACTGGGGCCGTTACAGCTTCAATGGATATAACTGATTTAGTTGAAGATGAAAAATAAATACTTAGTGATAGAAAAATTTTTTACTAAATCTTTTAATAGTAGACTACTAACATATTAAATATTATTATCCTCTTTTGAGTTACTCATCCAATACATAATAAAAAACTAGCCTATAGTATAGAGGGGCAATCCCTCTTGTTCCTAAGCTAGTTTTTTAGTGTTTTTATAGTAAGTTCGTGGTATTTATAAAATCTTATAAACTTAGGATAAGAAAAGTTCTTGTTAGATTTTCTGTTGAAAAATCGGGGCATATGCATAAACTGCAGGTTTTCCTCCCGAGTGTAAAAATAAAATATTATCGGAAGATTTAAAATAACCTTGCTGTGTTAGGCTAATTAAACCGTCCATTGCCTTCCCAGTATATACGGGATCAAGTAAAATCGCTTCTGTTCTCGCTAGTAGCTTTACCGCCTCAAGCATTCCTTCGGTTGGAACTGCATACGCAGGTCCGACATATTCATCAAAACATGTGATTTTTTCTCTTGAAATGCCTTCATCTACTTTGAGATAAGCTAAGGTTTCTTTCGTTAGCTGATAAACCTTTTCTTCTTGCTCGTTTTTCCCTCGACTCACATTGATACCAATAACCTTTGTCTCACTTTGTAGGCCTGTATATCCGCTAACTAGTCCAGCATGCATGCCCCCACTTCCACTTGCACAAATGACATAATCAAACTGTAAACCTAAATCATCCGATTGTTTATGTATTTCTTCTGCACATGCCACATAGCCAGTAACTCCTATAACATTTGATCCGCCGACAGGGATAACATATGGTGATCCACCGTTATCCTTTACTTCCTTTGCAAGCTGTTCCATAACTTCATACACGTCAGTTCCATTGGGGATTATTTTAATCGATTCTGTACCTAACAATTGATATAGTAAAAAGTTCCCATTCGTCTTCAAGTCAAAGGCATCTTCTTTATTTTCCTCTAAAACTAAAATGCACTTTATATTTTCTTTAACACACGCAGCTAGGGTAAGACGACAGTGATTAGATTGAATTCCTCCGGCCGTGATAATTGTATCTGCACCTTTTGCCAGGGCATCAGCGATTAGAAACTCTAACTTCCTCGTTTTATTTCCGCCTTCAGTTAGTCCTAATAAATCGTCTCTTTTTATGTAAATGTTTGGTCCATTCAGTACCTTAGAAAAATGACTTGCATTTTCAATCGGTGTATCCGCATCTGTATAACGCTTCCTTGGATAGTGAGCTATATTCATCATCGGTATCTCTCCCTTATTATTATGGATGGATTTCTATCCCTTGTTGAGTATATTTTACATGAGTTATTACAAGTGTGTTAACCTTTAAGTGTTTACTATAGCAGTGATAGAAATCTATATTTATGTAATATTTGTATTTAACTTACATTAAAAAGGCCCCGATGCGTTGTAGCAGGGACCTTACCACTAAAGTTCCATTAAACCCCAACGCCAATCCACAGTACTTCGTTCCTTACCTCAAAATGCTTCAAATTACCAAACTGAATCATTTTTGCTTTTTCAATATAATTAAAATCCAGATGAATAATTCCCTTATGATAGCTAATAAATGGCGGTTTATTAAGGAGTTTCTTTGTGATCCAATTTTGATTAAGCGGTTTCATATCGACGATCTCTAAGGATAGATTACGGTCACTTGCAACTAACGGTCTTAGGTCGATTTGAAAATTAATAGTTATAGTTAGTTTCTTTGTAGCCCCACTAATTACAATTTTATCTTCAATTAGTTGTACAGTAAGATCCGAAATCCCTTTAAATTTTTTCTTATTTATGATCCATTGTAAGGTGCTTTCGGTAATCTGAATAGTAATCTGATTTTCTTTCAGTTCTTTTTTTGGTTTTTCTCGGTAACTGGTGTTACTTTTTGAAACTCTTATTCTTTCGTTACTAATATACTTTTCCAAGTTATTTCCCTCCCCGTTAGTATTGGGAATCCCTAGTGTTGGTGAGGTACTTTAGTGAAAAGTCATGATTATTTGAAGTCTTTTGTTAAGTATGTTCCAAGCAAGTTTTAGGGCTTTAAATAAAATGACCTGTCCTAACAAATATTTTTCCGTCACTTACCTTTATTCATGTTTAACTTGTATTATGACATGGGGTAGATGAGGGAGTCACAGTCTATTTTATATAGTGGAAATACTATGCTTGCCCTTTTGAATAATTCATTAATTTTCCCCGAAGATGGTGAAAATGGGTACATTTGCAACTTTTATCCACCAACTTCTTCCTTTTGTTGGGATCATCGGATCACTTCTTGCTTTTTTTGACTCACTTCTTCCTGTTACTGGAAAGGTTGGCTCCTTTCTCGCTTTTTCTCACTCACCTTTTCCTGTTACTGGAAATATCGCTTCTCTCCTTTTCTCTCCTAAATTCATCATTCCTTATCGTTCTTTCACAATACTAGATTGGTTCATACTACTCACTGTGTTTAGGTTTAACTCCACTTTCTTCAACAGGCTCTCCCGATAACATCCACATTCCAACCTGTTCAATTGTCTTATTTTCAAAAGTATACTCATATACGATATCAGGCTCGGAAACAAAAATCACATGCAGAAAGACCACTTTTGTCATTCTATGTTCATCGGTATCTGTAATACCCCAAGCATCACCTGGATAAGTCTCTTCCAAGTGTTTTTCTAACTGTTCGACAGCCTTTTCCGTTTGATGTTCAACAATAAACGGTCTAGCCGTGTAAAATGAAACGCCTGCTATTAAAATAACTGCTGATAAAATCCAAACCATCTTCTTCACTTTTTTAGGAAATAGCAAGGCTATTATAGCGATTACTATAATGACACTGAAAACAATGGATAACTCAATAAATGTCGTTGGATGCATCAACAGCTTCTCCTTAGCTACGTTACTAATCTACTTTTCTCTATTTTCACATGTACTCCTTTAATTTCTAAATGAGGCTTCTTCACACCTTAAGTATCCTCATTTGATTACATTTCACTTAGGTATAGTCCTTATATAGAGCTACTCCCCATCATAACTATCGTCGATCACTGTACTGTCGCAACATAGGGAAGGGTTATATTTCACTTCTATAAACACCTCATCTTCAAGGTTGCCTTTCTTAAAGTTAGCTTTAATCAAACTAGACTCTCCGTCATTCTTTAAATATCTTTGAAAAGTTACAAATACGTCATTATACCCCTTCGCATAAAAGTATTTATATCCTGGGATTGTCCTGTTACTATGTATCTTTACCTCACTTTGGTCTTTTACTTCTATTAGCCACTTATTAATTTCATCTTTATTTTCATGATGTATCGTGTCATGTGAATAGGATATGAGGAAAGGCTCTTCATTAAGTGTTGTATCACTTTGACAGCCAACGATAACGTTAAAAAATAGTACAGAACTCAATATAAAATAAATTCTATGATACATGGTCTAGTACTCCTTCAATAAGCTATTTCTTTAGAACTTTTAATGCCACATTTTAAACGACTTATATCCGTCATTTTCTATGTTTACTTTACCATGATATTCCAAATAAAAGTTCTTTTTTTATTGGTGCTGTCGAAAACAATCATTATAAAAATCAATTGTTTGCATAAGCTTTCTCTGTATAAATTATTCTAGAAATACATTATAATTATTTAATAATAGTAAACTACTAAATATGCGAGGTGTTGACATATCGAACCAACTGCACTTGTTATAGGAATATCATTTTTACTTTATGGGGTCTTTACCCTTATCAAAACAGATAGAACAATGAAACATTCAAAGGTAACAAAAGGTAAGATTATTGAATTAAGTAGAGAGCCCGTTGCAAGGACAATCGGATATTTTCCGGTTATTGAATACTTTGATGAACTTGAACAAGAATTAAAAACCTTTAAATCCCTAATGGGGTATGACAAAAATAAATTTCAAATAGGCGAGACCGTTGAAGTTAGATACTACATAAAAAATAATAAAAAAGAATTAATGATTAATAACTGGTCTTCAGTATGGGGTAAAGGCGTATTTGCAACTGTATTTGGATTTATTTTTTTCCTAGCAGGACTTAGTGGTCCCATTATCCTCTTTTGATATACCGTAGCTTGGAGGAGGTGTTAGAATGATAGACCCCTTCTCCTATTAAACCCTACTTTACTTTTCATTATTTTTCCCAGATCAATCTTAAGTCTTCTTTATCTTTTCCTTGAATTAATATGCTGTGGATGTCTTTGGTCGGTTTCCTTATGATGATTGAAAAATCACCAACGGGGTTAATTGGACTTACAATACTATACCTTAAGCGTATATAGAGTTTATCATTGTTAATCTCATAACTGTAATTACTAAACCCTGCAGCACTACTCACTGTAAATCCTTTTAAAATTATGCTGTCCTCTAATACATTTATTTCTTGAATGCCAATTGCTTCTGATGTAACGTATTCTCCTACAATGAAATAGTAGAAGGTAATTCCTACACCTATAGCCAATATAATTATAAGAACACTTAGAAAAACTTTTATAGATTTCGCCATTTACATACCCTCTTCAGTACAATTTTGTATACAATTAAATTATTAAGTTATTATTTTACTTCCAACGCCTTATTCCCTTTTTTAAAGTGTGTCTAAATCATGCCACTTTTTTGGGGCTGTGCACTCGGTGAATTTTTCAAAAATTTCCTAGGCAAGCGCAGAAAGCGACAATATTCATTTTTTCTGTCGAAGGTAGTTCAAAATAATGAGCTAGAGGAGCGGAAAACATGGTTCATTTCATTACAGTAGCACTATTTATTTTATTAGGATATTTAATTAAATATAGACAATGGAGTTGGTTAATAGCGGGGTATAATACTTCTTCTAAAGAAGAAAAGGCAAAATATGATAAAGCTACATTATGTAATGGGGTTGGAAATCTATTGTTCGTTCTTAGCGGCATCATTTTCATTACTGGAATAGGAGAACTTCTAAATATTTCTTGGATCACGAAATACGGCTGGCTTCCTGCAATTATGATAATATTATGGTTTTTGATTTATGCAAACACAGGTAATCGCTATAAAAAATAAGTCAGACCTTTTTAACCTTTTTGTCTGATGTTAGAGTATTTATGTTGACACCTGCTAGCGCATAGGTATTTAAATAAAACTAAAAAAAGGGCTAAGAAACTAGGATAATACGATAAATTATTGTTTACAGACTCTAAAGTCAATAAATTAAATCATATTAATCAACTAATTCTAGACTTTGTTGCAGAGGGCATTTACGGAATTGACCTTAATGCTAATGTAATCTTCTGGAATAAAGCTGCTGAACAGCTAACAGGGTATGCAATATCCGACTTTAAAGATCAAAATCTACACGAATTAATTCATCACACTAATCAAAAAGGAGAGCACGTCCCTATTTGCGATTGTCCTGTTTATCATGCTCTTAATAATGGAGAAAGTTTATTTTGTAGAGGATGATATCTTTTGGCATAAAAAATGTTTTAAAAGAGTTGTTTTTCGAAAACTATGCTGCTATTGGTTCGTTAACCAGGCTTTCGCTTGATTATAGGTCTTTTTTACGGTCTTATAACTAATCCCTAATAGCGTTGAGCAACAATTTCTGAGAAAAGATAATACAAAAAAGACTGAATCCCATAAACCAATCTGGAATTCAGCCTTTTCTCTTTTGTTTTCAGTTACCTTATGGTACTAATACTGCATCAATTACATGGATAACACCATTTGATGCTTCAATGTCTGCTTTGATGACATTTGCTTTATTCACTCGAGTAGGATTAAGTGAAATCGTCACTTCTTTTTCAGCTAACGTTTTTACCTTCATACCGTCTTTAAGGTCACCAGACATTACTTTACCTGGTACAACGTGATACAGTAAGATCTCTGATAAGTCTTTTCGCGCCAATAATTCCTCTGCAGTTACACCTAATTCTTTTAGAAGTTTTTCAAACGCTTCATCTGTAGGAGCAAATACAGTAAACGGTCCTTTACCCTTTAATGTCTCAACTAGACCTGCTTTTTCTAGAGCAGCAGCTAATGTGTTAAAATCGCCAGCTTGTACTGCTGTATCCACAATATCCTTTTTAGCTCCAGGATTTTCTGCTGCCAATACTCCAGTTGAGAACGACATAAGTAATGCGAATATTAACATAATTAAAGCCAATCTTTTCTTCTTCATTAACCAAACCTCCAATATTTTTTCTAGTTTGCTTGCAAGTAACCCAATAATTTATTTAAAATACCCATGTCTCATCACTCTTTTTGAAGCTACACCCCCGATATGTAAACTCTAAAATGTATTATTCGTTTGTTTGGTGTTTTTATCCATAAAATATGTATTTTTCTGTCTAGTCACAAAAGTAGCCCGATTAACGAGATTAAGTTTTTTTAACAAAGCTTTTGTTTGCATACTCACGCAATTTCCAAAAAGCAACACTCACAGCAAAAACACAAAAAACGCTTGCCATTTAAAGATTAACAAGCGTTTAAGGAGATTTTCATTTCACGAAACCAATGGCATGAAACTATAAAACACCAATCAATTGCCAATAAGGTAACGTAACAAAGATTGCAACTATAACAGCGACAATATAACAAATACCAGCGACAAAAATATGTTTGCTCATCCAACCTTTGTTCTCGATCACACTTTCAGCCATTGCCATCCACGGTTGCTGATACGAAAGCAAAAAGAAGTTGATCCCAGCCAGGTATACGAATGAAGAGACTAACGGATGAATACCATATTGATTAAATAATGGCAACAAAACCCCTACTGTCAGGGCAATTGTAGAAAATCCCCAAGGTACATCGATTAATCGGATCAGGAAAAATACTAACGTTGCAACTAATAGAAAAATTAATGGGGAGTCTGCTAAGCTTAGTAGAGCAGGATATAACATTGGAGCTACCCAACTATCTATATTAGCTGCCATGAAGATGGTCGACAAACTAATCGTTACACCATAAAAGACAATGACATCCCAATTTGCCCCCGTACCAATTTCTTTTGGTTCCACTATTCTAAACATTAATAAAGAAAATAGAGCTAGCAAAGCAACAGCAGGAGCAGGGATTGAGTGTAATTTCTCCGTCGTGAACATTATAAGGGTTCCCAACAAAATACAAGCTGTCACGATTTCCTGACGACTTACGGGGCCTAATGCTTTGTATTCGTTTTTAAATGTATCTTTGGAGATACCTAATTCAACTTTAGGTTTCATAAATAGATAGACTAATATAACAAATACAAACGTGATAATCATCCAAGGTAACGCTAAAATCTGAAAATACGTTTCAAAAGTAACTAAATGTTTAAGTTCAGCTGGAAGAAATCCAAGTATTAATGGACCTGAAAGAGAGCCCGTAAGCCATCCGGTACCAGGGAACAAGCACATTGCCCAGCATATCAATGAAATAAATGCCGAACCTCTAGAACGATATTCTAGTTTACAGGCTTCGATAACCCCTAATGCAATCGGCATCATAATCGCAATCCTTACAGTTATCGAAGGAGTAAGCGCGGATAAAGCAATTCCGATAATTAGCCAGCTCAAGGCCATGGTCATCCAGCTAGGTTTAAAACTTTTTAATACAAGATAGGCTATCCTCTTACCAAGACCTGTCTTTTGTAACGCAAACCCGAAGTATAACGCTGGTATTAAAATCCAGACCGATGAACTTATAAATCCAGAGACTACTACATCATATTGCAGTCCGAAAATAAGACCGCCAGCCACTAAGACAGTGCTTCCAGCCATAAACGGCACTCCACCAGGTTTAAATATCCATAATCCCATCGTGATGATAACCGTTCCTATTATGTAATGACCAAGGGGTTCAAGGTTATGAAAAGGTTGTATTAAGCCAACGACTATGCCAATTATTGCAAATAGGACTGCCCCACTTATATCTTTATACTTCATCATTTATCATCCCTTTCTAAACAATCATTATTGCTCTTCTCGGAAAAGAAATTGTGGTGATATTTTAACTGTTTAATAAAATTTTAAATGTAAGTTTAGTATATTATAGTTTTTGATATGGAAGACCAAAATTCCTGCTTCCATGTGTTTAACACATCAACATGAATAGACCCTTGCGCATTTTCTCAACCCTCAACGTTAACAGAGCAACAAAAAAGCATCCCCTCATTTACCGAAGGAATGCCCTTATTGTTTAATAGAAACTTTTTATATCGTTAACAATTAAACTAAGCCATTATATTTTTCTCTTTTTCTTGTGCTTCTTTTACGTTCACTCGAGTAATGTTGTTTTGTTGTAATATAAATAAGAATACTCCTACTAATACAATTACGCCGCCAATAAGCTGCATAATCATAACTTGTTCACCTATTAGGAGGACCGCTAAAAAAGTTGCACCCACTGGTTCACCTAATATGCTCATTGAGATCGTTGTCGTGTTCACATAATTTAATAAAAAGTTAAAAATCACATGAGCAATTGTTGGTACGATCGCTAGTAATAGAAAAATCCCCCATTCACGTGCTCCGTATCCAATCATAGGAACCCCTATAAAAAGATTGAAAACAGTTAATGCAACACCTGCAAATAAGAATACACAAAAGCTATAGATCCAATGAGATATACTCTTTACTTTACTTTGACCAACTAATAAATAAGCAACAACAGCAATTACGCTTAAAAAAGATAGTAAATTACCGATTACAGCTGTGGGACTTTCACGGCCAAAATCGCCCCAGCCAACCATCACGACTCCGAAAACTGAAATCCCTATCGGTACTAAGAGTGACAAACTAGCTCTCTCTTTGTAAAATAAAAAACCACCTATTAAAGCAATAATTGGTTGTAAAGAAAGAATAATCGTTGAGCTAGCCACTGTTGTCAGTTTTAAAGACCCAAACCAAAGCGCAAAATGTATTCCCAAAAAAGTACCAGCAATTGATAAAAAGAGCCAGTCACTGTTAGAAAGCTTTAGGAATTGCTCTCTTTTCACCCAGACAATCGGTAATAACAAAAAACAAGCTAAATACATACGATACATGCTTAAAATTGTAGCTGGTGCCTCGGACCACTTTACGAAAATAGCAGCAAAAGATATAGCGATGATGGCAATAGTTAATAGTAATCCAACAGGCATAAAAATTTTTCCTCCTAATGCTTTGTCAAACCCTCTTACGGCTTTTAACAGGCCAAAACCAACAATGTTATTTAAAAGCGCTTAAATTAATTGAAACCTAATAATACTTTAACATCAAACCGTATACTTTACCGCTATAATTTTTATTTTTGAAATAACTAGTAGGTTGCTTTTTGCTTTTTCTAACCTGTTTCTTCCTGTTACTGGCAATACCAAGTTACTTATCTCTGTTTCTAACCTACTTCTTCCTGTTACTGGAAATTCTAATTCACTTCTCCCTACCCAGCGGCTTTCTATTCCTAGTAATGTCGTCATACCTAAAACGGAGCGCCTCTACTCATGTAGAAACACTCCGTTTTGTTTTGGGTTATTTAATAGAGAATTTTTCTTTATTGCTCGACATGTGAATATTATCATTAATTTACCCATTTTCTGTCATTCGTAAATGAGACGGTAAGCCATTTTTTATAGCTTAGATCCTTAGTTTGTTTATTAATTTCTTCTCGAATTAAATCTTGATCTGCTACTGTTTTTACTTTTGAGTTATCATTTAGGATAAAGTCAACTTCAATAAATAGTTTACTACCTACCTTTGACATTCGTAAAATGGAGTCCTCGATATGATAGTTAGTTTGTATCGAATCTATTACTGATTTAAATTTCTTTTGTATAAGTTGATCTGGTGCCATTTCAAGTACTTCTTTTAACGCTTTAAAGATTTCTACGACAGGAACCTTAAGGAAGTAGCCTGCAGAAAGGAGAACCAATAGCGGATCTATATAAGGAGTTAAAAACGTGAAGCGAGTATAAGACAGAAGTGCTGCGATCAAAAAACCAACTAGAACAGCAGCACTTAGTACCATATCCATTCTCCATTGGTTGGCTTCAGCTTGAATTAAACCAGATCCTTGCTTCTGTTTCTTTAAGTAAACGAAAACTCTCCAACACGCTACAGTGGATAAAATGGAGTATACTAGTGCAGAACCGACATTTGTTTCACGGCCACCTGATAGTATTGCATCTAACGCTGAAATTACTGCTGTAACACAAAGTAACAAAATAACCGCATATTTAATAATAATGACAATAGGTTCGAGCATTTCCTTACCGAATGGAAATTTTTTCGTATCACGCTTATGAATAAATTGTGCTGCAAACAAGGACATCAGTGATAACATCACACTTATTAATGAATATAATCCATCAAACATGACCATTTGCGAGGAAATTAAATACCCCCAAATGACACCTGTCACAGCAAACATTACCGCACCATAAACTGAAATCTTCAACAACTTCTTTTCCAATGCATAAGAATTATGCATATTAACACCTCGTCTAGGCTTTTCTTAATGATTGACAGTCAGTCAGTGCGCTTTTTATAAACATTAAAACATGTTTTTTACTATTTTCTGTATTTACATCGATTTGGTTCGTTAAATAATATGTTTCAGCTGAGTTTTCAATTAAATTAATAATCATTTTAGCTAATGAAGCTAACTCAATATTTGTATAGATTAAACCACTTTCATTAGCATGATGAAGCCTTTGCTCAAGCCAGTTATAATAAGGCTGATAAATTTCTTCCCACCGTTCAAACGAATGGTAATAAGCCAGCCCTGAATAGCAGAACAAGATTAGCTCACGGTATTCCTTCGTTATATCAAATGTAACTTCAACGATCATTTCAAGTGTATTAAAAATCGTTTCCTCTGATTTAAAATTTTGTTTTATTTTTAAGAATAGAGCGTTTAAAATTTTCTCGGCAATTGCTGGAACAACTGCATTTTTTGAGTCAAAATATAAGTAAAAAGTACCTTGAGCTACTCCAGCTTCCTTTACAATTTGTGAAACAGAAGCCTTTTCAAACCCTTTTTCTTTCATAACAGTAATTGCAGCATTTACTAACAATTGATACTTGTTATCTCTTATCATTATCAATCCTCCAGAAATCATCACTGACTGACTGTCATTCATTATTATATCACAAATTACATATATTGGCTACTTTGTCCATTTTTCATGAAATCAAAGCCTGCCATTTAATACTTTTTAAACGATAATGTTGATATAAGTTTTTTTGGGCTCATCGTGTGAAATGTAAATTACACATGCCTGCCTTTCAGTTCCTTCATTTTTTATGTAAACATAACAAAAACCCTCTTAAACAGGATTAGAAGGTTTTTGAGTTAAAGTAGTGATTTGTAAAAATAGCTAAAGCGCTAATTTTCACTCCCTAAACTATTGTGAACACACTTTTTCCTTAGTCAGTTTCTTTTCGGTTAGGTAAATCTTTATAACAGAACCACCAATCTAAGCATTCTATTTCTTGTGCTTGAGCGGCCTCTAGTCTTTCTCTAGCTTTCATCACCGTATTTGCAGGTGGTATAATCACTTGATCACCGATTATTTCGTTATTTGGCCAGTTTGCTGGCATAGCAACACGGTTAGCGTCGGCTGTTTGTAGTCCTTTAAGTGCACGAAGTAATTCACTTGTATTCCGCCCTAACTCATCTGGATAAGTAAGTATTAAGCGAATAAAACCATTTGGGTCAACAAAAAACACCGATCGGACCGTGCGTTTATAACCTTCGCGCGGAAGCATACCTAGACGACGAGAGTTATTTCCTAGTTCATCAGCAATAATTGGAAATGTGATACTAACACCTAATCGATTTTGTACCCATTCAATCCATTTCATATGGGCAAATACAGTATCAATTGAGAGCCCAATGAGTTCACAATTCAGTTGTTGAAATGCCTCTTGATTTTTAGCAAACGAGACAAACTCGGTTGTACATACGGGAGTAAAATCACCTGGATGACTAAATAACATAAACCATCTCCCTTCATAATCGTCAGGAAGAACTCTATTCCCAAGTGTCGTATGAACCTCTAGCCGTGGCAGGCGATCACCAATAAATGGCGGAAATACACTGTAACCCTGATTTTCCATCAACAATTTCCTCCTTGATTATAATCGCCCTTATGTATATTCGCCTAAATTCGTCCGAGTGAAATTGAACATTTGGAATGTCTTATACTTGAGTTACTCTAGCTTGACACTGTGTTAGCTAATCGGTTATAAATTAGTTAGAGTTTTTTGGTTTTTTGGGTAATTTTTAACTACAAGGTTAACAGATTTAAAGTTTAACAGAAATATAATTTACAATGCATATTGAAAGCAGTCCTTATTATATAGTGTTAAAATAGAACTCTAAGTTAAGAAAAGAATGACTAGAAAGGATATCTCTATGTCTAATACTCATGTTTTCTCTAAAGGTGAGGAAATTGCTAATGCGATTATTCACGGCATCGGTGCTCTTTTAAGTATTGCCGCACTAGTTCTCTTAATTGTCTTTTCATCACTATACGGAACGGCATGGCACGTTGTTAGCTTTACATTATTTGGTTCAACTATGGTCTTATTGTATACGTCGTCTACTCTCGTACACAGCTTTCCGCCTGGTAAAGCAAAGGATGTTTTTGAGATCTTAGATCATTCGTCAATTTATTTCTTTATCGCTGGAACGTATACACCATTCTTATTCATTGCTGTAAAGGGTGCTTTAGGCTGGACTCTTTTTGGGATTGTATGGGGTCTAGCTATTGCTGGAACTGTATTCAAATCCTTTTTTGTTAAACGTTTCTTGCATACGTCAACCGTGTTATATGTCTTATTAGGATGGATGATCGTTTTTGCTTGGGGAACTTTAGTACAGAATGTTTCTTCAGAAGGTATCGCTATGCTTGTCATTGGTGGGGTTTTATATTCGGTGGGGGCTATCTTTTATGTATGGAGAGGTTTTTATTATCACCATGCGGTTTGGCACGTTTTTGTAGTCGCAGGTTCAATTATGCACTTCTTCTCCGTCCTTACTTTACTGCCTTAGACCGATACTAAGAGAAAAATAATAAACACTCTATTCCCCCAGTGGTAGAGTGTTTTTTTTTATTAAAATACTTTTACTCTTTACTATTTGACTATAGACCAATACTCGTTAATAAACACTCCTACTATAAAAAGAGCTTCTGACACAAGAATAACATAAGCTCACTTTATTATTAATCAAGGTCCTTATTTGTATATCTAGCCTTTTTCGTCTATTTGTTTTATAAATAAATACCATTTGGAGAAAAAAGAGCTTATGAGTGGGTAGAAGGGAATGAAAAGTTTAGCTCCTTTTACGGGTGATCCACATAAAAGACGGACTTCTTCACCAACCTCTAGGTCTAGTTCAAGTTTTTTACTTGTCACCCAATCTATTTTTATCCAAATTTCATGATGCCCTGCCTCAACAACTAAATCGACCTCTTCCCCATTTTTTATATCTTTAACATAGACATCATCTATATAAACTTGAAATTTTCTTAGACTATTAACATATTGAGAGGTTCTTTTAAGGTGAATTATACATTCATTAGAATTCATCTTTCCGTTCTCCTTTTAAGTTTCATCTGAATCGATTTTAACATATAAACAGGAAAAAATTGGTGAATTTTTTAAGTCCATTTATAACTATAATTTCTTAGTCATTTTTCTTACTTTACACTTAAATCGACTAATTTCCTTCTAAAAAAATTAAAATCTATGCATTACTACCAGAGGTAATAAAAGGGCACGTCACAAAGTGAAAATTAAGCCAAAGCATTTGCCCAAACTACAAAAAGCCAACCTAGTGGTTGACTTTTAAATTCAAGCTTTATTAAAGATTGTTGATTAAAATTTATGTTGGGTAATTTTTTCAAAGGAGAAGCCCAAAATTAACAATTTCTTGAACAGCGCTAATGTTAAAATGTATGGGCAAAATCTTTCGCTCGGGCAATGGCATTTTCTTTAATTTCTTGTGCTTTATCAGGCATTGCATTATGTCCTTCTACGAATAGCCCCTCAAAGGATGGAACTCCAAAGAATTGCATCATAATGTCTAAATAACGATGTCCCATCTCCATAGCAGCTGCTGGACCTTCCGAATAAACACCACCGCGTGCTTGGATATGCAATGCTTTTTTATCGGTTAGTAGACCGACTGGACCTTGTTCAGTATATTTAAATGTTTTTCCAGCAACAGCTACTGAATCCATATAGGCTTTCATCACTGGAGGAAATGAGAAATTCCATAATGGTGTGACAAATATGTATTTGTCAGCAGAAATAAATTGTTCACAAAGCTCTGAAAGTCTTCCTACTTTCCCTTTCTCTTCTGAAGAAAGCTCGTCAAAGCTCTGGCCTGAACGAAGTTTCCCCCAACCACTAAAGACATCAACATCAATATGAGGAATTTCCTCCTTATAAAGGTCTACATTTACAATTTCATGATCTGGATTAACTTCTCTATATGTATCTAAAAATGCTTTCCCTACTGCCATACTATAGGACTGTGTGTCGTCATGCGGATGAGCTGTAATGTACAATACTTTTGTCATACTTATTTGTTCCTTTCTGTCGCTTTAATTTATCTATATAAGTTTTTGCATAACAACTAAAATTTATGTGAGTTATCTGGTTTTGGTTAGCATTTTATCAATGGTTTTAGCAAGTAAAAAAGGCCACCTTAAAAAAGGCAACCTTCCTATCATTATTCGCTTTCAGCACTTGTAAAAGGATTTCCACTAATACTTGCTCTCATCTCATCTGTTACTTTAAATGGTTCATTATTCATATTTTCATTTGAACTCACATTATTGTGAAAACTACCGTCATAATGAATTGGTTTGCTTTCCATATGTAATCCACCTCCGTACCATTAGTTTATACAACTATTTTACTAATTATTTTCGACTATTAATACCCATTTTTAAAAATATTTTAGTAAAATATAATTACATTTCCAGGAATGTAATATTTTAATTTTGAACTTCCTTTGGCACTGTCCAGAGAAAATAATGTTTTGTATACATTCTCGTCGTAACCACAGCACTCAATCCATCTTTTTCGCAAAAAAATCCAGAGCCCATTTGTTCTTTAAATTGCCAATCTTTTTCTGCCATAAACTCCTGGAAAATCTCTTGAGAAAAAGCGCTTGTCTTCGAAACGTATATTTTATTTTCGCTCGTTTCAATCACTTGTTCAAAAATTTGGTTCGAAAGTTCTAGCTTCATAACTGAATACAGAGTGAGGAACGGTCGATCCTCTTGGAATAAAGCACTTCCAAATCTTAATCCTAAAAAACCTAATAATAAAAGTAATATTAAAACCATACTAAATACGACCCGCTTCAACTGTTACCTCCTTTTAACGATTAGCACATTCAATATTTGGTGGCCTAGTTGTATTGACTGTTCTTTTGTGCCACCAACGATTTTCAATCTAAGGGAGCTGTTAAATTTTGGAACTCTTCTTTATACATCCCATCTAATTTCCAACCATCGTTAAAGCGAACATAAGTGAAACTTCTCTTCCACGTTTCAATATCAGTTTCATAGATAACTTGTACGGTGCTCCTCCAAGGTAATGAAGTTACTCTTACTTCTCCTCCTTTGACTTCTTCTAAAATTGGCAAGATACTTAATAACGTTTCTGGTGAGGAAGTATGGTATATTAAGTAAATTTCTGGTTCATCACTTTCGGCTAATTCGTTCATGATTTGGTTATGTAAGTCGGTAACCTTCTGATTACTTTCAACCATTCCCCAGCCAATACCGATAAGGCTTAACACTGAAATTACTATAGAAACAATAAGTTGTCTTCTTTTTAAACCCAATGTAAAAGATTTAGAAAGCCCATCCGTTTTTCCCTCTGAAATCACCAAGAATACAAATACACTAATTGGATAAATAAATATCAACTGAAAAGACAAAACTATCCAAAATGTATCCCCGTTATTAAGCATGTGTTGGACGAATATTAAGTTCGCAAACCAAAACGGGAACGCTAGTCTCTTTATCTTCTGGTCGTAAGCTAAATTATTAAATTTAAAAAATAAGAGTAATAATGGCAGAGACACTAACAATGCCAGTGAAATATCACTAAAAACGATCACCTTTTCAACACCTCTCGAAGAAATCAATAAATCAAAACTACTCAATAATTCACATAACTTTATGTATGACTATAAATTATTCTTCTCGTAAAGTAATAATTCCTTTTGACATTTAGCTTAGAATCGAAAAATGGATCCCTTCTCGTCAGAAGGCGACCCATTTCCTCTTTACTTTTGTTTGCTTTTCTTTTTTTCGCCTTGCTTACTTTCTGTGAATTCTACTCCAAATTCAGCATCACTTGCATTATTAGTAATTTCTGATTGATTTTTAATTTGTTTTCGTTTTTTTGCCATTCGTTTCTCACCTTCTTACTACTAATTGTTTTATTTTTTTATAATTTATTTTTTCACAAGAAGGAAATTATATAATCTCATTACATATATTCTTTTTTAAAAAACCAACGGTAAAATAGCCTTGAAGAAAAATCCGTGAGTGCTAGTGTAATAAAACTCCAGTACCACTTCCAATTTACATATTTAATAAGCTTTGTATATCTCTCGAGTAATACTTCAACGACAGTTATCCAACCTGCATTAAGAATAATATAAAGAAATTGGATTGCTTTACTACTTTTCTCTGGATATTTTACATTTAAAATTGAACAAAAAGCAGGATAAATAAAATATTCAAAGGAAAAGCTCGATTTGTTTGTTTTCCTAAAAAACCTGACAGGATATTTAATTAATCCCTTTTCAACAACGAGTAAACCGAACAACCAGGTAACCATTTGTTTATATAAAAACGCTAGTATTGCCCTCCTAATTTGTTGTTTAGGGATATTAATAATTAGTAGTACAATCGTTATAATCCATGCAGAAATTAATATTTTTTTATCTTTTGACATAAAACCACCTCGTATGTATTAAACAATTATGTTTTACTATGCATAATCATAGTTATCCATTTGTTTACTAATTACACTTTTCCTAAAGTCCTTCCCTTTGTGTACATCTAAAATGCTTTTACCACATTCCAAAAAGGATAGTATCTCATCTTCCGATAAATGGTTCATGTTAAAGGGAAATTCTTTCATTCCCTTAGCGGTATTAAATAATTTCTTAAATAATTCTTCTCCCTTAGCAGTCATTGATACAATCTTATACCTTGCTTGTTTGGGATTTGTTTTCGCATTAGTATAGCCACTGGTTTCCAACCGCTTAAGTAATCTTGTCACCGTAGACGTATGCCAGCACCCTAGCTCACCAATTTTTGTGGGAGTTAATTCATTATCATTAACCGAAAGCAAAAATAAAATATGCTGTTGAGCAGGTGTAATATTATATTCCTTTCCTATTTCGGACCATTTGTTTTCCATACAAAAGTATAATCCCCTTATCATCAAAAGCATTTCTTGTCTTAATAAGAAATTCATTTGTTCACTCCTTACTTGTATCTACAATTGCATCTACAAGTAATAGATTGTTCAAATAGAGATAATATATGCCTATAGAACCTATTTGCACTTAGAAATAGAGTATTTCTCCTTTTATTGTAAATTCTGTTTTCGTAAATTTTGTTGCTATTGGACCGTTTTAAGCTTCACGCTAAAGCGTGAAGCTTAAAACGGTCCAATATAAAAGCAACAATTCTTTGAGGAAAAAGATCCTTGTATTAATTAAGAATACCGTGCCTCATGACTTCAACTGTAACGTTTGGATTAATTTTGATGTTTGGGTAGACTTCTGCCCAATTATACTGCTCCCATTTTTCTAAATGAAAGGCCATCAGTCTTCTGCCAATTCCAAACCCATCACAATTGGCTGCTTGCATTTTTTTACCACGTCATTGGCTTATAGTGTCAAATCTTTAGAGAGTTTATTATTAATTTTGATATTTTCGCTCCTTGATTGTAAATTATCTTCGGGATATTCATAAATAACAATCTTGAGAGTCAAATCTATAACCACTTGTGGAAAGTCGTTTTCATCAAAACTTATCTGTAAATTTCTATTTATTTTCCTTACGATAAACGAAACATAATTAGCAGTATTATAAGGAATGTCTTCTACTGCTTCCTTAAAAAATTAATACTAATGCTTTTGGTAGTACTTCTGAATGAAAAGAAACGATTGCTACATATATCGCAGGAAGAAAGACCGCAATAAACAAGCTTAACATTCTTAACATACGATAAAACGTTCCCATTAACCATCTACTGCTGTAATCATCAGGTGATTGAAAAAAAGCAAAAAATGTAATTGGGACAACAATGGCTCCAGGTTCACCTTCGAGTAAAATCGCGATCCTGCCCTCTAACAGATTCCCCACTATCCGATCTGGTCTCTCAGAAGTTAAAATTTGTGGGAATGGGAAGTAAGGTGACTCTTCAATAAATTCCTCGATATTGCCTAAATTTAAGATTTGATCAGCAGTAATGGTTTTCAACCTGTTTTCAACTTTAGATAACATTTCATGATCCACTAAATGGTTTAAAAATACAATAGCACTTTGAGTATTCGACTCTTTCCCAATGGAAAATACCTAACCCCTAATTTCCGGTTTTGATTCTGTTTCTAATAATACTTAAATTTGTATTAAGGCTTTCAACGAAGCCATCATGTGAACCTCGAATAACTTTCTCATTTTTCGGTTCATCTGGACTCCGTGAATGATCAAGCTTCATTTCCTCGAATACAATCACCGTTGAAAAGCCTTCGATTGATAAGATGCAAGCTCCATCTAATATTAGATTAATCGCGACGTTGAGGTCGGTTTCCATTCAATACTCTTGATTCGTAGCTTTTATTTCATCGTTACTATATTCCATAAACCGGTGCAAAGTATTTTGAAAAAGTTCGTTATTAATTAATGGTGCCAAATACATAATGACTCCTCTTTGATTTTCAATAACAACTACTTTTGCTCTAAGATCCTCTGTACCACTAAATGCCTCTTTAATATATTGATAATTTTTTGGGGGACTTTGAAAAATGCTTATGGAAGGTAGATTACTTTCTTCTTTATGTATTATTGAACTTTTTTCTTTCTTCACTTTTCCGTATAACCTTCTAATTATTCGCATTTTAAATACTCCTAGCAAACGATAATAACTATATCTTGTCTCTTTTTATGAAAAAAATGTAAGTATATTTACTTACTTATAAATCAATAGTTATATTGCAGAAATCTTATAAAAATCTAGATGGTAAATTTAATTAAAGTTGTTATAGGGGCTTGATTGGAGACAAGAAGTTCGTTTCGAAGATAAACAATCTTACGTTAAATAAAAAGACAAGGCTAGGTTAGTAGACAATTCTAGCTTTGTCTTATGAAAACTCCATGAAATAACATGAGGATTATCTAAATTAATTTTGATAGGTTTCTTGCAAAAATTTTACCGATTTTTTAATTAACTGTTTCAAAACATCAATATTAATATCTGCAACTTTGTTAATATACACACACGCTTTACCTGACGTGTGTTTTCCAAAATCCTTCAAAAAATGATCTCTTTCGGTATAACCAGTTGCAAAATATAAACTTATCTTTGCTTTTCGAGGTGAAAACCCAACGAGTGGGGCATCGCCTTCGTGACCAGATGCATATTTATAATGGTAGGAACCGAACCCAATAATACTCGTTCCCCACATTTTCGCTTTATAGCCTGTTGTTTCAGAAAAAATTTCTAATAATTTATATGCATCTTCCCTTTTTTGGGGGTTTTCAACTTTTTCAATAAATTCGATAACATCGCTGTCGTTTTCTTTTGTTTTTAATTCGTACATGAATTTAAATTCTCCTTAAGATTAAAGTAGGTACAGTTGACCCGTTAAAAATTAATTAACCAATGAAAAAAACTTCATGAAAAAACGGCAAGCAATAATAACACTACATAATAGGCTGTCGGAATGATCGTAATACACAAACCGACTACCCTTGTTCTATCTATGAATTGCAAAACAAATCCAATTATCCAAATTATAAATAACATCATATAGTACCATCTGTAAGTGGGTGTGTCCGTTTCCGCTAAACCTGGACTGCTCATCCATAAGGAAAAGAGTAGGATGAATAAACCCGATAGTATAATATAGAGATACTTTATTATTTTTACTTTTATTTTTATTTCCCCCTCATACTTATTATTATCTCTTATATTTTACTATTAGATTCCAATTGATTGACCAAAACATTTCAATAAAAATAAAAAACATTACTTTAATTGAGTAATGTTTTTGGTTTATGTACCTTCCTTATCTTTAATCTTTAGGAATTGCAACTGTCTTTGGCAATTGGACCGTAAAAGTCGTTCCTTCGTGTAATATACTCTTAACATCTACTTTTCCATTATGGTTTTCAATAATCGTATACGTCACCATTAAACCAATGCCAGTACCCGTTTCTTTCGTAGTAAAAAACGGTTCTCCTAAACGATTTAACTGCTCCACTGTCATTCCACACCCTTCGTCTTGTATAGATACGAAGACGGTGTCATTTTTAGTTTCTAATTTCAGCGTGATCGTTCCTCCGTTAGGCATAACTTCAATGGCATTTTTTATCAAATTAATAAACACTTGTTTTAATTGGTTGTTCACCCCAGGTACGATCGTTACTTCATTTCCCATCTTGGTGATGATTGTAATGGACTGTTTAAACGCCTCTGTATCTAAAAGAGCAACTACATCCTTTAAAATATCATTTAAATTCACATCACAAAAGTCTGAATTGGCTGGTTTAGCAAGTGATAAAAATTCACTAGAAATTAAATCAATACGCTCTAGCTCGTCTTCCATTACATGGAGAAATGTTTCATTTGGGATTGTACCTGAACGAAATAACTGCACAAATCCCTTTAATGAAGTTAACGGATTTCTTATCTCATGTGCAATTCCAGCTGCAAGCTGTCCGACTACATTCATTTTTTCTGCTTGTACTAGCATTTGCTCAGCTTTTTTTCTAACAGAAATATCTCGGCAAACGGAAAGAACGTATTTTTCACCTTCAACATCAAGAGTATGAGTTTTTATCTCTACAGGTATGTGTTGTCCATTTTTACAGACGTGTACCGTTTCAAATGTAAGCGTTTCATTTAAATATATATTTTGAATAATTTGTAAAAGCTCCTCCTTTTCATGAAAATCAATATCCAAAGGAGACATTTTTAACATCTCCTCATGTGTATAACCTAATCTACTATAAGCGATATTGTTTACTTTTATAAAGTTACCTGGCATTCCATCTCTATACACTTTAGTATAATAGACTGCATCTGAAATGTTATGGAACAACCGTTCGAATTCCTTTTCACTATCATTAATAGTTTTTGTCATTTGCTTATATGCGTTTAATTCTATCTTTAAATGATCGATTTCTTCATTTAATCGATCGATTTCACTTTGCTGTGACTTTTCTAGGTCCTTTTTTGTCTGTAAGCTCTCTTTATTCAAGGTCTCACCCCAATTCCTTAATCACGTACAAATATTTAGTGAGAAGATTTAACATTATTATAGAAATACTACGATAATACAATTTTAACATTTAATAGGTGTCAATATAATAAAAATACTATGATAATTCAATTTTAACAATAGTTGCTAATATAAAAAAATAGTTGTTTTCGTAAACTTTGTTGCTATTGGACTGCTCTTCAATAGATGTTGGCTCTAATGTACAAAATCATTTGCTCATTACAGAAAACAGCATCCCTTGTAATAGAGATGCTGTTGTATATGAGTAATTCTCTTTAGTAAGGCATGATAATGTTATTACAATTGAAGCTATTTTCTAGGGTCTAGGCATTTACTAACATCATCTCTTATTCCAAATCATCGGTGTACCTCTCTCTTTTACCAATCACTGAACAAAGTAGGTCACTATTGATTACAATCCCTTTTCAACTGCTACAAATTGTTTTTTTCAGCTATGTTCTCTTTTACTTCCAATTGATTTAATTTCAGTTCGTCAACGAAATATCCTTCAAAGTTTTTCCATATGTCGTGAGCTGGCGATATACAAATATTGTCTTTATTTTGAAGAAATTCACTGTGGTCCGCAAAACCAAATGCATGGTCTGCTTGCTTTAATAAGTATTTCCTCATTGGCGTATTTGGCTTAAGTTGCTCCTTAAGTTCTTTATAAAGAGTTAACGCTTTTTGCTTCGTTTCCTCCTTTGTGTACATATATCTTAAAATATGAAAGTAAATGGTCAAGCCCAAGTCAGAAGACTTTAACTGTGCAAACCTCTCTTCTTCTAAAAGGAGAGAGTCAACGTAATCGGCAACAACTTTAGGCATTTCCTCGTATCTCCCTGTTAAATACTCAATAATGAAATGATCGACTAGAGCGAGCGTATAGATATGGTAGTTCTTTTCCTGTAACTTTTTCTCCAGCTCTTCTACTAGAACACCTCTTAAGTAGTTGTTCTCGGCTCGGACACGTTCATGTTCTGAAGAAAATAGTGCACTTTGATAAAGCTGCATCGCAACGAAAAAGCGATCATTTTTTGCTAGTTTGTAAGCTGGGAAATCACCAACCGCGACATCATTCTTTAAAAAACTAGTTCCCAATAAAAAGAAAGTAATAATCGTTAAGGACACCATCATTGTAAATGCGATTGATTGTAACACTTCATTAGAACTTGTAGACAAAATAATAGTAGCAAGTAATGTTACTCCTGCCCACAAAATAATTGAAGAGATTGGACCTGCAAGGATCGCTTTAGCGTATGCTTGCTGGGTTTGTTCTAAGTGTAATTTATCCTTTATCGCTCGAATGTCGGGAATAGCGACTCCGCCAATAGCTGTTAGCTTATTCGGTCGAAAACTTACTTTCCAGCCGTCTTTTCCTTTCATAAAATGCAAAAACATGACAATAACAGCACGCATCTTTACACCATTTTTCGTAAAACTGTATGCATGGCCAAATTCATGAAAAGCTACTGCAAAAAAATAGATAAACAGAGCAATTATTATATTTATATAAAAGGGGAGTGCAACCCATTCAGCTGGGAACTTGATACTAGAAAAGCCATATGCAATCGCTCCTCCTGAAATGGCACCAATTAACATATAAACTACTAAAATGGCGAACTTTTTAATCATTTGTTTTTTCATCATCTTTTCCTCACTGTATTAGTTTTTATTAACCTATGTACTTTAACCAACCATGCATGCCCTTTCTGAACATCTGTTAAATATATACGAACCAAAACGGTATTAGTTTCATTCAATGTGTATGATTTTATATAAAACATGTTCACGATCGCTTTTGTGGAGTTTCGTAAATATAGATCCGCAAGTATTCTCTTATTCTCAAAAAAATCAGGCCTCAAAGCTTAGTTTGAGCCCCTAATTGAAGTATTCCTTTGCATCAAGTGTTGTTAGTTAAAGTCAATGCGATCTCTCAGCCAACCATTCCTTCACGACGTTAGGAATTTTTCCAGTCATCGCAAGCGAAACATGTCCCCCTTTTATCCGAGCGAATAATTTATCCTCACTTGATAATAAATCCATAATCGTTTGAGTATATTCCTCTGGAACGATTTCGTCATGAATCATAGAAATAATTAAGATGTTTGATCTAATATTTGCTAAGTTCACTTTTTTGCCTTTTATAATTAGTTCACCTTCAACTAGCTTATTCTTTAAAACTAAATCGTTGAGTAATTGTTTTAGAGTTGCACCAGGAAATGGAATTTGATCTTCAACCCATCTATACAAAAGTTCTGTTTTTAAATCGTTCTTTTTACTTTGTGAATTTTTTAAAAAGGAACTTACAGTAAACGGTGTTGTAGCAAACTTTAGTGAAGACTCCATTACTTTTGCAGGGATAATACCATATTCGTCAATTATTTCATTTAAATTGAAGCCATTATTTGTTAAGGCTTTCCTCCACTCTTTTGTAAGATTAATATCTTTGAAATCAATCGGTGGAGCAAACAAAACGACATTTCTGATTGGTGTTTTTGCAATTGCCGAATAAATTGCCGTTAACGTTCCCCCTAAACAGTACCCTATTAAACTAACTTCATCTGAATAAGAATGACGCAGTGTTCGTTTAACCGCCTTATCCATGTACTTTAAAATATAATCATCTAATGTTAAATCCTTATCTTCTAATCCAGGGATACCAAAGTCTAGTAAATAAACATCATATCCTTCCTTTAGGAAAGCTTCAATCATACTCATTCCTGGGTAGAGGTCCAAAATATACGATTTATTGACCAATGAATAGATCAGCAACAACGGTGTTTCATATTTTTTATCCTTTGCTGAGTAATACCATAACGAGGCTTTATTTAATTTCCAGACGAGTTTCCTAGGTGTTTGTCCAACTTTAAGATCTAAAGCATCAGAATTGGTAAACTTTCGTTTCTCACGAGCTCTAAAACGGATATTTTTCACTTTTTCCTCCTCCGATCCAACAAACGTTCTAGTAGTTGTTTAGTTAGTAGTGAGTTATCAGTTGAAGTTTTGTGCATGTTACTCAATATTCTTTTTAATTCATCCTTTTTAATTTTATCTTCCTCTCTGCTTCGTTCTACAACTTTTTTTGAGTCAGTTGTTTGCCGTTCTTTTTCTTTAGTTAGCAGTTTTTCTTCTAGGGATTCGATCTTTTCCTCTAGTTGTTTAACTAATTGAGCAACATTAGCTACATCGGTTTTCGTTGGTATATTTAATTGAGTAGAAATTACGTCAGCATATTCTCGAGCTAATTTTATGAATTGATAGTGTTGTTTAGAGCCTAACTTAATAAGGTCTATTACTTGTGGGTCTTTTAACAATTTATGAATAACGTTATTAATGGTTTCTTCTGATTTTAGTGCTAATGGTTTTATAACCTCTAAATAATTTACTTCAGGTGTTTTCTTCTTAACCAAAGTCATCACTTCCTTTTTTCTAATGAAAAATAGGTACATAAATAAATTATTCATGTAATATGTGAATGGTTATCTATATTGCCTAAATTTGACTATTTTTAGGCATTTTAATAGTCTAAGAAAATATTTTTTGGAGATTGAAGGGTTATTCTTACAATTAGTCGCTACATGTAGTCAATCACATAAGCGTATCTACTTTACCTACATATATTAATCAAGCAGACTATTAATAGTGAGGTATCAAACGACATGGAAAAATTTAAAAAATGGAGTCAGATAAATGGACCACAAGGAAAGTGGTTAACTGGAAACCTTCATACGTTTGCACAAGACCCACTACATTTTTTAACAAAACTAAAAGCGGACTACGGTGATGTTGCAAAATTTCGGTTAGGACCCACCCAAAAAGTTTACCATGTTTCAAAAGCCGATTTAATTAAGGAAATCCTAGTTACTAAGCAAAGTAAATTTATTAAATCTAAAGATTTGAAAGTCCTTAAAGATGTTGTTGGAGAAGGTTTGCTAACCAGTGAAAAAGACTACCATCTAAAGCAAAGAAGGCTAATACAACCAGCTTTTAAAAAATCACATATAAACAACTACGCTCAAGAGATGATTGATGTAACAACTAATTATATAAAAGATTGGGAGCATGGTCTTGAATATCAAATGTCAAATGAGATGATGAATATCACACTAGGGATCATTACAAAAACCATGTTTAGTATGAATTTCGAGGAAGGTTCTAAGGTAATTGGCGAACCAATTGAAACTTATATGAAAATAGCAGTTAAAAGAATGCGATCCATCCTACCTATGCCACTTTGGTTACCAACAAAGAACAACAAGCACTATAAAAAATCAATCGCTACACTCAAGCAAGCACTAACAAATATTATTGAAATAAGAAGAAAAACCGACGACAAATATGAAGACCTACTTGGGATATTAATGAGAGCTCGGTCTGAAGAAGATGGGTTAGGAATGTCAGATCAACAACTAATGGATGAACTAATGACTATCTTCCTAGCAGGACATGAGACAACAGCCAATACACTAACGTGGACTATGTATTTACTTTCTAACAATCCACACGTTATGAACAAATTAAATGCAGAGATTAAGGAAATAATTGGGGATCGAAAAGTGGAACCACATCATTATACGCAGCTTACTTATACTCAAAATGTTTTTTGGGAGTCACTAAGACTATTTCCACCAGCTTATGTTATAGGAAGGCAAGTAGATGAAGATGTAGAGATAGGTGATTATTTCTTTAAAAAAGGTGAAATGATACTGATCAGTCCCTATGTGATGCACCGAGATCCGCTTTACTTCGATGAACCTGATTTGTTTTTACCAGAAAGGTTTGAAACGGGTCTTTTGAAGACACTTCCGCAATTTGCCTTCTTCCCATTTGGTGGAGGCCCAAGAGTTTGCATTGGAAATCATTTTGCAGTAATGGAAGCTGTGCTTATTTTAGCTTGTATTTACCAACGCTACCAAGTAACTCTAGCACCTGTTCATCACAAAGTAAAACCTCAACCTCTCATTACACTTAGGCCTAAACATGGTGTTAAAATGATTGTTTCAAAACGATAATACGAAGAGGAAAAGCTAATGATCACCTGTAATTACATCAGTTTCTCCAAGTAGAATATTAAGTACTAACATCGAAATATGTATACTATTCACTAGTTATAAAAGATGATGTAGAAACATGCTATCAACTGCTAATATTCTGCTAGCATGTTTCTATCAATATAAAAAAATGTCCCTCTTAATCTTCAACAACGAATGGAACTCTTGTCTTTACCGAATTAATTGGTCAACTGAACTTAATGTTTCTTTAGCACTACCTTCAATTGTTAAGTCAAAAAATGAATGTAAATCATTTACTTCTTTATTTATATAGATCGTCTTTCCGTTCGTCATTTGTGGTAATTGGCTAACAGGGTACACCTTTAGGCTCGTTCCGATTACAATAACAAGATTAGCTCGTTGCATATGATTAAGAGCATTATTCCACGCCTGTTCAGGTAGCATTTCACCAAAAAGAACGACATTTGGACGCAGTTTCCCATTGCAAAGGCTACAGCTCTCTTTATTAATAAATTGATCTAGACTTGCCTCGCTGCCACATTGATGACAGCGAAATGTACGAATAGAGCCGTGCAATTGATCGACTTGGGAGCTAGAGGCCATTGTATGGAATCCATCCACATTTTGTGTAGCTATTTCATGAACAAGTCCTTTTTTCTCCCATTTCCCTAGGATATGGTGACCTTCGTGTGGCTTGCACCCTCCTAGCGTCTTGAGTCTGACAGTATAAAACTCATGAAACAAATCATAATTCTCTTCTAGTGCTTCTACTGTCGCAACGGTTAGTGGATCAATGTTCTTCCACCAACCAGATTTTGAACGAAAATCAGGAATTCCACTTTCTACACTCATTCCAGCTCCAGTCAAAACGACCGTATGTATAGAGGCATACAGTGCTTCATAAAGTTCAAAGATTTCATCCGTAATCGTTGGAAAACAAGCTTTAGCCCATCTTTTAAGTTTGTATTTTGATAACGATCTCTTTGAAACAATATCCCAAATTCTTTTATTGAAAAAAGGATGTACATTCTTTGGTGACAACTGTTCTAGTGGGAATTCTTCTATCATTGTTATTGCGTCTTCCCAATTAGTCCCTTCCATTGTTTGTTTAATTGAGGGCTTAACCTTAATTACCTTTTTAATTTGCCTAGTTCCTCTATCTTCTATATTCTGGTCATTATCCATTTCCTTGAATGAGAAAACTTCATTTGTCCTTTTCTTAAAAACCCACTCGGTATTACCTATGTTTTTGCCTAATATGGTGACACTTCCTCCTTCACCACCTAATATAAGAATGGGTTGCCATGATTCCTGAATATCCATCCTTGCACCTCTTTCATTAAGTAAAAACAATTATAATTGAGTATTTTAAAACCTTAAATATTCTATATATGTAATTACACCAGTTTCATCGACTGAATAATTCATATCCATTTGTTCTAGAGCAGTCCTTAATATTATTTGTCCTTTCGTATAACTAAAGTTGATTTCATCTACAATCATGTTAATCTGGTCATAATTAAAGTTATTTGTTTGCGCGCTTGTTTTTAGTATATATAGTAAAGTTAATGTATGTTGACACCTATACGTGAACTCTTGATCATAATACTCCAAAACTGCTGGTTTCTTTATCTTCAAGCTTTGTTCATAGGCTGACTTTAGATCATTTTCATATTGATTAACTTTTAGGAGAAAATCATTCATTGAGGTTGTTTTTGGTGGAATGTTATTCATAACATCATTTAAAGCAATATGAAATTGCGTCTCATATTTGAAGGACTTTTCAAGATAATTAATCACTCCTCTATGTTTCCCAGCTGTAAAATAATTATCGGTTGTGCTTAAAATTCCATAAATCGGGTACAGTAGAAGAATGAATAATAAGAAAGAACTTACTCCAACTGTTTTTCTAGTAATAAAATTTCTTTTTCTTACCGTACTATAAATCTCATCCTCGGGGTAATAACCCTCTCTTTTTAGTTGTTCCATTTGTGCCCTAAAATTCTTTTGTGTCTTATTTAGTTTCATTTATAAGTTTCTCCTGACAATAACGTCTTAAACAACTTAGTGTATTTTCCTAAAAGCCCTTCTTTCCGCATATTCCAAGCACTTTGGACATACGTTTGCATGCTGTCCCTTAATTTCATATTTAGTAAAATAGCCTTGTTTTGACTTACAAAAGTGACATTGCTTCGTAAATCTTAGACTGAATTTTGGAGCGGTTTTTTTATAGTCATTTTTAGCCTTATCAGAAGATAAATCCTTGACAAATAATGATTTCAACCAGTGTCCCAAAAAACTCCTCCTTTCTTTTAACTGCGCTTAAAAGGATTGATTAATAGATTTTCAAACAAGAAAAAATTTACATAAGATGATATAATAACCTAAAACTAGTAAAATAATACCATATAAATCTATTAAATCAAACATTATTTAGGTAAGGAGACCCTAATGGATATAGTTGTTATTTTAATCTTTATTGCTATTTTCTCTTACATTCCCGTTCATTTAGCACGAAAAAAACGGAAGCGTTTTAGATTAATTAATTCTAGTAAGCAATCGTTTCAACAGCCTTCAAAGTTAAAAAAGAAAATTAATAAAGAGCTACAAGATATGGCAGTAGACCAAGAACATTATTTATTTTTAATTGGGCTTGTTGAAGGTCGCATATCTGAACAGAAATTCGATAAGTGGGTAAATTCTAGAAAGCACGAGGACCCAGAAGTATTTAAGAAATTATTGAAGAGACCGTATAAAACGAGAAACTTATAGTTTTGTTTTGTTTTCAAATATGATCACAACCCTGTTGTACTAACTAATAACTTTGATCTTACCTTTTTCACATATCGGTGACTAAATTGATTGTTTTAATTTTTCGTCTCGTGGTGACTATTCTCCCTGGTTTATACCCGCATTCTCCCAATTCCCCCCTCCAGTAACTGGAATTACTTGTTCCTTTCTCGCTCATACTAAACTCGAGGTGAAAAACAATTGATTAAAACAAACCTATTAACTGACCACATCAAAAAACATGCGGTCCCATTTTCTAATACGAATGAACTAAACCCATTAATTCAAAAAGCTAGCCATGCTAAGTACGTCTTGCTCGGTGAAGCGAGCCATGGGACGAGTGAGTTTTATACGATTCGATCAGACATTACCAAGCAACTCATTCAAGAACATCAATTTGATTTTATAGCCGTCGAGGGAGATTGGCCCGCATGTTATGAAGTAAATCGTTATATCAAAGGAATGGCACCAGAGTACTCAAGTGCTGAAGATGTACTGAAAAAATCGTTCAATCGTTGGCCTAGTTGGATGTGGGCTAATCGAGAAATAGTCGATCTCATCGAATGGCTTCACAAATACAACCAAACAGAAGCAGAGCGAAAAATTGGTTTCTATGGAATAGACGTCTATAGTTTATGGGAATCGATGGAAGCGATCGTCCATTACTTGGAAAGTATTAAATCCCCTGACTTAGAAAAGGCGTTACAAGCAATTGAGTGCTTCGAACCTTATCATCGGAAACCAGAAAAGTACGGTATTTCAGCTGCATTTTATGGAGAAGACTGCATGAATGAGGTGATGGAACTGTTATCTACTATAAAGGAAAACAAAAAAGCATACGATCAAGATCCTGAAGCTAATTTGAATATGAATATTAATGCGATCGCCACTATGAACGCTGAACATTATTATCACACGATGGTCACAAACGATAATGAGTCGTGGAATATCCGTGATCGTCATATGGTTGAAGCACTTCAACATATCAGTAAGTTTTATGGGACTTCTTCCAAAGGGATTGTATGGGAACATAACACCCATATTGGTGATGCGCGTGCTAAAGATATGGCCCGTGAAGGAATGATAAATGTCGGTCAATTAACTCGTGAAACTTACGGAGAAAACAATGTTTACGCTATTGGTTTTGGAACATACGAAGGAACGGTTATCGCTGGGACGAGTTGGGGTGCATCAGCTGAAATCATGTCAGTACCTAAAGGTGCTAGAGGAAGTTGGGAAGAAGCTATTCATAATGCAGGGGCATACAATCAGTACTTAATGTTTACTGAAGAAAACAAAGTACTTTTCTCAAGTGTCATTGGGCACCGCGCGATTGGCGTCGTTTATCATCCAGAATTGGAACATCGCGGTAACTATGTACCCTCCCGCCTATCAGAACGATATGATGCTTTTATCCATATCGATAAAACATCAGCTCTTTCACCACTTTAACGGGAAGCTCACAATTTTTTCAAACACTTAAATCAGACCCTTCACACGTACCAAACGCCTATTATTAAAATTTCTGAAAAAATTCCTTTACTTTAGTCATAAAACTAAACCTACTAACATATATATTAGTAAAGGTTTAATCTGGCCTCGTTAAACCTAATCGGATAACGACTCCTTCATGTTATTCCTCCTAAGAGAGGCCACTATCATTTCTCCTCAAACTCCACTCCACCAGTGGGGTTTTACTTTTAGTTTCACTTTTCCGATGAAAACAGTGTGGCAATAACTATCCTTTACCTACATATATAAATACTTCTTTATTTTATTAAAATAATAAATTGTAAGCTATCACCATTTTAACGCTTTAAAGTAATCTTTTGAATTATAGGCAAATTCCGAAGCTTTTCTATGATTTCCTTTGATTTTTATACCTATTTTGCTATATTTAAGTAGGGACTCGAATATAATTTCCAAGAATATAACAATCTTATGTACGAGTGGAGAAGGGATGAACAATGAAAACAAATAAACCGTTGAAATCAGATATTGAAATTGCTCAGGCTGCAACCTTAAAGCCCATTCAAGAATTTAAAAAAAGTCTCAACATATTAGATGAAGAATTAGAGTTACATGGTCACTATAAAGCAAAAATTTCACTAGACTTAATGAAACGAATGACTAATCATCCTGATGGCAAGGTTGTATTAGTAACTGCAATTAACCCTACTCCTGCTGGGGAAGGTAAATCTACGGTAACTGTTGGTTTAGGACAAGCGCTAAACAAGCTAGGTAAAAAAGCAATGATTGCTTTACGCGAACCTTCACTTGGACCCACTATGGGGATAAAAGGTGGAGCTGCAGGTGGTGGCTACTCGCAAGTATTGCCAATGGAAGAAATTAATCTGCATTTTACAGGTGATATTCATGCCATTACCACAGCTAACAATGCATTAGCAGCATTTTTAGATAACCATATTCATCAAGGAAACGAACTGCGAATCGACACAAGACGAATTGTTTGGAAGCGTGTCGTAGACTTAAATGATCGTGCCTTACGACAAGTTGTTGTCGGTTTAGGTGGTCCCATTCAAGGTGTCCCTCGCGAAGATGGCTTTGATATTACAGTCGCTTCAGAAATTATGGCTGTATTTTGTTTAGCAACAGATTTAAAAGACTTAAAACGACGCTTAGCAAAAATTGTTGTCGCTTATAATGTAGATCAAGAGCCATTAACAGTTGCTGACCTTGGAGTAGAAGGTGCACTTACCCTCTTATTGAAGGATGCGATTAAACCAAACCTTGTTCAAACGATCGAACATACCCCTGCTTTAATTCATGGTGGTCCATTCGCAAATATTGCTCATGGCTGTAATAGTGTAATCGCAACAAAAATGGCACAAAAGCTGAGCGATATCGTTGTCACTGAAGCTGGTTTCGGTGCTGATTTAGGGGCAGAAAAGTTTTTAAATATTAAGGCACGCTTTACCAATATTCAACCAGAAGCTGTTGTGATCGTAGCAACGATACGTGCATTGAAAATGCATGGCGGCGTATCAAAACAAGAATTACATATGGAAAAGGTCGATGCATTACGTGATGGATTAAGTAACTTACAAAAACATATTGAAACGATCCAAGCCTTTAACTTACCTTTCGTTGTTGCCATTAACCGATTTACATCCGATACAGACCAAGAAGTCGAAACATTGAAATCTTTTTGTGAAAGCGAAGGATATGCTGTAGCTCTTACTGAAGTTTGGGAAAAAGGTGGAGAAGGCGGAATTGACTTAGCTCACCAAGTCTTAAGTGCTATTGATAAAAATGATCATTCGTACGCACCTTTATATGATGTCAATGACTCAATTCCAAATAAGATCTTGAAAATTGCACAAACCGTCTATGGAGCAAAAGCGGTTGAGTTTTCAGATAAAGCGAAAAAACAAATTGCCCAATATGAAGCTCTAGGCTGGGATAACTTGCCAATTTGTATGGCGAAGTCACCTGTATCATTATCCGATGATCCAACGAAACTAGGTAGACCAACCGATTTTACGATCACCATCCGTGAATTTAAACCATCAATTGGCGCTGGCTTTCTCGTTGCCCTTTCAGGAAATGTCATGACCATGCCTGGCCTTCCAAAAGAACCAGCTGCGTTAAAGATGGATGTCGATGAAGACGGTCGTGCTTTAGGACTTTTCTAGATCATACTAAACCGTGTGGGAGCTTCCCACGCGGTTTTCGTTGTAAGTTCATTGGTCAATCGACAGTTTTGAAAATTTAGAGCACCCACAGGCTCTTATTTACTGAAATTCAGGCGAAAAACGTGGCTTAATAGTAAAATAGAGGCCTTTCAATCCCCTAAACTCACTTTTCATCCCTGGCACTTTGTTAACCAGATAACCGCAACTTACTCACGATCACTAGACTACTTAAATTAACCTAATCGCGAAACCATCATGGCAATGGCTCTGCCTCTAAACCGTTGATCATAATCGTAGCCATATGTGGATTATAGCTTCTCAAAATTTGCGCCGATTGATCTGACAGCACACCACCTTGATAATTTTGCAATCGTTTATTTATGAATGAGTTCGAATTTATAAAATGCTTCATTTCTAAGCTCTTATCTTCTAAGCCAAAAACAATGTTTCTAATGTTTGCCGTGATTATTGTTGATAAACACATCATACAAGGCTCAACGGTCGTGTATAAGATACAGTTCAAAGCATTTTGTTTTAAGAAAGCTTTGCAGTTATTCAATGCATTGATTTCTGCATGCGCTAAATCATTTCCTTGTGTGAACGTCCGGTTAGAACCTCGTGATATAACCATATCATTATGAACAATGATAGAACCTATTGGTGTATCCCCACGTTTACCAGCTTCTTGGGCCTCCTTTAAAGCCTCTTGCATATATAAGTAATGGTTGATTTCATTAAAATTGACGATCACATTTTTACCTCCTCCATTTTTTTCATGGATATCGTTGAGTAGCTTTCTACTCATATTTCATCGTTTTTGGAAAGATAAGTAACTCTTTTAATAATAGCAACACAGGTTTTTTAAAGTCATAAAAGCTGCAACCACTACAATAGCATTTTTATTTTCCTACTGTAGTGCCGTTTTCATGCCAGGTTGAGAAAAAACAGGCAAAAAAATGACGATCATACCTTAACTGGTTGATCGCCATTTCTCCTTGGATAGAAAATACAGCTCATAAATTATATTATTAAGCGTTCTCCACTTCAAACCCAGCATTTTTCCAAGCGGTTGTACCACCTTCTATGTAGGCTACATCATCAAAGCCCATTTGCTTTAATAGATACGCGCCAAGAGCAGCTTGCCCTCCAGCACCGCAAGTGACAATCACCGGACGACTTCGATCCGCCAATTCTGGTGCTCTTAGGTGTTCTGGTAATTCAAGATCTGCACGAATCGGTAACATTCCTAATGAAATGTTCATACTGCTCGGAATTAAGCCACATGCACCTGCATCTGTAGCATCTTGTACATCAATCACAAGTGTATTTGGGTTTTGATTCATTTTTTCACGTGCGTCAGCTGAAGAAATTCCAGGTACATTTTCTTTAGCTGTCCCTACCATTTGTTTGAACGTTAGTGCCATGAATATCCCTCCTTTTTTAACAACATCATTATTGACGTACCGAACACTTTCTATTCAGCACTTTTCATTCCTTTTGTTTAATCTATAGTTCTATACAACGGATTAGGAACCCCAATATACGCATAATCAGTTACATCATCTTTTAACCGCATAATCGTCAATGCTTTTGTTTCAACTGTTCGGGCAAGCAACGCCGCTCGATCCATTTCTACGTCTTCTCGTAATGTTTCATCCTGATTAAGCTGGGTGAAGATGTTGAGGCACTCTTCTCTTACAAGATCCCAAAGCTCATGCTCATCAATCAGATACTCTCTTGCTAGGTGAGCGGTAAGTTCACCGATGTGACTTTGAAATACAGTATGGATAACCTTATTTTGCATTTCAACGAAATCGTCACCAATCGTAACGGAATTAGGATAAAACGTACCAGATACCCCTTGTTGATCTAATCTTTTTTTATAAACCCTTACCCCGCCTAAATCTCGAATTAACGCTCTGACAGGCTCATCATTTTTAATAACGATCAATGAGTTTTGTAAATGTCCTTCTAGGCCAATACCATATCGGGTCATCAACGGAATAATCCCTGAAAGAACGACATTAATATATTTTTTAAAAAACGATCTTACATTCTCTGGTAAGGAATAAGACGGATGGCGTATGTGGTAATGATCTACCGCTTCATACACAACTAGACGGTTTGAAACAGGAGACGGGCTAAAAAGTCCACAGGCGACCAGTACAGTTTCATCTTCATTGACAAGCGACTCTGGATTTGGGCGAATAAGCAGCGATAGATTTTTATTTCGATGATACGATTGGGTGTCATTTTTGATTGTTGAGTTAAAACGAATTCCAAAGTCTTCTCCTGCAACCCCAAATTTTCCGTTGAAGTATCCTTCTCTTTCTAAAACTGTTTTTATAATTCCTGTTAATTCTGGACCATTATGGACAGAGTTTGGAGAGATTGTTCGAACAGCACTAGTCACTTGTACGTTGATCGGTAGTTTAAGGTGGTATTTTTTATCGACAGAAACCGGTGCAACCGTTCGGACCGACAACGTCGGCTTTGTTGGCAGGCTATAATTGTCAATAAAAAAGATATCACCCTTTTCTAATTCACTAGCATATAATTCAGGTATCGTTTGATTTTTCTGCCACGGATGAACGGGTAAAACCACAAATTCATCAGGGTTTACTCCTTTGTCTAAACAACCATTGATAAAACAGTCATAGAGCTCGGGGTATTCATTGGACCAGAATTCGTTCATTTGTTGGGGTTCGAACTGCGGGTTTACATAAGTGACATCTTTATGAAGCGCCACTAAAGACAGTTCGACTACGTGATCAAACTCCGCGGAGTACTGCATAACCTCTTCGATCGTTAACCCAATTTTGGATTTGGTACAAGGATGCAGCTGGTGACCTGTTACACACGATTGTTCAAAAAACAAGGACCGATCAAAAGTCGGATCTTTATCCGCTAAGCCATTTACAAGCTCTAACGTCGTTTGCCAGTTGTTTTTCTGACCAATTCCTCTTAACTCTTCATACCTCGTTTCCTGAAATAACAAGCCTAATCCCATATTGGCCACACTATCAGCTAGCTCTGACTGAAATCCCTCTAAATTGGAATACGTGATGTTTTGTTCTTCCATATATTCTTTCAATAGTTCCACTAAAAAGATGGGGTGTAAAACTTCAGTAACAGTTAGCTCATGATCAATAAGTGTTACATTCGATTTAAGCTTATACCGATCATAACTATATTTTTCAGCGATTGGAATGATGATCTTCCCTTTTTGAAAGGAAAGTTCAATTTGCTGTGATTGTAAAAGCTGTGCTTCTTTTTGCTGTTTTTGAATAAACCCTTCTCTTAAAAGAGCATTAATCATTCTCTCCATGATCATAAACCGAGCTTTAGGTACGATGGTTAAATATGTATTCACAAGCTTTGGATATGTTGTTGCAATGAAATCATGGATTTTCATTTCTTTTTTTTCTAAATTTAATTTAGTAAGTAACATCTATCCACTCCCGCTCTACTTTTTAGGATTGCCAATAACACAACAACGATAAGCCGCTGTTGTGTTATTTATTCATATTCATATTAATATTTATGTTTATGCTAACAGTCCCTAGCACTGTTTAATGAAAGAATTCGAGTTTAATGAGCAAAATCCTTTTTTAGTGAGGAAATTTAGGCAAGATTATTACAAGCTTGGTAACTTCCTCTTCGTGGACAGCCTTTGCACATCTTCCCTTCTTCAGAAAGGGCGTAATAGAGACAGCACGTTTTTCGAATTCGAACAGCTTGTCCCCCAAGGCTTGTCATATCACAATAGAAACCAGTGATTGGATGACTTTTGTAGTCTTTAAAAATCGAATGTTCTGTTGCATAGAGGAAATAATCGAAATCAAGTTGTATCGTATCCCTTAATGCTGGGACAAGATCGTCCCGTTTAAGTAACGTCTCGAAAATCCAAAATAAATAAGTCGACGTGTTTTCCCATAAAATGGGCTTTGGAACTTTACATAGCTCTGAAATATTGTCCCATAAAGGACTTAAGTGATCAACAAATATCTCTTTAATTAATTGATCCCTGCAGGCTTTACGGTCCTCTTTTGTCTCCGGTATGTAAGCCGTTTGATCGGCAAAGAAAAGACGAGGTAACCATTTATCTTGAGAGGTAGATGATAAAATTGACATATTTTCAGCTGACATATCTAATTTTTTATTAAACATTAAAAACGAATAAAACGCAGAAGCAATAATAAGGTAACTGTACCGTTTGGAAAAAGCGGAACCCGTAACCATCAAATCTGGTGCTTCCAACTCTTCCTGTACTTCTTCTAAAAAAGAAAGAAGTTTTTCCTGATCAAACAAATCGATGACATCAATGTTTAACATTGGAGGGCTTTCTCTTTTAAAACAAACCCGGTAATTTGCCAACTTTTGCTGTTCTTCTAATGACATCAGTTGTGTACACATACGAACCTCCAAAACTTTAAGCTTTAAGTCGTTTTCACACGCAACTTTAGCTACAAAAGTGTTGTTCACCTTTTTTATCCATTCCGTTTATTATAGTACAATCGTATCTGTAATGATAATCATTGTCAATTATTATATTATATTTTAATTTGGAGAATTTAAAATATAGATTACGTACATTTTCATAAAGCCAAAATGATGAAAGAGAATTCTTACCTTAGTAGAATAATTTAATGAGAGTTTAGACATAACAAAAGACGGCGAAACCATTCCTAGCTTTCGTCGTCTTTCTATTCCAGATTTAGTTAATATTTAGCCTATAAAGAAGGGATGAATACCTATAGTAAAGGTAGTATAGCTTATATCTTTATCATGATGTCTCTCCGTTTTGGTGAACTCATACCTCTTGTAGTTTATCCATTTCCCCCTTATAACAAATAAATAATCGTCATATTTGCTGAACAATCTAATTTTTCACCTTAATGTATCATCATCGCCAAGGTGGCTAATCTGTATTAAAACCGAAGCCTTCTCTACTTCTTTCAAATAACTAGAAAAGTACGTTTTATCTACTTCGATTAAATTCCAAACCATTGGTTCCTCTACGATAATCTTTATTTCACTCTCTTCGATCTCTGGGTTAACCGCTATAATCCACGTTTCCTTATAATCTTCTGAGTATCCTTTTTCAATAACAGAAATATAAGAAGAAGTGGACGTCATTGTTTTCTCTGCTGAACAACCGACCGTAAAAACGGTAACAATGAAAACTATAATTGCAAATGAACGAAAGTAGTATGTGACACTTCTAATCATGAAACCCTCCTCTCTAAAAAGTTAGACGCCTTTATAGAAAGGAGGGTTTCATTTCAATAGGAAATTAATTTTTGGTAGAGCGAAAGTTAAGTATAGTTTATTTCAGAATACAGATAGTTACTCTGGTTTTTGTCCGACAAATTGAATGACATGAGACAACCCATTGTGTAACTTCCCTTCGTTACGTACAACCTCTCCCATAAAAAAGTGCACAATACGCCAATCTGAAAAAGTGTCTAAAAACTCATCTGGTTTATAAAGAAGATCAACGTTTTGCGGACCACCACTTTTATATGGTATTTGATAGTGAGAATATACCTCGGTAATAAAATAGCCTCCTGATTTAACAGACTCTTTCACACCAAGAAGTGTTTTCTTTCGTAGCTCTACAGGAAAATGACCAAAAATACAGACAATCTCATCCCATTGATTAGGTTGCCACTTGGCATCATTTAAGTCAACGAGTTTCGTTTCCACTGACACTTCTTTAGATTGGGCCAGTTTTCTCGTTTTCAGTAAACCTGTTTCAGCATAATCCCAAGCCATGACGTTCAATCCTTGTTCAGCTAAAAAGACCGCATTTCTCCCTTCTCCTTCTGCAATCGCCAAAGCTCGACCTGAAAGGTTTAACCTTTTCTGAACACCCACTAAAAATTCATTGGGCTCTCTCCCATAAACATATTCTTCATTACTAAAACGTGAATTCCAGTCGCTCATACTTAGTACTCCTCTCAACCATTTTTATTAATAAAGGGTATTCCATTATTTTGAATTGATCAAATAACTTTGTTCACTGGTTAAAAACAGCGTTATGTACTTCCCTTTCATTTCTATTCATACAACCTATTTTATACCACGGCAGGTATAATTTCAATTCAACTGTTTAAAGGATTATTGTCATAGACTTCCCTCAAATGATTGATTTTTTATGATTAAATGTAAAAAAGGACTGATTGTCTTCAGCCCTTTTCGTCGTTGGTCTACATTATTTCTTTTTCATTCCATAAAACACATAGCTGTAATCATCAGAATATTTATAGTACAATTCGATTTCTTCGCGAAGCATTTGTACTACCTTTAAAGCATCCTCGTTTTGTTGGTATTTTTCTAACATTTTATCTAGGTTTGCTTCAAGTGGAACGTAATATTGATCCGTCCAATCTTCTTTAGGTAGCACAAAAGAAAATTGATAGCAATAATTGTTTTCCTCGATATGCTTGATTTTATTTACAATCTTATCCATCTCTTGATACGCTGTCTCCCAAAACGTTTTACACTCTAAGGAAGGTTTATTATTTAGCCAAGAGATTTCACTACAAACAAGATACCCACCTGATTTTAGGTATTTTTTCCAGTTTCTTAATCCATTCTGAAATCCAGCTATATAGATCGTGCCTTCTGCCCAAATGAGATCGAAGTTTTCTAGAGGAAATTCTAGCTCAAACATCGATACATTCCTTACCGTGACTCGATTTTCAAGACGACCTTTATCCACTTTTCTCTTTAACACATTTAAAAATCCTTCATTCGTATCGATCGCTATTATATGAGCTGATGGGAACATTTCCGCCAAAATCATCGTGTGACTTCCTGTACCGCATCCAATATCTAAAATGCTTAGATTGTCTTTTACAGGTAGGTCTAGCATAGAAATCGCTTTTTTAGTTGATATCTCGCTACCTGGCGCTAACCTAACTAAATTTTCAAAAGCCTCAAAAAAGTATTTACTCATTTTCGAAAACACGCTCCTCTATATTTTTATTTTATATAGAAAAGGTGCCTACCAGCTCTAAACAGAAGTTATTCAAACAAAAACCTCCTAAGTAAGATACTTCCATTTTAATAAGGTAGTAAAGTACCGTCAACTAGTAGTTAACAATATTTAGCCTAAATATTTATTGAAGCATATCTGCGTAAACCGCTAAGTCCTTATCATCACGAAGGATCGTGAGAACTTGTTGGATGTAACCTGAAGAGAATAATCGTTTTTCGGTAAAGTGCACTGCATAAAGTGCAGCAATTTCCTTAATTTGTTCATTGCTGTGTTCAAGTAATTGTAAAATCATGCATTCAATTATTGTTCCGTATTCTAATTTTTTCAATTCCTTCTTTTTAAGAGCATAAAGAAAATTGAATGTCAGGACAATTTCCTCATGATTATTAGAGGACAAAGCTTTAACTACTTCATCTTTCGTCCACAATCCACGTTTTTCTTCAGTATTATCTTCCTCATTTTCTTGGTGACTATCTTCGTACAAGGTTAGCCCGTCTAAAAATTCTTCAAACGAGTTTGCAAGCTTAATCACCTTGTTTTCCTCGCTCTCACACTCTATATAAATAATCGGTGGATTTTCTATAGTATTTCGATAATCGAAAGCAACCCACGAATCGCCCTCTCCTGATAGAATAACAATCTTCTTAGGCAGCCCCCATTCCTCGATCAAATAATTACTGTCTAGTATACTATCCTTTTTTCCAATACCTAATAGATGGTCTACTTGAATATGGCCTTTCCCCCAAATAGTTGGTTCGTTCGTAGGGTATGTATTGTATTTAATATATCCGCCGTTTTGTTGATTTAAAAGTTCGATATAGGAGTTTGGTAATTTTACTTTTAAACTTTCTTCTGTTTGTGTTAATAGAATTTGTGTTAAAGGGTCTAACCTATAAAAATGATTATCTTTCTGCCAAATATTTTTCATCTGTGCCTCCTTATATAGTAGAAAAGTACGATCGGTGGTTCCTTCCTCTTACTCTACTAATTATTTAATGACTTACTTGCATACGATTACTATACTTCTCCAAAACGATAGCCACACCATCATTATCATTCGTTTCCGTTATGTTATCGGCAATCTCCTTTAGTTCTTTGATCGCATTTCCCATCGCAATCGAATATCCGCATGCTTGAAATAATCCTAGGTCATTAAAATCATCACCAAAGCACATCGCGTCATGAAATGTTAATTGTAGTTGATCTAGAATATATTCGACTGCAGACTCTTTAGAAGATTTTTGAGACATAATTTGAATGAGCTCGCCGTGATCGGTAATGAGAATATTTAGCTCTTTTCCAAACTTATTTAGCAATTGTTCCGATTGGGAAAAATTCGTTAATAGTACCTTTGTACAATCATAGCCTATCAATTCCTCGTAACTTATAATTGTTGGGTTTTGTTCTACTTTCATCATATCTGTATAATCTAAAGATTTACTACTATACCATTTATCTTTTACTTCAATACTAATATTCGCCGCATTATCTAAGAAAAGACAGAAATCTATGAGTTCTTTCGTCTTTTTCTTTGGTATTGAAAAATGTATTTGTTTGTTCGTTTGACTACAATGAAATAATGCTCCGTTGTAATAGACCATTGTTCCAATTGATGCTAAATTTAACTCTTTGAAGTTAGTGCAGCGTGGCGGTCGTGCTGTAGCAAATATGAGGTGGATCCCATTCGCTTTTAACCCCTTTAGTACTTCAATGCTCTTCATTGAAATCGTTTTAGATGAATTTAAAAGAGTACCATCTAAATCTATAATAATTACTTTTGGTTTCACTTATCATGTTCTCCTCTCAACAACGATTAAGTTTATTTCAACTAAGGAGTAAAATTACTAATATCGTACCATATTTTGTAATATTAGCGGTGTTTTTGTAAGATATTGCGTATATACGTTTCTTAACTAGAGACTGGGAAACAACCTTAAAAAGTTATTTAGAAAAATCTATGTTTAGTTTTAAAACTAGTTCATCACTTTAGCTTATTTCGCAGTTCTTTTATCTGCTGGTTTGGATTTATCATTAGTTTAATTTTGTCATTTTTTCGTAGTCGTTACAAAAAAGCTAATACAGCAACAATCTCGAAAAATAAACCATCAGGAAGATAGGTTCCTAATGGTTTATGGATTAATTTATTTCTTCTGTACGATCGGTTGCTGGTGGTGGCGTGATGGATAAATTTGAAATCTCATCACGCCACTCGTTCGTCATATTCACATCTAAAGCAGCTAGTGAATATTCAAGCTGTTCTACATTTCTGGCCCCAATAATTGGTGCTGTTACGGCTGGATGTGCCATTACCCATGAAACCGCTAAAGTAGCAGGATGAACGCCATGTTTATTTGCATATGCAGTAAACCGTTCAGCCACTTCAAAGTTCATTTGATCACTATAACGTTTCGTATACATTTCTTGTTCGACCAATCTTCCTTCTTGCGGCTTACTATTTACTCCGTACTTCCCCGTTAACAATCCTCCACCAAGTGGACTGTATGTGATTACGCCTAATTGCTCGGATTGAGCAAGTGGAAGAATTTCGACTTCAGATTGACGTTTAACGAGATTATACATCGGCTGGATTAACTCGAATCGAGCCAATCGTTCTTTTGCAGAAATGCCTAATGCTTTTGCAATTTGCCACGCTGCCCAGTTACTAACTGCAGGATAAAGAATTTTTCCTTGCGCTTGAAGATCGTCTAGTGCACGAAGTGTTTCTTCCATTGGTGTATCATCATCAAACTTGTGTACAAAGTAGAAATCTAACCGATCCGTTTTTAACCGTCTTAACGTATTTTCCACTTCTAGCATTATATGACGGCGTGACAGCCCTCTGGAGTTTACATCATCCCCAGTTGGAAAGTACACTTTGGAAGTGAGTACAATTTCATCCCGACAATCTGCTATACATTCTCCAAGAATTTCTTCGGCGACACCATTACTGTACATATTTGCGCAGTCATAAAAATTAATACCTGCCTCCCGAGTGCGTTTAAACATTGCTTTTGACATTTCTCTATCAGCATTTCCCCCAAATGACATCGTGCCAAAGCACAACTTTGAAACTTTTATTCCAGTTTTTCCAACGGTACGGTACTCCATGATAAGCCCCCCAGTTTTTAAATAAGAATGCTCTATAATTAAGCCCAAAAAATGACTATGTAATAGAAACTAAGTATCCACTAAATTATTTTTAAGTATTTTTGCTTATGAAAAGTTTAATCGATATCCTGTAACAATAATTCCAACTCATATCTCAGTTGACTTCTTGTTTCTAAATCGTTGTCAACAATCACTTCCTCGACTGGAAATGGTTCTTTAGAAACGATCGAGTGCTTTAACCTTAAAAATGTACTTAGGGTAAAATCACAATCATCCCAATCTGTTCGATAACCAACAATTCCTTGTCTCTTAACTAATAAATCGACTTCTCTAATAACGCATTTTAAGAAATCATCATACAAACATTCTGTATTTATCCAGATCTCTGGTTTATTTTTCATACTCAAATCATCAAAGTACTCTGCTTTTAGGGACAATACACGTTCCTTTTTTAGCTCAAAAGTCCAAACCACTCCATCAGGTTCACCGTCCCATTGACAACTACTAACCTTTTTTAATTCCAAGCTAGGGACACAATCAGGGTTAATTTGCATCAATGCGACTAAAAAATCATCTAAACAATTTGTAACATAACTAGCGGTAAACTCAAGCTTTTGTCTGTTTATTTCTAGATTACAAGTCGCCCAACCAGTCCCACTTAAAACATATTTAAACTCCATGTTTACCATCCTTTTTCTATTCTTTAAGCAATTTTAATAGGTTACATAATATCTTTTTGAAACAGGAAGACCTAAATATTTATATTTTACAGTTATCATTTCGAGCGGTACCTCATAAAACTCTACTTTTATTCCGTAACACTTGGTATTAAAAACCACTTCTTTTTCAATAAATCACCTTTATGCAAGACTATAAAATAATTCTAATTACCTTAATATTTCGACTTCACATTCATTTGTTCCTTTTTATTAAAATGGTTGAAATCGTCACAACAACTACAAACCCGATGTAATCATTTGAACCCTTGCCAAACAAACGCTTTATATAGAACGCTGGTAAAGAAGTTGTTTTATTTTTGCTATCAGTTAAAGAACACAAAAAAGAGTTGCTTGACTACAACTCCCATGTGCATTAATACTGTACGAAACCTTGAATAGATACAAAAAATACAAATAAAGATACACCGATGCTCATATATCCCCAGAAGGCTTTTTTATCTTTTTGTAATTCAATTAGGCCTGTCATTAAGATCGCTGCTGATAAAAACAGCATTAAAAAAGGCGATGATGCATGATTACCCGTTACCATACTAAATATTGCTAACCCGATTACAATAATAGAAAATAATATTCTTAGCTTTCTAAGCATACTCCCCCTCCAATCATTACCAACAATATATTCTTTAATCATACTACTTAAAAACTATGTTTTGAAGAAAAAGGAACTTTTTTAATAGATATATGAAAGACAATCTTATTACAGACTATATTTCAAACTAGCTTTTATTATTGATAAAAGGTTAACCCTTTTTCTTGTTAACCTTTTTCTGGGTGGATCATTTTCAATTTCCTTACAAACATTTTGCATAAGGCATATATCCTACTGCACTTTATGGCTATTACTTATATTTATAGGTAAGATGATTTAGCTTCATATTTTGAAATACTTAATATTTACTAGTATATTAATATACTTTTTCCTCATTTTTCAAAAAACAACAAACATTGAAAGGGAATTTATTTCGAAACACGAATATACCCTCTTGAAGTTATTTAAAAAATTGTAAATTTACGGAGGGAATCTATGAAGAAGTGGTTAGCAGGGTTATCATTAGCAGGGTTACTAGCATTTGGGGGATCTGGGGCATTGGCAGAAGAAAAAACGGACTATATCATCACGTTTTCTAGTCAAACCATTCCTCAAAGTCTCATTACAGATATGAAAGGCTTAGGAGCAGAGATTATTCAAGAAGTACCACAAATCGGGGTGGTTAGTGTCAGTTCATCAAATCCCCGCTTTAAAGATTGGGCCGAGAGTCAATCTGGCATAGCGGCTGTTTCAGAGGATGTTGAAATTCGTTCTCCTGAAACAGAATTTCAGTTTGCTTACCGATTGGACGAAGGCTTGCGTGTGGATACTAGTGGCGCAGATCTTTATGAACAGTATCAATGGGATATTAAACGAGTTACAAAAGACGGTAATTCTTGGGAAATCCAAGCAGGAAATCATGATGTTGTAGTAGCTATCATTGACAGTGGTGTTGATACTACACATCCAGATTTACAAAGAAACCTTTTATATGCAAAATCATTTGTTCCAGGCACGGCTGATGACTCTTTTAGAGGAGATCACGGTACACATGTTGCAGGTACGATTGCCGCTAATGGAAGAGTTATGGGTGTAGGTCCTGAATTAGGAATTGCGTCTTACCGTGTTTCAGGATGGACAAGTATTTTAGCAGGAATTACAGCAGCTGCTGATGATGGGGTCGATGTAGCGAACTTAAGCTTAGGTACTTACAGTTTTATGAACGATGAACAACAAAGAACGCTCCATTTAACAGCATCTCGTGCTGTAAGATATGCACAAAGTAAGGATATGTTTATTGTTGGTGCAAACGGAAACAACGCAATTGATTTAGGCAAGAAAATGAATACTGTCCCTGGAGAAGGAGCACAGTGGTCAGGTCCATTACATGATACATTCTCTGATATCCCTTGGGTCATCAGTGTTTCCTCTTCTACTATTACCGATGAGCTTGCTTTTTACTCTAACTATGGAAATGTAGATCTTGCAGGTCCTGGTGGAGATCGTGAAAATCCTACATTATCTACGGTTGAAGGTGGATATGGCTCTATGATCGGTACAAGTATGGCTGCTCCAAAGGTAGCTGCTGCAATCGGACTCGTTAAAGCGCAAAACCCTGATATGAAACCTGCGCAAATTAGAGCATTACTTCAGCAAACTGCTGATGGTGGTACAGGTACTAGCCGTCAACATTTTGGTCATGGTATTGTGAATGTTTATAATGCGTTACAAAGATAAATAAGGAAAGAGGCTGCGTGATCTACGATTTGATCGTGATAATGCAGCCTTTTTTATTGCTTCTATGATTTAATTTTCGTTACTGGCACTAACTTCTGTTACTAAACCAAAAAGATTATTAGGGGTTGGATCAAGTTTGCAATGTCCTAGAAGATTTTACTTAATACAATGGATATGTAATTATCCCCATAATTACCGCAGATACCAAAACTCCAAAACTAATTGATAGAAAGGCGACTCGAAATGGAATGAAAAACAAGATTGCTGCTAAACATGCACTATACGCCCCAGTCGTTGGGAAAGGAACCGCTGTAAATAACACTAACCCAAAGGCTCCGTATTTTTCTAATTTACGACTTTTACTCATCGTCCTCTGGTATAACCAATGATAGAAACGATCGTAGAAGTTGAACCTGACTAACCACTTACTTATCGGTCGGAACAGTAATAAAATCGGTGCTATCGGAAGAAGATTTCCTAATATACTGTATACGAGCGCTGATTGAAATGATAAGTCTAAAAATGCTCCTGCTGGCAACCCACCCCGTAATTCAATAATCGGCAATGCTGAAATAATAACGATAATAGCTTCTGGTGGTAAGAAACTTAAATGTTCAATGAGTCCCTCTTGTATCGTTTTCTTAAAACTATCCACTAAAACAAATTCCTCCATAATTGGCAAAATTTTTACTCTCATTCATCTTATCATATCTATGTTTTCAATTGTCTAAAACCCAGCTTACTAATCTAATCTATCTAATTATATATTACAATATTTCCCTATTCTTCCTGCCAATCTTGTATAATAGCAAGATGGCTAACGATTACATTACGTTATTACATAAATATCTATTTTTTAAAGAAAAACATTATTTTGTTGAAACTTCCTCCCTCACTTATGTATCTAACAAATAGAGCCTCACGAAAGGAGCACGATTCGTGGATCAAATTAAGATCGTCAAAAAAGCAAAAAAAGGCGATGTTGACTCATTCGAGCAACTTATCCTTATTCATAAATTAACAATGTATCGTGTTGCAAAAACGATACTTTCACGAGATGAAGATTGCGCAGATGCGATGCAAGAAGCAATATTAAAAGCTTTCCAAAGCATCCATACTTTGCGTGAACCTGCTTTCTTTAAATCATGGTTGATCCGCATTTTAATGAATGAATGTCATCAACTGCACAGACAAAGAAGAAACCTTACTTCCTATGACCGTTTGGTTGAGCCCTTTTCCGATGATAAAGGTTACGAAAAGATTGAAATTCAGGAAATACTCGACACTCTTCCAAGTGAGCAGAGACAACTTTTAAAGCTGTTTCATATTGAAGATCTTTCGATTCAAGAAATTTCACAAATCTATGAAACACCAGAAAATACGATCAAAACAAAATTACGAAGAGCGAGGGAAAAAATCCGTCAACACCTATTAAAACATGAGGAGGGTTTAACATGGAAAAATGGGAACAACAACTAAAAAACGACGTTAATACCTCCCTGCCAACCGAATTGGAACAAAGAATTTCAAAAACCCTGCAACAACTACCGCGAAAAAAACGACGTTCGAAATTCATTTACGGTTTATCTGCAGCGGCTCTAGCCTTGATTGTGACAACGAGCTTACCATTTATATCCCCAACGATTGCCGAGACCATGAAAAATCTCCCTGTAGTTGGCTCTGCCTTCGAATTTGTCGGTAATATTGGCATGAAAAAAGGCGCCGACGATGGATTAGCCACTTCTCTAGGAGAGCAAATAGAATTTGATGGTCATCTTGTTACATTTACAGAAACACTTTATGATGGCGGAGAAATTCACCTCGGCTATATCATCGAAATGATTGATCCCACACAACCACCTAATTTTTTAGGTAATTTTTTTGAGTTATTTATTAATGGAAAACCAGCTGGAAGCTACGGTATGGGGGGAAATGAGGAAGAAGTAAAAGAAGGAATGTATATTGGAGCTATTAGTATTCGACTTAGAGAAGATGTCCCAGACTCCTTTTTACTTGGATTACGTCCGAATGAAAGCCGTTCATGGTTTGTACAACTACCTGTAGAGAAGCAGGGAGATCAAAAATCATTTCTTGTCAATCAAAAAAGAGAAACGAACGAATTAGCAATTGTATATGATAAAGTTACATTTTTCCCTACTTCTACAGAATTGACTTTGCGGTTAATTATGGACGAAGAGGCATTCTTCAATGATCACTTTATGTTGCTAGATTATCTTGTAACAGATGATCAAGGTCGTGTACTGCAACCATTTAGTGGCGGTGGAGGCGGCAATGGACCAGAAAATGGTAAAGTCACTCATACATTTGAACAGTATTTTGAACCACTTGATACTGTACCAAGCTCGATTACTATTCGTCCATACCTTGGTGACTTTAAAGATACAGCACCTAACATAATTAGAAAAAAATGGATAAACGATGAACTTACACTTTCCCAAGGGGAAATGGGTGAAATCACTTTCTTAGATGTAATAAAAAGCGATGATGTCTTTACACTATCTTACGAGGTGAGCGGAATTGATGCCTATCGTCAAGCCAATGCCTTCTGGCTAGAAGATGGGGACGGAAATCGTTACCATAGTCTAAAGCCCGCACTTCGAGTAGACGGGACGAACCATCAATATCAATCTTCCTTTGAAACGACGTTACCTATAGAGGAGTTATACATTACGACAATTAAAATGAATGCTCCTAACTTCTTGGAAGAGTTAGAAATAATAATAGATTTAGACAGATAACTATTTAAAAGAATTAGAGGAGCAGGTGTTAAACCTCCTTCCTCTATTTTTTTATTTCATAACTGGAGTAACATCTGATTCTATAACTTCCTACCTGACAATACGTGAATACTGTGCTTTTGTAATGTAATAGAAAATTCCATATACAATTGCATAAACGACATACATAATTGCTGAAAAGCCTAACACAGTTAGATATGAATTGTTGTCAGTGATCATATGTGTGAAAACAATTGTATCGGCAGCTTTCATTGCAAAGACACTGTGGAGGATTCCGATGAGTAACGGAATAAGGAATACTGGTAGCAAGCGTTTCGTAATGACCTTCTTTTCAACTTGCGCATTCATTCCAATTTTTCGTAAGATTTTGTATTGATGTTTTTCTTCTTCTGCAGCCATAACTTGTTTAAAATATAACAAACTTGCCGTCATTAAAATAAAAACTCCACTCATAAAAAATCCAATAAAACAAACAAGTCCAAACACTTCCATCGTTTCACTGTAATGGTTAAACGCAGTTCGGTAACCTCCTACGTTCCCAGCTAAAACAGAGCTTAAATCTTTATTAAGAGCGCCAGACGTCAAAGCATTTGTAAAATTAAACACATGAGCGATGTTGTCCGTTAAGTGAATATCTCCTGTTTGGCGTAATAGTTGAAAATCTTCATCATGTAAAATGAGGTTATGCAAACCCCCAAACGTTCCCAGTCCCGTAGCAAGTGCTTCTGTAATTTTCAACGTGTGTTCGGAAAAGTGGAGCTCATGCCCTAGGATGGCCTGCTCCATATCACTTAATAAAGAGGGATGAGTATAGGTTACTGTTCCTTGATTTATGTTTAATGGTTGTAGCCTTGTTTTAGACAATGAAATGAGTTGATTAAACTCTGTCTCACTGTATACTCTAAAATAATTATCCTCACTGGTTATATACGTTCTACTGTCATCGAAAACATTCTGCATTTTCGGTGCTGTTTGAAACATTTTAACTGAATAAGCGTCCATAACCCTTGTGTTGTGTTCATTAAAACTCGCGTATACTTGTTCGAGTACCCCTTCTTCTCCTCCATAATAGTACATTTCATATCCGATGATTTCATACGTATTTTCTTCTATATTACTATATAGGGTATATCCTGTAGCAATCGCTGTTGTTGCAACAGCTGAAAGGACCGCGATGGTTGCCATCAATGAAGAAATCGTTGTCATTTGGTGAGAAAAAGACGATGTAGCAATCAAGCGATCGCCTTTGTAATACAAACCTTTATCTCTTTTAAGGAGATTTAAGAGCTTTGGCAGACCACCCCAGAAAAAGAGATACGTACCCACAACAACTAATGTTATGATAAGAAATGCATAAGTGACCACTTTGTTTGCATCGTTTATAGCAGCCAAATAATAACCTATTCCAACGACCAGAAATGAGAAAGTTAACAGGCCATAAGAGCCTTTGGCAACACCTTCTGATTTTTTTTCAGCTTTAAATAAATCAACTAATTCAAACTGATGAATAACACGAAAGCCTGACAAACCCATTATTGAAAAAATGACGAGAAAAACTCCGATCGTTATGAAAATAGACATAGGATCGATAGCAAAAGAAATATGTCCAGTATAGGAAGCTAGCGATAAATCTAGTAACACCATCGCAATCAACTTTGAGAAGAAAATTCCTGTACCGATCCCGATAACCAACGTCACTATACCAACCATCATCGTTTCTATAAACAGCAATTTACCAATTTTTACGTCTGTCATCCCAAACAATGAATAGGTTGAAATCTCTTTTTTTCTCGCTTTAATAAAACTAGTATTTGAGCTAATGAGAAAGAATAATACGAACACCATGATAATGACTCCAAAGCTTAACAGCAGTGCTTGGTACCTGTCACTATACGTAAATGCATTTCTTACAGATTCATTGTAAATAAGTGCAATGAACGTATACGCTGTAAACACACTAAAGCTTAATGAAAAAAAGTACATCAAATATTTCTTTGAATTTAATTTAATATTCCGAAGAGCTAGCAAGTATAGACTCATGTTCGCTCTCCTCCAAGCACACTCATGACGTCAATTATTGTATCAAAAAACTGTTTTTTATTATCACCAGCATATAATTCGTTATATATTTTACCGTCACGGATAAACATAATTTTTTGGCAATAGCTAGCAGCAAATACGTCATGAGTAACCATCAGTATCGTTACCTCGTACTCTTTATTAATATAGGTTAATAGCTTAAGGAGATCCTTACTAGATTTTGAATCTAAATTCCCAGTCGGTTCATCAGCGAGGATCAGCTTGGGCTTAGTTATCAAAGCACGACAAGCAGCTGCCCGTTGTTGTTCACCCCCTGAAACTTCATAAGGGTATTTATTAATCACTTCCGTTATCCCTAGATCTGTAATTAATGGACGCAGTTCTTGTTCGACCTCTTCAACAGAAGCTCCCTGTAAAGCTAGCGGTAAAATAATGTTCTCTTTTAACGTCATCGTTTCTAGTAAATTATAATCTTGAAAAATAAAGCCGATATTTTCAATTCGATGCGCCGCAAGCTCTTTTTTACTTAGCCCCGCAATATCTTTTTCATTCATTATAAAGCGACCAGATGTTGGCTTATCAAGGCTTCCAAGAATATTAAGCAATGTTGTTTTTCCAGAACCAGACGCCCCCATCACACCAATGAATTCACCCTGCTTCACTTCAAAGCTAATATCACGTAAAGCTTGATATTGATTGGCACTGTTGGTTGATCCATAGATCTTACTAATATTTTCAACTTGTATCATGTTCATAACAGACACCCCCGAGATATTATTTATACATTCACTTTATCTCAGATACGGAATAACAAAAATCGAATGACCTTACAGTTTCTCTGTCCATCTTACATTTTTGTCACATCATGAATCGTGTCAGTATCATGAAAGGTTAAATGAAACATGGCATACTCGTTATAAACGGATTCCGCCGTAAACTGATGACCGAGCAGATCGCTTACCTTTTTCGATAAATACAATCCATAGCCTGTGGCCTTTAAACCCGTTCGTTGATCTGATGCTGTATAGCCTTTCTTAAAGACTTGTCCAATGTCTCTTGAATGAATTCCTTTTCCACTGTTTCTTATAGAAATCGTTGTTTCATTTTCCGCCTTAATCGTTGTAATGGAAATCGTCCCTTTATGTGGCGTGTATTTGACGGCATTCGAAATCATTTGCGACAGAATATACCCGCTCCATTTTTCATCTGTTAAAACCGAATGATCTTCCCCTTCGATCGATATATGTATTCGTTTGTAACTAAAAAGATTAGAGTATCCTTTTAATGCACGAACAATCAGCTGTTTTGTATTCACTGGTGCAATCTTGTAGTCATCGTAAAATCGATTGGTTTTCATCTCATAAAACACCCGCTGAACAGACTCTTCAATTGAGAATAACTCATAATATAAACGCTCAAATACATGAGCTGGAATTTGATGTTCTTCTTCTTCAAGGATTAGTTGAACAGCAGCTAGCGGCACCTTCACATCATGTAGCCATTTTGTTATAAATTCTAGCTCTTGGGACGATTGTGTTTGAACTTCAGCTTTATATTTTTCAAAACCTATGACTATTTGTTGGATTTGGTCTGCCAGCAGCCAGTCCGTTGGATAGGAAAAGTCTTCAACTTCTTTTGAGGAAGCGTTTAACTCAGTAAATTGTCTTAAGTTTTTTACGCGGGATCGCAGAACAAAATAATCGATACTAATGTAAATCAAAAAAAGTATCCCGCAGCCTGCAGCCATATAATTGCCATTCGCATTACTTAGTTGCAGACGATGATCGAAATGATACACGGAAGCAGCAAAAGCAGACGCCAAAAAGATAAATAAAAGAGTGATCCAACGTTCTTTTAAGTAGCTTAAAAAACTCATAATAATTGATATCCTTCACCTATAATGGTCTTAATATAGTTAGGGAGATCTATCTTTTCTAATTTTTTTCTTAGACGATTTACATTAACAGTTAACGTGTTATCGTCTACAAAACTTTCATCATCCCATAGTGCTTTCATGAGCCTTGAACGGGAGACTACATTTCCTTGGTGTTGAACAAGTACAGTTAAAATCTTTGATTCATTTCGAGTCAGCTCTACTTCTTTTTCACCACATAGGACTAGATGCCGTTCAAGATGTAAAATTAAATCTTTATATTGTATGACATTTAACGATTGATCACTATAAGAATACGCCCGACGCAGGGTCGCTTGAACTTTTGCTATGAGTAAGTCAATGGAAAAGGGCTTTTCAATATAATCATCCCCTCCTTGGGACATCGCTCGGATCTTATCCGCATCTGAGTCTCTCGATGATAGAAATACAATAGGAACATTCGAGGCCTCTCTTATTTTTGCACACCAGTAAAACCCGTCATAATAAGGTAAATTAATGTCCATCAATACGAGATGGGATTTAAATGAAGTATAAATAGAAAAGACATCAGTGAAGTCTGTTACACGCTCTGGTAAATAACCCCATTTACATAAGTTTTCCTCAATAATAGCAGAGATCGTTTCATCGTCTTCAACAATAAGTATTTTATACATTTCTATTTCTCCTCGAAAATTGTTTTATAAAAGTAGTATCACTCACTAATATTAAATTACATGTAGCGCGGTCATTCGTATCATATTTTACCATAATTAGGATGACTGTGATTAAAAAGAAGGCGTGGATTAATTTGTGTAAAAGATGGAGTTCTTAGCTATTCATCATACTAGTAAAAAACGCCCCTGTCTTGACAACAGGAACGAATATCGTTCAGTAACTACTTATTTCACCAATCACTCAATCTAGCAATAATCCGATGAAGTGAACATGGTTTGGCCAAATGGTTATACTTAGTTTCTTCCTCTCCTACTCATGTAAAATGCTTCGTTGACTTTCGAACGACTATTCGCCTTAAATTCTTCTAATCGCTTCTGTGTGATCTTGTATTTTCTTTCTTGTTTCTTTCGGACTTTTTTTATTAGTTTTTTGATAAACTTCCTCTCCATAACAACCTCTTCCTTTCTTTTTAGATTAAAAGCAGATGTATGTTTAGGATATTCTAGAAGTAAGTTGTACTGTGACGGGTTTATGAGAAAAATTGTGCATATATCTATGGAGATTAGGGAATATTCGTTCTGTTCTAACACAGATATTTGTAAGGGTACTTTATACAGTGCAAGTACATAATAAACTTATTGAAACACTTTTAAACTTATAAGTGACTTTAATCCTTAGTTAAATAACTCATCGCTGCTTAAAAAACCGAAAAACCAAGGAGCTGATCTAAATGCCATTATCAAAAAAAAGGCTTTGCTATTTAGTTTCCGTCTTTCCATTTGTCGGCTTAGTATTCTTTGCCTTTTGGATCAGTGATCCCGACAAAGAAAAAAGAAGAATCGCATTCACCTCACTCCTTATTTCGTTCATGTCATTTATTATCATTTTTATCGTCTTAGGTATCGTTTCTGTTTATACACCAGGTACGGAGCCACAAAATTATTCATATATCCTTTAACAAAACTTATTATTAAAAACCTAATACAACCGTTTCTCTGGTATAACTCCCCTTACTCCACCTCTTGGGTTCTCGATATCTCCTTTGTAGCGTGGGATCAGATGAACATGTACATGGAAGATGGTTTGTCCACTCATTTCACCACAATTAATACCGATGTTATAACCGTCTGGGTGAAATTTCTCATCGAGTAACGATTTTCCTTCTTCTAAAAGTTCATTTATAGCCGCCCTCTCTTCAAGTGTAGTTTCAAAAAAATCACTAACATGTCGTTTCGGGATTATGAGTAAATGCCCCTTATTAACGGGGTACTTATCAAAAATGGCAAAAGCAAACTCATTAGATAAAACAATACTTTCAGGGTGACAAAATGGACATTGCATGGGGGGACCTCCAGTAAGAATATATGGTTATTTTAGTTTTTGTACGTGCGACCAAATCGCTGCTAGTTTACATAATAAAATTATCGTTACTTTTATATGCGATTGTATAGCACTAAAACATCATGGGCATAGTACAAGAAACAAGTCATCAAATAGAAAGGATTTTTATGCGATGAAACACGTCCGTCCCTTATTAATTAAGTTTGTAGTTACCTCGCTATTATTATTTTTCGTATTAACATTAGGTGTAAGTGTTCCAATCGGCTATGTCATAATCATTTCGATCGCCTATACGTTATTTTCTTATTATGCCATTGATTTACTTGCACTACCGAGAATTAATAACATTTTAACATGTGTTATTGATACAACGGTTGCTTTTATTATTATATTTTTAGTCACTTGGACGATATCACCTGTTCCTTTGTTAGGAGCATCAATCATTTCAGCTATTGGAATTGGCGCTGGAGAATGGTTCTTTCATAAATACTTGGGTATGTATATTTTTATCGGAGAACTTGAAGATACAGCAGTGATTCCAACCCATACGAATTTGCAAACCGAAATAGCTGAAGAAGAAGATATTCATAGCCTTAAAGACAAAGATTACGAATAAAAAGTCATGAAGAAGCTAGTGGTTTCTCATTTACTCCACTGGCCTCTTTTTTTATTCACTCCTTCTAAAAAATTGTTGCTTATAGCTATTGGACCAGTTTTTTTACAACTTCCCCCACAATCTTTTACCTTTTATCTCTAGTAATTCTTTCTTACAGATTGTATAATAAACCTTTCGTTTTCGTAAGAGATTCGTGTCATCGAACATTACTTTATGATAATAACCCCAAGCATGGTTTATTATATCAACGGCATGGCTGAATACAGTTCCAAATAGCTGGAGGAAAGAATATGAGGATAAAAATAATGCAAATATTGTCGCTCGTACTACTCTTAATACTGGTTGGGTGTCATACTCAACCTACCTCACTCGTAGAAGAAAGTGAGTACGAAGCTAATATATTCAATATAATTGAAGATAAAGAGCTTTCCATCGAAATGAACGGTTTGGTGAATAAAAACAAAAATCAAGTCATTTTAGAAATAAAAAATCTTGGAACCATTCCTATAGGATTTGGTGAATATTATCAGATTGAGAAACATCAAGGAGAGGCTTGGTACCGAGTTCCTTTTGTAGAAAATATCGCATTTGTTGATATCGGCTATTTGATAGATCCTGGTAAGACTGAAAAAATGATCATCTCTCTGAAAGATTTAAAACATGCTTTAACTGAAGGGGAATATCGAATTATTAAAGAGTTTTGGACAGAGGAAGGTATTCCTTATTCACTTGCGTACGAATTTACGATAGGCCAAGAATAACTATGCTTATAATTCACATAATGAAAAGGTGCCCTAGCAAAAAGTTGGGCACCTTTTATATCTAGCGCTATTCATATTTTAAATGGTTACTCTACTTACGATTTCTTCTGCAGTATCTTGACCGTTCTTAATACAAGCACCTATACCGACTCCGTAATATGAACATCCAGCTAAAATCACATTTGGATATAAATCGGACATATTTTCAGTTAAGGAATTTACAGCTTGACTATGGTTTAAATGATAATTTGGCATTAAATCATCCCAATTTGTCACTTGAACGGTTTTCGGTTTTCCATGAAGTCCTAGACTTTTATGAATATCCTGTAAAGCAGCTTCCACTAGTTCCTCTTCATCCATCTTTTTTAATGAAGAATACACTTCACTTGAACTTTTATAAAAAAGACGAACTAATAAATTATGATTAGCTGATGTATGCTCCCATTTACGGCTCGTCCATGTACAGGCATTGCAGTTCAAATTGCTGTTTTCTGAAACGATAAACCCAGTTCCATCAGCAGGTAACTCTTCGTCTGGTATATCAAACCCAAGATAAATACTAATAAGCGATGAATTTTTAAAATCGTTGAAGTCACGATCTAACTGTTCGTTATTTAGCAAATGCTGTGTTACATCGTGTGGTGTGGATAAGACAACATAATCCGCTTCCAATGGGTCATGATTAGAAAAAGTCAATTGATATTTTTCATCTACTTTACGAACTGAAGTCGTTTGAACGCCTTTTAAAATTGTACATTCCTTCAATTTTTCTTCAATTTTGTTTATTATCGTTGAAAGACCTGCATTAAATGAAATAAATTTTTTATCCGATGCCCCTTGGAATTGCTTTTTGTTTTCTTCTAATCCTTTGATAATACTACCGAACTTATTTTTATAATCAAGCAAATAAGGCAGCGTTGAAGCTAGAGTTAGTTCGTAAATATTACCTGAATAAACTCCTGATAAAACAGGGGCAATTTGCTTCTCAACTAACTCTTTTCCTAAAAAGTATTCTAAAAATGAACCAATTGAGCTTTCTTTGGTAAACGTTTCATTTTTTGTTTCTAAATCTTTTAAAGCAGCCTGTTTACCCTCTTCTGATACTAAACTACTGTTATATAGCGATTCCACACTTGTCGGAATTCCAAAGATTGTATCCGCAGGAATCGGATGTAGTTCGTCATTGGTATAAATGTAAGATATACCCGTTGCATTATAAACGAGTTGCTCCTCAAGTTGTAAATCTTGAACAAGTGGCATAACGCTTTCGTGTCTGGCAACCATGGAATCGGCTCCAGCTTCTATAATGAATTCTTCATCATGAACGGTTTTAATTTTTCCACCTAATTGTTCATCTTTTTCTACAAGAATTAAGTTTATATCTAAATCTTTCTGTTTCTTTAGCTTTTGCAAATAATGCATTGTCGTTAGACCTGTAATTCCTCCACCAATAACTACAACTGTTTTCAGCGTACTCACTCCTAGATCCAAGTTTCAATTATGTATTATAATTATTTCTTTGTTACTTAAAGCAATATTATCCTTTAGTCCTTCATAATTTTAACATAATTTTCATTGGGATCATTGGTGTCCATCAAATTGTCATTTTTCTCATTGAGGTAAAGTTCATGATGGGATGTAATAGAATATTGGATGAATGAGATACAACTTAGATAAGGATGTAGGAATCGAACAAGAATGGACATTTAATTAGTAGGTGAATATCTTATAGGGACCAATGGTTGAGCGTTTTACTAAATAGGAGATTAAAATCTATTGGGGGAGTCTCGCCCGATTGGTGGCAGCGGTGAAGGTTAATTAATCAGTGTAACACCCATTTTCCAGCGAAAATCCAGTTAATCGGAACAGCGCGGATTTTATCATGGCACTACAGTTTTATGGGGAAATGGCAATTATCAACTTCAGCAAGAGTTTTATCGGCGTAACTTCAATTATATTTGGGGTTCCGCCGTACTATTGTTGTGACAGACGTTCGATTTCCGACTCTACTTTAAAGACACGTTTATTTAGTGCCTGTATCTCTGAGTCACGTACATCCATCTTGTGGTTCATTTGCTTTAATAGAGCAACAACATCTTCTGTCTGGTCTTTCTCAATTCGTGCCAAAGTAGTGTCTATTCGATCAAACCTCTTATCCACTTGTTCAAATGTCTTATTTACTTGTTCAAATCTCTTATCTACTTGGTCAAACCTCTTATCCATATGCTCAAACCTGGTTTCTATTTGCTCAAATCTTATATCCATATGCTCAAGTCTGGTATTAGTGGATGTTTTGAACTCTACTAAATACCTCAATATTTCGTCCAGCTTGTTATTTATTTCACTCATCGTGTTCACCTCCTTTTTATTTTTTCTAGTCTTTATTATATCATGACGTATTGCGAAATGGTTTGTTACGTAACTATCTTAACAAAAGATTAAACTTGTCTTTTTATATTTTACTTGGGGCTCTTTTCTCAAAGCGCGTTTGGACACTTATTGGGTATACGTTATTACAGTTACTTATTTTTTCAGCATGATGCAATATGTGAAACTTTACATATTTTTATTTTTTTACAGTGGTATATATTCGCTGATAGCATCCTAAATATCACTATAGACAAAAAAGGTGTGATTATGTTGTACAAATATAATACAAATCTTCAAAGGAATGAGGGATGCGAATGAAGTCACTTGAACAGCTTCAAAGGGAATTATCGATTTCAACTGCAAAAGGTACACCTATGCTGTATGCTGGAATTTTATTTTGGTTTTTTGCAGGGCTTTCCTATTTTTTTATCCCTGAAGATGTTAGGTATTGGGTGTATATTTATGGAGTTGGAATCATCTTTCCATTAGGGATACTCATTTCGAAAATCCTAAAAAGAGATATGTTTGTTCACGACAATCCTCTATCTTCGCTAGCTGGGTTATTAGGTGCAATGCAAATTTTATTTATTCCCGTTGTTCTGATCTTTATTGCGAAAAATCCAGCAATCATCCCTTATGTGTTAGCTGTTTTAACAGGCGCTCACTTTTTACCTTTTTCCTGGGTTTATCAAACAAAATGGTATCTCATTCACTCCTTTGCGGTTATTGGTATTGCCCTCATCTCTTTTTATATTCCGAATGGACTGATGGTGTTTCTTCCGTTCGCATTAGTGATTGAGTATTCCATTATTACTTACCTTTTATCGTTAGAGGTTAAACGGTTTAAGGATGTGCAAGATACAACGCTACGTATCTGATAGGTACTGAAACCCTGTTAGGCATGGAGAGCAGTCCTCCATGCCTAATTTTATGCTTATAAAAATGTATCTGTGTTTAATATAATAAACTTTCTGCAATTCGAATGATTTCTGATTTCTCTACAGGATTATCTTCACCTGCTGTAATCGTGTAAGCAGTTCTAATCCCATTTTCCATTTTTACCGTAATAACGCTTCTTGAACTGTCTTCGATGTAAAAGGCTTCCGTATCACCATTTAACATAATTTTGTCCACGTATGCGTCATTTGAAACAAAATGTTTTAATCCTTTAAAAAACTTAACTTCATAGTGTAACGTATCAGTACCATTCGAAAGCGTTACTTGAAAATCCGACGGTTTATCCATATATTGATCTTCGATTTGACCTGTTTTAAACAATACTTTTTGTTGTGTATGTTCACCCTCATTAATAAAAGATTGTAATGTTGCATCCCAATTATCTGTAAATGTTAGCATGCTAAAGGTTCCTTCAGAAAATGTGTATTGATTTTCATATGTTCTAGGAATATTAATATGTCCAGGAAAGTTATATTTGTTTAGAGTAGCTACGAAATGATCATAATTGTTAAATGTTTTTTGTTTTACAACCTCAATCATCTCTTGATTTGGGTTGAGCATTGGATCATATTGGTGTTGTTGTTTCGGTAGGGAGTAAATGAATTAACTTTGAAAACATTTGCGATTTACGCTTTTTATTTATGCAATGATGATAAGCGATTTTGTATAGCCAAGCAGAAAACGAGCTACCGTATTCATAAGTATGGAGGTTTTGATAGCTTTTAAAAAACACATCTTGCGTTGCATCTTCTGCATCTTGTTTATTTCGTAAAAATCGATAGCAGTAACTAAAGATTTGCTTTTGATATCTTTGAATAATCTCTTCATATAGATTAGTTTCTTTATAATACACGATATTAAAAACAATTTCATCAATTGGAGTCTCCATAATTTACACCTCATTTACTTGCCATGTACATGGTCAAGCAGTTGTTAATCATGATTAAAAAAACTACGTAGCCCCCTTTCTTCGCTTTCAATATGTATAACAATCGAGACATTTAAAAAGGGACATTTTTTCAAATTATCTTCTACTAATTAGACGCCTATTTTAATGAGACGTTTCAATAAACAAACTGGGTCAACATATCATAAAAAAAATTGAGACTTTGTTAGCCATATAAAAAAGTTTATATTTTGGCAACAACTTGGTAGTACAATAGAGTGTGGACGACCGATCTCTAAGAAGGAGTAACGCTTATGACAGAAACAAAGAGAATTCTTGTAATTGAAGACGATGAATCGATTTCAGATATTATTTCTTACTCGCTACGGAAAGAAGGCTTTTTCGTACAGTGTGCGTTTACTGGCAAAGATGCGTATAGCTTGATGGAGAATATGCAACCGAACTTAATCTTGTTGGATGTTATGCTTCCAGACACTAATGGCTTTGATATCTGTAAAAAAACAGTTCAGGACTTCCCTCATATTCCGATTATTATGCTGACGGCTCGGAATGACATTATCGATAAAATCTTAGGTCTAGAGCTTGGTGCAGATGATTATATTACAAAACCATTTGACATACGCGAGCTGCTAACCCGTGTAAAAGTTGCGCTGCGACGGGTTCATAGTCTAACAACTACTGAAACATTTATTAAAATTAATGAGTACATAAAAATTGACTCTTCCTCACGTACCGTCTACAAAGGAAACGAAGAGGTGAAGATTAAACCAAAGGAATATGAACTTCTTCTCCTTTTGGCTGAGCATAAAAACCGTGTCTTTTCACGAGAAGAAATATTGAATTATGTTTGGGATATAAACTATGACGGTGACTTCAGGACCGTTGATGTCCATGTACAAAGACTTCGAAAAAAACTAGATATCGAATCTCTTTCGTCGATCATTGAAACGGTATTTGGGATTGGCTATAAAATGAAAGGGTTGCAATAATGAACAGGAAATGGAATATTCAAAGAAAGTTTTCCGTCGGATTTTTATTAATTTTTTCTATCTCACTTCTACTACTTAATATTTTTATTAGTAATATGCTAAACAAAAACAGTGAAAACATCATCCGAGCGGAAATGGAAAACATGCAACAGTATTCAAGGGAATATATCAAGCAGCATCTATTATTAAAGAATTTATCAGGAGATGTATTTGCGGATTCAGGAAATATACTGGTACAAGAGTTAAGTGAAAATCTCCGGACTAATGTTACTCTTTACGATCAAGAGGGTATTTTTCTATATGAAACGATTGGTGGTAAGGAATATACTATCGTTAATTCAAAACCTAGTAAGCTACTAGAAGAAAGCAGCGATCATGACTTAGCATTGGCACTAGACAATAAAGCCGCTTATACCATCAATAAAATGGGAAACGATTGGATTGTCAACTTCTCCTACCCTTTATATATTAACGGCGAACATTACGGAATTATTCGTTTAACTAAAGATTATTCTACTTTATTTCTTTCCAATCAAAAAGTTCTAACGAGCCTTACCCTCTTTACTCTGGTGCTCTTTATAGTGATCTTTCTGTTTTCATACATACTGTCACGAAAAATCACGAAACCACTCTCGAAAGTAACCGAAGCGTTCTCCGAAGTGGCTCAAGGTCAGTTCAATACAAAGCTACAAATTAACACGGGAGATGAAATCGAAGAGCTAAATGATCGCTTTCATGAGATGAAGGATCAAATTAAAGAACAAATTGCTGTCATTACTGCGGAAAAAGAGAAGGTCGAGAAACTAGAAAAAACGAGACGTGAGTTTTTTAACAATGTAACACACGAATTAAAAACACCTTTAACAACGATATCTGGCTACTCACAGATATTATCAGATGAAGATTTTAACGATCCTACCTTCTTAAAAAAAGCTGCCGAGCGAATCAAAAAAGAAAGTGACCGACTCCATCAAATGGTCGTTGAAGTAATTGAATTATCAAAGCAAACCGTCTATGAAATGAAGATGTTAGATGTCGCTCAAATCACGAAGCAACTATGTGAAGATATGCAAATGAAGGCTACTAAGTACAATATGACAATTACTTGCAAGAGTAAACAGCCTGTTTTCGTTAAAGGTGTAGAAAACCGATTTTTAGAGGTCATTATTAATCTACTAGATAATGCTATTAAATATGGTGAAAATCATTCTACGATTATAGTAAACTCTTTTCAAAAATCAACGGATGCGTTCATTCAAGTATCCAACACTTGTGAAAGTTTTAATTCTTCTATTTTAGATAATGCTTTTGATCCGTTTTACCGTGGTAGTAAGACAACGAAAGAAGAAAAAGGTAGTTCTGGCCTAGGATTATATATCTGTAAGCAAATCATTGAAGAGCATGGTGGAAGCATTTCGATAGAAGAACAAAACGGTGTCATTACATTTACCATCTCCCTCCCACTTTGGCAATAACTTGGCAATATATTCACTAATTTTGGCAATATCCTTTTTGTACAATCAGTTTGTAAAACAAAAGAGGAGGTAATTGAAATGAAACTAGTCAACGGAATTTTAGGTGTAACAATAGCCGTATCAGTACTAACAGGGTGCAACACACAAGGTAATGTTCAAGGGGAAGGTAAAACAGTTATAGTCAGTGAAGATGTCATACTTGAAAGTATCATTTCTGATGCTAAGGTTGCTGTTTCACAACCAGAACAAATCGCATTAAAAGAGGAGGTTACGTACGGAGAATTATTGAAAATTGAAAGTGAAAAACTTTACTTCACAAGGGAAAATTCACTTTACTCTACTAGCTTAGACCATGGAAAATCTACTTTAATTGAACATATTGCTGCCAGACATCTGTCTAGAAATGGTGAAAAAGCATTGAGTGTGGAAAATAATCATGTTTATGTATTCACACTTGAAACTGGAGAAAAGAAAAAATTAGCTGAATTAGAAGAAAATCATGGTGATGTTGGGTTTGCGGATCCAGAAGGTAAATATATTTTTTTCTATGAATTTTCAGAATCAAATTTAGTATTAATCAACACAGCTACTAATGAAAAAACACTATATAACTTTAATGAACTATTTGATAGCCCAAAGAATTTTTCTTTTCCAGGTGGAATGATCCATCATAACGCTGTCTACCTAGCAACTCATATCCAAGATGAAGGTACTGCATTATATAAACTATCTGATGATCACAAAGTTGAAAAAATGATTACCCTTAAGAGTATAAATGACAATATATTCGATTTTGAATTTATCCATGACGACTTGCTCGTTTTTAATGGGGTCTATGATGAAGAACCAGGTATATTCTTTTTTGATTTGAAAAAAGGAGAAGTAAACAAGGTCGTTTCAGGCGGTACTAGTTCTGAAGGAACTTGGGTCCCATCTTACAGCATTTCTCCAGATGGAACGAAGATGCTTTTCAATACAATTCTTCATAAAGGAAATCAGTTTCTAGATAATGTCTTTATTGCCTCAATCGATAACAATCAATTATCAAAGAGTATTCAGATCATTCAAAACGGAGATCTTCCAGCTGTTATTAAAATTCTAGCTCACTGGAACGAAGACTCTACAGCGTTTTATATTCCACGTTCAGACAGTAATGAAAGAAGCTACAGTGACTTGAAAATTAACTACATTTCCGTTTACGAGTTAGATAAGATTAAAACAGAATAATATTGACAAAGGAAGAACGAGCATTAGAGATTTCTACGCTCGTTCTTTAAGTTTTTAATTAAAAATCTATTTAAGGCTAGAAAACAAATATATTTACGTTAACCAGTTCGATCCCATTTTCCTTCTTTCCTTAATCCATCCACTATCTCTATGGCGACTTCTCTTAGTTTGACCTTGTCTACTTTTGCCACCCTAGTAAGAGGAAATTCTTCATCGGACGGCCAAATTTTAATATATTGTGGTCGCTTATAAGAAGCAATTTCTTTGCAAAATTCTTGGAGTTCTTGTTCTGTTACGGTCTCTCCTATTTTTGGTTTTACAAAAGCAAAAATCCCTTCATCAAACAATTCATGTGGCACACCAACAACTTCAGTTACAGCAACTTTCGGATGACTGCTAATGAAATTTTGTACCTCATCAGGAAAAACATTATATCCTTTTTGTTTAATGACAAACTTTCTTCGTCCTTTTAAAAACAAAGCACGATAATCTCCCTTATCCTCAAAATAGCCGAGATCTCCCGTATAAAGAATTCCTTCTTTCGATACCGCTTTTGCAGTTTCTTCTGGTTGATTATAGTAGCCTGGGAATACAATTGGCGGATGATAACATATTTCACCGACTTCCCCGTCCCTCACTTCATCCCCAGCCGTACCATCTTCCTTCATTGGATGCCGTATTGAAACTTCAGCCAGGTCTGGGAAACTTCGGCCAACTTGACCTGCCATTTCCTCAATCGATATTCCTTCAGGTGTAAATGTGGCAAAACCAGCATTTTCAGTCATTCCGAGACCACAACCAAATTTAGGCGCCATTTGTGAAAGCCTTTTCAAAAATTTAGTATCCACAGCTGATCCCGCATAAATGGCAAATTCTAGGCTATTAAAATCATATTGATCGTAATTAGGCAAATCCCAAATCATTCGATACTGTGTTGGGATCATCCCTATTGCAGTTGCTTTGTATTTATCAATAGCTTCCGCTGTTAATTTCGGGTCAAATATGCGCAACATTAAGGCGGTTCCACCTAGATAAAACGTTGTCATAGGCCCTTCTGTCGTACCTCCAACATGACTTGGGGGTAAATTTACGACGAATTTAAAGTGTTTATCACTATTTTTAGCATTCATTCCTCTAGCTAGTACTTCATTTTGAACGATGATATTTTCGTGAGTGAGTAAGGCAGGTTTTGGTGCGCCAGTAGTTCCTGTAGTGTAAATAATCATAGTTGGGGTTTTGGAGTCTATTTGTTTGTATGCTTCTTTTAATTTATTGTTGAAAAGATCTTTTATCTTTAGAGAAATTAGTTTTTTCTTGTCCATCAATTCTGTAATCGAAATAGCTCCAGCTAAAATGTCACCAGGCTTCGGATCAGGGGTAAATTGAACAAAATGTTCAACATAAGGACACCCTCTTTGAACAGCTTCCCCTACTTCGCGAAAGTCACGATTGGGTGTATTTCCTAAAAAGAAAAAGGCTTTCGGTTTTATCTTTTCTAAGTCTCTAACAACTTCTTGGTTTTGTAAACGAGGATCTAAAGGAGCAATAATAGCACCTATCTTAAAACAACCATACATGAGGGCCAAATGTTCAGGAAACGTAACTAACATCGTTGCAACTCGGTCACCTTTTTTAATACCCATATCAAGTAGTCGTAGCGCGAAAAAATCAATCAACGTAGAAAACTTTTTATACGTAACGGACTTCCCATCCTCAACCTGAACCATTGCGGCTACATCTGGCTTTTCTACAGCCCATTTTTCAATATAAGAATTTAGTAGAGGAAGCTTCCAATCAGTTGTACTCATTAACATCCAACCTTTCCATTATTTTGAAACACGACAACACCATCACTTATTGCGGCATTTCCTGCTTCATTTAACACTCGGAAAAAAACTTTACGTTCTGTTTGGCTTTCGATGGTATTCACGGTTTGAACCGTAATTGTTTGATTTGGAAAAACCATATCTGAAAATCTCCCAGATATGCTCTTCACCTTTCGCGGGTCCTTTTCCGATTCTTTATTTACAATTTCTGTTATTGCCATTCCTAATGTTGCTGTCCCTTGAACTAAGATATTTGGAAGCCCGACTCTTTTAGCAAACTTAGGTGATGTATGAATATCAAAGACTATGTTATTACAGCCGTCATAGATGAATGGCTGCTCTGCAGTTATGTTAATTTTACGTTCCCATTGAATATCTTCCTCTTCTAATCTATTGAAATTAGGGAGGTTTTCCTTACCGCTTCCACTATCCACACACACTACGCCTCTTAGCAATCCGCCAATCCACTCTGTTTGTATATGTTCCTTATTTTTATCACTAATCGTAAATTTACTTACTAGAAGTGTTCCTGCCTTGTGTGGAAGAACAGCGGTAACTTCACCATCAATTGTTACTTCTTCGTCAGGAGAAATCAGTCTAGTAAATTCAATATGTTCAAAGTAATGAACGATATTTTCGAATAATTGAGGCTGATATGGCATCTCTGCATACTTATGAATTTTTGAGATGATTGGCCATGAAAGGACTACCGCAAACATAGGATGGGCAACATTTTGTTCACTAATTAAATCATTCATATATAAATGATTCGTATCACCAATTGACGCTCCATAATTTGATGTTTGTCTCCAAGTGACATGTGTAGTTACTTCTTTAAACTTTAACCCTACGATATCTGATTTAATTTTCATATATTTCCCTCGCTATCATGTTTCTTTTATCATGTATCCAAAAATGATTTCCATATCAAGGTTAATAATTATGATTATTCCCTTAGTTCTCGCAGGTGTTGTTGAATTAAATGCTTTGCTGTTGCTGGATTAAAAAAATCAAGTAAATAAAACGTACTAAGATGAATCAATACACCTACTAAGTTCCACCCAAACTGGTTCGAATCAACGTTTTGATTAATATCCCCCTTTCTTTTTCCTTCTTCAACAATAGATGTTATGAAATGAGCGTATTGTCGGTACGTGTGATCTAATACAGCTTTTATTTCAGGATCATCGAATTCAGATATCGCCTGGTAGTATATTTTCAACTCCTTCCTGTATGTAGCCATCGATTTGAGGTAGTTTTCCATTAATTCTTCGATTTTCTCTGGTGTACTATGTGCGTAATTCTCTACACTTTTTTCAAGTCGTTCGATAGTTTTTTCTCCGATAACAGACAATGTTGCAAGAAATAGATTTTTCTTTGAAGCAAAGTGCCGATAAACCATTGGCTCTGTCACTTCAGCAAGACCTGCTATTTCTGGGACTTTTGCTTGGCGGTAATTCGATTTTGAAAATTCCTCAATCGCTGCTCTTAAGATCATTTTTTTACGCTCTTTAGCTGAGATTCTCTTTGTTGCCATTACAAACACTGTCCTTTCATGTTGTTAAGTAAGTTAGTTATAACTAACTTATTATAAAATACAGAATATTTCAATAAATACTTTGTATTTCTGTTGAATTTTTTTATGATTTCTTATTAATAGGCTGTTTTCGTAAACTTTGTTGCTATTGGACCGTTTTTTGAACATAAATTAGCCCTAATGGACAAAAGCTTCACGCTAAAGCGTGAAAAACCAAGCTTTTGCTTGGTTAACGGTCCAATAGCTTAGAGACTAAAAAAGTCCCCTATAGTTAGGGGACTCTTAAAGGTCATCATCGAGCATAATTATAAAGATAGTCTTCACAGATAAACGTGTAATAGATTATGAATAATTGGTTGTATACTTACCTTTCCTGGACACCAATGAAATAAAGTGAGTTATTACCCTTTGCCTACTTTATGGTTTTATAGTTTGAACCTGGTTTCTCCCAGCTTCCTTTGCCTCGTATAATGCTCTATCAGCGGCTTTAATTAAAAGTTTAGGGTCGCTAGCCATAGGTGGAATTATAGTAGCAGTTCCAATACTAATTGTTAAAAATTTGCTAATTAATGAACCTGAATGAGGTATTTTTAATGCTTCAATTGTTAATCTAATATTTTCAGCAACATGCTTTCCACCCATTTCATCAGTATCGGGTAAAATCACACTAAACTCTTCGCCTCCATAACGACAAACCACATCAATCGGACGCTTTAAAACATCTTTTATTGCTTTAGCAACATGTTTTAAGGCGTCATCGCCCTTTTGATGCCCATATGTGTCATTATAAGGTTTAAAATAATCAATATCGATCATGAGAAGAGTGATTGGACTAGAATATCGAATGGCACGTTTCCATTCTTTTATTAATCTTTCATCAAAATATCGTCGATTCCCTATTGCTGTTAATCCATCTTTAGTAGATAAATTTTGAAGTTTTTCATTTACTTCTTGCAGTTTTTGTTCCTCAATTTTTCTCTTTGTTATATCTCGGGACATAACAATAAGCTGGGGATCTTCAGGTTCTCTTCTGGGTAAAGATCTAACAGTCGATTCAAACCAAATATATTTTCCGTCCTTTCGTTGGATCCGATAAGTTGAAACACCAGCTCCTGTAATCATCATTAGCTCATGATTTTGTCTAACAATCTTATGATCCTCGGGATGGATAAAAACATATCCAGACTTCCCAATCAGTTCTTGATCATCATATTGTAGCATCTCTTTGACAGCAGCAGACACAAACAAATACTCACCAGCTGCATTATGAATCGTGATCATATCTCTAGAGTATTCGGTTATAATTTGAAACAACTCTTCTACTTCCTTTAGCTTTTTCTCTACTAATTTTCGCTCGGTGATATTACGCGATATAACGATTAAATGTGGTTCACCTAGTTCTACTAATTCACCTGCTACCTTTCCAGATAAACTTTTAATAGAGGATTCAAACCAAATGTACTCCCCGTCTTTTCGTCGAATACGATACGTAGAAACAACGTAGCCAGTTTTTAGTAACATCTCATGGTTATGGCGAGCTGTCTCATGATCCTCTACGTGTATAAATAAATAACTATCTTTGCCAACTAATTCTTCACTTTTATATTGTAGTATTTCTTCTCCTGCAGGCGAAACATAAAGATACCTACCCTTTAAATCATGGACAGTGATCATATCACTTGAATATTCTGCAATTAGTTGAAAGAGGTCGTCACCTTTACTTATATTTGCTAAGATTTCATTACTCAACTTTTTCTCCCCTTCTAGTTCTTACTCCCTAAAAAAATACCAACAAACCGTTGGCATAAGTATTTTTTCTCTCTATAACTTTAAAAATTTAAAAATTTAGTATTAAATTCACACTTCATAGAAAATTAATTACAATTGCATCGCAAGTTATGACTTTATATCTAGTTTCATTATACTATAATATACTAACATTGATAATTTCTCCGTTCTGTTTTCTTACTTTAAAAATTTCATTAAGCTCTGTTAAAGTTTCGTGTTGAATTTATTCTCATCATGATAAATAAGGCTGGTTCGTAAACTATGTTGCTATGCTTCACATTAAAACGTGAAGAGCAAAAAATAATTAACAAAACTTGTAATAAACTAAAAATAAGCATAAGCAGATTCTCACAACCGTAAATATGTTCTGTAATGTTACCCCCTCCTCAATAATAAACTTAAATAACTTTTAAAAATTTTTAAGCATAGGATGGGACGCTATGATACAAATTTCAGGAATGCCCTTTCAACCAAGTGGCACGATGAATACTGGAAGTATTGAAAGAATTATTATTCAGCAAATGCTTAACGATCCAGTCTTATATTCATATCCTTCCAATAATGCATTTTTGTTTGAAGTCAGGTCTAGGAAAAACATTATAGAAAGCGCAAACGAAATGAATGAAAGCGAAGTAAAGTTTACAACTTTTAGATACGCTCGCTGTAATCCTGCATATTGGAATCTCACGGGAGCAGGCGGATTTCTGCTGAAGCCTAACGTGAGTCCATCGGAAGCTATTCAAGACATTTATCGCAACAGTTCACTATATGCAACTGAATGCGCAACAGCTTGCGTAATTATTCTATATCATGCGATTTTAAAAAGTATCGGTAGGCCTGTTTTTAATTCCTTATTTTACAACCTCTATTTGTACAGTTGGCATACAGACCCTGACCTTGGGCTATATACCTTTAATGGTAGTCATTTTTTACCTGGTGATATAGTTTATTTTAATAATCCAGACTTTAATGTTCAAACCCCGTGGTTTAGAGGGTTAAATGCTGTTGTTATGAGCGATGGAAGATTTTTCGGGCATGGATTTGGGATTATGACTGCTGATGAAATCCTAGAATTTTTGAATACACAGAGACAACCTGGGAGTAATCAATTAGCTTATTTAACAAGTTTAATCACAAGACCATCCTTTAACACTTTATCAAATTATGTAACGTTACAAAGAGAGCGCATTACTCATAAAAAGACACCGCATGTAATACACCACAATAAAAATCGTCTATCATTCGTTCAGCATCAAGATTATTTAAATAATACGTATAATAATTAACTAATAGTAAACTGTGGTTTTTAATACGATCATGACATATACCCATTTTTCATGTAGACAGGTTCCACTTTCAAATAGGTGAGTATAATGTTAGTGACAAATAACTAACACGAAAGGAAGTTTTCAAATGTACGCTAACGTAAATGCAGCACCTTTTATGGGAGCTCATGCTAATGTAGCACCCTCTATGATGGATAATGTAGCACCTTCAATGATGGATAATATACCACCTGTTATGGGAGCTTATGATCAACCACATCATACTGCCCCTTTTTATGGATATGGACATTGTCCTCCAACACGTGGGTACGATAACTTTGTATTAATTGTTGTATTGTTTATTTTATTAATCATCGTAGGTGCATACGGCTTCACAAAATGCTAATATAGTATGCTGTACCACAGCCTAGAGATGAATACTTGATTGAAGACAAGGACATAGCTTAATATGTCCTTGTCTTTCCGTCAAAACATGTAGAAATAGTCTATACACTGCTTTCACTTTCATAACATAAATGAAGAAAATCCAGGGTAAATGGTTCGCCCCTGGATTTTGCTTTATTACTATTCATTTTTGTTTAGTTTGCAATACGCATCTACAAAAAATTGCGGGTTAAGCGGTTGTCCAGTTACCTTTTCAATCTTTTCATTCCAGTGATATTTCGAACCTGGTTTGAAGAACTCTTCTCTTAGGAAATTACCAACTGTTGTTGTGAAAAACTGCTCTGATAAATTTGTATTAATATGTTGATGCAGTTGAGCAGAAGTCAGCTCCCCTAGTAGGTAATTTTGATAATAAACAGGTGCCAAAGTGAAGTGAATTTTTGCAGCCCAGTCAGGAGCATTACGTCCTTCTGGTGCATTTACTAATTGGATTTCACTTACGAGCTTCCACCATAATGCATTTAAATCTTGGTCTGGATTTTCGTACAGCTCTTTTTCAAAAAATACAAAAGTAATGATCCAGCGAGCTGAAATTAACATTTTAAGCTGTTCGAATTTTTCAAGTGAAGGTGCAATTGTATTTAGTTTATCATCCTCTACCTTTAAAAATGTAGCTAACCACTCACGATTTTGAGTCATTTTTCCAAATAACATCGCGATCGCTTCTGTAGTTAACGTATGGGCAGGCGCTCTTAACACATACGGTAAATCGAGATCTAGGTATTTGAAATATGCCGCATGTCCGAATTCGTGTAACATCGTACCCATCCAATAGGAATTTGGTTGATTATTACATAGCACACGTGTATCACCTTCACGATCCATATCCATACAAAAAGCAGTTGGGTTTTTCCCAGGACGAGGATTTAAATCACTTTTCGCGTATAAGTCCTCAATCGGGATATTCATCTCAGCAAAAGTGTCTGCCGTTAGTTTTTCAAGATCTTCATTTTTAAAATATGGGTCTAAATTTGTCTCATTAGAAGCCGGGGCCTCTTGGAAAAATGGATCGACATAATGCCATGGCCTAAGTTCTGATACTTCTATACCGAACTTACTAGCTAATTGTTGATCCAACTCATCTTTTAACCGACGATAAGTACTATCAGATAAATCAACTAGCTTTTGAAATATAGCAAAAATTTCATCACGATCTAATTCTTGATTTTCAAACGACATTTCATGGTAATTGTTATACCCTACAGCTCTAGCTGCTTCATTTCGCTTCTTGACTAATGTTAACAGTTTCTCTTCGACAACTTGACCAACTTCTTTTGATGCTTTCCATGCGTCTTCACGTTCTTTTAAATCTTCACTATTAAGTAAAATATTACGTACATCATTAGCAGATAACTTCTTTCCATTTACTTCAGGTTCGTATGTATTGAACATATGATTTAATTCTGCAGATAGTTGCGATAATTCCTTTAAACTCTCGATAGGCAGTTGATTTTCTCTAAACTGGCTGCGTAGAGCTTCGAGCTGTCTTTTTTCAATAGCTGTTAGTTCAGTTTGTTTTAAATAATTTTGAACAGCTTCGAACAATTCGCTGTTTGAAAAGTACGTACGAAACTCCGTTTGAGCTTCTCCTACTTTTTCTGCCCATTCTTTTTCACCTGTTGTTTGCGCCATCCAACTAGCATTTGTAATGTTACGATAAAGTATTTCAACCATCATATTTTGTTGTTGTAGAAATTGTTTTACTGTCATGGGATATCCTCCATCTATAAGATATGAGCGCTTTATATAAGCCCTTAAATTAATATTATAATAAAATACCATTGAAGTGCTAACGCTTTCACTTTTAAGCTTTATAATCTTTGCTAGTAAAAAAACTCCATATGCTTTTTTCTTGCCAATAATAATTAATCCTATCTGAAAAGTTCCTGTATGGAATTTAAACTAATGGACATCTGGATCTGTAGAACAGAACAACTTTTTATCCTTTTCGTCTCAAGTACGTCCCGTTGCCTCTTCTTAACAACCTGTATTATCTTACTCTAGAAACCTTTTTATATTCCGCTATTTTCTATTAATTGATAAACTTCATGAGCTGACCGTTCTGATAGGGAATAATTCGTATGTGTTTCAGTTGTATTCATGATTGTGCCTGAACTTTCATTTATCCAAAGAAAATAAGATTCCTCATTCCATTCTAATTTGTATTGTGGATCTGCCATATCTACAACTCCTGGTTGTTTAACTGCTTGGATAAATGCTTTTTGAATGATCTCGATTTCGTTTGTCGCCGTTATAATAACACTAGAATCCTCAACTATCTCCGTAAAGTTATCCATTTTAAATACTGTTATCGCTTCAATCTTTTCATTCGAACAGCATACCAACAGTAATACTATCATTAAGCCATACAATCTATTACATGTTAACTTGACCAACAAAAAAACTCCCCAATCTCGTACTTTGGTTTTCTCTTCTTTTCCACTACATTACCATTGTCGTTCATCAATAACCCCATCTAAAAGATCAAAAATTTGTTTTTCCGTGCTTCCGTCAGCGTATGTTACTTCGATTTCAACATAAATCATATTTTCTTCCTCTACCCGAACTATCCATACCTTCTCTCCGTGCAGTTCATGATGCATGTAGTCCAACTCTATTCCGTCATCATAAATTTCATTAATAAAATCAACAACTTTTTGTGAGCCGTCATTAAAATGAATATTAGCTGTTGCCTTTTCGATTTTATAAAATTCAAATATGACTTCTCCCTGCTCAATTAATGCTTCAAAAATAGTACTTTTCCCACCTGTTTCAGTTGAAAAGCTGATCAATAATTCACGGGACCCATATAGTTCAGTTGGGATGAATTCAGTTTCTGAACTTCTGTTCATAGTACCTTCTGCAGATATCTTATACATGTAGGTTTCATCTGGATCTATTTGAATAGGTGCTTCATATGTCGTCCCCGAAAGCTCTATTGCTTTAACCTCAACCCATTCTCCATCCTCCTCTTTCTTGTATGAGAATACGACTTCAGTCTCACTTTCTAATTCTCTAAACGTCCATTGTGCCTGTAAGTGAAATTCTCCCAGACTAGAAGCTTCAACATTTGGGAGGAAGTTGATATCAGCAACCCACTTTTCACCCTCTTTTAATTCATATAAATCTTGTTGAATGTTAGACAACCTGTCATACATAAAACTCTCCGTAGAAGAGTGACTCTCCCTTAAAATATTTATCTCTTGTTCTAGTTGATTCATTTTAAAAATACTATAAATATTGAATACTAGACTTACTATTACAACAGCCAAGATTATTTTAAGTGGATTTCTCATTGTTTCCTCCATGTCTTAATAATAGTTACTTACTATAAGAATAGCTTGACTTCTCTGATAATATTATTTCATCCTTATATTACCATGCCTTAACTGTTGGGTGGAAAATAATTCTTTTTCATTATGATCTCCCTTCTACTCAATATAGTAAAATTTATTAAGATTTAGTAACATTTCGAAAAAATCATATCTACTTCTAGTAATCTATCTTAAATCGTGAGAAAATAGAGATAATTATCTAGTAAAAGTTTGCTGGAGGAAAAGATATGAAACATTGGTTACGGAAATCGTTTTTTGTTGCTATTACCATCTTAACGCTAGGGACGGTTACTCCACCTCCCCATCTGTATTCTAATGAACCTGAAGCAAAATCTCCTTCTGATTTAGAAATCAGTCAAAAAGATAAGTCATCTGAAGAGGTTCATATTATTACCCAACTGGAGGAAGAACTATCTTCTGGCACTAGCGAGTTGTTGTTGCCTTGGGACGAAGTTGCAGAGGGAACTAACAGCGATGAGCTCTTATCAAAGTGGGTAGATTACACAGTTCATCATGCTGATTTACAAGCGATGAATAAATTTGGTACAAAAATTAAATCAAAAATAGAAGAAGACTACCGGGAGTTGATCCTTCCGAAGCTTGAAGAAACAATCACTAGCATTAGTATAAACTCTGATGAAGAGCTTCTTAGAAATTTATCAATAACTAATGATCCAGCAGATGGTCAAGGTGAAAAGATCTTCCATGTATATGACACGAGGAGTGGAGAAGATTTATATAGGTTCCATGTACGTCGGGATCAACCTCCAAAGCAAGGATATTGGTTTAATTTCCATTACCATACAGCTGCAGACAACTTTGAAACACATCATGAATTAGGTACAATCTTTTGGGATAAAAACACGCCACCAAATTGGATGTCTTAACGGAACGCTCCTTGTTGTTAGCTAAGCTGATGGGCTCAGCCTTCATAAAAAAACTTAAAAATAGAATACGATAAATTGAACCGCTTCCTATGATTAATATGGGAAGCGGTTTTTAATAGATAATAAAAAACTATAATTGTTAGTCTACTGTTAATAACACTTTTTCGAGAAACTAGTTTACATAATAATAATATTGTAGCCTTATCTTACCTACTGAATTTTTTATATTTAATTCGCCTGTTTAATCCATTCAGTACTCGATGTTTGTTTAGACAAGTAGTTAGCTAAAAATGATCCTAGAGAAAGATTAATCACCATATTAATGATTGCTGGAATTGCGGCGATTTCACTTATAAACTCAATGGCTAAAATAGCAGCTAATGCCGTATTACATAATCCAACATGAAAGACAATCGCCTTGATATCTTCCTTTTCAACCCGTAACCACTTTAATTTTAAAGTAAAATATGCAATAACCATCGGCAATGTTACTTGAAAGAATGCGACTATTGTTATCATCGGAATGAGTATGAGTTCAGAAGCAATCGCTCCTTTTGCATTACCAATAATCGTGTGAATAATTAATAATAAGGTAATCGATGATCCCAGTTTCGTATAACTTACTGATTTTTCTACTAATTGCGGAAGCTTCTTTTGCATTAAGAGCCCTAGTGTAATAGGTAAGATAACGATGAGAATAAAAGACTGTAATAAATTGAAAAATGAAATCCTAACAGTATCGCCGTCAACGCCAAGTAGTGCCAGAGGAGTTACTATTGGACTAATCATTATATCTAAAAAAGATGCCGCAATAACTAATGAAGTATTACCACCTGCTATAAATGTATACAGTGTAGCAGCTGTAGCATTGGGGACAGTCCCAGATAAAATGATACCCGCTGCAATTTCAGGTCGAGATGAAAAAAACAAATGGGCTAGTACGACAGAGACAATGACTGTAATCGTCCACTTTAGGAATGTTGCAATTCCTAAAACATTATACTTCGACCGCATCTTCTTTATTGCCTCAACATTCATCGATAGTCCCGTAAAGAAAATCACTAATCCAAGTAACAAACTCGGTACCCAGTTTGCAACCTGTAAATGAAACGGCAAAAAGTACGTGATAAACGCTACGATAATAATTAATAATGGCAAATTACCAGAAATAAACGAATGGATATGTTTAATAATTTCACACCCTTAATGAAGGAGTGCCAGGCACCTTTCCTACGATAAAGTGTTAAAGGTGCCTGGCACCTCTTTTGATTTATGCAGTTGTAGCTTTAAAGAAGTAGGCTCGGTCTTTGATTTCCTCTAATTCGACAGGTGTATTAATTTCAACCTGGTTACCATTAAACCTGCCTGTTACTCTTAAGCCTTGATCTAAATGAACTAGAATGATGTAGTACGGTGTTTGGTCTGCAAATTGTTTCGGAGCGGCATGAATTTTAGTGTAAGAGTAAATCTTTCCCTTACTATCAATTTCCGTTAACTCTAGCTCATCGGAATAACATGATGTACAGTGGTATTTGCTCGTATATAAGATCGATTGACAATGTTTACATCTCTTCACTGGAAGCTTCATTTATTACACCCCTTTTTTGCTAAATATATGAACTAGAGAATACGCACCTGTTCCGCCTAGATTTTGTGCTAAACCGGTCCGTGCTCCATCTACTTGGTTACATGCTCTTCCATTTAGTTGGTCAACAATTTGGACAATTTGAGCAATCCCAGTTGCACCAATCGGATGACCTTTTGATAATAAGCCACCGCTCGTATTTACTGGTACTTTCCCCCCGTGTTCAGTTAATCCTTGCTCAAGTGCCTCCCATCCCTTACCTTTTTCAAAGAAGCCTAGTTCTTCGATGGCGATAATCTCTGTCATTGAGAAACAATCGTGTAGTTCAACGACATCAATATCATCTGGCCCAAGTCCTGCCGCTTCATACGCGCGCCTCGCTGCTTCGTTAGTCGCGGAAATATGTAGAAGTTCATCGACTTCCTGCATAAGTGGTGTTCCCGATGCCTGGCCTGAAGAGACAATTCGAACTCCGTCATCTCCTTTTTGAATGACAACAGCAGCCGCCCCATCTGAAATAGGTGAGCAATCAAATAGACCTAAAGGATCGGTGATAGGCTTTGCATTCATAATTTCTTCTAAAGTTGTTTCTTTTTTAAATTGTGCAATAGGATTAGCGATCGCATAATTACGGTTTTTTAGTGCAACCATGGCAAGATGCTTTCTTTCCATCCCATATTCATACATATAGCGATGAGCTAAAACGCCAAAGAAACCAGGAAAAGTAAGACCTGATGCCCCTTCATTAGACTCGCTATCCATCGCATAATTGATCGCTTTCGTTACCGTTTCTGTATCCATTGCCGTCATTTTCTCAACACCAGCAACTAAAACTGTATCATATTCTCCAGCCTTAACGAGTTGATACGCCTGGCGGAACGCAATTCCCCCTGAAGCACACGCTCCTTCTGTTTTTACAGCAGGAATGCTACCTAATCCAAGTTCATTTGTGATAATCGAACCTAAAATTTCTTGACTTGCCAGTGGACCTGACGAAAAATTCCCGACAAACACCGCATCAATTTTAGGTTTCCCAGCTTCTACGATTGCCTCACGACAAGCTTTTACAACCATTGATTTGATCGATTCATCTTTTCTTCCAAATGTCGTTATACCTCTTCCAATAACTGATACCGTCGACATTGCCTTCACCCCTGTATTTGATATTGATCGCGCAATGTTTTTCTTAATATTTTTCCATAGCTATTTTTCGGTAGATCTTTTACGATTTCAATTCGACGTGGCTTTTTATAGCTTGCTAAATTATTTTTACAAAGCTCAACCAATTGTTCCTCACTTACTTTATTCGCATCATCGCTTAACACGATATGAGCATAAATACTCTCGCCCCACTTTTCATCAGGCACCCCAAACACGCAAGTTTCTTTTACATTAGGATGCTGATTCAGCACTTCCTCTACTTCCCGTGGATACACATTTAACCCGCCTGTAATGATCATATCTTTTGCTCGATCGACTAATCTCAGGTAACCTTTTTCATCTATCCAACCTAAGTCACCAGTATATAACCATCCATCCTTCAATGTTTCTTTTGTAGCTTTTTCATTATTCCAATATCCTTTCATAACGAGTGAGCCTTTACACGTTACTTCACCAATCTCACCGCAGGGTACTTCCTCGCCTTTTTCATCGACAATTCGCACTTCAACAAATGGTCCAATTGCTCCACAAGAATCAGGTTTACTCGCAAGCTCTTCTTTTGGCATCATCGTAATCGTCATTGGCGCCTCTACTTGGCCATACGTTTCAGCAAGCTTTGGGCCTAATAATGATAAAGCTTTATTTAACTTTTCTACGGCTATCGGTGCACCTGCCATATTGATCGACTTAATATAGCGTAATTTATGTGGTTCAAAGTTTTCCTCATGAATCATTAAGTTGACCAATGTCGGTACTAAAAAGATGATAGAGATCTTTTCTTTTTCTAAATCATCTATGAATTCTTTTGGATCAAATTTATTAAAAATGACTTGTTTTAAACCGAAAAATAAAGCACATTGCGATAGAAAATTACTGCCGTGGGTTAATGGAGCAACATGACCAATGATATCACCATATGTAATTTCACAAACCATATTTAAAGAAAGAGCACTAGAGATAATGTTTCGATGTGTCAGCATTCCACCCTTTGGTTTACCTGTTGTTCCAGACGTATACATTAAAGCAAATAAATCATCTTCTTCTACTTCAATGTCTGGAAACTCATCTTTATGTTCTAAAATAAAATCTTCGTATTCTTGATCTACATCTAATTTCTTTATAGGTACAGTAACACTTGCTAGTAGGTTCGCTTCTCCTATTAAAAAGGTGGAGCCAGAACTTTCGATAATATAATCAAACTCTTTTGGATGTAGGCGATAATTGACAGGAACTTTAATTAAACCAGTTAGTGCAATTGCAAGGTCAAGTTCGACATGTTCACGTCTATTAGACATAAGGATTGCCACTCGATCACCTTTTGTTAATCCTTCATTCAATAACGCGTGTGCTAGTTTACAAACATTTGATTTTAATTGGCCGTACGTTATCGTGCCTCTAGAGTCTTTAACAGCTGTTTTTTCACTGTATTGACTGAATGTTTTCTTTGCGAGCGCTCCCAATGTTTCCATAGCTTTTCCTCCCTCCCATTACTTACGGTAATTAATAACCTTGAACGTTAATTCTTCATCATACTCACGGACAGCTTTAATTTCATTTCCACAAGTAATTGTAAATTCAATTGTTATTAGTGTAGGGTTAACGCCTCTTATGAAATGACCACCACTAATCTTGCCTGTTTCTTCGGTCACTAAACCGTGTAGATGAAGATCCAGTTCACCCTTCTCGTCTTCACAAATAAACCCTGTACAGTGGATGAGTTCGACTGGGTTTTTGATCGTAATTTGTTTCCCGTAGCCTGTAGGATAATTGTTTTTCGTTTCGAAAAGAACGTATCCAACTTCTTGCAGTGATCCAATACACGTAACCATCCCAGAGGTAACCTGGTGTTTCTTACACTCCTCTAGAATTCCTTCAATCAAGTCCGTGCCTGCTGTTAAAGATCCAAAAATCATTTTACCTTCCGTAGAGTAGGAATGATTTTTACGCCCCATTCTTTCACCTCTCTAGTAAATTCATTTTCTTACAGAGGTGCCAGACCGATGCGGTGCCTGGCACCAATAATTACTAACCGATAGCGGAGCCACCGCATACTTTTAAGACGTGCCCTGTCACGTAGTCGGCTCCTGGTGAAGCTAAGTATACAACGGCTTCAGCGATGTCTTCTGGTACTCCCATTTTTTGGATCGGTTGATCGAGCTTATAATTCATTCCTTTAGTAATTGCTGTTTCAATTGGTCCTGGCGCAATGCTATTACAACAGATACCGTACTCCCCAACCTCCTTAGCAACCCATTTTGTTAGTGCGATAACACCACCTTTAGAAGCTGCATACGCTGGGCCTGAACGTCCACTTTCACCATTTTCTCCTTTAGCTCCAGACATAGGTCCCCCCATGATTCCTGATATCGAGCTAATGTTGATGATTTTTCCTGAACCTTGTTTTTTCATATGAGGATAAATCGCTGCTTGCATAAATAAGAAAGTGCCTCGTAAGTTTGTATCAATATCTCTAAACCACATTTCATCAGTCATATGTTCAAGATCGAGTCTTGAACACGTTCCTGCATTATTTACTACAACATCAAGGTGACCAAAATGTTCCACCGTTTCGTTGACTACACCTTCAACAAGTGACCGTTCTTTAATATCAATATTATGGATAAATACTTCTACTTCTGGGTTTAATTCATTTATCTCTTGCTTTGTCGTCTCACAATCTAGTAGATCAACTAAGACAATATGTGACCCTTCTCTTGCAAGAGCCAGTGCTGAAGCAGCTCCAATACCTCTTGAAGCTCCTGTTATAATGGAGACTTTATTTTCTAACCTCTTCACTCTAAAAACTCCCTTCAGCATTTGTGATTATTTTTTTCGTACTCTACATATCTAGTAGGTCTGGTAGCCAGTTGGATAGTGCTGGGATGTACGTAATAAGTAACAAGACTATAATGGATGCAATCAAAAACGGTATCGTTCCTCTCGTTATATCCTTCAACGGTATCCTTGCTATTCCACTGGCGACATACAAATTCAAACCAACTGGTGGGGTAAATAACCCAATCGCTAGGTTTACCGTCATGAACACACCAAATGTTGTTGGATCAACACCAATGTGAAGCATAATTGGTAATAAAATCGGAACGAGTAAGTAAAACGCAGAAATCGCATCAATAAATGCACCAATAATAAGTAAAATGACTGTAACCATCAAAAGAATTAAAATCTTATTTTCTGTTACTGCTAACATCGCTTCTGAAATCGTCTGCGCGATCCGCTTCGTTGTAATAATGTATGAAAATAATGATGCTGCACCTACGATTAACATGACGACTGCTGTTTGCACAGACGCATCAATAAAAATCTTTGGAAGATGTTTTGGTTTTAAATCTCGGTAAATAAACAGGCCAACAATTAGGGCGTAGAAAACAGCTACAGCAGCAGCTTCTGTTGGCGTAAAAATCCCCCCATAAATACCACCTAAAATGATGATCGGTATTAAAAGACCCCAAATCGCACTATAAAAAGCAGAAGCAATTTCTTTACCTGAGCTTTTCTTTTTCCCTATATTAACTGTGGCTGCAATTTCTGAATCGATGCTTTTAAGATCCTGTGTTACATTTGTTTTCTTTACAAACATTGCGGCAATAACTAAAGCAACACCGAGAAGTAGACCAGGAATAATACCAGCTATAAATAAACGACTAATTGTAATCGGAACAAGGTCGTTTGCAACAACTGCAAAAACGATAAAAGCAATACTAGGAGGAATGATAATCCCGATAGAACCAGAACTAGCAATTAGTCCTGCTGCAATATTTTTAGGGTAGCCATTTTTTACCAAAGCAGGAATTAAGATAGCACCAATTGCCGCCACAGTTGCTGGTCCAGACCCTGAAATCGCCGCAAAGAAAAGTGCAGTAATAACAGTAACTAAAACGATTCCATTCTTTCTGTGACCGACACAAACATTGGCAAAATCTATTAAACGCTTTGAAATCCCTGCATATTCCATAATGACACCAGCTAAAATGAAAAACGGGATCGCTAATAATGTAAAGGAGGAAATCGTCGCGTACATAATACTTGGTACTAAACCTAATGAAGCAAAACCATTATCCAAAAATAAAATGGTTATCGAAGCTAATCCTAGCGAGATCGCCACTGGAACATTAAGGAACACAAGAATGAAAAATAACCCAAATAATAATAATGCCGTCATGGTGTTGTATCCCCCTCTCTGTTCACTGGACCCTTTTTAATTGATAGAATAGTAGCTTCAATAATACGAATAATACATAGTAAGGCGCCAAGTGGCATCATCGCTGTGAACATCCATTGTGGCCATCCTAATGCAGGGGTCATACGATTTCTTTCAATCTGTGACAGCATCATATCAAAACCGTAATAAGCGACAGCACTAAAGAACAAGATCATGAGTAATGAAACGATCATCGTCATCAATACCCTAACTAGTCCTTGTACACTATCAAAAAATAAACTAAACCCTAAATGAGCACCCCGCTTTACCCCTATAGAAGCACCAACAAAGGTCAGAAGCACAAATAAATTAACTGTGATCTCTTCTGTGAATGAAATGGATGAATTAAGAAAATATCGTGATAGTACATTAGCAAATGTGATGATCGACATCGTACCTAAAGCAAAAACAACCAATGCATACTCTACAAAGGTAAGGATCCGGCTCATTTGTGTACACTCCCTTCAGAATTTATCTTTATAATGTTTAGTGATTTATTTTTACTATCAAACAATAAATGAACAATCTACTTTAATCCTTCAATAACGCCCCATTATTTACTAGATTGTAAAAAAAGGGGACCCATATAGCCCCTGGACCCCTAACATACGACCGCCAGCGCACTAACCACTCCAGTGCACACTTTATCGTGTTAAAGGTGCCTGGCACCTCCAATGAGTCACCCTTACCTTAGTTTTTTATTAACGGAATGAATTTAATAGGTCTGTTCCCCAAACGCTTTCGTATTTCTCATAAACTGGCTCTACTGCTTGGCGGAACGCTTCTAATTCTGCATCTGTCGGCTCATAGAATTCCATTCCAGCTTCTTTTAATTCTGCAATTTGCTCTGCTTCTTTTTCACGTGCAAGCTGGATTTGATATGCATTTGCATCAACAGCTGCAGCTCTTAAAACCTCTTGATCTTCTTCACTCATAGAGTCGAATAATTTCTTATTAATCCCTAATACTAGAGGATCATAAGAGTAATTCCACATTGTAATATAATCTTGAACTTCTGCTAACTGTGCAGAGTGGATAACATCAATTGGGTTTTCTTGTCCATCAATTGTGCCTTGTTGTAAAGAAGTAAATACTTCAGAGAAAGTCATAGTTGTCGGGTCTGCACCTAGCTCTCTCCATAGATCCGTGTACATGCTAATTCCAGGAATTCTAACTCTCATATTCGCCAAATCCTCTGGTGATGTAACAGGTTGTTTGCTGTTCGTTACTTGACGGAAACCATTTTGACCGAAACCTAAAGTTTCTACACCGTTTTCACGGATAATATCCTTAATTGCTTCTCCACCTTCACCACCTAATGCCGCATCGACATCATCTAGATCAGCAAATAAAAACGGTGCACTCACTACTCCTAATCTTTCATCCATAATTGAATAAATAATAGTAGAGTGATAAGACATATCTGTTGTTCCGTTCATCACTTGCTCTACCCCAGCACCACTATCTCCACCAGATAGCTGTTCATTCGGGTAAACCGAGATTTGAATTCGGCCATCTGTTGCTTCTGCAACATCTTCAGCTAACTTTTCAGCAGCGATAAACCACGTAGACGAGTTACCAACTGTAACAGACATTTTTAAATCATAACTTTTTTTCTCTTCATCCTCATTAGCATTGGAATCCTGTGAGCTTTCTCCGCCTGTTTCATTACTTCCACCACAAGCAACTAATGCAACCGAAAGCGCTACCATTAAGAACATCATCAGTAACCTTTTCATTGCTCTTCCCCCTTTAATCATTCTTTTTTATTTTTGATCACCACTAATTGTAGTGTGATACCCTTGGTAACCAAGCTCTAAAGATAGTTCTTTTGAATACTCCTTTAATAGTTGAATCGTTTCTGATGTTTTTTTATCATCAAAACGTAACGAAAAACCAGCTACGCATAAAGCGCCAATTGTACTTCCACTCACCTCACGAATAGGACAAGCGAAACCTTTTAAACCTAATTCATACTCCTCGTGGTCAATCGCGTATTGTTGTTCTCTTATTTTATAAATCTCTTTTCTTAAATCATCTTTATTCGTAATCGTATTTTTCGTATATGGCTTAAGTACCGTTTGTTCTAAGTAAAGCTCTAATTCAAAATCAGAAAATTCTGACAAAAATAACTTTCCAGAGGCTACAGTATAAGGTGGTGACTGACTACCTGCCTCAACAACAATTCTAACCGTTTGCGAACTTTCTTCTTTTTGTAAATACGTTACTTGCTGGCCGTTGAAGGCTGCAATCAACACACTTTCTCCTATTTCATCAGCAAACGATTTCATTAAAGGCTTAGCAATTGTCAAAAAATGAAAATGCGTTTGTGCTTGCAGCCCGATCCTTATAAAGTGATGAGACAACCTCATTCGATGGTCTGAAAGCTTTTCTATGTAGTGAAGATCCTCTAAATTTTGTAAAAATCGATGTAATGTACTTCGATGAATTCCCAGTTTCTCACATAGTTCAGACGGAGTCATTGGTGACACACTAAGTGCTTCAATTATCTCAAATGTTTTTTGTAAACTTTTATTTTTATAATTCAAAGACTCACCTCTTTTCACATAGTGAAAAACTTGTTTCAATATGTAAAATATACCTTTGAATGATTATACATGTCAATATTTTTATAATATTTAAATTTATCAGATAATAATTTTGATTAATTATGTGAGTAAAGATAAATATTAACTAATAATAGCTTTCGCTCCTTTAATATACTAGTAAAGTTTAATCTTCACTAAACAAGATTCTATAATTATCAATTTCCTTTACATATATCAATAGGTTTTAGATAATTAGTCAAAAATGTATTTTTATTCATTAGTTTTTTAAAATACTATTCAGAGATAGTACTATTAGGTAGAAAATAGTTAAAAATAAGAAAGTAGTCACATATATAAAATTTTCATCGTTTTATTAACATTCTATTAAAACTGACTCGAAATATATAAAACAACCCGAAAAATAACACTATTATTAAGTGAGATTTTTCGGGTAACTTTTATTTAGATCAAGCGGTCTTATTTTGAAGATTTCACACCAAACCAACTTCTAACCTATATCATTTCTACTTTATCGTATCGTAACAATAGCCAAATGCATTTCTTCGAACAAATTGTCCATCGCCTAATTGGCCAATGAATTGCCCATTTTTTACTATCTGCTTTCCGCGTAAAAAGACGTCTGTTGGGGCTCCAGTCGTTTCAAAACCTTCAAACATATCGTAATCTAAGCCTTGGTGAGAGGTAGATTGAGAGATGGTTTGCTGTTTGCTAGGATCAAATAAAACAATATCTGCATCACTACCAACAGCTATCGTTCCTTTTGCAGGAAACAACCCCATCACTTTTGCAGGCGTTGTTGAAAGTTGGTCAACCATCTTATTTAAAGATAGCTTTCCTTCAAGAACACCATGTGTGTGGAGCAATGTTAAGCGGTGTTCGATTCCATTTCCGCCATTAGGAATTTTCCTAAAGTCGTCTTTGCCTAGCTCTTTTTGTCCATTAAAATTAAACGCACAATGGTCTGATCCTATTGCCTCTATCGTTCCGTCTTTTAATGCATTCCAAAGGGCATCAATGTGTCGCTGTTCTCTTAATGGCGGTGAACATACATACTTTCCGCCCTCGAAGTTTGGTTTTTTTAATTCATCTATCGTTAAAAGTAAATAATGTGGACAAGTTTCTGCATAAATTGGTAATCCCTTTGCTTTAGCTGCACGAATCACTTCAGCTGGCTCGTCTCCACTAACATGAACGATGAAAAGAGGCGCACCAACGATTTCTGCTATCGAAATCGCTCGGTAAGTCGCTTCCGTTTCCACTTCGATCGGTCGGCTCACTGCATGATAGAAAGGCTCAGTTTGGTTATTTTCAATACATTTTTCTTGAAGCAAACTTATCAAGTCACCGTTTTCACAGTGAACCATCACCAATGCCCCTTCGTCTTTGGCAGCTGCTAACGTTTTGTACATCGTTGCATCATCAATCATTAAATCGTTTTTATAAGCCATAAATACCTTTAGCGTGGGTATCCCTTCTTTAACAATTGTAGGAATTTCTTCAATGACATCATCTCTTAAATCGGTTACCCCAATATGAAAGCCATAATCGATGGCAGAAGACCCCTCAGCTCGTTGCTTCCAGCGATCAACCCCATCCATTAACGTTTTTCCCTTTGGTTGTAATGCAAAGTCGACGACAGTCGTAGTTCCACCAATAGCTGCTGCCACTGATTCTGTTTTCCAAGGGGCAGTTACCGTTCCCCCGAACGGACTTTCAATATGTGTATGTTCATCTATCATCCCAGGCAAAATTAATTTACCTGTCGCATCAACCACTTCAGCATCCACTTCTGATATGTTTCTTCCGATTTGGACTACTTTTCCACTCTCTATTAAAATATCAGCTTCATACGTATCTGAACTAGTAACGATTGTTCCGTTTTTAATTAATTTTTTCATTCCTATACCTCCAATGTTATTGACTAAGCTTTTCTATTGTACGAGCCAACACTTTAATGCCTGTGACAATTTCTGCTGTTGCCGTAAACTCTGTCGGTGCATGACTTATCCCATTTTGACTGGGAACAAAAATCATGTTTGCCGGAACTTGGCGTGACATGATGAGCGCATCATGATAAGCCCCGCTAGCCATTACTTTTGCTGAGCAGCCCACTTCATCGCAGCTCTCTTTAAGCAACTGAACAACTTCCTTATTCAACCGTGAAGGGACATCATCGCTTTTGATCGTGAATTGGTAGGATAATTCACGTTTGGCCATAATTGTGGTAACTCCTTTGGAAAGTTCGGAAATAATTCGTTTTTTCTTTTCTGCATCAATGTCTCTAATATCAATTGTCATCTCAATTCGCTCTGGGATGACATTACTGGCTCCTGGTGTAATCACGGCTTTTCCGACCGTACCTACACTCGTTTCACTTACATTATTTTTTGTGAGATGTTCTACTAATAGAACGACTTCAGCTGCTGCGGGCATCGGGTCTTTTCGGATTGACATTGGCGTGCTGCCCGCATGACGTTGTTCACCATAAATGATAAGCTGTATATCTGTTGGAGCAGCTATAACGTCAACAATACCAATCTCTTTATGCTCTGTTTCTAGTACAGCACCTTGTTCTACGTGTAGTTCAATGAAATTTTTAATTTTTTCGGGGGCAAGTTGTTCTGTTAATACCTTTTTGGGGTCACATCCATTTTGTACAAGTACTTCTTTTAAAGATAAGTGGTCTTTATCTATCCAGGCTTCAAGATCTTCCTCATTGATCATCCCTGTTAAGGCACGGCTACCTAGACAACCAACGCCAAATCTTGTTGGTTCCTCTGACGCAAAAATGACGAGGACGATATCATGTTTTGGTTTATAGTTTTCTAGCTGTAAAAGTCGAATTGCTTCAAGAGCGCCAAAAACTCCAACAACCCCATCATACTTTCCGCCATGTGTTGGGGCATCTAAATGTGACCCCGTCCACACTTGAGAAAGATCTCGGTCTACACCTTCCCACGTACCAAAAATATTTCCGATTTCATCTTCTGCTATTTTTAATCCGAGCTCATGCATTTGATTTTTTATATATTCTTTTGCGAGTGTATCATGTTCGGTATATACGACACGCGTGACGCCATGTGTAGGCGTTTCAGTAAATTGAGCTAATTTCTCTATATGATCTTCAATTCTCTGTTCAAGACTTTTCAAATAGGTTTCCTCCTTTCAAGGTAAAAGAGTGGACTAGGTCCACCCTTTATTATTTAATTTTATTATTTGTAATATTATGAATATAATTGATACACCTTCTCAAATCTATTTGCTGCCAAACTGGTTTAGTAGTCCTATATACGGCTTTTTCTCTGGTGATTTATACGTCTTTAACTTACTTGTCGTTTTTCCAAGGTCGACAATTGCTTCAGCAAATTTTACTCCAGCGACAACTCCATCGATTACAGGGACGCCTAGCTCTTGCTCTAATTGATTAGCAAACTCCGCCATACCAGCACAGCCGAGTAATATTGCTTCTGCATCATCTTCGGCAACAGCTCTTTTTCCTTCTTGCCTAAGCATTTCGATTCCTCTCTCGGGGTCTCGTTCAAAATCTAGTACACACATTGGAGTCGTGCGAATTTGAACGACACGATGTTCCATTCCGTAACCTGCAACTAGTTCTTCTAACATCGTTTTTATTCGTGGTAGGACCGTTACAACTGAAAATCTCGCGGCTAACATTGAAGCCATATACATTGACGCTTCAGCAATTCCGATTACAGGCGCATTCGTCACCTCACGAGCAGCTTGAAGGCCAGGATCACCGTAGCAGGCAATAACGTAGGCATCAACACCTTCACTTTCACCTTTTATGACTTCTTCTAACACGCCTGGAATACTCAAATACTCATCGTAAAACGATTCAATTGATGCTGGCCCCATTTGTGGACTAACCGCAATAATTTCGGTATCATCTCTTTTTACGCTTAATGCTGCGCTTTCAAATCCCTTTGTCATTTCCCATGTCGTATTCGGATTAATTACTTTTATTTTCATTAAATGACCTCCTTGTCTTTTGACTGCTCATCGAGAAGATGTTTCACTTCAATTTTTCCAAAGATTTCAGGTTGATAGTATTTTTTAGCAATCCAATATTTCATAAGTGGGTAGTAGAGAATGTTTGAGATTACAAAAGCTGTAATAAACCCTACATCTGGGAAGAAAAATACCGACAAACCTGCTGGGACATAGGCGATAAGTGCTGCTGGATTAATATTATTCCAGTAACGATATTGTCCTCCAGATTTATACAGTTCTTCAATATTTAATTGACGTTTTCGTAATAGGTAATAATCACAGAACATAATACCAGCGATTGGGGAAAGTAATGACGATATAATGATTAAAATGGTTGGCATAAAATCTGCGAATGCCCATGGTTGCATAAGTAAACCGATAATACCTGCGATAATTGCACCGTGTGCGAATTTAATCTTTTTCGGGAAGTAATTTACGATAATATAGCCTGGTGGTAATAGGTTTGCACTAATATTTGTAGACCATTGCGCTAAAATAACGAATGCTAGACAGACAATTAAGATAAACGGGTGCCCTTCTCCAAGTACTACCGTCATCATTTCGATTGGATTCCAGTTTCCTGTCGCTACCCCACTCGTCATTCCAATAATTGTGAATAGTATCATCGAGCTTAGTAGACCAGCTGAATGGGCAATCGCACTTCCTTTATTCGCCTGCATCCAAGTCCCTTTTTTGTCAGACGGTTTTACTTTTAAAAATCTCGTAAAGTCCGATGCGTTGAGAGCCATTGTAATATAAAGACCCATAAATACGACGACACCGTAACCTAACGAAAGACCTCCGTCACCGCTAAGAGCAAATAATGAGCCAAGCGTAATATCAAACTTTGCCATTATTAAATATTGAAGATAAATTCCAATGATTAAAATACTTGGAGCTGCAAGCATTTCAAACTTTTTAATTGCGTTAATCCCAAAGGCTGTATTTATGATTTGAACGGCACCAAATAAAATAATGAGCAATGTGATATTTGAGTATCCAAGGAGTATTTTCATAATTTCATTGAGTGCAAAGGCGCCCATCCATGTTTGAAAACCGAACCAGAATATCGCAGGGATCGCACGAACTGTGGCTGGGATGTGTGTTCCTAAATAACCGAAACATGCTCTAATGTATACCGCATACGGAATTCCATATTTAATTCCGAAGTCTCCAAGTAATGTGAGGAGGGCAACAACCACAAGATTCCCTAATAGAGCGGCAAGGACAATTTGGGTAGGAGACAAGGAAGGAAAAAGTTGGGCCGCAGTAATAAAGGTAACAAGTTGAACAGCAATACCAACCCAAAGGAGGAAAAATCCAAATGTGCCGATATTTCGTTCTGAATCGAGAGTCGGGATAATATCTTTTCCTGTTAAACTAAGACCTTTATTTTCCTTCATTTAAAAAACTCCCTTCAGCTTTTCATATAGTTTAATGTTGTTTCAAGTAACAGTGACGTTCCTACTTCGATATCTTCTATACTTGCCCATTCGTTTGGGTTATGGCTAATGCCATTTTTACAGCGGACAAATAGTAAGCCAATATCGGTAATTTCACTCATTATCATTGCATCGTGTCCAGCCCCACTGATCATCATTGGTGGTGCTTCTAATCCAAGGGTATCACCTACTTTTCTCATCGTTTCGATAATATGAACTGCACATTGAATTGGATCTTGTATGAGATGTTCGGTTATGTCATAGGTTAGCCTCCTTTTCTCACATATTTGGTTTACTGCTTTTTTTACATCTCGCAGCGCATCATTTCTTCTTTTTAAATCTATATCTCGTAAATCAAGAGTGAACTCTACATATTCCGGGATTACATTTGTTCCATTTGGAAAAGCTTCAATCTTCCCTACGGTTGCAACAGTGGCAGCGGAAGGATCCTTTGTCGCAATCGTTTCAATCGCTTGAATAACTTCTGCAGCCCCTCCCATCGGATCATTTCGTAATGACATTGGCACAGTTCCTGCGTGCCCCGATTGTCCTTGGATCTTAACAGAGAGCCAGCTTGGACCTGCAATGCCTGTCACAATACCAATAGGCTTATCTACCAATTCTAAATATGGTCCTTGCTCGATATGCATTTCTAAAAATACTTTTACTTGGTCAGGAGTGCGCTTTACCGTTGCTAATAGATTCGGGTTTAACTTGACATTTTTAAGCGCTTCAGCCCGAGTAATTCCTTTTTCATCTTTGGCTTGTAAATCTTTTTCTGTAGCTGTTCCCACCATTGCTCGGCTACCAAATAAGCCACCCTGAAACCTCGTACCTTCTTCATCACTAAATGAAATGACTTCTAATGGATGGGGAAGCTGGAGGTTTTCTTCTTGAATAATGGTTGCAATTTCAATTCCACCGATAACCCCAATTGTCCCATCAAAATTACCACCGTTTGGTACCGTATCGATATGTGAGCCAATAATGACAGCAGGGGCCTTAGTGTCCGTTCCTTCTCTCCTGCCAATGACATTACCAGCGTGGTCGGTACGAACGGTTAACCCCGCCTCCACCATCCACCTCTTTATAAGCTGAAGTCCTTTCTGGTCTTCTAACGTTAATGCCTTCCGAGTCACACCTCCTTGCTCTGTCTTTCCTATTTGGGAAAGTTCTTCGATTCTACGTAACATTCGCTGTTGATTAACCTTCAATAACTGTCTCATACAAACTCCTTCCCCTACATCCCTTTAACGCACTGCTCCATCGATGGTGCCTGGCACCCCTGTTGTAGTTAGCTTCTTAGAGCTGTGGTTTTTTCTTGATCAATTGTTAGGTGCTCGGTAATGGCGACACCGTATTCTTTTTCAGCCATTTCAATGGTGATGAACTCATCAATGACATCGGCTAACACTTGCTCTGGTTCACGCTCGAATGGGTTACCGTAGCCTCCTCCACTCGGACCTGTTAGAAGTAAGGTATCACCTTTCTTCATCGTCGTATTCGGTACCATCGATGGAAGGTGTTTCTCCCGTTCGGTACCTGCATTTAATGTAACTGCACCAACGTAACCATCTTCCCCTCCAGCAAAGCCCCAAGGTGCATGCTTATGACCATCTGCCTCTAAAGACACACTACCATCCTCTAAGAATGTCATTTCTTTAATTGAGCCGATCCCCCCGCGCCACTGTCCAGCTGCACAAGCTTCATTCCGTAATTCATAACGAGTCACTCGAAGTGGATAATGTGACTCGATATCTTCAATTGGATTATTACGAGTATTTGCATAAAGCGTATCTACCGCATCCATTCCGTTCATCCCACTTCTACCTCCATAACTTCCTTCCATGATGTCCATGAACACCCAGTAATCCTCGTCTTTGAGTCCACTGTACGAGACAACTTTTAAATTCCCAACTCCTGCACTAATTTGATTCGGAACTACCTGCCCTAACGCTTTCATCAGCGTACTAGCAACGATATTTCCTGGACAAAACCTTGCAATTGTTGGTGCTGGGAAAATCGGATTACATATGGTTCCTTTTGGTGCTGTAATTGTAATTGGGCGAATTAACCCCGAGTTTTGCGGGATATGACCAAATGTATTCGAATCTAGTAATATAGAACGTAGCGTTAAATAAATTGCACAATCGACTGTACCTTCAAAAGGCATATTAATCGGACGGTCCACTTGTGGGGATGTTCCCGTTAAGTCGATGCTAATATCACTTCCGTCAATCGTAACGGTCACTGCAATCTTTAAATCTTTCTTGTGAACATCATCACTATCTAAATAGCCATCGACAAACCCTTCAGCGTAGTATGTGCCATTTGGCAGTTTCTCAATTTCATTTCTTAGCATCGTCTCTGAATATTTCATCAAGTCTTCACTAGCAGCTAGAACAGTAACTAAGCTATATTTCTCTATTAATTCAACATATCGATCCGCCCCAATTTTAGCTGCGGCAATCTGTGCTTCAATATCGCCAACAACCATATCTGAAGCACGAATATTATCTCGTAAAATGTTCCAAATAAAACGGTTCTTAACCCCCTTTTCATAAACCTTAATCGCCTTAAACTGTAGTCCTTCAGCATAAGCATCAACAGCGTCTACGATCCCGCAGCTCCCAGGTGTTAGAGCACCAATATCTAAGTGATGCGCTGTTGTAACTGAAAATCCAATGAGCTCATCCTGATAGAATACTGGAACACAAATACCGATATCTGGACCGTGAGAAGCACCATGGTACGTAGAGTTGTGCATAATCACATCGCCTGGGTAAAACTCTTCTCCGCGTTCTTCAAAAATTTTCAAAATTCCTCGAACATAACCAGGGATCGGACCAGATTGAAGCGGGGTACTTTGTGTTGACTCACATAGCTGTTGGATGTTCATATCTACTAATGCACATCCAAAATCTTCAGATTCACGAATAATACTGGAATATGACATTCTCGCAAGCTTGTGGCCCATTTCAATTGCTATATTTTCAAGTGCCCCACGAATTACTTGAGACGTAATTGGATCAATCTTTTGTTGTTTAATAGATTTCATTATTCGTTCCCCCCGATCTTAATCGTAATGTTCCCGTTCTTCTCTACGAATGCCGTACAGTTTGGTGGCATAATCGTCGTTGTATCTTTTTGGAAGATGATTGCTGGTCCCTCAAACGTTACTCCAGCTGGTAATTTTTCACGCTGATAAAAATCAGTTTCGAATTCTTTCAATTCGCCATTGAAACGGAAGACCGTTTTGCCTTTTTTAATAAGTGCTTCTTCAGCCGTTCCACCTACTGGTACAAGTGGTTTTTGAATCTTTGGCATAATCCCTTTTCCAGTAAGGCGTACATTAACAATTTCAATTGGTATTTCTTCAAAATGATGACCATACTCGGCTTGATGCAGCATGTGGAACTCTTTCCAAGAAGCCTGAATATTCTCTTCTGTGATTTCGCCGTCTGGTAATTGAACACGTAATTCATACCCTTGACCAACATAACGGCAATCCGCTGTACGTTTTAATTCAATGTTAGACACATCGATACCATCTTCGTTTAATTGAGAAGCAATCTGATGTCCTAATTGGTCTACATCAGTATTTAACTTTTCAAAATCTATTTCATGACTAAACATGAACTCCGTTTTAATAAGATCGTATTTTAAATCAGTTGTTAACAAGCCTGTTGCAGACGTAATTCCTGGATGCGGCGGAACAATTACTTCGGGAATATTTAAAATCTGCGCAATCTCTACAGCATGTAAGGGACCAGCACCACCAAAAGCAACTAATGAGAATTCACGAGGATCTTGCCCTTTTTGAATTGTTTTTTCACGAATTGCATTGGCCATATTATTGTTCACGATCGTTAAAATTCCTTCAGCTGTTTCAGTAGTAGATAACCCTAATTGTTCTGCTAGTTCCGAAATGACTTTATCAGCTTCTTGTGTGAAAATTCTCATCGAACCACCTAAGAAGTTACTCTCATCTAAACGTCCTAGAACAACATTGGCGTCTGTAACCGTTGGCTTTGTTCCACCATGTCCGTAACTAGCTGGTCCTGGTCTTGAACCTGCACTTCTCGGCCCAACTTTAAATGCACCACCTTCATCAATATGGGCAATGCTTCCGCCACCAGCTCCAATTGTATGAATATCGATCATCGGAACCATAACTGGGAACCCTGCAATCCAAGTGTCACGTGCTGATGACTCATCAATTCCTTGTTCAGTAATAATTCCGATATCCGCACTCGTTCCTCCAACATCAAATGTAATTAGCTTTTGTTTGTTTGAAAGCTCTCCTGACCACCAACCACCTAATACACCAGCAGCGGGACCAGACAAAAGTGTATTAACAGGCTTTTCTGATACGGTTTCTGCCGTCCCAACACCTCCGTTTGAACACATAATATGGAGATCCGCAAACAGTCCCGCTTGCTTAAGACCTGTTTTTAAATTAGCAATATAGTTTTTCACTTTCGGTCCTACAAAGCCATTAATTGAGGCCGTTGTAAATCGTTCAAACTCACGGAATTGTGGTGAAACATCAGCAGAAGTCGTTACAAATGCTTCAGGATACTCTTCCTCGATGATTTCTTTTACTCGCTGCTCGTGAACAGGGTTGATGTATGAAAATAAGAAAGAGACTACAATCGAATCAACACCTTCATTTTTGAGTTCCCTAACGGCTTCTCTCACTTCGGTTTCATCTAAAGCAACTAAAACATCACCTTTAGGAGGAGCTAATCGCTCTGTTACCACTTTACGATGTCGTCTCTCAATGAGCGGGCGATTTTGCCATGGAATTTCCTGCATAATTGAATAGTTCTGTGGGCGTTGATGTCTTCCGATGTGAAGAATATCTCTAAATCCTTTCGTTGTAATCATTCCAGTCTTGGCACCGTCGTACTCAAGGATTGCGTTTGTGGCAATAGTCGTTCCATGAAAAACATGATCTATTTCTTCTTTCGTAATTCTTTCTTTTTCACATAATTCTAGTATTCCTTGGACAACTCCACGAGATGGATCGTCTAATGTGGTGGGTACTTTATTAATCCAGGTCTTCCTCTCTTCTGTATCTGTGTACATAATATCTGTAAATGTTCCACCTACGTCTACACCAACTAGTTTCATTTCTACTACACCCCTCACGTATTATAAAAATATTTTGAATATACTAACTATTTTGCAAGTACTGTGCCAACTTTGACTATTAAACTTTTTTATTTCTAAGAAAACAAAGTGTGAAAGTAGGATAATATACTGCCCAATCAACTTATTTACGATTGTAGCGATATTTTGAAAAAGAAATAAAATGATAGATAGATAACCTCACATTCTATTTAAGACGTTAAAAAACCAATTGCAAAACTGCAATTGGTTTGGTTTTAAAAACTATTCAAGCCTAACTTCAAACTATTATATGACTAGTTTCACTCGCTTAATTGCAAAAATGCAATCACTATTGTAATTCTGCAATTTTAATGTTAAATTTTCTGACTTTTCTCGTTAGCGTAGACGGATCAACCCCAAGAATGTGGCTAGCTTCTTTTAACGTTAAACAGTCTTTTAATGTATTTTCAATCAATTCTTTTTCAAATAGATTAACAGCGTCCTTCAACGTTAGGTCAGGCTTAAATTCTTTTGAGTACTTATGGCGAATGATTTTTTCTGGTATGTGGTAGTGTGTAATTTCATCGCTAGGAACGGTAACAACTAACCGTTCAATTGTGTTTTGTAATTCTCTTACATTTCCTAGCCATGCATATTCCATTAATTGATCTTGTACACCCTCGCCGAAATATTTCCGTTTGGCGTATTTCTTATTGTATCGATTTAAGAAGTGTTCAGCTAAAAAAGGAATTTCATCTCTTCGTTCTCGTAAACTCGGGATATGAATAGGAATGATATTGAGACGATAATAAAGGTCACTACGAAATAACTTATTTTCAACCATTTCCTCTAAATCTCGATTCGTTGCAGCAACAAAACGTACATCAACATCAATCGGTGTAGTCGACCCGAGAGGAGTTACCTGCTTCTCTTGTAGCACTTGTAGTAACTTTACTTGAAGGTTCAACGGCATTTCGCCAATTTCATCTAAAAATAACGTTCCTTTATTGGCCGCGATGATCAGTCCTTGTTTTCCGTCCCTGTGTGCTCCAGTAAACGTACCTTTTGAATAACCAAACAGTTCAGATTCCATTAAAGTTTCTGGAATAGCACCACAATTCACTTTAATAAAAGGCCGATTCCTCCGACTACTTGTCTCATGAAGCGTTCGCGCCAATACTTCTTTTCCGACACCCGATTCCCCTAGTAAAAGCACCGTTGAGTCAACATCCGCCACACGACGTACTAAGTCATAGGTATCCTCCATCACCTTGGACTTAACTAGTGGTCTGTCTTTATTCTTATCTTTCTTCTCTAACTCTGTTTGATAATGTTCAACTAAAGATTTTGTCTCTTCTAATTTTTTCGTTAACTTATCCGTTTCCGTAATATCCTTTGAAATATTGATAACTTTTGTAAGAACCCCATCTTCATTAAAAATGGGATAACCAGAAACTAGTAATCTACGACCTGATTTCGTTGTTTGTATGATTGTAACACTTCTACCTTCTTCAATCACTTTACGGGTTGATGAATGGTCAATGATTTTTTGATTTACTAAAAAATCCATTGGCTTACCGATGAAGTCTTTTTGCGAGACACCCATAATCCGCTCACAAGCTTCATTTACTCGTAAAATATTCCCTTTACCGTCAGCAATCGTAACCAATTCACCGACTAAACTCATGACTAGGTCCAACTCCTGTTTTAATTCATTAATCTTATTCGTTTGGAACGCAAGGTGTTCAACTAAGGAAGTATCAAATAAAATACTAATTGCTTTTTTCTCACCATCAGTGTCAAGAATTCCTTGTTCAAAAAGAATGAGCGTTTCTTGTTTATCCTTTTTAACTATCGATAAAAATGGTTGGTTCGTTTTAATCGCCTTAATCGCATTACTGTTCGGGATTACACTCAAGACAGTCTTACTGATTAGGTTTTTAGTGTTTTGCGAAAGCATTGCCGAAGCTCTTTGATTAGCAAAAGTAATAAGACCTTGATTTGACGTTATAATTAAACCAAAGGGCATTTGATTGACCACTGTTTCCATCTACTCACCTCTACTAAAATCAAAAATGGTTTTTCTTTCAATTCGACAAATATCGCTCAACTCCTCTATTTTGGTGCCAGGCACCTTTAACACTTTAACAAATGAAAGGTGCCTGGCACCATTTATTTATATTTGTTTTAATTCTAGGCCATTAACCTTTAAATGACTTCGGTAAATATCCATCATCGTAGGGATGTTGTCTAAGTTAGGCCATGAACTGTAATCCCATATTCCTGATCTATGAAACGCTTTTGTACAATGGATAAAGCACTCTTCTACATCTACACCTATACCAAGTAAAGGCGGTTTATCTTGGTAACCTAAAATACTTAAAACATCTTTATCCTTTATTATTGTTGCTCGTCCATTAATTCTTAGGAGCTCCTTCATTCCTGGTATGACAAAGATTATACCTACATAGGGATTAGATAAGATATTCATGATCGAATCTACTCTTTTATTACCTGGTCGATCAGGTATAATTAACTGACTATCATTCAATACTTTAATTGCCCCTGCACTACCGCCTCTCGGTGATACATCACATCTACCATTTGAACTAGAAGTTGCCAAAAATAATAATGGTGACTTCGAGATAAACGTTCTGCATTGATCATCAATAACAGAAACGATCTTATTTTTGACGTACTGATTAGGAGTACCCACTATTTCTCTAAGCTCTTCTTCTGAAGTAACCGCATTCTCAGCAAAATTGATACTTTCCATATCTGTGCCCATCCCTTCTTTTACCTTATTAACTACCCTAACCTTTGACCAACATTTACTTAATTTAATATTATACTACTCATTTTCTACCGTCATGAATAATAAAAGCCGTCTTCATTTTTAGGAGAAGCGGCAGATAATAGGAGTTTATACTCCCTTTTAATGTAAGGCTATCTCGGATAACTGGCTATAATAGCTTCCTTTAACTCTATAGCTCTGATCTCATCTCAAATTTCACAACAAATGGCGAAAGTAAAAAACCTACACAAGCAATAACAAAACCAGTTATTAATGTTAAAAACACATTTGTAAAAGGTGTTAAAAAGAAACCATAGATTAAAAAGGGAAAAGTAGTCATTAGATAAACTACAAATCTAGATTTAAAGCTAATTTGGTGTTTTGAACCGCATTTATTACATTCAGTTATGCCATACGACAAATTAGCCCTTAATATTTGACTCCACCTAAGACGAGCATTACAGTTTTTGCAGTCTGGCAAAAAATCACCCCCGACTAAGTTTTTTTATTAACCTCCTTACTATTACTTCATTTTCATAGGAAATCATGTCTTAAAATCTAGTACCCTAGCTTTTCTTTAATTTTATAAATAACCGTTTGATAGAACTCTATTGAATGAGGAACAAATTGGTCAATTCCTACTTGCTGATCGAGTGTGAATTTGTTTCCATCTTCATTGACATGAAAGCCATTTACTTCAATCGTTTCCTTTTCACCGAACCATAATCCAATAAAATCTTTGAGTTCCGCCTTAAATATTCCCGAAACTTCTTCTAATTGAAGGGTAAATTCATCAAAGCCTTTGTCACTTATATGTAGGAAAACATTTGCTAATTCCTTATCTATGAAATTTTCTTTAGTTACACAGTAATCGATTATGCCTAAAGATATTAACTCTTCAAACATTACATCAATTCCTAATTCTTCTTTTATCTCTCTAACGCCATCTTCAATAGACTCATCAGCAAGTATATGTCCTGCAGCAGTGATATCTAATAAATTTGGGTAATCCTTTTTGTCCTTACTGCGTAACTGTAAGTAAATATAATCTTTACCTTTTTCTTTGCTTACAATCCAACAGTGAAACACTTCATGCCAATATCCTTTTTTATGCACTTCTTCTCGGCTTGCGACACCAATTGTTTTTTTCTCCTCATTAAAGATCGTAATTTGTTCAGATTCCATCTGTTCCTCCAGAAAATTGTTATTTTTCTAATTTCTATAAAACCTAGTATGTATTTATATGCCCTGTAAAACCTTGGTAGTTTTAGCTTACCACAAAAACCCATATATTATTGAACAAAGCTTATCCAATTAGGCTCGAACAACAAAAAACGGATACCAACGATAACGTCGATATCCGTATGCTAACCACTTTGAATTAGAATTTAGAAAAGCCTCATGCTAGTCTGCTTTCGAAAGAGTAAACTTATAGTTTACCTTTACTTTTTTGCTCAACACTTTCAATAGTTTCTCCGTTAGGTATCATAAATAATCTGCTTTTTGGCTCATATATGGATTGTGAAGGCCAAAGACCGTGGTGTCCTGATACAATGTAGCTAATTAGACAAGCTACAAAGAAATACTCTATTCCTTTTCCACCAAACATTTCTAAACTTAACAGAAAAGCAGCAATGGGAACATTAGCACCACCGCTAAATGTAGCAATCATTCCTAGGGCCGCTATAAACGACAGCGGTAAATCCATAAACTGATATAGCGTATTCCCTAACGTTGCGCCCATAAAAAACAACGGTATCGCTTCTCCCCCTACAAATCCCATCCCCATCGTAACCGCTGTAAATACAAGTTTAGCAATAAATGCATAAGGTGGAACCTCTTCTGAAAAAGATTGTTCAAGCATATCTAATCCACGCCCGTTGAAGTCTTGTGAACCGACGATCAAAGACAAAATGACAATAATAACTCCCCCAACAAAAGCTCTCTTCATATGATTTTTATGAAAGATGCGCTCGGAAACTCGTTGTATGCCATGACGCATTTGGCAATAGAGTACACTTAGAAGGCTGAATACGATTGCAAGAAAAATAACTTTAGCAAATGAAGCCACCGATAGTTCAGGTACATTTTGAATAATGAATGTCTCATGTTTTACATTCCAACCAAACTCGGTTATATAATGTCCAACAAAACTAGCTGTGAGACACGGTACAAACGATTCGTACTTCATCTTTCCTAATGCAACCATTTCCATCCCAAAAACAGCCCCAGTTATTGGAGTACCAAACGCAGCACCGAACCCAGCGCTTATCCCACTCATTAAAAGGATTTTCGTATCAATTAAGTTTACTTTAAAATATTGATTAACCGCCTCAGCAACACTCCCGCCCATTTGAATGGCTGCACCTTCTCTTCCAGTCGAACCACCAAATAACACGGTAATAAATGTCCCTATATAAACGATAGGACCCATTCTCTTTAAAACTCTAGCGATACCATGAACACCTTCAATTACAAGATTATTGCCTTTCGCTGCATCATTCCCCGATTCCTTTCCAAAATTCATATACATATAGCCGATAATTAACCCAGCAAAGGGGAGAAAGTAAATGAGCCAGGCATTTTCTTTTCGTGTATCACCTACAAACTCATTTGTCATTAAAAGTAACGCGGTTGTCGTTCCAATAATGACACCGATAACACCGCCCCAGAATATCCACTTGAGCAGTGTCATGATAAATGTTTTATATTTTAATGTTGCATACATTTCATTTTCCTCATTTCACGCCTAGTTACTTCTATTTTTTACTAACTTAATCAATTCATGTATTTAAGGTAAACCATTTACATTATCATCTAGACGAATTTAGAGCAAAGCTTGGAAAAAGTACGAAGGATGATCCCCCTTATCCATTTTTGGAGGACTCGAACTATTACCCATACGAAAAATACGAAAGCAACCTCTTTAATAAAAATTCATAATAGGCGTCCAGACATTAAAAATAATGATAAAAACAAAAAAGAGCGTGAATATGAATAATTCACGCCCTTCCTTTTATTGGTTATCCTTTATAAATTCGACAAACTCATCTGCTGTTAATGGTTTAGCTATGTGGTATCCTTGGACTTCGTCACATTCCAACATCTTCAGTAGTTCAATATGACTACTTGTCTCGACTCCTTCAGCAATAACCTTTAAGTTCAACCCATGGCCAATATCGATCATTGATTTTGTTAGTTTTTGATCATTTTGACTTTGTATGATATCTTTTATAAATGCACGATCTACTTTCAATACATCAATCGGGAATAACTTCAAATAACTTAAAGAGGAATAACCTGTCCCAAAGTCATCGATAGAAACCTTAATATTACGCTTTTTTATCTCTTCTAAAACTGGTTTTACAACTGTTGGGTTCTGGAACACGCTTTCCGTCAATTCAATTTCTAAATATTTAGCGTCTAAATCGGTTTCAGTCAGAATTTGGTCGATCGTGGATAGTAAATAATCTTTATTACTAAATTGTCGAGCAGATATATTGACTGAAACGACTAAAGGGTCAAAACCTTGTATTTGTAACATTTTATTTTGATTACAAGCTTCCCCCAAGACCCATTCCCCAAGCTTATAAATCAACCCAGTTTTTTCAGCGAGAGGAATAAATTTTATTGGCGGAACTATCCCTAATTCTGGATGTCTCCAACGAATTAGAGCTTCCATCCCCGTAATTTCTCCTGTTTTTAAATTAAGCTTCGGTTGATAGGTCAAGAAAAGTTCATTTTTTTCTATAGCTACTCTTAAGTTATTTTCAATTACATATTCTTCTTCGAAGTTTCTGTTCATTTTATGTTGATAATAAACAAGCTTTTCATCGTTACTTTCCTTCGCCTGAAACATTGCCGCTTCGGCATGTTGCATTAAGGTTATATAATCTGTCCCGTCTTTAGGGTATTGACTGACACCAATAGCTGCTTCTAGATAAAACGTATAACCATCGATCTCAAAAGGTTTATGAAATTGTGCCTGAATGTTGTCTATTTTCGATTGAATTTCTTCTTTACCTGCAATATGTGGTAAATAGATAGTAAACTTATCGCCATATTGTCTTGATACAATTCCTTCGCCTTTCACTGTTTCATATAGACGTTTCGCAAGTTCAATCAAAGTGTTGTCACCCAAAGTAAACCCTCTTGCATGATTAATATTTTTAAATCTAGCAACATCTAAACGAAGAATGGTAGCTTTCTTCATTATTGTTTTAAGGTCTTCACTAACAATCGAATGCAACTTGTTGTAGTTGGGTAAATTCGTTAACTGGTCATAGAATGCAAGGGAATATATTTTTTCATCTGCTTTCTTTTGTTCAGTAATATCTGTTTGCAACCCTAGGTAATTGACTACTTTTCCGTTCTCAAACACTGGTGCTATACTTAAATAATTCCAAAATGTTGTACCATCTTTCCGATAGTTCAATATTTCAAGTGAGAATGCTTCTTGATTTTTTATTCCTTCTCTAATTCTTTGTTTCGCTTCTAGCGATGTTTTTTCTCCTTGTAAAGGGCTCGTCTTACGCCCAATTACTTCTTCAGCTTTATAGCCCGTTAGTTTCTCAAAGCCTGCATTTACAAAGGTGATTGGATTATTTTTTTTAAGTGGATCGGTAATTATTACACCGATTTCTAGTTTATTAATTGCAGTGGCTAGCTGGTTATTTTTCTTAAGTGAATTCTGTAAATCCTCTTGAATACGAAGGTTTTCTTCAAGGTTCATTTCGAAACTACTAGCAAGTTGATTAAACGAATCGCCAATATACTTTAACTCATCCTTCGAATCGACCTTAATTCTTGCACCGAAATCTCCTTTGGTCCACTTGGATGTCCCTTTTTGTAAGGAATGAAGGGTTTGAATAACTGAAATATAAGCACCGCCGAATAAAAGATAGATAAAGAGAATGGAAGCGATAAACAATAATCCTAGTAATAACTGTAGTTTTTTGTAAGAATGGTTTACATCTATTAAGTGATCAAGTAAGAGCGCATTACCTTTATCATATAGTGTAAAACCGCTATTTATTGCGGAAGTTGCTTGAGAGAAAACAATTTCTGGATTACTAGTTTGATACTCATTACTTAGCAGTAAATCAAGGAAAGCTGAAGTTTGTTTACTAAATTGCTGCTTTTCCTCAAATAAATGCTGGTCTCCAGTAAAGTCTTCTATGTAATGTGTTGTCATATTGAAGTTATCAATAAATAATTGAACACCACCAATCATTCTCATAAGATCTTGCTGTTGTTTTTCAGATATTTCATCTTGTAAGGTCAACCTAGATGAAAAAGCTCTTAATTGTCCCATTCTCTCTGTGCCGATTAGTAAGTCCTCATTAATTGTATTACTAAGACGATTCATGTTAGGTTCTGGGTTTAGGTATATATGAGCCTCATTGACGATGTTGGAAATAAGTAATAAAATTTCCGAATTCAGTTGATTATGGCCGTAAAAGCTATTTAATGTATTTTTTTCGTTTTTAACATTTTCCCATTGCGTTTTAATGGAGTTCCATTTTTCTTTTTCTATAAACCCATACCAGTCATTTTCAATTTGTCTATCGATGTCTTTTATTTTTGTTTGTACTAACTTTTGTTTTTCTTTTACTTTTTCGTCAAACTCGTCATACCCTCTTAATAAAGATTGATTTAAACCTCGATAATACTGGGTATGTCTCAATAATTCAGTAAAGTGTTGTAATGAAATTAAAGCATGTTGCTCTGTATCATTTTGTTTTATTTTTCCCTTTATATCCGTAAACAAAATAAACATGATAATAATCATCGGTAAAAAGAAAGCAATAAAGAACAATATAAACTTTTTCGAGTAGGATATACGTCCCATTGCTTTAACAATCCAATTAGGTACAAGTTTCCAAATCATAGATTAAGTAGCACATACTTAATAGTACGTGCTAAACCCTCCCTTGATGGTTGGTATTTAAAACAATTATTTTTTTATATTGTTAAAGGGTATTGTTGATTTAGGTGATTAACAACAATGCATTAAAAAAAGGAACCCAAAAAAGGTTCACCTTTAAGACCAGTATATGACACACGCTACATTTGGACATTTCGTTCAATCTATTCTAAAGGTGTTTCTTTAGTCCTATTAACTTAATTATTACATTACCATAATAATTTTTTTATTAATAGCTTGAAATTTTCCAAAGTGAAAAAATTAATGCCTTATATCATACATTCCTTTGCAATTAATTCATAGGAATGAATTCGCTCTTTGTAGGAATGTGTAATCGTCACTAGCATCATTTCATCCGCTTCATATATTGATTGTAGCTCGAGCAACTGTTGCTTAACTTCTTGTGGATTACCAATAATTAGCTTACTTTTCATCTTTTCTATACTCGTTTTTTCAACGTCGGTTAGCTCGTATTGTTCGGCTTCTTCAACTGAAGGAACCCCATGCCGCCCCTCACCTTTTGCAAGCTGTATTTTCCAAAGTAGTTGACTTAACGCGATTTGCTCTGCTTTCTCAGTTGTTTCTGCACAAATTACAGAAACTGCAACAATAGATTTAGGTTTAGATGATACCTTGCTCGGCTCAAAGTTTTCCATATACGATTTCACGATATCAGGTCCATCTTTGTCGCTCATAAAGTGTCCAAATGCATAGGCTAAGCCCTTTTGCGCAGCAAGGTACGCACTTTTACAACTAGTCCCTAGTATCCACGGTTGTGGAGCAATAGCTGGTATAGGTGATGCCGTAATGTTTGCATACATATGGTCATTTGGAAAAGTACCTTGTAAAAACTGAAGCAATTCTTTAATGGAATTTGGAAAATTATATACTTCTTTCAAAAAATTATTAGATAGTGCCATCGTAACTTCAGCCGAACCTCCTGGTGCTCTACCTATCCCTAAATCAATTCTTTCAGGGAATAATGTTGCTAGCATATTAAAGACTTCAGCTACTTTATATGGTTTATAGTGAGGGAGCAAAACGGCCCCAGCACCAATCCGTATCTTCTCTGTATTTGCCCCTATATAAGCTAACATTACTTCAGGAGCTGAACATGATAGGCCTGAAAAATCATGATGTTCAGCAATCCAGTATCGTATAAATCCTAATTTTTCTCCAACTTGAGCTAGTTCCAAGGACGCTTGAAGAGCTTCCCTTGGAGTTTTCCCTGAAGACATTGGCGCTTGATCTAGTATACTTAATTTCATATTTCTTTACTTCTCCAACTAACTATATATTCAAAGTTTTCATTTGGAAGGTTCAACATTGGTTCTTCGACTGCCCATTCACCTTGTAATGCTAATTCCTTACAAGCTAATTCAAACTGACACATCGCAATACCCATATCTAATAACTGCATATCATACCCTAGCTTAGTACTGTAATTAGGTGTGTGTTCAATGTAAAAATGACAAATATCCTGATTGTCAGATAAAACTAATCTCCACGGTTGTTTATTGGATGCAGAAGGACCCAGACGAACCATTTCAATTGGTGTTTCCAGAAATCCAGCTTGACCTTTTGTTAACGCCTTTTCAAACGAAGTATCAAAAAAAAGGCGATCCCATGGCTTTTTATTATCTGCTTTGACAACAAAGCGTAACACTTTATCAAACATTCGCTGTTTGTCTTTCTCATAACCAATGGGAGTCACACAAGGAATAAACTCTCCTTTAGAAATCGCTATTTCTTTTTCGAATGAATGACGATGAAATGTTCCTCCCATCCAACACGTACCGAGTTCCATTTCCGTCAAATATAATACTAAACGATGAAATGTATAGCCAAAATCAACAAGTGCATATTTATTGTTTTCAGAAACTCCTACTAAATAAGCGCTTGGGTTTTTAATAAATCCATAGGTTCCTAATTTAATCCCTTTGTCTGTTACATTGTTTGTCACATGAACCATTTGGATTTTTCCTCTTTTTCCAAACGGACCTAATAGATTGGCTACATTTGTAAGGTAATCATTAATTTTATTCGCATGGGCTTCTCTGATGTTTTGAGAATCGTATGTTCTTACCGACTGTCGCTTTCTCATTGTTTCTATTACTGATTTTTCAAAACTCATTGTCGCCTCCTACTAGTTTTCTGACTTGATTTCCCCGTCCTCAATGACAACATCATATGAAATTTCTTCTAAATAATGATAGATTCGCTTGCGGTATTCGTCACCTTTATCAACAATTACATCGTTATCTATATAGTACGGATTAAACTTCATTTTCACTTGTTCATCTTCAATAATAATACTTAATAAGCCTGTTTCTGCTGTTGGTCCTGAAATATAGTCTGGAAATAAAAAATTCCCCAAAGAGTAAGCGATTGGTTTCCCATCATAAAATTCAAAGCCTTGCAAAACATGTGGATGGGCTCCAATCACAGCATCAGCACCAGCATCAATCATCTTTCGTGCATAATCACGTTGGTAATTTTCTGGTCGGTTCGCACGTTCAATTCCCCAATGCATATAAACTAAAACATAATCAGTATTAGCCTTTTCCTTTTCAATAATTTCTATTACTCTTTCTTCCTGATAACCGCTCGCAATTCCAGGCTTCGTATCCGTTGCATACCATGATACATCAGGTAAAACCCTTGAAAAGGCTAAAAACGTAATTTTTTGATCGTTCAAAACGACCGTATGTGAAGAATAGGCTTCTTCACTATTTTTTCCTGCTCCAACGAAATCAATTCCGTATTCTCGTAGGTATTTGATCGTATCTAATAGACCTTCTTCACGATAATCCATCGTATGATTATTCGCTAAAGAAACGAGGTCAAACCCCGCATTCACTAATCCCTCTAGTTTTTTAGGGTTTGCTTTAAAATTAAATTGTTTACCAAATGAGTTATTAGTTGTTGTAACGGCAGTTTCTAAATTTGCAACTGCGTAATCCGCCTTATGAATAACTTCTTTTACAAACTGGAAAGGGTAGTCAACCCCTTTTGTATTGATAGTATTTTTTAACGACATGTCCATCATTACATCACCGACGAAGATGATTTCAATTGGCTCTAGATCTTTTTTTAAAAACGCAGGTACCACCTCTTCATCTAAGGGCTTCTCTAGTAATACCTCATCCGCCTTCAATATTAAATTTTTAGCCGATTTTTCAACCGTTGTTGCTTCACTACACCCTACTAAAAATAATACTAGAATAAGACTAAGTATTTTCTTCACCCAAATTTCTCCTCTTTTATCTAATAATCTATCTATTACTTTCATCATATCACTACACTTCTTAACAAGAAATGTAAAATTTTATGTATTTCTTAGATTGTTTATTTTTCTATAACCATTGAAAACAAAAAGATGTTTAGTATTTTATACGCATGACTTTTATCTCTAATTTTAAGTTTAATAAAACTTCCATATATCTATTATACTAGTTAAGATTATGATTGTACTCTAGATGAAAACACTTTCAACAAAAGTCAAATGGGGCTCAGGCTCAAGTATAAAATTGTTTGGATCGTCAATAAATAAAAAATCGTGTGTTTCTTAATCGTTGTTTTCTTTTTGGGACATTTTTCAAATTTTAGTATAGGATAATCATTTTCTACAAATAGTAGTAAAGATTATTTTTAGCAAAAAATAGGAGGTGCCTCAATGGACGCGCAACGTGCACAAGAAATTTCTTCGTCACAAAACATGAAAGCAGTCACTTATAACGGTCAACAAGTATATATTGAACACGTCGATCAAGACAATGAAATGGCAACCATTCACCCAATGGATGACCCAAATCAAAAAATGAGTGTTTCTGTAAGAAATTTATCAGAGCAATAATTCATCGAGACATCACTAAAAACAGCTTGGGAAGCGGTAAACTTTCAAGCTGTTTTTTTATCGAACAATATTATTTTCGTTTTGTGCTACTCACAAGAAAACGAATAACTTAAATTTAAAAACGACGTTTCAATGGTAGCTCCACCATCAATTTCCAAGCATCTAGTCGTTAATTGACTAATTTCTTTTGTATGAAAGTATGATTGCGAACCAATTAAAAATACAATTACCACAACAGATAATACCCCAATTATTGAGAGTTGTTGTTTCATTGTTAAATTTTTGAGCTTCATTTAGTAACTCCTTTCAAATTTGCCCTATGTATATTGTAATGGAGAAATTCTCCAAACAAAAGGTTTAAATATATCACCATTCTTTTTTGGTAGCGGGAAGAGTGACTTAGATAGGAATCGTGTTGCAACATCTCAGCTCCAGTTTATGTATAAAACCCGTTTTAATCGATAGTTTGCAACCATTCACTTCCAGCACAAGATCGCTTCATGGTGTGCGTCCTTTACAAACTACGTCCCATATTCTTTAAATATTCCCAATTTTTAACTCGTCTCTAGGTTTATGCCCTGTCACTAGATAAACGGTGTCATAGGCTATTATGTATTCTTTGACAAATAATACCTCTAGAGGAGTGCTGCCTTCATGAATTATTACCCATATTATACTGGAATTACCCAACACCCTACTACCTACTACGGACCTTATCAACAAAGCCAATACGTTTCACAAGTCCAACCTGAACAACAATCCATGATAAGACAACAACCAGAACTTCAAGACCTACAGCAGCAGGTGAATGAATTAACGCGACAAAACCAAGAACAGGCAACCGAACTCACTCGCCAAAACCAAGAAATAGGACGTATTAATAGTGAAATTAACCGAATTAACGAAGAGATCCGTCGTATTAATGGTGAAATTAGTCGACTTAATCGTAATGATGAACTTCATACGGATCGCTTAAATCGCTTAAATCGACGAGTTCGTACGATTGAGAGAAACTTAAATATACCCGTAACACCAACTAACGATGGATTTTAAACGTAAATGCAGCAGAGGCACTAACACCCCTGCTGCAATTTTCCTCCTTTAAATACTTGTTTCGTATATCTTTAGATCGATGATTGGTTTCAAGAAATTCTTTGTGATTGCTCCACTAACTCCTGCAATCGACTTTTACAAGATAATTCCTTTTCTTTATCCTTTTCGTTGATTGCTTCATGTAATTCCATTAATAAGTAATTGATTTCTAACTTGATCATATGTTCTTTTGTTTCATTTGTTATTGGTGGGGCTAGTTTCTTTTGTTCTTCCACTTTTCTTTGTGTTTGAATTAATTTTATATCTTGTTGCCTTTTTTCAAATCTACGTTCTTTTCTTTCAAAAACATTTTCAATGCCCATCATCTTTTTTCTTGCTTCAAATAATAGTTCATTAAATGCGATAGAAAAAGTTCTTTCGTTCGTTGTTAACTCATCAATGGTTAGTCTAAGTACACCGTCTTCTTCTTTAAATGGAAGATTATATTTCTTGTCGCCATGTATAATAAGCCTGTTATATCCATCATTCGTTACCCACTCATACCGATATGCTTGTTCTATTCTTTCTAAAAAAGATTGCACTAATTTTTTATCCATTTGAATTTGTATGTTTGTAAAGCGCCCAACAAAACTCATAAGATCACCTCTATGCCTTTTATGTGGTTTCCTTATTTGAAATACCATTCTAATAGTTGTAAAAAATGAAATTAGAGCTCAGTTTAATTTTCTTAATATTATAATAATTTATGAATGTGTACTTGTCCATATACTAAATTTTACTACTATGAAACTCTGCAAAAACCATTCTTCAACTTAACTAAAATCAAAAAGAGAGTCCTAACATTCAATTAGTCCTCTCAATCTTATTTATTTTATAGCAAACTCTTTGATTACTTTGTATTTAGAGCCATCCATCGGAGTCATCCATACCGATAAAGAGTATTCACCTAGTTTAAGGTCTAAGTCATTTAAATCGATTGTGTATTCTAGCTTTTCACCTTCATTTAACTCTTCCTCACCTAACGCTTGCAGAAATGTAGAAACGCTCGAAAAGAGGAATACTTCTTTTCCTGACTTGGTAGTTACGGAATAATCGATACGTTGTGAACTTGAAAACTCCATCGTAACAACCTCACCCGATTGATTCATAACTTCATAGTTAAACACCAGCGGGCTCTCTTCAACTAGACTGATCACCATATCACCGTCAATCATTTGATCTCCCCCACTATTCGAGTCCTGGCTTGCTTTTTCACTCCCTAAACCACATCCAGTTAACATCATTCCTATCGCTAGTAGAAAAACAAAGAATTTTTTCATTACGACATCCCCCTTTTTATTTATCTACTTTATATGACGTTATAGTATAGAAAAGGTTTCAAAAAAATTGTAAGCTTGTACCTTAAAATTGGATATATAAAAGTGTCAGGCATCCAACCACAAAGTATTATTGTTCTATAATAAAGAACTATAACATTTGATTAAGGAAGCACTGACACTTATAAGTTACATTTATGAACTAACCATCATTCCCCCATTAACATGCAGGACTTGACCTGTGACATACTTTGAATCGTCCGCAGCTAGATATACATAAGTTGGGGCTAACTCAAACGGTTGACCAGCTCGTTTTAATGGTACATCTGTACCAAATATTTTCACTTCTTCAGCTGGAAACGAAGATGGGATGAGCGGTGTCCAAATTGGACCTGGAGCAACAGCATTAACTCGGATCTTTAGCTCTGCGAGGTTTTGGGATAATGACCGTGTAAATGCAACTACCGCACCTTTTGATGAAGTATAATCAATTAATGTCTCATGCCCTTCATAAGGTACGACAGATGTTGTGTTAATAATACTATTCCCTTCTTTTAAATAAGGAAGAGCAAACTTTGTCATATAAAAAAACGAATGAATATTTGTCTTAAATGTTTCATCCCATTGTTCAATTGAAATATCAAGTAAACTTTTTTGAACATACTGAACTGCATGGTTATTCACTAAAATATCTATTGTGCCAAAGTTTTTTACTGTTTCATTTATAATATAATCGCAATGGGTTGGCTCTTTTAGATCAGCTATATAAAGCAAACATTGCTGACCAAGCTCTTCCACCCTTCTCTTTGTGCGAAATGCATCTTCATTTTCATATTCTTTAAAATATGGAAGGACGACATTTGCTCCTTCTTTTGCAAAAGCGATAGCAACTGCAGCGCCGATTCCACTATCTCCACCTGTAATAATAGCTACTTTATTTTTCAGCTTTTTGCTACCTTTATAGTTAGGATTTTCAATAATTGGCTTAGGTTCCATTAGTCGTTCAATCCCAGGATGAAAATCTTGTTCCTGAGGAGGAAACGATATTAGCTGTTCCTCACATTTTTCTTCGACTCCGAAATACGGATACTTAGGATATTCTTTCATCGTATCCCCCCTAATTTATGAATCCACTTAACTCGTTTACATATAGTAGGTTCTTACCTATGGACTCTATACAGTATTCATAGTTAAATTGTCCTGTGTATGATCAAATATTTCAGTTAGGAACTTGATTTTTTCTTTATTTAGTGGAGAATACATTAAAAAACACCTAAACCCATACCTAAAGGGCCCAAGTGTTTTCAGTAAAGCCATTTATTGTTTTTCTTCTTGTTCTTTCTTTTCTGCAGCTTCTGCCTCAGCCAATTTAGCTAGAAGAATATGTTGTGGCATGTGCATTATCTGTTCTAACGGCATATTTAAAGATTTCGCTAACTTTTGCGCTGTTTCTGCTGAAATTTGTAGTGGTCTCATCATGAATTCCTCCAGTATTACCCTTCATTTGTAATATCATTCAATTAATATGTTACTAGTATATCATCTATTTTACCTCTAACAAAACTGTTGAGAAATTATATTCGTTCTTGCTATTACTAATATAAATACTACTTTTTCGCCTGTACAACATAAAAAGTTCCTAACGCATGTGCTATCAGCGTTTCATTTTCATCTTCAATATTACATTGAGCAACTACGGTTGTTTTTCCCTTATGCAAGAAATTGGTTTTAGCATAGAGCTTTTCTCCAGTGCCATTTTTTATAAAATTCATTTTTAGTTCAAGGGTAAAAACTTTTTCACCTTCTTTTAAATGATTATTGATGATTTCTTTCCCGATGCAAATATCAGCAAATGTATACAGTGCTCCTCCCTGAGCAACGCCGAAATAATTTTCATTAAATTTTCCTAATCTAATAAAATCTCTACCTTTTTCATCTTGGTCTACCCCTATAAATCTCCCAAAGTAGTGAAGGTTATATTTCCCCTCCCCTTTTACCTTTGGACTTTTATACGCCATGATCACACGATGAATTTCTTCTAGTTCACTTGTAGAAAGTCCTTGTAATTCGTCAATGATCTTATCAAACAACGTTATCACCGACCTTTTCTGTATATTTTAATAACATATTGTTTAGACCGCTACTCCCTAAATTCATTCAATCTAGCAAAGAAATCCTGTAAAAATTCGTAAAATAGTTGCTCTGTTGGCAGTAATACTCGTTCTGTAGGGGTGATAACTCCTACTGTACGCGTAACGCTTGGTTCCATTAACGGTATTTTTACAGTCGATCGTGGCAAGCTGTCTACTAGTGTAACTTCAGGCATTAGAGTAACGCCAAGCCCTGCTGACACAAGTCCTTTCAAAGCATCGATATCGTCCCCTTCAAATGCGACATGAGGGTGGAATCCGAGCTCTGTACAAGCATTAACAACAATATTTCTAAAAACAAATCCTTCTGGTAATAATACAAAAGGATCATCTTTTAAATCTAATAATTTTATAGAAGAACGGTCAGATAGAGGATGATGCATTGGCAAAAGCGCTACAACATTTTCTGTGAATAATATTTTGCTCTTAACTTTCTTTTCTTGCATTGGTACGGGGCCTATCAATGCCATATTAAATTCGCCTTTAACAACCCCGTCAATCAAATCGCGATATAGTGCTTGCTTCAATTGGAATTTCGCCTCTGGATAATGTTTTCTAAAAGCATAGATTGCTGTGGGTAGTGTATATGCTGCTAGACTAATCGGGAAAGCGACTCGAATCGTCCCTTTTTCAGGGTCTAAATATTCAGCTACTTCTCTTGTAGCATCATCAATGACATTCATCGCATGTTTCATTCTTTCTAAAAACATTTTACCAATCGGTGTTAATTTTACACTTCGACCTTCTCTAATAAACAAATCGACACCAAGTTCATTTTCCAAATTAAAAATTTGGCGACTAACTGCAGACTGTGCTACATGTAAGGCATCTGCCGCTTCTGTAACGTGTTCTCTTTTGGCAACTTCCATAAAATATTTTATTTGTCTGATTTCCACCTTAGGACCCTCACTTTTTAATTAATCTCAAAAAAGCATGAACTATATCGATTTTTGATATTGTTTAGATTGTTTATTTAATTATAAAATAAAATACAGTAAAAAATCTAACAAACAATAGATTAGAAAAAAATATATAATTTCTAATCTGTGAATAAATAAATGTATTTTTGGGGGTAGGGGTATATGAAAACAATGGAGAAAATGAAACAATCGTACACAAATGAAGTTAAAGAATATGTAGATTCAGTATTCGAAACAGTTAAAAAACGAAATGCGAACGAAGATGAGTTTTTACAAGCTGTTAAAGAAGTATTTGACTCATTAATTCCTGTTTTAGCAAAGAATCCACAATACATTAAACAAGCAATCCTTGAAAGAATCGTTGAACCCGAAAGAATTATTTCTTTCCGAGTACCATGGGTTGATGACCAAGGGAATGTCCAAGTAAACCGTGGATTCCGTGTTCAATTTAGCAGTGCAATTGGTCCATATAAAGGTGGTCTAAGATTCCACCCATCAGTAAATGCTAGTATCATAAAATTCTTAGGATTCGAGCAAATCTTTAAAAACTCGTTAACTGGTCAACCGATCGGTGGCGGTAAAGGTGGATCTGACTTTGACCCTAAAGGAAAATCCGACGGTGAAATTATGCGCTTTACTCAAAGCTTCATGACAGAGCTTAGCCGTTATATCGGACCAGATATCGACGTACCTGCAGGTGATATCGGTGTTGGTGCACGAGAAATTGGTTATATGTTTGGTCAATACAAAAAAATGCGTGGCGGTTACGAAGCTGGAGTATTAACGGGTAAAGGTCTTGGTTACGGAGGTAGCTTAGCTCGTAAAGAAGCTACTGGATATGGAACAGTTTATTTTGTAGAAGAAATGTTAAAAGATAAAGGATTAAGCTTTAAAGACAGTGTAGTAACTGTTTCTGGTTCTGGAAACGTATCTATTTATGCAATGGAAAAAGCAATGCAATTAGGTGCAAAAGTTGTTGCATGTAGTGATTCTGGCGGATACATTTACGATAAGAACGGAATTAACCTTGATACAGTGAAACGCCTAAAAGAAGTTGAAAGTAAACGTATTAGCGAGTACGTGAAAGAGCATCCAGAAGCTCTTTATTTCGAAGGCTGTACAGACATTTGGTCTATTCCTTGTGATATTGCACTTCCTTGTGCAACACAAAATGAAATTGATGAAAAATCGGCAAAGCTTTTAGTATCTAATGGCGTTAAAGCAATCGGTGAAGGCGCTAACATGCCATCAACCTTAGAAGCAATTGAAGTATTCTTAGAAGAAGATGTATTATTTGGACCTGCAAAAGCAGCTAATGCTGGTGGTGTTTCAGTATCTGCACTAGAAATGTCTCAAAATAGTATGAGACTTTCTTGGACATTTGAAGAAGTAGATGCAAAGCTTCACGAAATTATGAAAAACATTTACCGCGAAAGCGTTAAGGCCGCAGAAGAATACGATGCTCCTGGTAACCTTGTTGTTGGAGCAAACATCGCTGGGTTTGTGAAAGTAGCAGATGCAATGATCGCTCAAGGTGTTATTTAATTTTAAAAAAAGGCTTATGGGATAAATAAAGTGTACCCTTTGTAAAGGACATTTTAAAAAAAGTCTAGGCAGCTTTAAGAAGATGACCTCTGTATTGAACAGGGGTCATCTTTTTAAAATTCCATTGATATCTATATTGATTGTAGTATGTTATATATTGCTTTATCTCTCTCTTTAATTCATCTAGGGTAGTACATTCTTTTATACAAGCTTCATCTTTAAAATGACCAAAGAATGATTCCTGTGGAGCGTTATCCCAACAGTTTCCTCTTCTTGACATAGATTGGCGTAGACCAAGTTTCTTTACCGCTTTTTGGCCTTTACCGTAAAATAAATAAGTGATATCAGTTAGAAGAACTTTACCTGGAATATATTGCCCAAATTCCCGATTTAGAATGTTCGGAACCACTCTATGTTCCTGTGTAGCTTTCATCATCCGCCTATATGGATTTGCCTTTCTAATAGGGCATATAATACCGTATTTCTTCATAATTCTTCGTATTTGCTTCAAATTATAGACAATACTAAATTGACCCGCCAAAGTCATTTTGATTTGACGTGCCCCTTTCTTACGACGTTTAAAATGGAAAGCTTTCAGGATAATCTCTTTTACCTTCTCATCCGTCGCTTCCTTTTTGTTTCTACGTTTTTGTGACTTTTCGGAGAAATAATTGTAGTAACCAGAACGTGATACACCAGCCACCTCACATAAATAACTCACCCTATTCTTAAGGTCAAACTTCTCTATAACTGAACGGATAAGGATAAACATTTGTTCCGGAGGTAGGGTTATTGGTTCCTCTTCAGCCCCCTTTCTGCAAATCGTATCTTTTTTAGAAGTTCATTTTCTGCCTTTAATAAATTATGTTGGGCTTCTAATCTTGCATATTTTTCTTCTAAAGTAAGCTCCTTATCAGTAGGTTTTCCTGAGTTACCCTTTCTTGTATCACGTAGTCCTGATATCCCATTTTCCCGATAAGCAGCACGCCATCTCTTACCTGAAAATTCAACTCGTTTTTTCCCAATAACATCTATATCAAATCCACATTCCTCAAATATTTCCCTTGGAAATTTACCATTTTCATTCTCAGCAATAAAAATATGTTTAAATTCTTCCGTATAGGTAATCCCCTTTGGACTAACTGATTTAACATAAGGGTTATTAGAAAGTGCTTTAATCTCTTTCTCTGTAAATATCTTTTTACTCATTCGCTTTTCCCCAATCCCCATTTTTCTTAATTATACAAAAAAGTACCCTATAGGTAGACTTTTTTTAAGTGTCTACTCTATAGGGTACATTTTATAAATCCCATAAGCCTTTTTTGCATCGCTGTCTAAGCATATTGTTGCGATCAACACTAAGCCTTAACGGGGTCTAATGTTTTGTCCCCCCCTAATCTGTAACTTTCAATTATAACTTTCCTTGGCGGATCCATTGCCAGATTTTATACGTACCAAATAGTGCAACAAAGAATACTCCGATAAGACCGATCACCCAAATCGTAAGCATATTCAATTGTTGTAAGTCGCCTGCGTTTAAAATAATAAAAATTAAAATACCAATAAACATTAGCCAAGTCATCACAATTGGAACAATGTTTATGACTCGTAAGAATTTCCCTTCCTTCATACAATTCCCGCTTTCTATTTCAAATCTCACTAGTAGTAAGTCAATGAGTTCTTTTTACGTTTTTTATCTTAACATACCTCACCTTTTTATCAACCTTTAAACCATGAGCCAATTTACACTACTCAAAATTACTTCGCTAACCAAATCATCCTAAACTTTTTTTATTATTACATACAGGCCTATTCACGCATTAAACTTCTTACATAGTATGTACTATCCGTGCAAGGAAGGTGGTGATCTTATGAGTTACTACGGTTACGGTTGTAATTACGGATATGGCCCAGTAGCTGGTGCTGGTTATGGTCCTGGTTATGGCTTCGCGTTAATTGTTGTGTTATTCATCCTACTTATTATTGTAGGAACTGCGTTTACGCACAAGTATTAATCTTAAGGTAAACTCTTTGTATAAAGAGCGTCGTATATTCGACGCTCTTTATGATTTTGTTTAGTGAAGTAATGCTCAGTACATCCCTTTTAGACTGGTACATTGCCAATTCCGATTAAAAACATTACTCTAATCACCCTTTAATGTGATGATTATTATGAATATTGATAGTATAATGTAACTATACACAATGAACGGGATATATTTAAACTTTTTCAGAAATATTCCCCCTTAATGTGACAAGTCAATAAAACAAGGAGCTCTTTAGGAAAATGTTAAGAAAAGGACTAGATAATTCTAACATCCAAAGAATACTTGAAGCCTTACCTTTTGGTGTGTTAATTGTCGATGCAAAAGGTAGTTTTATTTTTATTAATTCTACCGTTTACGAAATTTGGGGTTTAGATCCATCAGACTTGACCATCCACTCCGTTTATGGGGACTACGAAGGTTATTATAAAAATACAGGTCAAAAAATTTCTGGACAAGATTGGGCCATTATTCGAGCGATTGAAAAAGGAGAAACATCGTTTGGTGAAGTCATTGGCATCCAAACCTTTGATGGAAGAAATGCTACCATACTAAATTCAGCGATTCCCCTTTTCAATGATGACGGGTCAATTGCTGGTGCGGTACTAACAATCTCTGATATTACAGAGGCTAAACAGCTTGATATTGAATTAAACATACATAAAAGATATCTTTCTAAACTTGTAGAGAGCAAAACAAAAGAGCTCCAAGAGAAAAATGAAAAATTGAAGAAAGAGATTGTTGAAAATGAAAGACTGCAAAAAAAGAAACGACAAATGGATCAACTACATTTAGTTGGAGAGATGGCTGTAGGTTTCGGACACGAAATACGTAATCGTATGACTACAGTAAAAATGCTTTTACAACTCCTATATGAAACAGATTTACCAGATCCTGAAAAAAAGCAATTGATTTCAACCGCATTATCAGATGTTGAAAATGCAAATGATATTATTTCAGAATTTATTACACTTTCTCATAATAAAAAAGTTGAATTACATCCTAATAACCTTAATGAGATTGTGACTGAAGCATTAAAGCTTCTTCAATCGGAACAAGATATTAATATTGACCGTTTTAATATTGAATTTATAAATCCTTTACCCACTATTTATGCAGATAAGGAAGAAATTAAATTACTTATCATAAATCTAATGAAAAATGGCTTTGAAGCAATGGAAGATCATCAGGTTTTAACAGTTCAAACTCAAATAAAAGGAAATGACATTCTCTTAATAATCAAAGATGAAGGATCTGGTATTAATCAAACGATATTAGATAAAATTTCGACTCCTTTCTTCTCAACAAAAGATGATCATCTTGGACTTGGCTTATCCAAGTGTTATAGTATTGCCGCTAGAAATCATGCAACGATATCGATGGAAACTGGCCAAAAAGGAACAACTGTTTTGGTGGCGTTTACTACAGGCCCCAAAAAATAGTCTAGGTCCTTCATATTAAAAATTACATTACGACAAAAAACTAGGAACAATTCGTTTCCTAGTTTTTTAGTGGAAATTTATTTTGTTACGTATACTTTTAAATACTCATCAACTGCTGTTGCAACTTCTCGTCCTTCGTTGATCGCCCATACGATTAAACTTTGGCCTCTTCTTGCATCTCCAGCAGCGAACACGCCATCGACGTTTGTTTTATAATCTCCATAAGCCGCAGCAATTTTATTATTTCTCGTTTCAACACCGAATTGTGTGAGTAACGGTTGTTCAGTTCCTTCAAATCCAATCGCGATGAAAACGTGTTGCGCTGGCCAAATTTTTTCTGTACCTGCAATTTCTTTAAAGTAGAAGTTTCCATTATCATCTTTTAGTTTTTCCATTTGAATCGTGTGGAGTTCTTTCACATTCCCGTCTCCATCTGCAACGATCTTCTTCGTTTGGATTGAATACTGACGTGGGTCTCCTCCGAATTTTGCTGCAGCTTCTTCATATGCATATTCTAAAGTAAACACGTTTGGATACGCTGGCCACATATTATTTGATGTACGTTTTTCTGGTAATCTTGGATGTTTACCAAATTGGACTACACTGCGGCAATTTTGACGTAGTGCAGTAGCGACGCAGTCTGCTCCTGTATCACCGCCACCAATGACGATCACATCTTTATCTTTTGTATCGATAAACTTTCCGTCTGTAAAGTTTGAATCAAGTAAGCTCTTTGTTGTGTCTGTTAAGTAGTCCATTGCAAAGTGAATACCGTTTGCTTCTCGACCTTCAATCACGAGATCGCGCTGTTTTTGTGCTCCTGTACATAGGATAACAGCATCATATTGTGCTTGAAGCTCTTCTGCTGAAATATCTTTTCCAACTTCCGTATTTGTTATAAAATCGATGCCTTCCTGTGTGAGTAATTCAATACGACGCTCAACGATTTCTTTTTCAAGTTTCATGTTTGGAATACCATACATAAGTAATCCACCTGGACGATTAGCACGTTCATAAACCGTTACTGAATGCCCTTTTTGGTTTAGCATATCGGCACTTGCTAACCCTGCTGGACCTGAACCGACGATCGCAATCTTTTTACCAGTACGCTTTTTTGGAATACGCGGTGTGATCCAACCATTTTCAAAACCTTTGTCAATGATCGTACGCTCAATGTTTTTAATAGAAACCGCAGGATCTGAAATCGCAACCGTACAGGACCCTTCACAAGGAGCTGGACATACTCTTCCTGTGAATTCAGGGAAATTATTTGTCATCATTAAGCGGTCTAACGCTTCTTTCCATCTGCCGCGATACACTAAATCATTCCATTCGGGAATTAAGTTATGAATCGGGCAGCCTGTGGTTACCCCTTGTAAATCAGTTCCCATATGGCAGAAAGGAGTGCCGCAATCCATGCAGCGGGCTCCTTGCTGGCTTAACATTTCATCAGAAAAAATAGAGGAATACTCTTTCCAGTCACCTAATCGTGTCAGTGGATTTTTTTCTTTTGGTTTTTGACGCGGATAGTCTATAAATCCTGTAGCTTTTCCCATGTCTCCCTCTCCTTTCTACTGTCCTATTACTTCTAATTTTTTTTCAGTAGCTTTAACTTTTTTCTCTTGTGCCGCATTTGTTTGAAAAGCAGTCATTATCGCCTGGTCCTGTGTTAATCCTGCTTGTTTCTGCTCACGAATACTTTCCATCATTCGTTTATAATCTTTTGGAATGACTTTTACAAACCTTCCAACATATTGATCCCAACTGTTAAGCACTTCACTTGCTTTTTGACTTCCTGTATATCCTAAGTGTTTAGAAATCAACTCACGAACTTCATTTATGTCTTCATCGGTTACTAATGTTTCGAACTCAATCATTTCGTCATTACACAGCAACCTAAATTCTTCTACACTATCAGGTAAAACGTAAGCAATTCCACCTGACATACCTGCACCAAAGTTTTTACCCACTTCACCTAAAATAACAACGCGTCCACCAGTCATATATTCACAACCATGGTCACCGATACCTTCAACAACAACTTGTGCTCCGCTGTTACGAACTGCAAAACGTTCGCCAGCTTGACCGTTGATATAAGCTTCTCCACTCGTTGCACCAATGAAAGCAACATTACCTGCGATGACATTTTCTGAAGCATTGAATGTTGACTCTGTTGGTGCTTTTACTATGAGCTTCCCACCAGATAAACCTTTACCGATATAGTCATTTACATCACCAATTAAATGAAGCGTCATTCCACGAGGAACGAAGGCTCCGAAACTTTGACCAGCTGAACCAGTAAACCGTAGTGTAATTGTATCTTCAGCAAGACCTTCCTCACCAAAGCGCTGTGAAATTTCACTACCAACAATCGTACCAACTACTCGTTGTACGTTTGTAATTGGGAATGAAACATCTACTGGCTTTTTATTTTCTAACGCTGATTGAACTACAGGTAATATTTCTTGAATGTCTAACGATTGATCGATTTTATGATTTTGTGATCTTTGGCGTATACGAGATCCTTCTGCTTGGTATAGGAGCGTTGATAAATCAAGCTGCTTCGCTTTCCAATGAGACTTTGCACGCTCACTTACTTCAAGTACATCAGTACGGCCGACCATCTCATCCATCGATCTAAAACCGAGTTCAGCCATCAATTCCCGAACTTCTTCAGCAACAAAGCGCATATAGTTTACGATATGGTCTGGGTCACCTGTAAATTTGTCTCGAAGTTCTGGATTTTGTGTTGCCACACCGACTGGGCACGTATCTAAATGACACGCGCGCATCATGATACAACCTAAAACAACAAGTGGCGCTGTAGCAAAAGCAAATTCTTCTGCTCCAAGGATCGCTGCCATTACAACATCTTTCCCTGTCATTAGCTTCCCGTCAGTTTCTAGTACAACACGATCACGTAAACCGTTAAGCATTAATGTTTGATGTGCTTCTGCAAGTCCAAGCTCCCACGGTAAACCCGTATGCTTAATACTTGTTTTTGGAGAAGCCCCTGTTCCACCATCATATCCACTAATGACGATAACATCTGCTGCACCTTTAGCGACCCCAGCTGCAATTGTACCTACACCCGCTTTTGAGACGAGCTTAACGCTTATTCGTGCATGACGATTTGCATTTTTTAAATCATGAATTAACTGGGCTAAATCTTCAATCGAGTAAATGTCATGATGTGGTGGTGGTGAAATTAATCCAACACCTGGTGTTGATCCGCGGACTTCAGCTACCCAAGGGTATACTTTGTTTCCTGGAAGCTGACCACCTTCACCTGGTTTTGCTCCTTGTGCCATTTTAATTTGCAATTCATCTGCATTAACTAAGTAATGACTTTTTACACCGAAACGACCCGATGCAATTTGTTTAATCGCACTACGACGATTGTCACCATTTTCACTGATTGTGTAGCGGTTTGCATCCTCTCCACCTTCACCACTATTACTTTTTCCACCAATACGGTTCATAGCGATTGCCAATGTCTCATGTGCTTCTTTACTCAATGATCCAAAGGACATTGCTCCTGTTTTAAAACGGCGAACTATTGAATCTACTGATTCTACATCTCCTATCGGTAACGACTTACGTGATGGATCAAAAGTAAATAAGTTACGAAGGAAGCCTATTCTTTCTTCATTTGCCATTTTCGAATACTTTTTATATAAGCTATAATCACCTTTTCGGCATGCCCATTGAAGTGTATGGATCGTATGTGGATTAAACGCATGGAATTCTCCATCTTTTCGCCACTGGAAGTCACTACCTGACTCTAAAGATCTATCACTAAGTTCTTTGTACGCCTGTTCATGACGAACTACCGCTTCTTTTGCAATCGTTTCTAAATCGACTCCTCCGATTTGAGATGCTGTTCCTGTAAAATAACGTTTAATCACTTCAGCACCAATCCCAACCGCTTCAAAAACTTGAGCACCGCGGTAACTTTGTACAGTAGAGATCCCCATTTTTGACATGACTTTAACGACACCTTCTGTTACACCTTTCACGTACTTCTTCACAGCTTCCTCATAGCTAACTGCTAAACTACCATCAATCACAACTTGTTTATAAGTTTCGAATGTTAAGTAAGGATTTATCGCATCGATGCCATATCCGATTAATGCCGCAAAGTGATGAACCTCTCTCGCTTCACCTGTTTCTGCGATTAAACTCACTTTTGTACGTAATCCTTGACGTACAAGGTGGTGGTGTAGAGCACTCCCTGCAAGTAGTGTAGGGATAGCTACTTGAGCTTCGTTCATGTTCCTATCAGACAAGATTAATAGACTTACTCCATCCTGGATCGCTTGTTCAGCTTTAGCAAACAATTGCTCCAAGGCACTTTCTAAATTACTTGTGAAAACAGTATCTATCGTTGCACTTTGAAATTTCGGATTTTTATTTGCTTTTAACTGTGCTAATTGACCGTTCGTTAAAACAGGTGTTTCAAGTTGAATGCGATGGCAATTTTCTTCATTAGGATGAAGAATATTACCTTCTGCACCTAAATATGACACAGTCGCTGTTACAAGTTGTTCACGAATAGAATCAATAGGTGGGTTCGTAACTTGTGCAAACGTTTGTTTAAAATAATTAAACAGTGACTGCGGACGATCCGATAAGACAGCTAATGGACTATCATTTCCCATTGATCCAATCGGGTCTTTTCCTTCATTAATGATGGCGATTAAATATTTTTGTACATCTTCATACGTATAACCAAACGCTTTTTGACGTATAACCAAGTCCTGTACAGATTGGTCATTTTCTTTTATTTTCCCTTCTAACTTAACAAGTTGCTCATCTAGCCATTTTTGATATGGTTCTGCACTTGCCATTTCGGACTTAATTTCCTCGTCTGAAATAATACGCCCCTCTTCTAAATCAATTAGAAGCATTTTCCCTGGACTTAAACGATCTTTGTATTCAACATTTTCTGGCTCCACATCAATAACACCGACTTCTGATGAGAAGATGATATAGTCATCTTTAGTTACATAGTAACGAGCAGGTCGTAGACCATTTCGATCTAAAATTGCTCCAATTTGCTTACCATTTGTAAACGAAATCGCTGTAGGACCATCCCAAGGTTCCATTAAACAGCTATGGTACTCATAAAAAGCTTTCTTCTCTATCGACATATGCGGATTCTCTGTCCACGGCTCTGGAATTAACATCATCGCTGCATGTGCAGGTTTGCGTCCAGACAGTACAAGAAACTCTAATGCATTATCAAGAATAGAAGAGTCACTTCCATCTGTATCTAAGATCGGTAATACTTTTGGTAGATCATCACCAAACGCTTTAGAAATAAATTGTTGTTCACGAGCTTTCATCCAGTTTACATTACCTTGTAATGTATTAATCTCCCCGTTGTGGATTAAATATCTATTCGGATGTGCTCTCTCCCAACTAGGGAATGTGTTTGTACTAAAGCGAGAGTGAACTAAAGCGAATGCAGACGTAAACTCCTCATCTTGTAAATCCAAATAGAAAGCATCCACTTGTTCAGGAGTTAACAAGCCTTTGTATACGATCGTTTGACTTGAAAGGCTTGCAAAGTAAAAGCGTGTATCTTGTTCTTTAGCAAAGCATTCGGCTTGTTTTCGGATAATGTACAATTTTCGTTCAAATGCAATATCTTCTTTGAGACCCTCATTTGCGCCAATAAACACTTGGCGGATCGTCGGACAGGTTGCTTTCCCACCTTCACCAAGTTGTGTTGGATCGACAGGTACCGTTCTCCACCCTAACAATGTCTGTCCTTCTTCCCTGATCAATCCATTGATACGCTTTTCAATTTCAATCCGCTCAACATCATTATTAGAAAAGAAAATCATTCCTACACCATAACGACCTTTTTCAGGTAAATTCATTTCTGGACATACTTTTTTAAAATATTGATCTGGAACTTGAACCATTAACCCAGCTCCATCGCCTGTTAGCGGATCACTACCTTGGCCTCCACGGTGATCAAGTTGACAAAGCATTCCCAAACCTTTTTTTACAATATCATGTGTTGCTAATCCTTTAATATGAGCGTATAAACCAATTCCGCACGCATCATGCTCAAACTCTGGTCGATAAAGTCCTTGCGCTTTTGGCATATGATTGTATGTCATATATTCTCCCCCTTTTGTGTATTTCACGTTTGATTTCTTGTATAGTATTATTTTAGGTTTTCAAATCGATATAAACAATATATGATTTAGATAGAAACAATCTTGAATCAATATAGATAGGAGTGAAGGTTATCGATGGAGTTACGTCAATTGCGTTATTTTATCGAAGTGGCAGAACGTGAACACTTCACTGAAGCAGCAGAACATCTCCATGTCGCGCAATCTGCAATTAGTCTACAAATCTCAAAACTTGAAGCAGAATTAGGTGTTACATTGTTCGAACGTACCGGTCGGAACATAAAATTAACGCCAATTGGTAAGACGTTCTTAATTCATACAAAAAAAGCGATTAGAGCGATTGATTATGCGAAGGAAAAGATCGATGAACATCTGGATCCTGAAAAAGGAACGATTAAAATTGGTTATCCAACAAGTCTTGCTAATCATTTGTTACCAACTGTAATTTCAGCATTTAAGGCAAACTACCCTAATGTTGCTTATCATTTGCGGCAAGGTTCTTATGCACTATTACTAGATTCAGTTAAAAATGGAGACATTGATTTAGCTTTTCTTGGCCCCGTACCAAGTAATGATCCAGATCTTTTTACTGATATACTATTTTCTGAAGGAATTTCATTATTAGTTCCAGCCAATCATCCCCTAGCAGATAAAAAAAGTGCATCACTCAGTGACTTAAGAACGGATGACTTCGTCTTATTTCCTAAAGGCTATGTCTTACACGACATTGCGGTCGAAGCCTGTAAGAAAGCTGGATTTAAACCGAATATTACAGCCGAAGGTGAGGACATGGATGCGATCAAAGGACTCGTTTCTGCAGGAATTGGTGTCAGTCTTTTACCAGATGGAACTTTTTACGATCGCGAATCAAGATTAACAACCAAAATTTCTATTTCTTCTCCTGAAGTAAAGCGAACAGTCGGAATTATTACACCTAAAAACCGCGAGCTTGCCCCAACGGAAAAGGTATTTTACGAGTTTGTTAAAAAATTCTTTACCCGATTAGATAAATTCCAATAGTAGAATTACTATCTCAAAAAACGAGAAAGAGCCAGGCGGCCTCCAAACTATGTTGGAGAGCACCTGACTCTATTGAGGTAGTTTTTAATCTATTTATTTGGGTCATTATCTACTCGCTCTACTTTGTCGAGTTGTATCTTATACTTTATCTTTTCTTTCAGAACAAGTTCTTTATCTACATAGATACGGCAGTTGAGATTTTTCCACCCGCCAATTTTCACCTTTACCTTTGTAGTTTTACCGTAATCATCAATAGAACCATTCAACTGGTAGAACGACCACAACCAGTGATACCAGCGAGTTCTTTCATTTTGATCGACTAAGTTTTCGTTAATATATAACTCTTCTTTATTATATTCATTGTTTACTAAAATAGTATTGTTCCCATATTTCACATTGAACTGTTGCTTTAAATCGCTTTTAACCTTTTCCCATTCCTGGTCAACATCTTCATCTTTTTCAGGTCTATTTTTCCTTTTGACTTTACTAAACAACCATTCAAATAAATAGATAATGATGAATAAAGAAAGTAACATGATGAAGAAGTTATCAAATAAAGTACCCTTTGTTATCACAGCATAATAATAACCAAATAAATACATTATACCAATATAGATTACAAGCTTACATAATTTTAAAAACATTTTTTCGACTCCTAGTCATTAATAGGAAGGATTATCCAAAACTTCCATAATGATTATAACATAGCTTACCTTAAAAGATTCACTTACTTACTAAACTACTACTATAAGCTTAAGGAGAACAACAGCGACTATTGAAATTTAGCGTAAGTTCCCCTTCCCCTTTAAGCAACTTCCTTATTTCTTCAGGTACTCTTACTTTTTTTCTCGTTTGTCTATTAACTGTAGTGAGGACTATTTGCGAAGACGCAACCAGTGTCTGATGTTGATCCTGGACTTGTTGCTGCAACGTGAAGCTAGTATTACCGATCCGTTCAATTTGTGTATAAATGTTTATTTTGTCATGATTAAACACTTCTTTTTTAAAATCAGTACTCATATGGACCACTAGTGCCTCTACTCCAATTGAGATACAGTATTCATACCAATTATAACGTGCTTCATCTAAGTACCCCAGAAGTTCAACATTACTTAAATGACTATGCTTAGTCTCAACTACAATTTGTAATTCAGAATATGTCAATTTTATTCCTCCCCTTAATTAAAATCCAAACACTTCCATTGTTAATTAGTTTGATTTTACTATGTTTTCAATTTTTAAATAATAAGTAAACTGTGGTATTCTTAGTGATACTTCCTATATAATAGCCCACTATAACTCTTCAACTTCTTTCATCGTCGGCATCCCAGACTGCGCCCCCATTTTAGTCACCGCATGTGACGATACTTTTATAGCAAATTCAATAGCTTGGTGCAGTGGTTGTTTTGACGCTATCCCATATGCAAGTGCCCCATTAAATGCATCTCCGGCACCAGTCGTATCCACTACATCTACTTTTCTACTAGGTAGTTCAACCAGCTGTTCACCTTTTTTAAACATAACACCTTGTTCCCCTCGGGTGAGAATAACGTGTTGAATACCTTTTTGCTGAAGGGACTTGAAGGCTGCTTTATATTCATTTCCTGGTATGTATCCTGTAATCAATGAAAATTCTGTTTCATTCGGTGTAAAATACGTGATTTTTTTTAATATACTTTCTGGTAATTGTGTTGCTGGTGCTGGGTTTAATAAGACTGGAACATTATGTTGATAAGCAAGTGAAATAACTTCGTCAACAATTGATAAAGGAATTTCTAACTGAAGGACGACAATATCACTATTAACGATTAATTCCTTGTTCATTTCGATCCATCTCGACGTTAGCTCAAAATTAGCTCCTGGAACGACAATTATATGGTTATCATCAGATGAGACCGTAATTTGAGCTATACCTGTCGGTTTCTCCTTACTTGTGTCAATTCCAGTGATATCAATTCCTTCTTCTATCAGCTTCTTTTTTAATTCACCTCCGTTCGAATCGGCTCCGATGCAACCGACAAAAGACACTTCAGCTCCTAACCTTGCTGCGGCAACTGCTTGGTTTGCACCTTTTCCCCCTGGTGAATTTGTGTAGTTTAGTCCAAGTATCGTTTCCCCTGGAGACGGGAAACGAGAAGTTTCCGTAATTAAATCCATATTAATACTACCGACTACCGTAATTTTTGGTGGGGATTGACACATACTATCACCTACAATTCATCGATTTAGTAAGATTATTTTTATTTACATCTCTTAAAAATCAACACGTTCAATCAATTCTAAAGTGTCTCTATTTAAAAATTCTATTCGTCCATGATGTAGTGGTTCTTTGCTTTCAAAATACCATAGGTACAAATCTTCTAGCTCGTAAGCTTTTACTTTTTCAGGTGGTAGCATCGCAAAAGGTAAAATAACAGCATCCTTTTCATTCACTTCAATTCGGTAATCAGCATCATTATTTTTTATTAGACCATATACTAAGTAATCCCCATATCCTTGCAAACTGCCTGGAATATCATAAGTCGAACGATCACTCATCGGATCCCATGCCATCAATGGCTGTTTCCATCCAAAGAGTCCTTTATTCAACTTAGCTGCACCGAAAAATTGTTGATCTTTAATAAAAAAGAAAAGTGCTTCATTATTTAACTTATAAGCTGGTATTAAAACTAAATTCTTATCATTTGCAAACATTGCTTCGTGCGGTTCTGGGTACGACATAGATCTTTCACTGTTTATCCAAAAAGCGGAAAGCACTAAGGTAATTCCAAGTAAGATAAGGAGTGAAGTCTTATGGTTACTCCTCTTTTCCATACACAATCTCCCTCCAATAAATACCATAGTCTCACCTTATCATAAATTAAACCAATCCTAATATGGCTTTTTGAAAAAAATTACAAAACCTTCACGTGAGTTTACATAATAAATTACAAGTTAACAAAACAGACCAAATCCATATTAGAATTGGTCTGTTTCACTTTAATTGAGGTATGCATAATAATATTTCACTAAAAGATACTCAATTGCTTACGCTTTATTGAAACTTTTCTCTTTGTGACATTGCCTCCGCTTGCTTTTGCTGCACTTTCGCTTGCGCCGCTTGCACATCCATTTGCTCTTGTTTTACTTGTTCCTTTGCTTGGAATAACTGCATCTCCGCTTGCTGCAATTGCTGTTTTTCCATTAAAAGTTCTTGCTCGGCCATATTCATATCTGCTTGTGCCTGTTGAAGTTGCTGTTGGTTTTGCTGATTTTGATTTTGTTGGTTTTGTTGTTGATCCATAATAACCGTTCCTCCACATGATTTATTTAAGTAGATTTATCTCAATGTTTAGGTTACACAGAATTCCCATTTCTATGCTTCAAGGATGCACATTTGGACATACTATAGATAGACGCCTTCAGTGTCTCTCGTCCTAAATATTGCTCCTAAATAAGTTAGGATCATAAAACCACGAGTTTGGATCATAATTTTAAAATTTGGATCATAAAGACATTAGTTTGGATCATAAATAAAAATTCCCGCTCATAAAACCTTAAGCTTGGCTCATAAATGAAGTTTTCGTTCAACATTAGCTTAAGTTGAGATCACAAATGAGTATTTACCGCTCATTATAACCTTAGTTCGGGTATAAATCACAAAATTCTCTCGTAAAACGCGCTGTAATTATGATAATAATTTAAAAAATTTGCCCGACCCATAATCCAATAATAAAAGCAACAATACTTCCAACTATCGAAAGAATAAAGTAAACAACGGCTTTTTTCATATGTTTATTTCGTACAAGCTCAATTGTTTCCATACTGAATGTTGAAAATGTAGTGAATGCTCCGAAAAATCCGATCCCTAAAAAAAGAAACAATGGCTCCTCATAGGCTCCTGATAAAGGAATCGTTCCGTACGCCAGCGAAAAAAATAATCCTAAGCCCATTGAACCGAGTAAATTCACTGTAAGCATAGCAATTGGAATCGGCGGATGTGGTTTTCTTTTCATAATCGCTAAGCCTAGCAAGTAACGGGATACAGCGCCAATTGCTCCTCCCATTCCTAAAATAAGCACACTCATGTCGATTGCCCCTCTTTTTCTTCTTTTGTTTCACTCCACTTCGTTCCTAGCAGTAAGCCAACAAATGCGAAGGTTAAGCCTCCAACTAAAGATATAGCTAAATAAATTGACGACTCCAATAAGGACATTTGTTGATATAAAAATAAACTATCCGCTGCTAACGTTGACATCGTTGTAAATCCACCGCAAAAGCCTACTCCTAATCCTAACTTTACCCATTCTCGTGGTTTTTGATGGAGAAACCAACCTGTCAAAAGTCCAAGCAATAAACTTCCTACTACATTTTCAATCACAGTACCGATAGGATAACCTACAAATAATGTATAAACATTTAAGGTATACCTCAACATCGTACCAATTGCTCCACCAATCGCAATTCCAATTAAATTTTTATAATTCAATATGTAAGCTCCTCTCTGAAGGAGAATTATTTCTAAATTGAATATGTTGACCTAAATTATAATGAAGTAATTGCTCATGAGCAATTATTTGATACGTATTAACAGACCTTACTTATATCAATTACTAAAACAACTAAAAACGATACTCCTTAATTGAGTATCGCTAGTTTGTGCTATTTAAATTTTAGCTATTATTTATATCTGATTTGTTTTAATGTTCATGATTGATTGTAGTTCAGTAAACCCAAGTTTTTCATAAAGCTTTTTAGCAAAGTTTGTTGAATAAACGTTTAACCGTACTTCATCGTATCCTTTACGCTCTAATTCTTTTACAGTTTCATTAATAAGTTTTTTTCCAAAGCCTGCTCCTCTATATTCTGGTAGTATGTATAATTCATAAATAAAACCTGCCTTTTTTTCAGTGATGTAGTCGATGTTCTCACCAATAAGCGCCCAACCAGTTAATGATCCTTTTTCATTTCGTAGGACGACGTAATAAGCACCTGAACTGAGTAGACTCAACATCAAACTCTTCGCCTTCACCAAACTTATCGGACCAATTCCTTGCATTGCTTCATTAGCCGATTTAGCCGCTTTAGTTAAAATATACTCGATTTCTTCAGCAGTTGCCTTATCCAACATCACTTCACCACCCTATGGGTTTTACTTCTATCGTATTCGAAAGGGGGTTGGTCAAGAATAGTTTTTTATACTTAGAATTTATTACGAGAATACGATTATCAACAAAATTGTATTTACTTACATACGCCACCTAACAAAAAAACAGACCAAATAAACCAAAAGTTAGGTCAGTATCATTTTGACCTCGCTAGGTTTATTTAAGCCTATGTTAAAATTCATTGAAACGTTAGTGCAATTTTCATCCAGTGTGTTCAGTACTTCTATTACAACTGAATCGGCATCAGAACTTCTACTAATTCCTCATCTACCACTTCATTAATATAAAAGATTTCAACTGGACTGGCGTAATCGAAACTCTTTGATTTATAACCATTTTCACCCATCCAGTTAAAAAGCCTCGAATATGCCTCTCCTATCGTCTTATTTGAACAACTAATCTTGGCATAGTCCATTAACGGCAACTTAAACCCGATCATCCCATCTGGAATATCTTTGATCTCGGTTACCTCTGCACAAACAAAGTAAGTCGCAACAATTTCATTGCACATATATGGACTGATTAAAACGTTCTTATTTACTACATTACTAACCTCATCTACTCGACGATGGAAATCAATAGATGCCTTAATCGCTGCATCTGGAAAACCTTCTGGAAAATTTGCAGTTATACTCTGCCCTACTAATTGAAATTCTTTTTGGACTATTTCACACTCAAATGTAGCAATCGTCATTAATAAAACCTCCTCTATGAATATCATTTTTCAATTTGTACCTCTAGTTCGTAGAAATTGTCTGGCTATACTATAAACAATTTCAAGAAACTTACAGAAAAAAACAAACTAATGTTCGCATTTTATTCTTTTATACATTTTATACCAATTTAGTAGTTGGTTCAACCACTTTTTAAAATTAATATTGTTGCTATATGTGATATTGGGGGTAATGTATGAAATATAAATTTCAGTAATGAGCCCAAAACCAATAATCTTTATTGCGTTTAATATTTTCTAAAAATTTCAGTCAATATTATACTCCGCTATGTATCTACTCTGCTTTCAAACGAGTTAATTCCCTACAAAAGTTCCAAACCTTTTCCCAGTTGTCTCTATTTTCAGCATAGGCTGGATATAAGTTTGAACCAGTAAATTGCTTGATTTGCATTTTAATATTCGGGTTTGTAACAGTTGGTTCCATGATTTCATTTTTATCATTAATCAGTTTTCCTGTTGTCGTTTTAAATTGTTCGGTCATACAGATTTTAAAATAACATTCTGCAAATTTTTTAGGAGGCGGGAAAAATAAATTTTGAATTCTAGCAATCATCCTCCATGCAGGTGTAAATTTCATTAACGTTTCCTTGGACATTTTTGCTCCATTTATTTGGATTGCATTGACTTTAATCCCTTCACTCTTCAATTCTTCTGCTAGTTTAAACGTCAGTAATACCAACGCCATTTTGGAATCTCGGTACATGTTATATACACTAAATTTCTTGTCGTCTTTACGCTCGCCTCTTAAATTACTGACATCAATGTCTTTTTTCGGGTCGAAGTAATGCTTGACAATATTGCTAGAGGCGTGGAGAATTCTAGCATCGTCCGATTTTTTTAGATGATCAACCAACAACATCGTCATTAAATATGGTCCAATGGTATTTGTCGCAAAGGTTAGTTCAATGTGATCCGCACTAAGGCGATATTTTTCACCGTGATTGGCATAAGCTGCATTATGGATGAGCACGTCTAGTTTTTCATATTGTTCTTTAAATTGGCTACAAAACGTACGGATCGATTCAAAAGAACTAACATCTAGTTTTATTAGATCTACTCGTTCATTCTTCGTTGTGCGTTTAATCTCTTCCTGAACTCCTGTACTCAATTCCAAGTTTCGGCAAGCCATAATAACTGTACAGCCCTCTCTAGCAAACTTGAATGCTGCTGCTTTCCCTATTCCTGAATTAGCCCCCGTAATCAAGACGATTTTTTCACTATTCACATATAGCCCCCCATGTCTAAATGGCATTTATCAGAACAATTTTTAACTGCTACTAACTTACCATTCTTCTTTTTCTTCCACTTTATGCTCCTTAATCCCTTCTCGTTTCAATGATTTATAAATAGCTACCATCATTATAAACATAATAGGGTATACGGAAGAGCGATAATGACGGCTGTCGCTTGCAGTCCTTTGATTCCGCCACTCATTAAGAGAGAAGCTGCAATCGCTGAAACGAGCCCCCCCACGTCACCAGCTTATACTTACTTGGATTTAGACTCCCCTCTGATATGTTTAAACTTTCTCTAACTTGGTAACAGAACACTAGAAACTTAAAAAGGAGTTGGTAGTAATGAAACATCAAAAAAACTTTGCAATAGGTACTGTCGTTGGAGGAGTCGTTGGAGCAACAGCGGCATTGCTGACAGCTCCTAAATCAGGTGAAGAACTAAGAAAAGATATTCATAATGAACTAGCTGAAGGAAAAAACAAAACAGAAGAAGTGACAAACGAAATTAAAGAAAAAATGAGTGAACTCTCCGAAATTATTAATGATAGCTCATCAAACGTATCCCAAACCGTTAAACAAAAAAGTGAACAGGTGATAAATGAAGCCATGGAGTTATTAAAAAATACGGAATCACCAACTAAAATGAACATTGATCACTTAAAAGAAGTCGTTAGAGAAATCATGAAAAAAGAAATGAATGCAGGTAAAGATATAAAGAATATTGTAGAAGATGAGGTCAAAAGAATTGAACAGAAATTAGTGAAAGATGCACAAGAGTTAAAACACACTGTAAAAAAATAATTACACCAAAATAAAGGTTGAAATTGGTAACAATCACATAAAGCTTACACTGTTTAGTTCAGTGTAAGCTTCATTTTCTTATACTTGCACTACGCTTTAACACAGCTTCATGTTTCATTTAGCCTTTCTTTTCATACCTTAAAAAAGATTCTTACTATATTTTTTTGCAAGTTCTTACATGTTTTTTCAAAAAATTTGGCAACCTATTTTTGGTAAAGGAATTTTTTCCATTTTCCATTAAAGGAGGCCGTAACATGAACCATGAACAAAATGAAAACAACCAAGCGGATGATATGTTAACAAATAGACAAGGTCACCCCGTTACAAACAATCAGAGTGTACGAACGGTCGGAAACCGTGGACCGACGACACTTGAAAATTATGACTTCCTTGAGAAAATCAGTCACTTTGATCGTGAACGTATTCCAGAGCGTGTCGTACATGCTCGAGGTGCTGGTGCTCATGGCTATTTCGAGTCGTACGGAACGGTAAATGGTGAACCGATTTCAAAATACACACGTGCTAAAGTTTTTACAAATACAGACGTCCAAACACCAGTCTTCGTGCGATTTTCTACTGTTGTTCACGGTGGACATTCCCCTGAAACATTAAGAGATCCTCGTGGGTTCGCTGTTAAGTTTTACACAGAAGATGGAAACTGGGATTTAGTTGGTAACAATTTAAAGATTTTCTTTATTCGTGATCCGCTTAAATTCCCAGATATGGTTCACTCATTTAGGCCAGACCCTGTGACAAACGTTCATGACCCTGAAAGAATGTTTGATTTCTTATGTCAAACTCCAGAATCAATGCACATGATTACTTTCCTATTTTCACCGTGGGGCATTCCTGCCAATTACCGCAAAATGCAAGGCTCTGGTGTGCATGCTTACAAATGGGTCAACGAAGAAGGAAAAGCTGTGTTAGTCAAGTACCACTGGGAGCCTGTTCAGGGAATTAAAAACTTATCACAAAAAGAAGCTGATAAAATTCAAATGACTGATTTTAATCATGCGACTATGGATTTATATGAGGCAATTGAAAGCGGAGATTATCCAGAATGGGAGCTGTATGTTCAAATTATGGAAGACGGAGAGCATCCAGAGTTAGATTTTGACCCGCTTGATCCAACGAAGTTATGGTATAAAGAAGATTATCCGTGGCATAAAGTCGGTAAAATGGTATTAAATAAAAACCCTGAAAATTATTTTGCTGAAGTCGAACAAGTCGCTTTCGGTACAGGTGTACTCGTGGACGGGCTAGACTTTTCTGATGACAAGCTTCTTCAAGGGAGAACATTCTCCTACTCTGATACACAGCGTTATCGAGTTGGCTCAAACTATTTACAACTACCAATAAATAGACCGAAAAAACATGTGGCTTCAAACCAAGAAGGTGGGCAAATGGATTTCAGAACGGAATTCGGCAAGCACCAAAACCCACATGTGAATTATGAACCGTCACTTATTGGTGGTTTAAAAGAAGCACAAAATCCTGGGAAAGAACACGAGCCATATGTAGAAGGTAATGTAAAAAGAGAAAAAATTTCTCGTGAGAATAACTTTGGTCAAGCAGGTGAAACTTACCGGAGATTAAATGATTGGGAACGGGATGAATTAATCTCTAATTTAACTGGTGCACTTGCAACCTGTCGAAAAGAAATTCAAGATCGCATGGTAGACATGCTAAAGCAGTGTGACGAAGATTATGGGAAGCGAATTGCTGAAGGTCTTAAAAAAGCTGGTGAAAAACAAGATACAAAAGGCGAAGAAGCTGCTCACCAAGCAGAACATATGGGTCATACATCTGATCCATATTAAGTTGTTCCTTATTCAAAGAATAGTTAAAGCTGAACATTTTATTGTTCAGCTTTACTTATTGATTGATCACAGATAAGTTATAGTTTATCTGAATTTAGATTTAAATAATGAAAAAGGGTGTACACTTTCTCGAGTATGTACGAGACTAGTCCACATACTCAACTTCAAATTTTGAGGAGAGCGGCTCCATAGCATCTAAGTCCCATTCAAACGTAAGAATAGCCGATTTTTCAGACCGATGGGAGAGTATTCGTTTACCATTAATAATAACTGAACTTTCAGCTTTCCAAAATGAAACATCTTTATCCTCACCTGTCCGATTACAAACAATCAATGGTAACCCTGTATCAATCGATCTTTGTTCCCATTCTCCATTTGGCCCATGTAATCCAGGGCCCCAAGATGATGGCGCAACAATCATTTCGGCACCGTTCTCTTTTAATGTGTCAGCAATTCTTTTGGTATATGCATCGGCACATATTAAAATACCTACTTTAACATCTCCTAAATTAATCGGCTCTAGCTCATTTCCTGATGTAGACCACCTATCAATTCTTGCAAGCTTTTGTTGTTTTCCAACTAGTTCACCTACCTGGTTAATAACAAAAACCGAATTAAAAAGTTCATTATCTTTAGACCTTTCCGCACACCCTAGAAAAACAGTTGTATTTAATGTCTTTATTAATCCCATAAAATGATTCATCCATTCATCGGGTTGTTCCTTTATCCAATCTGTTCCTATCAGATGGTCGAACTGTAGCCCACTAACGACTAATTCAGGTGTAACAATCCAATCTGCGTTTTGAGCTGCCGCTTGTGATACTGCTTTTTCTACTAAGCTATGATTATTTGTAAGGTCGCCAGCAATCGGTAATAAGTGTAATAGCGCTACTTTAATTTTTTTCACTAAAATACTCCCCATTCCCACATTATCAAATCTATATATTTTAAATAATAGCATACTACTTTCCATTTAATTAAAAGTTTTCAAAAATTGAAGACCTCTCTTAAAAAGGTTGTAACTTATCGTCTAGTAATAACTTCAACAACTATATCTTCGGCTTTTTCCGTGTATAAATTAATACTATATCGTCCTTCTTCACCATAAAACTGAATCATTCCTTCATCATGTGGAGAAACTTGTTTTTCCCACATAATTTCACCCACGTGTTGAACGGTTAATAACAAGTCTCCTTCGCCGACATTCGTTCGATATGGTATTCCAACCATGCCTTCTTCAATAATTCTCACTTCATCAATTGAGTAGCTTCCTTTTAACGATCCAATTGAAACTAAGACATTCCCATTCACCTGTGTTTTACTAGCATTTATTGCTAAATTATCTGCCAACAATAACGTACTGCCAACAAAAATAATTGTAATTATAATAAATAAGCCTGCTAAGAGAAAAATACTACGTTTCCCTTTTTCTTTTAGTCTCATCATTATATTAGCGTTTAAACCGTAAACGATTCGAAAAAGAATAGGAAAGCCAATTGCTACTGCTAAAACAGACAACCATTGCCCACCGACCGTAGCTTGCATTATAAATAAGAAAAGTGCAATAACGTAAAACAAAATACCAGACCAATAACTAAACAGTAACACCTTACTCTTACTGTATGGTTTACCAAAAATCTTTTCAATCAATTGTTGCAAAAAATCATTCCTTCCTGGTAGCTAGAAAAGCTCAAAACGAACATAAAGTCCAATATTACCTCTAAGAAACTACTTATTATTTCATACTTTAGAAGTTTAACATTAAATAACATAAAGCGTAAATGAAGGTATTAATTCCTTTCAATAGAGCATTCTAGAACGCCTATTTTCTTTACAGAACAACTAATACAGCATTGTACTTCTACCCATTTCCCGACTTTTTCTAAAAAGCATAATTTACCAATCTAAGTAATACTGTAGTAAAGATGAAAAGAGATACGAAAAATACTTCAGCCAATTAGCGAGGTGAGTGAGCATTTGGGTGCGATTAACGGTAAGACCTATACTGATCGTATCGATCAACTGAAATCCGAAGTTTGGATTGACGGAGGTCGCGTTGAAGGTAAAATTTCTGAACACCCCGCATTTAGAGGAGTTATTGAAAGTCAGGCACATTTATATGATTTACAGCATAAAACTTCGATTAAAAAAATCATGACCTACACCTCCCCTATTACAGGGGAGAAAGTAGGAACTTCCTTTCTCATTCCGAAAACAAAAAGCGATTTAAAGAAGCGGCGACTTATGGCGCAAGAATGGGCTAGAACGAATGCAGGATTGATGGGAAGAAGTCCTGATTATATGAATACGGTTTTAACAGCTTTTGTAGCATCAACAGATATTCTAGAGGGAAATGAGAACTGTTTTCCAGAACACTTACTTTCTTTTTACGAACAAGCAAGAGAGAACGATTTTTCTTTCACCCATACATTTATAAATCCACAATTCAACCGAGCCCCACTTCATTTTCTCGATGAATTTCAACACCCTATTGCAGCAAAAGTGATTGAAAAAAATAGTGATGGTATTGTTATTAAAGGAGCGAAACTACTCGCTACACAAGGTGGCATCACAGACGAAATCATTGTCTATTCAACAGCTAATCCATTCGATAAGTCTTATGCTTATGCCTTCTCAATTCCAAGCAATACAAAAGGGTTAAAGTTTTTATGTCGTCAGTCATTCAGCTCTGACACAACGAGGTTTGATTATCCGTTAACCTCTCGCTTTGAAGAGAATGATTCAATCGTCGTCTTTGATAATGTAACCGTCCCCTGGGAACGTGTTTTTTATTACGATAATATCCAAGTTGCCAATTCTTTTACATCCAAAGGAGCATTTACTTCCCTTGCCTTACATCAGGTCGTTTCTCGTCAGGTAGTTAAGTTAGAATTTATATTAGGAGTAGCTCAATTGATCGTCGACACGATTAATACAGGTGAATACCAGCATGTTCAAGAAAAAGTTTCGGAAATTATCATTGGTCTAGAAACGATGAAAGCGTTCCTAATCGCTTCTGAAGCTGAAGCAACGAAGAATAGAAATGGAGTTTTGTTGCCTGCGATAAACCCTATTTACACAGGTATCAATACATTTCAGCGTCTATACCCAAGAGTAGTAGAAATCATTCAATTACTCGGGGCAAGCGGGATGATTAACATCCCTACAGAGAAAGATTTTGAAGCTAACATAAAGAACGATCTAAACTTATACCTTCAAGCAAAAACGAAAGATGCCAAAGCGCGAGTAAAGCTCTTTCGCCTTGCTTGGGATTTATGTATGAGTCCATTCGGAACGAGGCAAACATTGTATGAAAGGTTTTTCTTTGGCGACCCCGTCAGATTATCAAGTAGCTTATTTATTAATTACAATAAAAAACCATTGGTCGATCGAGTTGAGCGATTTTTAGAAGAATACTAGCTATTACTTTCTAAATAAAAGCGTTACTAAGTTTTATGTTGATTTTGAGCTCATTATGAAGTTACATTACACCGAAGAGCTCAAAATCAACAGTATCGGCTATAACACGACTATTCAATTTCTTTATTTAATATAAAAACCATTAGATAATAAAAGATTGCACTACCTACTGTGAAGAAACGAAATTCCCATAATTTTGCCCGAGAGTACTTTTCTACATAAAGATTGGCATCAATTATGGAAGCTAACAACATGCCACCAAAAATAAAAATTCCAATCAAGTATAGTAATTTTTTCACCTTCATAGGCTTTGCATATTTAATTTCACCCATGCCATATTCACTCCATTCTTGGAACTACCAGTTCATTAAGTGAAACAAAGCTTTAGTCTACCTTCAGCTATTTAATTCTATATTCCTCACATTGCTTATACTTAGGAGAGTTGCTTCTTAATACAATCACCTTTTACTTCCAAACCTCATCCAATTTATCCGAGTAAAAATGTATAGCTTTTTTGTATTTTAATATTTCCTCATCCTTGGTGGTCTCAAGTAAACTTTCCAAAAGTGTTTCCATAGCTATACTATGTTCCTTTAAATTATAGAGAGTCATCGAATAAAAAACTTTAAGTGCATAGTTGTTTGGAAAATGGTTAATCGCTTCCTTGAGTATTTGTTGAGACTTTTCGTATTCACCTAACGTTCGAAATGTACTGCCTAAACCTAAATACGCACCTTCCAACCACTCATCTGATAAGCCAAGCTCGATCGCTTTCTCATAAAAAGGGACTGCATGTGCTTCCTCCCCTAATACGTCATAACTCCATGCACATTGGTAATTGACAACTGGATCCTCTGGATATTCTGTAACTAATTGTAAAATTAATTGATTAGAAGACTTTAATTGCCCTTCCTTTCTCAATTCGATGGCTTTGTTCAATTGTCGAATTAGTTGATCATCCATTTTCACATGCTCCTTCCTTTACTACCCCAAAAAAAAATAAACAAAGAAAGATTTAATTAACCAACCATTTTCTTTTACGTAATTCTAGGTTCATAGGTTTCAAAAAATTAACACTTCTTTCTCAATTCTCTTCTTTCTTTTATAATGCATCTGTAATACAATATCCCCATCCAATATATGGTTTTTCTTACTTCTAATCTATTATTCAATAAGGTGTGTTTTAGGATGAAATATTTTAAAAGGCTCTTTCTGTCGATTTCTCTGCTCACAGTTGCGCTTCTATCATTTGTGTATTTTTTTAAAGGAGGGATTATTCTCGATTCGCTCGGAATACATTTAGAGAGGTTTTCTATACAATCTGTAAACGTTCCTGAAGAATATTCACCTGTAGACCGAAATAAAAATGGAATTCCAGACCCTTTAGATATCGTTTTAACTGCTAGAAAAGAAGTTGAACAGCGGACTCATTATAAGAGTACATACTATGCAGGCGGTTACCCACCTAATGATGAAGGGGTATGTACTGATGTCATTTGGCGTGGTTTACTAGGAGTAGATATTATCTTAAAAGACCTTATGGACGTTGATATTGCAAATAATGCTGATTTATACCCAAGAGTTGGCGGGAAACCTGACCCAAATATTGACTTTCGCCGCGTATCAAACCAAAATGTTTATTTTGAGCGTCACGCCGAGTCATTAACAACAGAACTAATTCCAGGTGATATTGAGAATTTAAAAGAATGGCAGCCTGGAGATATCGTTGTTTTCCTAGAAGGCTTCCACCATGTTGGTATTGTTTCGGATAAACGAGCAAAAGACGGCACACCCTATTTAATTCACAATAACCGTCCTTTTGCAGCTGAAGTGAAACTTACTTCATTCTCCACACCTATTGCTGCTCATTATCGTTGGAAGTATTAATGGTGATATAAAGTGCTAGGCAGTTTTTGTGGTTTATTTATTTCAGTTCCAGGTTTAACTATTGAAAAGATGGTGTAAGAACCGATCTTTATCGTCAAAAAATTGTTTTGTAATTTGATAATGATCGGTTTCTTCTAATACACTTTCCTTCATTCCAGCCTCTGTTAGTTGAATGATTTTCGCATGTGGGTATGCCATGATAATGGGAGAATGGGTAGAAATGATAAGCTGTGAACCTTGTTGGACGAGTTCGTGAATTCTTACCAACAATGACATTTGTCGTAAAGGTGACAATGCCGCCTCTGGCTCATCCAAAATATATAACCCACTCCCTTGAAATCGTTCCAAAAATGCAGCAAAAAACGACTCACCATGTGATTGTTCATGAAGTGACTTTCCACCGAATGATTGGATGATTTTCGAACCACCACCAGGCTCTTTATCTAGTTCTTCAATATTGGTAGCTACGTTATAAAATGTCTCTGCTCGAAAGAAAAAATAATCTTCAGGCTTATAAATTCCTTTAGCGATACGCAGAAACTGATGTAGCATTGAATGAGATTGATAGCTTGAAAAATTAAAGTTTTTCGATCCACCTTCTGGATTAAACCCTAAAGATATTGCAATTCCTTCAAGTAATGTAGACTTTCCCATCCCATTCTCTCCAACAATAAAAGTGACATTCGGATGAAATTCTAGTTCTTTAAAGTTTTGTATAACAGGTAAGCTAAATGGAAATTCACATGATGAAACAGGAGATATCTCATCTCGTTTTAATGTTAGACCCCTAATATATTTTGTTGACTCCGTTAATTTTTTCAAATATTATTTACCTCCTACCATGTTAATTTTGTACTTATATCGTACCAAAAAAAGAAGTTACGATGTCACAACTCCTTTTTAACAAACTATTTTTGATGTACCTACTATTCAACCTATTTCAAAGATACGTTTTACCATAACGCTGAGCCAATTAGTAAAACATTGGTATAAAAAGCAACTGCATTGAAATATGCGCAGTCATATGACTAAACATTGCGTATTCAATTCCTCTGCGCCAATATAAATAGCCAAATACGATCCCAAACAGCCCATTTAATAGTAATGAGCGGATTATTAAAATGGAACTTAACTCACCAAAAACAACTTGTGTTGTTGGAAAGTGACCAACTGCAAAAATAACAGCGGCAAAGACGATAGCAATCCAGTAAAAAGAAGTAGGAACTTCTGCTTTTCTCCTCGCGAAGAGTTTGTATAAGACCCATACGACTAGTGACATAAGAAAGAGTCTAATAAGAACTTCTTCTATTACACCGCCATATAAAACTCCTGCTATTAAGCCATTAAAAGAAAATGCAGGAGGATTTTCTGCAATCAGTGGAATATGATGTTGAAAATAAAAAAGATCTGCAGCGATGATCGTAAATCCACCGAGCATTCCTAATAAGATGGCGTACATTAGCCATCTCCCCGAAACCTTAATCTTTTGGTTTCTATCCACAAGGGCATCGAGAATCGGTAGCTTCAAATTTACTTTTCTAGCTAGAATAATCCCTAAAATACTTGCTACAAATGTAGCAATACCAAGCTGAACAGACGCTAGTGCGATAAGTGCTGTAAGCGGAATCGGGAGATCGTTCGGATCAAAGACATCGGGTGATAAGTAGACACTCATCGTTTCCATTTGATAAGGGACAATAAAAATACCAGCCACCATTCCAATTGCAGCTAATATGAGTGCAATATATAAATTTTTCTTCATTTGCTTCCCTACCTTTCTATAGAACATTAAGTTAATGCTATTCATTAATTTTTTGATTGAGAACTTTGTACCACTCTTGTGTTGTCGTTGAATCTTTAGAATTAATAAATATATAGTTCTCTGATGTTTTAATATAGATAAATGGCGGCTTGTTTAGATGAACATAAAGACGACCTCTTCCTAGATCTTCAAGCAAAAACTGTCCTTTTTTTCGGTTAAAAACCGAAGATCCCCCAACTTTACGATTGATTTTTGGAATTACTTGATGGAGTTCAACGGTCTCAATGTCAGCAATGGCCAGTTCTGTACCCATATGACCAGTTACGATAATATTATTTGCTTCAATCTCTAACTCATTGGCAGAATAAGTTAAAAAAACAACAACACCAATGACTATGAATGCAAAGATCGCCATTGCAATCGATATAAGTCTTAAGATTCTTTTAATATTATCCTTTGTCTCTAAATGATCCGATGCGTCCCTCGTCATAAACATTACCTCCCCATAGTTAGTAATTACCACTTAATTATACCTATATTTTGGTAAAAAAATATTATAATTTGGCTGTTTTCGTAAACTTTATTGCTATTGGAGCGCTTTCTTTGGAGTCCAATAGCTAAAACAACAATCCTTGACAAAATAGCTTAATAAAAAGTTGCGTTTGGATATGTATTCAAGAATTCATACGTATATCTAAAATTATGCTAATATATCCCCGTTCTAGAGGTTTTCATGTCTGTCTGTGATATATTTCATTGCGAAACAGGAGACTAATGATATACTCATATTTAGTTATTATTACTTTTTTATAGAAAGAAAGGGTAGACAAAATGAATGTTAAAATCCTTACTTTATTGACCGTTTTAGGATTGATTATTTTAATAAATACTGCTTGTGGAACAGTCAACAATTCACCAGAGGACAGCATAGAACTAAAAATAGCTGCCGCGTCAGGATTAACATTACCTTTTACTGAAATAGGTCAAGCGTTTGAGCAAGAAACAGGTGTTAAAGTAACATTTTCATTTGGTTCAACAGGTCAATTAGCGGATCAAATTTTAAATGGTGCTCCTTTCGATGTTTTCGCCGCTGCTGATATCAAATTTATAAATAATTTGGCGGAAAAGGAACTAATTGTTCCAAAATCTAAAAAAATTCACGCTTTAGGCCGTATCGGAATGGCAACTCTTCCGGATCAAGAAGTGATCGTAGAAACCCTTCATGATCTTTTAAAACCAGAAATTAAAAAAATCGCCATCGCTAACCCTGAACATGCTCCATATGGTCTAGCTGCGAAACAGTCACTTGAAAAAGCAGGTATATGGGAAGAATTACAAGGAAAAATGGTGTATGGTCGCAATATTTCAGATACATTAGCTTATATAGAAACTGGCAATGCGGAGGCAGGAATTATTGCTTTATCACTTTATAACGAAGATGCCGTCAATTTTCATATAATAGACGATACGATGCATGCTCCAGTTGAACAGTCAATTGCTGTAGTTCGTTCCACCAATCAAGTAGAACTAGCACATGAATTTATTGAATTTACTATGGGTCCAATCGGAAAACCAATTATGGAGAACTACGGTTTTATTGTGCCAGAGTGAGGAGAAGTAAGTTATGGGAGAAGTTAATTTATTTCCACTATTTCTTTCTTTGAGAGTTGCTACTACAGCAACTCTTTTAGCTCTTCTCATCGGCCTTCCTATCGCTTATTACCTTGCAAAATCAAAAGGAAAGCTTGCTGATCTCGTCGATACGGTCATTACACTCCCTGTTGTCTTACCGCCTACTGTTCTCGGCTACTATTTACTCGTACTACTAGGAAGACAAAGTCCAATCGGTCAGTTTGTCGAACAACATTTTAATATGACGATTGTCTTCACACCAACTGGTGCCGTCATTGCGGCACTCGTTGTTTCTATTCCTTTTTTAATTAAGTCAGCGAAAGCTTCGTTTGCAAGTGTAGACCAAAACATTGTGAATGCTGCAAAAGTATTAGGTCGATCTGATTTTAATATCTTCTTTACTGTTATTTTACCACTTGCGTGGAGAGGCATAGCTTCTGGACTTACACTTTCATTCGCGCGAGCATTAGGTGACTTCGGTGCTACATTGATGGTTGCAGGAAGCATACCGAATGAAACAATGACCATGCCAATCGCTATATATGATGCGCTTCTTGCTGGAAACCGAGATTTAGCGAATTTGCTAGTATTTATCATGACAGCAACGTCGATCTCCGTTTTATATATTATTAATCGTTTGGAAAAAAAAGTATTAAAGGGGTGAAGGAAAAATGTTAGATGTGACAATTCAAAAAAAACTGGATAACTTCGCCCTTGATATTTCGTTCGACGTAAAAAAAGGCATCACTGCATTATTAGGGCCTTCAGGCTGTGGAAAAAGTTTAACGTTACAATGCCTCGCAGGACTCCAAACTCCCGATGGCGGCAAGATCATATTAAAAGACAGAATTCTTTTTGATGCTATAAGTAAAAAAACAATCAAAACGAGACATCGTAACATCGGCTATGTCTTTCAAAACTATGCACTTTTCCCGCATTTAACGGTAAAAGAAAATCTAGCGTTTGGACTAAAAAAAACACACAAGAAAGCAGAAATTGAAGAGAAGGTCACGGAAATGATCTCGAAAATTCACTTAGAAGGGTATGAGCAACACTTTCCGAGGCAACTATCTGGTGGGCAGCAACAGCGGGTAGCCCTAGGAAGAACATTAATTACAAACCCTGATTTGCTATTGCTCGATGAACCATTTTCAGCTTTAGACCATCATGTAAAACATATGCTGGAGCAAGAATTGTTAACAATCATTCAAGAAAACTTTTCAGGTGCTGTGTTACTTGTCACACATAATATGGAAGAAGCCTACAGACTCGCGGACAAAATTCTACTTTTAAAACAAGGTGGCGTTATTCAATCAGGCGAAAAGGAAGATGTATTTCAACGTCCAAAATCGGTCGCTGCAGCGCAGATTATTGGCTGTAAAAATATCATTCCTATTCATTCGATCAATATAAAGAGTGAGCTACTTGAAGTAACCAGTCATGGTTCAAGCTTGACCGTAAAAGACAGTAAAACATTCGAAAATCAACCAACTCATATCGGAATTCACGCTGAAAACATAGAATTTGTCAATGCAGATGCCCCTCCTCTAAATACCTTTACCTATGAAATTATTGAAATGATAAGCGGCATTAATCAAACACTCATTACACTAAAAGTAGGTAGCCTGGAACTTAAAGCAGTCGTCCCAAATAATAAAAAACAAGAGATGCTAGCTACCACAAAAATATTCCTACCACCAGAAAATCTATTTCTTCTAAAATAAATTGGTGCCAGGCACCTTTAGTCGACTAAAGGTGCCTGGCACCATATTATACGTAATTTATATAGCTTTTTGTACTCCTTTTTCCCCATCCATAGGGTTTTGAGCATAATATATTTCAGACTCGAGATACGTTACATATTTCACCACTTGCTCATCTGTCCATTTAAATTCTTTTTTCATGTATGCAACAATCTCATTTTTCCATTGTTTTACCCAGTTAATATTAAAAAATAATGCGCCTGTTCTACGATTAAAGAAATCGATTGGTGTAGCTACCATTTCTTCTTCAATTCCATATTTGATTTGGGCAAAGACTGTAATCGGTAATCGATGGAGGTCAGCATCTTTTTTATTATTTCTAATAATCTCGTAAATTTTTACTACATTGGATCCGTATAAATGTACAAGCCGTTTTGCATCTTCCGCCGATAAACCGAGCTCCTCACCTTTTGTAATCATTTCACTAACATATGACTTAAACTGCGCAGATCCACCGACATCTCCACCTGAAAGCTTCGTACTTGCAGTCGTACAAGGTTGGGTGTTTCCTAAGTCTATTGCAACAATATCGACAATGCGTTCAGCCATTTTACGGTAACCAGTCAGCTTTCCTCCAGCAATTGAAATAAGACCTGTCTCGGAAAAGAAAATTTCATCCTTTCGAGAAATTTCAGATGCACTTTTTCCTTCTTCATGAATTAATGGACGCAAACCAGTCCAGCTTGACTCAATATCATCGACAGTCAAATTCACAGACGGGAACATATAATTACAAGCAGCAATAATATAATCACGATCTTCCTCTGTCATTCGCGGGTGAGCAATTTCTTCATTATAAAATGTATCAGTAGTCCCAATATATGTTTTCCCATCGCGAGGTATGGCGAAAACCATGCGCTTGTCATTTTCTGTATCAAAATATACCGCCTGCTTTAACGGAAACCGACCGCCATCAATTACGAGGTGAACTCCCTTCGTTAAATATAGATACTTACCTTTCTTTGAGTTATCTTTTACACGCAGTGTATCGACCCATGGACCAGCAGCGTTGACAATCTTTTTCGCATAAATACGATATAGTTTACTAGATAAGACATCACGAACTTTAACTCCAACTACTTTTCCATTTTCATAGATAAACTCTTCTGCTTTTGCATAATTTACTGCTTTGGTGCCACGGTGGACCGCTTCCTTTAATACTTCGAGAGTTAATCGCGCATCATCTGTACGATACTCCACGTAAATTCCGCCGCCTTTGAGTTTATCGCTACGTATTAATGGCTCTTTTTCTATGGTCGCCCTTTTAGATAACATTTTACGACGTTCGTCTTTTTTTACACCAGCTAGATAATCGTAGACCTTTAACCCAATTGATGTTGCTGTCTTTCCAAAAGTTCCTCCTTGGATCATTGGTAATAACATCCATTCTGGTGTTGTTACGTGAGGTGCATTTTCATAAACAATCGCCCGTTCTTTTCCAACTTCAGCAACGAGCTTAACTTCAAATTGTTTTAAATATCGCAATCCTCCATGAACTAGTTTAGTAGATCGGCTTGAAGTACCTGCTGCAAAATCTTGCATTTCAATTAATCCCGTTTTTAACCCCCGCACTTGTGCATCCAGGGCAATACCTGTTCCTGTAATACCGCCGCCAATTACCAATAAATCCAATGTATGTTTAGACATTTCCTCTAAATAGACTGAACGTTGTTTACTTGAAAAAGAATTTCCCATCATTGATCTCCCCTTTTATTTATCTTATGAGGGCATACAAAAAGAGACCACAACCTCTTAATTTTTACGCAAACACATAAAAATTGAGTGTTGTGGCCTCTCCTATTCTCCGACCTCGATATTAACTTATCATCATTATAATACTATTTAAAATGTTTTGCAAACATAATATTTACTTAAATGCCATTGTTGCATGAACTGCTTTTTTCCAGCCTGAATATAATTGCTCTCTACAATTATTATTCATTTCCACGTTAAATGTACGATCAATACACCACTGTTTCGCAATATCCTCCCGACTGTTCCAGAAACCTACGGCTAATCCCGCTAAGTAAGCAGCTCCTAGCGCTGTTGTTTCTTGAACAACTGGACGCTCTACTGGAACACCTAACATATCACTTTGAAATTGCATTAGAAATTCATTCGCCACAGCTCCACCATCAACACGTAATGTTTTTAGTGAAATTCCTGCATCTGCTTCCATCGCTGTTAAAACGTCCTTTGTTTGGTAAGCTAGTGACTCAAGTGTTGCACGAATAAAGTGCTCTTTTTCTGTCCCACGTGTAATTCCAAAAACCGCTCCACGAACATCACTATCCCAATACGGAGTTCCGAGCCCAACAAACGCTGGTACCACATACACTCCTTCAGTTGAGTCCACCTTCAATGCATAGCTTTCCGAGTCACTTGCTGACTTAATCATGCGGAGTCCATCACGTAACCATTGAATAGCAGACCCAGCGATAAAAATGCTTCCTTCTAATGCATATTCTACTTTTCCATCAATTCCCCATGCGATGGTTGTGAGCAACCCGTGTTCAGATTTTACCGCTTTTGCCCCTGTATTCATAAGCATAAAACAACCTGTACCATACGTATTTTTCGCCATTCCTTCTTCAAAGCACGCTTGTCCAAATAAAGCGGCTTGTTGGTCTCCAGCGGCACCCGCAATTGGTACTTGCTCTCCAAAGAAGTGATAGTCAACCGTCATTCCATACACTTCTGATGATGGTCTGACTTCAGGTAACATACACTTTGGAACCGATAACATTTCAAGCAGTTCATCGTCCCACTTTAACTCATGAATGTTAAACATCAACGTACGCGAAGCATTCGAATAATCTGTTATATGAGCTGTTCCACCGGAAAGCTTCCAAATGAGCCACGTGTCAATGGTTCCAAATAAAAGCTCACCATTCTCTGCCTTCTCTCGAACTCCTTCAACGTTATCTAAGATCCATTTTACTTTTGTACCCGAAAAATAAGCGTCGATTAATAAACCCGTTTTCTCTCGGACCATTTGCCCATGCCCTAGACTCTTTAATTCTTCACAAATATCAGCTGTTTGACGAGATTGCCAGACGATTGCATTGTAGACAGGTAGCCCCGTATTTTTATCCCAAACGACCGTTGTTTCACGTTGATTTGTAATTCCAATCCCTGCGATATCCTTCGCTTTAATATTGGTCTTTAATAATACACCAGAAATGACAGATAGTACTGACGCCCAAATTTCATTTGCATTATGTTCTACCCAGCCTGGCTTAGGAAAAATTTGCGTGAATTCCTTTTGCTCGACATCGACAATTTCTCCTTGTTGATTAAAAATAATTGCACGTGTACTTGTTGTTCCTTGATCTAATGAAAGTATATACTTCTTTTCCATCTCTTTAATCCCCCACAATGAGTTTTATATTATTAATACTATAAAATTTACTTGATATAACTAAGCTGTTGCTTTTTTATTTATCGGAAGAGCTTTTAATTGTTTTTGCTTCTCCATTTGTAATGTTAATAGAAGGACAGCAACAAATGCTGTACTAAAATACCATAATGCCGAATAGACAATTCCTTCAAATACAGCGGCGTAAAATAAGGCTCCAAGACCTCCACCAATAATGGGGCCAACCACTGGAATCCATGCATAACCCCAATCAGATGAACCTTTACCTGCAATCGGTAAAATAAAGTGGGCAATTCTCGGTCCTAGGTCACGAGCTGGATTAATCGCATAACCTGTCGTCCCACCTAAAGAAAGTCCAATAACGACAATTAGAAATCCGACAATTAATGGATTAAGTCCTTCTGTGAATTCATTGGCACCAATTGCCAATAATCCTAAGACTAACACAAAAGTACCTAGAACTTCACTAAAATAGTTAGATGGTGTATGAGAAATTGCAGGGCCTGTTGAGAAAACAGCTAATTTCGCTCCTTGATCTTTCGTTTCTTTCCAATGTGGATAGTAGTGCAGCCATACGAGTGTTGCGCCAATAAAAGCGCCTAAGATTTGAGCTGCAATGTATAGCGGTACATCATTCCAAGGAAATTCATCTACTAAAGCCATTCCAACGGTTACTGCTGGGTTGAGGTGAGCACCGCTGATCGCCCCAACAGCATAAACGGCCGTTGCTACGCCAAGTCCCCAAGCCATCGTAATAGCGATCCATCCACCATTTTCAGCTTTTGATCCTTTCAGAACACATCCAGCGACTACTCCTCCCCCAAAAATAATCAAAATCATCGTACCAATCATTTCACCAACAAACGGCAATTTCATTTCCTCCTTTTAATTCAGAAGACAAAAAAAGAGATCAGTAAATCAGTCATCATTAAAAAATGATAACTACTTTACTGATCTCCGTGTCTCCATCAGAAATATTAACTTGTAAACTATTAAAACAAAATCTGAAAACGCTGTCAATCTATTAACTCAAAAATGTTCAATAATAAAAAAACGGTGCCTGGCACCCCTTATAGGGTGCCAGGCACCGTTATCACTTTAAAGCAATAAAGCAACCCTACTATACCATAACCTTACAAATATCATTTGTAAATTCAACTGGGTCTTGAATTGGTAACCCTTCAATTAGAAGTGCTTGGTTATAGAGTAAGTTAGTAAACAATGTTAGCTTATCTTTATCTTGAACAAAAGCGTCTTTTAATGACTTGAATACGTCATGATTAATGTTGATTTCTAACACTTTATCTGCTTGGACATTTTGGTTATTTGGCATTGCTTTAAGAATTTTTTCCATTTCAATAGAAACTTCACCTTCTGTTGAAATGCAGACAGGGTGAGATTTCAAGCGCTTGGATGCGCGTACATCTTTTACTTTTCCTGATAAGATGTCTTTCATATAATCGAATAGTTCTTTATTCTCGCTTTGTTCTGTTTCAGTTTGATTTTCATTTTCTTCATCGATTCCTAAGTCACCACTTGAAACCGACTTGAACTCTTTTTCTTTATAAGACATTAACATTTTAATTGCAAACTCGTCGATCTCATCTGTAAAGTATAAAATTTCATAGCCTTTATCTAGTACAATTTCTGTTTGCGGAAGTTTCTCAATTCGATCGTGCGAGTCTCCAGAAGCATAGTAAATATACTTTTGATCTTCTGGCATACGTTCAACATATTCAGCTAATGTGACCAATTTCTTTTCTTTTGAAGAGTAGAACATAATTAAATCTTGCAAATCTTCCTTATGTTGACCAAAGTCACTATACACGCCATACTTCAACTGTCTACCAAATGTTTCGAAGAACTGCTCATATTTTTCACGTTCATCTTTTAATAAGCTTTGAAGCTGGCTCTTAATTTTGTTTTTAATATTTTTAGCGATGAGCTTAAGCTGACGGTCGTGCTGAAGAATTTCCCTTGAGATATTTAGAGAAAGGTCTTCTGAATCAACCATACCTTTTACAAAGCTAAAATAATCAGGTAGTAAGTCTGCACATTTATTCATAATTAATACTCCGCTTGAATATAGCTCGAATCCTTTTTCAAACTCTGGACTATAGAAGTCAAACGGCATTTTTTCTGGGATGAAAAGAATAGCATTGTAGCGTATTGCACCGTCAACACTAATGTGAATATGCTTTAAAGGCTTGTCAAATCCGTAATGCTTTTCTTGGTAGAAATTCTCGTAATCTTCATCAGTTAATTCGTTTTTATTTTTTCGCCAAATTGGCACCATACTGTTAATGGTTTGCTCTTCTTTGAATTCTTCAAATTCATTATTTTCGCTACCTTCTTTTGGTCTTTGACTCGTAACTTCCATCTTGATTGGATATCGAATAAAGTCAGAGTACTTTTTAATTATGCCTTTTAGACGATATTCTTCTAAATATTCATCATATGTTTCATCTTCTGTGTTTTCTTTAATTGTTAAAATAATTTCTGTTCCAATCGTATCTTTTTGTGCTTCTTCAATCGTATATCCATCAGCACCTTCTGACTCCCATTTGTACGCAACGTCACTTCCGAGAGCTCTTGTTGTTACTGTGACAACATCAGCTACCATGAATGCGGAATAGAAACCAACTCCAAATTGACCGATAATATCATGACCATCTTTCAGTTCGTTTTCATTTTTAAAAGCTAAAGATCCACTTTTCGCGATTGTTCCAAGGTTGTTTTCTAACTCCTCTTTCGTCATCCCGATTCCAGTGTCTGTGATTTTAAGCGTGCGGCTCTCTTTATCCGCCTCAATTTTTATGTAGTAGTTATCTTTCTCGAATTGTAAACTATCATCTGTTAGAGCTTTATAGTAAATTTTATCGATTGCATCACTAGAATTAGAAATAAGCTCTCTTAGAAAAATCTCTTTTTGAGAGTAGATTGAATTAATCATCATCTCTAACAGTCTTTTTGACTCTGCTTGAAACTGCTTCTTCGCCATGGAAACTTCCCCTTTCAATCACTATTCTTTTTTATAATTTCACCTTAATTCTAGCACTCTTCCCTTCAGAGTGCTAACCCAATAATTAAATAACACAAAAGCGAAGCTTTGTCAAGAACCGCAAATATACGGTGCCTGGCACCTTTAACACAGCAGAGTATAAAAGGTGCCTGGCACCGCTTGAATTCTTCCATTACCTCATCCCAATTATTTCTTTTACTTTTTCATCTAACTGAATGTTGGGGTTTTCTTTCAGTAGCTCAAGTATAAATTGACGTTCCTCAACAGGTGAAATGAGCGTAAAGTCATAGAATTTTCCATAAACAATTTCGAGCCTGTTGATAGACAAAGCCGGTGCTGAAAGTGGATTTTTTGTTTTATTAATTTTCGATATATCCGCGATATTAATCGTTTTATTGAAAGGACCATATTTGATTTTAAGTTGTTTATCTGTCAACAGGTAACCTGTCCCAAACCATAGCCATACCATAAAACCAGCTATCGGAATAGCTATGGCGAACGCAATCATTTCTCTACCTAAAATTGGCATCATCAACGAAAATAGGACTGTTGCCCATATAATAATGCCTAACCACAGATCTTTTTCTGATGGATAATGCATATAACACCGCCCCTCTTAATCTCAGTTAAATGATGACATGCCAATGCCCTGTTTACTTAAATGTATCGTAACCCTTCGTTTTCTTTTCCCACTCTTCATTAAATCTTTCTTTCTCTTCTTTACGTTTATACTCAAAAAAAGGTTTCACTCTTTGAAAAAAGCTTCTTAATGAACTCATTGGAATTCATTCCTACAAATTTTTATACATGCTCATAATTTCCGTAATTTGAGAAAAACTAAAGAAAAATTGTAAACAACACCATTTATTAGGGGTGGTCTTCAATGGAAAATTTTTTTGATAACGTCTTAGGTTTTCTGCCGCAACGCTCCATTGTTTGGACGGCTTTAGGATCAGCTCTAATCGTCATTGCTTTTCAAAAAGGTTCGCAAAAATTACAGGAATTTGTGAAGTTGCCATACATGGAAGAGGAAAATCAACAGAAACGCAAAGAGATTTTAGGACAATCTGGGAAAGATCAGCAATCGAAATCTTAAAGGAGTCAAAACAATGAGCAATAAAAAGGATTATGAAATTAGCCCAATTGAGATGGGGATTTCCTTAACCTCTTTAATTTTCGGAGTGGGCATCTTGACATTACCAAGAACTTTAGCAAATGAAGTAGGAACTACTGATGGCTGGATTTCGATCCTTTTAGCAGGATTTATTTCAATTGGGTTAATCTATTTATACACTCAATTACAAAAAAATTTTCCAAACCGAACATACCTTCAATTCTTAGCTGAAGGAAAAATAGGTAAATGGGTCGCCAAATTCATGGGCATTCTTTTTACTATTTATTTAGTTGTTTTAGTTAGTATTCAAGCGAGAATATTGGCGATGGCTGTTAAAATGTATTTGATTGACCAAACTCCATCAGAAGTCCTCGTCGCGATTATTCTCCTTCTCATAACCTATGCAGTATCAAAGGGCGTCCAGGGAATTATTCATATTCATTTGATGTTTACCCCGTTTATTTTTGTCGCATTATTTACTATCATGATATTCAATTTTAATGAAGCTCAATTTGATCGCTTACTTCCAGTTATGAGTGAGGGGATTAGTCCAGTTTTATATGGCGTTTTACCTCCTATGTTTTCGTTCGCTGGGGTCTTTCTTTTATTCTTTTTTATGGCCTATATGAAAGAGTCGGACTTACGTTCAGGAACGATTAGCCTATTTATGCTTGCAACGACTCTCATTTATGCTTTTCTAACCATTACCGCATACGGAGTATTCGGCCTAGAAATGACTATGGTGATTACGTTCCCGGCGGTTGAGTTAGCTAAGGAAATCGAATTAATCGGTGCCTTTATTGAACGATTTGAATCAATTTTTCTCACGATATATATCATGGCGATTTTTACATCGATGGCCAACATTCTTTTTGTCATCCATCAAATTTTTAAGGAACAATTTATTCAATCTCAGAAGATGCAAACTTATCTTCCAGCCATGCTCATCTTTTTAATTTTTTTAATTGCCTTTATTCCTAATTCATTCACTGAAATGCAAACCACTGGTAGATATGTAGGTCTATTAGGAGATGGATTAATAATAAGTACATTTATCATCGGCTTTTTAACGGTTTGGTTCCGAAACCGAAGTAAATCTTCTATTAAGAATAGTAGTTCAATGTAAAGTGGTTAAGCTACTCTTAGGGTTTAAAGGGGTACCTGCAACAATAGTTAAGAAAGTAACACGATTACGAAAAAACAAGGGGGATGTAGAATGAAAAAAATAATTTATTTTACCCTCCTCATCCTGCTCGTCCCTTTCCTCATCGGGTGCTGGGATCTTAATGAAATTGAAGAAATTGGATTTGTAGTCGCACTCGGATTCGATCCAACTGAAAATGAAGAAGAAAAGCTAAGGACGTATGAACGAGAAAGAAGACACCGTATTTCTCGAAATGCAGAACATCCCCAATTATTTGATGCGACCTTTAACGTTGCAATCCCGAGCAAAATCGAAGCACAAGAAGGTGGGAGAACAGGGCGAGCTTATTTCAATATTACAACAACCGACTTGACCAACTTCAACACAATTCGAGAAGCTTCTGCCAGAAGAAGTAGAAGACTCAATTTCGAGCATTTAAAAGTAATGATCTATAATGAAAATTTAGTGCGAGGCACACCCATGCTTAAACATTTAACAGATTGGTATATTCGAGACCACGAAATGAGGAGAAAATCTTATGTCTATATTACAAGTGCCAATACGAAGGATATTTTAAATATTAAGTTGCCACTTGAAGAAATGATAGCCACTTCCATTGAAGACATCACTGATAATTATCAATCTCTTTTGGAGATGCCTTCGCCCACAACAATTGGTGAAATAGCTAGTCATATTACTGGTAAAGAGAGTTTTATAATCCCACAAATTAAACTAGTGGGTAATGATTTGATAATTACAGGAGCCGCCGTATTTCTAGGAAAAGAAAACACGATGCTAGGTTGGCTAACTGAAGAAGAGATAAAAGGCTATAATTGGATTATAGGTGACGCCCAAAACGTGATTATCGAAGTGGAGTACGACGAAGGTCAAGGAGAATTCTTTGTATATGAAGTAGTCGAAATGGATACTACCATTGATTATCGCCGCGAAAATAACCGTAATATTTTTGATGTTAAATTAAGAGCTGAAGGATCACTAGGAGAAAGTTGGCTTAATGATGTGGAGATTAATAATGAAGAGACGATCCGTGAACTAGAAGCCCTTATCGAAAAAGAAATTGTTCGGCAAGTTAATATTAGCATTGAAAAAGTTCAGAATGATTATCAAGCGGATATTTTCGGGTTCCATAAAAAAATTCGGCAACAACAATATCCTTATTGGAAAACGATAAAAGAAAACTGGGAGGGCGAAGGCGGAGAGTTCCAAAATGCCGATGTGAATGTGTCAGCCGTCGTTAAAATACGCCATTATATGTTAAACGAACGCTTAGAATAGCCGTTATTGGAGGTGACTTAAATGTATAGAAAGTTATTAAGAAAATTAAATACAAATAAAGTTCGTTCAAAAGATGAATATACACTTGAGGTATCTCCTGTTATAGACGAAATGATTACTTCCATTAAGAACATCGTTGGTGAAAGTGATGACATCGTCCAACGTGATTTCCTAATCGGAAAAGGACTAAAAGCGACTTTGTTTTATGTTGATGGCTTAGCTGATGAAAATGGGATTGAAACAAAAGTGATTAAGCCTCTACTACACTTTTCTGATGACGAAGTTGAACGTTTAAAAGGGGATGCCTTATTAAACCATCTAACAAAGGAAGTTACCCATTTCATTGAATTTTCAATCGAAACGACATATGACAATGCTATCTTACCTCTCATGTCTGGGGAAACATTACTCGTCATTGATGGCATTCCCAAGTTCATTTTATTAGAAACGAGAAGCTTTAATCAGCGTGCAATCGAAGAGCCTGAAAGTGAAATTGTTGTTCGGGGGCCTCGTGACGGGTTTAATGAGGTTCTTCATACAAATGTCATGTTACTTCGCAGACGAATTAGAGATCCAAATTTGACGGTACAATTCGGACAAATCGGACGGAGGTCTAAAAATGATTTTGCCCTTATTTATGTGAAAGGTATTGCAAATATGGATCTAGTAGAAGAAATGCGTTATAGGATTTCTTGTATTGATGTAGACAATATAGAAGGGACAGGTGGTCTAGAACAATTTGTCGAAGATAATGTATTATCCCCTTTTCCGCAATTAATACGAACCGAACGACCAGACAAAACAACTTCACACCTTCTTAATGGGAAAGTTGTTATCGTATTGGATAGTACGCCGTTTGCTTTAATTGCACCACTGACCTTTGAAGAATATTTTAAGTCACCAGAAGATAACTATGATCGCTGGCAAATTAGCTCATTATACCGTGTGCTCCGGTATACTGGTGCATTTATTGCGATGTTCTTACCTGCACTTTATATAGCAATGGTATCGTATCATCAAGGTATGATTCCAACTACATTGGCTCTTTCAATTGCTGGTTCGCGAGAGGGTGTTCCATTCCCAGCCTTCATAGAGGCACTCTTGATGGAATTTACGATTGAGTTACTGCGTGAAGCAGGGGTTCGTTTACCTCGTCCTGTTGGTCAAACGATTGGTATTGTTGGAGGACTCGTCATTGGGGATGCGGCGGTTCGTGCAGGGATTGTAAGCCCTATTATGGTGATCGTCGTGGCCTTGACAGCGATCGCATCTTTCTCATTACCAGCTTATAATATAAGTATTACATTTCGGATGTTAAGATTTGGTGTTATGATAGCCGCTGCTACATTTGGCCTGTTCGGTATCGTTATCTCTTATATTTTAATTAACATTCATCTTGTCGGTTTGCGTAGCTTCGGTAGCTATTATACATCACCGTATGCACCCTATCACTTTGCAAATTGGCTTGACCTCGTAATTAAGGCCCCTATCTCAGTAATTAAAAAAAGAAAAGCAGAACCAAAGACAGAAGATCAGAACCGTCAGGTTTAATAATTCTTAACTATGGACCGTGCTACTGAATTTGAATTCTTCTTTCATCATATATGAGGTTGTCTCAAAGTAGTGCCAAACACGGTAAACAGCATGTAAACTGCCGTGAAGGGACAATTGAGCCAACCTCGCTCGTTCTTACAAACTATTGTAAGATTTGTATCTCACTTTCTGCTCTCAACTCAGCAAGAAGCTCGTTTAACAACTCTCCCCGCCTCTTTTGAATCACATTGGCTTCAATCGTAGGCCTCACCTGTTCCACATCAATTTCACCTTCTGTAAAGCCATTATATTGTTCAAGTAGATCATCGATTTCATCGACTGAAATTTCGAGTCCCTCTAAGTATCGCTCAACAAAAAGGTCAATTTTTAACATATTCTCTAAATCTTTTTCTGTCAGATAATTTGCTTTTAATTCTTTCAAATACTCTTCTTCATCTTCATAATTATGTCTAATGTCATTCATGTGCTCTTCTATATACGTAGCATTTATCCCATCACGTTCAGCAGCCTGAAGTAATAATACCTTACTAATTAAATCTTCTAATATTTGCTCCTCAATTTGACGAACAAAATGGGGATCTTCTGTATCTAGCCCATCCTCTTTATACATTCTTTTTCTGTGTTCCACTAATTCCTGAAATTCAGATTTATGTATTTTCTCATCATTAATAATCGCGACAATGGTCATTTCATCATTTGGCAGTTGAACTTCCTCTTGTTCTAATTTTTCGCTGCCCGAACATCCAGCCAGTCCAATAAAGAAAATGGCTGTTAAGAAAATATAAACATAACGAAACACAAAAATCATCCTCTCTATTCATTTTTCCAATAGTAAGGATTTTAAAACGGATCGGTCATTATGTAAAGAATGTTACCAGATTATGAAAATTATGTAGTCCAAAAAACAGCATTAGGAATACCCTTCAAGCCTAATTTGTAAAATTATGTACTGCATCACTAAAGTATCCCGTGAACTATAATTATTTGAAGGAATAGAAAGATAGCCCGTACTAGGGAGCGCATACTTAACCATTCCTTCAATCCTTTAAATCATTAATCCAGAAGTAGCCCTTGACTAAAACCTGTTGAATAAATCAGCGGATCGTTTTGCAGTGATAACACAGCACTTACTGGATAATGATCCGAAGCCTCACTCTTTGCCACACTTGTTTCATTAACAATAAATTCCCTACTATGAAAAATATAATCAATTTGCCAATCCTGGCTATAGTAAGTTTGAAGTGGAGTTCCTAAATTGCTTTTCGTTAAGAGAGAATTCCAAATTTGATATTCTTGTTTTTTAGGTAAGGAGTTTAGGTCCCCCATCAATAGAATAGGCTCATCAATTTCTTTAAGCCTTTCATAAATTAGGCCAATAGCAACTATCCGTTCTTCCTGATCTAAACCTAAGTGAGTATTCATCACGTATATAAACTGTCCATCTAATAAATCTAGCTTCGACAATATTGCAGTTCGATTTTCTTTTTTATTTATAAAAGGGATCATTTCAGTACTTTTGATAGGAAAGCGAGAAAGTATTGCATTTCCATAATAAATACCTGGGTAAGATATAGAAGGATAAAAAACAGCATTCATCTCTAATTCCTTAGCGATAATTTTTACTTGATCTCTAAACTTCGAACGAACACTGTAACGCTCAATTTCCTGTAAACTGATGATATCAGAGTCTAAAGCTCTTAATGTTTCTATTGTTCGGTCTAGATCTACACGGTTATCTATTCCTTTTCCATATTGAATATTATACGTTGTAACCGTTATCATTTTATTTGTTACATCATGGACCTGGTTGCTATTCCATGTGTATTTTATCCTATTTTTTTCATGAAGGCTGTAGATCATGAACGCTAAAATAATTGTAATTACATAGGTTATTAATAATTTTTTCGACATGCCTACCTCCTATAATAGTATTTATAGTTTTATATTATCACAATTTTCTAACTATTCTACCTAGTAATATTTCCCTCCTCCTATATAGCTAAAACTTATTAATTACCTCTTAACCACGATAAAAAACCTTCTATATAGCAGTAAGAAGGTTTTTTGTGAACTTTTATACTTTTTTTGCTTATAATCTTCTACTTGAAAGAAACCTTATAAAACAAATCCTGTAACTAACTTCTCTAAAGATCGTTTAATCGTACTTCTTTTCGTTTATCTTAGCAAATGTATTTTGAACAACGGTAGTCATAATTTCTATTCCTTTGAGCAAAGCATCCCTATCAAAGGTCATATGTGGATGATGGAGTCCTGGTTGTAAATCACATCCTAATCCTAGCATAGTCGCTTTTAATTTCGGACGTTTTAGCTTATAAAAATGAAAGTCATCCCCACCCGTTGTCATTATAGGGGCTACATGTTTCTCTTCACCTAATATTTCTTTTATTGATTGACTCATGATTTCTGTCGCTTCCTCACATACTTCGGCAGCAGCAATAAAAGCTTGATGAGACAACTGAATTTCAACATTATTTAAATCTGCCAAAACAGTTATAATTTTTTCTACACGTGCTAACAATTCATTCATTTCTTTATTCGATTGTGCCCTTAAATCTAAACTAAAGTTCGCATTTCCTGGAATAATATTTGCACTATCCCCTCCTGCCATAAACTTTGTCACTTTAACTGAATAGGGAACCATAGGATCTAGGTGAATGCCTTTTAAAAGAGAAACCAGTTCTGCTCCGACTTCAATAGCATTAGCACCAAGATGCGGCCTTGCTCCGTGCAGATCTGCTCCCATAATCTTCCCCTCTATAAATCTAGCTGAACCGTGATATATAGCTGGTGCAGCATTACCATTAGCCAATTCCTGAAATGGTCTTAAATGAACTCCATATAGAAAATCAACATCGTCGATAATTCCCTTTTCCACAAGTTTTAAAGCACCAGTTCCTTTTTCTTCAGCTGGTTGAAAAATCAATTTAATGGTACCTGGTGATTTATAGTTTAATTCCTTTAAAGCCAACATTACACCGATAACCATTGTCATATGGGCATCATGACCGCAAGAATGGTTGGCACAAAATGTTCCTTCTACTTCCTGCCATAACGCGTCCATATCAGCACGGACAGCCACAACAGGCTTTCCATTACCCGTTTCTGCTACTACGCCAGTACAATCTTCAAACGTGGTTGTTTTCCAACCATTATCTTTTAATAGTTTAGTAATATAGTCTGTCGTTTTTACTTCTTTCCAACTAACCTCTGGATTTTGGTGTAGATGATCAAACACTTGCATCACAGTAGTTTTAATATCTTTTATGATTTGTTGCATACGAAACACACCTCTCAACGTCTTTTTCACGAAGAACGTTTCTTGATTTAAGAAAAGTTTCTAATCAAACATATCTTAATTCTATTGAATGTTCGTAAAATTAGCAATTGACCAATAAGTAAAATATCGATATAATAAATTTTTAGAAAATATAAACATTTTTACTATTTTTATGGAATAAAATTGAATTCATCTGAGGGGGAGAGAGAATGGAGCTAAGAGACGATCCAGAATTACAAGAGCGGTTTCTACATCCAAATCTACGAGCTGGTGGTTGGATACGATCAATCGCGTTATTTTATGATCTCGTTATTCTTACGATGGTCCTTTACATGACATCTGCACTAACTACATTATGGATGATGACAACGACCGAGTCGTTATTTATAGGGGACCCAGAACGTGCAAGACAAGACATTTGGGCAAACGAACCGCATTTATTTATTATTAATTATTCGATTTTAGGAGCTGTATTCCTTATTTATCAAGTCATTTATCCTGCTTTTAAAAGAAGATCAATAGGGATGATGATTGCCGACTTAACATTAGTTGACGAACAAAGACAAGAGTTAACGAAGTGGCATTATGTAAAACGAGAATGTTGGAAACTCCTTTTGTTCCCTACCTTCATCCTCTCATTTGGTAAAAATAGACGTACACTTTATGATAAGGTGAGCAAGACATATTTAATGAAATATTAATCAACTATGCCCAAAATGATTTAAAATGGCGAATATATCATAAATATTAATCATCATAATTATAACTTACTAAAATTAAAATTCGCCATTTACACCACCTTCATACTTTATAAGGAATGATCCCTCTCAATTCCCAAAAAACTAGTTCCTTTAGACACTTTGCGATCCACTCTTTCTTACCCTTACAAAAACAATGCTACAATAATTCCTACCATACCAATTACCGTCAATGCATATACAGGCTTAACGGCCATATCACCGCCATTTTCCATCGCTCTACCGAACATCAAAAACACTAAAGGATGCACGAGAAATGGCATTGAGAAAATAAACGGAATAAGTTCTGCTGCTTCCATGCCAAACATCCCGCCCTGAATTGCGGCAAATAATCCAAAGTGAGATATCGCAGAAGCTTGTGCCATCGCTGCATAATCCATAGTCAATGGACTTAAGGAAAGAAATGCAAGACCACCAAATACAGCACAAATTTGCCAACCGAACGAAAACTGCATAAGTGCTGTCACTTCAAAACGATCTTCGCCATTAGCTTTATGCAAGTTTTTCAATGATAATACAGTAAGAAACACACCAACGGCCACAAGGAGAGCCGTTGGGATCAACCATAGGCTACCGCGATTTGCGCTCACTGCAAGAATAGAAAATACAAAAATATGACCAAAAAACGGAATGTTGATCATAATTGGTGCACGAGTGGCAGCGATTTTACCGAAGTCTCCAGCCGTACAAGCCCCTGTTAATCCCGAATGAGATAAGGCTCCTGCCATACCTGGCGCTAAATTACGTACATTGACCGTTCGGGCAAAATACATTAGAAGAGCAATACCGCCAAACATCCATAATAATTGACCGAAAAAGCTGTAAACGAGAACTGCATTTACCCCTGGAATACCAAATGCATCACCTACTCGAGAACCGCCAATTAAGAAATTGGCTGCCAACACAATCGGAATCCCTGCAAATAAAAGAGCACGTAATGTTGGCCCAAACGCCCAGCGATAAAAAATCGCCCCAAGTGCAGCTGCAATCATCATGGCAAAGAAGATTTGTGGTAGTGCAATAATCGGACCTACTATTTGTGCGACGTAGTAAGAACTAATTAAAACACCAATTATCCCAATAATTTCAATGAGACCTTTGCGTAAGTATAGGTGTTTATTTGAAATTTCTGCTTTGTTATCAATAAGAATTACCGATCCTACAAGACCAATGTACGCAACAACTGGGTAATAAGACGCTAGCATATCATCTGGGTTTGTTCCGAGCAAAACTCGTCCTACTCCTTCGATACCTAATAAAAGGAAAAATGCGCGAACTATAAAGAACAGCTGAGTTCTGCTCGTTCCAAGCACCAATTCTTCATCAGAAGGAACCATCATTTCTTCGTCATCTAACGGCTTCTTCCCTAGTATTTTCCGCAATTCTTGCCCACCGACAAAGAAAGAAACTGTTAGGGCAATGATTGTCGTCTTTGCCATTAAGTCAATAAACGGAAAATTATCGAGACCTGGTGAAGAAACTCCACTATATTCCAATATGTACCCCATCGCTAAACCAAAAATAACAATAATCAAAATTGGAGAATACCTTGTTCCTGCAACTACCGTTCTTGCAATAAGTACGATAGGAACAAGAAACAGAAAAATAATCCAAAATTGGTTAAGTAACTGTAAATTCGTAAGTTGTTCTGAGATGTCCATGATAATCTCCTTTTTTTCTCGTAAAATAACTCTATTAAATCCATAATGACATGAAGCCTACTCCCACTCATAGCGCCTATACCAAGGATGATAGCCCCTTTGATCGAGCATCTAACACGACTGATTTCAAGAAAAATATCTATACGAGTAAACTTTTTAATCACAACCATCCTTAGCCGTTTATAACTATTCGAAAGAAATGAAGTTTTACTTTATCATTTTGGATTAACAGGTTGTTTATCATACATTAAAAAGGAATTTAGGACAATTAACTTAACACTATAAAAATCCTCGATTAACCATCAAAAATAAAAAAAAGAGTTGCCACAAATGTGACAACCCTGACTAAAGAAGTACAAAAATTATTGTTCTAACATTAATTTTTCTAGCTGTAATGGTTCAATGTATACTCCATCTTTATAAGCTCTCATATTTCCACCAGAGATCTCATCGATCAGTACAACTTCTTTATTATCGCCAACACGACCAAATTCAAACTTAATATCATACAATTCGATACCTTTTTTCGCTAATTCTTCCTTGACGACGTTTCCAATTTGCTTTGTGAGGTCTTTTAGGACATTGTATTCTTCTTTTGAAAGAATGCCTAACATATCAAGTGCATCTTCAGAGATTGGTGGGTCTTGACGATCGTCATCCTTTAATGTCACCTCTACAAAAGCATCTAGGTCTTGTCCCTCTTTCGCATAAATTCCGTAACGACGTAAGAAACTTCCTACTGCTTTATAACGACAAATTACTTCAAGACCTTTACCAAACACCTCTGCTGGCTTGACCGTCATTGTTCCTTCCTCAATATTTGCATCAATATAATGTGTCGGTATTCCTTTTTCCTTTAATGCTTCAAAAAAGAATGCTGTTAAACGAAGCCCAGCCTTCCCTGCACCTTCAATTGAAAGACCGACTGTATTGGCACCAGGATCAAATACGCCATTTTCCCCCGTCACATCATCTTTAAATTTTAATAAAAAATTTCCATCCTCTAACTTATATACATCTTTAGTCTTACCAGTATATGTAAGTTCCATCACAATTCCCCTTCCCATTTAAAAACTTTTCATGAATCATTATGCACTAAAATGTCAAATAAACCAATAAGTTGTCGGGAAGAATTTTGTGAAACTTGTTAGATAATTAGAAATTATCATATACATTATGTATTTCATTAATAAGAATACAGTTTATTTTAATATTTACTGCTTTCTAATCAACTCAACTACTACTGAAAAATACCTAATTAATCAGCAAAAAGGTGTCTACCAATTGTTAACTTCGGTGTCGTGTTATCAAAAATCCATTGGGACGTAGCAATTTGAGGATTATAGTAATAAGTAGAACCATAGCTAGGATCCCAGCCTATCCACGCATCCTTCACAGCGCGATACGCTATATAAGTTGGAGTTAAGTTGTATTGCCCATCCTGAACAGCTGTAAACGCATTTCTTTGATAAATAACTCCTTCAACCGTTGAAGGAAATTCGGAAGAATAAAGGCGGTTTTTTATTACAGCAGCTACAGCTACTTGACCTTTATAAGTTTCACCACGTGCTTCCCCGTGTACTATTTTTGCCATCTTCTCAATTTCAACTAGCCTGTAAAATGTTCTAGGACCTGCAACACCATCAACTGATAGACGAAAATCCTGTTGAAGTTGACGTACCGCATTTTCTGTTAACATTCCGTAGTACCCGGTGGGAGCTACATTAAGATAATCTAGTTTTACAAGCTTTTGTTGTAATTCGAACACCTCTTGTCCCTGATCTCCATTTTGTAGCACACCCTCATTAGCATGAATTTCTTTTGGTAACGTCCATGCTAACAATAGACAGATGTAAACAGAGAATATAAGCTTTATTCTTTTTGACATCTAACAACCTCCTTTTGTTAAATTCAATCACGAATAAAACAAAAGATAAATAACCATCTCATTATTTAGGAAAAACCTCCTGCCAATTCAGATAAATAGAACTAGAAAAAACCGATATGAAAACTAGTAATAAAATCCTTATTTTAAATTTCTGAATTTAGCCAAATTACAAGAACTACTTCTACTCTTCATAAATCATCTTTCGTGTCATTCCACCGTCTACAACTAAGTTAATGCCAGTAACAAAGTTATTGTCCGAGGCGGTTAAGTACATGCATGCCTTGGCTATATCTTCTGGTTTTCCGACGCGCTTCGAAAAATGCTGTTGATGATCAATTTCACGTAATGTACTATAATCTCCTGTTTCAATCCATCCTGGAGAGATAGCATTTACAGTAATATTGTATTCACTTAAGGATGCTGCTAGAGCGTGAGTTAATGCAACAATCCCACCTTTTGACGCTGCATATGCTTCTGAATTAGACTCTGACATAATCGCTCTCGTCGAGGCAATGTTCACAATTGCTCCTCCTCGTTCTTTTTCACGCATAACTTTAGCGACTTCTTTTGAACATAAAAACACACTTCGAACATTCGTATTCATCACACGATCCCAATCCCCTGCAGTACATTCAAATAGAGACTTAAACTGGCTAATTCCTGCATTATTAATTAGGATATCAACAGTACCGTATGTGCCTTTAGTCTTTTCTACTAATGCAAATATCTCTGTCTCTTCGCTAACATCCGTCTTTATAAAAATGACATTATATCCCGATTGCCTTAGTTCCTTAACCGTTTTTTTACCTTGATCTTGATCAATATCAGCTAGTACAACTTTATATCCATACTCTGCATATGCTCTTGCAATGGCTTGACCGATACCATTAGCTGCACCCGTCACAATTACTACTTTTCCCTCGTTCTTATTCATAGTTCAACTCCTATCGCGTTTGTAATATGTATTTGTTTACAAATTGCACACTATAGTAAAAAAATTACTTGTAAATAACTAAAAATTTATATTCTATTTCCAGTACATAGTATAGTACATAAAAATCCACTTCTTCCACAAAATAAACTGACAAAGAATTGGGGGTGAATAATAAATGGATGAAAAACGTGTAAAACAAATCCTTTCTTCTTCTGCCGACATTGATGTGAAATATAATGGGACTTCAGTATGGATCGATAAATTGAATGAAGACGGAAAAACTGCGACTGTACATTTAAGAGGTCCTTTAGAAGAGCGTTCTGAAGTAGAGATTTCCGAACTAGTCGAAGAATAACTTTTATTAAAACTCTTTTGCAATAATAAGAACACCTAATCTCAAAAAGAAGTAAAAAGAGCCTGATTAATCGCAAACCAGGCTCTAACCGCTTCCTACCTTCTATCCTTTCCTTCATATCAACTTCATGATCATCAGACCAACCTATATATTTGCTGTTAATAAATGAAATTTGCCAACCAATAAAAATAAGGAATACCAATAATCAAATTAAACGGCAGTGTTAGTCCGAGCGCCGATCCAATATAAATACCTGAATTGGCTTTCGGTATCGCTTGACCGACCGCTGCTGGTGCGGCAATATACGACGCACTTCCAGTTAAAAACGCTAAAACAACTGCTCCACCGACTGAAAGACCAATAAGATAACCAGCTAAAACTCCTATAGATCCGCCTATTACTGGTAAGATAAATGCAAAAAGAAACGATACTGGCTTCAAATTTTTAATTTGACGAATACTTTGTGTTGCAACCATTCCCATATGAAGTAAGAAGATACAAAGGATACCGTAAAATAAATCTCCGAACAATGGTCTAATTTGGACGAGGCCATCAGTATGTGCTACGTATCCAATAAAAATACCGCCTAACAAAAGAAAAATACTCTTTCCGAAAAATGCTTCTTTTATGACATGCTTGATACTAGCTTCGGGGTTGTCTTTTTCTTCATCTTCTTTTTGCGAAAAAACTTTATATAAAACTATGGCTAAAATAATTGCGGGACCTTCCATTATGACTAGGATAGCCGACATATAGGCTTCATAATAAATACCGATTTTCTCTAAAAATGCAATACCTGCAATAAATGTTACCGCACTAACTGATCCATAATGAGCAGCAATCGCAAAGGAATCAGTAACTGAAAACTTAAACAACCCTTTAACAACAAAAAGAGATATTCCAAACATTAATATACTTAAGACAATGGAAGTTATTATCGTTGGAAGCATGTCCATCAATGTGACATTTCGCAGCTCCACTCCACCCTTAATTCCAATCGTAAGAAGGATAATCATCGTGTAGCCAGTATAAAATGCACCTGGGACTTTTAAATCGGAGTTGACGATGACAGCAACGATCCCAATTATGAAAAATAAAATCATCGGTGACAGCAAATTGGTATAGGCAATTTCATAAATTAAATCCATAAAGCCCACCTCTAATCCCAACTTTTGTTATTATATTAAATTAAGGTAACCTATTTGATCGATTTATATAATAATTCCCCACTTAAAACTACTTTTCAGTAATACAAATGAGTTTTAAGTGAGGGATTTTATGATGAAAAAATTATTCTACTTTCACTTCAATATTAAAAATGGCATTATACCCATAACCTTTGCGATTCCAAAACTCACTCTGTGGTTGGATATTACCTTGCGAATCTCGTGCTCTTGTTTGGATTGTATAACTCCCTTTTCCTGGTGTCTTCCAAACATAACTCCATTCTGTCCATGCATATGATGCAGATTTTTCTTCTAAAGTTACAGGCTCCCATGTATTTCCTTGATCAAATGAAATTTCGACTTCTGCAATTTGACCTTCCCCACTCCAAGCTAGACCGACAATTACGTGAGTACCTTCATCGATTATTGAATGATCTAAAGGTTGTTGAATAATTGAATTCACTCGAACGGTTGTAACAGGAGTTTTACCCTCATCAGTATCTGGTCTAGGATAATAGACATAATCATCCGTTTGAAAAGGGCCTTCAAACGGTCGAGTTACTACCGTTATCGTTTTTAACCATTTTACCGATGCCATCCCGTACCAATCTGGAACAATTAACCGAAGCGGATACCCATGTTTATAAGGAATAGACTGTCCATTATATTCAAAGGCAACGAGCGTATCAGGATGAAGAGCTTTCTTCAATGGAAGACTTCTTTCAAAAGAAACAACTTCATCTTTATTCGGTTTTACGCCGCGGTCTTTTCCAGTAAACACTACTTCTACTGTATTCTCATCTGGCTTTGCATAATTTAACAGCTCTTTAAGCGGGACACCTGTCCAAACCCCTTGACTCACTGCACCTTCCTCCCATTGTTCACCAAAAACTTTCGGACGGAACTTCGCTCGTTGATTACCCGAACAAATTAATGGGAGAGTTATTTTTTTATGGGGTAATGCCTTAATTTCTTCTAGTTTTATAATAAAAGGATTACTTACAGCACCAGTCACAAGCAGATTTTCACTAGCCACATTCAATTCAGGGTATTGAAAATGATTACGCAAAAACCAATACTCTTTGTCAAAAATCGAACCGCGCAAAAAATGGATCGGTGTTTCTTGATTTTCAGGAATTAAACTTCTCGTTGTAAAGTATGGTCTTACTTTCCCGTCATCCATAAAATTCCCCTTTCAAATTAAAGCTTCATAAAAACATATTAATATTGATCATTGAATAGACCTCATCTAAACGTGATGCCAAAAAAATCATTCTAATGAACTGAGTAAGAATGGTGAACATAAAAAGAGTTAAACTAAGGAAAATACAATTGGGAGGAATACTACTTGAAGAAAAAAACGTTAACAATCCAACCCGCCTTCTATTTAGATAGTCCCTATGCTAAATACATAGAAGACGAGGAACATGATGACTCTTACGGATTAATTTATTATGAATTTCTTCATGAAATGGGAACTTTACTAGGAGTTGATATTATTTTTAATCAACTTACTGAAACGAATTGGTTAATCACAGATGACCACCATATGAAAATCACCTATTATAAAGATGGTCAAAATAACGAAATGTTAGAATTTGAACCTAAAACAATCGAAGGCAAACAATCCATACAAAAGATGGCAGACAAGCTTTTACTGGATAATTCGATGTATATAACGTTTAATTAGAACACGTTGTTTAAAAAGCACTGGTATCATTTGGTTTAAGACATAAAAAAACAGGACCGCTAAAAAGTCCTGTTTTATACTGTTATTCTTTGTCTGTAAGCTGTTTGCTGAAAACAAATGTCATGACTAAAAATACAACAAAGCTGATCATTAACACCGAACCACCAACGATATAGAAAAGGAGATTAAATAGCTCTGGCGCCCATTCTGGCTTGAAGTAATACATCCACATTCCTGCTGTTAGTCCAAAACTACCTAAAAATGCCGACCATACTTGTACGGTTGCTAACTTTGACTTTTTAGGAATCGCAAAAATTGCGTAAAAAACAGCAAATGCAAAAAGGGAAAGCCACCCGACAACTAAAATGTGAGCATGAATAGCTCGAAATAGATACGATCCTGCTCCAGCCATGTGACCACCCATAAATGCTCCAATGACAGCGTATATGGCAGATGTTCGAAGTAAAAACTTAGTTCTATTCAACTTAACCACCTCAATTTATTTTGATTTATTATAACTAGAAGGCCACCAATTCCATCGACCTAATAAAGTAACAATTGCTGGTACAAGCATTCCACGTACTAAAAATGCATCCATTAGAATTCCAATACAAACAATAAATCCAAACATAAACAATTCTAAGATCGGCTGTGTCATTAATACACCAAATGTTGCAGCCAAGATCAGTCCTGCAGAAGAAATAACTCCCCCGGTATATGCCACACCTCGCTGCACGGATTCACGAATAGTAAAGGTACGATTTTCCTCTCGTATTCTAGAAATTAACATAATATTGTAATCTACTCCTAAAGCTACAAGAAAAACAAAAGCATATAGTGGGATACGATAGCTCATTGCTTCATATCCAAATAGATTTTCAAAAATAAACCAGCTAAGCCCTAACGCAGATAGATATGAAATCAATATAGTTGTCATCATATAGATAGGTGCAATCAGCGAGCGTGTATGGAAAATTAGCATCGTAAAAATGACTATTGTTACGACAATAATGACAATCCGAGTATCTCGCTCATTTAATTCCCGAATATCAGCCTGCTTGGCTGTTTCACCTGCAAAATAGAGGTAGGTTTGATGACTTCCTAGGCCACTATCATCTAGAAGTCTCTCTCTTTTACTATTCAACGAGTTTAATAGATCTAAAGCTTCTTGATCATATGGGTTCATATTTAGAATGATATCAAATTTTACAGCTTGTCCTGATTCAGATAACCAGCGCGTCCCGTGTGTTTCCCCATTTGTTATCAGATCACGTTCTGGTAAAGATGTTGACATTACACCTTCTTCAGCTAATAAACTTTCATTTAATCGCTCTAACGCCGTTAGTTCTTTTTCGGAAAAAGTAAATCCATCTTCCTTCTCCACGAGTATAGTTACAGGAGCAAGCTCTCCAGCAGGAAAGCTTTGTTCAAGCTGCTCAAAACCAATACGAGAATTCATATCGTCTGGAAATGATTTTACTAAGTTAAATGAGTATTGGACATTCAGTACATTTAGTCCGTTAACAATAAGGAATAAAAGAACAATCCCCCCTGAAATGAAGGGGCTTTTGGTTACAACCGAACCGACTTTATTCCAAAATTTATTTTTCTTTAACGTCTCCTCACCAACTTTAGGTATGGCTGGCCAGAATGAACGTCTTCCTACAATTGTAAATAATGCTGGGATTAAGGTAAGACCAGCTAGTAAAACAATTGCAATTGTAATCGCAAATACAGGTGCGAAGTTCTGGTATGGCCCGTAATTTGCTAAGAAAAGAACGAGCATCGCGGCAAAAACAGTGCCACCGCTAAAGAAGATTGGTGATGCAACCTCCTTTACTGCCTCTTTCATAGCCTTATGCTTACTCTCATGTTTCCGAAGTTCTTCACGATAGCGAGAGAATACAAATAAGCAATAATCTGTAGTTGCCCCAAATAATAGGATCATAACGATGGATAAAGATTGGGATTCGATCATAAATACTTGATTAGCTGCAAATAAACCAAGAACCCGATCGACCACTTGGTAAACAATCGCAACAGCAAAAAGTGGAATAATTGCTAATAACGGCGAACGATAAATAACAATTAGTAAAATTAACACAAGACCAATGGTCGAAAATAACAAAACGAGGTCTGCGTTAGAAAATATTGCAATCGTATCCGAAGCAATTCCTGCTGGCCCAGTAACCATTAAAGTGCCAAGATCTAGTTGCTCATCACCATAAGCCTGGATCTCGATAACCGTATGATTAATATCGGACATTTCTAAATGATCGGTTAAAGTTACAGGTAGAACAATGGTTGAACCATCTTCTGATAAAAACATTTCTTTTGCATGATCAGGAAAGTGGTGAAAAGGAACCGTAGACTCTATTGTAACAAGTTCTGTCTCATCCGTTAACCATTGACTCACTTTATCAATCTGTGAAATATTGGACTCATTCCATACTTCATCAGCCTGAAATACAAGTAAGGCTAACAAACCCTCCTGTGAGAAATAAGACTTCACTTTTTCACTCGCAACAACGGAGAGTGCTTCCTTTGGTAAATCGTCTTCTCCAGTATTAACAGTATAATCATTCGCTGATGGAGCTGCACTTAAAGCCCCAGCAACCACAATCCAAATACCTAAAATGAGCCATACCCACTTTCGGTCTGATGTATATTTAGCTAATTTGCTCATTTCTTTCTTCCTCTCCTATTTTACTTATTTCATCGTCATGTGTAGTAGTAGTAACCTAGAAAACTGTCTATCATCTCCTCTTGTATTTTGTACCCAAACAATTAGCATTAATTTTCTTTTCAAACTGATCATATCAATGCAATATGAACACAAGATGAACAAAGAAGGACCAAGCTTACAGATTTTCAAAAAACCTTACGCCCTCTTTTACTTACATCTATAAAAAAAGGTGACTAACACCCATCTTGAGGGAATTAGTCACCTTTTTTAACTGGAAGCGTAAATTTAAACTCTGTTCCTTTTCCAACTTTACTTCTCACAAATATGGACGTTTGATGCAGATCTATTATTGACTTTACAATCGAAAGTCCGATTCCCGTACCGACTTTTTTCGATCTAGCCTTGTCGGTTTTATAAAAACGATCCCAAATATGTTTTAAATCTTCTTCTGGGATTCCTTCTCCATTATCCAATATACTGATCTTTACATTATCATCCTGTAGAGATAAACTCACTTGAATTTCACTATTCTGTGGTGAATATTGGATCGCATTTTGAATTAGATTAACGAATACTTGTTCCATACGATCTAAATCAGCATATACAAAAATATCTTCATCCACACCTTTTATCTCAACATTAATCTTTTCCTTCAATAACTCTGGTTCCATGTTTGCTATAACTAACCTGATTTGTTCAGAAAGGTTGTAATTAGTAGGCTGAATGATAATTTTTCCAGCTTCTAACTGCGTTAAGCTTAGTAAATCATTTACTAGCTTAATTAACCGTTCCGTTTCTTTTTTCATGATGGAATAGTAATGATTCTTTCGTTCTTTAGGTATCGTTCCATCAATTAAAGCAACTAAAAATCCTTTGATTGAAGTTAACGGTGAGCGCAAATCATGAGAAACATTTGCAACAAAGTCTCTTCGCATTTGCTCCAAACGATCTAATTCCTTAGCCATAAAATTAAATGTTTCTCCCAATTGTCCCACTTCATCTTCCGTTTTCACTTGTACGTTACGGGAAAAATCTCCCTTCGCATACTGCAATGCAATTTCATTCATATGCCGAAGAGGTGCAGTTATTTTTCTAGAAATAAACCAAATAGCAACACCAGTTAAGGCGATTGTAATAAACATAGTGAGCAAAATAAGAAATATCATTTGGCGGGACTGGTGATTGTATTCATGAAATACCATCACCATTGAATATATATGTTGATTTTCTAGCTCAACTTCGAGTGGGGCAGCCATTAGATAGATTAGGTAGTCATTTATTCTCATCGGTTCCGTAATAAGCTCTCCTTCTAAGGAAGTCTGAACAATATCTGAATCAATCTCTGCTAATTCTGGAGGAGCATAGTCAGATTGAAAATGGACCTTCCCCACCTCGTCATAGATTGTTACCGTTGTATGCGGTTGGTTTAAACTCATTTGTAGTGATGATTTCACAACCTCTTGATCCCAATCTTTTTTATACGCTAGTTGTAAGTGGCTTACAATTTGATCCCGTTGATGATAAAAAAGCTCCTCGTAATTGCTATATAAGTATTCATGGAACAAATAAATAAAGATCGTACTAAATATTAAAAACGCTAACAGTAATATAAGAGAGTACGTTAGAAATAACTTTGTAAAAATTCCTTTTCTTTTAATCACTGACGTCCACCTCAAACTTATAACCCACCCCACGAATTGTTTTTAGGGCCCATTTTGAAGTTGGTTGTCCTAATTTCTCTCTTAATCTTTTCACATGTACATCAATCGTTCGAGGATCACCATCAAAATCATAACCCCAAATTTGATCTAGTAGCTGTAAACGTGAAAAAACTTGGTTTGGATGAGACGTAAAAAAATAAAGTAATTCTAATTCTTTAGGCGGCATCGTGACTTCTCTCCCACCAATAAACACTTTAAACTCTTTCATATTTATTGATAAACTAGGCCATTCTATATTTTCGCTTTCGTCAACCAACCCATTTGTCCTTCTCAGCACCGCCTTCATCCGTGCAATTAGCTCATTTGGGTCAAAAGGCTTAACAATATAATCATCTGCACCTAAATCCAGCCCACGGATTTTATCATAACTTTCGCCCATTCCCGTAAGCATTATAATAGGAATTACTGAATTTTCACTTCTAATTTCCTTACACACTTCCCAACCATCCACTTTAGGAAGCATGATGTCTAAAATGACAAAGTCAGGCTGGTCATCGTAAAACTTTATCAGCCCATCCTCACCTTCATTCGCAACAATCGCGATGTGGCCTTGTTTTTCAATATATAATGTAATCAGTTCACATATATTAAGATCATCTTCAATGATTAGTACCTTCAATGGACTCAAAGTGTTCCTTCCTTTCTTAAGCCAATTTTTCCTTTTTACAAAGATAACATTTCTATATGAACACGATGTGAACAGTTTTAATTTACTGCTAAAAGATAAAAGCAAGTTTCACATGGTTTTTCTGATGTTTGGACATACTTTAACTATATTATTAGTTAGGCTTTGCCAAATTCATGGATCATAATTCATACTCACTAAACTTTAACAAAGCCGAACAGGAAGGAGGAAATGCGATGGTAGACGAAAGCATTCAAGCCAGGGTCGAAGATAATTTTATGAATATTTGCGATTCTTGGGGCAACTGTAACGAAGAAAATATTCAGTTTTTTTTAGCCGAGTGTTATGGTCAAAGTATTGATCCACAGTTTTGTATGAGCTGGCTAGAACAGCACAAAGAACAATTGCCCAATTGGTCTTCTCTTTCAGTAATTGCTCAAGAATGGATTAATGAACATACCTCTACTGGATCCCCCCTCTCCATGGAAAATGACTAACAAACTAAAATGGATTTTCGTTTAATAAAGTAAAATACCTACATATACTATCATTAAAAAAGCTTCGACAAAGAGGTATCTCTTTAGTCGAAGCATATTTGTTAGAGTTTTTCTTCAATTATTCTATTACTAATAAATTTTTTAAGGCTATCTATTTCCTCTGTTTGAATGATATGAGTTGTTTCACCTATTTTCACTAGTTGGGCAGCCACTAATGCAAGTAAATGATATCCCTCTAATAGTGCATCTTGTAGTTCATTTCTTCCTTGGAGTAAGTTATTTTCTGATTGAATGTTCACCGTATGGTTACCTATTTTTTTTATGACACCGTGATGAACAATCATAGCTTCTAAGTAATAATTACGTACAAAATCAACTTCTTTTGTTTCTAGTTTTAACTCTTTTATGTTGTTAATACGTTGTGGTACTACTTCCATAAAAGACTCATAATGGAAATTAAAATCTTCTCTTTGTTCATAAGCCATTAGAACATTATGTAAATAAAAAGTATAGTCTATCGTGTAATCGGGAAGTTCTTTTTTCTCTAGAGCCCTATAAAATAAGTCTAATTCTTTTAACAGGTTCTCTTTAGATGCTGTAATCTCTATACTCGTCTGATCCCAAGCTCTTTCATTTTGAAGCTGTTTCTTTGTAAAAACTAGATTTTCTTCATTTTGTTCAAAACTTTTCTCACCAGTACTTAAGGTAGATATATGAATTTCATTTCGTTGAATTTCTTTAATAGCTGCTTGAGATTGGTCATTCGTTTGAACCGTTTCATTTTGACCACATGCACTTACTAATAACATAATCACTACTAAAGGAACCAACTTTTTTAATACTTTTATCATAAGAACCCCCCTACTTACATCAAACAACAAAGTTAGACACAATTCTCATGATACAACATTGAAGATTCATGTAATATGATGAAAAATTACTAAAAATTATTAACTTAATACCCAACACAATCTAAAGAACTAATTCAATAGTAATGAAGTCTGAGCGAAATTTAAAAACTCTCCAAAATTAATACTATAGAACTAATCAAAAGAGCTATTAGGATGATGTTTAACCCATATTTGTCCTATACAGTAGTGTTGATGTTTACATTTGTAGTTTTGGGGGCTTTGTGACAATTGACGCATCAATGCCTTTCTTAATAAGGTCACTGACAATTTGCTGGATGGGATTTACGGTTTTCTGATCATCATTTAATACGATCATTGAACTTTCACTCTTTTTCATTTAAACCCTCACCTTTTTCTTTTGCTAAGTAAAAGATAGCATATAAATATGAACTGAATGTGAATAAAACACCTTATCACAACTGTTCATATAACTTTAACATTCACTAATGAAAATGCCTTCTTATCTTAGTCAACACAATCAATAGTTAACAGACATCACATTAGCCTAACAAAGCTATGAAAAAAGGTAACTCCATGAGTGTCATGCACTTTGGAGTCACCTTTATTTGAGAGTATCATAATCTATCAGATCGAGGGAGGGAGGTATTCACTGATAGTTATTCGTATATTTTTACGATCTAGTTAGCAGCTTTTTCGCGCCTTTAGAAATTATAAATGCATTTCCTTGTGCTTCGACAAATCCACCCGACTTCATATCTCGAAGTGAACTTCTCACTTTAAATAATGGTTGTCCAATTTTCTTTGAAATGTCTTCAGGCGTTAAAGCCTGATCTTGGATTGCTGATAACAACGCTTTTGCTGAACTCGTTAATGTTCCATCAGGATTCACACAAGCCATCGTATTCACCGCCTTATTTTAATTCTTTTTTGCAGAAGTACCAATCGACACATTCGATGCCTTCCTCTTTCATGCGCTCCTCCGCCATTTCTTGTGTTGCTGCAGGAGGAACAATGACTTTTTCACCTTTTCTCCAGTTAGCAGGTGTTGCAACACCGTGCTCATCAGAAGTTTGTAATGATTCAATGAGACGGAGGATTTCATCCATATTGCGTCCTGCTGATAATGGATAGTAAATAATTGCTCGTACTACTTGGTTTGGATCAATGACGAACACAGCACGTGATGTTGACGTATCACTTTCTCCTGGCATAATCATTCCGTATTTCATTGCAACATCTTTGTTTAGATCGGCAATGACTGGAAATTCGATTTTCACACCAAATTTCTCCTCAACGTTTCTTACCCAAGCAATATGGGAGTGAACACTATCAATACTTAAACCTAGTAACTCTGTGTTTAGTTCACGTAATTGCGGATAAATTTCTTGGAATGCCATAAATTCAGTCGTACAAACTGGGGTAAAGTCGGCAGGGTGTGAGAATAAAATCACCCAGCTCCCTTTATAATCCGATAATTGTATTGTCCCGTGTGTTGTCACACTTTCAAACTGTGGTGCTGGCGAACCAATACGTGGTAAACCTTCATTTACTTCTTGTACTTTGATTTCTTCGTTCATCATTTATAACAACTCCTTTTTAATAATAATTATTATCTTGCTACAATTACATTCTACACCGGTTTTATAAAATACTCAAGGGGGTATTTGGTGTTTTTTTATAATAATTATAATTAAGTTCAAACTTTGTTCATATTTAATACGATAAGACTTCTAACTCTCCTGTTTCTAAATGAAATAAATACCCTTCTACATCAACCGAATTGCCATATTTAACATAAATCGGATGACCCTTTAATATCTTCATTTGCTGAATGACATTTTCTTTCTCAAGCTGATAACTACTTGTCTCATTATGCCCTTTGATCGACTGATGAACGTGTGTGATCCAGTTTCTAAATGACTCCACTTCTAGTGAGTCATTGGGGTCAATTTGTTGAGCAGCTTGGATTCCACCACATCCTGTATGTCCTAAAATAACGACCTTTTTTACGTTTAGGTGCTTTAAAGCATAGTACAGACTCGCATTAAAGCTATCGTCATTTTCATTCACTTGATTAGCAATATTTCGGTGAACGAATAACTTCCCTAACGGCATTTGCATAATGACAGAAGGGCTGACTCTAGAATCCGTACAACTAATAAGGAAGATTTCGGGACTTTGTCCTTTACTTAAATTTAAAAAATAATCCGTATTCCTTTGTTTCATCTCTTTTACAAAGCGTCGATTTTGCTTCATTATGTCATTCATACAACGTTCTCCTTTAGCTTGAGTTCCTCTATTGCTTGTTCTACTGAATAGTAATCTATTTGTTTGTCATACTTACTCTTCCACCCTGCCTTTTCCACTAAGTCTCGAACTGGACCTTTCATCCCTGTTAAGATACAAGTTACATTCATTTCTTTACAAACGTTCATCATTTCTTCTAATTGATCGATCGCGACAGCATCCATATCGTTTACAGCCGACATATCTAAAATAAGCCATTTCACTGGTCTCGTTGTTATATATTCTTCGACCTTATCTTCTATAAAGGACATATTAGCGAAATAAAGAGAACGGTCTACACGCAAGATAAGAGCGTCTTGATAAGTTGTTACTTGAGGGAAGCGTTTTACATTTCTAAATATGTTTTGCTCTTTTAAATAACCGACCTCTGCAATATGAGGATAGGCACTGCGCCAAATAAAAACGACGAGTGAAACTACAATTCCAATTAAAATTCCTGTCTCTATTCCAATAAAGAGAGTTAGTATAAATGTAATTGTGAGTACCCAGCCGTCTATTTTTTTCACTTTAAATAAGTGTTTAACTTCTTTTACATCGATTAAACTATAAACGGCGACGATGATAATCGCAGCTAAAACAGCATTTGGTAAATAATAGAATAATGGTGTCAAAAATATTAACGTAATAATAATTAAAACCGCTGAAATAATCGAGGCCAAACCTGTTTTAGCACCTGATTGATAGTTAACGGCGGTTCGAGAAAAACCACCTGTTACTGGCATTGAGGCAATAAAACTACTAAAAATATTAGCTAAACCTAAACCTTTCAACTCCTGATTGGGGTCGATTTTATATTTCTCTTTAGTTGCAATTGCTTTTGCAACAGCTATCGACTCCATAAAGGCGATAAATGAAATCATTAGCGCTGTAGGCAATAGTACTTGGATCGCTTCTAGATTTATTAGTGGTATTGAAAAATGAGGTAAACCTCTAGGAATGTCCCCTACAATTTTTAAGTCAAGTTCATCTAAGCGAAAGAGATAGGTTACTAAGATAGAAAACGCAACTACAAAAATAGGACCTGGAATAACTGGCACGTACTTCTTCATAAAAATAAGGATTAAAATACTTGAGATACCAAAGAAAAATGTTAATAGATGTATGTGCGAAATACGTTGAAATACTTCAACGATTAGTTGATGTGTATATTCGTGACTCTGCAGATTGACTCCTAGTAAATGTTTAATTTGACTTAAGGCAATCACAATTGCGGCAGCTGACGTAAATCCGCTAATAACAGCATGTGACAGAAAATTAACGATAAAGCCTGCCTTCGTTAACCCAAGGACCAGTTGGATCACCCCAACCATTAAGGCTAGTAAAATAACATAATTTAAGAACTCTGGTGTTCCGGGCTCGACAATGCTGGAAACCCCCGTAAAAACTAATAACGATACCATCGCTACTGGCCCAACAGCTAATTGTCTTGAGGACGCAAAAATCGCATATATGAGCAGTGGCACAGTTACTGCATATAAACCGATAACTGGATCAATTCCAGCTAACATTGCATATGCCATTCCTTGAGGTATTAACATAACAGCGACAATAATACCTGCTGAAATATCCCCTTTTAGAAACTCTTTCTGATAATTTGCTATCCATTTAATAATAGGAAACCACTTTTTTATCATGATGAAATCCTTTCTGAGCTTCTATTTTATTGGCCCGGCCCAATGAGAAATACCAGGTATTACATTCCATACATTTTTATAACCGTTCTTTTCTAATAAATGACATGCAAAGTCACTTCGATTTCCTGTTCTACAAATGACATAGATATCTTCTTCTTTAGCTAGTTCATCTAGACGAAGCTTTAGTTCACCTAATGGAATAGATACCGCCCCTGGAATATGCTTAAATTCAAATTCTAATTCTTCACGCACATCGACGATAGTGATTAATTCTTGTTCTAGCTTACTTATCAATTCATTATTAGATATAATTCGTGCATGTAAATACTTATCGTTCTGTGCCTCCTTACCTTTTCGAATATAGTGAATAAATACATTATCATTAGCTAAACCATCGATATATTCATGGCCTGTATAATTGGCCCATTCCTTCAATTCTATAAAACAATCAACTTCAGTTGAAATTACTTCTAGAACCTCACCTTCATTAAGTTCGGTTAATGCTTTTTTCACATGGACTAAGGGTAAAGGAGAGCGTTCCCCTTGAATATCAATAGTTTTCGTCACTTTCACTTCCATAGTTCTCACCCCAACGTTCTTTTAGATCTTTACTCCCTAACTATATAAAATCTAATTTAAACTCGATTAGTTAATTGGCACGACATAAACAACCTACAGAATAGCAAGTAACTGCTCCTATATTTATAAGCAGCAGTTACTTTTTTACCTCTAGTTTTTTATTGCTCTAGCTTTTTAATCGTTGCTGCACTCGTCTGTAATAGGCGTTGGACTGCTGGTTCCTTCAATAATCCCATGAGTCCCAAAATGCCAACTGGCTTTTGTTCGGTTGAACTAACTTCGTTATACGCTGCATTGGATACTTCCAATATTTTAGGCATCGCTTTCATCATTGGTGAGTTGAGTAGTTGATCACTTAGCTCTGTTAGTTGGTTGAGCTTCTTTGTCGCGTGATCAATCGTTGTTTCCGTTACTGCATCAACTAGTATTCCTGAAGCTTCAGCGAGGTCAAGAAGCTTTTCTAGCGTTCCGTTTTCGGCTAAGTTCCCCAAACGATCTAGCATTGGAAGTAGTTTCTCACCTACCGTAATGAGCTCGTCTAGCATCTTAAATAGTTCCGGTCTTTCGATTAGTTCTAAAAGCACTGCCGCTTTCTCGATTTTTTTTGTTAAATTTTCAATCGTCTCGCTCGTTAAGGCATCAGATGCAATTTTGGCCATCGTTAAAGCATCATCTAGTACTTCTGCTTTCGATACGAGCGAACTTAACACTTCAGGATCAAGATTTTGTAGCACTTCTCTTTGCTCTTTCTCTAGTACTTTTATCATACTGCCACCCTCTTTCCTCTTAAAGAATTTATTATAAAATTCCTTTTAAGTTAATCCAGTGGGCATTATTATAGGAAAGCTTAGCCCAATGTACAGCTTTAGATGGTGTGACAGGCTTTGGTGGTTGATCATAGTTGAAAGCGATATAAGTTGCTTTGTGTAATCCAGTTTCAATAAAACAGAAGACTTTTCCGTTGTATCGTTTATTTGCTTGCCCACCATCGATCATGCTTATTAGATTTTCTGCTAAAATTTCAACCTCAAAGTGTGCTGTCGAACCAGCTTTACTAATTGGTAGGTTTGTAGCATCTCCGATAACAAAAACATCGTCATGGTCTACATGGTTTAAATATTGGCGATCTGTCGGTAACCACCCTTCATCATTGTCCGTTAGCGATGATTTAACAGTAACATCCGCTCCTTTATGTGGAGGGATCATGACGAGTAAATCGAAAGGAATTCTAGTATCATCTAGAGCGACTAATTCTTTTTTTTCAGCATCTACATGGTCAATCATAAAGAATGTTTCAATATTTATGTTTCGCTCTGTATATTCTTTTGTTGCAAGCTTTGCAACAGACTCTGTTCCATACGGTTTTTGAAGCGGATAACAATACGTAATGTTTGTTTTTTCACGAATTCCTTTTTCTCTAGCCCAATCATCAAACATCATTGTAAATTCAAGTGGAGCAACTGGACATTTATGTGGCAGACCGACAGCCATAACAACGTTACCACCATCAAACTCTTCCATTGCTTTTTGTAGTTTCATAGCTCCATCTAAAGTGTAAAAAATGTGTCCTGCTTCTTCTAATCCTGGTACTTCTTCCATAGCAGGTCTTGAACCTGTTGCAATAATCAAGTAATCATACGATAGAGTTTTACCTGATTTTGTCTTAACTTGTTTTTGCTCTGTTGAAAATTGAGTTGCTTCATCAAATACAATGTCTACTAATGGCGACACAACATCTTTAACAGGACGGATAATTTCTTCCTCTGTTTTTAATCCAAATGGGATATACAAAAGCCCTGGCTGGTAGAGGTGTTCTTTTTTATCACTAATCATGGTTACGCTTACATCACCGTTCTTTAGCTTCTCTCCCATACCTTTTGCAAGCGCATTAGCCATCATCGTTCCAGCTGTGCCACCGCCGATAATTACGACTTTTTTCATGAGTCTCCCACCTTCCTACTTGTTAATACGAACTTGGATGCGGTAATAACCATCTTCCTTTTCTTGTCCAATATATTCGTGGTTAAATTTTTTCGCCCACTCTGGTACGTCTTTAAGTGATCCTTCTTCATTAGTCCATAATTCTAATACATCTCCACCATTAGCTGTTTTTGCCTTTTTCATGAGTTCTACTAAAGGTCCTGGACAAAAAGCTCCTTTTGCATTAATGATTGTTACGTTTTCTTGTACTAACATAATCATTCACTCCTCATCTTTTTTATATTAACTACGTGACAATAGTAGATTACATCAGAATGTAAGCGATTTATATCAGGTAAGTCACTTATCTTTTATTTATACCATTCACATTTTAGACACATTTTTGTAACGTTTATAAAGGAAAGGCTTAATTTGAGTGACTGCTAGAGTACGTTTCTAGGAAATCACAGTGATTAATTACATCATTTAATACGTGCTTAAATAGAGACAGCATTTTTTTCTTGTGAAACAGCGCCACCAAGTTATTGCTGGTAACGATTAAATGTATAAACCAACCTTTTTTGAAAAATGAACCTTGAGAATAGGAAATTAAAGAAAGTGCCCAGCTCCAAGACAGTCTCGTTGGCGCTAGGCACTTTACGTAAGCTAAATTTTTAAAAAGAAAACAATTCAATGTTTCTTAGTTTTATCTTAGAAGACATTAAGACGTATGATGAACTGCACAACGGTTCGGCCCAATTTCTAATTCTTGTTTACGCTCATTATCTGCAGTTTCGACACCACGATTGATCGAAATGATCTCCTCAAAGTTTGGTGGTTTTACAGAACTAGCTGATTTTTCGACTTGAGAAATAAAGTCTTCTTTATCGGTTTGGAACATCGTTTTATTTTGTTCACGAACCTTACCTAAAGTTTGTCCAATGTAATTGTCTGCATTTCTTTCAGTTTCATAGTCGGCATAGTGCGCTGGCAAAACGATTATGTCATCCGCAATTTGAGCTACTTTATCATAGACAGTATGATATAAGTCATCGGCCCACTCTTTCACTTTTCCACCTAAGTCTGGACGACCTAACCCACTAACAAAAATCGTATCTCCCGAGAATAGTAATTTCTTATTCACAAAGAAAGAGACACTTCCTGGTGTATGACCTGGTGTTTTAATCGCTAGTACTTCGACAATCGCATCTTCAAATTCAATTTTTTCATAGTTTTCTAGAGGATTGAATTCGAAGACAGCCCCTTCACTCTTCATGATGTAATAAGCTGCTCCTGTTTTTTGAGAGAGCTCATAGCCACCTGACAAATGATCCGCATGCAGATGAGAATCTACAATATGGGTAATCTGTACATTATGTCGTTTCGCTGCTGCTTCATAAATATCCACAAAGCGAAGTGGGTCCACGATTAACATTTTATCTCCTGAAATGACATAGTAAGATAAACAACCTTTTCCGACTCGAATGAGCTGGTATACTTCGATTTTTGCATCTTCATACACTTTTGCTTCGTACAGATACTCACTCCAAGATTTCATTCCACCTTCTAAATAAAACGTGCGAAGTCCTTGTTCCTCAAGTTGTTCTGCAACAAATCTAGAAGAGCCTTCTTTTGCACAAACAACAAGAATATCCTGTTCTTTTGGCAGCTGATCAAGATGCTGCTCAACTCCGTCTAAAAAATCAAAGTACGGAATATTTACAGATGTTATTTTTTCTCCTTCAATTTTCCAGTCTGTGTAGTCCTCATTGTTTCTCACATCTAAAATAAATAATTGCTTTTTACTTAAAATGTACTCAAATACTTGGGCTGTTTGCATTGATTTTTGTGTCATGAAAATTACCTCCAGTAGTTGTTTTATAGTTTTTTTGATACTTAAGTTAAGAAACTTCTATCACCCTATGACTTTGGTTGACGTGCTCCCCATATAAATAAGATTGCTATTGAAATTACAATGGTTAAAAATGGTGCAACCATGATCAGAAAAAAGTTCATATTAGCCCACCTTCCTTTCTTCTTCGTGATCGTCTGCCTTAACAGTCTCACCCTTCACATAAGAAGCATCGAATAAGAATAATCTCATCAGGATGTACAAAGAAGGAATTAACAGAAAGAGTCCTGCAATAAACGCAATGATTAAAGCTTGGGCCATCGTTGCATTCGTAAAGCCATCATAGATGTTAATATACGGATATAGTAGGTACGGTAAGTGAGACACCCCGTATCCAAAGAACGCAAAAGCAAATTGAAACATTACGAATACGAAAGCAAGTCCATACCGCTCACCTTTCCAAATGTAATAAACAGCCCCTAAGAAAAATAGTAGTGACAGTATAAACATCCAGCCGACGTCGACCATGTTTTGAAAGTGTTCAGGATTGTGATTATTTAATGCGAAAAATACGAGCACACTGGCAATGATCGTCGGCGTTGCCCAAGTCAGTGCGTAGTTACGCAAAAGTTGGAGCGCTTCGAAGTCCTTCGCTTTATTTGCGTAATAGCTTAAAAAGGCTGACGAAATAAACAGGACACTTACAATCGATAATAAAACGACACTCCAAGAATACATATTTGTGAAAAGCTCTTTATAATGTAACAGTACCTTTCCATTCTCAACGGTAATGAAACCACCTTCTGAAATAGTCAATACGACCGATAATGATGCTGGAATTAACAGACCCGTAGCTCCGTATAGAAATGAATACACTTTACTATCTTTGGCACCATACGTTCCAAAAGCATAGTAAGAACCACGGATTGCTAATAGGATAATTGCTACACTTCCTGGAATGAGTAATGCTGTCCCAAAGTAATAAGCGGTGTCTGGAAAAAAACCAATAATGCCTACAAAGAAGAAAACTAAGAATACATTCGTCACTTCCCAAACAGGTGAAAGATATCGCTGAATTAAGTCATTCATAATATGATTCATGTTTGTTAATCTACTATAATAGTTAAAGAAGCCAGCTCCAAAATCAATCGAAGCTACAATCAAATAACCATATAAAAAGATCCAAAGAACTGTAATACCAATCATTTCATAGCTCATGTCCTATCACCTCCTTTTAACTGATACGTCGTTGCTCTTTTAACTCCATTTCAGGCGTGTTGTTCTTAAACATCTTTCGCAAAACGATCGAACATGAGACCGCTAGAATGATATAGACGATCGAAAAAATAACGAGCATTATATCGACATGGTCTGCCGTTGTAGCTCCCTCTGCTGTTTTCATAACACCAACTAAAATCCACGGCTGTCTTCCTACTTCTGCAAGGATCCAGCCGACCTCAATGGCTATCATGGCCAGTGGACCTCCAATGATAATTGACCATAATAAAGGCTTGTTGTACAAGTACTCCTTCTTCCATTTGGATAACGCGACATAAATAACTGAAATTGCAGCTAAATACATACCGATGGCAACCATGATGTCAAACATATAATGAATCCATAATGGCGGTACCTCATCGGCTGGAAAGTCATTCAAACCAATTACTTCAGCACTTGGTGAACCGTGGGCCAGAATACTTAACCCATAAGGAATTTCAAGGCCATATTTTAGTTCATTGTCTTCTGTTAGGATACCTCCTAAATGAAGTGGTGCTTCTGTCGTTGTTTCAAAATGTAATTTCGCTGCTGCAAGTTTTTCAGGTTGATATTCCGCTAAAAATTTTCCAGATAAGTCCCCTATCACAACGGTTGCAATTGAAAATACGAGAGCAGCCACCATCGTTAAATGAAGCGCTTTCTTATGATACACATGGTTTCTACCTTTTACGATTTGATACGCAGAAACCATCGCCAAAATGAATGCTGAAGTTAAATAACTAGTAATGAGAACGTGGGCAACTTTTGTTGGCATAGCTGGCGTAAACATCGCTGCGATTGGATCGATATTCGTAATCACACCATCCACTAGCGTAAAACCTTGTGGGGTGTTCATAAATGCATTTACTGTCGTAATAAAAAATGCTGAAGCTGATGCACCAATAACAATTGGAATAACCAATAAAAAGTGACGCATTCTACTCTTAAAACGATCCCACGTATAAAGATAAATGCCTAAGAAAATCGCCTCAAAGAAAAATGCAAAGGTTTCCATAAATAACGGTAACGCTATCGTTTGTCCTGCAACTTTCATGAAGTTTGGCCATAGCAAGCTCAGTTGTAATGCTATTGCCGTACCAGTTACAACACCTACGGCAACGGTTATAACAAACCCGCGAGCCCAACGTCTTGCTAATAAGGAGTAATGAGGGTCTTTACGCTTTATTCCCATCCATTCTGCTAATGCGATCATAACGGGTACACCTACACCGATCGTGGCAAATATAATATGAAACACTAACGTAAAGGATGTAAGTATTCGGCTATATATGACCGGATCGTACTCAAACATAACAATTCTCCTTTCCTATTTTGTTGTTAACGAAAGAACCGACTAATTAAGAAGCATAATGCCAGCAACAATAAAACATACCATAATGAGCCAAAGCTCTTCTTTCGTATTTTTCTCCACAGACTCCCTTCCTTCGTTTCCCTTAAGTCATTGCCTTACGTTCTATAGTTAGAGTGTAATCAAACGTCAATATCGTTCACATAAGGTTTTTCCCCTATATTTAAGGTAAAAATGAGTATTTTATGAACAAAAAAAGCTTAACGGCTGTTTCACCGTTAAGCTTTATTAAATATCTAATAGCTGATATTTCTGAGCAATTTCAATCCAATCTGCCTTAGATTTGATATTTAATTTCTTAGTAATATTATGTCGGTGTGTTTCAACCGTTTTCCTTGAAATGGACAGTTTTTCTGCTATTTCTTTTTGCGTGTGACCTAATACCGTTAACACAAAAACTTCTTTTTCTCGCGGGGTAATCGGCAAAGTTAAGGTATCCTCATTCTCATCCCAGTCCTCTGTAAGTTTTCCTTCAAAAAACTTTTTTCCGTTCATAATCAAGCTTAAGTATTTCATCAGTTTATCGCCATTAAACCTTTTGACCATATAGCCGTTCGCTCCAAGTTTATAAGCTTTCTTTTGGTAGGAAATATCATCATGCATTGAAAAAATAACGATCTTTGCATCAGGGAATATTGAACGCATTTCGCGTAGTACTTCAAATCCGTCCATTCCGTCTGGTAGCGATAAATCTAAAATAATTAAGTCAAATGAATATTCAATTGCTTTTTTTATAGCCGTTCGCCCATCTTGTGCTTGAATAATATATTCAACAGTAAACATATCTTTTATTAATAAAGCTAAACCACTTGCTACTACCTCATGATCATCTACAATCAGTACTTTCACAGTTAACACCCTTTATTATGTAAATCTACATACCCTTCAACCTTCGTTGGACCTCCAATTTTACTATCCCAATTAACTTCTCCGTTAATCATCGCCATTCGCTCTTTCATATGATACAATCCAAGTCCTTTAAACTTCGTTTGACTTACATCAAAACCTTGACCATCATCAATAATTTGGAATATAATTTGATCTTCACTTTCAGCAAATTTAATGGTTATTTGTTTTGCTTTTCCATGACGAACCGCATTCGTAACCGCTTCTTGAATTAAACGAAATAATTGCAGCTCCACTTCTTTAGATAGAACGTATTCACGAATTTTATAGGATAATGTAAAGTTGACCTTATAAAATTTTTTCCAGTCTTCTACCGCTGATCTTAAAGTCGCCTTTAACCCAAATTGATCAATCGCTTGCGGTCTTAGTTGCTTGGTTAACCTTTGAATATTGTCTAACGTTTTCTCTAGTGTGCCCTCGATTTTACGAAAATGACTTTGATAATTTTCATCAGTAATATGATGCTTAACTCCTTGTAATCCCAAAAACGCACTATATACCCCTTGAGATATATCATCATGCAGCTCCATTGCTATCGCTTTTCTCTCTTTTTCTTGTGTAGCGATCGTATCTCGTATTAATAGCTTCTTTATTTTCAAGCGTTCTTTTTCTGATGTCCACTTTGGATTTCGAAGTATGAGTACCATAAACTCCATACCCTCTAGTGTTATTTTGGTTGTACTCATTTCAAATGATGTTTCTTTTTTTCCTTTATATGTCGGCATATGAGCTTGAAAGCTTGGAAGAGGATCTTCGTGTGCAAGAATACATCGTTCCTCACCAGGAGCTACTTCTCTCATCTTACAATACGAACAATAAGGGACTATATCTCCAAGTTCCCAACCTGTCATTTCTTTGGCTAAATTATTATGATAATGAATTACACGATCCTTATTAATGATTACGACCCCTTCAGATAAATCGTCCACCAATTGTTTAAACCACTCTAGTTTCATGATTTACACACCCCATCCCAAATATCTTCATTAAATTAATATCAAATAAAAATAGAAATATCGAGGAAATCAAGACCTGTTCACAAAATCTTCTTATTAAAATAAAAAATTAAGGGAAATCACTTATACGCAACTTAATATATTAAGTTATAATTAATGTATATACCCACTACCGTATTTTAGCGTCTAGTTAAAACTTTTTCTAATCCTTTTATCTTCTAAATATCCCCAGAATTGAAGGGGCATATGAATTTAACAAGCATTTAATCATTAAGCGATGTTTAAGAAGAGTGTTGATTTTGGGCTCATTACTAAAGAATGAAGGCGTGTGATATTAACATTTCACAAGATGAGCCCAAACCAACTTATCTCAACAATATCCTTTAACAGAGCTAATCATAAAAAGAGAGGAAATAAAAAAAGGTTTACAACATCAAATTTATTTGATATATTAAGTTTACACAAATTAATACCCCAGAGGGTATAAGGAGGGAAATAAAATGAAAAACAATTACAATCCACTTTACTTTTTAGCTGCTCTCGGAAATGGTGGTCTTGCCGTATCATTTTTCATGTATTTAATGTTTATGGTCCCACATCCAGATACGCCAATGGCAACATTCAATCACATCTACCCGTATATTACAGGTGAGAATACGTTTGTCTCTATCTCTATTATCATAGCTTTGCTAGCGATGATTTATTTTGCCGTAAAGCATTTCGAGAAAGTTATTTGGAATGTGAAAGAGTTTAATAAATTCAAAAAAACAGACGCATACAAAGCATTACGTTCTTCAAATGGTGAAGTCGCTTTAATGGCTATTCCATTAACTTTTTCAATGATGATCAACGTTCTTTTCGTCTTAGGAGCCGTCTTCGTTCCTGGATTATGGGATTACGTACAATTTCTACTTCCATTTGCATTAATCGGGTTTATGATTGTTGGGTTCTTTTCATTAAAGATCTTTGTAAGAATGATGACTCGTTTCATGACGACACCATCTTCATTCAAAGAAGAAGCAAACAATCACTTTAGCCAATTGCTTTCTGTATTTGCGTTCACAATGGTTGCTGTAGGTTTCGCTGCTCCTGGAGCGATGAGCCACAATCTAGTTATTTCAGCTACAGGGATCTTTTTCTCAATCTTATTTACTGTACTAAGTGTAATTTTAATCATTGTTTGGATTGGTTTAGGATTACGATCCATCTTTAAAAATGGGTTTGCACTAGAAGCTAGTCCAAGTGTTTGGATGCTCATTCCTATATTAACGCTTATCGGAATTACAGGAGTACGTGTTACTTCTGGTTTAGCACACAACTTTTTAGGAACTGACCCACACCCTTTAATCTTTTTTGTAGGTTTAGGTGCGGTGATTACGGCTCAAATCGTTATTGGAATTCTTGGTTACTCTGTCTTAAAGAAATTAGGTTACTTTAACACATTTGTTGGAGGCAACAAGAATAGTGCAGGTAGTTACGGACTAATTTGTCCAGGTGTTGCCTTCTTCGTATTAGGGATGTTCTTTACACACTGGGGATTAGTACAAAACGGTGTGATTGATAAATTCTCAGTTGCATACTTTATCATTCTTGCACCATTCGTATTCGTACAATTCAAAACCATTCATGTTCTATCTAAACTAAACAAAAAACACTTTAAATCTACAACAGAAAAAGAGCCTAAGGTTCAAGAAAAAACAGCTTAAATTTTATTGCTATGCAGGATCATGAAGTGGTCCTGCTAGCTCACTTATTTTTACTATTAAATGTAAGCGCTATTATAAACACTTACCAAATTTATTACTACATTAAGGCGGTGAATTTACATGACACAACTACCATATAAAGTAGCAATTGTCGGTGGTGGAACGGCTGGAATAACTGTGGCTGCCCAATTAGCAAAAAAAATATCACCTGATGATATCGTGATTATTGACCCAGCAGCTCATCATTATTATCAGCCACTATGGACATTAGTAGGGGGAGGAATTGTTCCGAAAGAACAGTCGGCTCGTAAGGAAAAAGACCTTATTCCACGAGGGGTTCACTTTATTCAAGAAGCCGTTGAAGCCTTTAATTTAAATAGAAAAACACTAACAACAGACAAAAATAAAGAAATAGTTTTTCAGTATTTAATAGTTGCCCCTGGTCTTAAACTTTACTGGGATCAAGTGAAAGGCTTAAAGGAAGCAATAGGACAAGAAGGTGTTGCTAGTAACTATGCTTATGAATATGTAGATTACACATGGGATACCATTAGAAACTTTAAAGGCGGAAGAGCAATTTTTACCCATCCTAATACACCTGTGAAATGTGGGGGTGCGCCACAGAAAATTATGTATTTAGCAGAGGAATTTTTTGAAACCGTTGGAGTTCGTAATGAAACAGAGGTTATTTTTAACTCTGCTAATCCAGCTATTTTCGACGTGCCAAAATATCGTAAAACTCTTGAAAAAGTTCTTCTAGAAAAGAAGATCAAAACAAATTTCAGAACGAATTTAATTGAAATTGACCATAAAACTAAAAAAGCAACGTTTGAAAATATAGATACTGGTGAGATCAAAACCTATGTATATGACATGATCCATGTTACCCCACCGATGGGACCTCATCCTTTTATAAAGAATAGTGAACTAGCGGATGAAAATGGCTGGGTAGATGTAGACCCTAACACTTTACAGCATAAACAATTCCCATTCGTTTTCGGTTTAGGCGACAGTGCGAACTTACCAACCTCTAAAACAGGAGCAGCAATTCGAAAACAAGCACCCACTGTCGTAAATAACTTACTTTCCCTAATTAATGGCAAACCATTAAATTCTATTTATAAAGGTTATACCTCATGTCCGATTGTTACAGGACGAGGCAAATTAATCTTAGCAGAATTTGATTACAACAAAGAACCAAAAGAAACATTCCCTTTCAACCAAGCAAAACAACGATATAGCATGTACTTCTTAAAGAAGGAATTACTTCCTCGTTTTTATTGGCATGGGATGTTGAAAGGAAGAATGTGATTTTTGTTAAGCACAAACTTATAGAAATATGCATAAAGGGTGAGTGTTACAAAAAATAGCTAACAGCAAATAGGCTGTTAGCTATTTCAATGACTGCATACAATAACATTTTCTAATCGATATCTTTTTTGTTCTTCCCTTTCACAAATCGGTATGTAACGTAAGCAATGTACAAAGGAGTAGCAATGTAGATCAAGTAAGGAAATTGACCATAAAATCCTTTGTAAATTACAAATAATGCGCAACCCAAAAAGATGGTCACAATTGTCCCGTATTTCGGTAACGGGACTTCTTTTAAGCTTGGTATACGTAATTTACTTACCATTAAAAAGCACAGCGCTGTAAATACGACCGTTGTTATAATATTGGGAATCAGTTCTCCAAATAAAGTGAGGGTCGCCAATATTCCCCCAGCAGCAGTAATTGGAACACCAATAAAATAATTCATCGATGACTTCGTACTCACATTAAACCGAGCTAAGCGATAAGCGCCAAACAGCGGAAATAAACCAGCAACTATAAAGCCTAATAATCCAAATTGATAAAAGTATGTATAATACACTAAAAAGGAAGGCGCGACGCCAAACGTCACAATATCAGCTAACGAGTCTAACTCTTTTCCTAAAGCACTTTCTGCTTTTAACATTCGGGCTACTCTTCCGTCCATACTGTCTAACATCATTCCGATAAGTATTAAAATGGCCGCATTTTTGTATTGGCCCGTTGCAGCATACCCGATCGATAGGAAACCACAATACAAATTCCCTAACGTAAAAAGGTTCGGGATGCTTTTTGTAAATCGCATATGTTGTCACCACGCTACTTAAGATAAATTTCCTTATGAACCTAACCATATTCTTTCATTTAGTCGCTTATTTTACAATTACTTAAATAAGAGAATCTGTATATTAATAAAAACAAAAATAACCTGTTCTGTCAAAGATTTATTTATTACATTTCCATTAATCAATCACTTCTCTATAGCTAAATAGAACGAAGCTGTACCCGATTGATACAGCTTCGTTCTATTATTCACTTTATTTCTCAAAATACTCTTTCACAAACTTAGGCTCCTTGCCTTCAGCAAATGTATAGAAGTCAGGGTATGAATGTTGATGATAGTAGTATCCGATAATGTATCTTCCATCACCACCCCATTGTGATCTTTGTAACGCTTCCTCTAATTGTTCAGGCCCTTCGATTTTCAGGCCATTTTGTTGCATTTTGATGTTTTCCTCTAATTCATACTTATGAATATAATCATACATTTCCATATCTTCTTCCATCTTAAACACAATAGCATGCGAAATGTCTTTAGGGGTTACTCTTGCTTGGTCTCGTAAACCTTTTTGCTCGAGCCAACGATCCATTTCATCGTAGGATTTTTTCCATACGGTATTAATTCTCTTTTCATTTGCCCATAAGTATTCAATATAAGCCCAAGGTTCACGTCTGTCATTCATATCTGCATAAGTTTCAGCTTCAATTTCTGAAGTTAAGACTTGATGGAACTCTTTCATATCTTGAGGATCAGTTAAGACTACTCTTTTCCCTAAGTTCGTGTGTAGTGAAATTCGATCAAGCTCGGATAAATCATCAATGGTTATCACTGGATTTTGATTACGTCTATGTTCTTTTGACTGATAAATTGGTTTGTAGAATTCATCGTATACTTTCATTGGAATACGATACTGTCTCACAAGTGTCTTATCGCTATCTAAGTCGTATCCGAATACAACAAATCCTGTGTCTCCACTATAATTTTCAATCATAGCCTGGTCATGGACAATTTGCTCGTGTAAGCGACGAATGTTTTTTATATTCTCTTCTTCCTTATAGGAATAGGACTGTCTAATATCTAATTCTTTGTCACGTCTAGAGTTATTTGACTCCCCTTGCTCTTCCACTTTCAACTCATCCAAAAGAGGATAAATACCCTCAGACATGTACACTTGATGTACATTCGCTAAATCTGGCACTTTTTTCTCGTAGCCTAAAATATCAAATTGCATAATGAAAGCTACTAAAATAATCGCAACCGTATAGATTGCATAGCCTTTCCATTTCGCGAACACTCGCCACGTCTTTTCTAAGATCATTTCAGCAATAAAATATCCTATAATGGATCCAGCGATATAGCCAAAGATAATCCATCCTAGTTGTTGATTTTGCATTGCGCCAAAATAGAGCCCCCCAACTAACATAGAACAAACCGTAACACCATATTTAAAAACTGGGCGTAACGACTTGAAGGCAATTGCTTGCGTCGCACTTTCCACACTTCGATTTTTATAAACGAATAACGAAGTTACATAAAAAAAGATGATAAACAAAAGGTAGGCGAAGATCTCTCGTACAGTTAAAGGTGTATGAATGACTTCAACTATGCGTACAAACGGTAATATTCTTTCAATGTTTTGCATTAAATAATATTCCCCGGCAAAACCAAACAAGAAAAACTCAACATTCATGAGGAAAAGTACCGTTATGCCAGTAGGAAAAATAAGCATGATATAAATAAGTGCCCCTTGTAAAACAGACATCCCTGTCAGCATCGCAACAAAAACACCCGCTAAAAAGACAAAAACATTTAATAGTAATGTTACTGCCATCCAACTAAAAACAGAGGAAAACGATAATAATTCTTCAGCTGGTAAGACACTTCCTAAAGCCCAAGCAAGCAATCCTGTTAAAAAAATAGGGACAAACAGAATGACAATCCCTAATAAAACATGTTGGTTAAATAAACTTTCTCTTTTTAGCGGTAAACTATGTACAAAGTCACTTGATGATTTAACTTGAATATAGCGAAAGATAAAAATCGAAAGTAATACAGGCATTAAAAACATTAAAAACACTTGGAACTCGATAGAAACCTCAAATAAACTAGTAACAGGCCTTGTAAAAAAAGGGTGCTCATGTCCATCTCTCGTATAGGCCATTAAGAGCTGCAAAGGCAATGCAAATAATAAGCATAAAAAATACGCAATTCCAACCCAGCCGACACTTCTTAAATCTTGGATGAATATACCTCGATTAAACGATAATGTTTTCGATAGCATAACCGACATCCCTCATTTCATATATAAAAATCTCTTCAAGCGTTAAAGGTAAAACGTCAAATATAGCTGGTTTGAATGATTCAATATGGGACGTCACCTTTTCGTGATTTCCTCTAACAATATAAAGGCGTACACTGCCCCGCTCTTCTTTATACAACACGTCAATTCCATGTAAAAAAATCGGTGGAACTTCATGTTTAAAAGCGACTTGAATTTTATGAATATCCGATTTTAAATCATCTAGGTCTTTTTCAATCATCAGTTCGCCCTGATGAAGTATCCCGATTTGATCACAAAGGTCCTCTACCTCACGTAAGTTATGTGAAGAAATCATAATCGTCATCTCTCTATCAGCTACATCTTGTATCAGTAGATTTTTTACTTTATTCCGCATAACCGCATCAAGGCCGTCGAGTGGTTCATCCAAAATAAGCACCTTAGGCATTGTTGATAAAACTAACCAAAATGCTACTTGTCTCTGCATCCCTTTGGATAAACGGTGTATTTTTTTATTAACATCAATTGGGAACACTTCACGTAATCTTTGGAAACGCTCTTCGTTCCAGTTTACATACATACTTTTATAAAAATCAGCCGCCTGCTTAATTGTCGTGTTTGGAAAGAAAAATAAAGCGTCTGCTAAAAAAATTACGGATTGCTTCTTGCTTACATTTTCAAAAATAGGCTCGCCGTCAATGAGAACATCTCCTGAATCTTGTTTATATATACCCGCAATCATTTTCATTAAGGTCGTCTTACCTGCACCATTGGAACCGAGTAGCCCGTAAATGGAGCCTTTTGAGATTCGTAGACTTAAATTTTTGACAGCTTCTGTTCCCTCGAATTCTTTGCGAAGGTTTTTGACTTCAATCACTTTCTTCTCCTCCCTTCACTGACTCCTCTGCAATCGCAACTAGAGATAGGATGTCCTCTTTTTTCATTCCTAGATACATAGCTTCTGATAAAAGCTTCACCAATTCTTCTTTCATCTTCTTCACCTTTTCATCATTTTTCGTTTCTGATTGAGGAGCAACATACTTTCCCTTACCTGGAACCGAGTAGATGTATCCTTGGTGCTCTAACTCACGGTATGCTTTTTGTATCGTATTGGGATTAATCGTTAATTCTTGTGCTAAAGCTCTAACTGAAGGTAATTGTTGGTCAGCTACGAATACCTCATGGATAATCAACTCTTTCAATTTTTCAACTAACTGCTCATAAATCGGTTTTCTACTTCTGATATCTAATTGAAACATGACTTCCTCCTTTCTAGGAAGCTTACTTTTATAGCTATTGCAAATCTCTTTTTTGACCCATTTTGCGTATGACGTTCACTAACTGTACTATTTATCGTATTACAGTTTTAATTATATATGCCAAAATTAATTTTGCAACCATTTTTTTCTAAATATTTTGTTCATGTTGGTAGTGAACACAAATAGAGGTGCAAATCATCATGTGATCTGTACCTCTATTTGTATGGAAATCTGTCGATTATTAATGTGAAAAAAACAATGATTTTTACTCTCTCAATTTGTAACCTATGGTCCTTTCATTAAACCATCTTAAAGAACCTTCCACTTTTCTTCTAATTTAACTATCATTCGATTTAATTGTGAATCTTTATTATCGCCTAACACTTGAAAGATCTCATCTTCTTTTACATGATCTGGACTCTCACTCTGGAATTGCAGTAATATGTTGTCAGCTTCGTTTTTACAATGGATATTTCCTAAAGATTGACCAGTTCGCCCGTCTCGTACCTTTTGTGCCTTCGTTTCGATCACTTGTAAGACGGTTCCCTCTTTTATCATTTCTTTTAAGCTCATAAATCCTAACGATGATGTGTTTTTAAAAATAGTTATATCTAATCTCTCATATGTTCCTCGCTGATTACTTTTATGAAAAATAGCATCATTGAGCTCGCTCAAAAACGTTTGATACGACTTTTCGTCTTCCCAAAAAGATACGATATACGCCTTTGTAGGGTTAAAGAGTTACCAACCACCAACTTGACCTATAAATCCGTCTACACCTTTTAGCACAGACCAGTAAAATTGGGCCGTTGAGAACTTCTCTTTGTTATCCTCATTGACATGGCATCTAATCCACTTCACGATCATGACGTTACTCCTTGATGATATTCTTCGTAAGTGACCAAAGCTCTTTTATATAATTCCGCGTCCATACCAAACCGTTCCGTTAACCAATATTCCATTTCTTTTTTGTTAAGCTCTTTTTGCGATGTTCCTGTCTTGAAATGTTGTTTAAGCGTCTGATTTTTTATTGAAGTGGGAACGCCATCAATGTATCCAAAAATTTGGATTTCTTTTAGAACGGGTGAGACCTTCCAATCATTTGAACGGTTGATGTGCGCCTTCATCTCATCTATACGAACCACATCTGTTCGGAGAATTTTCGTTGGCCCTGGAGTTCTAGTGATCGTAATTTCGTTTTCTTCGACTTTATACACAAACACTTCCCGTTCAGTTTTCACCTGAAATGACTGATAAATTGGGTAAGCTTGAAACAATGGTGCACAATAACCAACATCTACATAATAGGGTTGATCCAAATCAACTCGTAAACATAAATGACCAGGATCCATATACATATAATTCACTTGATATCCCAGATTAGTCAGCAACCAATGCATTCCAACTGAATGCGTCCAACACGTTCCTCCCATTCCTTGATGAATAATCCTCTTAAAGTATCGTTCAATAGGTGGTAAAAACCGTCCTGTCTCATTTCCTTCCTCCCAATCAACCACCTTCGAAAGCGTTTCCCATTTAATTTTTAGTTGATGATTTTTAATCATCTCGTTTAAGAATGCTAGATTTGCTTCTTGTCTTTCAACAGATAAAAAGTCTAATATTTCGTTCACTAGCTTTACTTGTTCATTCATACTTTCAAGCCCCTCCCCCAAGTTCTTATCCTTAGTTTATCAAGGAAGAACACAAATTCCGCCGATCAGAAGATGGATCATTTCTACAACTTTTGATGTAGGATTTACAGACAACCCATCACCGTATCTCCGAAATTACGAATATCAGCAAGATAGTCATATCCTTTAGGAGAGCCGAAGCTATTTAACATCCGCACGACAACTATATCATGTTTTGGTATCACCAATAGAGCAACATTCGTATACCCTAAAATTTGATAGGCTCCTTTTGAAATGAGCGGGCCAATTTCAGACTGTAAAGCAGGCAAGTCTTTTACAAACCATAGAAAGCCGTTTTGAGGCAGATCTTGGTCTACTAACCGCGGGGATTGAAGAGCTGTTGCAAGCTCTATTATTTCTTTTGCTACCTTTTGTTCTCCGTTTATCTCTCCCATTTTTAAATGAAGGTATCCCCAGTAAGCAAGGTCCCGTGTGGACACATACATATTCATCTTATCACCTGCAGTACTTTCGCTTGTAACCCAATTTCGATCATAGGGATCACGAATTACATCAACAAGCTTCTCATTTGACTTGGCATACCAGCCAGTTTCACGAAACCCGATTGGTTCAAACACTTCATTTTGGAGAATTCCCGCTATCGTTTGACCTGTTGTCCCTTTGATTACTGCAGCTAAGAGATCAATACCAATCATCCGATACGCCCAGTTGGTGCCAGCAGGAAATTCACGAAAAAGACTTCCTTCTTTCATATGAAGTCCATGTGCATGAGTAAGGAGGTGCCGAATCGTTGTCCCTTCTAAAACATTTCTATCTAGATCGTTCACATATGCTGTTACAAGATCATCGATTGAAGAGATGTAGCCTTTATAAACCGCATAGGCAACTGCAAATCCGATATAGCTTTTCCTAACCGAAGCAACATGAAATTGGGAGTCTGCTTGAATAGGTCTCGCTGATAAATCAAGAGAATGGTTTCCCCAATACTGTTCCGTTACGAGATTACCCTTATGGATAACGATACATGCCGAACCTGACCAACTAACAGCCTTTTGCGTTTGTCTAATATGATCCAGTACAGGGGTGAATTGATCGCTTGATTGTTTATCCAAATTCATAAAATTACCTTCCTTCTAGCACCAAGCTAAAAAAACTGTTTGATAAAATAACGGGGATTTAAGTATTCACCTGTAGCCTTTTTGATTTTTTCATTCCAATGTAATGAAGCACCAGGGTTGATGAACTCTCTAATTAAATACGATCCGACCTCTTCTGTGAACAAGTCGTTTGAAATATTCTTTTCAATAAAACAATGCAGCTGTGATGCGGTTAGTTCACCTAATAAATAATCTTGATACGAAGCAGGAGCTAGTGAGAAGTGCATTTTAGCTGCCCAGTCTGGGAAATGATTCTGTTCTGGTGGATGCATGAATTGAATATCTTGCACGAGCTTCCACCATAATTGGTTTAAGTTTTGATTTGGATTTTCATACAATTCTCTTTCAAAAAATGAAAACGTAATAATCCAACGAGCCGATACAAGCATTTGCCGCTGAAGCATTTTATTAGTAAAAGGTTTTAGCTCTTCTAATTGATTTGACTTAAGAGTAAGAAACCGTTTTTGCCAACTGCCCATTTTACTCATGCGTCCGAAGAATAAGGCGATCGCCTCTGTCGTTAATGTATGCGAATGAAAGCGAAGAATAAATGGTAATTTACGATCGATGTTTTTAAAATACACTGCATGACCGAGCTCATGAAGTAAAGCCGTGCACCAAAATAGACTTTCATCCAAATTTACTAGTATTCTGACATCTCCCTCTCGATTAATGTCCGAGCAAAATCCAAATGGGTTTTTATTATCTCGAGGATATAAATCACTGCGATTTAGAACGTCCTCTATTTCTAGCCCCATTGATTGAAAGGTTTGGTTTGCAATGTCCTTTATGTTTTTTCCTAAGAAATACGTATCTATATCTAATCCTTGAACAGGTGGCGCTTCTTGAAAGAAAGGATCGGTATAATGCCAAGGTCGAATATCACTTGTCGATACCCCCCATTTTTTTGCTAATTCTTCATCCATTTCGTGTTTAATCACTTGAAATGGGCCGTCTGATTGTTCCTTTAAACCTTCTAAAATATGAAAAACATCGTTAATGTCTAGCTCTTGCGTCTCATAAGACATTTGATAGAAATTATCAAATCCTAAGGCACGTGCATCTTCATTACGCTTTTGGATTAGCCGTAAAACTTTTGCTTCGATTTTTTTGCCAATTTGCTTGCTAGCAAACCATGCTTCTTTTCTTTGATTAAGGTCACTGCTAGTCTTGAGAATGTCTTTAATCTCATTGTTTGTTACTTCTTTCCCATGGATATTTGGACGAAAAGTTGTAAACGTTTGCGAAATTTCTTTTTCTAGCTCCAACGTTTTAGCTTGCGACTCTGGACCGAGTTGATTTTTAATCATTTTGCGATAAATGTCATCTAATTGTCGTTGTTGTTTATTTTTTAAGCGCTGTGTGCTTCGAAAAGTAGAAACTTGATCCATCAATTCTTTGCTTGCAAAGTGACTAAAATATGTATTTAAAGCTTTTTCATGCTGTTCACTCCATTTTTGATCTCCTGTTGTTGCAGCCATCCAGTGATTCGTAAGCACGGATTGGTAAAGGTCTTTTATCGTCTCATTTTGGTTATTTAAGAACGCTTCTATAGTTTTTACACTCATTCTTTCCCTCCTCCTTCATAGTAATGGTATATTCCCATACTAACAAACGAACGAGACAATCACTCAAAATATTCAAATAATCACAAATTTTTCTATAATCAGCGTAATGTAGCAAATTTTATTTACAGAGCTAGAAAACTAATTTATGGTAAATAAAAGATAGAATAGTAGGAATTATTTATTGAGTAGAGGAGATTTACCTATTTTCTAGAATTATACGGTAGCAAGTATTTACGAAAAAGGAGAATCCCAATTAATGCTTCAACAATTATTATTACAAGTTGTTTTTATTTTATTTCCAACGTTGCTTTATTACACGATCCTAAAAAACAACACATACCTTAAAAAATATAACAGTTTAATGGTAGGTTTTTTAAGCAGTTTAGCTATTTTATTATGTATGTCTTTCCCAGTCTCTTTTGGGACTGGAAACATGATGGATTTACGGACGATCCCTTGGATCCTCTCCTTTTTATACGGAAGCTTTCCCATCGGTATTTTCGTCACCATTATGATGTTTACTTTTCGTTTGTTTATTGGTGGTATTGGTCTATATGGTGTTTTAGCTGTCTATTCTTTATCGGTAATCCTTTTATTTATATACTTTAGAAATTATGAAACTTTTACATATACAAAAAAAGTTAAATCAACTTTAATACTTACTGCAATTAATTCACTACTTATCATTTTATCGATTCAGCTAATGTTTGGGTTTTCATCGAACAATGTGTACGTTTTTTATTTGTTTTTTATAATCATGCACATATTAATGATGTGGATCTGCATCTATGTGATAGAAACGATACGAGAGCATGGACAATTACGAGTCGAACTTCAAAAGTCTGAAAAACTTAACATCGTCGGCCAAATGGCTGCAAGCGTTGCTCATGAGATTAGAAACCCAATGACCGTCGTAAATGGGTTTGTTCAAATTTTACAACAAGATAAAGATACTCCAGAGAAACATCGAGAACATTATGAAATTATTACACAAGAATTAAGACGTGCCGAAACGATCCTAAACGACTATTTAACATTAGCAAAACCACAGGCCGAGAAACTTGAAACAATCAATATTCATGAACAAATCAATCGGATCAATCATACCCTCTCATCTTACGCACTCATGAAAAGTGTGAGTGTCGAGTACCACCTACCTCCAGAGAATAACTATTTAATAAAAGGCTGCCCTGAGAAATTCCAACAAGTACTTATAAACATAATCAAAAATGCGATAGAGGTTTCCACAAAAGGCGAAGTAGTTACCGTCTCCATTTCAAAAAATCGTAACTTCTACTACATTTTCATAAAAGATAACGGTTGTGGGATGTCAAAAGACGAATTGCAGGTTTTAGGTACTCCTTTTTATTCTTTAAAAGAACGTGGAACTGGACTCGGTTTAACGATTTCATACAGTATAATCCACTCGATGGAAGGTACCATTGAGGTGACAAGTCAAAAAGGAAAAGGAACTACATTCATGATTGGCCTACCTGTAATAAAGAGAAGCTTAGTTTAACGTAGACTAATACATACGAAATTATAGGAACCTGTCACAAACTGCTGACATGCTGCATACGTTGAAATTAAGTTAGTAGGTACCAACCCTTTTTTAAATCATACAAGGATTATAGTTGGTTGAAATAATTATTGAAATTAAAGTTTGAACGACCTGTTAATTCATCTACTCTGATTAAAAATAGGACTTACATTCCAAGCTCTGTTATCCTATTAAACATTGATTTAGAAAGTGGTTGATATGGAGGGAGGGATTACATGCCTAAATACAGAAAAATACCAGTCGTCGTCGAAGCGGTCAAATTAAAGAGATCGATTACAATTGAAACTGCAGAAGGTACAGTAAGAGGTTTACCTGGTGACTTTTTGATTACTGAACCAAGTGGAGAACAGTACCCCATTCGATCTGACGAGTTTGAGGCAACTTATGAACGAGTAAAATCATCGAAGGATATAGGTGACTTTCTTAAGAGAGCTCTGGGGAAACTGAAGAATAAGTCTACAGAAATTTTTATGAAACACCAATAGTCGTAATAAATATTTTGAAAGGAATGAAAAGAATTTATTATGATGAAATGATTAGCCTACTATGAAAAGTGGTTACCCAAAATTCCACGTTTTCAGTAGGTTTGTTTTTTGAAACCTTTCATTCATTAACTTTACTTCTTAATAAAACAACAATTTCACTTAAAGAAAAATTGACTCAAACGACAACTCCTCCTCAATAAGTGAGTTCCCATTTGAGCCAGCTAAACGATACATTAATTAACCTTAATAAACATAGATACGATCAACCCTAGTAATAGAAAAACACCAAGTACTATGAAACTCATTGTATAATTCAACATACTAATTAGAAAAATGGCTATAGCTGGACCAACACTTGCCCCAACAAATAAAATAAAAGCATTAAATGTAACAGCAGTCCCTCTTACTTTTTCTCCTAGGATACTTACCATTGAAATCGTGACAGGACACACTATAGCAATACCTGCGACAAATACTACACTCATCAGAACAATCATAAATAGATTGGAAAAAACACCTATCATTGTCACTCCTACAGTTGCGAGCAGAATACCAACACGTAATACATTTGAAATACCATATTTATTTGAAAGCTTTCCAGCAAAAGGAGCTAGTATAATTCCAAAAATCCCGACCGCTCGAACAGCCAACAGCTCTTGGCTAGACACTCTAAACGTATCTGTACTTAAATAGCTATTTAATACAGTATACATGGCAACGAGTGAAAAGAGCGTCAAGAACGTAATGAACAACGTAAGTAGCAACTGATTATTTTTAAGTAGAACGACCATTTGTTTAAAAATATCCCAAATGCTCACTCCACTCGGACTTCGTACCTCTTTAGGAAGTATGAAAATAACGAGAAGACTAGATATAAAATACAAAGCGGCGAGAGTAAAAAAGATAAATGGCCAGCCCCAAACCTCTTGTATCGCACTGCTTAACACTTGCCCAAAAATAGCTGCCGTCAAAAAACCTGATGTAATAAATCCGATTGTCGTCAATCGCTTTTCAGCGGGATACACTTCCCCTACATAAACAAGTGAGATAGGCGCATATACAGAAGCTACTGCTCCTTGGATCGCTCTTAAAACAAGTAACCAATAAAAACTTTCCACAAATCCAATCAATAGAGTAACAATTGTGATTGAGCCAATTCCAATCATTAAAAAACCTTTCCGTCCAAATCGATCAGAAAGTGCTCCAAAAATTAAACAACCAAGTGCGTAGAAAAGGGAGAACACACTTCCCGTTAGAGCTGCCTGTTGTAATGAAACTTCAAAAGTTGAACTGAATGCTGATATAAGTGGGATCGTAATATACATGCTCGATAATACTACGAGTCCACACCAAACTAATACAGCTGTTAATAAAGAAAATGACCGATCGTTCGGTTTTACTTTTACCTCATTTAGTTGAACTTCACTCATAGAAGCCTCCTTTAGTAACTCCCCCTTTTAACCCTTATCCACATTTCATTCTTATTTACGATTGAATATATATGGTTATGCAGTCTTTCGTTTTTATAGAAGTAAATTATCAAAGTTTCTAATTAGTTGCTTTTTCCGACCAAACAAAAAACACTTGATTGCAGAACAACTACAACCAAGTGAATTAAATTAACAAGATAAATATAGACAGAACTATAAATAACCAACCAGAAATCGAACTTGCATGATTTTTAAATATATTCAGTGCCACTAAGTGACCAAATTTGGATCCACCCCATATAAAGAGAAAACTAGTCACAAATGCTAAAAAACTTGATAGTAAAATTGGAAACCCCGCCAATCCGCCAGAAAAACCAGCAGCTAAAGAGTCAATACCCAATGCAATCCCTAAAATGACCGCAGCTTTTAAGCTTAGATCTAGCTTTTTTTCATCTGCCTCCTCTTGCTTAGATTTTCTAGCATCCCATAAAAACCAGAAACCAATGAGGAGAAAAACAAAGGCAGCTAAATATAATAATAGATGCTCTGGTATAACTCCAGCGATAGCGTCTCCAAAATATAATCCTGTCCCCATTGTTATTCCTGAAAAAATCGCAATGACAAATATAACCTTCATTGGGATTTTCCCTCTCATACCGAGTGAGAAACCTACAGCTAAATCATCAAGATTAGACGCAATGACGAGTATAAGTATATGCCAAATCAACAGATACCTCCTTCATAAATTCCGTTAATCAAAACCCTTAATCCCTAACTTGCGTTACAAATGGATGGAATAAATGAGTGTAGGTCGGTCTTTAATATTTTTTTCCTTCTCCAAGCTCATACCTATTCGTTCGGCAACTTTGATCGAAGGGGTGTTGTATTTATTGATCATCGAGATTAACCGAGATAATTGAAGCTTATTCCAACCATAGTCTCGAACTGCGCTTGCCGCCTCCGTTGCATATCCTTGTCCCCAGTAATCTCGAACAAATAAATAACCTATTTCCATTTCTTTTTGGCCATCTACTATTTGCGGTACAATCCCGCACTGACCAATGAAAGCCCCTGCACCTTTTAACTCACAAATCCAAAGCCCCGAGTGATGAATTTCGTAATTCTTTATATTCCAGTTTATCCATTTTCGTGCTTCTTCTCTCGTTTTTGTTGATTTATAGTACTGCATAGCAATTGGATCGGAAAATATCATCATGAGATGATCTTCATCCTGATCATTCATTTTTCGTAATGTTAATCGCTCTGTTTCTAGTATGGTCATCCCTATCCTCCTCGATTTGCCCTTTTTTAAACCTTTTTCAAAGGAACCTTATTTACACCAATTCTAATAAAAAAGACCCGCATCTTGCCTGCGAGTATATACAGCATATCTTAATTCGCTTGTCTCACTTCAACATGCTCACTCAATTTTAGATTGAGTTTGTCAAAGTCTCTTATTTTTAATAAGTCCAAATTAATTTCCACTTCTTTTCCACTCGTTAATAGTAAGATTAGTTTGTTGTCACTAATTCTACTTTCTTCAATATCATTATAGGCGATTTTCCGCTTCAAGCGAATAAGCCCTTTGTGAACTAACAGCATATCATTTTCTAGTTGTATATATGTAATGTCATTTAAACGTAAATAATACAACCCTATAATTATACTAAGTGCCACATTACAGCTAATAACGATAGCGACAATAACCGTAAAGGCCGTAAAACCTAATCCAACAAAGAGAAACAGTAGACAAACGAGATTTAGAAGCGCAACTCCTATCCATAGCATCCCTGTTGTTTTCCATACGCTATTTTCTCTATATTTCAAATCCACTCCATCCATCTCCCCATCACTTCTGTACCACTACTATACTATTTTTCTTTTTTTTTGTAAAAACTATTTAGTAGAATCAAAAGAAAACAAACAGAAGCTGGTTCAAATGATCAGCCTCTGCTTGTAATTACAATGGGTACGTGAATTCTTCATGTGTTATCCGCATAATTTGATTATCTTTATATTCGCCGTCATGTAACTCCCTTTTAGGTAACACTTTGATCTTTTGAAAGCCACATTTTTCGTAACATGCAATAGCTCTCTCGTTCCACGTCTGCGGATCAATGAAAACTTCATGTACACCTTGCATGGTAAATAAGTAATGAAGGGTTAACTTCATGACGTCTGTTCCAATTCCCTTATTCCAATAGACGTGTTCGCCGATAAATAAATCGATCCCGTACACTTGCTCGTATCTTGACGCACCATACTCCTCGATTTCTTCTTGCTGCAAGTGATAAAACTGCAAATACCCTATAGCTTCTTTTTCGAATTTGATGATGCACGATTGAACATAATCCTCCCCGATAGCTCGTGGACGAAACTCATCGTATATCTCTTCAATAGTATGTTTCACACTTTTACCTTCGTAAAACTCTTGAACGACTTCATCATTTAACCACTTATATAGTAATTTATAATCTGCCTCACAATCCATCAGTTTACGAATAGATAAACTATTATTTATAGCTAGCATTAGCTCTCTTCCCTTAAAGAAATTAATCCTAACCGCTCACATAGCTGTAAATAGTTTTGAGCATATTCGAAATCGTATGCCCCAGACTCTTTGTGTACTAATGCCAAAACCTCTTTTACTGAACGAGTTCCATCAATCCAATATTGTAAAAATACTTCATACCCTGCTGGTGGATTTGCCTGCTTCTTAAACCCATACCATTGCAAGCGATCTTCTACTGGTAACCGTTCTAATTCAAAGGTTAAATCAAATGGACCTTCATATGTCCTTTTATAAACCTTCTCTGTAAATTCTGATTGTAGATTTACCACTTTTGTTTCAGTTTTAGTAACCAATGCTTCGGTTACATGTGCGTGCTGTTGTAAAATTTTTATTTGTTCACCTAGTAACTCCTGTGCTCGATCTACTTGTTTCTGGAGGCTAGTAAACTTGCGAATGTTCGCATACTGTCGATAGCTTTCCAAAGCACTTCTTTCATAGTCACAGTAAAATTCAAAGGTTTCTTCCCAATTTTTGCTAAGGTGCGTGTTCTTAAATATCGATGTTAGCGCTTGCTGTAAATCGGTGTATCTTGTAGCAGTATCATTGTTTAATAGTAACGACCAGTTTTGTTCACTGCCATTTGCTAAACCATATGCATAAAAAGCTGTTGTAAGAGCAACAGTTTTCATCATGTTTGGATCAAGATTATTCGTGGAATCTTCTGTTGTATGGTAATGCTTATCTGGCCACTGGATCAGCATTGGACAAGGGATTCCAATGGTCGGGTCAGCAATAATATAATGGTCACTACCACCCGAAAACCGTGTTCTTAAGAAATGAGTTGTACTATATTTGAAAGTTCCCGTTAAATTGCTCGTATTCTGACTCACCTGCAATAAGAGATTATAAGCAAAACGATCGACAAAGGTCGGTGTAGCCATTGGTGGCTGTTCAATACATAACGGTCCTCCACCTTTCGTCTGATCAGCTCCAACCATATCTAGGTTTAAAGCAGCAATAGTCGTGTCTTTCCGCTCTGGGTGTTGAGCAAAGTACGCATACGTCCCTGTCATTTCAGGCATCAATAAAAAGCGTATACCTAAATCAGGTTGCGGTAGCTTTCCTTCATTGATAAGTCGCTGTAATGTTCGCATCGTTTCCATTAAAGTACCAGGTCCTGATGCATTATCTTGACCTCCAGGGTATGGATGACATAAGTGACTGACTAAAAGAATTTCCTCTTGTTGTTTTCCTTCAATAAAAAACTCAATATTCTCGTAATGACCGTCATATAATTCTGCGTCCACGATTGCTGACAAACGAACAGTTTCTCTTTCACATCTTGTACGTAATTCATCTCCTACTCTTGGGGAAACCGCAAAACCAAATGCTTTCTGTTCATCACCTTGCCACCAGAATGACGTATACTGGATCGCATCTGGCATATCTAACCGCGTTCGGATCGGAGGATACTCATTTAAGTTATCAAAGACAAGTCCGATTGCTCCATGCTTAACGACCGCTAGATCATGTATTAAAAATTGGTTTCCACGAACAAGCGCTATTTTGCCATTTAAATTAAGTCCTTCATAACTTTTAGGATCTTCTGCCTGATCAACAACGACAAGCTCGGCTTCGACCCCTCCTGGCGGTGTTGCTACACTACGTTGTACAACGGAAATTTCCTCTTCTTCAAACCGCGCAATCCGCTTTCTTTCTTCTCCTTCAATCCATAACTCTGCATGATTACAATGCCACTCTTGAAATGTTCGATGAGCTAAAAAGCGGCTCCCAGCCTCCGCCAAATAGGATACTAGCTCGGCTTCGACCCCATCACGTTTTAATAAATTCACAACTGCTTCTGCAGCTTCACGGTACCCTGTTGACGCTTGGATCCGATGAAACTGCGCAATCCGATCAGCGTATCGAAAAGCTTGTCTTCCTGAAAGTTCCTCTTGTAAAACCTTTCCCCAGCTTGGAAACATATTAAATTTCTCCTTTATGTTCATGTACTATGTATTTAATCACTATATTTTTAGACTATTCCGTTATTATTGTATCAAAATTAATCGAACTTTTGGGGGCACCACATAAATTTCTTTAGTGACCCGTAATAGTTTGACAACAAAAAACCTCCTGCACATTTTATAGTCACAGAAGGTTAGAAGGATATAACAAAACATCATTTTTTTAAATATGTTCTCTTGGGACACCAGGAGGTGAGTAAGGTGGTGGACTTTTCAACCATCCTCTCGTTTTCATTAAGTTTTTTAGCGGAGTGGCAAATTTCATAAGTTGGACTTGTATTTGGAAAAATAATAATCCAACGTCACTTCTGATTGATTGAGACATAGAGGCTGCACAAAATGAAATAGAAGTCGCAACTTTTGCAGAAATCAGGTTAGCAATTTCATCATTGGTCAACCTTACCCCTTCAGGAACTGCAGTTGGGTCCGAGTTCGGCTTATCCTCATTCACTGCAGGTAGTTGAACTCCTTCTTTAATTAAAAACTCTTTGATCATATTGTAATCCTTTTTAGATGCTTGAACTGCATTTTCCAATGTGTGTCTTAGATCGGGATCAGTCGTCGTATTTAAGGCAGCTTGGTAAAGAGCACGTGCCTCTTGAAAGGCAGTTACAGCCGTCCATAAGCTCATAACTTCACCTACATGTAATGGGGGTTTCGGTTCATCGTCTATAAATGATTGTAAAAGTTCTGTTATAGCTTCAATTGCTCTGGTCATCTTACACCTCATCATATAGTATTTTAACTTCTATGTAAAAACTAGTGCCTCACTCGAATGCACTAGTTTCCAAACTTCGTTCATTTGTTTAAACTCTGCTAGTTCGGGCAGTAAGGAGATACGTCAAGCTAATCAAAAAGACATTGATATTGTTCATCCTTTGAATAACTTTAAACAACAAAGTTTTAAACAATAACCTTAAAAGATTGATCATTTTATCCCCTCCTACCCATATTATTAGCTAATGAATAAGGAAATAATTATTGAATTATTTCCAGTCAACTTACAAAGGTGCCCCCAATAACCCCCAAAAAAACAGACCAAATGATTATCATTTAGCCTGTTTTATCGAAATTAATTAATCATCCCAACACGATTTACGTTTTCGTCTGACGATCCATGGTCTTTCATCAAACTTTTTGTGTCGGTAATCATATTTGTGCTTACGCTTATCTTTATCATGTTTTTTCTTTTTTTCTTCAACTTCTTCACATATTAAAAAGATTTTATCATCATGTTTCTTCTTTTCCTTTTTCTCTACTACCTTGCAAACCAAGAAATCTTTGTCATCGTCATCTTTCCTTTTTCGATCATCATCTCTGTGTTTATGATCATCATCTCTGTGTTTATGGTGATAAATTAAATCTGCAAGGTCCTCAAGTAAATCTCTAAAATTGTCACGCATCGTATATCCTCCTTCCTATCACGAGATAATATATTATATTAAGGAAGAACACGCTATGGAAAGGCGCTTGTCTTACGACAGGTGACGATTTATTCTAACTTATTTCAATTGCTTTACTGGGAAAATCAAAAAAATTAGGGTATCGTGATCTCATCTTTTGCTTCCTCTTTTAATTTTCGAATTGCTGCCTTACAAACACCATAAGAAAGCCATTTACAGCCTTTACATAATATATCTAGATCATCTGGCTCAATATTATCTCTAATACGTCTAAAGATTGTCTTTTTAGAATAAAAAAAACCAGGCCGTACTTGTAACTTCTCATTAATTCTTCGGTCAAGTTCCCTTATTTCATTATCGACTTTTTCAAATGTCGTGCAATTATTCCTTTCCATAGCAGGACAATGCTTACAAATTTCATCCGTATCCTCGTTGACAAAAATCTCAAAATCAAGATCTAACTTTCGGTATATTGGTGCAAGGTGCTCCATTTTATTAATAAAAGAAGGTGAATACCCATGACCACTGTATCCTAATAAACATAGTAAGTGATGCCCTCTTAAATTCAATTTCCCCACTCCCCTAACTGCTCTATTGCTATGGCTATCTTTTATTTAAGCAAAAGTTTACGAAAAGTGCCTTTAATTAATTGCACCCTTTTATAAAAACTCAAGCAAAACAACGACTCCCACATCGTATCGTTCGATCCCATATACAGTTGACATATAATTAATTCTATATAATCATTTCTACAAAAATATGTAGAAAACCTTCAAATTATCGAAAAATGTAAACCTATATTAATTTTATGTTAACACAACATACTTTAACACAAAACATCTTAGTCAATAATCTTTATTAACATTGTTAAAAAAGAAGGCCGCCTCTAATCAGCAACCTTCTCTCATTATTTAAATAGTTATTCAAAATTTAAACATTAAAATGTCGGTAAATTATCTAAATTATTAGTTGGATCACCATCAGCATCACTTCGCAAATGCATATCTCCATCTCGCCCTTTAAATACATTAACATGGTCAATTTCACCGTTTTGTGCCATCATTTGTGCTTGCTTATAATCAACGATTTGACCACTAGACAGTTTTAACTCAACGATATCACCTTCATTGTTTTTTTTGACAGCTACAACTTGTTGACTCATAGTATAGCCCTCCTTCATAGTGGTGACTATTTTTTTACACGTTTAGTATTACGCAATTTTTACTTTTTATCCACCTTAATCCTCTAAACATCTAAAAATGATAATTGTGTTTTATTACATAAACTCACCCTCGTTATCGAACAATACAATCAAGATTAAGGAGTGGTGATGGCATATGAAATCAAATTCCGCTGAACAAAAAGAAAAACCGTTACAGTGGTGGCAACTATCACTTTTAGGTGTTGCTTGTACCATTGGGACAGGCTTTTTCCTTGGTTCGAGTATAGCAATTAATATGGCGGGTCCATCCGTTATTTTTTCATATATTTTAGCAGCCATTGGAACGTATTTTGTTTATGAAGCACTAGCTAAGTTAATGATTAATGATCCTCAAAAAGGATCTTTTCGTACATACGCAAAACATGCTTACGGTCGTTGGGCTGGCTTTACAAGTGGATGGGTCTATTTTCTTTCAGAATTGTTAATTATCGGTAGCCAAATGACAGCCTTGTCTATTTTCTCGCGTTTTTGGTTCCCTAATATTCCACTTTGGGTATTTGCGACAATTTATTCCGTCCTTGGACTTTTAGTCATCTTAATGGGTCCATCAGGGTTTGACCGAGTAGAAAACTTATTAGCTGTTCTAAAAATTGCAGCAATTTTAATGTTTATCATTTTAGCCCTCCTTGCCTTGTTCGGTGTACTAGGGCCTGGAAATGGTGAAGCATTTAGAATCCCCAGAACTTATGAAACTGTATTTCCTAATGGTTTAACTGGGTTACTCCCATCTCTTATTTATGGGTTTTACGGTTACGCTGGAATTGAGATCATGGGGTTATTAGCTGTGCGTTTAAAAGATATGAAAGAAGCACCTAAATCAGGGAAGGTCATGCTACTTCTATTAGCTATTATTTATGTATCTTCAATAGGGCTTGCATTACTAATGGTTTCATGGGACCGTTTTACGACTGAAAAAAGTCCCTTTGTAACAGCTCTTGTTCAATATGATTTAGCATTTGTACCTCATGTATTTAATGCGGTATTTATTATTGCTGGTTTTTCAACGATGGTTGCATCTTTATTTGCGATTATACGAATTCTTGTCACTCTTGCAGAGGACCGTGATGCACCAGGCATCTTATCAAAACGTGTAAAAAAGGATATTGCACTCCCTGCTATGGCTTTAACGGCAGGAGGTATTACAGTATCCATTGTTTTAGCTTTGATAATGCCTGGAAGAATTTATGAATATGTTACAACAGCTGCTGGCCTTATGTTACTGTACAATTGGTTTTTCATTCTCGGTTCTTATGGTCGGATTATAGAGATGAACTTAATGTCAAAGATTAAACGCATACTAGGTTTTCTTCTTGTTTTTCTAGGTGTTTTTGGAACTGTCTTTCATCAGACAAGTAGACCTGGATTTTTTGTTAGTTTAGGTTTCATTGTAGTCATTGGTATCATCACGTTAATTATGAAACACTTTTGGAATAAGACAAAGGATGATGATAACGGTCCAGGTTCCTTATTCACGAAAATAAAACAATAGCAGCTTGAATTCCGAAGTAGATCCCAAATCCAATTAACGACAACCCTGAAATAATTGATATGACCGTTAACAATCGATTTGTTAAATACTTACGCATCGTACTTGCAAGGCCAGCCATTGTTAAATCCCAGACCGTAATTCCAATAAATATTGCGGCACTATACAAGATGACTTTTCCTGTACCATAAGTCGTCACGGTTTTCGCTAAAATAGATCCAAAAATACCGAGCCAAAAGAGAATCGTCAGTGGATTAAATAAGGACATAAAAAAACCAGACATAAATGATTTTAAACGAGATTCTTTTTGACTACGCATACTATTAACATCAATTTGGTTTGCACCCGATAAACTTTCAAATCCAGTATATACAAGTACGAAGAAACCGAAAATCCAAAGGAATGTCTGCATAAAAGGAATTTCTAAAAAATGCACGACTCCTACAAACACTAATAACATATAAAAAGCATCCGCAACCGTGGCACCTAGGCCTACAAGCCATGCATGAAAGAAGCCGTTTTTTATTCCTCTATCAATTTGGGCCGCATTTACTGGCCCAATGGGTGCCGCTAGTGATAAACCTAAAATAATATAGCTTATAAAAACACTCATGATCTCCTCCTCCAAATCAGCTAGCTTTCTACGACGGACAAACTGTACGACTTGTACATTGTATTCAGCTACATTAGAACTTACGACTGGAGGATTTATTTTTTGATACAATCTTATTCCAAATAAAATAAGCTGCTTCTTCTAAAAAGAGGCAGCCTTTTCTGTTAGTTTAATTGAATGGAAACAATATAGACGTGGTCATAGTTTGTAACCTCTTTTAACTCTTCATTAGTTAAAGGCCCATTGATAACTGTAATTGTGTCTTCATTTGTCCTTATGACAGATGCTACTGCATATAATTCATTTAATGACAAAGAAACGGGATCCGTTATCCCACCGTAGGCACTTAATGAATAATCTTCATCTAAGTTTAATTCTCTTTCGATTGAACCATGAGCAGACTCTGAATTCGTCATCACAGATAATGCCCATCGTTCCTTCTTGTTGTTTTCAAATTGTTGATTAATAAAAACAGTTCGAATGATTTTATCGTCACTATTTTCATAAATCGGTGTTGTCATTTCTACTACTTTTGAGACAAGCTCACCTTTAGTATAGTGATCTACAGTGACATAAACTTCGGATACATCAAGATTCTCAATGTCGATATCATGAACAAACGCACGATCTCCGATGCTTTGCAATAACCCCTCTTCAAATGGAGTTAATTCACCATTTTTGATCACTGCAGATTTCTGCTCTTCTCTAGATTGTTCTTTGTTCCCTTGTTGATTTGTTGCACTTTCATTTGACGGTTCTGTTGTACAAGCAGCAAAAAAAACTGTTACACAAAGTACGAAAAGTAAAATTACGCGTTTCATTTGTCATCTCCTCTTTCCTATGAAAACATCCTATGATAAATTCAAATAGTAAGACGTTAATAGAACCTTTAGGTTACACTGAAATAGAAAAAATTTTTAAGGTGGTTTTAACCATGAATTCAATACATAATTTAGATACTCCGTCATTGCTACTCAACCTAAACCAGCTAGAAAAAAATTTAATTGCAATACGAGATGTTGCTAAACAAAATGGAATCGGGTGGCGTCCTCATATTAAAACGCATAAAAGTGTGAACATCGCAAAAATGCAATTGGCTGAAGGTGCGTGCGGTATTACTGTTGCTAAATTAGAAGAAGCAGAAGTTATGGCTGCAGCAAATATTTCAAATATTTTAATTGCCTATCCACTAGCCCAGCCCAAAAAGCTTGAGCGGTTAATAAAATTATCTACCCAAGCGAAAGTAATACTTGCTATTGATTCGTGCGAGCAAGCTGAGATTGTGAATACAATTTTTTCTGAATGCAATGAACCCTTGGAAGTTTGGATCAAAGTTAACTCTGGACTAAATCGTTGTGGTATTAAAGTTGAGGAAATCGTTGCGTTAGCCAAAAAAATAAAAACGATGAAGCATCTATCATTAACTGGCATTTTTACACATGCAGGCCATTCATATGCTGCGACTTCTCTAGAGCAAATTGAAAAAATTGCTGAGGATGAAGCAAAGTCAGTCATTCAGAGTGCTGAACTTTGCGAACAAGCGGGCATTACAATTCAACACCGTAGCGTGGGTTCGACACCGACGTTTAAGTATGGAGCAAAAATTAAGGGCATTACTGAAATTCGTCCAGGGAATGCTGCATTTTACGATATGTGTCAAGTCGGATTAGGTGTTGCGGAAACAAAACAATGCGCTTTGACTGTTCTAGCTAGTGTTGTAAGCAAAAAGAATGACCGAATTATTTTCGATACAGGTAGTAAAGCCTTGTCATTGGATCAAGGTGCACATGGGAATAAAAGTGTTATTGGATATGGTTGCGTGATCAACCACCCTGAAGTTACGATCGAGCGACTCTCCGAGGAGCATGGAGTCGCAACGTTTAAAGACAGCAATTTAAAGATGAATGATACCGTGGAGATTATCCCTAATCACTCATGTGTGGTCGCCAATTTGTTTGAAGAGTATATTGTTCACCACGATGGAGATATCGTTGATAAATGGAAGGTCGACGCTCGCGGATTAATGAAATAACCTCTTTACTATATACCTATTTTCCAATTCCAACAATTCCATAATATATTTGCCAATATGTAAACAACTATAATAATTAAAGGGCTGACCGCAGTCAGCCCCAATAAAGTAACTATCTAAATGATACGATCCTAATTAATAGCTATCGTACATTTGGCTTTCACTATAGTCACTTTTTCCATATTGTGACATTTAGTCTTGACCACCATACATTTGGCTCTGACCTTGTCCACTTTGAGACATTTGGCCTTGCGACTGGCTACCTTGTCCCATTTGTCCTTGTGACTGACTTTGCATTTGTTGTAACTGTTGTTGGGATTGGTTGATTTGTTGAGTCATTTGATTAAGAACATTAAAGGATTGGAGGGATTGGCTAACGCTCCCTAACATTTGTGTCGCTTGCTGGATTGATTGCTGTAATTGTTGGAACGTTTTTTGCTGTTGTTGTTGAGCTTGTGAACTAAATTGCTGCATTTGTTGTAATAATTGATTAGCTTGTTGCTGATCTTGACCACTAGAAGATTGCGAACTCATAGAACTAAATTGCTGCTGAGTCGATTGCAATTGGTTCAGTGTCGATTGCATTTTCTCTAAATGTCCACGCAACGGCATTAACTCCTCTCCAATTTCTTCTTCTGCCTTTTCAGCTGCTACTCGTTCAACGATTTCTTTTGTTTCTTTTTCCATCCCAAATTCCTCCCTAAATTGTTCTCTAATCGGTTCTTGATTAACGGCTTCCCCTGTAGTAACTGGAACAAATTCCGGTTTTACTTGTCGACGTGCCCAAGCTGTAACCGTAACCACACCAGCTAAAACTATAATCGTTAAGAACAAAAACATCACGATATCAATTGTAATCAACCTCCGATCACCAACACTACATCCTTGTGTCACTGGGACAACCATTATTATGATCAAGACCGTCGACTTCTATTTGATTAGAATGATGTTAATTATTAACTCTTTTCTCTAAAAGTAAATACAATGAAACAATAATCACGAGGGAACATTATTGATGAGGTGGTTCACTATGTTAAAAAAAATAATGGCTTTTGTGTTACTCTTCATCGCTTTCACTACAGTTGTTTCAGCACAAAACCATAAACCAATCGAGATTTTTCATATTGAAAAAGGCGAAGTTATCCAATCGGTGCCTTCAACTAACAAAATACAAACAGAAATCAAAAAGCTTATAAAAGGAACTACAGGTCTAAGTAAAAAGTTCAATCCCATTCCTAATGAAGGCTATATGATAAAAGTTCCATTTGAACGCGCAACTACAATTGAAAATGAGTGGTTTCATGATTTAGTCGATCAAGTTGTGTTCATTTTCCCAGAAGACGGAAAACCTTATTACCTGTTATTTAATGATGAAAATACGCCTTTCTTTTTCACTTTTGAGGGAAACACAAAACCGTTATTAAGAGAATTAAACTTCGACCCATCTTCCACGAACTAAATAAGACGACAAGCTTAGCGATTGTTAAGCTTGATACATAATCTTTCACGTCAATTCCTACCTTTTTTTGTATAATACCCCTCAATTTATACCCTTTAATGTTATAATTGATTTCTACAATTGCAATACAAGAATTCTTAAATATCCTCATTTTAGAATCGTTAGTCTTAAATTTAATAAAAAGGAGCGAGATATGAGAGGAGTTTTTATTTGCTTACTAATGAGCAGCCTGCTCTTTGCTGGATGTACCTCAAATGAAACGCCAAAAGAAAATTTATTGCCCGATGAAACCAAACAGGGAGAAAATACTTTAGAAACTACCGTGCCTGTATTCGAACAACAACTTAAAGATACTCAACTAGAAATTGGAGACGCCGTTCTTGTTCAAGGTACGATAGCAACTGTTTTTAAGAAGGATTTTCATTCTGAAGGATATCCTATATATGGTTCAAGTGATTTTGGCTTATTTGTAGAAAATGAAGTGGGACAAATAATAGGCACTGTACACATTGTTAATGATCAAGAGATGAACTATTCAGAAGGAAGCAAAGTAAAAGTTTATGGCATTATAAGAGAGTTAAACGAATTAGAGGATATTTATTATATCGATGCCGTTACCATAAAAGAATAAGTCAGACTATATTCTTTATTGGAAGCACCTGCTTTAAGTGGTGCTTTTTTTGAGCTTTCTTCATTTTAAACCCGCCTTTATATATGACGGTTTCACGGTCGTACACTCACTCTAGTTCCAATCGGAATCGTACGGGCTAATTCTTCTACATCCTGATTAAACATTCGAATACACCCTCTAGAAACCGCTTTGCCAATCGAAGAAGGATCGTTAGTACCATGAATGCCATAACCCTTTTTCGATAACGACATCCACATTGTACCAAAGGGACCACCTGGATTAGGTGCTTTATTAATTATGACAAATTCTCCTGTCGGTGTTTGTTTTAAGATTTGTCCTACAGCAATTGGGTACGTTTTTACAACGGTACCGTATTGAAACAATGTCAACGTACGATTAGAGATAGATACCATAATTGAATATGGCAGTAAGTCTGGATTAGGAAGTCCTGGAATCGTAATCGCTTGGCCTACGAATATCAAATTAGGATTAACAATTTTATTGGCTTGCAGTAAAGTTGTATAAGGTATGCGATAATCTTCTGAAATTTTCCACAAGGTTTCACCAGGTTTCACAATATGTTGGTACATTCTAAAATTCCTCCCGAACTAAATGATGATATATTCTATGGAAGAAAGTACCTAGTGGAGCTTTACCCATTATTTTTTCATATAGTTAAGCCCATCCTGAACATGGACACTCACCTAACCAACAATTTGCAATAGGCTAAATTAGGTTAGGAGTGAATATCATGAATTTCTTATGGACAAAAGAAAAAGCGCTACTTCATATGTATGGATGGAAATTAAATGCGATACAACAATTCGAGGAGAAAATGACGCATCGCCACCATCTCTTTCCATGTATTCCAGCAACTCAAGCCTTTGTACTTGGTCATTTACGTTATGGTTTTGTTGGTCATCCTGATGAACAGCAAACTTCATATGAACTAGCACAATTATTAAAAGAGTACTCTGAAAATTATCGACAATTTGGTAGATATACTACACTCATCGTATTTTTTGAAGGTTCAAATGAAGAAAACGTTTTGGTTGAAGAGTATGAACAGAAGTATTGGCACTTATTAAACGAATTAACAGAACTAGATGAAAAACAGTGGCCCGAACATATTCCTCAAGATCCCCATCAAAATGAGTGGGAATTTTGCTTTCATGGTGAACCTTATTTTATGTACTGTGCAACACCAGCCCATACACATAGAAACAGTCGATCATTTCCTTACTTTATGATGGCCATTACTCCAAGATGGGTACTTCAACAATTTAATGCTTCTCCTGATTATGCAAAAAAAATGAAAACCCAAATTCGGAAACGTCTTGCAGCCTATGACCACATTGAAGCTCATCCAGAATTAAAGAAGTATGGAGAGGATGATAATTATGAATGGAAGCAGTATTTCCTTCATGATGACGAAACCGCCCTTGCTAAATGCCCATTCCATCGGGCGCAACAACTGATGAATAAAAAAAAGTAATCTAATAATGAAAATAGGATAGGAAGAAAGGTTAACTCTTTTCCTATCCTATTTCCAGAGATTACACACTAGAGGCTTTGACTGTACCATGTTTATCATTAAGCACCGCTTTCATTTGCTCTAAGCAAACAAACTCAGCCACAAAGGGAGTCGCTGGCTTTTTAAAAAAATGTTCTTTTGAAGAAAACTGTTCAATTTGCCCATTGTTTAACAACATTACTTTATTAGAGAGAGCCATCGCTTCGGTAAAATCATGGGTAACATGAATGATCGTCACATCTTCTTCAAAGTGAATCGATCGGAAAAGATCATAGAGCTCTAGTCTCGTTTTAGGATCCAGAGCTGAAATGGGTTCATCTAATAATAAAAGCTTAGGCTTCATGAGAAGGGCTCTTGCTAAAGATACTCGCTGTTTTTCTCCCCCACTTAAACGCTGTGGTTTACGCTCTAAAAGATGGTCAATTTTCATCTTTTCTGTTAAGTCTCTCATTCGAGCTATAATTTGGCTGTCACGTTTTTGTTCTTTTGCCGCAAATAATATATTTTCTCTCACTGTGAAAAACGGGTAAAGAAAGCTATCTTGATAGGCGAAACCGATCTTCCTTTTTTCAACTGGTGTATTCGTTATATCTTTCCCATTTATATATATACGACCGTGATCAATTTTGGTTAATCCGACAATGCTTTCAAGCAGTAACGTTTTCCCACACCCTGTTGGCCCCATCACCACTAAATAATCATTAGGTTGTAGAGAGAAATCGACATTCTTGAGAGCAAATTTTTCGTAATTAACACTCAATTGTTCTATTTTTAAATGCTGGCTCATCGTCTCTCCTCCATTCGCTCAAACATTCTAATTACTGTCAGAAATACTATTGCAAATAAAATCATCACTATTGAAATCGCAACTGAAAATTGAATTTCACCTATCGACATTTTTAAAAAGATGGCAATGCTGACCGTTTCTGTCTTAAATTTGGTCATACCTGCAACCATTGATATCGCTCCAAACTCCCCCATAGCTCTCGCCCAAGCCATGATGATCCCACTCCAAATCCCAGATCTCGCCATCGGTAATGACGTTCGCATAAATACTTGAAATGGACTATAGCCAAGAGTTGCGGCTACTTTTTCAAATCGCTCATCATAGCTGGCAAAGGCTTGTTGACATGCTCTCACAGCTAATGGTAAACCAATTACAACTTGAGCAACGACTACCCCAACAGGAGTAAAAACGATACGAATGCCAAGTGAACTTAACAAATCACTAGTTATCGGCCCAAAAAATAATAATAAGGCCACACCCGTTACTAAAGACGGAAGAATTAACGGTAGATCAAAAAGCGAACTAATGACATTTTTTAAAGGAAAAGACACTTTCGCTAAAACATAACCAACAGGAATGGCAATGATTGCTATAATTAATGCACTAATCAATGAAGTCACCAACGTAAAAACGATTGCAAAATGAAATTCTTTATCTTGGATTGTTGTAATAAAAGCAAATAGATCTACATAAAAAAATAAACCAATATAGACAGAGAATAAAAATAATGCCGTGAGTATATATATCGTGATAAAGCTTTTCGTTAATAATTGATTTGTACGCATAATTCTCCTCACTTCTATCTTGGGTATTTTCATTTACACGAATCATTAGGAAAAATAAGAACGATCTATCGAAACGATTGGATCGTTCTTTTTCCCCTAGTTACTAATGAATTTCACCTTTGATGTTATATCCGTGATATTGAAATACGGCAGGTGCTTCTTTTTCTAAAAACTGAAGAAATTCAGTCGCTGCTTCTTTTTGCTCAGAATAGGAGATGACCGTACCCATAAACGCATGAAGAACATTTAGATCTGGATCAATCTGTGCGGCATCTAGCTTTTCACGATTTTTTTGAAATGCGGCAAGCTCACTGATTGCAGCGTCAACTTCTCCCGACATTATCGCCATAACAGCTTCAGAACCTGTTTGTGCTGTTATAATTTCATTCGTTTCTACTTGTTCTGTTATTCCTAATTCTTCAAACATTTCATACGCTGATTGTCCGAGTGGTGTTCCTTCACGATTAGGAATCGCAATCGTTAAGCCTGGCTGTGCAAGATCCCCAATACCCTGTATATTTTTCGGATTATCTTTGGCTACAAGAATGATTGGGGTATGAAAAGCAAGTGGACCAAATACTTCATCCTCGATATGGCCTGCTTCCTTCATCGAATCAATCACCCTTTGTGATCCTGGAATAAATATATCACCTTGCTTACTCATCTCCAGCTGGCCGACTAATCCCGCATTATTGTTATAATTCACTTCCACTTTTACACCTGTTTGTTCTTCATACATTTCAATTAGTTCATCCATCGGCTGGGCAAGACCTGCCCCAATTAGGGCTTGAAGCGTAATGTATTCATCGCTTTTTTCATTTTCGTGATCAGATGAAGAGCTATCATTCGAACCACATGCAGCAACTGTCATCATTGTAAAAGCTAGTAATAATGCAAAAATAAATCCTTTTCTTTTAATCATTTTTTATCCCCCATTTTGTTCCTACTAAATTTTGTTGAAAGTTATATCCGAATTGGCGTTCGAAGTGATGATCGAAAAAGTCACTAAATGTGAACATTTCGCCTGCCCCATTTTCATCCATAAATCGATAAGCTTCATCTACATCTTTAAAGGTGTTAATCCCATAGCCCATCGGTGTTTGAATGGATGCATCATAGACAAAATAAGCATCTTCAATGTCTAACCACTCCAACGTATGATAATCACGTACATATTGAACCGCAATCTCTCGGTCGCTATACTGCTTTAACCACTGATAATGACAGCCGATATCATCAAACATAAAGTATTGGCCATTGGTCAGATGAATTTGGGTGGCATATTGGTTATCGCCCATGACCATATTACACTCATTACAAATGTCGACTCCTTCTGAAATTTGATAAGGCTCATACTCTTTTTCTACACAAGCACTTAGCATCAGAAGAAGTGTTATACATCCAATAAAGAAGAAACTATATTGTCTCGTAGTAACCCCCTCCTTTTATTGATACTATTAAAGTAATCGATAATTTTGAGAGCTTTGTGAAATATAAATTTTATTCACGATTTTGTCAAAATACCCTATACTGTATAAATAAATAACAATTCTCATAATCTTAATCAAAAACTACAAAAGACTAGCTTAGTTACAAATGTAACATCAAGCTAGTCTCTGATAACTTACTATTAAAATTGCATGAACTTTACTAATGCTTTTAATGAGAGATGGATCACATTTCTCCCTTGTTATCCCTATCAGTTTCAACGAAATGTTTTAGCATTGCCATCTTATTATCCCAAAACTGCTCGTAAAAAGATAACCATTCCTTTAACTCTAGCAAAGCATCTGCTTGTAGTGTGTAACGAGACTCTCTGCCCATTTTCTTAACACTCACAAGATTAGCTTCTGATAAAATACGTAAATGCTTAGAAACGGCTGTCCGACTGATTGGAAAGTGTTTACTAATGATTGTAACAGGCATTTCTCCATCCGCTAACAACCGTAGCATCTTACGTCTCGATGGATCAGCGATCGCTTGGAACACATCATGCTTTTGTTCTAGTGGCATTACCCTTCCACTACTTTACGCAATGCTTCATGCACAATTGAATCCCAACCATTGTTCATACGGTCACTGATCTCAGCATTGGTCTGATCTGGTCCTGGACCGGGAACGATTTCATCTGATGCGCCCCAACCTGAATGGATCAATGTAAATTCCGTCTGCTCCCCTAAATCTTTAAGTTCAAAAGATACTTTCCAGCCAGCTTCGCCCCATGAAAACACTAATTTGTTTGGTGGATTTAATTCCAACACCTTACAAGGCGTCGGACCAAACGGTGACTGAATTGTAAATTCATAGTCTAACTCTTGTTTAAAATCATTAGGCATAAACCATGAGTCAATGCCTTCTGATGTTGCAACAGCATTCCAAACTTTGTCGATGTTTGCATTAAAAACAGCTTGTTTACGAATATCTAAAGTAGATGTCATTCTTATTCCTCCAGTATGTAAATGCGCAACCAAAAGGTTGCATCTTTATTTTACGAAACCTTTTGGTTTCATGTCAAGCACTTGCGTTCACAGATTAATACCTTTTTGACAATTACAACAAATGATATAAATACAGTCGTGACCGTTAGCATAGCTAAAATCGAGATTGTCTGTTAGCCATCAAAAGCTATCACTTCAAATTGAAAGAGCACCATCCCAACTGATATAAATCATTAAATACTTTAAAATATAGTTCTCAAACTCCCAAAAGACCCCTATTACACTTTCTCTTAGTGTAATAGGGGTGGGCAGTACCATTTGTATGGACACGAATTATGGAGTTTATTTATCTTTCATTTGATAAAAAAAAGCTCTACTTCAACTATCTCTAAATCTATATACAAACTCAATTACTTTGCTTTTTTTAATATTTGTTTATTTAATTTAGCAAATAGTTCATCGTCTGTATCGCATTTAATGATTTTCTTTCCATCTATCAAACTGAAAGGACAACGTTTACATGTTTTGCATTCACCAATGCACCCTTTTCGTTTCACAGTGATGTCTGGATACTTTTCTTTTATATGTTTAAACACCTTTTTAGATACATCATTTTCTTTACAAAAGTAGATTTTCTTCATATGTACGTCCACCTCTTAGAAGTACTAATTGATAATTATAATCATTATCAATATCATATCAAAGGTGGTTACACAAGTCAGCTTATTTTTATTAAATTTCAGTTTTTATTTTTCTACAAATTTTTTAAAATTTGTGATCGATAACTTTTCATTTACCTTTACTTCATTTAACACTTGAAATCCATTTCTCTTATATAAAAGGATCGCTGGAGTGTTGCTCGTTCCAGTAGAAACAATCCACTCATGTATCGAAGGCTCATACTCTTCCAAGTACGTCAATAATGCTTGTGCGATACCTTTTCTAAAGTGATGAGGATGAACCATCAGACGATGAATATCTAATATCTCTATTGACATTTTGTAAGAGATCGCCCCGACTACTTTTTCCTCTATAACATATCCTAAAAAGACTTCACCGCATTGTTGAAGTTCTTGCACGGTTTCATTTAAAGGCGGGAGGTCAAAATAACCGATGATATTTGCTTCTACTTTATAAGCATTTTTTTGCAAAACGTTAATCTCAGCTGCCATAGTTGGGTCTGTAATATCTAACTTTTTAATCATGTAAACCCTCTCCCTGTTAAAAGGTTTTGTTAATAACATATTAAGATTGTAAATTTACTATGTTTTATTTGTGCAATACGTTGTTTCTTGTTTTTTATTTTGTTATTTTTATAATATCGTTTTTCGATATTGGAATACAATAATGAAAGGGGTTTACGATTGGAGGATAAAGTTTTAAGAAAGTTATTTCTAGGTTTTATTCAGATACATATTTTACATCATGCCAAAGAGCATCCGATTTTCGGTTTGTGGATGTTAGAAGAGCTGAAAGAACACGGTTATAACATAAGTGCAGGTACATTATACCCTATCCTTCACAGCATGGAAAAGGACGGCCTTCTATATAAAGAAGATCTGAAAGTTGAAGGGAAAATTCGCAAGTATTACTCAACGACTGAAAAAGGTGAAACCTTACTCGTTGAAGCAAGAAATAAAGCCTATGAGCTTTTCAAAGAAATTAAAGATTAACAAGAGGTGCAAAGATGTCTAATCAAAATGAAAATAAATTTAAATCCCTATTAGAAGTGTTGCTCGTCTCCACTCGACTAGGTTTCACTTCATTCGGCGGTCCAATTGCACATTTGGGCTATTTTTATGAAGAGTATGTTCGTAGAAGAAAATGGATGGATGAAAAAAGCTACGCTGACCTCGTAGCATTATGTCAGTTCCTACCAGGACCAGCAAGTAGCCAAGTAGGTATCGGAATTGGCGTCATGCGTGCTGGTTTACTCGGAGGAATATTAGCTTTTCTTGGCTTTACCCTTCCTTCCGTTATCGCCCTCATAGTATTTGCCGTTCTTCTCAATCAGTTAGGGTTTGCTGACTACGGATGGATTCACGGGTTAAAAATTGTTGCGGTTGCCGTAGTAGCGCATGCAATTCTTGGGATGGCAAAGAATTTAACACCGGACTTACAACGACGAACGATTGCCTTATTTGCAATTGTTCTCACACTACTATGGCAAACGGCATTTACTCAAGTTGGAATAATTATCTTAGCTGGATTTGTCGGTTATTTATTATATAAACAACAAACAATCGATGATACTACATCTAGTTCAAAGTTTCCGATTTCTCGTCGCTTTGCTTATGGATGTTTAACGGTATTCTTTGGATTACTAATTCTTCTTCCGATTCTACGAGAAGCTACAGCGATCAATTGGATTGCTATGTTTGATAGCTTTTACCGCTCTGGAGCACTTGTATTTGGTGGCGGCCATGTCGTCTTACCTTTACTAGAACGTGAATTTGTACCAACAGGTTGGTTAACAGAAGAACAATTTTTAGCTGGCTACGGTGCAGCACAAGCCGTACCAGGACCTTTATTTACATTCGCCGCTTACATCGGAGCCGTCATTAACGGCTGGCAAGGTGGGTTGTTAGCAACCATTGCAATTTTTTTACCTGCATTTCTACTCATTTTAGGAACACTGCCATTTTGGGACACATTGCGCCGCAATCCGAAAGTCAAAGGGGCATTAATGGGTGTTAATGCCGCAGTTGTCGGCATTTTAATCGCCGCCCTTTATCATCCGATTTGGACGAGTTCGATTTTATCAGCTGTTGATTTTGCATTTGCTGCCGTCCTATTTAGCATGTTAGTGTTTTGGAAACTGCCTCCTTGGGTCATTGTATTAACTGGAGCATTCGGCGGTTTTCTATTATCTTTACTATAAGTGCAAAAAAGTGAGGCCAATTCGATTAGCCTCACTTTTTTAAAACATTATAGATCTGTTGGTTCTTCTAGTTTTAAATTCAACAATTTTGTTAATGCTGATTTACTTTCCCTAGACGTTAAAATATAAAGAATGTCCCCTGATCTAATTTTAGTTCGTCCACGTGGGGTAATTAACTCTGCATCACGTATAACCGCATTGATTAAAACCTTCTTTGGAAACTCAATTTCCATAATTCTTTTACCGTTAATTAGATGATTTTCATTTACTTCAAATTCAATAATTTCTGCATTTGCTTTTCCAATCGAAACAAGCTCTAAAGAATGCGGTGAGTTAGCTTTTGGTGGACCCGTTAACTTTAACTTTTCTGCCATATAAGCAATCGATGAACCTTGCACAAGTGCAGATGTTAATACCACTGCAAAAACAACATTGAAAAACATTTGACTGTTTTCTAATCCCGCAATCATCGGAAATGTTGCTAAAACAATTGGTACCGCTCCCCGTAAACCTGCCCAAGATAAGAATACTTTTTCTCTCCAACTATATTTCATCCCAATCGTCGAGATAAATACAGCTACTGGCCTTGCAACTACAATCAATATAACGGATATTAACAATCCTTTTAGTAAAATGAAGTCATTAAAAAGTTGACTAGGGAAAATGAGTAAACCTAAAATCACAAACATTAAGATCTGCATCATCCATGCAAACCCTTCATTAAATCGGAAAATCGACTGTCGATACGTTATTTCTGAGTTTCCAATTACAAGTGCTGCAACATATACTGCTAAAAGACCGCTAGCGCCGATAAGTGCAGTTACACTATACGTCAATAAAGCAAAGGCTAAAGCAAAGACAGGGTACAACCCACTTGAATCTAAGTTAATGCGATTGATCGCATAAGTGGCAAGCCTGCCAAAGCCTAACCCAATGAGTAAGCCTATCCCCATTTGCCATAAGAATGATCCTACTAATAATAAATAATTGGGTTCGTCTGCAAGTATGAGTTGTATAAAGGAAAGGGTTAAAAATACCGCCATTGGATCATTAGTTCCAGACTCTGCCTCTAGTGTTGCTCCCATCCTCGCTTTGATGTTCTGCCCTTTTAAAACTGCAAATACAGCTGCAGCATCAGTAGAGCCAACAATCGCACCGAATAACAAAGCTTCTAGCCACGATACATCCAATACGAGTTTTGCTGCACCTGCTACAACAACTGTAGTGATGATAACACCTAATGTGGCTAAAGATAACGACGGAATTGCTACCCGTTTAACAGTTGGCCATTTTGTTTGTAAACCCCCTTCAAACAAAATAATTACTAATGCTAAAATACCAATCAACTGAGCAAGCTTAGCATTATCAAAATAAATTAAGCCAAGACCATCACTACCTGCAATCATTCCAACTAATATGAAAAGTACAAGAGCGGGTACACCAATTCTTGTTGAAAATTTGGTCGTTAGTACCCCAATAATTAGTAAAAGCGACCCCAGCAAGATGAAGTAATCTATATTAAAAGTACCTCCCATTGCTTCATTTTTCTCCTCTCTATCTATCTACAAATTAACATCAATTTGAATTTTCTTATTTACTTCGTTTTTTTCAATTCCTAAATATTTATACGTTTCTGATGGAGTCGAATGGTTAAAATGTTTTTGTAATAGTGATATAGCTACTCCTCGTTTATATGCATGATATCCAAATGTCTTCCTTAGTGTATGTGTACCAATTTTTTGGTTCAGGCCTGCCAATCTTGCGACATGATTAATAATTCGATATGCTTGTTGCCTAGTTATCGGCTGGTCCCCTTTTTGGGATTTAAAAAGATAGTCGTCCTCTTTAAGTTGAAAACTTTCAGCGTGAATTTCTAACGCTGATTTTACTTTGTTATTAAAATAAATATATCTCTTTTTTTTATCATTAAATTCGTAGTATTCTTTAACAACATTTTCATTTGTGAAAACATCTTTGACTTTTAGTCTTAATAATTCAGATACCCTTAACCCAGTATTAATACCCACTACAAAAAATAAATAGTCTCTTTTTGAATGATTGAGTAAAATTTGTTTCATTTCCCCGATCTTCGATTTATCTTTTATCGCCTCTACGTATTCCATCGAAACCCCCAAAGAAATATGTTACATAACATTATTTTAACACACTCTTATGTAACATACGTTGTTATACACTCATTTTCTTAACAAGCAATAGTACTTTATTGATAATATAAGAGTAAGCACATATACTAATTATAAAAAATAGTTGGTGTACTGATGAAAATCAAACTTCTATTCCTTTTTATTTTTATATTCAGCTTTATTCTTTCCACTTCTAAAATTGATTTACATGCAGAAACAAATGGTGATCCTTTAATCGTTGTTATACCAAGTTCATCAGACTTAAATACTAGTTGTTTCGGGAGTCCATTTTCATTAAAAGGAATCGTGCCATACTATTCAATTACTCCAATTTATATTTTGTATGCTCTACCAGGTAAATATCTATTTCAAACGACGATTGAAAAAATAAAAACAATAGTGAATTTACTTACTATCAAATTTCAAAGTACATTCATCCTTCAGTGGTCTTATGACTCATAAATTAGAAGAAACTGAAGGAGATGTTAATAATGGAATCCAATAAAAGAGCGAAGTTACCACCTGAAATTAGAGACTCAATTATGAGCGTAGTTATATCTATTGTTTTAATGACGATCGTGTTTTTATTTGCTCATTTTGTATTAGGGATGGAAGTTTTCCCTGACTAAATTCTATAAAGATGTCCCTGGAACCACAATGGATCAGGGGCATTTTCCTATTCAAGCCTGAACTCGAACAATATGATAAAATGGGGATACAAAAATATGAGAAGTTGGTGCAAATAACCTCAATGAGCTTATTTGAAAAATTATATTCACTGGTCATTATTTTAGCGGTCGTTATCGGGGTGTTATTAGGACAACTTGCTGTTGTAAGAGAAAACGCCGAGGTATTCATTGTTCCGTTACTTGTTGCAATGCTTTACATAACTTTTTTACAACTACCTGTAGAAAATATAAGAATATCTTTTAAAAACATCAAATTTACCTCTCTCTCCTTGTTGATTAATTTTATTTGGGTACCGATCCTCGCTTGGTTACTTGCTTTAGCTTTCTTATCGAACCATCCTGCTTTGTATATCGGATTTATTATGTTGATGGTCACACCATGTACCGATTGGTATTTGATTTTTACGAGCATTGCAAGAGGAAACGTAGCGCTCTCGACTGCAATCTTACCGTTAAATTTAGTTTTCCAAATCCTGTTACTGCCTGTTTATCTCCTCCTATTTGGTGGTACAACCGGTGTTGTTGAGTGGTCTTTCTTATTAAAAAGCGTGCTACTCATTTTACTCATCCCTTTTGTAGGAGCTATACTAACAAAGGTACTGTTGCGAAAAAGACACCATATGAAAGAAACTCTATTCTCTTACATTAGCTTATTACCGATGATTTTTCTAAGTCTTGCAATCGTTGCTATGTTCTCTGCTCACGGTCAATTGCTATTTAGTCATTTCGATTTACTGTGGAAAATTACGCTTCCAATCCTATGCTTTTTTGTTGTTAATTTTATAATTGGTCAAAAGATCGGCAAGCTCATGAAGCTGTGTTATGCAGATCGAGCAAGCCTAAGCCTGACAACACTTGCCCGAAACTCTCCTATTGCGTTAGCCATCGCCATGACAGCCTTCCCAGATGAACCGTTGATTGCTCTTACTTTGGTCATTGGACCTTTATTAGAGCTACCTATTTTAGCGCTTATTTCTCAAGTTCTTTTAATGGGAAGGAAATAAACAGACTCAATAATTCAATTTCTTAATAATAGAAAAATCCAGTCTAGAGTGACTGGATTTTTAATAATTTTCTATTTACTGAACTTTTCATTGACTAATTCATTCAATACATGGTTTATTCCTACCGTTCGTTCAACATCTAAAACGAAAGCGATTCCCTTCCCTGGCTCATCTAAATGGGCTTCTTTCATAATCATCGTTAAAACATCGTCTGTTTTTTTACGATCAATTAAAGTAAGGACAATTTCTTTTTCAGGTTCAATTAATATATTAAAAAACTTAGCTTGCTCGTGAATTCCTGTCCCACGGCCCGTTAAGATCGTTCCTCCTTCTGCACCAGCTTTTTTTGATGCTTCTACTACTTTGTCGGAATCACCCTTGTTTATTATCGTAACGATTAGTTCATAATGGATATTTTGTTCTGGCATTGGTATATTCCTCTCTTCCTCTGGTACTGTATGGCTTTCAACAGGTACATTTAATAAGTGACAAATTCCACCTACTTGCTTTAAATCAATTACCATTCCTAAACCTTTTCCAGGTTCATTAATTTTGCAATCATTAATAATCGTTTTCACTACAGTGTCCATTATGTTAGTCGATGCAAGAGTTAATATTACCTCCTTCTCTGGCTCTACTGGTATACCTAAAAAAGTTTTATTTTCATGAATTCCTGTACCTTTCCCAAGTAGGATTGTACCTCCTTCTGCACCAGCTTTTTTAGTCGCTTTAACAATATTTTTTGCTTGTCCTTTTTTAACTACCGTGATCATTAATTTATGCTTCAGATTTAACTTCATCTTTACTTTTACCTCCTTTACGCTCATACAACACACCTAATATTAATACCGATAAGATCGGTGATAACGCAACGAGTGCAATCATACCAAACCCATCAATAAGCGGGTCCCTTCCTTCAATGGCAGATGCTACTCCAACAGCAATGGCTAAAATAAAAGTAACCGTCATAGGTCCAGTCGCAACCCCACCAGAGTCAAAGGCAATAGAGGTAAACGTCTTCGAAGAAAAGAACATCATAATAATAACAATTAAATAACCTGGTATAACAAAATACCATAATGGAATTCCAACTAAAATGCGAACCATTGAAACAGCAATAGAAACAGCAACTCCGATCGAAAGGGTGTAGAGCATAACCTTCTGTGAAATATATCCACCAGAAACCTTTTCAACTTCATGGTTTAGTATCCGTACAGCAGGTTCTGCGAATGTAGCAACAAAGCCTAGTACAAAGCCTATCGGTATAAGCACCCAATTATACGATAAACTGCCTAATGTTTCGCCAATTAACTCGCCAGCTGGAAAAAAACCAACATGAACTCCTTGTAAAAATAGGGCTAGTCCAAAAAAAGAAAGAATAAAACCTTTTCCGATATTAATGATCTTCTGTTTCTCGAGTTTTAGAAAGAAAAACTGAAAAATAAGGAAGAAGATAATCAGTGGCAGTAAAGCGAACGTTACTTCGAGTAATACATGACCAAAGCCTTCGAAAATATTAATTTTCATCCGTAAATCACCCCTAATAACAAGACAGCTAAGATCGGCCCAATCGATGCAAGCGCAACTAATCCAAAGCTATCACTAGAAGACGTCTTACCCCTTAATACAGAAGCGACCCCTACTCCGAGGGCTAAAATAAACGGGACGGTCATAGGCCCTGTTGTAACCCCGCCCGCATCAAACGATATAGGGATAAAATGAGCTGGAGTAAAAGCTGCTAATAAAAATACTAGACCGTAGCCGCCTAAGAGCAACCACTTTATTGAAAAGTTAAAGACGATTCGTAACATCGCTAATGCTACAAAAATTCCCACACCAAGTGCTACCGAATATACCAATATATTTCTTGATATTTCACCGTTAGATACTTGATCGATTTGCAAGGCAAGCACTCGAACATCTGGTTCTGCAACGGTTACGACAAAACCTAATAAAAATCCAAAGAATAGAATTAAGCCAATTTTCTTAGTTTTTGGTAATGCTGAACCTACCATTTCGCCTACTGGTAGTAATCCGATATGTACACCTAATAAAAATAACATTAGTCCTAAGCTTACCATGACAACCCCTGCTAGGAATTGAAAAAATACTTCCATCGGCAGCCAAATCAACGTAAATTGTAAAACAACAATAACGAGTGTAATGGGTAAAATAGCATAGACAACTTCTTTTACCGTATCTCTTATATCCTGCATTTAGTTCTCCCCTCGTTCAATTTTAACTTAGTAGTTCTTTGTTAAATTCTGTTTATTTATATAAAATACCTTTTTTATTATAAATGAAACTTATCAACAAAAATAAAGCAAAAAATAATTTAATCTGACAATACAATGAAATCCCATTATTAACTGTTTTCTTATTCATTGTTGTAACTGGAGCTTCTAACACTAGTTTAAAACAGCATTGTAAATATTAACCATAAAATTTTAGTTTACTTTCTATAAGAAGGATGATATATTAATAAAGCGATGAGCTCATTGTGTAAGTCGATAAACACGCCATTTGGTAATGCACTATGTGGAGTGCAGTTTATCGCCTCAATACGCGAAGACGATGTCCATTGGACATCGTCTTCTTTTATTTTAATTCTACTACTCAAAATTCTTGTACCTACTCTTAATGAAATGCTTATCTTTTTGGAAGAGATTTAGCTTTCTTATTCCTAATATAATAGGTCCCATTAAAAACTCATTACGAAATGGAACCTTAAAAATGACAATTAATATGACAACAGAACAAACTGATAATATACCTACTAATGTCGGACTATTTAAAATTAACAAGCTAAAGCTGTACATGAGTATATACATAAGCGCTGACCATCTTATATTCCACCCATGTAAGAAATAAATAGCATTAAATTTCTTTAAACCAAACCACTCAACAATTACCGAAGTTGTCACCCATTTCATAGTGTGTAAAACCTTTTTAAATGACGAATTCGGGACTCTTGATAAAAATAAAAGAGTAATTAAAGGCATAATGACGAAAAGATGTAGCCCCCTTGCCCACCTAATATTCATATAGTTTGACTTGTAGTCCCATAAAATAAAATGCTTACATGTATAGTAATAAAACAAATTAAAAAAACCAACATATAGCACACTAATATAATGCTGATCGAGGTTCTTCAAGGTTTTCCGTTTTACATTTAAGAGTAACAGAAGTATAGCCAATAGGATATGCATTTTTCCCCTCTACTTTCCTCTTCTAAGCCAGAAACCGCACTTCAAAATGTAATAATTTGTAAATTATCTTTATTTTTTCCATATCCCAATCCAAACATACAAATAATTTTACTTACATCTTAAGTGCTCAAAAGCTAAGTACTATTACTCAACCGAATTTTTAAACCTTTTTTTTCCTCTATTTATACCAAAAAGGTTGTTTGTACATATGTTACCTATATACGAACTAAGAGGTGAGATTGTGGATATAAGAAAACCAAATTATCCCCTTTGGACAGACATTCCATATGCAGGTGAAAAAAATCCGCCAAACAACCCAGTTGAGCGCTTTGCAGGCACTTGGAAAACGTATTTTATCAGACGTTGTAAAGGAGGGGGCTTTGAGACATTAGATGGTAGAAAAGTAAGATTTGAGATCAGACACCCCAATACGATAAATTGGGAAAAGCAATTAAACGTCGTTCAAAACGAATTAGCAAACATAACAGATCACAGAATAGCCCTGTGAAGTATTGGGGTTCTGGGCCTCCAACAAAACAGTGGTTACCTATAGCTGATCGAATGATTGATTCGTATATCGTCCCAGCACCTCGAGCAGCTCGAATATTATCAGCTCTGTTCACTGGGCTTAATGATGCGTTTATTCTGACCTGGGACATTAAGTACAAGTTAAATGTCGCGCGCCCAAACCAAATGGTCAAGAGTTAACAACCATTATCTGTACACCAAAACATCCTGCTTACCCGTCAGGACACGCAACTGTTTCAGGTGCAGCGGCAGTCATTTTAAGTTACTTCTTTCCAGCGGAAAGCAGAAAAATTCATGATATAGCTGAAGAGGCTGCATTATCAAGGCTATATGGAGGTATTCACTTCCCAATAGAATGAGAAAGGGCTTCGTTTAGGTCGACAAATTGGGCAAATTGTCGTAAATGAACTAAGAAGAGATTTAGATACCAGTGGTCATCCTATCGATACACCTTATCGCAACTATAAAAATGCTAAACTAATGCCACCACCATACGATCAAGTCATACCTTACAACTTTGATGCCTCATGTAGCTCCTTAGTTATCGAAACAGAAAAAGCAATTCCCAAAAAAGAAATAAAGACTAGTAATCTTACAAAACCAGTATTATTTATCTAAAAAATAAAACCATCAGAATTGATTATTCTGATGGTTTTATAAATTCATTAGATCCTTCTAGTCCTAACATTATCTTTAATAGATCCTCTAACATCTCCATTTGTTGATTGACCTTTTCTTCATTAACTCCTAAGTTTAGCGTATCAAGCATTAGTCCATTCACCAAAGACAGTATAAATATTGTAATTTCTTCAATAGGTTTTCTAGGCTTAAACTCTCCTAAATTTACCCCGTGATTAAAGATTGCATTTAATAACTTTTTACTTTTATCATATCGTTCTGATAAACGTTCTCTTTTCTTCATATCACGCCAGCTGATTACTGAATATTCATAGAACGCTGGGACTATACCTTTTTCAACATTAAGAACTGCTTGCTTTTGAAGTATTAAAAATTGATTAACTGCTTCCCAGCCTGTTGAAAATGATTGTAAGTACATTTCCACATTCATTTGACCTTGTTGTTCTAAATAATCGAGCAAAGCTTCAAAAATCTCTTCAACGCTTGAAAAGTAAAGGTAAATTGTTCCCCTACTTATTCTAGCCTCTTCTATAATATCGGCCAACGTTGCTGGTTCAAAGCCTTTTGTTTCAAATACTCTTTTTGCAGCAAGCAATAATTCAACTCTCTTTTGTTCCTTATATTCCTCTGAAACTTTTGGAGACAAGATAAACATCCTCTCAAACGAAAAATCTAAGCACTTTTTTTCATTTTCATCTTAACTTTTTGCTGCCTTAATGACAATATCATCGTAATTAAAATACATATATACAAAAGAAAAAGTACAGTATGTGCGCTGTCAGGAACAGGATGATTAGAAATGCTCGGTAAAAGACTCAATGTTCGGCTAAACAAAATTTCATGTAAGTGTTGTGCGTCCAAAGTAGTACCAAAAATATATGGTAGCCAGTTTGACATAATTTGTAGAAAAAGTAGTCCACTCATTAAAACAGTACAAATCATCATCATAAACCTTTTTTGTATAAGGAAAGAAATAACCGAAAGTACGATCGGTAAACTAGTCACAATGGTCCCTATTACTAATTGAGTATAATAATCATCTCCAAAAAAAGCTTTAGCTACATGAGTATCATTCCAAGGAAACAAATTGACCCATGTTATTAACAAAAAATAAATTAACCCAACAAAAAGTAAACTGACAGTAATTTTTTTCATATAAATTCTCCTTTAATTTTAAAATGACACTAGTGTCACTTTTATTATAATGACACCAATGTCATTATTCAACTGTTTTTTGCTAAATTTTCAATAAAAAAAGAAGTATTTTTTGATTGAAAAAACACTTCAGAAAAGTTGGTTCGTCTAGCACATATCATTTAATTCTTTTTTATAGAGCTAGATTTTAAAACTCGAATTTTATTAAATTTTTAGCTTGTCTACTATTCCCCTACAGATTGTCCAGGTGTTACAATGACCATCAAGTTCATTAAAGGGAGAGACTGACTCATTTGAGCAGTTTTTCTCTTTTTTTGTTGAAGAAAATACGGATGGAAAGGATGATCGGATTATGCACGTAGGTAGTAAAGGTTGGTATGTCCAAAAGTTGAAAGAGCGCGGGATCCGATATATTGACGGTCGGAAGCTTGAGTTGTATAAAACTCATATTTTAGCAAACTTATATAATCGTAAAAGCAATATCAAATAATTATTGTGAGTCATGGATCCCCCATGACTCTTTCTGACTTCCTACTTATATAGAACATTTGAAACAAAAAAAGAGCTCATTAGTTGAGCCCCCATACTCTTTAATCGATTAAAGCCAATGTACTTCCAATTAGTGTTTTTGATTGGATGTCGATATATTGTTCGAGAGTATAGCGCTTGCGTAGTGCCCAACCCCTAAATGCCCACATATGCCCTTGAACAATAATATTATGTGTGAGTAAATAAATATCATCTTCATGAATAGAAATGTTTTCTTCTTGTAGTGCTTTTGAGAAAATCCCCATTACATATTGAACAAAATCGTTTTCTTTTGATAAAACATACTCTAAATACGGCTTCGGTAATGAACGTGACTCACTATACATAATCCCCGTTTCATCCCAGATCTCGTTTATAACATAAAAGTATTCCTTAACAAACGACCTTAAACGATTAAGCCCAGTAAACTGATCACTCACTCTACTTTTTAATATCGTATTCAATTTGTCATAAAGAGATTCAAAGAACAAATACAATATATCTTCTTTACTTTCTACGTATTCGTAAATGGCACCAAAGCTCATCCCTGCATTTTCAGCAATTTCCCTCGTTGTAGTTCTATGAAATCCTTTTTCTTTAAACGGTTGAATTGATGCCTCTAGGATTTGATTACGACGCTTTCTAATTTTTTGATTGTTTTTTACCATCGATGGGATATGTAACTTTTTCAATCCTTTTCCTCCTCTTCTTAACTAGGTTAATAAAGTTAAAAAAACTGAATAGAACCCTTTAGTTTTACATCTTCGTTTTCGTTCTTCACAACCACTTCTCCACCTGTATCTTCTCCATTGATTGTACAAATAACTTGAACTCTTTCACCTGGAAGTGTCATTGCCGTAAACTTAACGTCAAATTGCTTAACCTTGTTAAGGCCAAACCATCTAGTTAGATGACTTCCTGCAAGGCCCATAATGAACATTCCTTGAGCAATCACATCAGGTAGACCATTGTCTTTCGCTAATATCATATTTGTATGAATTGGGTTAAAATCACCAGATGCCCCTGCATATCTTACAAGCTGTTCCCTAGTAATCGTAATATATTCGCTCATTTTCATTTGACTCATCTGCCCTCACCTCTCTCAATTACTACCGACTTACATTCTAAAAGCAAGTCTGCTTGTTCATTAATGAAAACGGTTTCAAAGGAATAGATGGACAGCCCTTTGCGTTGTTTCATTCCAACGAGAAAGGTCTTACCATATAGCTGTTCTCCTGCAAAAATTGGTTTATGATACGTATAGGATTGACTACCGTGTAAAACTCGGGTTAAGGTGAGCTTAAAATCATCAATAATACATTCAAAATCTAACCCTTTCCACATTTCGGGAACCGTTCCAAACGTCAGTGGAACGGGTACATCAGGATACCCTGCTTCTATTGCTGCTTTCTTGCTCATATAAACTTCGATATCATCTGCCCCTGTCGCTTTTGCAAATTCGGCTATTTTTCCTCGCTCTACTTCAAACTCAAATTCTTTTAACAACTTAGGTAGCTTTAAATTATTTTCCATAATATCCTCCTTACTAATTCAATTAACACTTCCCAATAGTTACCACAGTTTACTATTAGAAACATTTTTGTACTTTTAAGATATTAATCTATGTTTTGTTTTACAATAGGAAAGGCTAGAGTAAAACAAGTCCCTACACCCGCTTTGCTCTTAACAGAAATTTCTCCTTGCATAACTTTTATGATACTAAAGACAACCATCGTTCCGAGCCCAGTTCCTTTATTTTTTGTAGTGTAGTATGGTGTTCCTAATCGCTTGACCTGTTCTTCAGTCATCCCAACACCTGAGTCTTGAATGTGGATTACAGCATTATCTTCTTCCTGCTCTAGCTTTATTGACAATTCTCCACCATCTGGCATCGCTTCAATACCATTTTTAATTAAGTTGATTAAGCATTGATGAAATTTTTGTTTTTCTCCTGCTATAAATAAATTAGGACTAAATTCAGATAAAATAGTTACGTTATACATTGTTGCATATGGAGAAACGACTTTAATTACGTAGGTTAATTCATCGGTCAAGTCTAACAGTTTTACATTTTCTAATGAAGGCTTTGCAAACGTTAAATAATCGGTAATGATTTCTTCAGCACGATCTAGTTCCTCTAGAGATAGTTTAATATACATGTCCTTTTTATCATCTGGGATATCTGTCCCCCTCAATAACTGTATAAACCCTCTGGTAACTGTTAATGGATTTCGTACCCCTTGAGAAATACTAGCAGCAATTTCACTAACAATCTTCAGTTTTTCCAGCTTTTTAAGCTCATCGATGATCATCCGCTCAGTTCTTGAGCGCTCGATCAGTATTACAAAGAAGATAATTCCAACAAATTGTGTACTAAATAAAATGATAAGGGAGATTAATTTAAATGTATTGACATTAGGATTAACAAAAAATATTACGGCAAATAGAAACACAATTCCAAAACTAGCTGCTATTCCAGCGATTTTGACTTTGTCTTTAGTCTTGATGGCTATTGTAAAACGAGGAATAAGATACCATAGAATGAAAAATAAGATAGAATAAATAATAAATGAAGCGTAATAACCATCATCTACCCCTAAAAAAAAACGATAGCTTATCAAAGTAAAAATTAAAAAAACTAAGACTCTTCGACCACCATAGAGAGCACCAACAATTAACGGCAACTGTCGCATATCAAAAATTAAGGAAGGTGTTGGTGAGATCGTAAATGTCATACTTAAAATGATTGAAACTCCAGAAATAATGCCTACAAAGATTTCATTAGAAATACGTGGTGAGTTTTTTTCTATAAACTTATGATAAAAAAAGTAGAGAAAAAAACAAAAGTTAAATTTAGTAGGAAAATTTGAACATCATCAAATACTGTATTCACCCTTATCCTCCAATCAAGGCATTTCTGGTATTTAATACATTCTCTTTTTAGCTTGTAAACTCCTTTTTGATATTTACGTTTTATCAGAAACTTTATAAAAAGTGCTCACTTTCTTTGGAAGAATGTTTTCTAATAGTAACAAAGTACCAAAAGAAGCCAGCCTGTGAAGATAACGAAACTTCTTATAATTACTATTTAAACAGCTCATGGTGTAACCCTATTAGCCTAAATATCTATGCGAGTAACGATTCACTCTCGTAAATATCAGTCTATGCAAAAAAGCATGAGAAAATATACTCATGCTCCTTATTTAAACACCACGTTTATTGCCCCACAATAAGGTATGCAATTGCGGTAATACTTTAACTTGATTCAATTCTTTAGATGCAATAACTTTTTCAATCAATCGCTCATAGCTCGAAATTAACTTATGCATTAATTGTGATGGTTCAATATCTTGCAAGTCCTCATTTCCAACTTGTAAGAAAAATGGAACATCTTTATATCTTACGTGAACGTTCTTCGCATAATTAAGATCCTCATCATTGAAAATAACTACTTTTATACTTACGTTATCTTCCAGTCTATTATTTTCCTTTAACTGGTTAATAATTTTATCTAACGTTTCAAAATTCGTATCCATTCCCGAGCTCGGCGGCTTCGGTGATAAGGTTAAATCATCAACCTTCGTAAACCAGTCCTGCCATTTACTTCCCTGCGTTTCTAATCCGATTTTAATGTTATCTCCTTGAAGAACATCAATTAATTCGTCTATAGCTGCATATAATGCTGGATTCCCACCCGAAATCGTTACGTGATCAAAACGGTCTTCCCCAGTTTGTTTAAGTTCTTCGTAAATTTGTTCGGCACTCATTTGTTTAATTTGATCTTTAGCAGAACCATCCCATGTAAAAGCGGAGTCACACCAGCTGCACCGGTAATCGCATCCCGCAGTTCGAACAAACATCGTTTTCCTACCGACAACCATTCCTTCTCCTTGAATTGTCGGCCCAAATACTTCAATTACAGGAATATTATTCGCCATCGAAATCACCTTTTCTCGGACGATACACAACATAGCTAGTTGGAGTTTCTCTAACAACAACTTGGATACATTTTGGCTTATTTGATAATTGATCAAGGTATTTTTGAATGTTTTCCCAAATTGTCCGTGCGACAACTTCAGTCGTTGGGAAATTCTCTGATTGTAGATCATTAAAGTCCAAAGTATTATCATTTAGAATGGTATGATCATAACGACCATGTACTAATTTTTTGATTAGCTGAAAGTTTACTAGAAAACCACTATCATTTAACGTATCACCAGCTACTGTAACATTAACAAAATACGTATGACCGTGAACATTTTTGCATTTACCAGCTTCATCATGAGGAATAAAATGAGCTGCTGAGAAATTAAAGTCTTTATTTAATTCATATCGATAATCATGTTGAACTTGCGGATAAAATTGCTGTATCATCTAAGCTCGCTCCTCTCTTTTCATATGCAAAAACTCCTCATATCCCCTCAAGCGTAATTCACAGGCAGGACATTCACCACAACCATCACCAATAATACCGTTATAACAAGTTAACGTTTTTGTCCGTACAAACTCGAGTGCACCTAAATCATCGGCAAGCTTCCATGTTTCGGCTTTATTTAACCACATAAGTGGCGTATGAATGACAAATTGTTGATCCATTGATAAATTAAGAGAAACATTTAATGATTTAACAAATGCATCTCGACAGTCTGGATACCCACTAAAATCTGTTTCACAAACACCAGTAATAATATGTTTTGCATCAACTTGACTAGCTAGAATACCAGCAAACGATAAAAAGATTAAGTTTCTTCCTGGAACAAAAGTGGACGGAAGATCCCCATCTTCTCCTGCTCTTACTTCAATATTCTCACGAGTTAAAGCACTAGGGGCTAACTGATTTAATAAGGACATATCAAGAACATGGTGCTTAACACCTAATTCTTCAGATATCTTCTTGGCACATTCTATTTCAAGATCGTGACGTTGATTATAATCAAAAGTCACCGTTTCTACTTCTTTAAATTGTTTTAATGCCCAAAATAGACAAGTGGTACTGTCTTGACCACCACTAAAAACAACAATTGCTTTTTCATTTTTCATCATGGTAAAACTCCTTTACAAACGAAAAAACAGCACCTCTAAGAAGTCCTGTTTCTTCTTAGTTTTTTATAGAGGGTTGAGCTAGAACCTCTACCGATCATTAAGATAACCGGAATTTCTATTTGACTATATTTATTATACTATCATAGAAATTGCAACATTAATATTATACTCTTTCTTACAAAGAATACAACCTTTTAGTGACTCATTTTTTTCTTCTGATAGAAATTACCGACTAAATAACTGCAAACAAGGCCAATTATAAAAGATAAGATTGACCCTCCTGCGGTAAATCCACTAGGTCTCTCTTCGTAAAAGCTAAACATTAACAATTGTATTTCAAAGATATTCCCAATGGCAATAAGAACACCACTTACGCTAAAAAATGTTAATAAACCAACAATTACTGTTTTGACCACAAGTACACCACCTTTGACAGCTAAAGCTGACTGAACAAAAAATCTCGGCTGTGTAGAACTGTAAATTCATACACCTCTTAGCAAGTGAGAAAAATGAGAACAAGATATTTTGAGTTTAACATGATAATAAATAATTTATTTCGTACAAACCCACATTACTTTTCGTAAATGAACCTCGTCTTTGTCAATCCAATTTAAATTTTCATTTTTTATTATTTGATAAATCTGTTCACTATTTACTTTGGACGGTTTAGCACGTTTAATCCAACTGTCTAGGTCCATTGTTGAAGTCCATTTTTTATAGCAAACTATATTAGTAAAGCCAACTGATTGAAAAAGTTCTTCCCACTTCTTTAGTGATATGCATTCATTGTGAGAGGGATCACGCAATTTTTCAATTTCATTGATCCTATTATTCGTTCCACTGTCTTCTGGAATATAGTTATCAACTATAATAAGTTTTCCTTTCTTTGTTAAAACACGGTGCATCTCTGCAACAGCTCTTCTTAATTCAGGAAAATGATGCGCTGCAATGCGACATGTGACAATATCAAAGGAATCATCTGGAAAAGAAAGATTTTCAACATCTCCAATTGCAAATGATATATTGTGTATACCTTTTGTCTTTGCATGACTTTCTGCTAATTTAAGCATATTTGGTGTGATATCTACCGCAACAACCTCATAAACTAACTCACTTAAGGTGATGGCAGTGTGACCTGCACCTGTAGCGACATCTAAGGCTTTTCTTCGCTCCCCCTTTCTTACAACTTCTTTAATCCATGCTAAATCTTTTCCTTTTGCATGCACATTACTTGTCAGATAACCATCTGAAGTTTCATTAAATTGACGAATGACATCATCCTTTTCTTTCATACACTTCCTCCTCTTCCCAAAATATTTATTCTATAATATTAACTTTCATAAAAGATCTTTTCTCAAAGATTGTTACTTTTTACTCAGATGTGAGAAATGCTAATTTCACCTAGCATCGCTTTAGTAATAAGTATTTATATCTATTCAATAATATTTTTACTATAAAACTATTCTAATTTTAGGTAATTAGTAGTATACTTAGATGGTATTTTTTTCATAAGGAGGGGCTTATATGGTTAAATATGAGTTATTTATGCCTGTTCACAAAGGTCTAAGGTTTGCATTAGGAAATTTATTAAACCATGTTAATCAATTAAACTTTGAAAATGAACAAAAGCTGAAGGAATTTACAAAGGAGTTTAACACTCTGTGTGCTGTATTGCACTCGCATGCTGAACATGAAGATGAACATGTTCATCCGATTATTGAAAAATATGCTCCAGAAGTGGCTGAAAAAATGGAAACAGAGCATGAGGCAACAGATGTCCTATTAATCGAGCTAGAAGAATTAATTAAAGATATTAACAACAGTTCTGCAGAAACCCGTAGAGAACTAGGTGTTAAGTTTGTCTATGGTTATAATAAGTTCCTTGCAGCGTATTTAAACCATTTACAAACAGAAGAAGTTGACGTCATGAATATACTATGGGAAAAGTTATCTGTTGAAGAGCTTATGGAAGTAACTGTAGCTATCCGTTCTTCCATTCCACAAGAAATATTAATGGATTACTTTAAATATATGATCCCAGGCCAGAATATTTACGAGCGCGTTGAAATGTTAGGTGGAATGAAAAAATTTGCACCACCTGAAGCATATCAAGCTGCCTGTGAGTTGGCTAAATCTGTATTGTCCAAAGAGGATTGGTCAGAATTGAAAACGGAATTAGAAGCTGCATAAATATCCTAATTTTAACAAAGTCTTCAAACGAACATAAAAGAAGAGGTTGATGAGTGAAGTATTTCTATAAATTTAGCCTCTTCTTTTATGTGAATTGTAATCCACTGATTAGTTCTTATACCTTTAGGAAAAGACAAGGGCTTGGTCATATTATCTAGTTTGTACTATTAACTTAGTATTGAAGGCTTTGATATAAGTAGCTTGTTTTTATCTTCAACTAAGGAAATATGTAATTGTTGTTCCTCTGTAATGGATGCAAAAAATATTGATTTAACATCCTCAACGTTCAGTATGTTTAATTCCTGTTGGAGCCACGCCTCTGTTACATTAAGTTTAGTTAATACTTCTTCATAAACTTTCCCTTCAATAATAACTGGATAAGCAAGCCCCGATGAAACTTTCGCGACTCCCAGATCTTCTATTTTCACATTTGCTTTTTTAGGCTTTCGATGAACTGAGAGATTTCCGTTACCTTCTATTATCGCGAGTTCAACTTCACTTACATCAAAAATCTCCTTCTCTCTTAACATCTGTAAAATATTATCAATGGAATATCTGATCTGACGAAGGTTTTCCACAATAAATTTTCCTTCACTAATAACAAGTGTTGGCTCAAACGTGATTAAACGCCTGATTTTTCTATTGCTGATTTTCCACTTTGCCACTAAAATTTGAAAAAGTCCTATTAAAATTATGGCTACCCCTGTATGGATATGTGGAACATTAGGGTCGGCAATGTCAGCTCCAACTACTGCTCCAAGAATAATTACTACTAAAAAATCAAATACTGGTAATTCTGCTATAGAACGTTTCCCCATTAAGAGCGTTGCAATAAGTATCAGTGGTAATATCGTGATAATTCTAAAAAAAAGAATGATTAACTCCTTAGCCAGCTCCATAAAGTTCATCCCTTCTAGATTTGTCAAACACTTCCTTTCCTATTTTTCTAATTAAACTAAAATTCTATTCTATTTATGTTTTTTTTCTCATTGAATGTTGTTCTTTGCTTTTGAACCTTTAGCCAAGCACACTTTGCGTGAAGGTTTAAGCAATAATGTTTACGAAAAACATTAAATACTATAATTAGTTAGGGGTTCCTATTTTGTAATAATCCGTCTAAAGAAATCAATATATTTATATGTTTTTTTAGTTTAATTAGATATCAAACGAAAATTACAGAATAATAAAGGATAAGACTGAAATAGATAGAATACAGAAAATTCTGAAATACGATATAGTGAATATATATTAGAATAAGTCTATATCAAGGGGGGATGAAATGTGAAAAAATGTTTGCTTCAATTGGCAACAGCACTAACCGTATTAGTAAGTTTAACTGGGTTTAGTCATACAGATGTAGAACAATCTTATCATCCTATAAAAATACAAGAGGATCTACCTCATCGTCATTAAAACAATAAAAATAAACTAGGTTGACTCTACACTAACTTTAAAGTAAATGAGTCCCCCTGACAGTTTCTAAAAAGAAACATAGTAAAAGACAGGGGCAACCTAAAAATAAAAGGAGTTCAGTATAGTATGAAAGATGTCGTCTTCTTTCTAAGAATGAACAGCTTATAATCCCCCCGGTGAAAGGGGTGATACCAATGGATGCAATGACGGTATTCTTAGCAACTAGTATGTTTTTATTAACTCTCGTAAACCTAGTCATTCTTCTGATTGAAAAAATTAAAAAATAGTATTCTGCGGGGTGATTTGCTGTTTATTCATCATTTGAATAAAAATTGATTTCTCTTTTAACAATGTCCGCAAATTGTTCATTTCCTTCAAGATCAAAAATTGTTTTTGCTTTCTCTAAGTATTGTAATCCTTCTTGTTTATGCCCTAGACTATTTAGATTTTTACCTTTTTGAAAATGCAACTCACCAAAAAGGCACATGATCTCGTGCTCAATGCATAATCTAATCCCTTGATCGACTTGTTCTAATGAGGATTGATAGTTTCCGTTTTTTGATAAAGTCTTCGCAAAATTAAATAAAATCCTTATTCTAATACTTTTATCTTGAACCACTGGAAGTTTTTTTAGCTGATAAAGAGCCTTCTGATAATATTCAAAAGAATTCTCAAAATCACCAACCTCACTGTAAATAATTGCAATACTCGTCAGAATCTCAATTTGCCTTTCCGAAAAATTCTTTGTAGTCGTATCGGTAAGTTCAACAGCTTCTTTTAAAAGCTCAAGAGATTGCTTGGCATCTCCTTGGATATAATATATACAGATTGCCTGGTGCCAAAGCATAAATTGTTGATTAACCTTCGTTTGAAAAAGTGGATTGGGCATCTCACTCTCTATCATCTGCGAAACTTTTTCATAGTTACGTTTTCTTATTTCCTGGCGAATTTGGAAAAACACTTCTTTCACATAATCCAATCTTGGACAATCTGTTATATCAAAAAAATAATTAATATCTACTCCAAACCGATTAGCTATCTTATAAAGTACATCTGCAGACGGCGAAACATCCCCGCATTCAATTTGACTTATGAGAGATTGAGTACAGATTCCTTTTGCTAACTCTTTTTGAGACAAGCGTAAGTAATTCCTTAAATCTCTAATCGCTTTTCCAACTGGTATCGCTTCCATAAACACCACCAACAACTTTATTTTTCATTTTACTAGCACCATCTTTTGGAAACAATCAGCCTTTGGTAATTTTTATTTAATTAAGTTGTATTATTGAACCCCTTAATACTAGTACATGTTTTCACTAGCACCGTTCAATTATCATTGAGTACGAAATATTAACTATATAAAAGGAGGATTTATATGAGTAATGAAGTTCATTTAATTCCATATAAAGTAGAGGATGTTATTCCCTATGCTACAGAAAAATTTCCTAAAGGCGTTGTGATGGTTGAGGCCCCGCTATTATGGGACAAGACCCAAGGTGATAACGTTGTAATTGCAGTATTAGACACTGGTTGCCAAATTGATCATCCAGACCTAGAGGATCGAGTGATTAGTGGCTATAATTTTACAACAGATTATCGTGGAGATCCTAATAATTTTGCTGATAACAATGGTCATGGTACACATGTTGCTGGAACGATAGCAGCGTCATTAAATGACCAAGGTGTTGTTGGAGTTGCCCCAAAAGCTGATCTCTTAATTTTAAAAGTTCTTTCGGGAACTGGTGGCGGTAAATACGATTGGATCATTCAAGCTATTTATTACGCGATTAACTGGAAAGGCCCTGACGGCGAAAAGGTCCGTGTTATCTCGATGTCTCTAGGTGGACCTCAAGATGTTCCATTGCTTCACGAAGTGATAAAAGAGGCAATAAAAAACGATATTGTCGTTGTTTGTGCTGCAGGAAACGATGGTGATGGGAAAGAAGATACGATTCAACGAGCGTATCCAGGGTATTATCCTGAAGTTGTACAAGTTGGTGCTGTCGATTTCAGCCGTAAACTCGCTCCATTTACAAATACAAATGATGAAATTGACCTAGTTGCACCAGGTGTGAACATTCTTTCAACATATCTGAACAGTAAGTATGCTCGACTCTCGGGTACTTCCATGGCTACGCCACACGTAACAGGCGCGATTGCCCTTTTAATCAATATTTGCGAACAAGAATTTGAGCGAAGGTTAACTGAACCAGAAATTTATGCCCAATTAATTAGGCGTACTGTTCCACTAGGTTTTAGTAAGTGCGCAGAAGGGAATGGATTACTTTCTCTTCACTCCGCAGCACAGTCTTTAATCAAATTGTTTACGTCTGACGATCATATTGCATAAGAGAGAACAACCCTCACTTTGGCCCTACACAAAATACCAATTAATTATGATTTTATGCCGAAATAAAAAAACTGCACCCCTATTTGTTAGTTGTGTCTAACAATTGGGGTGCAGTTCACTTTGGAATGCTTTTTTTATTTCTATGTCAATTTCAATTTCTATGACCAAGAGAGAATATATATGTTCATTACGCTTCTACTGACAAATTGAAATTTATGAGATATAGTTGCCTGTTTTATTTTTCTTAATTTCCCCTCGAACTACAAGCATCTCTAAAATTTTTTTTGTTACGAGCGTGTTATTATTCGTGTCCTTGAGTTGCGGGTTACTGGCTTTCAACTTCTTAGCAGCTCCTTCATAAGAAATTGCTCTTTTAGATTTCTGGACCATCTCAAGTAGTTGAATCGTATAACTTTTCATTTCATCACCCTTTCAAAGTAACCTAAGTGTAACATAGTGTTGAAAAAATAGGAAATTTCAAATTCTTTTGTCATACTCTTATTTGAAATAGCAAGAACAAATTAAAAAAGTAATCTGGCAAAGCAAATATACTTTTTAAGATACTTTTATTTAGGCAAAATAAAGAGACCAACTTTTTCGTTAGTCTCTTTCATCCAATATATTATCTTGCTTGAATAAACATTTGAACCCAAGCACCATGATAGAAGCCTACACCAATTGTATCGAAATTAGGGTTTAGAATGTTTTGACGATGACCTGGAGAATTCATCCATGCATTCATTACTTCTTGAGGTGTTCTTTGACCTTTTGCAATGTTTTCGCCTGCTGATCGATAGCTAACACCAAACGTTCTTAACATATCAAAAGGTGATCCGTAGTTTGGACTGTTATGTGCAAAGTAGTTAGAGTTAATTAAATCTTCTGCTTTCTTATGTGCAACATGCTTTACGTCAGCGCGATGCTGAAGAGGTCTTAAACCGTTCTTTTGGCGTTCTTGGTTAACAAGCGCTGCTACTTGGTCTTCGAAAGCACTATGATGAGCAGCATCAGGTTTTAAGCGGATTACTTCACCAACGTGCATATTTCTCGGTTCTACATCAGGATTAAGTCTCATTAACTCACGATAATCTAAACCATAGCGTTGTGCAATAAACCAGAATGTATCACCACGCGAGACTTTGTAGTGAGAGAATGGTGGTTCTTTAAACATTTTGATTTGTGCATCTGCAGCTGGTTGTACAGAAAAAAGTGAAACCATAAGTACCGCTGCAACAAGCACGAACTGTAATCGTTTCATAAGTGGTAGTACCTCCATATAAGTATTTTTCAATGTTAAGTTTCACTTTTTCGTGTAAAAGCATACACAATAAAAGCTTCTTCCTAAATTTTTATATTTAGGAAATTGATATGCTATAATGGAAAAACTATATAAAAACATTTGGAGGAATTATGTTAACTTTTAATGAAAAATTAGCAATCATTGAGTCGTTTAAAGAACTAACTAGAAAAGATGTTTCCCTAGGCAGAGTCAACTTTCAATATGAGGAAAGCCAAGCGGAAAAGAAAAATGTTGTTTACCATCTACACCCGAATGGAAATGGCTTTGTTTACGCAGGAAATATCAAGGGCTATTCGACTGACAATAAGGGAATGGTAAATATTCGAGAATTTACAGAAGATGAACTTAAAACAATCATTCAACAATCCATAAATTCACTAGATGTTGTCAACCCCAACGAAGATGAACTAAGTGATGAGGCTATTGAAGAAACGTGGATTAATCGTGATAAACAATCTCTTACTCTTATTAATGAAGAGGGTATGTGGAATGTATATGCTGGTTTAAATCTAGATGGTACGTTTAATTCCTATGGCGAGGCTGCTGCTTATTTAGATGAAGAAGGCTTTAAACGTCTATAGTTTCTTTCTATTGCTATAGCCGTTAGCCAAGCCACAAGTTAGGTTAACGGCTAGATAGCATCAAGTTACCAAAAATAGCATATAAAAAAGCAGCGAAGTCCTGAACACGTCGCTACTTTTGTAAGTATTTATGATTTCACTACATATTTGCTATGATTTACTACCGTTCTCGCTAAATTTCCATTCTTTTCTTTTCTGTTTAATTCAACAGCTACAGAGTTCGTATAAACAGCAATTACTTTTGCATTTTCACCTTTTTCTACACCTTTATTAATTTGAATGATATCACCGACATTTACATGTGACTCTTGTTCCTCTGACATTTTACTTCCCCCTTTAAATTAAAGTATTTCCCCTTTACTTGTAAACATTCTGCCAACACCATGAATAAAAAAGTGGTAGCTGTTAGTAATACTCCACCACTTTATTGTTAAGATATTACATTATTATTAAGCAACAGTTCGTTCATACTAAGGGTGTTATGAAATCATAGGTCTGTTATGTAATCTTCGAACAAAACCCTTAGATATGATATCATTAGTAAAAAAGAAAGAAAAGGTGTTTTGCATGGAAAAACAATTAGAAATCGGGCAAAAAGTTACAGGGATATATAAAACAGGCAAATACATAGGTGAAATAACCAATATTAGACCCTCACAATATGTAGTACGAGTTTTAGCCGTGCTAAAACACCCAGATCAAGGTGATCTACATAATCCCAAAGAAACAAATGTCGAGTTCTTTCATGAACGTAGAGCACTAGCACACCGTGAACAAACTAACATTCCTGAAGTTTATGTTAAACCTTTTGAGGGTGGTATTCCTGATTACAAGGAATCTCTTAAAGAGGCTCTACAAAAGCAATATGCAATCCTTAATGAAGATGGAAGTGAATGGGCGAAGAAGTCAATCGAAATGCTTCATTCATTAGAAAAAGATTATTTTAAATAAAGGTGTCATAAAATTATGTGTTGATTTTGGTCTCATTAGTGAAAAATTCTAAATTCATTTTATTACGTCGTTGGAGCTAAGCTTAGTAAAACTTTCAAACGATGAGCCAAAATCAACGTATTTAAACAATAGGACTAATATAGCTATTTTTATTTATAACTCCAAATTAATCCACATTTCAGTTTGCTCGAGTTCCCCCGCTAATTGATAAAGTAAATCCTCTCTTCCTCTCGCAGCCATAAATTGAACCCCGCACGGTAAACCGTCTTTTGTTTTATGCATTGGAACTGTCATGGCTGGTTGCCCTGTTAAATTAGCAAGTTGTGTAAATGGTGTCCGCATTAAGCTTTGCTCAGCAATTTGGTCTACTATTCCAGTTTTCTTTAACAGGCCCCCTAAACCAATCGTACCAATTGCATTAATTAATAATTTTTCCATTGGCTTCGGTTCGAGTTCACCGATTTTAGCAGGTGGAAAAGCTGTTGTTGGTGTTATATACAGGTCGTAACTTTCATGAAACGTTTCCATCGCAAATGCCGCCCTATCCCATTCACGCATACTTAGCACAAACTCTTCTGCAGTTGTCGTTCGTCCTAATAAACCTAATAACCATGTCTGTGGCTCAACATCACTACTCTTTGCCTTTCTTCCTAATACATCTTCTAATGAAGTAATCGTTGCAGCAACTTCACCAAAATACATCGTTAAATAACTTGTTGCAATTTTTTTACCGTCAACTGGAGCTCTCTTTTCTTCTATCCTATGTCCTAGTTTTTCAAGTTGTTTCACCGTCCGTAAGACAGCTTCTTTACACTCTTGATGTACGTCAGTCCCTAGAGGAGATTCTGTTGTAAAAGCAATTTTTAATACCTTATCGAATGGTAGAGTGACACATTGTAAGTAACTACCCTCGTATGGCGGAGCTTGAAAGGCACCACCTTTTTCAATACCATGGATTTCATCTAGCATGGCAGCACTGTCTCGAACTGACTTCGTTAACACATGATCAGAAGAAGCTCCTTGCCATTGTCTACCAAGTGTTGGCCCTGCTGGTGTGCGTCCTCGCGTTGGCTTAAGACCAAAGAGACCACAGTAAGCTCCTGGTATACGGATTGAACCACCTCCATCATTGGCTCCTGCTATTGGTACCATTCCTGCTGCAACAGCAGCACCAGACCCACCACTTGAACCACCTGGTGTAAAATCTAGGTTCCATGGATTTCTTGTTGGACCATAGTGGGTAGGTTCCGTAATTCCCATTAACGCAAACTCTGGTGTATTTGTTACACCTAAAAAAACCGCTCCTGTGTTCCTTACTCTCCTAACAAATTCACTATCTTTTTTTGCACGATATGATTGAAGTGATTTAGAACCAGAGGTGATTGGTTCACCTTCGATTTCTTGCGTAATATCTTTTAGCAACATAGGGACCCCAGCGAAACGTCCAGTTAACTCTTTTGTCTCTATCATTTTTTCAGCCTGTTCGTACATCTTATGAATAACCGCATTTAGATGCGGGTTTTGTTGTTCTATAACTTGAATAGCTTGCTCTAATAACTCTTTTGGCTGAACTTGCTTTGATTTAACAAGTTCAGCCAGTCCAAGTGCATCGTAACTTTTGTAAAAATCCGCCATACGATCACCTCTTACACATTTTCTTTTTTTCTCAGGTATTTATCGATTTATATTAATATCAGTCCAAGAAACGAAACAAATAAAAGTCTTTTTTCCTATGTATTTTGTTAGATAACTGATTTCGACGTCTAACCGAAAATTCCTTTTTGTCCAAGAAAATATAAAAACACAATCAGACGATTGTGTTTTTATTATGGTCATGTACCATTGTTAATTTTCGATTTTCAAATGCAACTTTCATTCACCTATTCATCTACAGCAAGCTTCTTTAATGGCTGATCAGCAGGTCCTTCAATTACATCTCCTTCTGGAGAAAACCTTGAACCGTGACATGGACAATCCCATGTACGTTCGCCGTCATTCCATTCCACCTCACAACCCATATGCGTACAAGTTGTATCTACACAATGAAGTTTTCCATCTTCATCACGGAATGCCCCTGCTTTTTTCCCGTTTACTTTTACGTGTGTCCCTTCTCCGACCTTAACATCTTCAGGGAACTTATCAATACGTTCAAACTTTCCTTTCACTAACTCTACCGCAACGTCGGCATTCTTTTTTACTAACTCCTTAATACTTGGGTCTGGAACAAAACGTGACGGTGTGAAGATGTCTTCATAGAGATGTCGACCTTCTAAAATAAGATCTTTTAACATCATCGCTGCTGCTGTACTGTTGGTCATCCCCCATTTACGATACCCAGTTGCTACAAGAATGTTTTCTTTCGTTGAGGTGATAGGTCCAACATACGGGACTTTGTCCAATGTATATAGGTCTTGTGCAGACCAGCGGTAGCGAATATCAGTTAAGCCTAAAACATCCTTTCCAAACTGTGCAAGTGCTGCATAATGTTTGATCGTATTAACACCTTTACCTGTTTTATGGCCATCCCCACTTAATAGAAGAAGCTCTTCACTTCCAATCGGTGTCGAACGAACAGAACGAGTTGGTGACTCGGAAGTTATATACATTCCACCTGGATAAGGCTGTTCTGATTTAACAGCGACAATATAAGAGCGTTCTGGATGCATTCTCGCAAAATAAAAACCCATTCCATCATAAAAAGGAAAATGAGAACATGATACAGCGTATTTACATGCTATATAATGACCATTTCTCGTAATGATTTTCGGCTGATCTTCCTCTTCTACATTCACTGCTGTCGTATTTTCGTAAATGAGTCCCCCCGCTTTTTGAATTTCCTCTACTAGAGGGAGCAAGTACTTAATAGGATGAAATTGCGCCTGATTTCTCATCACTACAGCCTTTTTCATCGGAAGCTGTAAAGGCATCGATTCGATAAGCCCACCTTGGATGCGTAGTTGTTCATAGGCTTTCGCTTCTTTCTCCAACTTATTTAGTTCCTGCTCTGAATTCGTATAGATGTAAGCATCCTGCTCTTTAAAATCACAATCAATTTTCAATGAAGTAACTGTATCTTTAATAAAGGCACGCGCTTGATCATTTGCATGATAATATAATTTTGTTTTTTCCTCACCGAAATGGCTAATAAATTCGTCATAAATAACTCCATGCTGTGCAGTTACCTTCGCAGTTGTATGTCCTGTCGTTCCGTTTAGGATAACACCAGCATCAATTAATGCCACTTTTACTCCTGCTTGACTTAATAAATAAGCTAGAGTAATCCCTGTTATACCAGCACCTACTATACCAACCTCAACTGTAATATTTTCTTTAAGTGATGAAAAAGAAGGAATCTGTATATCATCACGCCAAAAAGGCTCTGGAAATTTCGGAAAATTATGGTTATCATTGTTATTCATTGTCATGTTTTTCCTCCACAATTGTTTTCCTTATGTTCCCCTAATTAATTGGGAAATATGTGAAGTTTGATTTGGAAATTTTACCATTCACATGATGAGTAGCCTAATATATAGAATAAAGAAGAAATTGGAGGAAAAATAAATGAGAGAATTAATACTCGTGTACCATGCAAAAAGTGGGGTGTGGAACGGTTTATTGGACTCGATCCATAAATGGGCTTCTCCTAGCACGTATCCATGTCAATTATGCGCTATTACCTATGGACATGTCAGTATGAAACGTGAGTGGAAGAAGTACATTGAATCGCTAGACTTTCCCGTTACCTTTTATCATTTAGATGATCTTCCAAGCGATTATCCTGAAACAAAACTCCCATGCGGATTTCTCCGCACTTCAAATGGGCTTCAGGAACTAATAAGCAGAGAAGAAATAAATAGCTGTAAAAATGTTAAAGATTTAATTTCTATCGTTAAAAACAAACTCAAATAAAAAACTGTCCTAATAAACATTCTAGCCTTAAAACTCTGGGTCGTACTTATTGTAGCAACTCTTGCAGGTTTAAGGACTAGTTACTTAAAGGACAGCTAGACATTGTGAAATAGACTCTTTATATCAAAATTCAATACGAGCAGTGACAAGATATTTAGTTTTCTTCAGGAGTAAACGTTCGCCTTGAAAATTCATCATCTAGCATGAACAAAGCATTGTTGTCGTTTTGAATTCGCTTCAGCTTTTCAATAATACTATCGAACATCGCTTCTTCCTCCACTTGTTCGTCAAGGAAAAATTTCAAAAATTGAATTGTAGCATGCTCTCGTTCATCCATCGCAATATCAGAAAGCTTATAAATATTTTTAGTTACTAGTTGTTCATGAGCATACCCATCTTTAAAAACATCTAAAATCGTATCAAACTCATTTTTCGGTGTTTCATAGCCTGTAATTATTGCCCTTTTCCCACGATTGTTAATATAATTATAAAATTTCATTGCATGGAATCGCTCTTCCTCTGCTTGAACTAAGAAGAAATTTGCAAATCCGTCGAGACTTTGTGCAGAGCACCATGCTGCCATTGCCATATATGTATGTGCTGACTCAAATTCAAAATTCATTTGTTCATTTAATGCGTTTAACATTTTCTCACTTAACATCATACCGCCTCCTTTATAAGCCATGTTACCCGATGGTTCTTTTATTTACAAGCTATCTAATTCCCCTGCACCAAAAGAGAATCAAAAAAACAGATGGGAGCTTTTAGTCCATCTGTTTTTTATTTGTCTGTTATAGAATGGCTGTTTATTTTTTTATGTTTCGATTTTGTGTGGAAGTGGTATCAAATTGTTGGTGGTAATTTTTTGCTTTGGAGATATCATAACTGCACAAATATCATCGTTATAGCCTTCAGTTTTAGAGATAAACTTTTGCATTACCTCTAAGAATGATTGATTAGTTTCTTTAGAATGAGTGTAGTAACTCATTATTGTATCGATACCTTTTTCTCCATCAGCTCTAAATTCGTCAGTCAAGCCATCTGTATACAACAATAAATCCCAGTTTCCATGTAGTTCAACGATACCACAGTGGTTTGGGAGTTCTTTAAAGATACCAAGAGGCATAGATCCTCTATCTAATGAGTGTATCCCGCTTTTATTAATAAGAAGTCCAGGTGGGTGGCCTGCATTCATATAGGTAATACTTTGTTTATTTGTATCAATTAGTGCATAGATGCCAGTGACAAAAGTAAATAATTCTTCATCGCCTTCGAGCAATTCATTTAACATTCGATTCAACTCACACATAACCTCATAAGGATTTATCTTTTCACTCATGACTTTCTTTAATGCGGGTGTGATAGCCATTCCTATTAAAGCTGAAGAAACTCCATGTCCCATAACGTCTAGCACGATAACACCATATACACCATCTTCAATTTCATACCATGCACAAAGATCGCCTGACAAAAAATGAGATGGAACATAAATACTATCGATAGAAAGTTTAGAATCATCAAGTGGTTTCATTAAAGTAGATTTTTGAATTTTCCTTGAAAGTTGCAGTTCTCTTTTTGTTTGAGTTTCATACTTTCTTAATTGTGAAAAATATTCTTCAAGTTGCAATGTACTCCCTATTAAACTAGCAAATGTTTCTAGTTTAGGGATATGGCTCTCATTAAATACATCAGGTTCTGGATCCATTGCACATAACGTTCCAAACGTTTTCCCGTCCTCAAGAACAATGGGAACGCCTAAATAAGAACCAATTGTAAACAACGAAGTGACTGGCATATGATTGACAAGAGATGACTGAGCCGTATTCTTTATTAATAAAGGCTTATGGTGAGCTACGACCATATTACAGTAAGATTCTTCTAATGGGGCATTAAAGGTAGAAGGAACCGTACATCCACCTTCTTTATTAAATACATCTAATATAATAAATCGGTCATTTCTTGTACTAGCAATAAAAAAAGTTTTTGCTGGAATAGTTTCACTCATTAATTGAAAAACATTTCGTCCTGTTTTTGCAAAGTTTGCTAATTCCGAAGCCATAAAATCCTCCATTATCTTAATTTGTATGTTATCTAACTATAGTATAATTTGTAATATTTTGATAGTCTCGTTAGAAATGTTTTTTTATTGGGAAGGATTTTTCTTCTTGATTGCTCGAAAGAAAATCAGTAAATTTCATAGAAAAAAGTAGTGATGCTATGACTAATATGAACAAAATTAATAATGATATTAAACTGGCAATACCATCAATAGCGATGTAAAAATTAGAAATGGAACGATATAACTGAAATGAAAAAAACGACGTCATTAAAAAGACCAAGTAAAAAATAATTGAACTCCTTCTCACAGTACACCATCCTTTAAAAATTATAAACGATAAGCAGGATGACCCCTGCAGTCAATGCAGGCAAACACCCTCAACTGATGCAGTAAAGCGAGCCAATATTCATCGCTTTCCTCTTTTCTTCGTTTGAAAACGTCACACGCTCTTGTTTGTCTCTCTCTAAATTTATCTGAAAATTATAAAAATATACACTAAATTATATTTCACTTTAGCAAAATTATTTGCATTTTATAAACATTTCCTATAAAGGTGCCAGGCACCTTTATTGCTTTAAAGTCTCTAAGTGATTTGAATTTCTTCTAACATCTGTTCATATACCCTCTTAATCATCCGTTAAAGGTTATTCCGTCATACCATTTATTGTTATTTATATAAAAATTCACTAAAATTTAATTGTAGTTAAAATAAAAATGCACGGAAAAAATAAATCCGTGCACTTTCTAGCAATACTTATTAATGATCATCAAATTCTATCACTATATCTAAAACCGCTTCCTCGTTTAACTTTTGAATGTATACTGTTTCTGATTCTCTATCATCCGTATTTATAAATTTATTAAATTGCAAGCTTATTCCCTTATCCTGTCTGTCTGTTAATACTCTATAAATTTTGTTCTGGTCTAAACCACCACCGATATAAAGCCCTTCATAAGGGTCTCCTCCTAAATTACGGATTGTCATTTCATAGTAGTCGTGTTTTTGATTGACAGAATTGTATTGAAAGTCAAAAGAATAATAAACTTCAATAGTAACATGGGTCTGGACGACTTTTTCTATATAAAATTCGTACTGTTCGTCAACTAGATACGTTTCATCCACAATAAATGTGCTTACACCTTCTATCACTGGTATTTCATCGATCAAAAATTCCCATTCACCCGCGTAGTCCCCACCACGGTAGACCGTTACATTTATATCTTTTAGCTGATCGACATCACCTACATATGAAGAACCAAACACCCCAGCAAGTCTCGTTTCGGAAAGCTGCCTCGTCGGATTTCCACTAAGCATATGATAATAACTACCACGATCACCTACAAAAAAACGCGACTCTTTCAACATAAGGTCTTCTTCAGGAACAGCAACAAGATCAATAGGTTCTGGATGTGTTTCAATAAAGCCGAAATAAAGCCTCGTACCGTCAAACATCATTTCAGTAATTTCTAGCGTAATGCCGTTACTCGTTGCTGATATATTCATTGGAGTTGTCAATCCTTCTTCACTCAAATGCTGAAGCCCTTCCTCACCTACTAATTGAAATACACTTTCCTTTAGCAACTTTTCCTGTACCCCTTGCTGAACAACAGACTGGAACATCGGCATTGAAATAATCATCACTATAAAGATTGCAGCAGCGACACCGAATATTACCTTGTAATTCTTCGATGGTCGTTTTTTCCGTTCTGGCAGTGAATTAAGGGTTTTATTCATACGATCAACGACCGATGTTGGCGGCTCTTTCACGTTTTGTCGTAATCGTTTTGACAGTTGTTTATCCAGTTCATTCATTTGTAGAACACCTCTTTTCGTTAGTTTCTAATAAGGGCATTAATTTCTTTCTTGCTCGATGTAATCTGCTTTTCACTGTACCCTCTGCTACATTTAATACCTCACTCATCTCGTTAATCGTCCATTGCTCTATATAAAATAGAACGATTACCACTCGTAAATCATCTGGAAGTTGTTGTATCACTTCTTCTAATTCAAAATCAGTGGTCATCGTTTCAGAAACCACTTCTCGGTTCCACTCCGTTAACTCGACAACACGTTTACGCTCACGAACAATAGAGTAACTTTCATTCATGACAATCCTCATCAACCATGTTTTAAAATATTTCGGTTCTCTTAACGTTGTAATTTTTTCATACGCTTTCGTTATGGCTTCTGAAAGTGCGTCCTCGCATGCTTCTTTTGAATGGACAATTGTAAGTGCCATACGATACATACTGTTTCGATTTTGTTCTATTAATTGTACGAATGCTTCTTTATCACCTTGTTGAGCTCTTTTGACTACTTTTACCTCATTCATTGCGTCCCTCCTCTCTTTCTATACGTTAGATGGGGAACCTGGCGATCTGGTTCACAAAAAAAATAAAAAAGGACTGGCCCAATTAAATGTGCATTCCCCTCATCTTCGTGATAGCACCACATGGTCAGGTTACTACCTATCCTAAAAATGAGATGAAAGGACACTTATATGAGTCAGCCCACACCTTGTCTATATAATTTATGGAATAGCTTATTAAGACGCTTTTTTCGGTTCTAAAACTTTTTTCCCTCGCAAAACAAAACTACTGGCAAATACCATTACAACTAAAGTAACGGTTATTAAGGCGCCGTGCATGAGCCATACCATTTGTGGCATCGTCATGTGTGAAAGGAGAAATGGAGCAATAAGGAAACCACCAGCAAAACCGAGTGACTTCAACAGCATCCCTACGCCAAAGATACGCCCACGAATGTGATTTGCTGTTCGTTGTAAAATTGTCGCATGTAGTGTTGTAAAGGCAGCATCAAAAATTCCTGTAAAAAAGGCAAAGAATAAAATAATCCAAAGGTTTAACCCAGATAAAAAGATAATAAATCCAGTAGACATTAAAATCGCTGAAATAAAGCATGTAAAATAGATCTTTTGATCTTTGATCCATGGTAACTTAGGTAACGTAAATGTCGCTAAGACAGAACCTACACCCCAAACAGCCCAAATCATACCGTAATAAAAGCTCTGCCTTAATGGATCGAGTGTTTCAGCCAATAATGGAATTCCCATATTGTGAGAGCTTCCCGCAAATGCACCAACTAAAAATACGATATTTACAAACATTAACATTGGTGCGACTAATAAATATGAATAAACTTCTTTTAAATCGACCCAAACCGATTTTAATTTCTGCGTAATCCCACTTGCTACCTCTACCGTTCGAGTCATCGGCGACTCCCATTTAATACGTAAAAGAACCAAACCTGCAATTAAATATAAAGTGGCATCTATAAATAACGTTAATTTATAACCAAGAAAATCCGTAATGATGGCTGCAGCTAAAAAGCCTGCGACAAGAGCAAATGACGTCAATCTCGCAATTAAAGCATTCGTTGGTAGAGTGTTCTTCTCCCCAAAAATTTGTGGGATTTCCGCACTAAAGCTAACCATATAACTACTATTCACAAACCCTATTAAAAACGATGCAATAATAATCATTGTAGGATCTGGAAACGGAATGAGAGCCATAATAATACCTGCTCGTAAAAAATTACTAATGATCATAATCTTTCTACGGTTAAAACGATCGGCTAAAATACCTGAAAAAAGACTCGACAACACCCCGCCAATCGTCCGAGCGGCCATCGTTGCTGCGAGCCAAGCCGTACTTCCAGTTGCTGCGTAAATAATAACGTTCAAAACAATTAAATCCATAAACATACCAAAATCGGAAAGGGCTTTCGTATACAAAATCATTTTGCGATTCATGTTGCAACCTCTTATTCTGTTTTTTTATTATATTGTAATCTGCTTATAGTTATTTCGCAATACGAAATTTTAGTAATTTAGAAGACTGTCTTCGTAGTTGATAATGAATATTTACATTTGGAATTGATACACCTTCAAGGAAAATATTAGGAGAATCCAATAACCAAAACCCGTTTGAGCCACCTTAAAGGTATAGATTAGGAAATTGGCACCTTTAACAGTAATTAGTGTTCGAATGGTGGGATATATCTCAAAATCATGGGGTATCAGTAAACGAGCTTATTGAAGGCTAACCCTAATGTAGATGAATACGCATTACCGATCAGGTCTCAAATAAAAATCCCTCCCTGTAAGATAAATGTAAAATAACACAAGTCCTAAACCACAATAGGTGTAGGACTTGTTTCGCTTCTATTTTATTAATCAAACCGTGTCGTCTGATAGCCATCGATGATCCGTTCAAGTTCCATCGTAAAATTCAACTGCAGTGGACCTGGCAGTAGGCTTTCAATTTGCCCGACTTCCTTTAAGCTTTCTGCGTCTTCTAATTCTTTCGGCTGCAGTTCAAGCGTGCGAAACCATTTTTCAAATTCATCGATGAAATCGTAGAAGTGACGTTCAAATCGCTCCGCATGTTCTGCTCCTTCGTCACCTGAAGTTTGCTGCATCATTCCCCAGTCCGCTAACGCTTCATCTAATGCTTCTAACACTTTGTTAAACATACAACATCAAGCCGCCTTTTCCTATTTGTATTGTACGTCAAACCACTCTTTGGCCAAATCAACTTCCTGTCTCGTTAATTCGTGGCCACCTTCCCCCCAATGCTCAGTAACCTTTGCATTGGCTTTTCGAAGTTCTTCAATAAGCTCTTTTGTCTCATCAGCTGGAATTAATGGATCACGCTTCCCAGCACCCACGAATACCGAAGTTTTACTAAGATCAGGAAGTGCGACACCCCGCAGTGGCACCATCGCATGAAAAAGAATTGCTCCTTTTAGCGTATGTTCATAATGATACATTAAGCTCGCAGCGATATTGGCTCCATTTGAATAACCGATTGCAACGACTCGCTTACGATCAAAACCGTATTTTTCAGCCATTTGGTTGATGAATTCATGAAGCTCTTTTGTACGGAATTTTAAATCTTCTTCATCAAATACCCCTTCGCTAAGGCGTCGGAAAAAGCGTGGCATTCCGTTTTCCAATACATTTCCTCTTACACCTAAAACTGAACACTGTGGAGCGATAATTTCCGCTAATGGTAATAAGTCGCGCTCGTTTCCACCGGTACCGTGTAATAGCAATAAAATTGGAGCTTGTTTGTCTGACCCTTCAATAAATACATGTTGCATCATTATTCCTCCTCTATTCTTTCGTCTCTAAAGGCTTAAGTTTTGCTTCGATTTCTTCACGTTGATGTTCAAAATATGGAGGTAGTGACAGTCTTTCTCCTAAATGTTCAAACGATTCATCTCCTTCAAAACCAGGACCGTCTGTAGCAAGTTCATATAAAATTCCATTCGCTTCACGGAAATAAAGTGACTTAAAATAATATCTTTCTACAAAACCTGAATTTGGTATTCGCAATTGTTTTAAGTAACTTGCCCACCCACGTAATTCTTCCTCATTTTCAACTCGGAAAGCTACGTGATGAACACTACCTCGACCTTGTCTCTCAACAGGTAGGTCGTTTCTTTCTTCTAAATGAACTTCTGTTCCTGTACCACCTTCACCCGTTTCAAACACTCTAACATCTGGTTGGCCATTAATAAGTGATGGATAGGAATCTTTTTCTCGATAACCTAATAGCTCGGTAAGTATTTCAGCAGATCGGTCTACTTTTGCAACGGTTAAAATAACAGGACCCAATCCATAAATCGCATGTTCAGTGGGTACGGGGGCCTTATCCCAAGGCTTTCCTCCAGCAACACCAGCATTATTTTCATCTGAAACGAGCATTAACCGCTGACCTTCAAAATCACGGAACGCTAATGTTTTTCTTCCTGTATGTTGAGAGATTTCATCATGGTCTATCTTATTTTGTTCAAATCGTTGCTTCCAAAAGTTCAATGAAGCGTCACTAGGAACTCGAAGTGACGTCGTACTAATACTATTAGTCCCGTAATGTGTTTGTCCCGCATAAGGCAATTCAAAAAAGGTTAAGTCCGTACCTGGGTTACCTCGTTCATCTGCATAAAAGAGGTGATAAACCGACGTATCATCTTGGTTAATTGATTTTTTGACGAGCCGCATGCCTAACGTTTTCGTATAAAACTCATAGTTTCTTTTCGCATCGGCTGTAATGGCTGAAACGTGATGTTGTCCTCTTAACGGTTTTAATTCCATATCTTCACGCCCTTCATTTTTTTACCTTATATTTAAGTTTAGTACTTCACTTTTTCACTGTAAAGAATACTGCTTAAGACCTGTTACTCCACTCTGGCTCCATATGAACGTAAAAAGGATACCGCTTGACCAATATCCATTCGAGCTCCTTTCACATCCATCGATTTGAAATCTACTCCTTCTAATAGTGCCCCACGTAAATCAGCACCATTTAATCTAGTTTTACTTAACTGGCATCGGGTTAAATCAGAATCTCGCAAATCTACTTTTTCTAAATTAGCTTCAGTTAAATCCGCTTCTGCAAGTTTAATTCCCCGTAACTTTTGCTTTGATAAATTGGCGTATCGTAAATTAGTATATGACCAATCACCGCCTACAATCGTCATCCCATCCAAATTGGCTTCTGCAAAATCAGAGCCCGTCATTTTACATTCTTTAAAAACAGCTACAAATAAACTAGCGGCACCAAACAAGCAATTAGTAAAAGACGAGCCTGTATGCGATGATGCATTTAACTGTGCTCCTGTAAAATCACAATCGATAAATTGGGAGCGTACCGTTGCTACTTCCTCAATGTGACACCCACGAAAACGACAGCGCACAAAAAGACAATTTTTCAATTCAGCCTCACGAAAGTTGATATCTGTAAAATCTATTTCAATAAATTCTTCCGCTAAAAACGTTCGCATCTTTTTCAAATACTCCTATCGTAATCTCAATGTTCCTGAAATTGTACAAACAGCACTACCACCTACTTGTATAACTGGACCGTTTTCACTAAATGAAGTTTTTATATGTAATCTTCCAGGACGACCAGCAGCGTAACCTTGACTTATGTAAAATTCATGGTTTCTATTACTTTCAAGAATATTTTCCAACAGAAAATAGCCCGCTAATGCACCGTTAGCAGAACCCGTCACAGGATCTTCCGCAATTCCAACAGCAGGGGCAAAATCTCGTGTATACACTTTCATACCCTCTTCTTGGCTGTCAAATGTGAAAAGATGCGTTGTACATATGTCATGCATTAGATTATGTTCTTTTAACTGGTCAATCATTGGGGTGGCTTCATCAATTGCTTTTCGTGTATTAACAGGAATTAATAAGTGCCAATTCCCTGTATAGCCGAGTTTTATTGGAAATTCTGCCTCCAGTTCGCTAGTTGAAATACCGACCAACTTCGAAATCTCTTGAATGTCTGTAGCTAACTCTTTTACCTGTGGCGTCGTCTGCGTCATAATAACCGATTGAAGCTTTCCGTTGTCCATAGAAAATTCAATCGGGACTACCCCAATGTTCGTTTTAAAATGAATGGACTCAGCCTTAGCTAACCAACTATATTCTGTTGCCATCGTCCAAGCAGCTGCCAGCGTTGCATGCCCACAAAAATCAATTTCTTGCGTAGGTGTGAAAAAGCGGACACGAAAATCAGTAGCTTCTTGGTCATCAGGCATTAAAAATGCCGTTTCAGACAAATTTAATTCTCGAGCAATTTTTTGCATTTCAACTTCAGTTAAATGAGTGGCATCTGGGACTACTCCCGCAGGATTTCCCCCAAATGGTTCAGTTGTAAACGCATCAACATGGTAGATTTGAATGTTTCTCAAGTAGATCATCCCTCTCTATTCAATTAAAAAGCAGCTCCAGTGAGTCAAACTAGAACTGCTACGCTTCGATGTCTTATAGGTTTATGCTAATACTTTAATAAATTCTCTCATGTAATCTGGCAAATCTGGTGGACGACGGCTCGACACAAGATTCCCATCAACTACAACTGGCTCATTCACCCATGTAGCACCCGCATTTTCCATATCGTCTTTTATTCCAGGTGTACTCGTAACTGTTTTGCCATTAAGAATTTTGGCTGAAATTAATACCCAACCCGCATGACAAATTTGTCCAATTGGCTTGTTTTGTTCATTTAATATTCGAACCATTTGTAGTACATCCTCATATCGTCTTAACTTATCTGGAGACCACCCACCAGGTACGAGAATAGCGTCATATTTTTCAGCATCTACTTCATCGAATGCCATATCACTGACGATTGGTACACCGTATTTTCCAATGTATTCTTCATTTGCCTTTTCACCAACAATATGTACGGTTGCCCCTTCTTCACGACACCGCAAAACGGGATACCATAACTCTAAATCCTCAAAATCATCACTGACGAGTTGAATGATCTTTTTACCTTCAAGTTTCAAATAAATACCTCCTTAGACAAATAGTAGACTAAGTTTATTTTCTCACTATCGAGAAGTCGAATGCAAATGAGGCGGTTTTGAATTTTCATTTTGCAAATGAAAAAAGGAGTATGAAAAAACGAGCCCCAAAACATATAACAGCAGTGCAAAATAAGCAGGAAGTAAATGAATAAAATCAGTATATCCAATCGCAAAATGAACCCCGATACCTGCTGTAAAGGCTGGAATTCCGCCTAGAAACAGCATCCACCAAACCCATTTGTTACCCTGTTGAAATCCCCATAACGCTATCATAAGAATTAAAAGCCCCACACTAAGTAACGCGCCGCCAAATCCTGCTCGGTCATGAGCAATTACAGGGATCAGCCGTTCATTAAACTTGTTGAGCATTTCAGGCGGCATACAAATATAGGTTAAGTCAGTTGCAATAAACACATTCGTAATCCCAATATAAGCAATCGTTAAACCACCAAAAACAAATGAAAATCCGAGAATAACTAAGGCAAACTGGCCAAATAGACTTTTTTTCCAAATTACATGGTTTCTTTGATTTGTTGATTTTGCAGTTCCGTTGACCTTTTTTGTTTTTACAAACCCAACAAGATAGAAAGGTAAAAGAACGAGCCAAAATATAAGATGCAGCCAGTCAAAATAACCATATCCGATAAATAGAAAGATGCCAAGAAAACCAATAATAGCTGCTGTATCTGTCGCTTGCTTCGCCCACTTCAACCCCTGACGAATGCCGTATCTCGCCAACCCCATATAAACGATTCCACCCGAAATCATCGTACCAGCTAAAGTCATCCTATCATGTGCCATAAAGTAGAGAATACGCTCATTAAACACATAAATCGTTTCACGATTCATTTCTAAAAAATATTCGTCATACGGTAGAATAATGCTAGACATACTAATGAGTAATGTAATAAGTCCTCCAATTACGATTGATAGACCAAAAAGGAAATACCACATCCAGCCTGATTGCGGTCGTTCACAGTCGTGAACTTGAGACAGCTGTACCTCCTTAATTCTCTTCGTCAAGCCTGGACCTGAAAAAACATAGCCGCCTGATAACATGAGCAAATCTACTTTTGCATTAATCAATTGAAGTGCATCCGCTGGTTCACGAACACCTCCAACGGTAATGATTGTTTTCTTATAGTCTTGTTCTTTTAATACATTTATCGCCTTAAGGTGCTCTTCCAAATTTAATTCGTCACCTATGTTACCGATTTCATCTAGGACAATACCTGAATACATTTTCTTAATAGATTTTACTACTTCTTTATTTAGTTGATTTGGCTTTATTGCTATGTAAACTAGTTTATCCGTCACACTAGGATCAACTACCCTATTAAAACTAAATTCAATGATAAATGCATCAGCATATTTTTCTAGTGCATTGATGATTCCTTGCTGGTCTTTCTCATTGCCAGCAATCCGGATAAAAACAGGCTGTTTTCGTTTGAATTGTTTTAACTGTTCTATCGTCTTTTCCAGTCCCACCGACTCAAAGTTTTGTGAAAATTCGATGTAATTTTCTTTTAGATGAACGATTGGAGGTTCCCCATTATTATTAGGTTCGGTTGTTACTGGACCAATTTCAATAAAACCAAAACCAAGATTGCTAAAGGCTTTTGTACCAGATAATAGCGGATCCACTTTTCCAGAAAACCCGATAGAATTACGGAAGTGAATTTGATCTACTTCTTTAGCCAGAAGAGGTGATGACTCTTCTCGCCCAAGAAAGTTAATCAGATGGTGACCACCTGGCGCTGACGATATTCTATTCATTCCTTTATGGATAAACTCTCTTGAATGATGAGGAGATAAGCTTGAAAGTATCGGTTTAAATAAAATATGATAGGACCAATCAGGCATTGTCACCCTCCTTTCAAATGACAGATAGAGTCTGTATCTTTTTAATCAAACGGAAATTCATAGACCTTATACTTGAATTGTTGCTGAAATCCAATACTTTCTGCTACCGCTATTGATGGAGCGTTTACCTCCATACAATCCCAGTATGGTACCATCCCGTTTCCTAAGCATTCATTTGCAAATGTATAGGCCAACTTCTTAGCGAATTGATTTCCACAACGGGGGTCGTTCCGTTTCAATATCAATACCATGGTACTTTCCTCCAACAAATCCTGATAAGCATACACTGACGATATCTTCACCTTTTAACACACAAAATCCAATTCCTTTTTCAAGAAACTCACGCTCTGGATGCCAAAAGTTAAATATTTATTCTTTAAAAATTTACTATCCTAATAGACTTTTTTGAATTAATTAGTTCACTCGAAATTTTTATAACTTAGTGGTGTGGTTCAAGCTTCGGTTCTTTAGTTTTTTGAAATGTTTCTTTTGTTAGCTTATAAACCCTTTGGTTTGAAGCTTCAAGATTACGCTTCATGTCTTCCTTCTAAGATAAATGGTTTACACCTGAAAAACTCATGGGATTTTAATTCATAAATCACCTTTTTCGCCGCTTCACGTGGTTTGTTCTTTTACAAAATTATACACGATAAAGCTATGAAACTATATCTTTCTATTTAATTTAAACAAATCATCCCTATTAAAATGGCTCTAGTGACGATGTTTTTACAAAGTAATCATTGTTTTTTCCAAATTCGTAGTGTTATAATGATATCCATTAAACAGAATATTGTGCTTTATGGTACTTGTTGAACAAGTTTAAAAGGGAAATCGGTGCAAATCCGATGCGGTCCCGCCACTGTGAAGAGGAGCATGATCACCGAAAAGTCCACTGTCATTTTTGAGATGGGAAGGACGTGATCATGTGTTGAATCGAAGCCAGGAGACCTGCCATTAAAGAGCAACACTGTTATTTACCCACGAGGATGGGGAGGTGTTTAGGATGGAAGCTTTGATACGGATAGCAAAGGATTCGACCTAATACAAACACACTCTCACATTTTGGGAGTGTGTTTTTTTAATTGATACAAAAGTATAGACAAATAAGGAGAGAAACGAATGCTAATGCTATCAACCTATCAAGAAAAAGTTATGAGTGCAAACGATGCTGTTCGCTTAATTGAACCAGGAGATGAAATTATTACTCCTATTGCTGTCGGTGAACCTCCAGCTTTAATGGAGGCATTAATTGAATTTGAAGGCCTTGATAACAATACACTGTATCAGATGCTTTCATTTAGGGAAGTAGTACCTGTTGCTAAAGACAAACTCAAGATTGTATCAATGTTTTTAAACTCGTATGAACGAGCTGCGTATGCTAACCAGATGATCGATCTTTTACCCAACCATTTTTCAATCTTGCCAAGGATGTTACAAACAAGGGTCAAAAATCCTATCATTATGGCTCAAGTATCACCAATTGATGACGAAGGTTATTTTTCATTAGGCACAAATTGTGATTATACGGCAACACTAGTCAACCATTCAAAAGCAATATTCGTAGAAGTGAATGAAAATATGCCGAGAACATATGGAAAAAACCAAATTCATATCTCTCAAGTTAAAGCCATTATTGAGCATACTTCACCATTAGCTGTGACTGGAAAGCCAATAATCTCTGAAAAAGATAAAGCAATTGGACAGAATGTTGCGAACTTAATTAAAGATGGAGATACAATCCAAATAGGCTTTGGTTCTATACCAAATGCAGTCATGGAACATTTAATAAACTTTCGAAACTTAGGCGTATTTACAGAGATGTTTCCTGATGGTTTAGTAGATCTATATATTAGCGGTGCGATTACAAATCAAAATAAACCTTTTTACAAAGGAATTTCAACCGCAACATTTGCTTTTGGAAGTGATAGACTCTACCAGTTCATGCATGAAAACCCTGCCCTTTGCATGATCCCTGTTAACGAGTCAAACAGTATTAAGCGAATTTCAGAATTTGATCAGTTTGTTACAATTAACGGAACTGTAGAAGTTGACTTTTTAGGACAATGCAATTCGGAAATAGTGAAAGGAAGATATTATTCTTCGTCAGGTGGTCAATCTGACTTTGGAAAAGGCGTTACATTATGTAGAGATGGCCGTGGTATTATTTGTTTACACTCCACAACGAAAGACGAACAGATTTCCAAGATTGTTCCTTTTCTTAGTGAAAAATCGGTCGTTACAACATCCAAAAACGATGTCGATATTATCGTCACGGAATATGGCGTGGCTCACTTAAAAAATAAAACGATTTCAGAACGTACACGGGCATTGATTGACATCTCCCACCCTAAATTTCGTGAGGAACTTACTTTTACTGCTAAGAGTATGGGATATCTTTAAAAAGGAGTGATTATCGTGGAAAAGTTTACGGCATATTATTTAAATCATTTACTAGGAGTTCTTGTAGCGAAGCCCGATTTTAATACGTTACTGGAGAGTTATGAAAATTTAAAAGTTGACCTTGAATCTAGGGATGATCAAGGTCGTAATATCGAATCGTTAGATGAAGCTTTTAAACAAGCTGTTGAGCATTGGATGTTCGCTAATTAAGTTACTATTAATATTAGAGCGGCTAGGTGTAACGTCCTTAGCCGCTTTTCTTCTTACAAGTGTAAAAGTAATATTGTAGTTAGGTCACTACTTTTAATAGCGATCAAAAAGGTGCACGTTCACTATTCATCCCATTAAGATCCATCTGAAACCAGCCAAGCTGAAGTGCACTAATATGTTTAGAGTAATATAAACGTCCGTTAATAATATGAATGTGCGACCCACGGTCATCGAGTTGCTCTGTTTCAAGTGTATTTAAATCAAGTCTATATAAGCTATGATCTTTAGATACATTAGTGAAATATAATCCATCTCCTGCAACATTAAACCCTTGACTTTCATAAGTCGTTAATCGTTCCGTCTTTGTCCCATCAAGCTCTACTCTATAGATTTTCGAACCATCTAATGCACTTTCATAATAAACCCAGCCAGCTTCTACAATAAAAGTTCGCGTAGGGTAATCAATAACTTTTGGCGTTAGATGAGCTTCATCCATTTCATCAATCTCCACGACATAAAGAATACCTTTTGGCTCTTTTTGATAAATCACTTGATTGTCATATACCGTATAACGGAAAAGATCATCAATTAACTGTATCTTAATACCATCTTTAGATACCATATATAAAGGCTGTTTATTATTTAGGGGATTGTTTGTTTTATAAAAAATCCAATCGTCTATTACTCGTAAATCAATTGCATAGTCATCAGACATTTTTTCTACCTCTGTCCCGTCTTTTTTCATCCGGTACACATTAAACCCGTCTCGTTCATCTGAATAATATAACCAATCCCCTACCACATTTAAGTCTTTTGCTAAGACCTCAGAAATGAGTTCTTTTTCTAGATGATCTTCAGTCCATTTATAAATGCCACTCTCTTGCATCCAATTGGAGTAATAAACCACTTCCCCATCTGTTGCAAAATAAGAGCCATTCAAATGGTTTCCATCTGTGTTTCCTTTAACTCCTTCATGGAAGACTGATTTCTCATCAACTAGTTCACGCTCACCAAAAAGGATTTCTCCGTATGTTTTAGCATTTTGAATGACTGTATCTGGGACATTTACTTCCTCTACTTCATTAAAGGAATCATACGTAATATACAGCATTTCCGTCACTTTATTTTCTAGTTCATCATCAACTATGTTCAAATTAAACGAGTATTCCATCATCGCAGAAGTCCGGTAAAATGTTTCTTTGTCAATAATCATCTCGTAATTTAACGAGCTAGGACCATTCCCTGTTCGTATAGCATAAAGCATCGTATGAAATAATGGATCGTCCATTACATAGTAAAATGGGAAAAGACCCTGCCACAAAGGATGCAACCCCTCTTCTGATGTTGAAATAGTAAAGCGGTAGCCATTGTTATCTTCTATAAAATTAAATAAGTCGATGTTTTCTAATATAAGTTCTAATTCTTCGGCTGGGCCGAGTGCATTAATATCAGGGGATACATTAACCCACAAGTCACTATCCTCGTCCATTAAATAGTACGTCTCTCCCCCAGTAATATATACTTCTGCACTCATCGTTGCTCCTGAAACTTTAGATGTCCTGACGATATGTGCCTTTAGTGGGTCTACTAATATAGTTCCATTAAGATAGGAGATTAATGTCCCACTATCATTTTCTTTCGAAATTGAATCTAGCTCAAAGTTATATGTTTGCACTTCTTTCATAGCTTCAATAGATTGATTTAAAACTTCTTCCTTTGTTAATTGCTCAATTTCTGGCTGACAGGCTGCAGTAAATGCGGTAACACATAATAATAGACCAGCAAAAATTATAAAACGATAAAAACGCATGTATTCCCCTTTCAAATTAAGTAGCATGGATTTATTAGAATAGATTTAACTATTGTTTTAATTACGCAGATTATCAACTGTAGTACGTACTTTTAGATATCCATAATACCATAAAAACCTATGTTTATTACATTTTTTTCACGGGTAAATAAAGATCAAGGAGGGATGAATGATGAGAAATAAAGAAAAAGAAAAAGAACTTCAAAACCGAAACCAAAAATCCCAAGCCTTTAAACAAGATTGGGACCAACAGCTTATGAGAGACCAATTGGTTATGCCAATAGACGAGCCACCACTCGAAGACATAAAACTAGAAGAACAAGAAGAACGAGAAAAAAAGAAAACGAAGCAACAATCATCAAGCGAAGTATAAGAGGCTGAATTATTTCAGTCTCTTTTATTTCCCCTTCATAAATGGTTAAATGAAACGAACAACATTAGGTAAGGGTGGTATGCTTTAATGTTCGAGGAGTTTTTCAATCCTGCTGCCTATATGAAAGGCACGATTTTTTTATCTCCTGCCCATATAGCTTCATTAATTTTATTTTTATTATCGCTCATTTGGATGTTTGTACATAGAGATAGACCTTACATGGGAAAAATTCGCTGGTGGCTTCTTTCTGTACTTGTCATTTCAGAGCTTAGTATTATTATGTGGAGTATTGCAGCTGGCTTGTGGGATATCCGCTATAATTTACCGCTACAACTATGTACAATTAGTATTTATTTAAGCTCTGTTATGTTAATTACACGTTCTTACCGGATTTTCGAGTTCATTTATTTTTTTGGAATTGGAGGTGCGCTCCAAGCATTAATTACACCTGAATTATTTTATACTTTCCCTCACTATCGTTTTTGGCATTTTTTTATTGCTCATATCGCTATCATCCTTGCCATTCTTTATATGATTTGGATCCATAAATACACTGTTACATGGAAATCTGCTATGCGGTCTTTTGTATTTCTCAACATCCTTGCATTTATCGCCTTCTGGGTCAATTATTGGACAGGTGCGAACTATATGTTTTTAGCTAGAAAACCCGATAACCCAAGTATCCTCGATTGGCTTGGACCATATCCATGGTATATCTTATCACTAGAAGTTATCGTTATTCTCATGTTCACCCTTCTTTACTTGCCGTTTTATTTAAAAGAAAAATACAAAAATAATTAACCTCTCTATGTATAAATGGACAGCTTTTACACAAATTAATAAGAATACTTTTTGAGGAGGTAATCAACTTGAATAAGTTTTTAGATCTTATATCTTCCTTTTTGATAGCTTTATTTGAGTTAGAGTACGAACACCTTCTTTATGATGAATTATACTTAGAGGAACATGGCGACCCTACAGCCAAAGTATAAGATGTAATTCATCCATTATAATACATTTCTACTTACAGGTGGAGTTCTACACTATCCCCTTCTCTAACGTGACGAACTCCCCTTTACATTATCTCCCCACCTGTCATTCAAATTTATTACCCCTAGACTTTTTCATTTCTAACAATTTCATCACCAAAACTTTAATCATATTATCCTCCTTTAAAATTAATCGTTCCTTCTTATTCCTTGGACTATGAGTATCCACGGCTGGAACATATACAACCTCTAAAATGATTTCCTAACTATCTAACTATTACTGGTAAATTTTCTCTTCGTACTGCATAAAATTGGGAGGAGTGTCAAAAATAACTGATACTTAGAAATTCTATCCATACTTCTTGGGAGGTGGGTTTAGTGAAGTCATTACAGTTTGACTATAGTATTCCTCGCTATGTCTTTAGCAAGGTCGTTGGAAAGTGGAAATCATCTCTTTATTGGCATCCACGTCTATCTTGTATCAGGTTACGTGAAGTAGAAGAACCAACTCTTCCGAATGAAGACTGGATCAAAGTCGAAGTCACTTTTGGCGGTATTTGTGGAAGTGATTTGAACTTAATTTTTCTCAACGATAGTCCAGCAACTTCACCTTATGCGTCTTTTCCTTTTACGATTGGCCATGAAGTTGTAGGGAAAGTTGCAGAAATGGGCCGTAATGTCAGTCATCTCAAAAAAGGTGATCGAGTTGTAATCGATCCAATATTATCATGTATGAGTCGAGGCTTTGCAACACCTTGTAAAGCTTGCGAACGTGGAGAATATAGTTTGTGCAGTCATATGACTGAAGGAGACGTATCACCAGGATTACTAATTGGAGCTTGTAAGGATACTGGTGGGAGCTGGGGACCAGTTCTCGTCGCACACAACACCCAAGTTTTACCTTTACCAGATGAAGTTGATGATTTAAATGGAGTCTTGATTGAACCGTTTAGTTGTGCACTTCATGCCGTCTTAAAAAATAAGCCAAAGCCTCAAGATCATGTGCTTGTTATCGGTGCTGGAGTGATTGGTATTTCAGTAATTGCAGCTATCCGTGCCCTAGGAATTAGTTGTCATATTACTGCACTAGTTAAACATAAATTTCAGGGTGAGCTTGCTCAAACATTTGGTGCTGATGAGGTCATTTACTTAACCCGTAACGGTTCGTATGTTGATGAAACAGCTAAAACTTTGAATGCAAAAGTGTTAAAACCGATTTACGGTGCTCCTGTTATTGAAGGAGGAGCTGACATTGTATACGAATGTGTCGGCAAAAAACAAAGTATAAACGATTCACTACGTTTTGCGCAAAGTGGCGGGAAAGTCGTTTTACTTGGATTAGCTAGTATTATCGACGGGATTGATTGGACGACTGTTTGGTTAAATGAATTAGAGGTAAAAGGTAGTTTTGCCTACAGTACGGGTGAATACGAAGGTAAAACCATGCGGACACTCGAGATCGCTATTGAATTAATTCGCCAAAAGAAAGTTGATTTATCACCAATGATTTCTCATCGTTACCCTTTAGAAAATTATAAGGAAGCAATATTTACAGCAACCAATAAAAGTAGTCGTTCAGTTATGAAAGTTATTTTTGAACATGGGAACTCAAACACCGCAGGAGGAATGCAACATGAAAACATTTCTAGTTAACGGAACTACTGAAACACCGTTTATGCAATGGTTAGAAAAAGGAATGAAGCACGTATTTACTCAAAATGATTTTACACTTTTTAAAGAGGTCGATGAGGATTTACGTCTTGTTCTGAATTTTACAGACGCTGAAACTTGCCGTCCATTTAGAAGAAAAGCACAAGCGACATTTGTCGTTTCCATATTGGAAAAAGAGAGTGTTATGGAAAATGTATTCAAGGAAGCGTACCCTTATTTAATTCGGTCTCTTTCTAACCACTTAATGTTTGTTAACCACAACGATGGAATTACAACTTTTTATTTCTTAACACCCGAACAGGGCTGCTACCAAATTGAATATAAACAAGGTGATGACGAGGCAGAGCTTTTCCAAAAAATATATGAGCGCTTAGAACCGCTTGCCTCATCACAACTCGTAATCGACAACGAATTTCACTTCGACTTACCAGAACCATTATGGAATGGGGATGAAGTAAGCATACAGTTGAAGCAATCAGGGAAGAAGCTCGATGAAATGGATCTTCTCCCTGCCCCCTTCCCAATTGATGAGTATTTAACGCCAAGAGATATGCGGCATTTACATAAGTTATATGGAATTGGCGGTTTAAGTTATGGGAACTTAAGCGCAAGACAAGATGAAAACCATTTTTGGATGAGTGCAAGTGGCATTGATAAATCCAACATGGATACAATTGGACAAGATATCTTATTTATTAAAGGCTATAACTCGAAAGACAATAAAATTGAAGTAAGTGTTCCGCCAGAAGTTACACCAAAACGCGCTTCTGTCGACGCAATCGAACATTGGATGATTTATAAGGAGCACCCTGAAGTTGGGGCCATCGTTCATATTCACGCATGGATGGACGGAATTCAAGCGACTGAAATCAACTACCCATGTGGGACAGTTGAATTAGCTAAAACGGTTGCACAACTCGTTCGCGAATCAGAAAACCCTTCTCAAGCTGTTATCGGCCTAAAAAACCATGGCCTTACGATTACTGGGACAAGCCTAGAAGATATATTTGAACGTATTGATGGAAAAATTAATCGCCAAGTTCCAATGAATTAATCCGAAAAAAAGCGAGGCTGAAAAAGTACATCAACCTCGCTTTTTTTATTTTATTATCTTACTTCCTCAAGCTCTTCCTCATTCTTACCGACCTCTTTAATTAATGCTTTATAGCCATTTCTCGTTAACTTAAATTCATTATCAACATAACCTGACTTTTCTAGTGCTTGGATGACGTCGGCAGATAAAGAGGCCCGAATTTCTTCTAATGCCCAATTCAAGTCATAAATTGTTCCATTAAGTACTGAATCCTTATCAAGAGATGCTGCAATTTCTTTGATCGGATCCACTTTAATGAAGTACTTTTTCGTTTCAAGTACAGCTTGGTGGATTTTGTTTTTGGCATTCATGATATCTTGCATGATTGTTGATATTTCATTATCTTTTTGCTTGATTTGTTGGCGGTATTGTTGTTTTTCAAGATCACTTAATTCAGCTTTTGAAAAAAGCTCCTCTAATAATTGTGTACGGTCAAAATCGACCTTTTCTAAATCGCTTTGTTTTTTGGCAACTTCTGAGTTTGTTAACTCAACAGCCTCAACTTTGACGTTCTCGACTTTTTTAGACTCTGATATATCTGATTCTACTCTACTGTTAGCAGGTGAACTAGATAATTTACGATTAATAGATACTACAAGAGTCATCAACAGCACAATAACGAATAATCGAAAAATCATTTCATTAAACAACGCCCCAATTAAAAGAGCGCTACCTATGAAAGCAACTATTATAATGAGCGCCCAACCTTTTAATGAGTTTGGCTTTTTTAATTGTTGTAATGACGACGAAGACTGCTGCTTTGATCTATATTCCATCTTCTTTCCCCTTTGTCTACAATTTAATCTTTTTACATTTAAATCTACTATAATGAGTATATCAATAATATCTATCCTTGTGAAAATTCAAATGTGTCAACTTATTATAGAAAAAAAGTTTGCTATTGTAATGAGGAGTCTCTACTAATTCTACTACAAAAATACCTATATTAAGAATGATAAAGCGATTACAAAGATTGATAAATGGTATAAAAGGTCTAGTATGTTATTATTCCTATAAGATTTTAGCATATTGAGAGCAACATAACCTGAACGAATAACGATAATGACTAAAGCAATGGTGATTAAGATTGATGGAATCATTTCGTACCACCTCCAAGTTGTAGTCATTGATGTATATGTTGAAATGTTTTGAAATAATACTCTTTAATCTAACACTTTGGGACTGTTAATGTTTGTTTTTGATTTGGGATCATTTTTGGGCTCATTATAGAAAAAATGGAACGAAATTATGTGTGAAAATAACATTTGGACACGAGGAGCCCAAAATCAATGTATGTCAACAATAGGCTTTACACTACTTTTTTTAAAGAATTTCACCGTACAAATCGTCCCTTTACCTTCTACAGAATTTATTTTTAATTCCCCTCCATTTCTCTCTGCTATGCAAAAGGATATAGGTAATCCAAGACCAAGGTGATTTTCTTTAAATGTATAAAAAGGGTCTAAACATTTTGAAAGCTGCTCTGTACACATTCCTACACCATTATCACTTACAATTACCTGTACATATTCCTCTGTATCTTTTGTTTTAATATCAATTTTACCGTTATCCTTTATAGACTCTACGGAATTATTCAAGAGGTGGGAGATCAGTTCACTAATTTCCTCTGAATCTATATAGATAAGAGGAAGGTTATATTCAAGGAGAAGATTAAGATGATATTTTTTCTTCCTATGTTCAATTTTGTTTTTATTTATCGATTGAATAATAACATTATTAATATTATTTTCCGATCGATTAACCCTCTTTTTACTCGATAAGAAAATTAAAAAACAAATAATATGGTTGATTTGTTCTAATTCTTTTATTAAGATTTCCTTCATTTGATTTTCAATCGGTTCATTACTCCTCAACACTTGTAAAAACCCTTGAACTGTTGTCATTGGATTCCTTAAAGTATCTGCCAATCCTTCTGCCAATTGGCCAATTTGTTTGTAGCTATTTAAACGAGCAATTTCTTCTTCCATTATTTTATAAGTGGTTATATCGGTTGATGCAGTTGCTAGACCAATTATATTTTTTTCTTCATCGAATAGAGGCTCCCCAGAAACATCATAGATTCTCACATCATCTTCCATGAGAAAAGAGATTTCTTTTCTAATCTTTCTTCCTGTTGCAAGAACTTCTATTTTTAACGCCATTAATTCTTCAATGCCGCTATTTTGTGCGAGTTCATCATCTCTTTTTCCAATACATTCTTCCGCTTTAAAGTCAGAATGGGGGTTATAAACCCATCTATAGCGTAAGTCCGTATCAATATGTGCTACTATAATAGGGGCATTCTGAAGAGCTTGCTTTAAACAGGCTTGAATATCAACGGCTGTTAGCTTTTCATTTAAGAAACTTCCGGATTTATATATATTAGGTTTGTTTTTTGCTAGTTCAGACATCTTTTCTCCTCTTTCTAAATAGTTTTTACATAAATTACCACAAGGGGTATTTACTGGGGTGATAAGTGCTGATATTTGCGTAACTTAAGTCGTACTATTCGACACAATTCTTGTTATACCTTTACTTAAAAATTGTTATTTATTCAAAAAGAAGCCATAGCAAACCTATGGCTTCTCACTATTCTAACTTTACTATTGTAATGGGCGCAATTTGTTTTTCCCTGCATTGTGTATTTTAACCTTCACAGTAATATCTTTTAAAGACTCCTTCGTTAATGGAAGTTCTTCATTTTCCGTTAACTTTCTCCACACTTCTGGATTATTCTGGTAAAATGCATAGGATAATCGATAGATATCAGCATATATTTCTAGCCCTTTTTCAAACGTTTTTCTAATTTCATTTTCAATCACTTGCTGGGCTTGTTCCTCAATTAATTCCAAGGAGACAGAATCCATCATTTGGATTACATTACCTTTTACTTCTACTTCGATGTCAAATTGAACAGAAGATCCTTCTACAATTGGTGTGATCTGTGCATCTGGGTTTTCCATCATAACCACACTAGCTGGCTCACCCTTATGGTTAATAACGATCGGTGCCCTCTCTGTCGTGTCTTGAAGCCAACGGAAACCAACCACATCTAAATCAGTCAATGTCCCTTTATATTTTTTATTTGTTAATAAACTTACTCCATCCATATGGATAGCTGGGAAAAGTTCTTTCCCGTCAAACCACTGTTCTTTATCAATAGTTAAATGCGGAGCAAAGGCCGTCTTCCCAGGTTCATTTAAATCGGAAATAAACCGATGCATACGAATAGGTGGTATAAAAGAGCTCTGCGCATAACTATCCGTGGGATTCCCTAATGTCCCTAAAACAGGGGATGCTTCAAGGACTGGGAACGTAGCTAAAAGATCCTCCAATGGTTCATTTGTTGTAAACAACCACAGTGTATAACGGATTTCATGGTAACGTAAAAGTAAATCTAAACTTTCAGCTATTTCTTGCTCGATCGCAGCGTCGCTTAACACAACGGCAGCGAGATGCCCCCAGAAAATTCGTTGAGCAGTTGAATGATATAAATTATGTACAGCTGTATCGACCGTTTCACCGACACCCTTACCAACAATGGCTTCATGCTGTTCACCACCACCACCACCAGCTTCTCCTCTAGCTATGGTTGCAAAATTTAATAGTTGAGCATACGCCACATAAAGACCATCTACGTAATCTATACCAATGACATGAATGTAGTACATCCGTTCCAACTGTTTTGCGTTGATACAAGACGTTAAAAGAAATACGGTTAAAAAAAGAATAAGGAACTTTTTCATGTACTATTCCTCACTAGTTTGCCTCGTACGATCAATCGGATCTAATAAACTGGGACGCTGCTTTAACGTTTTCCAAGAAGGTCGGAGGACACTGTCTAACAAGTCCTTAACTGAAGAAATAGGAAATAGCGGTGCCAGGTAAGGGACACCAAACGTTCTTAGGTTCGCTACATACAATAGAACTAAAAAAGCCGAAACGATAAACCCGAACATCCCTAAAAAACTTGATACGATTACAACAGCGATCCTTAAAATACTAAGTACACCAATTAATGATTGATTGATTAGTGTAAAAGTAGCTACTAATGATGTCGCAAGAACCACGACCATCCCTGGTGCTGTTAAACCTGCACGAATCGCAGCATCTCCTATAATTAAACCACCTACTACAGTTAACGTTTGACCAATCGCTAATGGAAGTCGTGCTCCAGCTTCACGGAACAACTCAAACAAACCTAACATCACTAATGCTTCAAGGGGTGATGGTAGCGGAACCCCCATCCTCGATGTTACTAAGGTCGCTAATAACATAACTGGAATTTGATCTTGATGAAAGGTAACTAACGCAATCCAAAACCCAGGAAGAAACACTGCTACTGATAAACCAAATAGCCGTAATATCCTTTCAAATGAAGTATAAACAAACGAGTATTCAGAGTCTTCTGCGCTTTTCAACAATAAAAATAAATTGGCTGGACCAATTAATGCCGTTGGTGCACCATCAACGAAAATAATAAATCTGCCCCTCATTAACGAGTCGACTACAAAATCAGTTCGACCTGTATATTCGAAAGTAGGAAAGAGCTGAAATCTCTTGGCGCTAAGTAACTCCATCATTTGATTGGTACTAAACAAAGTATCAATATCGATGTTTTCGATTCGCTCTTTGACTTGCGATAGCGTTTCTTTATTCGTAATGTCATCGACATACAATAAGCCGACTTTCGTTTTTGACCTCGTACCAATAACATATTTTACGTATTTTAGTGAGTTTGTCGGAAGACGTTTTCTAATTAAAGCTATATTCGTACCAATATTTTCGATGAAGCCATCTCTAGGACCTAAAACAGAAACCTCTGTATTCGCTTCTTCTGGACTTCGATCAGGGAAATTAGAAATATCAATTTGATAGGACTCTTTAAGTGTTTCAAAAAAAACAACTAACTTTCCATGGAAAACCTCTCGACATAGTTGCTCGGTATCTTCAACTGGTTCTAAAGATGAAACTTTCCATTGTTTAACCGTTATCGCATTTAAGTACTCCGTAGTTTCAAAAAGCTTCTCTATACTCGGTATAATTCTTTCAATTATTAATTCAGTATTACATAGCCCTGGTGAATACACGAAAAGGACTCTCTCTTCATCCCCACGATAATTTTTAAACATCAGTGGCTCAATCCTAACATCTTCGCAAAAAGCAAACATTTCTTGAAACGTTTTGTAATTGACCTTTCTTGGTGGAGGTTGATTTGTTGAGTGACTGTGCGGAATTTCAGTTATTTTTTTCGACTTTTTTAACCACTTATGTAATCTCATGGGTAGCATCATTTCCCTTCTTTTTGCTTAAAAATGTAACCGTTAAAAGTAGAATTGACAGTGCAATTACGAATATAAGAGAAAACGGCAAGAGATAGGTCGAAATAAAAAACAAAAATTGGAAATCTTTTCGCGGAATGAGAGTCATTGCTATCATGAGAGAAAAGAAAACGGCTAATAACTGGGCTCGCTTTTTAGGTTGATGAACATTAAATATCTCTGGGACAAGAAAAAGTAAAAAAGTAATCCGAATAAACGCACCAGTCAGCCATTGATATATCGATAAAAAGTCAACGTGTTCAATAAAGCGACCGATCGTAACTAACGCCCACTCCTCGTAGGCTGGAAATCTTTGTCTCGCAGCTTCCGCAGGACCAAATTCAACAATAGCCCCAATTAAAGGACCGAGAGTTAAAGTAGCGAGAAAGGCCGTCGTTAAGAGTATAGGCACCAACTTTATAGATGGTTTCACCTTATGCTGAATAAATAAAATAACAATTATCTCTACCAAACCTGCTCCTGAATAGATCATTCCGTAGTAAATTGAAGGGTCAAACCCTCGTTCTAAAACAGGTTGTAATAAAGAGTAATCCTTATTTGGTTCGTTTGCTAGCATGACAAAAAGCCCAAAAACTATTACGACAGGTAATAGAATTCCATTAATAGTAGCTATCGTTCTTAAGTTTGTAATGGCTGCTAAGAAACAAAGTACTGAGAAAACGATTACAATGACAATTGATGGAGTTCGAGGCAAATAAGTAATAACTGTCCATTCCGAAAGATCGATGATCGTTACAGTGGCTAATACCAATAAATAAACACTAATTGCGCCAACTATAACCGCAGCTACTCCTTTTCCGACACTCCTGCTTAACCATAGATATAAATTTTCTTGCTTGGTTTTCTTCGTAATAAAATAGATTAATGGCACCCAAATAAGCGCTACCAAACAAGCACAAATAACCGAAACCCATGCATCTCTACCAGCTGATTCCAACAAGGCTGGAATAATAATGACATGATTCATAAGTCCAACTGAAGTGATGATAATTAATATTAGTGCAAAAAAACTGACTGCATCCGTATGTTTCATAGCTACCTCGTCCAATAAATTTGATAAAGTGAACCTTTTTCAGAGGGGGTTTTCTGCATCCCCCACTGAAAATTAGTTGAACCAATCGGGTTGTTATTGGCGCTTATCTCCCACTTAGCCTTTACTTCCTCAAAGGCTTGAATTGGGTGTCTTAGCGCCAGTTAAACGGGATAAATATAATATTTACCATTGCTGTTGAGTTTATGTAATTTTATTAGCCAAGTATTGTCCGTGCCTTGCTGATCTTATAAGCTATAGTATTTTAATTTATGTATCCTATTAAAGGTGGACTTATCCATACCAATGAAAAAAGTGCCTAACTCCTCATAATAAGAGCTTAGACACTTTCCCATATCACTTTTATTTAAATGTATTTTCAGAAATATTTTGTATAAATCGACTCTTTTCACCTATATAAAAAAGGTCCAGTGAGTGCATCGCCCTTGTACAAGCAGTATAAAATAAATTCCGTTCACTTTCCTCGTGATATTTTATGTTTGATGCATCGTAAATAATGACAGCATCAAACTCAACTCCTTTAGATAAATAAGATGGAATTACAAGCACACCTGCTTCATAACCTGTTGATTGTTTCGTTATCATTCGAAGAGGTACTAATTCTTTTAAATGTTCATAAACATTTTCTGTTTCCTCAGCCGTTTTACAAATAATTGCGATCGTTTCTAGTCCATTGGCTTGAAGCGATTTAATTCTCCCGCTTATTTTTGAATGAAGATCATTATGATCAGCGGCTAATTCAACCGTTGGCTTTTCACCTTGTCGGTTAAAAGGGTCGATATTTGCACCGATAATCTCTTTTGTAAACTCGACGATTTGATAAGTCGAACGATAACTACGTGTTAGCTGATATTGCTCCATTTCGTCTTCTTGAAATAAGTAGCGTAATGCTTCAAAACTATTGACGGAAGAATGAGCATAAATGGACTGATTTAAGTCGCCAAGTACCGTCATCTTTGCCCGTGGAAATAAACTTTTAATGAAAGCAAATTGAAACGGAGAATAATCTTGTGCCTCATCAATAAACACGTGACGGATCGACGTGTTCACCTGAAGACCTTCAAGCCGACCTTTTAAATAAAGAAGAGGTGTCGCATCCTCATAACGAAGATGATTTTGTTCGATATTTTCAGTCGTTGAAACACAAATATCAGTCCACTCCTTCGGTAATTGATCCGAATAACGCTTAACATACTCTGTTTTCCTAAATAATTGAAGGTACGTTGCTTTTACATCAATAAACTGTAAATTCTCAATATATCTTTTGATTTTTTTCAAACGTTTTTTCACAATGATCGCAGCAAGAATTTCTTTTTCCCTGTCAAAATCATAAAATTCATCGTTGTTTTGACTGTTTTTTTGGAGTTTATGGTAGGCTTTTAAATAAGCTTCCTTATCTAATAGCTCCATTTCACGTTCAACCCACTCTTCTTTACGCTGCTGAAGCTCAAACGTTCGTAGCTCCTTCAGTAACCATTCTGAGGTTAAATTCATTCGATTAGGTATCGGTAAATTTTGATCTAAAGCATAAAAATACTCTTTGATCCTTGCGCTTGAAAATAAGGCTTGCCCTTTGAATTTTAGCCCTTTAAAAATGATTCCATCTTGTTTTAGAAGATTTAAATACTCATCAATTACCTGCATAAATAAGAGTGACGATTTCAATTGGATGCCTGCAATACCAACTTGGTAAGATATATCTTTTGTTTTGGTCAAAACAAATTCCATTTGAGAAAATGGATCTTCTATCGTAAACGAATTACCTAATCGATGTTCTAAGTATTCTTGAAATGTCGTCTGTTGCATATTCTCTTCACCTAGCTCTGGTAGGACGCTAGATACGTAACTATTAAACATGGAGTTTGGTGAAAATAAGACGATATTTTCGGCTAATAGTGTATCGCGGTATCGATACAATAAATAAGCTACTCGTTGTAGAGCTGCTGAAGTTTTTCCACTTCCAGCTACTCCTTGCACAATTAACAGTCTTGCTTTTTCATTACGAATAATTTGATTTTGTTCTTTTTGGATCGTTGCAACGATGCTTCTCATTTGCGAATCTGCTTGAGCCCCAAGAACGGTTTGAAGCATTTCATCTCCAATCGTAATTCCTGTATCAAACATATGTAAAAGCTCACCGTTTCGGATGATATATTGCTTTTTTCCTTCCATCGTACCAACAATAATTCCAGAAGGCGTTTCATATTGTGCCGTCCCTGGCCCGTAGTCATAATATAAGCTTGAGATCGGCGCACGCCAATCGTACACATAAAAGTCGACGCCATTTTTATCGACGAACGAAGAAGTCCCGATATACACCTGTTCAGTCTCGTTTTCTCCAGTTTCAAGAAAATCAACTCTACCAAAGTACGGTGACTTCTCTAATTTATGTAAATTACGCAACTCGTTCATCGAATGACGATGTCTACGCTCTCTTTCTGACAATAGCTCAGCTTGTTGTTTTATACTTGCAAACGTTTCAGCTGCTTCTTCGGCATTATCAAAATTTACGGTCACATCGTCCCAAAACTTCCTTCTGATGTCGACAACGTCTACTTTTACATCGCCTAGCTGGTCCTTTAATTCGTGTATTCGCTCATTAATTTTATTAATAACGAAATCGACTCGTTCTTGTTCTACTTGCCAATCCTTGTTCTTTTCAGTCATAACTTCACTCCTAGCAGATCGTATCTAAGAAAAGCGGAAGGTGTCTGTTTGATGGCTGTAGCTAGACACACTGCAATTTGACTTTAGAAAAACTACCTCTTATCTTTGTTAGAATACGTATAATTTATTCCTGTTTTAGACAAAGAAGGACGTTCCTTCCATGTGGATACGTCCTTCTTGATGTCTATAATTTAATGTTATGTGTAAAAGCGTTCATTTATCTATCCACGAACATTTTTCTACAGCTTAATTTGAAGCCAACAATGATTTTAGCACTTCTTGGACGAGTAGACCTTCTTTGAAATCAATTAAGAATGCTTCTTCACCTTCTGTCGCCTTTACAAATTCATCGATTAAGTTTATTGGAGACGATACCAAATCACTCGGTTCAATGATAGCTAATTCTTCCCCACGACGAGCTTGTTTCACTACTCTCCAGTCTTCCAACGCAATCGTTTGCTTCGTACCATGGATTGTAAAAGCAATTTTCTCTTTTTCAGCTTGTCCAACAAGACCGTCCACTAACACTTGTAAACCACTTTCCAACGTTAAAGTTGCGATTAAACCAATTTCACTTTTCTCATGATCTTCTGGATATTCTATTTGGGAGTCGACGTTAGTTACTTTTCCAAACATATGAACAATCATTTGTAAATAGTGCGGCATAATTTCACGGATAAATCCACCTTGTTCACGAGTGCCAATCCACGGAGTTTGTTGCCACACACGAGGCCACACGTCAAAATGCAATTTTAAAGAAATTCGTCTTACTTCTCCTAAATCCTCTTTCTCAACCCGTTTTTTTATCGTTGTAAAAGGTGCATTGTAAGGTAATGGAAAGTGAATGGCATGGACAATGTCTGCTTGCTCAGCATACGCTAACATCTCCTCTGCTTCTTGAAGTGAGTTAGCTAATGGCTTCTCACATAAAACATGTTTCCCATTTTTAATCGCAGCGAGAACAACTGCATGATGATAGGCTGGGGGAACAGCAACATAAACAATGTCGAGCGAATCTCTTTGCACTAATTGCTCATAATCAGTCAAAGCAGTTACCCCACCACATTCAGCTGCCGTTTTGTTTGCCAGTGTTTCATTTACATCACAAACAGCATCAATTTCAGTATGAGCATTGGCCATAAATTCTTTAATTAACCGTTGTCCAACCACTCCTAAACCAACAATTCCAACTCTTTTTTTACGCAAATCATTCACCCTCTCCCGAATATACGAATTTTAGTTTACCATCAACGAACGATAATTTCGCGTCAAATGTATTATCGCCTTTTTTAAACCCTTTAATAACGTTCGTTTCTTCTCCCTTAAGCAATTTCTTTACATTTGCTTGCGATACGGTTTTTCCTAGAAGTTTTTTTGAAATCGTGAAATTACATTTCTTCGTCGTGTAATTCGAACAACCATAAAATGTTCCTTTATCAACAATATCACCATTACATTTCTTACAAGTACCGATTTTTGTTCCTGGCGTTTTCGTTCCTCTTGTTTTAGCTCCCCTTGTTTTCTTCCCTTTTCTTCGACTTCTAAACTCTTCTAGATTGTACGAGGAAAAGTTCCAGGACTCACTTTGCTTAACCGCATCTTCTATCAATTTGAGTGAGAGCTTTTTTACTTGATTCATAAAATCACTAGGCGAGGCAGTACCTTCTCCAATTTCATGAAGACGTTGTTCCCACTTAGCCGTCATTTCTGGAGATGATAGTAGGCTCTCTCCTATGGAATCTATTAATAATATGCCTTTATTCGTTGCACTAACTTGATTTCGTTTCACTTCAATATACTTACGATCTTTTAAACCTTTGATTATACCAGCACGTGTTGCTTCTGTACCCAGTCCTTCTGTTTGTTTTAAAACTTTCACTAAGTCACTGTCTTCAAGATGCTTACCTGCTGTTTTCATTAACGTAATGAGTTGACCTTCAGTATACCTTTTGGGCGGTTCGGTTTTTCCTTGTCTTACTTCAACTTTTTTGACAGTACCTGTTTCTTTTTCTTGTACAAGTGGTAAGTCTTGGTCATCGTCGTCACGTTTTTGTTTTTTCTTCCCACTATAGATGACTTTTCGCCAACCAGCTTGAACTTCTTGTTTTCCTTTTGAAATAAACATCGCTCGCTCATCAACAACGGTGTGTATCGTCGTATAATCAAAAATTGCCTGATCATAGTGAGCTGCAATCAGTCGTTTTGCAATGAGCAAATAGATTTGTTGTTCATCAGGACTTAGTTTAGCAAGTTGCGGAACTTGTTCAGTCGGTATAATTGCATAGTGGTCACTTACTTTCTTTTCATCCACATATCGTTTGTTATCGAGGATGGAAGGCTGTGGTACAGGGAAGAATGAACCGAGGTCGTCAAAATGTAGTAGCTTTCGTAAAATTTCTGGAAACATTTTTGCTTCTTCTTTTGTAACGTGACTTGAGTCAGAACGCGGATAAGAGATCAGTCCTTTTACATAAAGCTTTTGAGCAATCTCCAGCGTTTTTTGCGGTGAAAACTTATACAAACTGTTTGCCGTTGCTTGCAAGGCTGATAAATTAAAAAGGTAAGGGGGCTGAAACTCTTTTCGTTCTTTTTCAACGGATTGAATTGCTGCTTCTTTTTCTTCACAAAACTGACGGATTTTGTTTGCCATAGCTTCGTCATCTAAACGTGTTTCCTCGTCCTTATGCCACTTCCCCTTGTAAACTTTTCCTTGAACATCAAAAGTAGCATTAACTTCCCAAAATGGTTTCGATTGAAAGTTAGCAATTTCTTTTTCCCTTTTCACAATGAGCGCAAGTGTTGGGGTTTGCACTCGTCCAAGTGAAAACACATCAGATATTCCTCTTTGTTGCAACAACAAGGTGTAAGCACGGGACGCATTCATACCAACGAGCCAATCGGCACAAGCTCTTGAATAGGCTTCATAGTAAGTGGTTCTCGTATCCGTCTCATCCAAAAGTTTAGAAAAACCATCGATGATTGCCTTATTGGTCAGCGATGAGATCCACAACCGCTTCATCGGCTTTTTCACGCCACTTAATTGGATGATGTTACGGACAATTAACTCCCCTTCCCTCCCTGCATCTCCTGCATGTATAATTCGAGACACTTCATGTTTATTTAATAATTGCTTTACGATAGTAAACTGTTTATATTTTGATTTCGTCACTTTATATTGAAATTTTTCTGGAATGATCGGTAATGTTTGTAGCTTCCACGTCTTCCATTCTTGCTTATAAAATTCAGGTGGACATAGCTCTGTTAAATGACCAATCGCCCACGTACAATAAGCACCATTTTTAAACACTTCATTCGGAAGGATTTCAATAAACCCATCACGACGCTTAAATTGAAAGGGCGATGCTAGTTTTAACCCTTGGTCTGGCTTTTCCGCAATAATAATTTCCATCGATTTAACCTCACTAATGGCTGTTCATAGTTTTTAATAGATAAGGCTTAACAACAGTGCTAAGTATACACACTATCAATATTAGCGCCTTTACTATATGAATCTACTTTTCCATTCACTAAGTATATATGAAAGGAGTCATTACAGCACGTGAAATTTTCTTTTAATATTCGTAAAGATATGTCTCTCATTCTATATGTAAAACCTACAGTTGCCCCTTGGAATAGTAAAGATTTCAGAAGAATTAACTATAACATTAAACGTCTCATAATAATTTCTAAAATGTGATGATATGAAACCTCGTTCATTAGTTGGGGTTGTGACGGGTATCGGAAGTTTCGACGAAAAATCAATATTTCGTCGATATATTTAAAGTTCCACTGAAAAACATAACTTCCGTTGATTAACAAAAATATAGTTGTCATATGCAAAAATACACGGGAACCGATAACGAGTCCCGTGCTTTTTCGTAGTTTTTCTATAATTTACACCCACCACATATCAGAAGGTTTTTCTTCAATAATAATGGAGTTAAGGTTTTTTACGGCTCTAGCAAAGCCTTCTTCAATCGACATGATTGGATCCTCATGCTCAATGCTGACGACGTAATCATACCCGTAAACTCGTAATGCACTAATCATATCTGACCATTCTTGAATGCTATGACCGCAACCGACTGAACGGAACGTCCATGCTCTCGTTTGGACTTCACCGTATGGCTGCATGTCTGTTAACCCGTACATATTCACGTTTTCTTGGTCGATGTACGTATCTTTCGCGTGAAAGTGATGGATAGCATTGGCTTTTCCTAATATTTTAATCGCAGCCACTGGATCAATTCCTTGCCACCATAAGTGACTTGGGTCCAGATTAGCCCCGATTGCATCACACGTTTCCTCACGTAATTTAAGAAGTGTATACGGAGTATGAACTAAAAAACCTCCGTGAAGCTCTAAGCCAATTTTGACATTGTGGTCTTTCGCAAACTGGCCCATCTTCTTCCAGTATGGAATTAACTTTTCTTCCCATTGCCACTTTAATACATCACCGTATTCATTCGGCCAAGGTGTAACAGGCCAATTCGGGTATTTCGCACCTTCATGATCACCTGCTGTTCCCGAGAAGCAATTGACTACAGGAACTCCCATTAAATTCGCCAGCCTAATCGTCTTACCTAGGACGATATCCGATTCTTCAGCAAATGCTTTATCAGGAGAAATCGGATTTCCATGACAACTAAAGGCACTGATTTCAAGGCCTCTAGACGTAATTTTTTCTTTGTATTCTTTTCGCTTTTCTTCGCTTTCTAAAAGCGCATCGAGATCGCAATGGGCATTCCCTGGATAACCACCTGTTCCAATCTCAACTGCTTTTACGCCAGCCGTCTTGACATAATCTAACATTTCGTCAAGGTTTTTTTGTGAAAATAAAACCGTAAATACACCTAATTTCATACTATGCCCTCCTTACTTTCCGTTAAGTTAAAGCTCAATACTCTTACCCGTTTCACTGCTTTTATAAATACCATCAATAATTCTTGAAACTTCAAGTGCTTCTTCAGCCTTAACAATCAATTCATTCCGCCCTAAGCAAGCATCGATAAAGTTTTGTGCTTGGGGAAGACCTGGATTGTCTTCTCCACCAATGTAGTTTGCTTGACTGTTAAGAAGCATCCCATGCTTGGCTTGATTGAGTTCAAACGGGAATAAATCAATTCCACCTGTTTCTCCAGATATACTTACTCGTTCCACATCTTCTTTTATGTTAGCTGACCATGACGTTTCAAATAACATCGTTGCTCCGTTTGCAAAGCGAACATACGCTGTTACATGATCATCGACATCGAACGTTTCGTGATTAAAAGTGCCCCATTCATTGATCTGGTTAGGCATTTTACTAAGTTTGTTATATGTTTTTCCAACGACTTCAACAGGTTTAGGACTACCAAGAAGCCATAAAGATAAATCTAAAAAGTGACAACCGTAGTCGATTAAACTACCTCCACCTTGTAGTTCTTTATTTGTAAAGACACCCCACCCTGGGACTTTTCGTCTTCTAAGTGCTTGCACACGTGCGACAATCGGTGTGCCTATTTCATTTTCTGAAATGACGTTCTTTGCAGCTCTAGAGTCTTTCATAAAGCGGTAATGGTACGCAATCGAAAGAACTTTACCCGACCTGTCCCGAGCATCAATCATTGCTGTACATTCGTCTGTATTCATCGCCATCGGCTTTTCACATAACACGTGAACACTGGCATCTAGAGCTGCGATCGTAATTTCCGCATGAAATTTATTCGGTGTACAAATCGTTACCGCATCTACCTCATGGAAAAGGTCGCGATAATTCGTATATACCTTTTCAATATTAAACTTTTCAGCAGCAGCTTTAGCTGTCGTTTCGTTCACATCACAAACTGCTACAACCGTTACATCGTTGGCTAGCTTTAGGAAGGCTGGGATATGCCGATCTTGAGCAATCCCACCTGCCCCAATAATACCCATACGTAATTTACTCATGCTAGACTCACCTTTCACTTACACGCTGGTAATTCGTTTTGTTTCATTTGACTCAAGTGCAGAAAGAACAACCTGTAGGGACTTAAGTCCTTCTTCACCAGTAACAAGTGGTTGCTGATCTTCTATTATCGCATTGATAAAATGATCAATCACTTGGGTATTCGTTTGTCCCCCCGATTCGTTCGTTTGGATTCCCCCTAGCTCATACTTAACGACTTCACCATTTTTATATTGAACAATAACTGAATGGACAGGGTCATCTTCAAGACGAAGGATCGCATTCTCTCCATAAATAATCGTTGAGTTATCTTCTTTTGAAACGTAAGACCAGCTTGCAGCAAGTGTACCGATAATGCCACTTTCAGTTTTTAATACACAAACAGCTGTATCATCTACGTCTGTGTTTTCTTTTGCACTTGTTTCAACAAATGCCCCTACTTCCACAAACTCCTCTCCAAGGATGTATCGTAATAAATCGGTTTTATGAACACCGAGATCACCCATGGCGCCGATGTAAGCTTGTTCTTTTTTAAAGAACCAACTGTCTGTTCCATCAGCACTCCAGCCTTCTGGGCCACCGTGACCAAATGATGTACGGAAGCTATAAATTTTTCCTATCTCACCATTTTCAATTAACTGTCTGGCTTTTTGATGAGACGGTACAAAACGTTGGTTATGAGCAATCATTAATTTCTTATTACTTTGTTTCGCCGCTTCAATCATCGCAAAGGCATCTTCACGTGAAGTGGCCATTGGTTTCTCACAAAGGACATGTTTTCCTGCTTGTAATGCCGCTATCGAAACAGGCGCATGTAAATAGTTTGGCGTACAAACACTTACCGCATCAACATCTGCATTTTGTAATAACTCTTCATAATCCATATAAGCTTTAGCTTCATATTTTTCAGAAAATTCTTGTGCACGTTCTTCAACAATGTCACAAACTGCTACAATTTCAGCTTGCTCATTATTTGCGTATTCAGGCATATGGCGATGTTTTGCAATACTCCCACAACCGATAATTCCTATTCTAATTTTGCTCATCGATGACACTCCTCAACTTAGTTTTTAGGTTTAATTTCTTCTAATGGCTTAGCGTTTCCGTAGACAGGTCTCTTTCGTTTCGTCGGAGCCGTCCATTCCACTGCATTTTTAATTACTCGTTGAATTTCCTTGTTGTAATAAGTAGGATACGTTTCATGACCTGGTCGGAAATAAAAAATCTTTCCGTTTCCACGTTGATATGTACAACCACTTCTAAAAACTTCCCCACCTTCAAACCAACTCATAAAGATCAATTGGTCAGGTGCTGGAATATCAAAATGCTCCCCGTACATTTCTTCTTTATCTAGTTCAATATATTCACCGATTCCTTCAACGATCGGATGGCTCGGATCGATGACCCAGAGTCTTTCTTTTTCGTCAGCTTCACGCCACTTTAAATCACACGTTGTACCCATTAATGTCTTGAAGATTTTAGAAAAGTGACCCGAATGAAGAACGATCAATCCCATCCCATCAAGAACTCGTTCTTTGACTTTTTCAACGATCTCATCATCAACTTCATCATGAGCAAGATGTCCCCACCAAACAAGTACATCAGTTGTATTTAAAACGTCTTCTGTTAATCCGTGTTCTGGAGTATCTAGTGTAGCCGTTTTCACAATGATGTCTTCTTCATCTAAAAAGTTAGCAATAGCACCGTGAATTCCTTCTGGATAAATATCTTTAACTACTGGATTTTTTTGTTCGTGACGATTTTCATTCCAAACTGTTACATTGATCATATATCTCTCTCCTTTTACATTTCTTATTTGACTCCATCATATGTGATATAGCAGTAACTAAAAATAGATTATATAATTAAAACATATACTATTTTGCTATTTCTTTAGAAAGGAAGCTTTATGAAAACACATATTGGCTTTTGTGGTTTTTCCTATCATACAAAAGGTTATTATTCCAACGACAATACAAAATTAACCGGATATCTTGTTCGCCTTCAAACAGAAGGGTACTGTGAAGCTTTAATTAATAAGCGTAAATTTGAGATAAAAAAGGGAGACCTTCTCCTAGTGAAACCTGGTGATTATTATGATCTACACATTGAAGGCAATCAAAAAAGTGGTGACTATCACTTGTTTTGCGAGGGTTGCTGGGTTGACGAATGGTGGGAGCGTTCGGTAAAGCCTACTGTTTCTCGGATTGACCTTGATGAAAAAATCCTTTCACTTTGGCGTAACCTTATCATTGAACAGAGAAGGCCTACTTCAGAGAAAGATCATGAACTTTCTCAATATTTACTGCAAGCATTACTAGTTTCACTTGAGCGAGCGGTTAATGACGTTGCCCCTACTGTTAGACGACCCTATCCTGTTACAAGAATGATGCGTTACATTGAAGAGCATGCGACAAGTGGTTTAAAAGTTGAGGATGCGGCAAGCCATGCTGGACTTAGCGTTTCTCGAGCCGTCCACCTTTTCAAAAGCAACGTCGGAAAAACAATGATTGAATATGTACAAGAAATCCGTTTATCTTCTGCCATTAATCAAATGAAATATACGTCGATGACACTTGAGCACATCGCACACAACAGTGGTTTCGGAACGTATCCTTATTTTCATAGAGTGTTTAAAAAGAAATACGGGATGTCACCAGGGGAGTACCGAAAGAAGGAGTAGAGAAGGTAAAACTGATGAAGATAAAAGGACGCAATACACTCCGACTTCAATCGGGGCGTTTGTGTCCTTTTAAATACTTGTTTAAAAGTTTGCAGCTACTAATCTATTTTGCGGACTTCACAGGCCCTTATTTCCAACAATTCATGTGAAATCTTCGACTCTTTCATAAAATAAGAGCTTCTGAGTGCCCTACACGTGCAAAGTTTAGACTAATTCGCGTTAGACCGACATTTCTATTACACCTGTATTTGTTGTGACACTCATATTCGCTAACCATGCAGCACCGATGACACCAGCATCGTTTCCTAACGTAGCAATTGTAATGTCAATACCATCAAACACTCTAGGGAATGCAAAACTCACAAAATACTCTTTAATTGGAGCTAAGATAGTATCTCCCGCTTTTGATACTCCTCCACCGATCACAATTTTTTCAGGGTTTAACCCGTTTGCTAAATTAGCTAATGCGAGACCTAAGTACAGGGCCACTTCATCGATTACCTTTTTCGCAGGCCCATCCTCTTCTTTCGCTAAATCGAGCACGTCTTTTGCAGTCAGCGTTTGTGTTTCCTCAAAGACATCTTTTAATCTAGTAAAATGTGTCGTCGTGCTAACTTCTTCTAGCGCGAGACGAACGATACCTGTTGCCGATGCGATCGTTTCTAAACAACCTTTTTTTCCGCAATTACAGCTTGCACCATCTTTGATCACTGATGTGATGTGACCAATTTCACCGCCAGCTCCATTTAAGCCGTGAACAATTTTGCCATTAGAAATAATGCCACCCCCGACACCTGTCCCTAGTGTTACAAAAATCATATCGTTAGCTCCAGCTCCAGCACCTTTCCACATCTCACCAAGTGCTGCTAAATTCGCATCATTGTCAACAACAACTGGTAAAGCTGTTTCTTTTTCTAGTAGAGCTTTTAACGGGAAGTGTTCCCATCCTAGGTTTACAGCAACTTCAATTGAACCATCTGTAAAGTTAACAGGTCCTGGTGCGCCAACACCTAGTGCAAGTAATGTTCCTTTAGGAACGTTTAATTCTAGCATCTTTTGATCAATTGATTTAGCTATGTCAGTTGGTATACGGTGACCATTTTTAGTTTTATCTGTAGGAATTTCCCACTTTGTCACTAACTCTCCATCTGTTGTTACAAATGCTAGTTTAATTGTAGTCCCCCCAATATCAACCCCAACGAGCCATCTCTCTTCCATCATGACCACTCCTTCTCCTTGTTTATACTCTCAATTCTATTCAAAAAAATAATAATGATTTTTAGTCTTAAATAGTCGAAAAGGACACTGTCCCCAGTATCCTTTTGACGTTTCAAACTCCCTAATCGCAAACGTTTGCGCATGTGACCTTTTCCGTATTCTTAGACTAATTTATACACTCTTGCTTCGTACGGTTTCAATGTAACATTTTCAAGCTTTTCTTCTAGAACCCCATCATAGTTACTCAATAACAATTGTGCTGATTTTTTCAATAAGCTTTCTGGTAAACTAAATTCTGTTGCTTCTGCAAAGAGGTTCGTGATAACCAATACGGTTTCATTATTTAATGTACGAGTATAGGCATATACTTGTTCATGATCTTCTGCAATAAGATCATACGTACCATAGACAAGAGCTAAGCCGCCTTTTCTTAATTCAATTAGTTTTTTGTAATAGTGGTAAATTGAATTTGGATCTTGCATTGCCTGTTCTACGTTAATATCCTTATAGTTCTCATTCAATTTCAACCAAGGAGTTCCTGTCGAAAATCCTGCGTTTGCATCTGTATTCCATTGCATCGGAGTTCGCGAATTATCTCGGCCATTTTTCCAAATAACTTCCATGATCTCCTCATGGGTTTTTCCATCTTCAATTTCACTTTTATATAAGTTCTTGATCGCTACATCATTGTAATCATCAATAGACGTAAATTTCACATTTGTCATTCCAATTTCTTGGCCTTGATAAATGAATGGTGTACCTTGCATTAAAAAGTACATAGTTGCAAGACATTTTGCAGACTTTTCCCAGTACTGTTCACTGTTCCCCCAAGTTGAAACCGAACGTGGCTGATCATGATTTTCAAGGAATAATGCATTCCACCCTAATCCATCAAGACCTTTTTGCCATTTCGTTAATGTTTCTTTAAGAGCAGGGAGATCTAAACCTCCATCGGTACTTTTACCCCAAAGGTCAAGGTGTTCGAATTGGAAAATCATATTAAAGCAACCTTTTTCTTCGCCTACCCACTCTTCTGCTTGATTAACTTTAACACCATTTGCTTCACCGACTGTCATGATGTCATATTTATCAAACGTTTCACGTTTAAGTTCCTCAAGAAAAACGTGAATACCTTCACGATTCATATGTCCTTCTAACGACGGGACATAGCGTTTATTGTTTGGATTCGGTAGGTCAGGGAAACCTGGTACCTTCTTGATGTGCGAAATGGCATCAACACGGAAACCATCAATCCCTTTATCTAACCACCAATTAACCATTTCATATAAGTCGCTTCTTACTTTTGGATTCTCCCAATTAAGGTCAGGCTGTTTACGGGAGAAAACGTGCATATAATATTCTTTTGTCGTTTCATCAAATTCCCAAGCCGAGCCGCTAAAAATGGACTCCCAATTATTTGGTTCTTTTCCGTCTTTACCAGGATGCCAAATGTAGTAGTCTCTATATGGATTTTCTTTCGTAGATCGCGACTCAATAAACCATGGGTGTTCATCAGATGTATGATTGATGACAAGATCTAAGATTAATTTCATACCGCGGTCATGAACTTCTTTTAAAAGTTGATCAAAGTCAGCCATTGTTCCGAAGTCATCCATAATCCCTTTATAATCACTAATATCGTAACCATTATCATCATTTGGCGAGCTAAAAATTGGACAGATCCAAATAACGTCTATTCCTAAGTTTTTTAAATAATCTAGCTTTGAAATGATCCCTTGAATATCACCTATTCCATCACCGTTTGAGTCCATAAAGCTACGAGGATATATTTGATAAGCTACTGCTTCTTTCCACCATTTCTTTTTCATCAGCAAACGCCTCCTTCTCTCTACCATAAAAATAGCATATTTACATCATTAGCGCAATCGTTTGCACGATATTTTTTATATTTTATTCTCCATCAAACTTTGCTTAGTTTAATTTGTATATTCGTGCTTCATGAGGACGTAGTATTGTATTCTGAAGGTTTTCCTCGTCTGTTACATCAGTATAATTAGCAATAATAAGTTCTACCGTTTGCGCACTGAAATTTACAGGCAGCGAATAGTCCGCTTTGACATCAGCATGATTTAAGATTACTAACCACGTTTCACTTCCATACGTACGTGTATACACGTAAACTTTTTCTTCATCTTGAGAAAGATCTTTATAATCGCCATAAATCATGACAGGATTTTCTTTACGTAATGAGATTAACTTTTGATAGTAAAAAAATACAGAATTAGGGTCTTGCAAAGCTTGCTTTACATTAATTTCTTTATAATTGGGATTAACCTTAATCCATGGTGTGCCTGTAGTAAAGCCAGCTTGTTCTGTATCATCCCACTGGATGGGTGTACGTGAATTATCACGACTTAACAGTAATAAACTTTCGAATACTTCTTCTGGGTCACGACCTTTTTCGACTTCTTCCTTATACTTATTTTTCATCGCAATATCATTATAATCATCAATCGAATCAAAACGAACACCTGTCATTCCTATCTCTTCACCTTGATAAATGTATGGAATTCCTGGAAGTGTATGAATCATTGTAGCTAATAGTTTTGCCGATTCGAGCCGATACTCTTGGTCATTTCCATAACGGGTGACTTGGCGAGTGTGATCGTGATTGTTCAAGAACTGTGAGTTTGTCCCTTTTCCTTTTAATCCCTCATACCAGCGTGTTTGGATTTCTTTAAACCGTTCCATATCCCATGTTGGCATATCATCTGCAACCTCGAAATGGAATAATGTATGTAACTCTTTACGGTCTTCTCCTACATAAAGAAGTCCATCTTCTGGTGTAACGAACGGAATTTCACCAACGGTCATAATATCGTAATGCTGTAGCACTTCTCGATGCATCTCTTGTAAATACTCGTGAATACCTGGGTTATTACCTAAATAGTTAATATTATTTGGATTTTCAACACTCGGAAAACCTTCTAATTTTGCAAGTAAATTAATAACGTCCAATCGAAATCCATCAATACCTTTATCTAACCAGAAGCGCATCATTTTATAGATTTCTTGACGAACCTTTTCGTTTTCCCAGTTTAAATCTGGTTGTTCCACTGCAAACGAGTGCATATAATATTGATTTGTATTTTCATCATACTCCCAAACCGATGGTGTGAAGTAAGATCGCCAATTGTTAGGCTCTTTACCGTCATGAGAGTCCTTCCAAATGTACCAATCACGTTTCGGATTACTTTTAGAAGAGCGAGACTCAATAAACCACGGGTGCTGATTTGAAGTATGATTAACCACAAGATCCATAATTAATTTCATCCCACGCTGATGAATCTCGTGTAAAAGACGTTCCCACGTTTCCATGTTTCCAGCCTTATCCATAATGCTATAGTAGTCTGAAATATCGTAACCGTTATCAAAATCAGGCGACTCATAACAAGGATTTAACCAAATCACATCGACACCGAGCTCTTTAATGTAATCAAGCTTGTCGATTACTCCTTCTAGATCCCCGTATCCATCGCCATTTGTATCATAGAAACTACGCCAATATACTTGATATACGACTGCTTCTTTCCACCACGTCTTACCCATGTCCATATCTCCTTTTTTACCTAATAGTTTTAATATCCAACTATATTAATAAAAATTCTCATAAAAAAGAAGGGTGTCCCAATAGTGCCTAGTTCTCCATTACGTATAAACGTCTAGTAGAAAGTCTTCATTTCTTAAACTTCTTCTTGGATAGAAAATTGCACTTTGTGATGGGACAGCCCCACTTCTATTTACAAGATTGCCTTTTTACTAACCTATGAGGTACAATTACCTTTTTCTCCCCATAGTCAGGGTTGTTAATCTTGCTGATTAAACAATTCGTTGCTTGATAACCTAGATCATAAATATGGATATCAACGGTTGTCATTGTAGGTGACGAAAGTTCTGAAATCATTACATTATTAAAGCTAACGACAGATATATCACTAGGAACATTTACATTCATATCGGCTAGCATTTTCAACACACCAAAGGTCATAATATCATCAACAACAATAAGTGCAGTTGGGCGTTGTTCAAGAGACATTAGCTCAATAACCGCATCTTGTCCACCTTTTTCTAATTCTTCATGGTGAACAATGTATTCGTCTCTAACAGGAATATTTGCATTGATTAGGGCTTGTTTATATCCTTTTAGATGATCAATCGTTACGACATAATCTAAATTTCCACCTATAAACCCAATTTTTTCATGACCTAGCAACATCAAATACTCTGTTACTGTTTTAGCTGCCTTAAAGTTATCATTGTTAACAAAGGTTACTTGATCTTCATCAATATCATAAGGTCTACCAATCAGTACAAACGGAAAGCCTTGTTCAATAAGAAAGGGCATTATTTTATCGTCTACTCGAGAGTAGAGTAGCAGTATTCCATCCACTCGACCCCCATATACCATTTGCTTTACTTCTTCATAAATCTCTTCTTCTGTTTGACCAGTTGATAAATAGAGACCGTATCCTTCTTGGTGCGCTTTCGTACTAATTCCCCGAATAACTTCTGGGAAGAATGGATTTTGAAACGCAATTTTTGCCGAGTTGGGCATAACTACCCCAATGGTTTTTGTACTTTTATTGGCTAAACTTCTTGCGTTTAGATTAGGGTGATAACCTAATTCCTTCATTGCTTCCCTGACACGTTCTTTCGTCTTTTCACTTATACGTGAACTATTTGCAATAACACGAGATACCGTCGACGGTGCTACATTTGCCCGCTTAGCGACATCTTTTATAGTGACCGCCATCGGTATCCACCTCCTCTACAGTGATTTCATCTATATTTTAGCCCTTAGCACTACACAAGACAATCTTTTCCTTTATTGACTGTTATCAATTTTCTAATGAATTTCATTATGAAGTTGTTACAATCCACATGAGTAACGCCGAGTATAAGAATAGACCACCAGCAAGTACTAACAAAATAATAGATAGTATTTTAAATCCTTTAATCACTTGAAATCACCTTCTAATTACTTATTATCCTTTTTCAGCACCGGCCGTTAAACCTTCTACAATATACCGTTGGAACACAAAGAACAAGATCATAAGTGGAAGTGCAATAAGAACTGCACCTGCTGCGAACACAGTAAAGTTGTTATTGGCTTGTCCTGAAACTAATGTAAATAGTCCTTGTGCTAATGTCCAGTTACTGCTTGAACGCAAGATAACCTCTGCCATAATGAAGTCCATACTCGCACCAACAAAGCTATTAAAGGCAACGAATGCGATAATTGGTGTAGCCAGCGGAAGCATAACTTTCAGGAAGATATCCGTATTCGATGCTCCGTCAATACGCGCTGCTTCCATTAAACTGTTTGGAATACCATCGAAGAAACCTTTTACAATCCATGTATTAAACGCGACACTACCTGCAGCTAATACAAGAATATAACCAAGATGAGTATCTAAAAGACCAAACGTTCCTAATAAAGTATAGATCGCAATCATCCCCATGATCGTTGGAAACATCTGAAGAATAATAATCGCCATTAAACCTTGCTTTTTACCTTTAAATTTAAACTTTGAAAAAGCATAACCTGATAAAACTCCGAAAGTCGTTGAAATGACCATATTTGAAAATGCGATAAACATCGTATTTCGATACCAAGTAATATAATCATGTTCAGCAAATAAAGTTTTGTAATGTCCCCAGTTCCATTCTGCTGGGCTTGGGAAGATCCTCGACGTGTGTAGTGAAGATCCAGGGTTCACTGAACCGATAAAGATAAAGTACACAGGGAACAAACAAATAATAACGAGTGAAACTAAAATACTATATACAATAACCATGTTAATTGTCTTTTTTACTCTAGGGTTAAGCATTTATTATACATCCCCTTTCAAGGCTTTGGTATTTCGTAAGTTGAAATACGCAAATCCAGCAATGATCAAGAAGACGACTAAAGCAACGGCAGAAGCAATCGCATATTGCCCATTATCTAATGTCATTTTGAAAATCCATGATAACAAGATATCGGTATGACCAGCATAGTTGTAGTTTGCGTTTGTTGGGCCACCTTCTGTCATGAGATAAATAAAGGTTAACTGGTTAAAGTTAAATGCGAATGTAAAGACCATTAGCGGAGTCGCAGCTACCATAACGATTGGGAATGTTATTTTCCTAAATTGTTGAACGATTGTTGCTCCATCTACTTCAGCTGCTTCATAAAGTTCTTTACTAATTGTTGTTAATACAGCTGTAAACAATGCCATCCAGAACGGAAAGCCTAGCCATAAGTTAGTCAATAATACAGCTACTTTTGCCCACATTGGATCTGATAACCAAGGAATGGGGTTCAAGCCCACAGTTCTTAACATATCGTTAATAACACCAAACTGCCCATTATACATATTTCTAAAAATAAGAATACTTACAAACCCTGGTACAGCCCAAGGAATAATATAGATATTTCTCCAAAACTTACGATATTTAACAATCTTTTGTGATAAAACAACGGCTACAAAAAGGCCTGCAAATACAACTAAAACGGTTGACAAAACTGCCCAAATGATTGTCCAAGAAAAGACTCCGAGGAACGTTCCTCTCCAAGACTCCATTGTAAATAAACGAAGAAATTGTTCGATCCCCACCCAATCTACTAAAGCCCTTGGCGGCAAATAGTTTGGTGAAGAGAAGTTCGTAAAAGCAATTAATGCTGTAAATACTAACGGGAATACAGTTAATAAAAGCATAGCAGTCGCAGTTGGTGCGATTAATATATAAGCGTATCCCGTATCCCATGCGTTACGCATAGATTCCTTAAAATTGTTAATTGGTTGACCTAGTTCACGTAATTTTCCTACAAGGTAAGCATCACGAACACTTAGATAGTAAATAGCTAGGATAACGAGTAATAAAATGACCATCATTAATCCTTCAGCCATTAACAAAATCGAGTGGTCACCTTGCTCGATAATACGCCCTCTTTGTCTAACTTGCGGCTGTTCCCCTAACGTTATTAATCCATGTAAACCGCTAATAATCGGTCTTACTGCGAATATCAATACAATAAGTTCAAATACTGCCCAAGAAATACCTTTCCAATATTGCTTATTATAAATTTGTCCTAGTCCCATAAAGAGAACAGATAGCAAAGCTGCTGTTTTGCTATGACTTTTGTCTTTATGTGACACTTTCATTTCTGATTGATTTGCCATTGATTATTCCCCCTTTAAACGGAATAAGTAAACTGTCAAAAAACTTAATATATTTGCGGGATAAAATGGATAATCAGTGAGGGGGTTAGGGGGATTATACCTTCATACCACACTCACTGATTATTTTAATGACTTTTTTTTTATTGTAATAACGATAAATTGCATTCATCGTTATTACTAGATTAATTATTGTTGTTGCTCGCGAATAGCAGTTTCAATTGTATTTACTGCGCGGTCTAATGCTTCTTGAACATCAACATTACGATTCCAAATTTCTGTGAACGCAGCTTCCATTGGTCCCCAAACAAGTGGCATTTCAGGAATGTTTGGCATTGGAACAGCGTGAGTAGCTTGCTCTAAGAAACCTACAGAAATCGGGTTACTTTGAATATCTTCATGCTCTGTTAAAGCAAAACGCGGCGGTAATGCACCAGTAATTTCGTAAGCAGATAATAAGTTTTCTTCATTTGTAATAAATTTCGCTAATAAAGACGCTGCATCTGGGAATTCAGAATAAGCATTAACATAGAAACCACGAGTTCCAGAGAAAGTTGTTGGGTTTTCACCGTTGCTTAAAACTGGCAGTGGAGCTACGTTAAAGTTAATTCCAGCATCCTCATAACCACGAACAGCCCAAGGACCATTAATGTCGAACGCTAATTCTCCACCTTCAAACAAACCAGTTCTAACGTCATAAGTAATATCTTCTACAGCCATACCAGGATTTAACTCTTTTAATGGCAGTAAGATTTCTTCAGTACCAGCAACAGCACCAGCGTTGTTTAAACCGATGTCTTCTGGGTTCGTACCGTCATCACCAAAAACATAACCACCGTGTCCACCAAGGAAACCATATAAGAAGTATAAGTTAGCAGGCTCCATCATAAAGCCGTATTGTTTACCTTCTGTTAAATCACCAGCCATTTCAAATAGCTCTTCCATTGTTTCAGGTGTTTTTTCTACTAAGTCTGTGTTGTAGTAAAGGGCATATGTTTCAATACCAGATGGATATCCGAATAATTCACCCTCGAATGAAGTAGCTGTGATTGCCGCTTCCATGAAATCTCTACTATATTCTTCAGGCCAGAAGTTTTCTAAAACTAGACCAGCTGAGATTGCACGTCCGATACGGTCATGCGTTGATGCGAATACGTCAGCAGCCATTCCTTGTGGACCATCAGTTGCTAGACGCTCTGGAGCATCTTCTTGGTTCACTTCTTCTACTTGAACTGGCACGCCATATTCAGCTTCAAATCTCTCAGCCATTAATTGTGCCCATTCAAGTTGTTGGTCACCGTCACTCCATAAAAGTAACTCTGCACCTTCTTCAGGAACGATTTCAAAATCCTCTACTGTTTCTTCAGTAGTATCTTCACCGATCCCCGTATCTTCTTGTACTTCTTCATCTGCTGCTCCACCACAAGCTGCAAGCATCATTGTTGACGTTAACAACACAGAAGCAGTTAAAAGTTTTGTCTTTTTTAACATAATCAATTTCCCCTTTTTAAAGAATAATTAATAAATAATAGAACATCCTTTTACTTACAAAACGACTAAGTATTTTACACCTCCTTTAAATGATAAAGGTCATTAAGGGTTGTACACATTTTGACAACACGTGATAGTTATTGGGTACGATACATTTATTTTCTAATACAATGCTATTTTCTATTCGAATTTAATACTAAATTATTCGAGTTCATCTTACTTTGAAGAATAAATGATCACGCCCCAAGGCAACCGCTTGCATTAAGTGTTTTTAAAAAAAGCTTACGCACACAATAGATGTGAAAACGTTTGCACTTTGTTGAATTTATTATACAATCGATTATCTACACTGACAATACTTTTTTACGAAAATATTTTCGTTGTCACCTAAACGACTTATTTTGTTTATTGGTCATAGCTTTAGAGTTAATAACTCTTCTTTTTTTCATTCGTCCAGTCTAGTATAATTACTAGTACTAAAGAGTACCCTTACTCAAGGAGTATTCTTACCTCGAAAGGTGCTTTGCAAGATTCTTAATCGTATATCGTGCTTCATTTAAGCAATCGATTGCACTTTAGTTATGATAAAGTCTATTTTTATCCATAGTTCCCCTTTCTAAAAAGATATATTTAGCAATAATTTCTCTTTCAAAACCAATGTTCCCTTTCCATCCATGCCCATACTACAGGTCGTGCAAGCGCTTGACAACCATGATCATTGTTAGTAAATTTCTTGATGAGTAACGTACCAATAAATTTTGTGCCATATCAAAGGAGAGTGTCACTCATGTTAAAAGCAGCTATTTACCATCGTCCTAAAAATGAATTTGCTTATGCTATAGATGAAAGCACCTTGCATATTCGACTGAAGACAGGCAAAAATGACATACATAAAGTTATTCTAATATACGGTGATCCTTATGATTTTAACGAAGAGGAAAAATGCTGGGTATCCAACAAAAAAGAAATGACATTCAACGGCAGTGATGATTTGCACGATTATTGGCAAGTGGCAATCTCTCCTGAACATCACCGGTTGAGGTATGGATTTTTACTTGAAGGAGATAATGAGTCTCTTTATTATACTGAGAAAGGTTTTTATGAAGAAAAACCAAATGATGCTGGTTATTATTTCTGTTTTCCATTTTTGAATAAAGCTGATGTTTTCTCTCCTCCAGCATGGGTAAATAACACAGTTTGGTACCAAATCTTTCCTGAACGTTTTGCAAACGGAGATCGCATGATTGATCCAAAAGGAACTCTACCATGGGGAAGTACTGAACCTACAACGACGAATTTCTTTGGAGGAGACTTTCAAGGAGTTATTGATCACTTGGATTATTTAGAGGATCTTGGTATCACAGGATTGTATTTCACTCCTATTTTTAAGGCCTATTCCAACCATAAATATGACACGATTGATTATATGGAAATCGATCCACAATTTGGCGATAAAGCAACATTTAAAAAACTCGTTCAAAGATGTCATGAAAAAGGAATACGTGTCATGTTAGATGCTGTATTTAACCATAGCGGGTTTTATTTCCACCCCTTTCAAGATGTATTAAAAAATGGGGGAAATTCCAGTTATAAAGACTGGTTTCACCTACATGGCTTCCCAGTAAAAGCAGAAGAGCCCGCTAATTATGATACATTTGCGTTCGTTCCTTCCATGCCAAAGTTAAACACAGAGAATGAAGAAGTAAGGACCTATTTATTAGAAATTGCTCGTTATTGGATTGAAGAGTTTGATATTGATGGATGGCGTTTAGATGTTGCAAACGAAGTCGATCATTCGTTTTGGAGAGAGTTTCGAACGACTGTTAAACAAGCGAAACCCGACGCCTATATATTAGGTGAAATTTGGCATGATTCTATGCCTTGGCTTCAAGGTGATCAGTTTGATGCCGTTATGAATTATCCACTTACCACTGCAATTACGGAGTATTTTGCAAAAGATAATATGAAAACCTCTCAATTTGCAAATGCAGTCACTGCAGTAAATAATCTTTATCAAGAAACTGTGAACAACGTACAATTTAATTTACTAGGAAGTCATGATACACCAAGGATCCTTACGATTAGTGACAACAACAAAGACAAAGTAAAACTGCAAATGCTTGTTCAGTTTACGATGGCAGGTACCCCATGCATATATTATGGTGATGAGATCGGGATGACAGGTGAGCAGGATCCAGGCTGCAGAAAATGTATGGTGTGGGATGAAAAAGCTCAAGACCAAGATATGTTTACTTTTACTAAAAAACTTATCGAGCTCCGAAAACAACACGACTTATTACGAACCAATCAAAGCTTTCATTTTATCGAGATTTCCGATGATGATGATATTATGATTTATCGAAAAAATGATGAACATCAGGAAATTGTTGTATTTATTAATAACAATTGCAAGAAGAAGGTAGTTTCGATACCTACTCCCTATCAAAATAAACAAGGAAAAAATTTATGGAGTGATCAGAAAGTTACATTGGCTTCTACGCTTCAACTCGACGCCTATGATTTTCAAATCATTTTGTTGTAATTTCATATGAACTTAAGGTGACTCAAAAACAAATGTCACTACGTCTGAAAGGGTGAAATTGCTTATATTAAAAGTAGCTACTTCACCTTATAGGAGGGATCGGCACATTGAGTCACTTTTTCGCATGAGTGTTCTGTTATAGCCTACATGATAAAGGAGGGAATAGAAATGCTTCAAAACGAAAAGCAACAACAACGAAAATTGACCCTCTTCGCTATTACTTGGCCGATCTTCATCGAGATTATGCTTCACATGATTATGGGGAATGCAGATACATTAATGCTCAGCCAATATTTTGATGATGCAGTTGCTGCTGTTGGCGTTTCCAATCAGTTATTAGCTGTTATTATCGTCATGTTTGGGTTTATCGCTACTGGAACTAGTATTCTAGTAGCTCAATACCTAGGAGCAAATGAAGGAGAAAGAGCAAACCGATTTGCTGTTGTTTCTATATTCGCAAATGTTATTTTCGGCCTTGTACTAAGTATTATCCTATTCTGTTTTAGTGAATCGTTATTGCGAATGATGAATTTACCTCCCGAACTAATGGACAATGGCGTAACTTATTTACAAATTGTCGGAGGATTTTCTTTTATCCAAGCATTAATTATGACAATTGGTGCTATTATCCGTAGTCACGGCTTTACTAAAGATGCAATGTATGTAACGATCGGGATGAACATCTTAAATATTATTGGAAACTACGTATTTATTTTTGGGGCTTTTGGATTTCCAGAGCTAGGGGTTACAGGAGTTGCCCTCGTTACGGTCGCAAGTCGCTCACTTGGCGTCATTGTATTACTTGCTCTTCTTTATAGACGAGTAAATGGAAACCTTCCTTTTTCTTTTTTACGATCTTTTCCAAAGTACGAAATTAAATCTTTATTGAAAATCGGGATCCCATCTGCAGGAGAGCACCTTGCCTATAATACTTCACAAGTTGTTATTGTTTATTTTATTGCATCCATTGGAACAGAGGCATTGACAACCAAAGTGTACACACAAAATATCATGATGTTTATACTGTTATTTTCAGTAGCTATCGGTCAGGGTACACAAATATTAATTGGTCATCAGGTGGGGGCTAATAAACTGGAAGATGCCTATCAACGATGCATTCGCAGCTTAAAGATAGGGGTCGCGGTTTCTACATGTATGGCCATCATTTTTTACCTTCTTAGCGACTTTATTTTTTCAATCTTTACGTCAAATGAGGAAATAATAAGGGTTGGGAGTATACTATTATTATTAACTATTATACTAGAGCCAGGGCGAGCATTTAATCTCATCGTTATTAATGCGTTGAGAGCAGCTGGAGATGTGAGATTTCCAGTTTATATGGGAATTATCTCCATGTGGGGAATCGCTGTTACAGTCTCCTATACTCTAGGAATCTACTTTGGGTTAGGTTTAATAGGAATTTGGATTGCCTTTATACTCGATGAATGGTTGCGCGGCCTTTTCATGTTGTGGCGTTGGCGCGGTCGAAAATGGCAGCAGATGTCATTTGTTAAAAAAGTTGAACAAAAAGAACATGTGTAAAAAATAGGATGACTCATAAGTCTTAAGCGCCTCACCTTAAATGGTAAGGCATAACTTATGAGTCAATTTTATTTTCTTGATATCTCTGTAAGCTTTTTTAGCCTGGTAAATAATAACCTTCAGCTTCTAGTAATATGATGAATAGTAGGAGGAGGTTTCAATGGAAGCATTAGCCTTTCTATTTTCACTATTTCTATTAAGTATCGATGGATTTATTATTGGATTTATCTTTGGACTAAAGAAAATACGTATTGAATTATTAACATTAACAGTGATTTCAATTTTTACAGCACTTGTTATGCTCGTAGCATTGTTCTTTGGTAATGTAGCTGGAGAATTTATTCCAACATATGCTATCAAAGTATTATCTGGGGTATTGCTGATATCTATCGGAGCCTATCAATTAATGAGCGCCCCCCCTATTTATCAACCTTCGTTTTTGATACGTCTAGCTATCATTATTAACATTGACGGTCTCGCCTACGGGGTACAAGCAGGGTTAGCTGGACGTTCTTATAGTTTTGCTTTTTTTGTAGGAGTCTTTCTATTCATCGCGATTGTCTTTGGTGTGGTGCAAGGTAATACGATAAAAAATCCATTGATTTTGCGATATATCGCCATATTGCCAGGGGTAATTTTTATAGTGTTAGGATTAAGTAAATTTATATTTTAGCTTCTCTATATTTATACAGTCGCTTCCAATGATAGACCTTTATCCAACGCCTAAATATCCCATTTATTTCGAGAAACTAAGTTCTTGCTTTTTTAAGTCAATGGTCATAAAATGATCTTAAAAATGTCTAAACTTGGGATCGAGGAATTACATTGGAACAACAACTAAAAGAACATCAACTGGGAATACTATTTGCCATTGGTGCTTATGTACTCTGGGGAATTCTCCCGCTTTATTGGAAGTTACTTGACGCCATACCCGCACATGAAGTTTTGGCCCACCGGATTGTATGGTGTGTAGTTTTTATGTTTATCATTTTATTAGTCTTAGGAAAGTTTAAAAGCTTCATAGAAGAAGCTCGGGGAATTCTCACTCATCCAAAACAGTTAATTAGTATTATTTTAGCATCAATAATAATAAGTATTAACTGGTATTTATTCATTTGGTCTGTTAATAATGATCGTGTCATCGAGGTGAGCCTTGGTTATTATATTAATCCAATCGTAACGGTAATTCTCGGTGTACTTGTTCTCAAGGAGAAGTTATCTTTTTGGCAAATGGTAGCGGTAGTCCTTGCCTTTGTTGGAGTATTACATATGACCATACAATTTGGAAGTATTCCATGGGCTGCCTTAACGTTAGCCATTAGTTTTGCGGTCTATGGATTATGTAAAAAAATAGCCAATGTTGGAGCGATGACAGGTTTAACGATTGAAACATTGTTAATCACCCCATTTGCGTTGATTTTCCTCCTAAGTTTAAGTCGAACTGATGCAAGTTCATTTACAACTGATGGTTTAACTGTGATGTTCCTTCTCATTGGAGCTGGAGTTGCGACAGCTATACCGCTATTGTTATTTGCAGGTGGTGCTAGGAGAATATCTTTATCATTAATAGGTTTTTTCCAGTATATAGGGCCAACTATCATGCTTATTATTGGTATCTTATTATTTAACGAACCTTTTACACTGGCACATCTAAGTTCCTTTTTATTTATTTGGACAGGACTTCTGATCTTTTCATTTGGTAAAACAAAGTTGTTTATTAAACTTGAACCGAAGTTTCTACACAAAAAGAAATCGTTTCAAGGCTAAAAAATCACAAGTACCGCTATGGACATTAGCGGTGCTTGTTTTTTTAGTGTATGTACTGTACTTATGAAACTTCCTTACTTTTATATATCATATCAATATGTGGAATCTCATCTTCTAAGTACACTTCCGAGATCGTCTTAAATCCGAATGACCCATAAAACTGTTCAAGATATTGTTGCGCCTGAATTTTAATTTCACCTTCATTTAAATTGTTTTCAATAAAGTCGATCGCCTGCTTTAGCATTTCCTTAGCTAGTCCAGTTCCCCTGTACTCTTTTTTTACAATAACTCGCCCAATCGAACATTCCTTATACTTCAATTGACTTGGAAGGATCCTTAAGTACGCAACAACATCACCAGCTACTTCTTTAAATAAATGATGCGATGAAAGATCATAACCATCTACTTCTTCATATGGACAATTTTGCTCAACGACAAAAACATTGGTTCTTTGTTTTAAAATATTATATACTTCTAGGTTGGTTAGTTGTTCAAAGGTTTTTAACTTCCACTCCATTTTTACACCCCCTTTCTCAAAGATATTTCTTGCCTCTATGCTATGGGCATTTTACCATGGGTAAGCCTGGTCGTCACGCTATTAGCGAACGGTCCAAATGCAATGAAGTTTTAAAAAAAGCTATTAATGCATTATTTCATTAAAACATTCCTATCCATTAAATCCGCTCCCCTTGAGTCATATCTATACAAAACAATATTGAATTTAGATCACTTTATCATCAATTTCATGATTTGGGACAGAATAACAAATATATCTTTGATTTTAGGAGCGATTACGTTGTCGGATATCCCTCTAGGCTTATTATTATTTCTTGTTATTCTTCTATTTTTATCCGCCTTCTTTTCCTCTGCGGAAACAGCATATTCGAGTGCAAATAAAATTCGAATTAAAAGCTATGCTGATGAAAACCGTTCTGGAGGACAAAAGGCATATTTTATTTCGCAGCATTTCGACCATGCATTATCAACGATTTTAATTGGGAATAACTTAGTGAATATTGCGGCTGCTACGATTTCCGCTCAAATTGCAACTACCTTGTTTGGTGCTAATACGGGACTAGTCGTAAGTACAGTCGTGATGACAATTCTCGTCCTTATATTCGGAGAAGTACTGCCGAAATCATTTGCCAAAGAAAATGCGGAACCATTTGCTTTAAAGATTGCTGGCATTTTAACTTTTCTTATGAAATTGTTTAAACCATTAACTTGGATACTTGTCCAATTAAAAGAAAGGATTTCTGCTTTAGTTACGAAGCAAGAGCTAACCCCTTCTATAACAGAGCAGGAATTAAAAGAAATGGTAACAATTAGTGAAGAAGAGGGTGTCATTGAAAATCACGAAAAAGAGTTACTTCATAACTCGTTAGATTTTAACGATATTAGAGTCGTCGAAATATTAACGCCAAGGACCGATGTTTTTGCTATAGATGTTGAAATGCCCGTAGATGAAGTAACCGCTTTATTATTTGAGGAGCGTTATTCAAGGATTCCAGTTTATGAAGGCAACATTGATAATATAATTGGGATTTTATCTGAACGTGACTTTTTGTCTCACTTAATTAAACATAAAGATGTAAATATTCGAGAGATTGTTCGTAAACCGATGTTTGTAATTGAAACATTAACAGTTTCAACCCTTTTACCAATCCTACAAAAGAACCGTGTCCATATGGCAGTTGTGATCGATGAATTTGGAGGTACTTCTGGGATTATTACGTTAGAAGATATTTTAGAAGAACTTGTCGGTGAAATCTGGGACGAACATGATGATAAAGTACGGGGTGTGGACCAATTAGAAGAAAACCTCTATGAATTTTATGGTGATTTTGATTTAGATGATTTTGCACGACTTGCTAAAATCGAACTCCCTGATAGTACAAATCATACATTAGGAGGTTGGCTTGTTGAGCTCTTCCAAAAAGTACCTACCGACGGTGAACAGCTCGAATACGAACATTTAACGATAACCGTTGTTGAAGCAGAAGAACGCAGAATTATTAAAGTAAAGGTTGAAATAAACCAAACAGTTTAAACAGGGTGCCAGGCACCTTTACTCTATTAGTGTGGTAAAGGTGCCTGGCACCTCTTCTTTCTTCTTTCTTCTTTCTTCTTTCTTCTTTTCGTTTTTCTTTCCTCGTTTTTTCACGAATGCCTATGGGCTGACATACATTATTCCATGATAATTTGCTAGACGATCACCTTCTAAGAAAGGAGTCATAATATCATGGAGTTAACCGCAGCTCATTGGATGTATCTCATAGGTACGTGCATCATTATTGTGACGATGCTTTTTAGACAAAACGTAGTAGTTCCCGCACTATTAATGACCTTTTTCGTTGGCTGGATCTATAGTGGGTCATTTCTAATGGGGGTCCAATCAATATTCAATGCCAGTTTAACAGCAGCAGCAGAGCTCTTTAATATATTCCTTATTATCGCAATTATGACAGCACTTCTTCATGCTTTAAAAGCGCTAGGATCCGATGAACAAATGATTATCCCGTTTCAAAAAGTAATGAAAAACGGACATCTTTCCTTTTGGATTCTCGTATTTGTTACCTATGCACTGTCATTATTTTTCTGGCCTGCTCCAGCGGTTCCACTCATTGGTGCCCTTCTTATACCCGTGGCAATTCGGGCAGGGCTACCGCCAATTGGAGCTGCCATCGCCATATCTTTAGCTGGTCATGGAATGGCTTTGTCATCTGACTTTGTTATTCGAGTTGCACCAGGGCTAACCGCTTCATCCGCTGGATTAGATGTAGCAGCAATAACCGATAAAACATTTATTCTCTCACTAATTACGGGAGCAGTCGCGCTCTCAATTGCTTACTTTATGATTCGTAAGTCAATTGTTAAACCATCGAAAGAAAATCTTATAAAATGGGAACAAAATGATGAGGAAGATCAAGCACAAGATCAAGCAATAAGTCCCCCTAAGCAAACTACATCCCAAACCAATAAATATAGCTTTTTGTTTGCTCTTATCGTTCCACTCACCTTTTTAGCTATTATTATCTATGTTGTGCTTGCTACATTTTCAAATGCTGTTCCGTCAATCGAAAGTGGGGCCGGGGCGTCACTTATTGGTGGAATTGCCGTTATCCTCATTATTGGTGCATCATTTGCTAAAAATTTAAAAACTTCCTTGAGAAATGTTGCCGATCATATAACAAAAGGCTTTATGTTTGCTTTTAAAGTAATGGGTGTTGTCATCCCAATAGCAGGCTTTTTCTTTATTGGTAGTGGAGATTTTGCAGCGAAAATCTTTCGATTAGAGGACCCTGATCAAGCGCCAGCCTTTTTGTTTGATTTAGTTCAAGCAGGCCAACACGCTATACCTGAAAATGCCTTCATTACAGGCTTCGGTGTACTTCTACTTGGTATGATATCAGGGTTAGACGGCTCAGGGTTTTCGGCCTTACCATTAATTGGTTCTTTATCAGATGCCTTAAGTCAAAGTATCGAGGTCGATGGAACGACACTTGCCTCAATTGGTCAAATGGGTGCTATTTGGGTAGGTGGAGGAACGTTAATAGCGTGGTCACCAATTATTGCTATTGCAGGCTTTGCTAAAATCCCTGTAATGGACCTAGTTCGTAAAAGCTTTATTCCAGTAATTCTCGGTCTAACTGTTTCAACAATTGTAGCATTACTGTTCTTATAAGCTTCTAGATTAAGAGGGTGACTTTGATAAGTGCCATCATACCCCACTATTGGAAAGTTTGAGAAGCATAATTATAAAGTCACCCTTTAGTTATTTAAGAGTCAATATTTATTCGTATGATATCGTCATTTTTTCAGCTGCGTTCTTTGCTTTTTCTCTTGATGTATCAACTGAATCTGATGTATGAAGCACGACAGCCATTCTTCTTCCAACCTTCGTTTCTGGCTTACCGAAGATACGAACTTGTGTATCAGGCTCCGCTAGTGCTTCTTCAACTCCAACTACTTGATATGACTTACTCTCTTCCCAAGCTTTAAGCGTATGACTTGCCCCTGGTGATAGTAAACGAATTTCAGGAATAGGAAAACCTAATATCGCTCGTACATGTAGTGCAAATTCAGATAATTGTTGTGTAGCGAGTGTAACCATCCCCGTATCGTGCGGACGAGGTGAAACTTCACTGAAATAAACTCCATTTGGTGTTAAAAATAATTCTACACCGAAAAGACCATATCCACCTAAAGCATCTGTAATTTTTTTAGCAACTTCCTGTGACTCTATGATTTGCTCGCTCGTCATTTGATGTGGTTGCCATGATTCTATGTAGTCACCATCTTTTTGAACATGCCCAATCGGTGCGCAATAAGAAGTTCCTGATACAGAGCGCACTGTCAACAAAGTGATTTCAGAGTCAAAATGGATAAACTCTTCAACGATTACTCTGGCTTGATTTCCTCTGCCACCCTCTATTGCTTCATTCCATGATTTTTCTATATCATCAATCGATCGACATACACTTTGTCCTTTACCTGAAGAACTCATAATCGGTTTAATCACACAAGGAGTTCCAATTACTTCAACAGCTTCCTTTAGCTCGGTTAGTGTATTGGCAAATGCATATTTAGCTGTAGGAAGTCCAAGTTCTTCACTTGCTAACCGACGAATTCCTTCTCGGTCCATTGTTAGTTGAGTGGCTTTTGCAGTAGGCACAACATTGAAACCCTCTGCTTCTAATTCTACTAATGTACTTGTAGCAATCGCTTCTATTTCAGGTACGATATAGTCAGGTCTTTCCGTCTCGATAATTTGACGAAGCTCTTTGCCATCTAACATATCAACCACATAAGAACGATGTGCTACGTGCATTGCTGGTGCATGTTCATACCGATCCACAGCTACCGTCTCTGCCCCTAATCTTTGTGCTTCAATAATAACTTCTTTTCCTAACTCTCCTGACCCTAGTAACATGATCTTTTTTGCATTTTCTCCAAGTGGTGCACCGTACATTATGTAATTCCCCCTTTTAATCTATACACGAACATACTAACGTACAAGAAACGATAATTCAACTATTTTATTTCATATATACGAACTTTATACTGTTTTTATATATAAATGTTCGACTTAATGGTATTTTAAATAACTCTTAACCATTTCTTTAATTCTTTTTGAAAAGCTCTTCTATCATATATTATTGCTCTGAAAACAGACCAAATGAAATTATTCATGAAAACTTCTAAATCATGCACTAAAAAATCAAAAAATTTAATGATAACCTTCCATTTCCTATGAAAAAAAAGGTAAAATAAAGAAGTAGTATCATACATATGAAAGGTGAGTGAAAGTACATGTATAACTTAAAAGAAAGTGAACGTATTTTTGTTTTTACAGGTCCAGACGGTTCAGGGAGAAAAACAGTTGCAAAGCTAGTAGGAGCAACCTTCCATATGAACGGTGTCGTTTCCCATACTACTAGAACAAAAAGAAGATATGAGACTGAAGGTGTCGATTATCACTATTTAAACGAGGCAGACTTTCTTGAAGCTCACCGTAACGGAGAATTTTTAGAGAAGGTTGAAATTAACGGGTATTTATATGGAATTAAAGAACAGGAAATCGAAGAGAAATTTAAGAAAAAAGGCTGTATTTGGGTCGTACTTAATACTGAAGGTGCCGACATTTTAAAAGAAATGTATGGTGATAAAGTCATCCGCATTTTTGTACATGCTGATGAAGAAACAGTAAAAAGACGTCAATACGGTCGCGGGGACTCAGACGAAGTAATCCAAAGTCACTTAGACCACTATAAAGCAGATATGGCGTATAAAGAAAAGTGTGAATACGCTGTTGAAAACTATGAACTTTCTCATACAACATTTGAAATCGCTAACATAGTGGAGAAATATTTAGAGTTAAATTAATTTATAAGTAAAAAAGTTCCTACTTTGACCATTGTGCTGGAACTAAAAAGAGCTTGTACCGCCGTGGTATAAGCTCTTCTTCTTTTCCTTTTTAGCTTTGTTAATTTTGGACTCCGCTGTATAAAATGTCAATTTTACGCGCCTTCCAGTGTTCTTCAACAGCGTTTTCTTATTAAGTACCCAATCATGAATCACTACAGCTAGTCAAAATAACTATGGGCGCCTTCTATTTTTTCTATAAATAATTGGGAAGCTTTTGAATATCCTGGATTTTTTGATTGTACGAGAGAAAACTGCCTAACAAACTTTTGATTGTTGATATTAAGCTTTTTGATCGTTCCTGCCTGTAGTTCTTTTCTAACCGTCCATTTAGAAATCATCGCGATCCCTAATCCTTCAGAAACAGCTTCTTTTATCCCTTGACTACTACTAAAAATAAAGGAATGTTTTACATCTAAATTTAATTCAAGCATAAACCGATCACTATAAGCACGGGTACCCGAACCACTTTCTCTCCAAATCCACACTTCCTCCTGCAACATTTCTGGTTTAACGACTTTAAGTTGAGCTAATGTATGATTTCTCGGGGCAATCACAATCATTTCATCTTCCATGAATGGTTGTACCTCAATATCTATATGAGACACTTCCCCTTCTACTAGCCCTATATCAAGATCATTTCCTCTAATCCTCTCGATCACTTCTTCGGTATTAGCTACGGTAACTTCTACTGTAACCCCACGGTTTTCACTAGCATATTCAGCTAAGATTTTCGGAAGAATATACTCACCGATTGTAAAGCTAGCACCTATTTTGAGCGTTCCTTGAACGATATTTTTTCGATCATCCATTTCCTGTTTAGCTTCATCATACAAAGAAAGCATTTGTTTAGCTTTCACATAAAGAATTTTACCTTCTTCAGTTACTTTGACCTGTTTTGGTGAACGGTGTAGTAACGTAGCGCCAAATTCATTTTCTAAATTACGAATGTGTAGACTAACATTCGGTTGCGATACATTTAATAACTTTGCTGCTCTTGAAAAATTTTTTTGTTCCACAACAGTGACATATATGCGTAAATTATCAATTGACATCTTTCAATCTCTCATAATACCGGGTAAGCTCTATAATCATCGCACCCATTCTTTCGAGTTCGGGAACTACATAGTTGTAAATTCCTTCCTCCTTAAACGCTTCAGCCGTTACTTTTCCTACAGCTACTGGTACCACTTTTTCTTTAAAGAATGGCAGCAGCTGATCGTAAGTCCCTTGTTCTTTTGCATAATTAAAAAGAGACCGTACTTGAATTGCTGTTGTAAAACATACCGCATCTACTTTTTCTGCAATAATTTCTTCGCACAGTGTGTCAACTGTTGCTGGTTCAGGGGCAATATGGCGGTACGGTAAAATATGTTTAACAATAGCACCTTTTTCTTCTAAAAACTTCGTTAAACGTGGAGCTGTTTCCCCGTGCAGTTGGATCGTAACACGTTGCCCTTTGAAGTCATATCCATTCAAAGCTCTAGATAATCCCTCTGTGGTTCCATCATCATCTTTAGCAACTGGCTGTACATCAATTTTTTTTAAGGCTGCCATTGTCTTATAGCCTCTAGCTGCAACTTTTACATGACCAACCATATGTAAAAACTTTTCTTCTAATCCATTATTTTTAGCGACATTAAGTAATGTTTCAGTCCCAATTCCAGTTGTAAAAATCAGCCAATCTGTACCATCTTCAATCAATTGTTTTAATTCTGGCTCTACTTGTTCTTCTGCTAAAAAAACCGTTCCTTGTAAGGGACGAACAATACCTGTTCCTCCCTGTTTTTCAATTAATGTTACCATCTCTTCTGTTTTTCGAGAAGCCGCCAGAGCTATTGTTTTTCCTTCTAATGCATTTCCCATGTTATTACTCCTTTCACTACTTTTACTATGAATCTAGTTTACCCTAAAATAGTTAAAAGAATCGAGATTGTCACAACACTGACTAAAGTTGTTACTAAAGCAATACTAGATACCAGTTTAGGTGTTGTATTAAATTGTAGGGCATACATCGTTGTAGTAACAGCTGTCGGCATTGCCGTTAATACGATTAATACTTTTGCTAATAACGGATCCACAGGAAACAACATAACAAATACAAAGGCTATAAGTGGTGATACAAACATTCTTACTGTCGTCCCATAAATTAGCCTTTCTTTATTAATCACTTTATCGACTTTTAGCTCTGCTAACTGCATACCTAGTATGAGCATAACAACTGGAATAGTCGCTTGACCAACAAGATCAACGGCTGCATATAAATTAGCTGAAAGTGGTATGCTAAACAAGTTAAATATAATGGCTATAATCATCGCATATGTTAAAGGCATTGCACTTATCGTTTTCAACGCAGCTCTAAACCCTAATTGACCACTCGCAGCATAGTATACCCCAAAAAAGTTCATAATAACGGACTGGAGAACCATAAACGATACTGCATAGGCAAACCCTGTTTCCCCGTAGGCAAACAAAATGATGGGTGCCCCGTAGTTACCCGCATTCATAAAAGCAGTGGATAAAATTAAGCCACTTTCCACATCACGAGGATATTTCCTAAAGTACGCATAAACTTTATTAATAATAATGAGGACAAATAAAAGAATAAGAGAAAAGACCGTAATAAACACATACTGTTGATCTAACTGAACATCATAGAACGTTCGAAATACTAAAGCAGGAGTTAAAATATAAACAGCCAACGTCGATATTGATTTCAAATCCATTCTTTTCCAACGCTGGACCACAAACCCTGCAAGAAAAATTAAAATTGCAGGCAAAACGACATTAACAAAAATTGTCAATTACTATCACTAGACATACTACCGCACTCCTAAATATATAATATTTACTTGTTTAGACAATAATACACTAATATTAAGGAAATCGAAATATCCAATCATAATTACATATTTTATCATTTATAAGAATATCTGCTGTGTTAAAGCTTATTGTTGATAGATGTTTGGACTCATATTGATAATATATTGTTTCTCCTTCATAGTGATATTGACCCAAAAATCAATTATTTCAAATATTAACAAACACCAGCACTAAACATAACAATCATTCACATATCTACATTGCAAATGTAAATACTAAATTAAACGAAATAACTGGGAGGATAATTATGTCTGCAATAACGCAACCTCAATATAAAACATTTTGTATGAGTGAGTATGACGTTCTTAAGAAAGTTATATTATGTGAGCCAGAACATATGACGATCCGTCAAGTAATTAATGATACGCAAAAGCATTTTCAAAATGAAGGAATCCATGTAGAGCGTTCTCTTCAACAGCATAAACTATTTGTTGAAACATTGTTAAATCACGGAATAGATGTTGTCCTTCTATCACCACTTGAAAAATATCCAGAACAAGTTTTTACACGGGATATTGGATTTACTCTTGGGCAAACAATTTTTGTTGCAGAAATGGCTCATGATGTAAGAAAGGGTGAAGAAGAGATTTTAAAAACGTGGCTCAAAGACTCAAAGATTTCTTATTATAATCTGGTTGGTGATGAAATCGAGGGTGGCGATGTAATCATTGACCAATCAACAGTCTTTGTTGGCTTAAGTAATCGAACAAATGAAGCTGCTATTAATCATCTTCGTAGTTTGCTTCCACAGTTTGAGGTTGTGACTGTTCCTTTTACAGAAAAGTATCTTCATCTCGACTGTGTATTTAATGTAATCTCACCAAATGAAGCGTTGATCTTTCCAGAAGCACTAGAACAAAAAGAAATTGACATTCTCGGGGAACGCTATGATTTAATTGAAGTTTCTGAAGAAGAACAGTTTACTTTAGGGACAAATGTGTTATCTATTGGCAATAAAAAGATCATTAGCCTACCTATAAACAAACAAGTTAACAAACAATTACGTGACAGAGGCTTTGAAGTGATTGAAGTTGATATTACCGAAATCATTAAATCTGGAGGTTCTTTTCGCTGTTGTACTCTTCCAGTCTTACGAGAACAACCTGCAAATTAATTTCATTATACAACCCCACTTCACAAATGTGGGGTTGTATTTGTTTAGCCCTATTGATATATAGTTCTTTACTTTTTACCTGTAAAGATATACATATTTTGCTAAGCCTTTACTTGATTGCTATACTTTGGTTATAAAAAAAATTGGGGTGAAATGTTGTGAAGAAGTATGCATTCCTATCAGATGTTCACGGCAATGCCGTTGCACTTGAAGCTGTATTAGAAGATATCAAAACACAAAATGTTGATGAAATTTTTGTATTAGGTGACCTTTGTTACCGTGGTCCTGAACCCAAAAGAGCTTTACAGCTTATACAGGAACTAGATGCAAAGGTTATTAAAGGTAATGCAGATGAATGGCTTGTTCGTGGTGTACAGCAAGGAGAAGTACCTGATCCAATGCTTGAAATGATGAATATTGAGAGAGATTGGTGTAAGTCAAAACTAGATAATCAAGCTCTTACATACTTAGAACAACTACCTACTGATATAGAAATTACCTTAACGAACGGAACAAGCATTTACGCATTTCATGCAACACCCTCTAGTTTATTTGATATTGTATTACCCGATACTGATCCTACAATATTAAATGAAAAAATGATGTCAACTAGTGATGCTAATCTTTATATCTATGCACATATTCACTTACCTTATGTCCGTTACGTTAATGGAAAGTGTATAGTCAATATTGGAAGCGTAGGTTTACCATTTGACGGTCAACCACTTTCTTCATACGCTATCGTAGAGGAGAAAAATGAACAGTTTGTCGTTTCCATACAACGTATCCCTTATGATACCGAAAAAGTTATTCAGCAATATGAGAATGCTCAATATCCAAACTTAGAGGTTATGAAAAAAGTCGTACAATACGGGACAAGTCCATTTGTTAAATAAAAAATAAAACTCCTTATAACCCAACCCTAATATCCTTGAGGCTAACATGTAATATGTTAGTCTTTTTTTAGACCCTCTATTATTTCTCCTGTATAAAAATGAATTTTCAGAATTTTAGAGGATATCTACTGAACCATCAAGAATATGTATTATACTATAAAGCTCTGTTAGCATAAGGGTTGATTTTCAGCAATACTTATATCAACAATATCCTTTAACAAAGCTAAAATAATAAGTTATATGAAAGGAAGTCTTAGTAGTGATTAAACCGTTAGAAGAAACAATCTTAGGTGCATTAGGAATTGAAGTAACTGAAGTTTCAGAGGATAAAGTTGTGGCGACTATGCCTGTGCATGCAGCAACTCATCAACCGTTTGGATTACTTCATGGCGGCGCTTCTGTTGTATTAGCCGAAACTGTAGCTAGTATGGGAACTTGGAATCTTGTAGATCAAGAAAATGAAGTAGCCGTAGGACTTGAGATCAATGCCAATCACCTTCGTTCCAAAACAGACGGTATTGTAACAGCAATTGGAACTCCGTTACACAAGGGACGAACGACGATGGTTTGGGACATTAAAGTTGTCGATGAACAGGAAAAATTAGTATGTATTTCTCGCTGCACAGTTGCGGTTAAGAAAAAGCCAAAAGCTGAATAAATATAGCTTTTGGCTTTTTTCATGCTGGCATAAGGAATTAAAAATCAAAGTTATCAGGATCTGGACCAACACGTTCATCTTTATTTAAGGCATTAATTTTTTCCATATCTTCCCTTGTAAGTTCAAAATCAAAGATATTGCTGTTTGCTGCAATTCGATCAGGGTTAACCGACTTAGGAATCGTCACAACACCACATTGTAGATCCCAACGTAAAATGACTTGTGCTGGTGATTTCCCATACTTTTGCCCAATTTCTACTAATGTAGGGTTGTCTAGTAATTTTCCTTGTGCTAAAGGCGACCAGGCTTCAAGTTGAATTTGGTTTTCTTTACAAAACCCTCGTAATTCCTGTTGCGCAAGCTGCGGGTGGAACTCCACTTGGTTAACCATTGGAACTACTTGAGCTGTTTCTAGTAGATCCTCTAAATGGTGTACATGAAAGTTGCTTACTCCTATAGCACGTACCTTTTTATCCGCGTATAATTTTTCAAGCGCACGCCATGTGTCCTTATATTTTCCAGCTACTGGCCAATGTACTAAATATAAATCTAAATACTCTAAGCCTAGTTTCTCCATACTTTCATCAAAGGCTTTTAATGTCGTTTCATATCCTTGATTTGCATTCCATACTTTTGTAGTAATAAATAATTCTTCACGAGGAACTCCACACTCTTTTATTCCTTTTCCAACGCCTTCTTCATTTTTATAAATCGCAGCAGTATCGATGCTGCGGTAACCTGCCTTAACTGCTGTTATTACCGATTCAGTAACTTGGGAACCATCTTCTACCTTCCAAACACCTAAACCTAACCAAGGCATTTTTACCCCATTATGTAAAGTCGTTGTGTCTTGAATATGTTTTGCCATATAGTTTCCTCCTCTTAAAAATATTTGCTGTTTAACTTCACCAAGAAACAAAATACTTGAAATAATTGTGTACCAATATATACATTATGAAGGATTTATTCAAATTTTACTAATTTGACTGCTATTTAATTCGTAGTAGAACCCTCTTTCCTTTAATAACGTATCGTGATTGCCCTTTTCTATCAACTCCCCTTCTTGTAAAACAACAATTTGATCGGCTTTCTGAATCGTATTTAATCGATGTGCAATAACAAAGCTCGTTCGACCTTTCATTAGCCGTTGTAACGCTTCTTGAATTTTAACTTCTGTTATCGTGTCAATATTACTAGTTGCCTCATCTAGAATTAGTATCTTCGGATCTGCCAAAATAGCTCGTGCTATTGACAGTAATTGCCTTTGACCCTGGCTAATTCCACTACCGTCTTGCTTTAAAACGGTCTCATATTGATCTGGAAGCTTCATAATGAAAGAGTGTGCATTGGCAAGGATAGCTGCTTCTTCAACATCCCCATCACTTGCACCTAACTTACCATAACGAATATTTTCACGGATCGTTCCTTCGAATAAAAATGAATCTTGAAATACAAATCCCATATGTTGGCGGATACTTTCCCTTTTTATGTTTTTTAAATCGTAACCGTCAATTAAAATTTGACCATCATCTGTATTATAAAATCGAGACAGGAGATTAATAATCGTAGTTTTCCCTGCTCCTGTTGGCCCTACTAAAGCTATCGTTTCTCCTGGAGAAACCGAAAAGCTTACATTTTTTAATATGCTCTCTTGACTTTCATAAGAGAATGATACTTGCTTAAATGCAACTTCTCCCTTCACTTCTTTTAAAGAAATAGCATTTGTTTCATCCGCACTTTCTTCTTTTTCATCAATGACTTCAAAGACACGTTCTGCTCCAGCAATCGCAGAAAGAATGGTATTAAATTGGTTCGCTAAATCATTTAAAGGACGTGTAAATTGTCTGGCATACTCGGTAAAGATAACGATTATACCAATTGTCACCATCCCATTTAGAACAAAAATACCTCCTACCAGTGCAACTACAGCGAAGCTTAAATTGTTAAGTACGTTCATTAACTTTGGGATAAACCCTGAAATCGTTTGTGCCCAAAACCCCGCTTCACGAAGACGTTTGTTTTTACGCTGGAATTCCGATAAAACTCTTTGTTCTTGAGAAAATGTTTTAATGATCGACTGTCCAGAGAGCGTTTCCTCAATAAATCCATTCACTTCACCGAGATTACGCTGTTGCTCTTTAAACAGTTTCCCTGTCCGCTTTGTTATCCATTTCATACCTAATACCATTAAAGGAACGATAGTAAGCGTTACTAAAGTTAACAGAGGACTTAGCCACAACATAACTAATAAAATTCCAATTAGTGTAAGAACACTTGAAATTAGTTGAATTACCGAACTATTCAAGGTCGAACTGACGTTTTCTATGTCATTGGTTACCCGACTCATCAGTTCACCATGCTGTCTTTTTTGAAAAAAGTCAATCGGCAATTGATGAAGCCGTTTAAATAAGTCTGTCCTCATTGAGAATACTGTTCTTTGAGCTATCTTAATCATGACAAAGTTTTGCCCTAACACCGAACTAGATTGGATGACATATATAACAATTAAGCCTAAAATAACATTAACTAAACCATCAAAATTACGAGCCATAATATATTCATCAATGGCCATACCAACGATAAATGGTCCAAGTAAGGCAAAGACGGAGCTAATAATAACTAGAAATATTACTAGGAATAAAGAGCTTTTATATTTCGCTAAATAACCCCATATTCGTTTCAACGTTCCCGCCCAATTTTTTGCTTTCTTTTTCTTGTCTGCACCAGGCTCATTATCGCTCGACTGGATGGCAATTTTTTTATGTTGAAAAGGCTTACTAATTTCCTTTAGCAACGTACATCGCCTCCTCTCCAAACTGCGATACATAAATTTTTTGGTATAACGAATTAGTTGCTATTAAATGTTCATGTGTTCCTTCTGCAATGAGTTCCCCATCGTCTAAGATTAAAATCTTATTCGCACTTGCAGCAGTACTAATTTTTTGAGTAATGATAAGCGTTGTACATTGCATTTCTCGTAAACTTTCTAGAATTTTTGTTTCTGTTTTTAAGTCTAATGCACTCGTACTATCATCTAGTAATAACATCCTAGGTTTACGAACTAGTGCTCTTGCAATCGCCAGTCTTTGTTTTTGTCCTCCTGATAAATTGACACCTTTCTGACCGAGAACCGTGTCATACCCATTTGAAAATTTTGAAATAGTCTCATGAATCTGTGCTTTTTTAGCTGCTTCTATGATGTCTTCAATTGTTGCATCTTCTTTCCCCCAAGTAATATTGTCTTTTATCGTTCCTGAAAACAAAAGAGTTTCTTGTGGAACATATCCTATTTGTTTTCGAAGGTGTTCTAATTTGATTGACCTAATATCTTTATGACCAACCTTTATTTCACCTTCTGTAACATCATATAGCCTTGGGATCAGATGAAACATCGACGATTTTCCTGAACCAGTTGAGCCAAGAATAGCAACTGTACTGCCACTTTCAGCTTTAAAAGATATACCCTTTAGTATATCTGTTTCAGTGGTAGGGTAACTGAATGACACATTTCTAAACTCAATGGTTCCCTCAATTTCTTTCGTCAGTTCATCTGAATGTTGTGCATCTACTAAATCAACCTCTGTATTTAAAACTTCAACGATCCGCTCCGATGATGCTCTAGCACGAGAAAAAAAGATAATGATCATTGAAAAAACAGAGAATGCGCCACTAATACGTGTTGCATAATTTATGACAGCTACAACTTCACCAACATTTGCACCGCCTGTATTTACTTGAAAACTGCCAAACCAAAGGACACCGAGGATACTAAAATTCATTAACAACAATATAATCGGCATCGTTATTTCCATAAATCGCAAAGCCGAAACGGTCGAACCCATTAATTCTTGATTCGAATTTGTGAACCGACTAATTTCTGTATCTTTTCTTAGTAAAGCTCTTATCAATTTAATCCCTAATAAATTTTCACGCATTACACGGTTTACGCCGTCTAGCTTTTGTTGAACTATATTAAATAATGGACGACCTTTTTTAAATATCCATGTCAAAAATAAAAGACTTAAAGGCACTGCTATCGCTAACACGAGTGCCAATTTGACGTTTACAAACAACGCCATAATTAATCCCCCGATGACTAATAAAGGAGCGCGCAGCATAATTCGTAAACCAGTAAATAGCGTTAGTTGAAGGACATTAACATCATTCGTCATACGCGTAATTAATGAGGAAGTTGGAAATCGACTTAAATTCGTAAAAGAAAAGGACTGAACCTTTTCGAATAATCCATTTCGAATATCATGACCAAACCCTTGACTACTATGTGCTGCATAGAATGAATTTATAATACCTGCTGCAAATGCGATTAGCGATAACCCAATCATTATACTTCCCCAATAAACAACAACGGTAAGGTCTTCCTGTAAAATTCCCTCATTAATTATTTTAGCCATAAACAATGGCTGTAGTAGTTCAACTGCCAGTTCAACTAAAGTTAATACAACCGCAATTACCATAAATAATCGATATCGTTTTAAGTATGAAAATAACACAGACATATTTATCCCCCAAACTACTTTCAGAAAAAACAATTGATGTTATAGGTATTTTTAACTTATGTATGTATTAATAGTACACGAAACCTCGGAATAAGAGTATTTTTTTGAACTCAAATACAGAATAAGAGACCGACCCTTAAAGTCAATCTCTTCATAAACATATTCTATTTTTTTGTTAATTTTCTACTATTTCTCCTGTCTACAATGGAAAAGAGGAAAAATAAACTACCAACTAACAAGAACAAGACAGATAAATCAATAGCTGGAATATATCTTGTTTTCTTTTTGGTAATTTCATATACACCCACTGGGCGAACAAACATCGTTCCGCCACCACCTTCACCTTCACCAAGGTTAGAGCCTTCCTTCGTCTCTTCAGCAGTGCCTCCTCCTCCTCCAAAGATATAAGTCATTTTAGAAACAGGCACTACTTTTTTATCGCCTAACTCAATGGGTTCGCCGTATACTTTCTTCGTTTCAACTGCTTCACCCATCTTAGTAAACATTCCTCGAGCAGGATTTTGATAGCGGAATGTTTTTTCCTTATTTGTTTCAGCCATAAGACTTTCCTCCTAATATCGTATTAGAAGATAAATTCGGCTTGTATCTTAATTTTTCCTTTTTTATACATATGTTTTTACCATTTTTTATAAGGTAAGTATTTTCCATCAAATGTAATGACAACCCTTTCTGATTCTGGGTCTTCAGGGTCTGGTTGTTTATCTACTTTAATCTTTAAATCGATTGCACTCATAATCCCATCACCAAACATCTCATTTATGAGTGCCTTGAAGGTTGTACCATACACCTGGGTTATTTCATAGAAACGGTAAATTAATGGATCTATAGGTAGTGTTCGGTTTAGAGATCCTCTCATCGGTGGTTCTTGTAAGATCGTTGTTATATCAGATGAAACTTGCAGGAGAGTAGTTAATTTTAGCGCATCCTCTGCTTTCATCGATTCTTGACCTAAAATTACCGCTGCAATCCATTCTTTACTTCCTCCAATCTGTTGAGCGATTTGTTCAAATGTTAATTGAAGGTTCTTTTTTGCTGTTAATAAGATTTGAGTAACTACTTCACGGTTATCGTTAAAAGACGAAATAGGATGGGCCTGATCAGCTCTATACCGTGTATAAAATTCATTATAAGGACCATTTTCAAACATAATTATCTTCCCCCATTTGAAGTCAATAAGTGCTGTTATATCTTATGGATTAATGGATGATAAGTGCCTATTTACTGCTTTTCATTACTATCTTGTATGTGAAATAACTCATTCTAAAGTTGTATTCCTTGTTCAACCCTTTTCTTGATGGAACTGTTAGCTTCTTTTAGTAATCTATAACCATAAGGAATAATTAGAGGAGGTATGTAATAATGAAAAATGCAGAAATATTTGAAACCCATGTGAATTCAACAAGCTTAGAAAGATCCATCGCTTTTTATAAAAGTCTAGGTTTAGAATTAGCATATATTATCGAAGAACGAAGGGTGGCTTTTTTTTGGATAGGAGACCAATCAGTGAATAGACAGATGCTAGGGGTTTGGGAAAAGTCTGAAGAAATGTTCAGCAGATCACATTTCGCTTTTCATGTTTCATATGAAGATTTGATCAAGGTACCTGACTTTCTAAATAACAAAGGTATTTCACTAACCCCATCTTTTGGACTTGATACGAGTGAACCTGTTGTGCATACATGGATGCCTGCAGCTTGTTATTACTTCTTAGACCCAGACGGGAATTCATTAGAATATATAACGACATTAAACGATAAACCACATGATGTTGGAGTTGTGCACCTCAGCACATGGAACGAACTCTGTAAAAAGAACGTACTATAATTTCTCCTTCTCGAGTATAAAATGAACGAGGCTTAGCCCTACTTAATCCTAAACCTCGTTCAATCTCTTCCCCCACTATATATATCTCTTATTCTGGCTGCCACAAATAATCAAAAATGATAGATTGAAATAAATTTGTATCGATGTTACAAGTCTCAGCATCGATGCCATATTGCCATGCCCAATTCAACCAATCGTTCGGTGCGGCTGGATTATAATCTTCGGGTGCATTTTCTTCTGTTGTAATACCGATTTGTGGTTGATTTGCCCAGACGATCATATTTTCAGCTATTTCTGGATTTTCGTTTATTGCCCCTTCATATGCAACATAAACATCACTTTCCTCATCAAATAGGCCATATATAGCAGCATAATAAATTGATGGCTGTAGCGTGTCATACCACCCTTGTATAAAAGCTGAGTCTATCGGATATTCAGGTTCAACATTTGCAAAGATTGCTACCTGTTCGGGTACTCCGATCTCTTCAGCGTAAGCAATAGCTTGCTCCGCTTCTGCTACACCTTTCTCGTATGTTGTTCCATCTGTGAAGTGATTATAGATAACTAGAATTGATACGCCTTGCTCATGAAGGAAATCTACTTCGTCTGTCGTTAACCCATAAGAAACTCCTTCTTTATCTTCGAGATATCTTCCCCAAATCTCTGGATCGCCAAAGTTTGATGTGACACAAGCAAATAATTCTTCAGTCGTCAAACTAGCTGAATCAACACCCCAAACGATCTCACCTGATTCTTCTTCATTCCCATTAATCGTTCCGTTTTCACCGTTCGTTTCTCCGTTCTCTCCATTTGTCTCTTCTCCGTTGCCCTCTCCATTATCTCCATTGCTGGTTTCCCCGTTTTCTTCTCCATTGCTTTCCCCGTTACTTCCATTTCCATTTTCTCGTTCTTCATCTTCTGCACCATTTTTTTCTCGATCTTCAAATTGGCCGTTTTCGCAAATAAGAGCTCGTTCGTAACCGTCATTTATCACAAAAAAGAAAAAGGAAGCAAAAGCCAAAATAAAAACGGTTGCTAGAACTAGATACTGACGCACTATTTCGCCTCCCTACATTTGCAACGTCCATATATACTATTGCGTTTGTAGGAATGACGTGTAGGCGTGTACCTTGACATCAGCATTTTTTGAATTTTAAACATTTTTATTTTTAGGCTATTTTTTTGTAACTTTATTTCCAAATCCTCCGTCTAATCGTATGGAAACACAAAACAATAAGTGGACTTAACTAGTGGAGGGCCCCTGCTAAGTTCAGTTCTGCAACTTTCTCAAACTAGTTTCTAACTGGCTAATTACGAAAATAAAACCTGAAAACTTTACGGCTTATAAAAAATCTAAAACGAGGTGCATTCAAATGTTTAATATGAAAAAAAATGCGATAAAAGTAATGGCTTTATCACTTGGAATTACTGCTATGATTGGATTTGCTCAAAGTGCTGATGCAGCAACTTATGAAGTAAAAAGAGGCGATACATTATTTCGAATTGCTCAAGAAAATAAGATGACAATCCATGAATTAAAACAAGTTAACAATTTAAGTAGCAACATCATTTTTCCAGGGCAAAAACTTCAAGTAAAGGACGCTGCCACTTCAACTTATTTAGTAAAAAGAGGTGACACCTTATACAGTATTGCTAAAAAGCAAAAGATGAGAGTTGAAGATTTAAAGAGATTAAACCATTTGAAATCAAATACGATCTTCCCAGGTCAGAAATTAGTGATTAAAGGTAAACCCATCACTGACAACTCCACGCCAACAATGAACAAAGAAGTCAAACTTACGGTTCAAAACGGCTATCAGTTTGTAAAAGAAGAGCCAGGCAAATATCAACTTTTCTCCAAACGAGATACAGGATTTTTTGTAAGAGTAGAACTCGTTGACCCAACAGCTAATCTGGCAGACTTAAAGCAAAATGCTCAAGGTACTTGAAAACGACAGGGAATGTCAAAGAAGTCAAAGACCTAAAAAATGTTCATCCATTTTACAAGGGCTCAGAATTTTATTTCACAAGCTCAAACAAAAAGGTAAGGCAGAGTATTGTAGTTAAAAAAATCAATGGCCAACTCGTCAAATTTACACTCCATCTCCTCGATAAAGAAGAGGCAGAAGATATTACACCTTCTTTATTAAATCAATTACAAACTATTAAATTTTAAATCTCCAAAGCAAAGCAAAAAGAGGATAACCATTATATGGTCATCCTCTTTACACGTTTACAACAAACCACTTTACTTAATGATGTTTTCTCTTATGATCCCATTTCGGAATATAACCATTGTCTTCAAGCTTTTTATAATGACTTTCAAATTTTTTGATAATTTTATCCCCTTTTTCCTCGGTAAATACACCAAACTCTACATACTTCTCAATAATTTCTTTCTTCTTTTCTAAAGCTTCTTTATGTAAGGCACCCAATTCTTGTTTTTGTTCTTCTGTTAACTCTACATCCTGGACTTCAGCTTTGTTATCGTTAAATTCTGCTTGTGCAGGTAACGGTCCAAATGACGTCAATGATAAAAATAAAGCTGAAAGTAAACTAATTGATATCTTCTTCACATCATCACCCCTTCAAAAAAGTCAATCTTAGTGTCCTTCTTAGTTGTTCTTTTATACTAATTTCCCCTTATTTTTCTATTTTTATTTTCACTTATGAGGAAACCAATACCTCAAAACTGCCTCTCTAAAATCAAAAAAGCAGAAGCTGCCTTAGCGACAATTTCCACTTCTTTTTCATTATTATTGATTTCCTTGTTTAACTAATCTTGCAATCTCTAATGTACGCTTTACTTGGTGCTGAACAGCAGGTTGAACATCCTCTTTCATATTTCCATCTTGATCAACTGTCACACTTGCACCATATGGGTTTCCGCCAGTTGTAAATAAAACAGGATCTGTGTATCCAGGTGCAGCAACAATAGCGCCCCAGTGGAACATAGAAGTATATAGCGATAAAATTGTTGCTTCTTGACCACCGTGTGCGTTTTGAGCTGAACTCATTGCACTCACTACTTTATTGATTAATTTCCCTTGGAACCAAAGTCCACCTGTTGTATCTAAAAATTGTTTCATTTGAGCTGGCATGTTACCAAAGCGAGTTGGTACACTAAAAATAATCGCATCGGCCCACTCCAAGTCTTGTAGCGTTACTTCAGGCACATCTTTTGTTGCTTCAACATGAGCTTTCCAGGCTGGGTTCGAATCAATCGCTTGTTGTGGAGCGAGTTCAGGCACTTTCAACACTTTGACGTTTGCTCCATTTTCTTGAGCTGCTTCTTCTGCCCATTTTGCTAATGTGTAGTTGGTACCAGTAGAACTGTAATAAATAATCGCTAAATTTAAATTTGACATTATCGTATGACACTCTCCTTTTTATTTAAACAATAACTATTTATCTTAAAATCTCGACTTCAAATAATTTGATCCCGAGATACTTAAGCAAAAAATACATTAAAATATCACTGAAAAACTAAGGGGGTTATCTTGAACAATAGTTAATTATGTTTTTGATACCCTTTAATCATTTTATTAAAACTACCTTTATTTAATTATTCTCGAATTCGAGATATTATATAAAGAAATTAGAGCGCTTTAAGCGTTCGTCCCTAATTTCTTTAATAAATTAATTAATGTTTCTCGTTCCCCTTGGTCTAGACTGGAGAAAATATTCTCAATTGCTTTCTTATGACTCGGAAATATTTTTCTCATTAGTTCCATGCCTTGCTCGGTGATTGCCGCATACGTAACCCGACGATCCTTTGGACATGATTTCCGAACTATTAAGCTTTTCTTTTCTAATTTATCTACAACATACGTAATACTACCACTAGCTAATAATACCCTTTTACCTATTTGCTGAATCGCTTGATCCCCTTTATGAAATAGTAGTTCTAATACAGCGAACTCTGTGGGGTTTAATCCGTAGCGACGAATATCTTCCTCTACGCGATCAGCAACGGCACGGTGCGCACGGGATAATACGATAAATGATTTTAATGCAAGTTCTTCGTTTTGTAATTTTATCTCTTTTGCCACATGAACCAAATCCTTATTTATTATCTCGAATTCAAGATAAATTATATAATTATTTATCCCCTTCTGTCAACACTAATTTTGAGGTAGAGTAAAGATGCTCCACCTCAGCTAATCTTATTTTTTAATTATCCACCTTATCTAAAAATCCATCAGTTCGGATACCTGCACGTCGGATGTAAACACTTGTTACGACATCGATTTCTGCCTTGGTAAATTCATCATCCCAATTAGCTTTTATCTCTTTAAACTTTCTAGGATGTTGCCGGTGAAACGTATTTCCAAAACCAAATATATCTATACCATAGGTTTGCTGAACCTTTTGGACAGTACCCTTTATCTCCTCTTCAATATAATTATCAATAAATTCTTGATACTTTCTATACGTTTCAATTGACGTTAAGTCATCTGCACATTGCGAGGACTGCAACACTGCTTCCAGTAAAATGTCAACCGTAATTTTGGGCTTATTATCTGTGTACGAAGTTTTTATCTTTGTAGACGAATTTTTTACTCTTATACCTATAAATTTATTTTCACTACACGGAACACTTAGCGTCGTAAACTTAATTTCATCTTGCGTCCATAAATAATTTCTCGTGTCTCCATTGTTTAAATAGCCTACTAACTTGTCATTATTAAATACAGCTATACCGTCGACTATGACTATTGGTTCTGGTCGCAAATTCTGAATATGTCCTACATTTTGTCCTTTATTAGGGTCACCATCGATTGTCATTGCTGCAGTTACTGGATGCCTGCCACTCGTAGTTATCGCACGAATAAAGTCCGTTAAACGAACTTTTGGTTCCCCGCCCCACTCTTCTTCCATCGTATCTATTTGTATAGATAATTTTAGTGAAGGAACTTTTTGAATGGGATATGTAGTACTAATCATATCTTCAGCTTTAACTCCATGGGCAATAATTATTTTAAAATCATTTCGAAATTCAGCATTTCGTTCTAAGTATTGAAAGAATTCACCTACACCTTCTCTTGCCAATTCTTCATCAATGACTACCGTTTGAATGTGAGAAAAGATCGGTCTTCTTGTATAACCTACATTCATTTTATCCACTAACTCTGCGATTGTATTTCCTTCTATTCCGTATACGATCGCTGGTGCTCCACCTTCACTTTCCCCTTCATAGATTTGCTTAGCATTAATGGCCTCCACTGATAAGCGCAACCTCTCTTCGGTCCCTTTATGTAGGGCCATCCCACTTACAACTGAAATATCATTTAACTCATTTCGGTCCCAACAACCCGTTACTATAATTATAAATGAAAGACAGATAAGCATTATATAATTATTGGAGCGCCCCATTCTATCCCCCGCTTTCTTTACTAGACGACTTACTTACAATTTTTGTCTTCAAGTATGTTGGTCGGAGGTTTGTCTTCTGAAAAGGAAGTCGTACGAAAACATCTTTTTGGTCCTCGATGATAAACGGACCTAACGGAGCAAAGTAAGGTACACCAAATGAACGTAAACTAATTAAATGTAGTAGAATGGCTAAGAGGCCGACTAGCGTACCAAACATCCCTAGCGCTGCCGTGATAAAAATAAGTCCAAACCTCAATAAACGAACAGAATTGGCAAAACTATAGATCGGAGATACGAATCCTGCCATCGCTGTTAAGGCGACGATAATAACTAAGAAGTTAGATACAACACCTGCTTCAACAGCTGCTTGTCCAATAACAAGCGCCCCGACAATGGATACCGTTTGTCCGACTACTCTAGGCATCCGAACCCCAGCTTCCCTTAGTATCTCAAACGTAATTTCCATCAACAATAACTCTAACACAGCTGGAAATGGAACTCCTTCACGCTGCGCTTGAATACTTATTAATAAATCTGTCGGAATGAGTCCATGATGAAAGGTTGTAAGAGCTATATAGATAGCAGGTAAACATAAAGCTAAGAAAAAAGATATGTATCTTATTAAACGTATAAAAGATGTCATCATATACTTCTGATAGTAATCTTCACTCACTTGGAAAAAATCTACAAATACAACAGGCGCACTAACGACATATGGACTCCCATCTACTAGTAAAACGAACTTCCCATCCATTAAATGAGATGAGATCGTATCGGGACGATCAGTATGATACGTTAATGGAAATGGTGTGAGTGTTGTATCACTAATGATCTCTTCCAAATTCCCAGAATCGTATATGGCATTAATGTTAGCTTCTGAAACTCTACGCCGCGCTTCATTTACAAGATCTGTATTAGCGATATTCTTAATATATCCCAAATAGACTGTAGTCTTAGTTTCAGTCCCAACTGTAAAACTTTCAAACTTAAGCGAGGGGTTTTTAACGGTCCGCCGAATTAAGCTTACGTTTGTATTAATTGACTCTGTAAAACTATGCTGCGGACCGCGAACAATCGTCTGTGTTTCCGAAATCGAAATATCCCGTTCCTGAGTAGTCACTACATTAATAGCCAGAGCGTAAGATAGGCCTTCTAAAAAGATCACAGCATACCCTAACAGCACATACCACACCACTTCATGTTCATGCTCAATTAAAAAACATTCATGACTTGAAAAATATTTTTTATAAAGATGACTTAATTGTTCTCTCGTCTCAAGCAACATTTCATCTTCTAATTCAGCTAAAGTATCCGTGATTTGTTTGGCAACCATATTGAGATCAACCATGGTTTTTAAATAAACGATAACGGCAGCTTGTTGTCCGATTTTCATCTCTTCCATTAGAAAATCAAAATTTCCTTCAAATACACTTTGAACTTGTTTTTTGTTTAGCTTTAAATATCTAGAGATGGTCGTTTGCGATTGCCCTGTTTCTAAAAGTTCAGCGGGAGTACGAACGTCGCTTTTAGACCTTGTTTTTACTCTACTCTTTATTCTTTTTCTAAATATACTCATACGTCTAGACCTCCTGTACTAGACTGACTCTTCCGCTGTTTAATAAGCAGAATTAGACCAAGTAAAATCGGAATTCCGAATTGAAAAGGCAAATGAAGAAAATATGGTACAAGTGCTAAACCTTCTTCGTAATGCTCAACAATATTTTCCGCGATTATTACCGAGAAGAATGCTAGCAGCATTGAGGTAGGAAATAAAAAAGCTCTATAAGGAATTTTAAATAAATGTTCTAGGCCTTTTAATCCTCCATACAAAAAAATACCTGCCTTAATCATAATTCCAAACATTAAAGTAAAGACAATGAGGATATCAACTCGTTCGAAAAAATCAAACACTTCTATTTCCCTAGCTGCGACTAAAAGTGGAAAACTAGACCGAACTTTAATATCGACTCCTAACGTGGTAATTTGAATGACATTGGAATAGGCAATTAACAAGCCACTTAAAATGACGGCTATTACTCCAACTTTTCTGACATAATGAAAATGATTGGTTTGTGTCATCAATATTGTACATACAATAAGTTCGCCATAAGGAAACGTAACCATTGTTGGAAAAACTGCGTCTAAAACAGGTCCCAATCCATCTTCTAAAACAGGTAGAAGTCGATTGAATTCAAGATCCCCACCAATAAACAAGAAAACTCCAACTAAAAGTAATGAAAGTACAATAAATGGGCCGATAACTTCAGTCATTCTTGCAAACACTTCAATACCCAGATAGAGCGCATACGCTAATAATAAGCACATAACTAATGGGACAACCTCAACAGGCGTTAATGGGAGAATAGTTGTTAAAATCAACTCTCCAAAATCTCTTAATACCCTAGCCGCAATATAAAGGAAATAAATGATATAAAAAAATATAATGGCTTTTCCAACTACTTTGCCAAATCCTGCCTCAATTAGTTCAAAGATATTCTTTCCTGGAATTCGACTTAATAGTATAAAATACCCAATTACAATAATAACTCCAAGTGACAATGCAATAAGTTCAGCCAACCAATAATCTTGTTTAGCCTCTTCACCCGCACCTACAACAACAGCGCTCCCTACTAAAAAAATATTTAAAATAATAAATAATTGCCAAAGTGATATTCTTTCTTTCATTACAGCCTCTCTTGTTCCTGTTGATTTTTACTCTTCTTCCCTTGTATGTCCTGATAGATTGCTGCTATTAAACCAATAACAGCTGCAGAGACGACAATCGTTCTCCTTGACCCCATTTCAAACCAAATTAAAAATAGAATGCTTTCCATTAATGAAAGGTGACCATATACAAAAAAATTTAAGATTGTCATCAGAGAAACCATTCCGAATAAAACGACAAAAAAAGCGATTGTTACCATAAATCCACCTATTCCAAACCGTTATTTTTCTAGTATTTTCTTTGTATAAACCTTTTATGTACTTAAGTTCAATTAAAAAAAGCCCACCATTTCTGGGGGCTCATCCATTCTATTTACTAACAGTCTTTTTACAAACTCAAGGCTTACTTAATTAATAATTTCTTTCCAAAAGGTACTTTCGGTGAGAAGCCTCCAGGAATGATCCAAAAAAGCTCATAGTTGATCTCCATATCTTCGAGAACATAACCAGTGACATCGGTTATGTAAAATAACGTTTCGACCTCATTTTCATTTGCCCATTCCAGCACCTCAGTGTAAGAGGATTTGCCATGAGTGAAATACTGAATATCACTTTTATCAGTTGATGTAATTTCACGTATTTTATAATCTGCCAAAACGAGGTGTGTTTCAGGTTTTAGTTCCTGAAAAAGCTTTACAATATTTGAAATTGTCTCAGTTGGATAATCAGTCGTAGAAGTATCAACTGCTAGTGCTATTTTTTTGTCCTCACGTTTAGAAAGAATAATTAATAAGTCCTTTTGCCATCTCATCGCCTCATCTCCTTCTCTCAAGTAAAGCTCAACACCTTTTATTTTACAATAGTTACTCGATAAATATTTTGTTAATGAGTGTATATTTTAATTAATAAATATTTAACTGCTTTTTTTGCTGTAATCTGGCCACATATCATGTTTCATTTAATCTTAATAATTTTATGAATGGAAATTGTATAAAGTTTCTTCATACTTTCCAAAAAGTTGCACAACCTAAGAAAACAACTAAAACAAAGTCAGTTATTCACTAAATAAACAGTCAGGCTTTTCCAGATGATTTTCGCTTCATTATCTTTATATTTTAGGGGGTTAAACAATGAGAAAAAGTAATTCACTATTGTTATCCATCATCCTAGCAGGCGGGACGATTTTAGGTGCTTGTGGGACAGGTGGAGACGAGGCAGAAACTGCTCCTGAAACAGATGGACAAGCTGGTGCACCTACAGAGGATGTTGCTGAAGACTTTACAGTTGCGATGGTAACGGATACAGGTGGAATTGACGATAAGTCTTTTAACCAATCCGCTTGGGAAGGAATGACACAATTCGGTAATGACTTTGGTCTAACTGAAGGAACAGATTATAAATACTTACAGTCAACTGCTGCAGCAGATTATGGTCCTAACTTAAACTCATTAATCCGTGAAGACTACGACCTTGTATGGGGTATCGGATTTCTAATGGCGAGTGACATTAAAGCTGTAGCAACACAGCGTCCTGAAGCACAGCTTGCAATTGTTGATATGGTTGTTACAGATGATGATGATCAACTAATTCCTAATGTTGCAAACATTACTTTTAAAGAGCATCAAGGGTCATTTTTAGTTGGGGTTATTGCTGGTATGCATACAGACTCAGATAAAGTAGGCTTCCTTGGTGGTGTCGACGGAGCACTTATTAAAAAGTTTGAAAATGGATTTAAAGCTGGTGTGAAGTCGGTAAATCCTGATGCTGAAATTATTGTTCAATACGCTGAAGATTTTAATGACGCATCCAAAGGTCAGCAAATCGCTAACGCAATGTACAGCCAAGGTGCTGATATCATTTATCATGCTGCAGGTGGTACTGGAAATGGATTATTTACTGAAGCAAAAAACCGTAAGCGTAACAATGAAAACGTTTGGGCCATCGGTGTAGACCGTGACCAACATGAAGAAGGACTTCCTGAAAACGTTACATTAACTTCAATGATTAAACGTGTAGATACGGCTTTATATCTTGTAAATGAACAAACAATGAATGGCCAATTCCCTGGTGGTGAAGTGCTAGAATTTGGACTAGAGGAAGAAGCAGTTGGTATCGCTCCTACAGAAGAAAATGTTTCTGAAGATGCATTAGCTGCTGTTGAAGATTACATCCAAAAAATTCAATCTGGAGAAATTGAAGTACCACAAACAGATGAAGCGTTCGAGGAATTCCTGAAAAATCTATAATCATCGTTAAATGGTAGGCGGTCTCAATTGTGTCTGGCAACTTGCATCCCGAACATCGTGCACTCTCTGGGGTTAAAGGGCTTGACTACTCCTTGAGGCCGCCTATTTATTTTCGTTAATCTTACATAGATATGAGGTGTGACATTTGAGTTATGTTATTGAAATGAAGAACATTCGTAAAGAATTTCCAGGCATTGTCGCGAATGATAATGTAACGCTTCAGTTAAAACAAGGTGAAATCCATGCTTTACTTGGTGAAAATGGAGCTGGAAAATCAACACTTATGAATGTTTTGTTTGGACTATATCAGCCAGAAAAAGGTGAAATCCTTGTAAAAGGACAACCTGTTAAAATTACAGACCCTAACGTAGCTAATCATCTTGGGATAGGAATGGTACACCAACACTTTATGTTGGTCGAGAAATTCACTGTAACTGAAAATATTATTTTAGGAAAAGAACCTACATCAAAAGGTAAAATTAATATAAAAAAAGCGGCAAAAGATGTTGAAACGATTTCCAAACAATACGGATTATCTGTAGATCCTCATGCAAAGATCGAAAATATCTCGGTTGGAATGCAACAACGTGTAGAAATTTTAAAGACTTTATATCGAGGAGCAGAAATTTTAATTTTTGATGAGCCAACAGCAGCACTTACTCCCCAAGAAATTAAGGAGCTAATTCAAATTATGAAAAAATTAGTTTCAGAGGGAAAATCAATCATTTTAATTACTCACAAGCTTAAAGAAATTATGGAAGTATGTGATCGATGTACAGTTATTCGCCGTGGAAAAGGTATAGGCACCGTAAACGTATCCGAATCTACACCTGACAGCTTAGCAGCGATGATGGTCGGTCGTGAAGTTAACTTTTCAGTTGAGAAAGAGCCTGCTCAACCAAAACAAACTGTACTTAACATTGAACAATTAGTCGTTAAAGACGCACGAGAAGTTAATGCAGTGAATGAGTTGAATTTAGAGGTAAGAGCTGGTGAAATTCTTGGAATTGCAGGAGTCGATGGCAACGGACAATCGGAATTAATTGAGGCGATTACGGGCCTGAAAAAACCTATCAATGGAAAAATCACTTTGAATGGTCAAGATATTACGAATTTACCCCCTCGTAAAGTAACAGAATCAGGAGTTGGACATATCCCACAAGACCGCCATAAACACGGACTTGTTCTTGATTTTACGGTTGGTGAGAATATTGTTCTTCAAACATATTATCAACAACCGTATTCGAAGTCTGGGGTTCTTAATTTTAAAGAAATTTATAAAAAAGCAAACGAATTAATTACAGATTATGATGTTCGAACTCCGAGTGAACATACACTTGCCCGTGCTTTATCTGGGGGTAATCAACAAAAAGCAATTATTGCTCGTGAGGTCGATCGCTCTCCGGATCTACTCATTGCTGCTCAACCTACTCGTGGATTAGATGTCGGCGCCATTGAGACTATACATCGTCGTTTGATTAAAGAAAGAGATAAAGGAAAAGCTGTGTTACTCGTTTCCTTAGAACTTGATGAAGTCTTGAATGTTAGTGACCGCATTGCCGTTATCTATGAAGGAAAAATTGTAGCCATCGTTAATGCTGACGAAACAAATGAAAATGAACTTGGTCTTCTGATGGCTGGGGGCTCTTCGAAAAAGGCAGGTGATCCATCGTGAAGAAAGCTCTAGATTCAAAGTTATCTCATATTCTCTTTCCTCTTATTGCTGTCTTCTTTGGTATTTTTATCGGCGCAATCATTATGTTACTTAGTGGCAATAATCCAATTACTGGCTACTCAGCGTTAGTCAGGGGAATTTTTGGAGACATGTACTTTATCGGTGAAACGCTTCGTACGATGACACCACTCATCTTAGCTGGTTTAGCTGTTGCCTTTGCTTTTCGTACAGGTCTGTTTAACATCGGTGTCGAAGGTCAATTAATCGTCGGCTGGTTAGCTTCCGTCTATGTAGGACTAGCATTCAACTTACCAGCAATCATTCACCTTCCACTCGCTATTGGAGCAGGTGCTCTTGCAGGTGCCATCTGGGGGTTAATTCCTGGACTTTTAAAAGCGCGTTTTCATGTTCATGAAGTTATTGTGACGATCATGATGAATTATATCGCATTATATGTTGTCAATTACATCATTAGGACTTTCTTATTAGAGCCTGGTGAGCGTACAGGAACTATTAATCCCTCTGCATCGCTTGCGTCACCATTTTTACAGTCAATTACTGATTTTTCGAGGTTACACTACGGCTTTCTTGTCGCAATTACGGCTTGTTTCGTTCTCTGGTTTGTACTGTGGAAGACGGCAAAAGGCTTTGAACTACGCTCTGTTGGATTTAACCAACACGCCTCCGAATATGCAGGAATGAATGTAAAAACGAATATCGTATTATCAATGGTGATTTCAGGTGGTTTTGCTGGTGTTGGTGGGGCTATGGAAGGTTTAGGTACTTATCAATATATGACCGTAATGGCTGGTTTTACTGGCGTTGGCTTTGATGGTATCGCAGTTGCCCTTCTTGGCGCAAATACTGCCATTGGTGTTGTTCTCGCCGCTGGTTTATTTGGGGGTTTAAAAATAGGAGCGCTAAACATGCAATCCCAAGCTGGCATCCCAACTGAATTAGTTGATATTGTCATAGCATTAATTATTTTTTTCGTAGCATCCAGTTACTTGGTTCGTTGGATTATTAGCCGATTGAAAAAGGAGGGTATTTAAATGGACTTTCTACAAATATTAGGTTTAATTATCCCTGCTGCTATATTTTCAGCTGCCCCTCTTATTTTTACAGCAATCGGCGGTTTATTCAGTGAACGGTCTGGTGTCGTTAATATTGGACTTGAAGGATTAATGGTAATTGGTGCCTTTGTCGGCATAGTTGCCACACTAACACTAGAAAGTATGGGGCTTGGTGGCGCATCACCTTGGATTGCCTTTCTATTTGCGATTTTGGCGGGGATGATTTTCTCATTATTTCACGCTGTTGCCTCGATTACCTTGAAAGCTGACCAAATTGTAAGTGGTGTTGCCCTTAACTTTTTAGCACTTGGTTTGGCGGTATTTTTAGTAAAAAATATTTATCAAAAAGGACAAACTGATTTCGTTCAAAATTTAATTTATCGTATTAATGTACCTGTATTAAGTGATATACCCATAATTGGGAGATTATTTTTCTCCAATGCGTATGTAACGTCTTATATTGCTATCGGTGTAGCTTTTGCTGTCTGGTATGTGGTCTTCTATACACCATTTGGACTACGCTTACGTTCTGTTGGTGAACACCCGATGGCTGCTGATACAATGGGTATTAACGTGATAAAAATGCGTTATGTAGGTGTTATGCTAAGTGGTGCTTTTGCAGCTATGGGTGGTGCGGTTTATGCTTTAACTATCTCAGGAAACTTTGCTGCTGGAACAATCGCTGGACAAGGATTTATGGCATTAGCTGCTTTAATCTTCGGGAAATGGCATCCACTTGGAGCTTTGGGCGCTGCTCTATTCTTTGGACTCGCTCAATCGTTAAGTATTGTCGGACAACAGATACCTTTTCTACAAGATATACCACAAGTTTTCTTACTTATTGCCCCATATGTTTTAACGATTTTAGCTCTTGCAGGACTTGTTGGAAGAGCTGATGCGCCAAAAGCAATTGGTAAACCATATGAAAAAGGATCACGATAAACAAGAAAGCATTCCAGGTTTATTCCTGCGAATGCTTTTTTTATCATTATCCATATATAAAAATGAAAAAGCGGCATGATAATTAAAAGAAGCCACTCATGATGAGGGAACTATGAAAGAAAAACAACAACATAAAAACAATGATGTTGGCCATCGCAGAAAAAATTACCAAGTCTACAGTGTAAAAGCTACTGAGACCGAATTTGAAGCTTCCTATGAATTTGCTAGTGGTAATAAAATAAGTAAATCAAATAAAAAGTAACAATAATAGCTATCTGTTAAACAACATTTTGTCAAGCAGCTAATAAACCAACACTCATTCATCCAAAGCCTTTAATTTTCAATTATTCTCCTAGCTTTCCTCTATCATGCACCATTTTCATTGTCCAATAATAAAACGTGGCACGGTTTCCCATACTATAGGTAATTCATTTAAAGGAGCTTTTTTATGCCTGAATTACCCGAAATGGAAAACTATAAAAATCTACTCAATCAAAAAATCAACGGAAAAATCATATCAAATGTTACAGTAACTCGTGAAAAAACGATTAATACAAACGTTGAACTGTTTAGACAAAGTGTAATTAATAAAAGGGTTACAAAGGTTTCACGTCGTGCTAAACATTTAATTTTTGAACTGGATTCAGGAATGAATTTACTGCTTCATCTCATGTTAGGTGGATGGATGTATTATGGAGATGAACATGACCAACCAGACCGAACAAAACAAGTAACCCTTTCATTTGGTACGAATCAACTATTTTTTATTGGACTTCGACTCGGTTATTTACATCTTTTAAATGAACAGCAACTGCAAGAAGAATTTAAGGAACTCGGTCCAGAGCCATTAGACCCAATCTTCACTTATGAATCTTTTCTAGATTTAGTTCAAAAAAGAAAAGGAATGCTTAAAACGACATTAGTGAATCAATCATTTATTGCTGGCATCGGTAACTGTTACTCAGACGAAATTTGTTTTCAAGCTCAGTTAAACCCTAAAAACAAGTTTAATGACCTATCAGAACAACAGATAAAAGCACTGTATGATGCTATGATGACTATTTTTCATTCAGGTATTCAACAGGGTGGGTATATGGATTCCCCATTTACAAAGGAGGATCAATTAACAGGTAAATACCAAACACTGGTCTATGATAGAGAAGGACAACCTTGTCCTAGATGTAATGGAACGATCATATTAGAGCAAGTTTCTTCAAGAAAAACATTTTTCTGTCCAAAATGTCAACGTTAAGCAGGTGAGGTACATGTATGTTGGTAATCATATTAGTATTCGAAATGGGTATTATGAAGCCGCTAAAACCGCTCATCGTATTGGCGCTTCAGCTTTTCAATACTTTCCAAAAAACCCACGGAGTTTGAAAGTTAAAGATTTTGATAGAGAAGATGCCAGGCAGTGTGCATCGTTTTGTAAAGAACATGATATCAAAACTATCGCTCACACTCCCTACCCTACAAAACTCATTCCTGAAGATATAAATGATGAAGAACTAATTATTGCTTCTATTAAAAATGATTTAGAAATAGCCGAAGCATGTGGTTCGATCGGAATCGTTGTTCATTTTGGAACAACAAAGAAATTAGAAATAATAGAAGGCTATCAAAAAATGATTGAAATGTTGGATCGGATTTTGATGGATTGGGACGGTAACACACTTCTTCTCATTGAGAATAATGCAGGTGCAGGGACCGATATGGGGATTACATTTGAAGAAATGGTGCAAGTTCGAAAGCTTTCTGACTACCCTGAAAAAATTGGCTTCTGTTTTGACACATGCCATGCCTACGCCAGTGGAATTTGGGATGGTGATAACTGGGGTGAACTTGAAGCGAAAGGTTTAGAACTTGAGTATTTTACTCACTTAAAAGCCATTCATTTTAACAATTCCAAGTATCCATTTGGTGCTAGAAAAGACCGCCACGCCAATATTATAAGCGGACATATATCTAAGGAACAATGGCTTACCTTCTTAGAGAGAGCTTTCATGAAAGATATTCCAGTTATTCTTGAAACACCTAATGATGACCCAAACATACACGAAAAAGAAATACAAATCATAAAACAGTGGATTTCTACTACTAAAAAGTAAAAAAACCTTTTACAATATAGTAAAGACATACTTTTGGAGTAGAGCTATGAATAGTTGGATTCAATCTTTTCTCGGAAAACGGTTATTGAAAACAGGACTTGCGGTATTTATTACAGCGTTAATTTGTCAATGGCTAAATTGGCCTGTAGTGTTTGCTGTTATTGCAGCCATTGTAACCGTTGAACCGACTGTTCATGCTTCCATTCAAAAAGGGAAAATTCGACTACCAGCCGCTGCTATTGGTGCTGCTATTGCAATGTCATTTGACTTTTTATTTGGACAAGTACCTATTACATTTGCCTTATCTGCTTTTTTTACTATTTATATTTGTCATCGCTTGCGCTGGGATGATGCGATTTTAGTTGCAACCTTAACAGCAATTGCCATGATTCCGATGACTTCGGAAAACTTTTTCTTAGCATTTTTAATACGAATCGCTACGACGACAATAGGTATTGTCGTCTCGACACTTGTTAACCTTATAATCTGGCCGCCTAATTTTATGAAAGAAATACACAATGACTGTTATGCCCTCTTTGGTGAAACGATTGAACTTATTGAAGATATTCTCGAGTATCAATTAATGGGCAAACGAAGTCGTCAAGTATTAAAGCTGCGGTTTGAACATTTAAGTAAAGGGATTGAACGGTCAAATGAAACGATTCGTTTTCAAAGGGAAGATTTAAGATATCGTAAGAAAGATGTTTCAAACACGAAGCAGCTGTATGATTTAGAACGACAAATTGATTTACTACATAAAGTCTCTTTCCACATAGGAGATATTTTATCTACCTCAGAGCAACAATTACTACCTAAAGAAGATAAGGCCATTTTACAAACATCGTGGGAACAAATAAAAAAAGCATATGAGAAGAAATCAATTGATTCGGAAGTAGAGGAAAACGTAAGAACAAAACTCTACTCTCTTATTTATGATCATCGAGAGGACAAGGAACTTTTATCAAAAAGCACGGCTATCGCATACGAATTATTAGCCATTTATCACCTATTAATTGAGTACTTAGAGCAGCGTGAGCGTCAAAATTAACGCTCACCCTCCCACTCTTTGTAAAATTGCTCAAGAAACTGCTCCATTTGTTGATGCCGTCCTTCGGCTAGTTGTTTTCCGTAGGCAGTATTCATTAAATTTTTTAATTTTAACAGCTTCTCATAGAAATGATTAATAGCGGTATTGTCTCGCTTTTGATATTCTTCTTTACTCATTCCCTCTCTCGATTTAATAGCTGGGTCATAAATAATATTTCCTTTTGCACCTCCAAAAGCAAACGTCCTTGCAATACCAATTGCTCCGAGTGCATCGAGACGGTCTGCATCTTGAACAACCATACCCTCTAATGTTTTCATCCTAGGCTGTCCACCACCCTTAAATGACATTGAGGCAATAATCTGTAGTATATGTTGTGTTGACTCTTGTTCTACTTCAATGTCATTTAGCCACTTTTCAACTTTTTTCAAGCCTGCTTCTTCACTCTCATTAAACTTTTCATCAGCAATGTCATGAAGAAGTGCTGCCATTTCACAAATGAATGCATCTGCTCCTTCTACATTTGCAATTTTCTTTGCTAGCTTTGTGACACGGTAAATATGCCACCAATCATGGCCACTAGCTTCACCACTTAATTCATTATGTACGTAAGTTTCTGTTTGTTTTAGTTTGTCTTCCATCGTCATGTTTTCCTCACCTTTAACCTAAAGTTTCTATCTTACATATTCGGCTTCATATGAGTTTTCGCCCGCATGAACAGCTAACAACGTATTTGCATATCCAACAAGACGATTAATTAACTCATCACAAATGGCATATAAAAGTGGTTGCCATTCATTTTTATAAAGCATTGGATCATCCATAATAATCGTTGTATTTATAAATATATCACGGTTGCCTTGCAGGTCATAGTGGATGATCGCTTTTCCTGCTGCACCACCAGTCTTCGGATCCTTATAATTCTTTAAAAAGATATACCACTCTTCAGCAGTAGCGGAACGAAAATTTTTGGTAAAGGTCATGTTAACAATTTCCTCATCGATTTTTCCCTTCATTTCTGTACTAACTAAATCCACAATCTTCTTATCCATTACTGATCACCCCCCTTTAAAATAGATATGTCTGCCCTCAAAAAAAACACCTTCTCTTGTTTTTATTCTCGAGAAGGTGCTATGTAAAGTGAGTTACGAATCAAAACCGTCCATGGCTTCCATGTTACTTTCAATTAGTTCGATTATGGTCCCAGCTTCCTCTTTACTGAAGATAAAGTTACTCTCATCTTCTAACAATTCATTGTCTTCTGTTTTAATACGGTTAACTCGGCGAAGGATTCCATCTCCTGTATCATGAATTACACCGAATTGGTACGAAACTTCAACTTCATCCATATACGTATATGCCATTACCTCCGGAGTTGTCCATTCAACATCGACTACAATCTCCTCATAATCTTCGTCATCATGATCCTCTAAGTCGTCCATTAATTCGGCATCATCTTCAAGAAGAATCGCATCTTCATCATCTTCATCATCTTCCTCAACAATTTCTTCTACTAGTTCAAATTCATCTAAAAAATCATGGAACGTTTCATGAACCGCTTCAATGATGTCCTCAATATCGGGAAGTAATGTCCGCGATGTTTGTTCAGCTTCTATATCAAACTCTTCCATGTAAAATTCTTCGTTATGAGGGTCAAAAAATAACGTGCAAAAAAACTCTCGTTCATTGTCTTCCATTTCAACAAAACATTCAATCCTTGGGTGTTTAGCAGCTCGATCTACAGTAATATGCCCCATCTCATCATATTCCTCGCAAATGGACTCCATATAGTCCTGTAATTCTCCACAAACTCGATCAAACCACTCTAATGACATGAGAAACACTTCCCTTCTTGAGATATCCCTTTTATTATTCCTTTCATTCCATTTTTTGTTCGTGGTACTTTATCCCATTCATTAGTTCCATTTATTAACCTAACCATGCTAATAGTTGCTTATATTGTTTTTTTGCATCTGCATAACCAAGTTCATACAAGGCTAAGAGGCGATTTTGCTTACGTTCTATACGACTTACTGGAATTTCTAAGCTAGGCTTGATTACAAAAGCATAACCAGAACTTTCCTTTTCCTCTAATTCGGCTAATGTATTGTTATAAACGAGATGACGCCTTTCTAGCAGTTCACCAATTTCAGGATATTGTCGATAAAAAAACTTAGCTAACCTTGCTGCTTTACTAGGTTTTCTCCTGAAATCCTCTGCTTTCGTCATAATAACAACGTTCTTCCTAAAACCATCCTGGTGTGCCTTCCCAATAGGAATAGGATCAATCAGTCCTCCGTCCAACAAAGTTCTCCCATTATACGCTACAGTTGGAGCGACAAAAGGCAATGAACTCGAAGCTCGAATGATCGTTAAAATATCATCACCATGCTCTTGCTTGTTATAATAGATTGGCTGACCAGTATGGCAATCTGTTGTGCCTATGACAAACTGTTCTTCACCTTTTTTAAACGTTTCATAATCAAAGGGAATGATTTTGTTTGGTATTTCATCAAAAAGAAAATCCATACCAAAAAGTTGTCTTTTTAAAAGTAGGTTCCTAAATGAAATAAAGCGATGGTCACTCGCAAGTCCGACATTCACTTCTTTATTTCGTCCCTTTTGCCTCGATAAATAAGAAGCACCCATACAAGCGCCTGCGGAAACACCAATTACATATGGAAAAAACAGCTTTTGTTCTAAGAAATATTCTAGAACCCCAGCCGTATAAAGCCCTCGCATTCCTCCACCTTCTAAAACTAGTCCAGTTGTATTCATAACATTACCTCTTCAACATATTTTTCCTCTAACACAAGAATTTGCTAAACTAATAGTAATCTATTCCTAAGGAGTGGTCCAATTGTTCGACCCGACCATTTATGAAAACTTAAAAGTTGTACTAGAAGGTGCTATATATGACCTTGACTTTGCTAACGAAATTCACGTAATAGATCGGTCAGACATGATGGATATGGCAAAAATGTCTAGAGAATTTACAATGCAATTTAAAACGGCAACAGCAAAAAGCACCTATCCAATCGCTGAAGTTCGGCTTCTTTCAACCCTTCAAGATTTTGCAACAGAAAAAATCGAAGGTAATGAAAAAGCAGCTGGATCGGTCCTCGAAGTTCGTTTAATTACAACAATCCATGACGTAACAAAGGAGTGCCGTGAGATTGAGAAAAAACTCATGTACATATGGCATAACCGCCCAATTATCTCACAGAACATTTCATTTACTTATGGGAAAAACCAGCTCCTAGAAGATAATATTACGATCAGTTTCGGGCGCAAGATCAATGAAGATCAAATTAATGACTTCGAGCAGTTTCTTAACTTCACATTACTTTCCCTTCAATTTCTCGAGGACCTAAGTTTAATGAATTGAATATAAGTGAATGTATTATTAGAAAAGACAAATGCTATTAGGTGAAATGCCACCGTTGCATAATAAATAAAAGTTTAACTCGGATCTTAGAAGTCCACATACACACACACTAAACAATTGACGAAAAGGATTGATAGGTTTGAAAAAAATCGCTTGGGTAACCGATAGTACTGCATACATTACAGAAGACTTAAAAAATCACCCTGATGTCTTTGTTATGCCTCTTGCAATTATTTTTGGTGATGTTGTTTATGAAGACGGCATTAGTTTAACAACAGAACAGCTATACGAAAAGATTAAACAATCAAAAGAGGTACCAAAGACCTCTCAGCCAGCTGTTGGAAAATTTGTTGAACTTTATGAAAAACTAAAAAATGACTATGAACAAGCTATAGCAATTCATATTTCAAGCAAATTAAGTGGTACATTGGATAGTAGTCGTTCAGCAAGTGAAATGGCAGAATTCCCAGTTGAAATCATCGATTCAAAATCAATGTCTTATGCTATAACCTCTTTATTAAATACAGGGATTGAGTTATCAGAGCAAGGAATGGATGGAGAAATGATCGCAAAAAAACTCCGAGAAGAAGCTGATAAGGGGGAAAATTACATTCTACTTGGCAGCCTCGAACAGTTTTATAAAGGCGGGAGAATGTCAGGTACTCAATTTTTATTAGGTAATCTTCTTCAAATTAAACCAATCATTCGAATTAATCAAAATGGTGAATTTGAAGTCTTTGAAAAAGTAAGGTCGGAGAAAAAAGCTGTTCGTCGTTTATTAGAGCTAGTTAACAATGCCTACAATGAACATTCTATAGGTGAAGTGCAAATTATGCATGGCAATGTTCGAGAAAAAGCGATTGCCTTAGAAAAAGAAATTAAAAATAAATACCCAAATATGAACATCGTAATTGGTGAAATCAGTTCAACAATTGCAGCTCACGCTGGGGAAGGTACCGTCGCGATTATATGGCAGAACAAATAAAAAATTTTTTCATCAAAAAAGGAAATGAGTAAAGAGGCTGACTGTTTTGTTACTTCCCTATTCCTTGGAAGTTTTCACATTAAAGTTAGCCTCCTCATCCCTTTTTACATGTTCTTTTTACACACGTTTTCTTACATTAAAATTTTCATCAATGAGTAACCAGTTTTGCGGGAAATCCCATCCTAAAACCCAATAATAAAATCCTCTTAATCCAAATTCTTTAACCAGGTCAAATTTAGCTTGCATACTTCTAGCATCCTCAAACCACACTTCATGCTCTAACCCAGCTTCATCAACGTATGTGAAAAACGGCGATTGGGCAACTGGGTCATATTCAATTACTGCATTATAGGTTGCAGCTAGTCGGATCGCTTCCTGATGATCAATCGCCCGTGCTCTCGTTTCACCCTCTACAAAAGGTAAAGTCCAGTCGTAACCATAAAGAGGAATTCCCATCATAATTTTATCATTCGGCATTTCTGACGCTGCATATTCAATTACACGTCTTACTTGATCGATCGGAGCTACTGCCATCGGTGGTCCACCTGTCCAGCCCCACTCATAAGTCATTAAAAATACAAAATCAGCATATTCACCGTGAGCTGCATAGTCATGACCTTCATATAGAACGCCTATCATACCAGGCTCTACTTGTGGGGCAAGTGCACTAGATAGAAAATAACCTCTTTCATCTAACCTTTCTTTTGCTTTTCGCATAAGTTCGTTGTATGCTTCACGGTTCTCTGCACCAAGGTACTCTAAGTCAAAATCAAGTCCTAAATACCCTTTTTGTTCCATAATTGCTATTGCTTCATCCAATAATCGATTTTGCAGAGCCTCACTTTGTAAGACGGTTGTGACAAGTTCTGTATCAAATGCTCCATCTTGAATATTCGTGATAACCATTAATGGGACTATACCATTTTCATAAGCAATATTAATGATGGCTTGATCATCTATTGGCGTTAATGTCCCATCTGGATTTAACTCATAGCTAAAAATCTGAAGAAATGTTAAGTACTCACCTACTGCATCAACTACTTCAGGCGATTCCTCACCCGTAATTTGTAAATCAACATATGCACCTACATCAACTGTTGGTTTATCTAGAAATTGAGTTGGAATATACAATCTAAAACCAACAGGTAAGTTTTGAGGATCTTGAATTTGATTTACTTGAATAATCGTTTCCATTGGAATTTGATAACGTTGACTAATCAGCCATAAGCTTTCTCCTGGCTGAATGAAATGAAATCTGCCTACAATCGGAATGATTAATGCTTGACCGCTGACGAGTTGGTCAGGGTTTGGCAATTGATTTGCTTGAGCGATCGCATTTGCTGTTGTATTGTACGCTTGTGCGATCCCAAACAGCGATTCACCTGGTGAAACAACATGTATTTGCACAGCTTATCCTCCTAATGCCCAATATTTACCCTAACACTTTATTCAATAAAGGTAATTTATTGCCTGGCCATTAGAAGTTTTCGTTGAGAAGCTTTATAGGGTGCATTTATATATGAAATACTAAGCTTGAAAAAAGTCAAACGGTTTAACACAGATAAATTTCAATTTTTAGGTTATTGTTAATTCTAAGTGACTTTTTAGGACTGAAAAATAACTTATTATGGAAACAGATTGATCTATGTTGCTTTTTAGGGCAGAGATATACGGTTTTATGGAAAATATTTCTAACTAAATAACTTTCCAACTAGGCAAAAACCACTTTATAGAAATACAAACACACCTCTCTAAGAAGACAGGTGTGTTAACATTCAAGGTTATAACGATCCATTACGTGCTAAACTGAAAATAAGCAATGCTATTTCTCCCTGCTATCTTCAGTTACTTAATGGATCCCCATTTCTTTTAATAGCTTATTAAACTCAAGGATTTCAAATTGTTTTCTCACTTTTTCTGGATTGATCGTAAGTAATGCATCCTCAACTACACATTCAATGGGCACATCACAACGAATTTCTGCTAGTTTCCGTGAAAGGTGGAGCATGTCCAATTCATTTTCAATCTTCGTTCGCATCCCCTTAGGTAACTTTTCAAGGTTTTCAATAATAGCCTCAATTGTTTCATACTCTTTTAGTAGTTTGATCGCTGTCTTTTCACCGATACCTTTTACTCCAGGAAAATTATCACTTGAATCACCCATTAACCCTTTTAAATCTATCATTTGATTTGGTGTTAAGCCTTTTTCTTCTAACAATTTTTCTGGTGTATAAACTTCATAATTAGACATACCTTTTTTCATAATAATAGAGTGAACTCGATCGTTTACAAGCTGCAAGCTGTCATGGTCTCCCGTTAGGATTTGTACATGCATCTCTGAACTATATTTTTTTGCTAATGACCCAATACAGTCATCTGCTTCAAATTGTTTAAGACCAATATTAGGGATGTCAAAACTAGAAACAACCTCTTTAACGAGATCAAACTGTGGAATTAACTCTTCAGGTGGCTCGCCTCGATTCGCCTTGTACTGATCATAAAGCTCTGTTCGAAATGTTTTACTGCCCATATCCCAGCAACAGATAACATGACTCGGTTCAAATGTTTGAATTGCATCCCACATATATTTAACAAATCCGTAGATGGCATTCGTAGGAACACCTGTGCTCGTTTTCATGATATATCCTCTATATGCTGTTGCGTAATAGCCTCTAAATAATAGAGCCATGCCATCTACTAGCATAAGATTTTTATTTTCCAAAAAACTCACTCCTGACTTTTTAAAACGTACTTATCTATCCTATCAAACCTTTTTAGAATTGAATAGAGAAAAGAGGAAGTGACCATTAATTGTCACTCCCTTCCTTTCATCTACTTAAATTGACTTGTCGATCAAGCACTTTCTAGCGTTTCTCTTCTTTTTTTAACGATCTGATTATAGTTATCTGTTAGTAGATTTTTGTGTTCCTCTAATATTGACAATATTTCACGTACTTTTGCAGTTGTTTCTTCAGCTTGGTTTAAAGAGTCATTAATCTTGCCATGAACTAACCAATCAACGACGATACCATCAAAGAAATAATCAGCGAAGGTAAGGAAATTTCCGATCTCCATGTTGATGTGGAAGTGGTTTTCAATATCAAGAAGCTCCTCTTGAAATAAACGAAGCTGATTTTGTGCGTAATGAATTCTCTTTCGCGCATCATCTAAATGGCTATGTTTAATAGCTGTCGTAATCATACCCCCACCAAACATATCCCACGTCGACCACCCTTTTGCTTTATCAAGTGAATGAATCGCACGCTGTAGTGCTGATAAAGCGGAAAGACCAGCTTTATTGGCCTCCTCGTATTCTTTTAAAGAAGAGCGAATGCTAGTTTCCTCATCACTAAGAACGTAAAGCTCTCTACTTAATAATGAATGCTTATCATGAATTAAACGCTCTTTTTCGTCTAATAATTTTTTATACTCTACTTCCGCATTTCCAACTAACTGGAGCTTCGCCCGCCACTCTACTAATTCTTTTTTCAGATCTTCAATCGTTTCAACTGCTTCCTTATACTTTAGTTCTGCAGCAATCACTTCTTGTTTTTCCTGATCTAATTTCTCAAGCTTTTTCCCCATAATTGTAAAAAAGATGTTCGTTAATGAAATTCTCTCTAGCCTAGAAACATCCTTTTTTTCTTTTTGTAATTGGACGTAAAACTGATTTACTTTTTGTTGTTCTTCTTCTAAGTAAGCCTCGCTTCTTGCAATATGCTCTTCGTATTTTGCTTTTTTCCGCTTCTTTTCTTTGGCTTCGAATAGCCTCTCATTTAGTTCTGTGAACACCGTCATCACCTCTACTTATTAATACGATATTCCCGTGAAAATGTTTCAACACCAAATAGTTTTTTCTTTTGGTACGAGTTACACGTTAACAATATTAGATTACTGTCCTAGACGTTCATATAATGTCATTAAACATTTTTTCTAATTCTGCTCTATTATGATAAACAAAGTTAGCTAATTGAGCCTTTTTAAATGAGGGAGTAATGTGTAAATTCGGACTTAAGAACCGCAGTGTTTCATATGTATCGTCTAATTTTACCTGTATATCAGCTTCTCTTCTTAACGGTGTCTTATTCGTTATAACGCGAATGGCAGTTCCATCGATTACCTTTTCAATCGTTTCATTCGTAATAGGTAAGCTTTTTAAGTGTAATTGGATAAAATGATGTGCTATATCTTCTTTATTTTCATTTAACATGTGAGCACCACCTTCTCTTCAAAGATAAAAATGAACGTACTTTACTAGACAATCATAGCAAAGTACGTTTTATCGTTCTTTATTATTGAGCGTTATTTTCTCGTTGCTGTTTAATTCGCTCTAAAGCAGAAGAGCCATTTGGTTTATCATATTTCTTAAACTGCTCCTCTATAGAGGTAGTAGAGTTTAACTGCTTAACAGCTTTTGATTTATTTAATCGCTCATTGGCACGTTCTTCATAACGATTTAATGTATTGAGTGAACTATTTTTGTTGACTCGTTCAAATACTTTATTAATACTTTCATTTGCATCTGCCATTTTATGTTTAGCGACGATTGATGCTTTTTGAGATTTCACTTCAGCAATCGACTCCTGAAGCGATTCCAACTGATCTCGTAAAACCGATACTGTATCTGCCTGCTCTTCGGCTAGGGCGTGGAAATTTTCTTTTTCACCTAGGTTTTTTTCATATTGAACTGCCATTTCTTCTGCAGCTGCTTCATCACCTGCATCTAATGCGTTATTCACTCGATTTAACCATTTTTCAGCTTCTTTTTCTGCTTGGCTTGCTAAACCTTCTAACCGTTTTTGTTCTGCCATAGCTCCAGCTACCCCATCTCGAGCTTCTGTATAGGCACTTTCTAAATCTCTGATCTTTTGGTTTAAGACATTTTCCACATTTTCCATTGAATCAATTGCAGCATGAGCGTTTCCTTTAATTAACGTAACTAATCTTCCGAAAATAGACATTTTAACAAAACTCCTTTTAATATATTTTTTGCAATATATAGTGTCTAGCCTAGATGGTTCTTTCTAACTTTTGAATTCTGTCCTCAATAGGAGGATGAGTGGAAAAAAGTGATGCCGATTTCTTAGAGAAATGGTTATAAATATAGGACGACTTCAGATTATTTCCTCCAAGCTGTGCTTCATATTCAGATTTACTATAACGCGGACGATAACCACCAATTTTAGATAATGCGTTAATTAATCCTCGATTATTAGAGACCATCCGAACTGCTTTCGTATCTGCCATGTACTCTCTTTGTCTTGAGATTGCTGAAGAAAGTAATGCAGAAATTACTCTTGAAAATACTAGAATAATTAGCACAACAACAAATAATAGGGCTGTACTTTTACCATTATTATTGTTGTTCCTTGATCTTCCTTTTACCCGCATGTTGCGGTAGATAATTTCAGCTAAAAGAACGAAAGAGGATGTGAGGGCGATCGTTACAGCTTTTAACCTAATATCGTAATTAATAATATGGGCAAATTCATGGGCCATAACCCCTTCAAGCTCTTCCTCATCTAGCATATGTAACAAGCCTTCTGTTACGCCTACAATAGCGTTATTATGGTTAAATCCAGTGGCAAAAGCATTAGGTATGTTAGTCGGAATAACATATATTTCAGGCATTTTTATGTTACACCCTACCGATAATCTCTCAACAATATAATAGAGAGTCCTTAACTTCTCATCCTGGGCATCTTTCGTAACTAATCTGCCGTTTATGCTTTTTTTGATCATGAACTTGAACGTTACAAAATTAAATAATAAATAAGCACCCGTAATAGCCATCGTAATTAACGTAAAATAAATAACATTTCCTTCAAGGTACCCATAAAGTGCACCTGCACCGACAATAAGGGAGAAAAAAACGATCAGTAGCAGGATTGAATTGAACTTATTCTTCCTAATTTCTTCTCCGGACATTAAATATCGAAAATCTTTTTCACGATTTTTTATCATTACCATCACCTATTTCGAACGGATGTCATTCACTGATAAATGATTGTATACCTTTCTTTCTTCCTCCGTAATTGAAAAAGACTCTTTAGGTGTATGGCCAAACTTACTAGCTATTAAGTTCGTTGGGAAAGAACGAATGAGAATGTTATAGTTCTCAACGCCGCCATTGTAGCCTGTGCGTGCATACGTAATTTTTTCTTCAGCTTGTTTGATGGATGACATGGCATCTTTTAAGGAGTGAGCAACATTTGAATTAGGATATGCCTCCATTAGCATAGACATTTGCGGTAATAAGGCGTTAACGTTTTCATTGGCCGCTGCCTTTTCTTTGACACTATTACTTGTTAGCCCTTTTCGTGCCAATAAAGCGGATTCAACAAAATCTTTCTCTCTGTCTGAACCGAGCTCAAACATTTGGACCACATTCGTTAATATTCGGTATTTAGCATCAAGTTGATTGTCAATATTAGACCAAGCGGTTTTTACATACTGTTCATGGCGAACGAGTTTGTTGTAGGACGACCATAAATAAATGATGACACTAACTGGAATGAGTATTGCAATTAATAAAAGAACTACAATGAGTGTTGTCATAAACTACCCTTCCTTTATTTTTTATTTTGTTTTAGATCTTTTGAAAAAGGTGAACGTTGAGTGGGGCTTATACTACATTTACGAACGGAATTTTGTTTGGTTTCAAAAAAAAGTTAAAATAAATCTTTTTGGTAAGCAAGCTTTTTGAAGTGTACAAAAAATAAATATTCCCTTTCAATTCTAATATATCCACCTATGCGTTTCCAATATTTCTATAATTTATTGTTTTAATTATAAATAATCTCGTTTTCACAGGTCTGATATTGGTGACTCAACCCAAAATTAACGTACTGGTCATAGTAAAATTTTACTTAGCGGTTTTACCTTTTTAATGTTACTATAATTTCGTATTACGAAAGGAGAAGACAACATGCAAGCACAAGCTCAACAACAAACAGTTCAACCTCAAGAAAAAACAATGTACAATATTTTACTTATTATTGGATTTGTTCATTTACTTAATGATGCGATACAAGCACTCGTACCCGCTATGTTCCCAATACTGGAAAAGTCAATGGGGTTAACCTTTACACAGCTAGGAATTATTGCCTTTGCCTTGAACATTACCTCATCACTGATCCAACCTGTCGTTGGATTATATACAGACAAAAAACCTTCTCCATACGCCTTACCGATTGGGCTTTGCTTTACATTTTTTGGGGTACTCGGGCTTGCTTTTGCGCCGACGTTTTGGTTTGTCGTCCTCTCAGTTATCTTTATCGGATTAGGATCGGCAACATTTCACCCTGAAGGATCACGCGTTGCTTATATGGCAGCTGGCAAACGTCGTGGATTTGCTCAGTCCATTTATCAAGTCGGCGGAAATGCTGGGCAAGCGATGGCACCGCTTATTACCGCCTTAATCTTAGTACCATTAGGTCAATTTGGTGCTATTTGGTTTACGCTTATAGCTGCTCTAGCCATCGGATTACTCGTATATATCGCTAGATGGTATTCTAGGCAAATCATCGCAATTGCTAAAATGCCAAAAAAGAAAGTGACATCAGCAAAGATGAGCCCTGCTCACAAGAAGATGATTTTGTTTGCTATAAGTTTATTAATCTTTTTAGTTTTTGCTAGATCTTGGTTTCATGCTGGAATAACAAACTTCTATGCTTTTTACATTATTGAAAAATTCGGGTTAACCATCGCTCAATCCCAAGGCTATATTTTTATTTTCCTTTTAGCAGGTGCAATTGGAACTTTTGCAGGGGGTCCACTTGCAGATCGATTTGGAAAAAGAAATATGATTATGCTGTCAATGCTCGCCTCTGCTCCATTAGCATTAATTTTGCCGTATGCAGGACCAACTGCAACTTACTTTTTATTAGGTATTATCGGATTTGTTATTTTATCGAGCTTTTCTGTGACAGTTGTTTACGCACAAATACTTGTACCTGGAAAGATCGGGACAGTTTCTGGCTTAATTGTCGGTCTTGCCTTTGGAATGGGTGCAATCGGCTCTGTAGCACTTGGCTGGCTTGCTGACCTTGTCGGCTTATCAAACACGATGATTTTTACTGTTTCCCTCCCATTGATCGGGGTATTAACATTCTTACTACCATCTGATCAGAAGATCGAGAAAATGAATGGTTAGTATTTTCATTGCTTCTATATCATTACAAAACCCATCAAACTCATGAAAACTTCACGAGTTTGATGGGTTTTACTATTATCTGCTTATAGATAGCGTAAATTACAGCCTTACAGAGCTATTTACGATCCTAATAATAAAATTATGATCTAAACAAGCATTGACTTGTCTAGATCATTAGTTAGCAAAATTCCTGCAATAGGAATAATTCTCTATTCACTTTTTATTAGAAACGTCCAGTTTCCTTTTTGCTCTACTTTCTTTTCCTTCATCAACCTGCCAAGTGCGCGTTTAAATGCAGCCTTACTCATCCCAAAGTCTAAACGTATATCGGCAGGATCGCTCTTATCTGTATAAGGCATTTTCCCTCCACTACGCTCCAAATACGCATAAATCAACTCTGCGTCTTCACCTAGACTTTCTTGTTTTAAAGGAAGTAATGAAACATTCAGGCTTCCATCTTCCTTAACATCAATGACACGACCTGTCACAAGTTCACCAAGACGTGGCTCCTCACGTCTTTGACTTTCATGTATAAAACAACGATACCCCTCTTCAGACAGCATAAAGGACCCTACTTTTAACGCACGATAGATGCGTCCTGTTATTTGCTGCTTATCCATCTCGAAAGTAGCTTCTTTCGCTATTTCTTCAACGGCCTCTTCTGTTACAAGTTGCCCAAGTAATCTACCTTTATAATCAATTTTGAGTGTAATGAATAGTTGATCTCCAACCTTTGGCCAGACCGTTTTAAAAGCGGGTAAATCATCAACCGAAACGAGAATATCCTTTTGAATACCTATATTAACAAAGACACCTAAGCGTGGATTAATATCAACAACTTCAACCCAATCGTATTCACCTAGCTGAATATTAGGGATCGTCATGGTAGCAGCGAGGCGACCTTCTTTGTCATTATATAAAAATACTTCGACATCATCGCCTTCTGACACTTCACCTTCGATTTCATTTGTATGTAAGAGAAAGTCTTGTTCACCATCCGTTAAAAAATAACCAAATTCGGCTTGTCTTTCTATTCGTAGTTTGGCAATTGAACCTGCTTGTAATTTATTCATCTTAAAAAAACCCCTTATTCTATTTATCCACATGGAATTGACCAATGGTATATTTGACCAATGCCTTACCTATTATACCAAAAGTATTGTGCTTGCATACTATTGTTCCTAGTTTTCACTTTATTTCACAAAGGATTGCTACTAAAATAAAAGATAGGTACTAATTAGTGTGAGGGTGTGGTTTACGATTAAGAAAAAATCCGTTTTTTATACGATATTCGGACTGCTGCTTTTAAGTAGCTTTTTTAAATATTTAGATGTGATCGTTTACAGCCGAAATGAAGCGAACGTTTTTCATTTCATCATGCTCCCCGCCGTTGCAATTGGCTGTATTTACTTTTTTATGCAGGTATTTGCCTATTATAAAAAGCTATGACCCTTTCGTAAAGGAACATAACTTTTTATAATTGTCTTTATTTAATAACGAAAACCAGTGGGGGATCAATTATAAGTTTCGTTTAATCGTAACCTTATTTCAGAGCCTACAATTTCTCCGTATTCTTAGGTCTTTTTCGAAGTTTATAAATGATAATTAACGCAATAATTGTCACTGGAATGAAAATCGGTGAAAGACCAATAAGTAAAACAACAAGTCCTGAAAATAAAGCAATCGTATTATTGGTGGAAGCCATGAATAAACTTTTCGACTTTTCCCAAGTATTTAAGTCATTCCCTTGGATCGATGGGACATTCACTTTATTTTCTTGTAAATAAATAGTGACTGTTGAGAACTCCACATTTTTTTCTAAATAATTCATACGCCCTAATATTTGTTCGATCTCTTCTTGAACTTTTGCTAAGTCTGAAGATATTTTTAATAAGTCTTCCGTGTTTTCAGCGTCTTCCATAAATGCAAGTAAACGTTTTTCAACAACTCGTTTGGACCGTAACCGAGATTCTAAATCAACATATTCTTCCGTTACATCATTTCCACTTATCATTCGATCGATTACTTTTACACTTGTAGACTCCACTTCAGTTAAAAATGCTTGGAAATGTTTTTGCGGTACTTTCACGATTAGATTACCATGAATTTGTTGTTCTCCTGATCGATAAACCGATGACTCGATGACAAACCCGCCAAGCTTTTTTACTCGTTCTTGAATTGCAGCTTCTGATTGATGGTAATCATTTACCTCAATTGATAAATGTGCATTGTAAATGACCATTCTCTCTGCCGCCGTACCACTTAAATTTTCATCATCAGAAACTGAAACATCCTCTATTATTTCTTTTTCCGATGTGACCCCTCGAGTAGCCCCCCCACTATAGCTCGCTACTTCAGCAACCATATCCATTTCTCCAGCGTCTTCGCTCATTTCTGTCCGATATTCATGACTGCTACACGCCGAAAATAGGATGCAAATTCCAAGTATTGCGATTAGAACTAACAATTGTACGTATGTTTTCCGCATGAACTGCACTCTCCATTCGTTTCCGTTTTAACATTAGACGACCCTTTGCGGAAAAAAGTTACAAAAGATTTTTTTTAAAGATAAGAGCTAGAAAAGAAATTGTCTCGTAAGCACTAACCTATGATATTGACTGCATCCTCAAGTTTTTCTTTTAATTATACTCATCGCTTTATTGAATAAAAAAGGCTGACTCAGCAGGTATGTTCCCTTTGAGCCAGCTTCTTTCAATAGATCAATTGTCCTTATTTTATTGATGGAAAAGAAATCGTCTGTTAATGCGAAAATGGTCGATCCCCTTGTTCAGAAGGGTGTATAGCTGGTTCATATGACACAAAACTCGTATCGTTCTCAGTAGCTGTACCGTATTGATCATTAACTTGCTCTTTTTTAATTGATTGAATCAATGTCTGCGAGAGGTAATCCACATAATGTTCGTCTCTTGCTAACCAAGCAGAATGATTTCTTTTTAAAAAGTACTCTGCTTCATCAAACGTTGTAAAGGTTTGTTCAATCATCTTATCATTTCGATCAATACACCATTTATTTTCAGCGACTTGATAAACAAAAAATTGGTCTTCAAAATGATTCTCATAAAAACAACCTCTTTCCGAGCCCTTCAGGTTATATTGATTACGGAAAGCATCTGGTTTCATCGGCTCAATACGGAAAGTTTCCACAACAAATAGTTGATAAGCATTATCTGTTAATGGACATCCTGACGCTTTCGCATGTCCTCCACCACCAAATTGCCCCGCGACTTCTGAAACATCGATATGATCATGAATTGTACGGAGACTAATTTTTTTCCCGCCGACATTCATAATCGCTATGTAATCTATATGTGGATTTTCTTTTCCGAGTTCATTTCCTAATTCTGAATGATAACTTTCCGCATGGACGATGCCTACACACTTACTATCAATGAACGTCTGCACCATTTCTCGGCGCTTTCTGCGAACATACCGTTCAATTTTATTCTCTTCCATATCTAAGATTTTTGTTTCAAATTCATCAAAAGAAAAGCTGTCACTTTGTTGGAGTCGCTCCGCCATTCGCTCCTCAAAATCCTCAATCGAGATCATAAAGAAAAGGTCGTTCAGTCGTTTTGCTGTTTCGTTATTATTTTTTTCCCACTCCCACGTATCATAAAGTCTTACTAATTCAACAAACTCTTCCAATGCTTTACAAGGCTCCAACTGACCGTTGGCAACTAAATATTCGTAAAATAATGAGGTTGCTGCTGTTAATCTCCCATCTTCATATTCAACTTTTACACTTCCCCATTCGTAATCATTAAAATGTAAAGCTGTTTTATGATGGTCAATTAATTTAGCTTTGCCCGTTTTTTTATAATACTCATTTATTCTTTCAGTATTTAGTTCATTGACTGATAGATCGGTTACTATGATAAAATCGTCGTTTTTTGCACGCTCTAAAAAACGCTCAATCTGAAAATCTAACCCGCTAACAGAGTTATAGCGGACTCGCACTTGATCCTTAAAAGCTATCTTCGCCAGGATCCCGCAACCAACCCCGTCTAAATCGTTATGAGTAAATAAATGAAACATCTCGTGTCACTCCTCATTGAAAGTTGTTTCATTATTATGTGACAAATCCAGAAAATCCATCAATTTTTGAGAAAACACCTTCGCGATCAAGATGTGAAAGGAATTAGAGAAAACACTAACCATTTGTGTATTCGGAAGCTGTAAATAGGAATAACTTGAAGTAATTCTTCACATGTTATTAAAAACAGGAAGTCTGGGAGGTTTTCTAGTGGGAACAAATGAGGAAATCGAACGTTTTTTAAATAAAGCACAAGATTTGGTTGATGATGGCTTAGATGAGCTTTTAGAAACAAAAATCATTCGTGAAAATGACCTTTCTGACTATTCGTATATTCAACACCAACTTCATGAATTAGTAGAAGAAGCAGATCAATTAATGGTGCAATTTCCTGATCAGCGAAGCAGACTAGCCGAGATACAACGAAAAATTAGAGAAATTCAAGAAGTTATGGTAAAAGGAATTTACTAGGAGGCAATATAATGAACTATGATCAATTAAAACAAATTGTCTTATTAACTCAAGATGCGAAAGATTTAGGTTGGGAGTTTTTTATGGATGAGGGGCAATTAAAAGCACGTGATAACACGTACGCTCAAGATACCACAGCCTTTCAAAGTCAGGAACACTTTTTTGAATGGTTGGAGGAACAGTTTGATAAAAAAGATTGAGAAAAAGGCTGACATACAGTGAAAGTTTATCACCTCACTTTTGTCAGCCTTTTCTTTATGAATGATGAACCGTTTTTAAAAACAATAATTTTGTCCACTGATATAGATTTATTAATAATACAAAGCATGCAGATATGATAAGAAGAGTTCCGCCACCTTGATAGAACAATACGATTGTTACTAATCCTATAACAGTCATAATTGCGATACGAAGAAACGATTCCTCAAGCTCTTCTGTCTCTAGTTGCTGATAGATCATCTTACAAGCAGACATCATACAAGCGGCTGCTAAAAAGTATAATCCCCCTGGTATTAGAAACTCATGGATAATATCAAAACTAAAAACAAACGAGGCTTGTCCTGCCCCAGCTAGAATTGATTGAAAATACAATTGGATTTCATCAATCATTTGATAGAACGGGACATGATCTATATGACCAGATATTTTACTCCCGATAAATGCAAAAATAAACCCAAATATTACGAAGATAAATGGTAGAACGAAAACCATCTCCACACCTCATTTCATTCTCTTTTCTATTAATCTATTCAAAAGAATAGATTTTAGAAGGAAAAAAGAGAAAAAATGGTGTCAGGCACCTTTACCACTGTAATAGAGTAAAGGTGCCTGGCACCGATTATATTGCCACCGATTATTATTATTCTGATAGTTTGTATGCTCTTGCTTCGTATGGGCGAAGTGCTATTGTGCTAATTGCTTCACTTTCTTGAACATCATAATTACTAATTAGTAGAGCGTACTGTTTGCTAGATAGGTTTTCTGGCAGTTCAAACGTTGTATCTTCACCGTAGAAATTACATACGACAACTAATTGCTCATTACCAAGTGTTCTTGTATAAGCATAAACCTGTGGGTGATCTTCATGAAGAATGTCATAGTCACCATAAACGATGATCTCATGCTGTTTACGTAATTGAATGAGCTGGCGATAGTAGTGATAGATTGAATTTGGATCTGCTACTACTTTTTCTGCATTAATCTCATGGTAGTTCGGGTTCACTTTGATCCAAGGTGTTCCCGTCGTAAAGCCTGCATTTTCACTACTATTCCATTGTACAGGCGTTCTAGCATTATCACGGCCCTTTACATAAATGCTCTTCATGATGTCTTCAACTGGAACCCCAGCTTCAACTTTTTCCTTATACATGTTGAGGATTTCAATATCACGATAATCATCAATCGTATCAAACTTCACATTTGTCATTCCAATTTCTTCACCTTGATAGATATACGGTGTACCTTTCATCATGTGAAGAAGCGTCGCTAACATTTTTGCAGACTCATTATGATAATTTTGAACATCACCAAAGCGTGATACAATACGAGGCTGATCATGGTTATTCCAGTACAGGCTATTCCACCCGACTTTTTCTAAACCTTTCTGCCATCTAGATAAGCTCCATTTTAAATCTTTTAAATCTAAAGGTTTTAAATCCCATTTTCCATTAGGTCCTGAATCTAAATCGACATGCTCAAACTGAAAGACCATATTTACTTCCTTACGCTGCTCATCTGTATAAAGCTGTGCTTGTTCAGGGGATACACCTGGCATTTCGCCCACAGTCATTACGTCGTATCCACTTAATGCTTCTTCATGCATCTCTTGTAAATACTCATGAATTTTTGGTCCGTTCATAAAGTATGGCGCACCCGATACATATTTTTTGCCTTCCTGAGGCTCTCCACCTGGTAAACCATCCACTTTTGAAATGAAGTTAATAACGTCCATACGGAAGCCGTCAATTCCTTTATCGAGCCACCATTTCATCATGTCATATACTTCACGACGTAATGTCGGGTTTTCCCAATTTAAATCAGGCTGCTTTTTTGAAAAAAGGTGTAGGAAATATTCATCCGTTGTATGATCGTATTTCCATGCTGACCCACTAAAACACGACTCCCAGTTATTTGGCTCTTTTCCGTCCTTGCCTTTTCTCCAAATGTAATAGTCACGATAAGGATTATCCTTTGATTTCTTTGCTTCGATAAACCATTCATGTTCATCTGAGCTATGGTTCACTACTAAATCCATGATAAGTTTCATGCCACGCTGATGAATTTGTTCTAATAACTCTTCCCAGTCAGTCATTGTTCCGAACTCATCCATAATATCTTTATAATCACTAATATCATAACCGTTATCATCATTCGGTGATTTATAAACAGGTGACAACCAAATGATTTCGATTCCTAGATCTTTTAAATAATCAAGTTTCGAAATAATTCCTTGAATGTCACCGATTCCGTCCCCGTTACTGTCCATAAAGCTTCTCGGGTAAATTTGGTATACAACACTTTCTTTCCACCATACTTTTTCCACTGCTGTCATCTCCTTTTGTTTACTTAATTGCCCCTTTGGTTACTCCACTAATGATCCATTTTTGTAAGAAAATATACACGAGTAACATCGGTAATAATGCTAGTAAATAAGAAGCAAAAGCTAAATTGTAATTCGTACTAAATTGTGATTGGAATACATATTGAACAAGTGGTAACGTCATATCATTACGATCACTTAAGATTACTAACGGTAGCATAAAGTCGTTCCATGCCCATAAGGCTGTTAGAATACCAACCGTTGCATTCATTGGAGTAAGTAGTGGGAAGACGATTCTCCAGAAAACGCCCCAACGTGAACACCCATCAATAATTGCCGCTTCTTCAAGTTCTACTGGAATCGATTTAATGTAACCAACATATAAGAAAATATTAAAAGCAAGACCGTAAACGATATACAAAATGATTAAACCCGTCGGATTCATCATCGAAATCGCACTCATTTGCTTTACGATCGGTAACATGATGATCGGAAACGGAACAAACATCGCACTTACAAAATAATAGAATAAAACTTTATACGTTTTTTTGTGCAAATTACGCGCAATGGCATAAGCAACCATGGAATTTGTTAAAATTGTAAATACGACAGTAAAGAATGTAATGTAGGCACTATTTTTTAAAGCATTAAAGAAATTCGTCATTTCTATTGCTCTAGTAAAATTATCAAAACGGAACTCAGTCGGTAAAGCTAAAATCGATTGCGCTGTTTCTTGTGGTGTTTTTAAAGCATTGACTACCGTTAAGTAGATTGGAAACAAAATTACGATTGAACCAATAATTAATAGAAGAGTTACAGTCCAATTTATTTTTCTTCGAGCCATTACATCTGCACCTCCCGTTTTTGTAAATAACGGATTTGGATCACTGAAATCGTGACAATGATTATAAAGTAAACGACTGCGTTAGCAGATTGGTAGGCAAACTCTCCACCTTGGAAACCACCGCGGTAAATAAGTAGAGAAATAGATTCTGTTGCTCTACCAGGACCACCGCCAGTTAAAGCCATGATATGGTCGAACACCATTAAGAAGTTTTTCATTGCCAGTACCATATTGATTGTAAAGAATGGTGCGATTAGCGGGAACGTAATTTTCCAGAAATCCTGCCACTTATTTGCACCATCAATGCTTGATGCCTCATATATATCTTGTGAAATCGTTGCAAGACCCGCTAAATACAAAATCGTATTAAATGCAGCTGCTTGCCAAACCGCAACGACAACAATTCCAAGCCAAGCAAGATCAGGGTTCCCTAATATACTAGCTGTTAATGCGTTAATTCCAAGGTTCTCTGCAATAGAAGGAATAAAAATTGCAAAAATATAATTAAAAATAAACCCTACGATTAAAATACTTAAAATATTCGGCATGAAATAAATGCCTCGAAGTGTTTTCTTAAATTTAATCTTTGAATTTAACCCTAAAGCAATGGTTAAGCTGATTATGTTAACCAAAACGGTAGAAAGTACAGCAAATTTAAATGTAAAGATATAAGCATCGATTGCACGTGAATCTTTAAACACATTAATGTAGTTTCTAAACCCTACAAACTCCCATGAACCATACCCTTTAAAGTTCGTGAAACTATAAAATATACCTTGAAGCACTGGAAATGTATGAAAGGCAAAAAATAAAATAACCGCTGGAAGTACCATTAAAAAGTAGGGGCTTATTTTCTTTTTCATTTTTTCCTCTCCTCCTCTTATGAAGTCAAAATTAAGTTATCTATGGAAAGCAATTTCATATGAACATATTTTTATATAAGACAATTTCTTACGAAGATTATTTCATAACCTCCATAGGAAATTGTCCTATAACCGAGGCCTTCCATTTAATGAAGGAGCAAGGCTTTCCCACCCTATGTTTAAACTAGGACGTCGGTTAGGAAAGCCTGCTCTCGTTCTATATTTCTATTAATTTCTAAATCTATCTATCTTTTACTTTGTCCCACTCGCTGTCTAACGTATTTAAGAATGCATCTACATCTTTATTAATTAAGAACTCCTGTACTAAGTTTTCTACTTGCATTCCTGTTGGATAATAGTGATCTGGGAAACTAGTAATTGAACCTTCTTCAAAGTGTCTTGTTAAATCAACAACTGTAGGATCTTCTTGCAGTACACCTTCTACTGCTGAGAATTGCTTTTCTTTATCAATATAGAATTGTGCATTTTCTGGGCGTAGTAAGAAATCAATGAACAGTTGAGCTTCTTCTTTATGCTTTGTGTTTTCAGAGATTGTTAAAACAGTGTCTACACCAGAAACGAGACGGTTCATTGTTACATCATTAGAAGCTGGAAGAGCAAATGCTCCGATATTTGCTTCTGGGTTTGCATCTGTGATTGAACCTACAGCCCAGTTTCCTTGGATATACATTGCAACATCACCATTAGCAAAAGCTGTATTTCCTTGGTCATAGCCAGCACCGAAAATATCATTATTGGCAAAACCTAATAGTGTTAACATGTTTTCTGCAACATCTTCGTAACGCTCTTTAAATGTAACTTCGTTATTATTTCTTTTTTCTAGAAAGTCATCACCTTGTAGGTTAGCTGCTAAAGCATTGAAAGGTACCATCGCAGTCCAAGCATCCCCATATGTGTGATAAAATGGTGTTTTTCCTGCTGCTACAACTTCCTCAGCCACTGCGATGAACTCATCCCAAGTCGTTGGAATGTCTAATCCAAGTTCTTCAAACATGTCTTTGTTATATAGAACTGTGTTTGCATTAGCTGCGTAAGGAATACCATTAGGAGTGTCTTTCCCAGCTAGTGCGTTTAGCATATCAACATAAGCAGGTTGTACTCTTGAGATTTTCTCATCCCCTGAAAAATCATGTAAAACACCAGCTGCTGCTAATTCACCGTACGTTGCATTACCACTGATCCCCATAATTGCAGGTACATCATTTTGAGCTAAGCGAGATCTTAAAACAGTTTCAGACTCTGGAACATGGTTTTGCTCAATTTTAATTTCAGGGTATTTTTCCGTGAACTTAGCAATTAGCTCATCATAAGTGCCTACTGCCTCAGATTTATTTTGGAAAAATTCAAGCTTTACAGTCCCATCATCAGCTCCACCTCCACCACAAGCAGCTAAAGTAACAGCAGCTACAGAGGTTGCAATTAACATTTTGAATTTTTTCATTTTTACTCCTCCTAAAAGTTTGAAGTTTCATATAAAACTAACATAAAAATAAAACATAGGTATAAGAAAACGTTTACGTTAATGATATCAGTCAATTAAAACGTTAATTTAAGTTAATAAACATATTTTTACGTAAACGTTTACGTATTGTGGGTATAAAAAACACCTGTTAGGTGCTCTTTAAAATTTTTACACTTTTCCTCTCAATGATTTGAAAGTTCATAATCGAACTTGAAGTATGATGACCTTCGCTTTCAATCATTTCAATCACTTTTTCTATGGCCATTTTCCCCATCTCCCATAACGGTTGTGCTACCGTCGTTAATGGAGGGATCGCCATTTCAGCAACTAATGTATTATCAAAACCAATAATAGAAAAGTCATCTGGTACTTTTAAATTGTTTTCGTAAGCTGCGGACATTGCACCTACTGCCATGTCATCACTAGCAGAAAAAACTGCCGTAAACTCATTTTTTAATGGCAATAATTGTTTCATACACTTTTTCCCTGACTCAAAATCAAAGCCTCCATAAACAATTAGCTTCTCATTAAGGGGGAGCTCGTGATCTTCCATAGCCTGTTTATAACCTTCCATCCTCGGCTTTCCTGTTAAGTCATCATCACCACTAATCATTGCAATCTTTTCATGACCATTTTTTATTAAGTAAGATGTCGCATGATAAGCAGCTTGTCTATCATCGACCTTTACGTAAGGTAATGGAAAACGATAGGACATAGATGAGATTAAAATAACTGGAATGCCTAATCTTGTAATTGTTTCGTAATATTCTTCTTTTATTTCTTGACTGGAGAAGATTAAACCATCGACCTTTTTCTCTCCGAGAATATTCAAGTAATCTAGCGTTCGCGAACCGCTATGATCGGTATTACACACGATCATACTATAATCATTCTCATGAGCACTTTTTTCAATTCCTTTTAAAAGCTTAGATGCAAAAGAGCTAGTTACATTCGGCAATAGCACACCAATTGTCTTTGTTCTTCTACTAACCAAGCCACGTGCAATTGCGTTTGGACGAAAGCCTAATTCTTCAATCACTTTTAAGACTCTTTCTTTCGTCTTTTCCGAATAGCCAAGCTGGTTATTCAAAATTCTAGACACGGTAGCTATTGATACATTAGCTTTTTGTGCAACATCCTTTATTGTCGGTTTCATATCATCCACCTTTTACGAAAACGTTTACGTAAGTAATGTTACAACCGTATTTCTATTTTTGCAAGTGCTTTCACGAAAAAGACAAAAGAACTATAAAATTCCTTTAAATGTGACTTTTCTCACTGAAATCGTAGAATGGTGCCAGGCACCTTTACCACTGTAATAAAATAAAGGTCCTGGCACCTGTTGGGTTTTATTTTTTTAGGTTTAGCTTGGCTAGTGCTTCTGCTAGTGCTGAGTTAAATGGTTCTTCTTGTTTGTTTTGTTTATTTAAATATTGATTTACCTCTTTTTTAGATACTTTCGTATTTTTCTCTTTTTTCTTTCTCTCATTAAACGATGATAGTTTCTCTTTGTGCCCACAGCTGCAAGCAAATACTTGGCCCTCCCCTTGTCCACGTAATTCTAGTTTTTTGAAGCACTTCGGACAACGGGCATTCGTTTTTTTGGCAACTGCTTTTCTGTGTCCACACTCGCGATCCTCACAAACGAGCATCTTTCCTTTTTTCCCGTTAACTTGCAGTAGATTTTTTCCACATTCTGGACAAGTTCGCCCTGAAACATTATCATGCTTAAATTTCCGCTCACTCACTTTAATTTCGTTAATGATTGCTTTAGTATATTCTTTCATTTCCACGAGAAAAGCTTGCTTCGTTAACTTTCCTTTTGCAATCGCCTCAAGCTTTTGCTCCCATTCTGCTGTCAGCGCTGGAGACTTAAGGTCTGTGGGAACTAGCTCTAATAATTGCCTTCCTTTGGAAGTCGTTACGATATCTTTTCCTCTTTTTTCAATTAGAAAGCTATTAAAAAGCTTATCTATAATATCAGCTCTCGTAGCTACTGTACCAAGACCACCTGTTTTTCCAAGAGTTTTAGCAAGCTGTTTATTCGTTTCTGCCATAAACTTTGCAGGACTTTCCATCGCTGACAGTAACGTTCCTTCGTTAAATAAAGATGGTGGCTTTGTTTCTCCTTCGGTTTGTGAAACCGAGTGAATGGATAAACGATCTCCTTTTTTATATTGAAGTATATCACTACTTACTGCCCCATCTTTTTCGTCTCTATCCTCTCCATAAATTTCTTTCCAACCTTGAGATTTAACAATATTTCCTTTCGCCACAAACGTTTCTCCAGCTATTTTAGTTACAACGGTTGTTTGTTCATATTCATGCGGTGGGGAAAGCACAGCTAAAAACCGCTTTACAACTAAATCATAAATTTTTCGTTCCTTTTCACTCAGCGAAGTCAAATTCGGAGCTACCTCTGTCGGAATTATTGCATGGTGGTCTGATACTTTATGGTTATCTACAAAGTGACGGTTTGCCAAGATTGGCTTTTGTCTGATTTTAAAAGCTTGCTTTGAATACGGTCCTACGCCACATGCCTCTAATCGATCTTTTAAAGTTTCTACTATATCATCAGATAGGTAACGAGAATCTGTTCGAGGGTACGTTAAGACCTTATGTTGCTCGTACAATTTCTGCATCGTATTAAGTGTTTCTTTTGCCGAGAAGTCGAATATACGGTTCGCCTCCCGCTGCAATTCCGTTAAATCAAAAAGTTGAGGTGAATATATCTTTTTTGACTTTTTCTCGATATCTACAATTTGTATCTGTTGATTGTTTATTATGTCTTGAACTTTTTTTATGTGATCCTGATCAAAAGTTTTCGTATCATTCGTCTTGTCACTCTGCCACGTCAGCTTCAAATTTTTATCAGCATGAACTGTTAAACCGTAATATTTCTTTGGTTTAAATTCAGCTATTTCTCGTTCTCTTTGACGGATTATTGCAAGCGTCGGCGTTTGAACTCTTCCGCAAGATAGCTGTGCATTATACTTTGAAGTTAATGCTCTTGTCCCATTTAAACCGACTATCCAATCCGCTTCAGATCGAGCAACCGCTGCAGCATAAAGATTTTCATAATCTTTACCTGGGCGAAGCTTTTGAAACCCCTCATTAATCGCCTTATCCGTAACAGAGGAAATCCACAGGCGCTTAATTGGCTTTTTAACACTTGCTTTTTCGATTATCCATCTCGCTACTAACTCTCCCTCTCGTCCGGCATCAGTAGCGATAACGATATCTCCAACATCTTTACGGTTTAATTGAGTTTTTACTGCCTGATATTGTTTATTTGTCTTTTTTATTACATTAATTTTTAATTTTTGGGGTAACATAGGAAGGTCATTCAAATTCCAGGATTTATATTTTTCATCATATGATTCTGGGTCAGCTAACGTCACTAAATGGCCAAGTGCCCAAGTCACGATATAACGATCACCTTCAAAAAATCCGTTGCCTTTTTTCGAACAATTTAAAACTTTTGCAATGTCTCTTCCAACTGAAGGTTTTTCAGCCAGAACTACTGTTTTTTTCATGTAAACACCCTTTCAACAACGACTATTAAGAACTATATCATAAATTGATTGACAGTGAAATTAATGAATGATAAAATTATAAATTTTGCTATTATCAGACAAGTATGATATAATAATGATGAACTCAAATTTAGGAGGTCGAGCTATGTTTCAAATTGGAGACAAGATTGTTTACCCAATGCACGGCGCTGGTGTGATTGAAGATATCGAGGAAAGAGAAATTCTTGGGGAGACCCAACAATACTATGTCTTAAATTTGTCTCATAGTACGATGCAAGTAATGGTTCCTATGGAGAAAACATCAATTATCGGTATACGTGAAGTCGTTGACCCAGATACGTTAGAAAAGGCTTTATTAATTCTTCACGAAGGTGAACCAGACGATTCGGTTAATCGTCACCAACGTTATCATTTAAACATGAAAAAAATGAAAACTGGTGATATTTGTGAAAGTGCCCAAGTAATTAGGGATTTAATGTTCTTAAATAAAAATAAAAAGCTTGGTACTGAAGATAAGTTTATGCTTGATAATGCCCGACGCATTTTTATTAGCGAACTCATTCTTGTCAAAGGATTCGAAGAAGAACAAGCTATTGAATTTTTAGACAATGCAATAAACGGTTAATCGAATGAAAGCCTCTTCGTAGTGAAGAGGTTTTTTTGTTGTGATGGGCTGGTAGTAGTTGAGCTAGCCTTGTAGTTTGATATGTGTTTTCTACATAGCATTTTTATCGAGTTTTTCCTCTAGCATGATCTATTTTCTCATTCGTTCCTCGTTTGTTTTAATACTTCCTTAAGCGGGAACCATTCTTTCACATTTTCCAGTTACAGATGAACATCTAAAAAGCGGTGAAATCCAAGGATTCCCCGCTCTCTATTAATAACACACTATTTAATTAATCTTGTCTTACTCTCTTACCAATTACATAGCGAATTTCGAAATAGGAAACTTCTGCTGGTAAGCTCTCCTTAAGAGGCTTTAAGCGCTCAGCACCTATCGTCTCAATGGCTTCTTCAATTAATTGTTCATGTTGCTCATTCACAAACTGACGAAGATCGATATCTTTGCCTTCGTCATAACATTTTTCGAAGTGAGTTAGAACCGTTTCTTCAGAACACTCCCTTTGCTCTGCAATCTCATTGACTGAACTTCCTTGTAGATACATTTCATACGTAATATGATGGCTCGGTACTTTTGAGGAAGCTTTTTTTTGTACGAAAACTTCCTGTTCGCCTTTCTGATCCTTAAAAGGTTGTAGCGCGTTTAAAAATTGTTCACCATACTTCTGAAGTTTTTGCTGCCCGACCCCGTTAACTTGCAATAATTCTTCAGTGGTAATAGGAATTGCCTTACTCATTTCACGAAGGGTTTTATCTGAGAAGATTAAGTATGGAGGTACTTTTTCTTCATCTGCAATTTCCTTACGTAATTTACGTAAACTCTCGAAAACTTCATCGTTAGCCTCGATTACTACTCGCTCAACCTTTTCTTTACGATAAACTTTCAGCTCTCCTTTTAGGACAGTTACTGCTTTTTCAGTTAAGCGTAACGTCGGAAAATTGCCTTCCGACGGCTTTAGGAATTGTTCTGCCGTTAAATAATCAATAAACTGTGATAGGTTTTTTCCAGTCCATGTTTTAAGCAATCCGTAGGTCGTCAATTGATCTAATTTAAAATCTTTTACCTTTTTACTTTCAGAACCAACTAAAACTTGAGCGACGATCGTTTTTCCGAACTTTTCTCGCATTCTTTTAATCGTGGAAAAGACCATTTGTGCTTCTGTAGTCACATCTGAAGTTTCGCCATCATCTAGACAGTTCGAACACTTATTACATTTTTCAAATTCATCATCCTCAAAATAGTGTCCAATATATTGTTGTAAACACGATTCCGTATGACAATAATCCACCATCTGTTGTAGCTTTTTGTATTCGTTTGTTCGCCTCGATTCTTCTAAATCAGACTGTTCAATTAAAAACTTTTGAATCCGAATATCATCAGGAGCAAAAAGCAGCACACATTCACTTTCTTCACCGTCACGTCCTGCTCTTCCCGCTTCTTGATAGTACGATTCAATATTTCTTGGCAAATTGTAATGCAGGACGAATCGCACATTAGATTTGTCAATTCCCATTCCGAATGCATTCGTTGCGATCATAACCGTTATATTGTCACGGATAAAATCATCCTGATATTTTGCGCGTTCTAGATCTGATAAGCCTCCATGATATTTTCCAACAGCTATGCCCTTTTCGGTTAATTTATCATACAGCTGCTCAACGACTTTTCGCGTTGACGCATAGATAATCCCTGAGCTTGCGGCATGCTTTTTTAAGTATTGCGAGACATAAGAAAATTTATCCTGCCCTTTGACCACTTGTAACGATAAGTTATCTCTTCTCGCTCCATTCACAATCGTATTCTCTTCTTCAATGCTTAAGTGCCGGCAAATATCTTCTCTTACTTGAGGCGTTGCCGTTGCCGTTAACGCTAACACAACTGGATTGGTCGGCAGTTTCCTGATGAGTGATGATATATTTAAATAACTCGGGCGGAAATCATGTCCCCATTGTGAAAGACAGTGCGCTTCATCGATTGCAACGAGCGTAATCGGTAGCTCATTTAATAAATAAAAGAAACGAACGTCTTCTAACCGCTCAGGTGCAATATAAATTAACTTATATTGTTCATTTCTCATATTCTCGATCCGTTCACTCAATTCACTATTCGAGAGAGAACTATTAATATATGTACTCGGAATTCCAAGCTGATTTAACCCGTCCACCTGGTCTTTCATTAATGAAATAAGCGGTGATACAACGATGGTCATTCCATCGAATATAAGAGCTGGAATTTGATAACAGATTGATTTCCCACCACCTGTTGGCATAATTCCAAGTGTATTTTTTCCTTCTAAAACTTTTTCAACAATATGACTTTGACCTTTACGAAAAGATTCATAACCAAAATATTGCTTTAAAAGTTCAACTGCTTTTGTTTGCATGAATGAACTCCTTCCTAAACACTGCTTTTTCTATTGTAAAGGAAAATATAATTTTTATAAATGGAGGAAGAGACCTTTTCTACTTGTGATTAGTTAAGAGTACTAAGGGGATTAATGCTCTATCATCGTTAATTTGAGGTTAATCTGATACTTCATTTTACAATAGTTCAATGACTCATTGTATAAACTTTTTGTAAAGAAACGCACTTCTCTTCAAAGCTTTCAATTTTAAAAATAATAAATTGGATATTTTCAAAGTATGTTAAAATAGTTTCATTCGTTTTATAATAGGTAAGATGCGAAAAGTTAAATTGATTATCTATAAATTTATATAGAAAGAGTGTTGTCCATTCATGAGTGTATTAACGGTGAAAAACTTAAGTCACGGATTTGGTGACCGTGCGATTTTTAATGATGTATCTTTCCGCCTTTTAAGGGGAGAACATATTGGTCTGATCGGAGCAAACGGCGAAGGTAAATCGACGTTTATGAATATCATTACAGGAAAACTGCAACCAGACGCTGGAAAAGTAGAATGGTCGAAACGAGTACGTGTTGGTTACTTAGATCAACATACAGTTCTGTCAAAAGGCATGACGATGCGCGATGTATTAAAAAGTGCATTTCAATATTTATTTGACTTAGAAACACAAATGAATGAGCTTTTTGATAAAATGGGTGATGTTTCTCCAGAGGAATTAGAAAAGTTACTTGAAGAAACAGGGACGATTCAAGATATTTTAACGAATAATGATTTTTATACAATTGATGCTAAAGTCGAAGAAATTGCTCGTGGTCTTGGACTATCAGATATTGGTCTTGATCGTGATGTTGATGATTTAAGCGGTGGACAACGAACAAAAGTCCTTTTGGCTAAACTATTACTAGAGAAGCCTGATATCTTACTATTGGACGAGCCGACAAACTATTTAGATGAGCAGCATATTGAGTGGTTAAAGCGTTACTTAAATGAATATGAAAATGCGTTTATCTTAATCTCACATGACATCCCGTTCTTAAATAGCGTTATTAACCTCATTTATCATATGGAAAACCAAGAGTTGAACCGTTATGTCGGCGATTACGACCACTTCCTAGAAGTTCACGATATGAAAAAACAACAATTAGAAGCAGCCTATAAAAAGCAACAACAAGAAATATCTGAGCTTAAGGACTTCGTTGCAAGAAACAAAGCCCGCGTGTCCACACGTAATATGGCAATGTCCCGCCAGAAAAAGCTAGATAAAATGGAAGTCATTGAACTTGCTAAAGAGAAGCCAAAACCAGAGTTTAATTTCAAAGAGTCTCGTGCATCTGGAAAAGTTATCTTTGAAACAAAAGATTTAGTGATTGGATATGATGAACCACTTTCAAGACCGTTAAACCTGCGTATGGAACGCGGACAAAAAGTCGCATTGTACGGGGCAAACGGTATCGGTAAAACGACGTTATTACGTAGCATTTTAGGCGAGATTAAGCCTGTCTCAGGTTCGGTTGAACGAGGAGACTACTTGCATATTGGCTATTTTGAACAAGAAGCGAAAGCGGATAATCAAAATTCGTGTATTGACGAAATTTGGAAAGAGTTCCCCTCATATAGCCAGGCGGAAGTTCGTGCTGCATTAGCAAAATGCGGATTAACGACTAAGCATATCGAAAGTAAAATTATGGTCTTAAGTGGTGGAGAAAAAGCAAAAGTTCGTCTATGTAAGCTTATTAACAATGAAACAAACTTACTCGTACTCGATGAGCCGACGAACCACCTTGATGTCGATGCAAAAGAAGAATTAAAGCGTGCCTTAAAAGCTTACAAAGGAAGCATTCTTCTTATTAGCCACGAACCTGAATTCTATAATGATATCGTTACTGAAAAATGGAATTGTGAGGATTGGACAACGAAGGTTATTTAATTCTTTAATAAATAAAATACGCTCAGACCGTAATGGTTTGAGCGTATTTATTTATACAGATAAGAATGTGCTATTTTTCTAGAAATACCTCTATTACATCTGCAAAATACGTGGCAGCTCTCTTTACCTCCTCTAATGAATTTTCATAGCCACCAATGTCTATCATTATCGCTTGATTGTGAAGATCTTGATTGTATATCTCGTTTCGGCCTATACCTCCAGTTCTGACAACACCTCTTGATAAACCAGGGTACATTTCTTCTGCTAGTCGGTGGAGTTCTGCTGCAAAATCAAAATTGCTCCTTTGGTGTAACTCCCCTCCGACGTTAAAGTAAATTCTAGCAACTTCTTCACCATTGATAGTAGTTGTTGTTTGGTTCCTTGATAAAGAATCGCGGTGTATATCAAACACCATTTGTATGTTGTCATATTTTGTGAGTACTTCCTCTACATTTTCCCTCGACACATCATAGGAGTCCGTGTACTTCAGTCCGCGCTCTTCAAGTATCGTTTGAAAATCAGTGGCATCATGAAGGGTAACAATTCGTCTCTTCGTTAACTCATTACTTAAATGCTCTCCAACAGCGGTAATATTATTTTCACGGTGCCAAGCATGCGCTCCTGGAAATTCGTCATCCTCGTTTACTTCTATATCCAACTCTGGCAGGAACGCTTCCCACGTATGAGTGTGATAAATATAGACTTCGATATCCTTTTCATACTCTGCATGCTGGTGGAACAGCCCCTCTATATTGAAAACGAATAACAGCAATAATATGCTTGCAAAAATTGTGCCCGTTACAGGAAGCATTAATTTATTTTTTGATCGTAATGAAAATTTGTGAACGAGCTTTCCTTCCAATTGGTCAACAAAATCTTCGTTAGGCTTTATGTTTGAATGGCTTTTCTTTAATTCTCTTAAAATTTCAAGTTCTTCATTTCGATCCATTTCAAACCCACCTTTCATTTACTAGACTAGTATCTGACTCTAGTTCATTCTTTAATTGTTTTAAAGCGCGATGATAATTAACTTTTACCTTAGACTCATTCCAATTCATGATTTGAGCAGTCTCTTTCACAGAAAACTCTTGTATTCCTCTAAGGATAATAACCATCCGATATTCATACTTTAACTTTTTTAATGAAGTATACACGGCATCAATCTCTTCTTTTGCTTCAACCATCTCTTCAGTTGTCTTTTCTTTGGAAGGAATGAATTTTAAGACTATGTCACTCATCAATTGCTGTCTTCTAGTTCTTTTTGAGTGATCGATGGCAACATTTCTTGCTATCGAAAAAATCCATGTTTTTAATTGAGAGTCACCTTTAAACTTAGGTAACGATTTAAATAAACGAATAAATACTTCCTGCGTTAAGTCTTCTGATTCATTTCTCGTATTTGTAAAGGCTACTAGAAACTTATAGACATCGTTGTAATGGTCACGGTAAATTTGTTTAATTTCTTCTTTAACTTGTTCTCGCTCCAAAGTTCAACCTCCCCTTTTTTATTGATACTGATTAGTCTAATTTCAGCACAAAAAGGTTACAAATCTTTTAAATTTAATTTGATTTCATTATGGAAGAAAATTTATTTATCACATCTCCAATAATGTCCGTTCAAAGAATCGTGTGAAAATAACTCATTTTTTATCATTTACACCATTATACAACTGTAAATTGATTGTATCTTTAGTGAAAGTTAACTCTAAATTAATCTTTAAAATTTGCATTCCAAACGTACTCATGGTAGTAAATAAGTTAGAACCTGGGAGGGCGATGTCACTATGTTTTTTAAAACAGAAGAACAAAAGGAACACTATGAAAAAATAGGCCAATTAGCAGATCAATTCTCAAAACGAGCTCAACAGTATGATCTTGAGGGAGCATTTCCAATTGAAAATATAAATGACTTAAAGCAGATCGGTTATACGATATTAACACTGCCAAAAGAGTTTGGTGGAAAAGAAGCTTCCTTATACGAATTCATTTTACTGCATGAGCGTTTAGCTCAAGGGTGCGGGCCGACTGCTCTTTCGATTGGTTGGGATGTTGGAATAATTTTAGATTTGGCAACTACTAGACCATGGAAAAAAGAAAAATACGCAGCGGTGATGGCAAAGGTAAACGAAAATGCATTACTTAATCGTGCAGCAACAGAGGCACAAACTGGTTCACCTACACGAGGTGGTAAACCACAAACGACGGCAGTAAAAAATGGGGAGCATTGGAGAATTAATGGTCGAAAAACATTTACAACAATGGCTCCAGTCCTTGATTTCTTTTTAGTTTCAGCCGCGATTGAAGGCAGTGAAGAAATCGGGGAGTTTTTAGTACCCCGTGATACCCCAGGTGTTCGTATTGAGAAGACGTGAGATAGTATTGCAATGAGGGCAACGGAAAGTCATGATTTATTTTTGGAGGATGTGAAAATTGAGGACGATCACTTATTAGAGATGGTTTCTTCTCGACCCAAATATAGAGCAAATGGCTGGCTGCTTCATATTCCTGCTTGCTATTTAGGAAATGCACAAGCTGCATGTCACTATACAATTGAATTTGCCAGTTCCTACCAACCAAACAGCCTTAATTATCCAATTATCGAATTACCGAATATACAAAGACAAATAGGTGAAATGGAACTCAAGTTAAAACACGCCCGACACTTTCTTTTATCCGTAGCAGAAAAATAGGATGAGTTAGATGATAAAACAATCACGATTCCTGATCTTGCCGCAGTCAAACATGTCGTAACCAATTCAGCTATTGAGATGGTCGATCAAGCTATGCGAGTCGTCGGCGCTAGAAGCTTATCTGAAAAAAATCCTCTTTAACTTTACTACCAGGATGTCCGTGCTGGACTGCATAACCCACCGATGGATGACGCCACTATTCAAATACTTGCTCAGAGTGCAATTCAATCTTTTTCTAATAAAACAACTTAAACCTAAATAAAGAACCGAGGCGACATTCTTTTGTCTGCCTTGGTCCTTTTTACATGGCTAGCCTTTTACATAAACTGATACGGTCCGCACGAGCGTTCTAAAACATAGTGTTCTTCTGCTTTATTTAACATCTCACTCCAGTTATTAAAGTGAGTCGTTTGAGCAACAAATTGATCCCATTCTTCTTTATTACTATTAATTAAATTTTTTATGTTTGAAGTATCTAGGTAACTATTTTGTTGAAATTGTTCCCAAGAATAAAACGATGTATAACGTTCCATAAACTGTTCATTAAATAAGAGATGATAAGGTGCTATAGTTGCACAATACTGATCGATGAAAATTTTTTGTAAATTTGTGACTACCGACTTTAACATACCTGACATCCCCTTTTAATACATACTATTCTTATATGATTTATTTTTCACTAATTTCTTTTCTCATAGATTGTTCCTTTTTGCATTTTGCCGTCAACCAAGCATTAGCTTTCTCTTCACGGCTGTGCGCCTAAACAGTCTTTTACTAACTAAATAATTAGAAAGACTTAATATAATCATTTGTTTTACTTATAATTATATATTATTCAAACAATTCCTACCTGTCAACTTGTATTTGTGTTTTTAATAAATTTGGACGTTTTGACTTACTTGTAATTCACAATTATTTCTCTTGTGTTAAAAAAACTTAATTGTATAATTAACTTTGTTCAATTTTTTTAGAAAGTGAGAATTACTTTGAATGTATTATTTCATACATGAGATGTTTGCCAATGCTGCTATCCTTTCATCGTTTATATTTGTTTGTGGATATTTAACGAGAGATACCGAGCTTTCTATAAACTCTCAACTACGTATAAAATTTGCGATTGGTTTATTTACAGGACTTTTAGGGATTATTCTAATGCAATATAGCATTCAAATCTCTGATGCTGTCATTGATTTACGTTATTTTTCAATTATGCTTGCTGCTCATCTTGTGGGTATAGTACCAGCTATTCTTGCTTCGATAATAATTGGTTTAGCTCGGATTACAATATATGGTTTGAGTATTGGAGGAATTATTGCTTTCAGCACTACTATAGTCGTTGGCATAGGCTGCGGACTTATTGGCGAATATATCGCTAAGCAATATCGTAAGAAATGGTTAATTATGACTTTCTATTCAACTGTGGTTGGGATTGGAACAGTATTTCTCTTGGTAAGAGATTTATTTATCCCTTTTCAATTTAGTATTATATTTATTGTAAGTGGGATTTTTCTTATGTATTGTTTACGGTACGTTAGAGAAGCTAATGAAAATTACCGTTCTATAAAGCAAAATTCTTATGAAGATGCCCTCACTGGCCTAACGAATGTACGGGGGTTTAATAGGTCTCTTGATGATTTAATAAAGAATTGTCGAAATAACGAAGAAACACAGCTTTCCTTTCTATTGATAGATATTGACCATTTTAAACAGATAAATGATACTTATGGTCATACTAATGGCGACCTCGTTTTAAAAAGATTAGGACAAGTTCTCCAGTCAGAATCGCGTTCGTCAGACATCATTTCAAGAAATGGTGGAGAGGAATTTTCGGTTCTACTACCAGATTGTAATAAAGAAAACGCTCTACAAATTGCCAAAAGGATCCGCGAATCAGTAGAGGGAATTTTATTTAATATAAACGATACACAACTCAATGTTACTGTTTCAATTGGGGTTTCAAACTTCACAAACCAAAATATGAAACCTGAACAGCTCGTTCAAGCGGCCGATGAATGCCTATACTTTGCTAAACGATCAGGACGAAATCTAGTTGGATTTAGAAAAAACGGTAAGTTTATGGCTGAAAAGTAACTAGGCAGAAGTTTTGAGAGATATTGACGAAAGCCTGATTTCCTTGAATCAGGCTTTTTTATTTTGGCTCTTTTATTAAGGCTGTTTTCGTAAACTATGTTGCTATTGGACCGTTGTTTGAACGCTAAAGCGTGAAGAACCAAGTTTTCGCTTGTTAACGGTCCAATAGCTTAGAGCAACAATCTTTGAGAAAGAGCCTTTCTTAAAGTACTGAAACCAGCCTTTATTTTATAAAATTGTTTCGGGAATTAACTTTAGTTTTTTCTCAAATGAATTAATGGTATAATTTTAAAGATATTGTTTTTGGAGGGTTTTATTTAATGATTACAGTACAAAATGTAGGTTTACGTTATGGAGATAGAAAACTGTTTGAAGAAGTAAATATTAAATTCACACCTGGTAACTGTTATGGTCTTATCGGTGCCAACGGAGCTGGGAAATCAACGTTTATCAAAATTCTTTCCGGTGAAATTGAACCTCAACAAGGCGAAGTACATATGAATCCAGGTGAGCGTCTAGCTGTTCTAAAACAAAACCACTTTGAATACGAAGAACACGAAGTACTTAAAGTGGTTATTATGGGTCATGCTCGTCTTTATGAAGTCATGCAAGAAAAAGACGCTATCTATATGAAAGAGGATTTCAGTGATGAAGATGGAATTAAAGCTGCAGAGCTTGAAGGCGAATTCGCTGAAATGAACGGTTGGGAATCAGAGTCTGAAGCTGCAATCCTTTTAAAGGGTCTAGGTATTGGTGAAGACCTTCATTACAAGACAATGGCAGAACTAACAGGTGGAGAGAAAGTAAAAGTATTACTTGCTCAAACTTTATTTGGTAAGCCTGACGTTCTTTTACTAGATGAGCCGACCAACCACTTAGATATCCAAGCAATCCAATGGTTAGAAGAATTCCTTATTAATTTTGAAAACACAGTAATCGTCGTATCCCATGACCGACACTTTTTAAATAAAGTGTGTACGCATATTGCTGACTTAGACTTTGGTAAAATTCAAATATATGTGGGGAACTACGATTTCTGGTATGAGTCTAGTCAATTAGCATTAAAAATGGCTCAAGATCAAAATAAGAAAAAAGAAGAAAAGATTAAAGAACTACAAAACTTTATTGCTCGTTTCTCGGCAAACGCCTCAAAATCGAAACAAGCAACTTCTCGTAAAAAGTCGTTAGAAAAAATATCTTTAGATGATATTAAACCATCTTCTCGTCGTTATCCTTATGTTCACTTTACGCCAGACCGTGAAATTGGAAATGATCTGTTGCTTGTAGAAGGCCTTACAAAGACAATTGACGGTGTTAAAGTGTTAGATAACGTCAGTTTTACGATGAACAAAGATGACAAAGTTGCATTAGTAGGAACGAATGAAATTGCAAAGACAACTTTATTTAAAATCCTAATGGGTGAAATGGAAGCAGATAGTGGTACGTACAAGTGGGGATTAACAACTTCCCAAGCCTACTTCCCTAAAGATAACTCGAAGTTTTTTGAAGGCTGTGACCTTAACCTTGTCGATTGGCTACGCCAATTCTCCCCTAATGACCAAACTGAAAGCTTCTTACGAGGGTTCTTAGGTCGTATGCTTTTCTCTGGTGAAGAGGTTATGAAAAAAGCTAGTGTTTTATCAGGAGGAGAAAAGGTACGTTGTATGCTTTCGAAGATGATGTTAAGTGGAGCTAATGTTCTTTTGTTAGATGAACCGACTAACCATCTGGACTTAGAATCAATTACAGCTGTTAACAATGGCTTAATTAACTACAAAGGATCAATGATCTTTACTTCACATGACCACCAGTTTATTCAAACAATCGCAAACCGCATTATCGATATTACACCAGAAGGTAAAATCATCGATAAACTAATGACATATGATGAGTATTTAGAAGTAGCAAATGCTAGTGCTTAATAACAGAAACACCGCTCAAATTACTTGAGCGGTGTTATTTTTGCTTAACATCTAATATGGAATTATGGGTTACACCAGTTACAACGAGAAGGGTCTGCATACTCTTTACCATTCGGATACAGAACTTCATCTTTGTGGTGACATTTTTTACATTCAAGAACATGAGAGAGTATCAAATCAGTTGGATTACCACAGTATTGGCATGTTAAACCTTTCTTATATTCAACCACCTCATAGCCAGGTGTTGAACACTCTGGACATATTGACTGTATTTTCTTAACGAGGTCTAATGTTGCTAGTTCAATATTTTTCATTCGGGTTGGATTATACATCGCTCTCATATCCGTTTCAATACAGATTGCGCTTCGTGAGTCCAACAATTTAGTAACTGCATGGTTAAGGTGTTCTAAGCACGTTATCCCTTTTTCAATCTCCTCTCTTTGTATCGTATCTGTGGTTGCTTTGATGATAAAGCCGTGCTCTGGAAATCCGTGAGCTACCGCAAACTCGTAGGCTTCATCAAAGCTTCCAACCATTTTTTTTGCATAATTAGTATTGCTATTTGCTGCAAAGCCTGTAATTTCAAGGTCTTGCTCTTTATCAACAAATAAAATGAGCTCTCTGTTAAAAGGAATAAACGGAACCATGGGGTGTGAACCAAAGGAACCTTCACTCGCAATTCCGATTATCTGATCACTAATTAACATAGCGTTTTCTATTTTCTTTCTTGCTGCTTGAAGCTGATCTCCTGCCCTCTCGATTTCATTCGTAAAAGTTCCAAAAGCATCGGTATCAAATTGTTCTGGAACTACTAATCCCATTCCTAATTCTCGCTTTAATATTGGGGCAATGACTTGCTCTTTCTTATGCATTGTTGCCAATACTGCTATTCGATTTTTATATAAATTACCATTTCTACATTTGTCCATATACCTGTTATTCTTCGCTTTCATCATTTATTAAAACAATCTCACCAAAGCGCTACCGCAGCTGCAGTATTGCTTTCTCTTTCATTTTCGCTTCAATCATAATATCTACATCATAACCATTTAAAACAGATAAAAAATAATCCATATCGTGACTATGAATGAAATCATGATGTGCTGTATCTGTACTGCACGTCTTTCCAGAGCTTATGTGCATTTTCGGTTTACCTACCCCATCCCACGTTTTAACAACTGTTTCAATAATAGTATTAATATCAGTTTCGACGGGATTACAAAAGTGATGATGTATATCAAAACAAATCGGTACTCCCGTTTCTTTGTATATATGTAGCACATCATTAACGTTATAAACTTTATCATCATTTTCAAGACGGAGCTTTCCTTTAATACTAGGTGTTAATTCATTATAAACATTTATAAACCGCTGTTTACTATCCTCTTTGTTTCCATAAGCCCCGCCTGTATGAATAATGATATCTGTACCTTCTACGAGCTCCATTAGCTTATCATGATAAGCTAAGTCTCTTAAGGCGTTATCTACTACTTTTTTATTAGGTGAATTGATGACCGTATATTGACCTGGATGTATACTTAAACGCATTTTATACTTGTTCTTTACTTTTACAATTTGACTACTAAGGTCTAGAATGTCTTCATCTTCCCACCAATTCCAATCTAGGACTTCGTGACTGCCAAATGGAATAATATCGCTACTCAATCGAAAAAAAAGAATACCATTTTCTGCATTCCAATTTACGATTTTTAAAACTTCCTTGAAATTGAGTAATGCTAGCTCCTTTATCTTTGTCATTCCTTCTTTTTCCACAGTAGCTAACCGACATGTCCTCATCTTTGACTTCAAACTAATATTTTGGCAAGCATACCCTAGTCTCAAAACGGATCAACTCTTTTCTTTAATCTTTCAAACCTCGATACTTCGCAGTTTTTAATTCTTTAATATACTCTTCAAGTTCTGGCATCTTCGCTACTTTTGCTTGTTCAATAGCTAAGTCAATATCATATGGAACTCGTACAAATTGAATCGAGAAACTACTTATACGCTTGGACTGATAGTCACCTTCTAAAATTGCATATGAAGCTTGAGTAATTTCTAATGGATTTCCGACACTTCCACAATTAAATAAAGTTTTCCCTTGGAAGTTTTGTAAATATGCATTATGGACATCTCCATAACCGACTACATCTGGCTCTTTTGCTCCCACAAGGTTTTCTGTTTTGTCGGAATTATGAAACATTGTCATTCTTTTTTCAAGCGTGTCCCACGGCTGAATTCGCTCATGAACACTTCTAGGCGAAGCATGGAATAGTCTTATTAACCTGCCACTCATATAAAAGTCAAGTGAAAACGGAAGTTGTTCTAAGAACGTTACTTGGTCATCACGCAGTTGAGCTTGATGCCAGCGAAGTGTATCAAACTCTGGTTCTCTTGTAATAATTTCATCCCAGTTTCCCATAATCGTTAACTCACATTTTTCTTTAACTTTATCAATTACGAAACTTGAGTGCGGCCCTTTTCCGACAAGATCACCAAGACAAATGATGTGAGATATTTGTCGGTTTTCAATATCTGCTAATACAGCATCTAATGCGGGGGTATTACCATGGATATCTGAAATAACTGCGATTTTTTCCATCATGTCCCTCTCTCCCATTTGTAATAGCATTAATGATTAAGATTCTCCATTACATTATTAACATATTGTATTGGTATTGCTAAACCAACGGGCTCTTTTTCATCTATTAACCGTGGAATAGTTCGGGCATAAACAACGCCAATTACTTTACCCTCTTTATTAATTACGGGGCTACCGCTATTTCCGCTATAAATAGGTGCCGATATTTTTAACACTTGTAATCGATCTTCATTTTCCACAATTTCTCCATCTGTTACAATTTGTGAGTGCATCAATGGGTTACCAATTACATAAATTTCATCCCCTATTGAACCACTTTTGTCATTTAGCGATAGATAAGGAATATCTTTAGCAGGAACAGATACAAAAGCCAGATCTAAATCTTCATTTGAGTCAATGACTGTTCCCTCATACAAATCACCATTAGGAAAGCTAATTACAAGTTGTCCTTTTCCATCGACAACATGATGATTAGTGATAATTATCCCATCGGATGACACTGCAAACCCTGTTCCCCTTGAATGACTACTTTGAATTGTCACTACTGCCTCTTTATATAATTGAATATCTTCTTGTTTTGATAATTCATTTGAAGTTTTCAAAAATTGTAACGCATCTAAGTTAAACATATTTAACCAAACACCTAATACATTGAGTACCAGTAAAAAAGAAATCCCGATAGCAACTGATTTTATAATAACGGCTTTACGCCTTTTTTGTTTTTCGACAGCCTCTAGGTCCTCTACTGATTCTTCAAATAAAAAGTCTTCTGGAGATGGTTCTTCGTATTTATGTTCTTCTATATTGTCATTTTCTCTATCGCTCATACGATCCTCCACCCTCTTATAATCTTATTCTAATGATATCATTTTTATTAGAAAAACACGATTTAACGCTTCTAATGCTAACCTTGATTTGAACCCATAACTATTACCTACAAATTAGAATGTTGTTATAAAAAATTTAGTCTCAAGTCAGTACACACATCTGAAATCAAAACATAGCTACCTATTGCCCCATACCATAAAAAAGACAGGGGTGTATCCCCTGTCTACTGCTAGTTCAAATAACTATAATTACTTATTTTTTCACCAATTGCCCTCTAGTGACTCCAAGTTGGTTAGTCGCGCGCAATTCACGCCATACACTGCTTCCAGTACGTTTATCATCTAAGGCTTCGCGATATAACGAAAGGACTTCTTTTACCTTTTCACCTGTTTCCTCTAAGAACTCGACTCGATAATGCTGAATTCCTAACTGTAAAAACTGTGGTAAATATTCTGCACCAGATTGCTCAATTGCATTATAAACCGTATTTCGGCACCCGATATCAACACGAACTGGATGAGAGAAGCCAACGCGATCTTGTAATGAGATACGATGTTCTTCACAAGGACGTCCACAGTTCGTAAAATCTGTTCCTTCACTTAAGAAAGTACAATATACACAATGTTCAGTATGGAACATCGGTAAGTGCTGATGAATAACCAGCTCCATTTGGTCTGTTGGTGCTACTTCAAGCATATCGACCATCTGCTGAACATTCAAATCATAAGATGGTGTTACACGGTCTAAACCACGACTTAGAAACAATTCTGCAGCTTTATGGTTTGCAATATTTAAAGAGAAATCACCGAATAACGGTATACCTAGGTTAAGTAAAGTATAATATTGCACGGCACCTAGGCTACGAACAAGAATTGCATCTGGCTTTGCTTTTAGGATTCCGTTTAAAATACCATTTTCTCCAGGCATATGAATACGAGGCGTTGCTAGCGCAATTGGCTTATTATATTTCCTCGCTACTTCAACTGCAGCTGGATAATCCGTCGTAAACTCAAAGTCAGCATAAACAAAATGTACATCTGTATGACAGGCTGCTTCGACTTGTTCCATTGTACGACAAAGGGCAATTAACTCACTCTTCGCAGCTGCTTTGACAACTACGCTTTCTGTTGAGACGGATGTTGATGCATCATTTACTTTATATTGGCGCGGCCTTTTTCGAAGTTCCAGTAACTGTTCAGCTGCGACACGTCTCATGCGGTTAAGCTCTTTTACAGGAACAATTAAATCTCCTTCTAAGTGAAGATCTAGACGACTCAATTCAAACATTGTCCCGCCCAAACGCCCCCATTGGTCCACTAAATATTCTTTAGTTAACGGACGTTTCATCGCCCTTTCTAGTCCCATTTCAGAACGGACAATGACAGAGTTTCCAGTCGTTACATCCGTCCACTTGGTTACAAGAGTTTGTCCTATTTCACCGCTTGCTTCGATACTAACAGGAAATAGTTTATACGTAATTTCACCTTCAAACGTTTTGCGCAAGCGATTTTCTAGCTCTTGGTCACTCGTTTTCCAAATCTTGTCCCCGACTTTAACTTTAGTTAAGTTCACATCATGACGCCCTGGAACAATTTCGATTAAACCAGAAGGTATTTCACCTGGTACTTTTTCTCCACGTTTCCGAAGGTCATAAACACGGCCACCTTCTTCTTTTTCTTCTGGACGTCCTGCATCAAATACGATACCATCGCCCCGTTTTAACGGCGCTTCAATATCACAAAGAACAGCATCTTTTAATACTTTTTTAACTGTACCTAGATAAACACCACGTTTTTTCGGGAACGTACCATCGAGGAGTTTTTTATGATTTGTACCTTCTAAAAATCCGTGTGTAAACCCACGGCTAAAGCTTTGCTCTAATTCACGTATATCCTCAACCGAAGGACGGTAATATGCACCTGCCATATATTCATCAATCGCTTTACGATACTTACTAACAACGTTTGCTACATATTCAGGTGATTTAAGTCGCCCTTCAATCTTGAAAGAAGATACACCTGCCTCAATTAACTCTGGTACTAGGTCAATGGCTGCAAGGTCTTTAGGAGATAGCACATATGCAATGTTCCCCATTTCCTTTTTCTCTCCATCAACGATTAAATCATACGGCAGACGACAGGCTTGCGCACATTCACCTCGGTTTGCAGAACGGCCACCCCACATTTCAGAAGTTAAACATTGCCCTGAATAGGATACACAAAGTGCACCATGAACAAATACTTCTAATGGGGTTTCCGTTTTATTCGAGATCGATTTAATCTGCTTTAGGTTGTTTTCACGTCCTAGTACAACAACTTCAATATCGTAAGGGGCTAAAAACTCGACAGCTTCAGCTGATGTAACAGTCATTTGTGTTGAACCGTGAATCGGAAAATCTGGAGACATTTCACGAATTATATGCATAAGTCCCATATCTTGAACAATTAATGCATCAACTCCAGCTTCCATACAGGCAGTTACTAACTGTCTTGCATCTTCTAATTCATTTTCAAATACTAAAATGTTAAAAGTTACATACCCACGTACATTATATTTGTGTAAGTACGCCATAATATGAGGGAGTTCTTCCATTTGAAAATTATCTGCTCGAACTCTGGCGTTATATTTACCAATACCAAAAAAAACTGCATCTGCCCCATTAGCAACAGCTGCACGTAAACAATCCCAATTTCCAACAGGTGCTAATAGTTCTACGCTCTTATTTAAAAAAGGATTCAAGAGTGAATCATCCTTTCATTTTCAGAAAAATTTTTTAACAAGCCTTTTCTATTTTAAACGATAATTCACGTCTCTGTAAGCTTTTTTATTTATCTAATAATTTTGACATGTAATACTCATCTACATACTCACCATTTACCTTGAGAGAATTTCGTTTTGTTCCTTCCAATTCAAAACCGACGCTTTTATATAATTTAAGGGCATTTTCGTTATGAGTCATCACTGTTAATTCAAAACGAGTAATTTCGTTATGTATTGCCCAGTTTTCAAGTTCATGAAATAGTTTCTTTCCTACCCCTTTACCAGCTTCTTCTTGAAGAATACCTATAACAATCATAACGCAGTGTTGGTTACGGTTAGCATCTCCACCTTTTGCTAAAATGTGTCCAATAAGCTTGCCGTTTTTTTCTGCTACTAGTATAGTCGAGTTTTTCACCTTTAAAAACATATCAATCATTTTTTCCATATGTTCTTTGGTTGTTTTTCTTTCGTTAACTTCCAATAATAAAAAATTTGTTTCTTCTTCTAATTTCTTCAAAAATAGACCGTAACGAACAGCATCATAAATTGAAATTGACCTTATCATTGCTTTCTCCTCACCTATAGTTATTTCGTTAACATTTGTACATACTAACGATAATGAAAAGTTTTAAGGAGTGGTTATCATTTTTAAACATTTAAATCCAATCCTCATCAAAATGGCTATGACCATTATTGTACTACTAATTGTTATGTCGGTTGCCTATAATTATCCAGTTTGGACACCAATTGGGATCGGTATATTAGTTGCTGCTGTTAGTTATTCTGTAGGTGATCTGTATATTTTAAAAATATCAAATAATGTCGTTGCCTCCTTAGCTGACCTATTCATGGCTACTTGGCTAATATGGATTATTGGTCCATTATTTCAAGGTCTAAGAATTCCATTTATCGTAGCCTTTATTTCTGCCTTACTTATTACTGGAGGAGAATGGTTTTTCCATAAGTACATGGTTAACTACAGAAAAAATATTCACCACAATCCAAAATATCCAAATTAAAAAGCTTTTGACCTACCAAAACACTCCAAATTGTAATAATTTGGAGTGTTTTTTTGTTTTACTGGGGCACCTTTTATTTAGTCAAATATTGTATTTTGGAATCATAATCTCGCTAGATTCTTTTACCACACAATCTAGTAAAAAAATTTTTAAAAGATTGTTATAAAATACTAGATTTGCTCATAGTCTAGAACAAACCATTTTAGGAGGAATTCATATGATTACAAAATGGAAAGGTCTAGATCTTCAAGAGAAAAGCTTAGTTATTGGTATGTCTTTATCTGTAGCATTTTTTCTGTTCATGAGCGCAGCTAAGTATATTTGATTTTTCCTGAAATTTAAAGGAATTGCTTACAAAGCCACCACCCAAATTACCCACCTAGAAACAATTAGTTGTTATTGAGTATTGCTACAACAAGGGTAAGAGTACATAAACATCAAAATAATTATTAATTAGAGCACTAAATGAAAGACTTTAATTTCGATGAACGGTATCTCTTTTCTATTAATATTGAGACTCATGTTATGATCGCATTTATTAACAATCGTCTAACCGACCTTTTCATCGTGTATTCTTATTTACACTTTCCCCTTAAAACTCTATTGCTTAATTATGTTCTAGCTGTTGCTAACCACTAAGCAACTTTTTTTGAGTGAAAACTTCTATCATTTTTCCTCCTAGCCATCTAAGTAGAAATGTGTTCTTTTTGGCTTTTTTCCTTCCTTCTTTTCAAGTTACTCCCATTTTTTAACTAGACAAGAGATTGTTACATAGAAAAAATAATTGCATTTTCCGAGGTTACTTCTTTAGCTTGAAAATTATTTTTGACAAAATATAATGATAGCTTAAAATTAAACTCATATGTTTAAGTTATTTATAAATTACCGCTATATCAACAATATCCTTTAACATAACTTATAAATTAATAGCAGAAGGGAGAGGTGTATGGAATATATTATTTTTGCAATCATCGGAGTTATCATCGGTACTTTTTCTGGATTGTTCGGAATTGGTGGAGGTGTGATTTTAGCGCCTTTGCTACTTATTATAGGGACTCCGCCGACGGTTGCGATTGGAACAAGTTTAATGCTCTCACTTTCAACGTCATTGTTTGGAACAATTGCCCATTTACGTTTGAAAAATATTCGTTGGAAAGTAGCTGGTATCATTGCGGTAGCTGGAATTCTTTCCGTTCAAATTACTCAGCCTTTCGTCCTATACTTAGAAAGACAAGGGCTAGATGAGATTGTTATTCCAATCGTTTTTATTATTCTTTTACTATCATTTGCTTCGATGTTATGGAGAGAACGGCCCAATGAAGACACTGAAATAGTAAAAAAACCAAAGTTCCCTCAATATATTTACTTCATTTTAATTGGGCTAATAGCTGGGATGTTTTCTGTAATGTTAGGTGTTAGTGGGGGTTTTATCATCGTTCCCCTGTTAATTGGGTTACTCCGTTTTCCAGTGAGGACTGCAGTAGGAACTAGTCTCGCTTCTGTTGTTCTAATCGTGCTTGTTGGCTTTGTTAAATATACTCTGACGACGCCGATCGAATATATTATTGGTCTTGTTTTAATTGCAGGTACGTTTTTTGGGAGTCCATTAGGGGCTAAACTAACTAACTTCTTTAAAAATGATGAAATGAAAAAATTACTTAGCTTTCTTTACATATCTTTAGCGCTAAGTATAGCATTCCGAATGTTCTTATCCCCAACCCTAGGAATTATCACATTAATCATATACTTCCTAGGCTTCCTAACTTACCTCATCTTTAAGCAAAAGGCACCTTTAACACAATAAAGTATTAAAGGTGCCTGTCACCTAAGGTGTTGAAAAAATGCTGGATGTATTGATAACTTTTTCCAAAGTCTCCTAGTGCGCCTTGTTTTGAACAGTGAATATCTATTGCGCTATTGATTGGGTCAATTTTAAAAACTGTAATAATCATCAAATAAGGTGTACCTTTTATTTTTTCGACGATCATTTCTCCACGTTCTTTATCCACTTTTTTAAGCTGCCATTCTGGAAACTTTTGATTGATGGTTTCTGACACTTGTTCAATCATCGCTTCACGACTCTTTCGATAATAGCGTGTTTTTAATTCAGGGACCTTTGGTTGTTCACTCGTTTCCTCTGAACTTTTCCAAATCCCAGTAATCGTTCGCATTAAACTCAATGTATGTCCCTCCACTTGCTAGTTCTTTATTCGAGTTTCATAAGCTTTTATAGCATATCATTTTTTTGCTCGAGTTTCATCTATGCTTCCATTAATTATTTGAAAATAGTATTGAACAAGCTGTGGCAAATACTCATTTACCCTTTTAAAGGTAAACCCTATCTGTTCAGCTTTCTTTGAACAAAGTGAGTAAGAATCAGGCAAGGCATAAGGTGACATCGTTTGTTGGTTCTTTCCATCCGTGTAGACAGCCCTTTTACCTACAATCTCTTCAATTCGTTGCATTAGCTCACGAAATGATAGATCATCAGGAGCAGCGCCGTTAATAGGACCTTCAAACGAATTTTGTCCTAGTTCATACAAAAAAGCAGCTGCTTCATCTGACGTAATGAAACCAAGGATATTATTAATGTTTGGAATATGTAGTGGCTCTCCTTTCGCTACTTTATCAACGTGATACTTTAACCGCTCTGTATAATCGTCTTCACCAACTACAATCGGCAACCTAACTGCTACAACGGGAAAACTTGCTTTTTGAAAATAGACGGCTTCAGCCATACGTTTCGCTTCCTGATATCCAAAAATCCCTTTATACTCTCGTCTTCCTTTTAGCTTAGAGATCGGAAACTTATATGGATTGAAATCACCTTCCACTTTATTTACACCAAAATCATATACAGCTCCACTCGATGTAAACACTAATTTTGAAATCTTACCTTCTAAAACCTCACATACATCCATTGCTTCTTGTGGAGAAAAGCAACTTTGATCAAACACAATATCGAAGTGCTGTGAAAAAGCTGTTTCTAGCGTTGATCGATTTTCTCGATCAATGATTAATCGCTCTACACGATCACCAAATTGATCCTTCACTTGTCCTCTCGTAGCAATTGTTACGTCTACTCCTTCATCTAGTAGTCGTTCAACTAATTTCTTTCCAAAAAACATAGTTCCACCTAATACTAGTGCCGTTTTCATAATGAACCTTCTTTCAATCATTAATTTTTGTCACTTAATTTGTATCGTATAATTTATAAAAGTTGTCTATTTTTATTCACCAGAATCGCTTAAAATATGATATCGTAAAATAAATAGATTATTTGTAAGCTCTTGTTTAAATAACAACAATCTTCTAGAAAAAGCCAACTATAATAGGGAAGGGTGCATGGTTATGCTTAAACTAGTAACAACTCGGTTAGCCACTCATACAGACTTAGAAGCCATAAGAGATATTTACAATCAAGGTATTCAGGACCGGATTGCTACATTAGAATCAGATATAAAAGACCATGCATTTATGCAAGAATGGTATAGTAAACACCAAGGTCGCTACGGTGTTATTGTCGCAGAAATTGAAGGAATAGTTGCTGGTTGGGCTTCCCTAAACCAATACAATTCACGATCTGCATATGATGGAGTCGCTAGCTTATCCATCTATATCGATCGAGATTTTCGTGGACGAGGAGTCGGAAGTCACCTTTTAAAAGCAATTGAACAATTAGCGATACAAAATGATTTCTATAAAATTGTACTTTATACCTTCCCTCAAAACGAGATGGCACAATCTCTATATCGAAAAAACGGCTACCGCGAAGTCGGTATATTTCATAACCAAGGTAGGTTAGACGGTAAATTTATTGATATAATGGCAATGGAAAAGTGCTTCATTTATTAAGGATAAAAACGGCATCTCTCTAGGAGTTGCCGTTTTTTATCTAATTCCCTATACATGTTCCAAAATCTACATTACCGATCTAATTCTTGTTGTAGCCAGTCAACAGTTGGAATGTCTGCAGGTGCCCAGTTTAATTGACGAAGCTCATCGATTGGCACCCAACGTAATTCCTCATGTTCTATTGGCTCTGGTGTACCTTCGATAATTTCAGTTAAAAACGTATGCAAATGGACGATGATTGCTTCCGTTCTGTGATAAGTATCGGTAATCTTTTCTTTAACTCGGATATGGCAGCCAAGTTCTTCTCTAATTTCTCGAACTAACGCTTCTTTCATGTCTTCACCATTTTCAATTTTCCCACCAGGAAACTCCCAATGATTTGACATCGACATCTTCTCTGAACGTAATGCACAAAGAATGCTCTTCTGTTCACTAATTATTACGGCTCCAACTACTTCAATCGTTCTCAATTTCCATTACTCACTTTTAGCAAGCTGTTCTAGTTTGACGTAGTCCGTTTTGCCACTGCCTAATAGTGGAATTTCCTCAATTTGTTTTACTTCAGCAGGAATTAGTAATGCGGAGTGTTTATTTGCTTTAACGTAACGCTTCAATTCACGCATATTAAATTCCTCTTGATTTGTAAATAAAACGATCTTTTCACCTTTTCGTTTATCAGGGATACTTACAGCTGCAAAACCAATATCATCAAAACATTGAGCAACAATATCCTCTACAAGATTTAATGAAACCATTTCTCCACCGATTTTTGCAAAACGCTTTAGTCGAGACTTAATTGTAATGTATCCATAATCATCAATCTCAACCACGTCTCCCGTATCGTACCAATCATTGAGTGGGACAAAGCCTTTTTCGTGAATTAAATATCCCTTCATTAAGTTAGGACCTTTGACTAAAAGACTTCCACCCTTTTCGATTCCCTCGACCTTTTTAAGCTTGTATTGGACACCTGGAATCATTTTACCTACCGATTGCTCTTTAGTATGCATTGGGGTATTAACCGACAATAAAGGCGATGCTTCTGTTGCACCGTACCCTTCTAAAATACGGATCCCAAATTTTTGTTGAAAAAGTTCTTTAATTTCCTCTTTTACACTTTCTGCACCAGCAATTACATAACGAACGGTATGGAAATCAAATGGATGAGCATTTTTTCCATATCCATTTAAGAACGTTGGCGTGCTTAAAGTGATTGTAATATCCTCATTATAAATTAATTCAGGGATGACCTTGTATTGAATTGGAGATGGGTGAATAACAACAGGAATGCCCGACAGCAGCGGTAAAAATGTTCCAATCGTCAAGCCGAAGCTATGAAACATCGGTAACGGGTTTAGCATGCGATCCCCAGTATGTAAATCGATCACTGATAGCGCCTGATGAATATTAGCATAGATATTATCATGTGTTAAGATAACACCTTTTGGTTTATTCTCACTTCCTGATGTAAATAAAATGACCTCATTTTTAGCATAAACCGACTTTTGTGAACTCGCATGATTTTTTAAACCAACAATTTTATCTTTAGAGTTCAAACTTTCTTTTACATCTTCAAGAAAAATGACCTTAAGTTTATACTTATTAAATACTTCAATTAACTCTCCTAATTCGGCTTTTTCAATAAACACTTTGGATGTTAAGATCGTTTTTACATTTGCGGTTTCACAACAATCAATTAATGTAGAGTGACCCATTGTAAAGTTTAAAACCGCTGGCGTGATTCCGATTTTAAATAACGAAAACAAACAAACGGCTTGTCCTATTGAGGAAGGTAAAAATACCCCCACCCTTTCTTCATCAAGAATCGTTTCCAATTTTGAACTTAATACTTGCACACCTAGTAAAAACTTTTTATAAGTAAGCGCATTTGTTGGGTCTTTGATCATAATCTTGTTTGGATCATGAGTTTTTGACGCTTCAAGAAGTTCATTGAATAAATTCACATTATATTTGAACATCGACTTTGCATAAAGGTCAGTCATTTTTTGATAAATAAATGACGCGGCAAGCTGTTTTTCGTTCACTCCAGCTGTTTTTTGAATAGAAAGTTGAAATGGTTCTCCTATATGTATCGATGCATCTTTATCTGAAAATGGATTTAAGGAAGTAAAATTTATCAGTGCATTTTTTACTTCATTCGTTTGAATAATAACAGGATAAATCGTCGCTTCTGTTCGATTTGCAATGAATGCGATCTCCTCATAAATTTTCATAATATTACCTGTCCGTGAAATTCTAATCTCTGGGAACACGAGAACGGGTTCTTCAGACTCGATAATTGAAATTGCTTTTTTCAATACTTCAGGAGTAATCTCTTCGAAGTAGGTAATTTTCCGTCCAACTATGTTCTTTTCATTAAGTTCATACTCCTCCTTATCAAAAATGAAAAAATGCACATGTAACGGAAGTTCACGATGCAAATAAACTAAATCATTTTTGGACACATGGTTTGACATGTAAATTACCCGATTCGTTTTCGGTTTCTCTATCTTTTTTACAACTTTCTTTTTAAATAATCCAAACAATGGAAATCCTCCAGTCTTGTCCACCCTTTTGATGAAATAATAATTATATCCATTATAGTATTTTACAGGTAAATTGAAAAATGTCATACTGTTATAACAATTAAAATGAATGGTGCCTGGCACCTTTAGTTCACTAAAGGTGCCAGGCACCATTCTACATAAATGCATTATTATTATGTTGGTTGATATACAAAAAGAGTGTGAAATATGTTTTTAGTTCTTTTATGGATAGATAGTCATAATCTTCGAATGTAAAATGGTCAAAGAACGATTCTAAAGTTTCTTCGTCTACACCTTCAAAGATACACTCTTGCTTAACCAAACTACGTATTTGCTCAAATAAATGTCCATAACCATAAAGTTGAAATACATCAGCAGCTTGCTCTTCAATCATCTTCCATCCCTCCACCACCAGTATGGGATGAAGTAAATCACAATAAACATTATAGTTCTGACGCAACGCCTCAAGTATGTTAATATTCGTAGCTTTAACTACTGGTCTTAACCTATAATGCCAATCATTTCTTCAAATTTTTCTTGTAACATAATCTAACAATCAAGTAGTCTTAAAACTCTGTTCCAGAGTAAAATTAAATGATCAAAGTTTTTTTCAAGGGGTTTTTCCAATGAGTAAATGGGTTTCTGTACATGAGAAAAAAGCTTTCTTACTTTGGTTTCTTGAAAATCACCGATTAAAGAAAGCGGATGCAAGACGATTATTAGAAGTCCTTATCAAACACTTTCATATATTAGAAAATGTACATTTTACAGATGAGTTAAAACCGAATCGAAAAACTGTTGTCATTTCAAGTATAAATTCAGATGAAATTGGGTTTAAATACTACCAATCAGGAAGAGTCTATGAAGAAGTAGCGATGGCTTATAATGAAATAACAAATAATCCAACTGAGCCTGTCTACCTCTTACTACATTTTTATGGAAAGCTAAATAATCAACGCTACTTACACCTTATTGAAAACAAAATAATTGATAATATAAGGCGCTATGAGTACTATGAAAAGGTTGCTAAACAAGCTGAAGAAATATTAGAGGGGTCTCTATCCGCAAACAAAAAAGAAATTCTGTTACATCAAATTGATAAAGCTTTGGATGAAAAAAATGAAGAACTCTTTCAACAACTCGTAAAGCAATTACAAAACTATATATGATCACGTTCTAGTTCTCTCTTACCGTCATATGATGAATTATAATTATGTCAATCAAAAGGGAACTTTACCTTTCTCATTCGAAAGTTTATTAGACAGCCGAGATGATAAGGGGGTATAAGAATGTGACCTGGTATGAAATGTTCCTATTACTTAAATTTGTTTTTGCTGTTTATTTGATCCTTTTCATTCACAAATGGGGACATTATTGTTTTGCCCGTTTTACTGGAATAAAGGTTACCAGCTTCAATGTCGGCCGTGGACCAATCTTATATCATACAGTTAAGAGCGATTGCCTTTGGACTTTTCAGTTGTTCCCAATTAGTGGAAGAGTAAAGGCACATTCTACACAACTCCAACACGCCCCTTTGAGTATCAAATTGGGGTATTATCTGGCTGGAGCCATTAATAACCTTTTATTTTACTTACTTTGTTACGGATATTTTAGTTTTCAGCAAACAGGTGCTTTTTGGGGAGGAATCGTTCAAGCTTTAAAAGGAATTTATCACCTTTTATTACTCATACCTACTATTAAACTTTCAACAATTTATTCCCCAGACCGAGATTTAGTCGGTCAACTTGAACTGTATAACTCTCTTGCACAACTAATGCATAGCACTGTCCTAGGATTAGCACTACTAAGTTTGCTTTATGCGATGGTTAACCTCCTACCGATACCAGGTTTAGATGGTGGAAGAATAATTTTACTTCTTATTGAAGAGATTGGTAGTTTTCTACGTGTTAAAGAAAGTTTATTACAAAAATGGATAAAAACTTGTCTCGTCATAGGAACTCTTATCCTTTTTTCTCCATTTATTGTTAATAATATTTGGTCCATTAGTCTTGAACTAGGACTAACTTTGATAGAAATCATATTATGGGTTAGTTTAACGATAAGCATCATCATGAATATCCACATTTTCCTAGAGAAGCAAACAGTACTTAAAAGACGATAAATAGAAGGAGTTGACTCGTTAATCACCCTCCTTCTATTTTTCTGTTATTTTCTTGCTTACCTCTGTAATTAAATTCGATAATCACCTAACCTCAACTTTAGTAGTCACTACAACTCCCCCGATTATTTAGGTCCTACTATTCTTCAGTCGCTCCACTTTCCAGTAATAAATTTTCGGAAAATGAAAGAACGTAACATAATCTTGTATTAAAGAAAGTCCAACAAACGAAAACATTTGTAAATCCAAGCCTTTTATCATCTTCATCTCCCCCTTAAAATAAGTCTATGGGGATAGGAGTTTGTCTAAATACATCAACTAACAGCTGTTGTATAATAAAATAAAGCTCAACTTTAAAAGAGATGAAGGAGTCATAAATGAAAAAAACGGAAATTTACATACTCTCAGGTTTTTTAGGTAGTGGGAAAACAACGTTACTAAAAAGATTATTACAATATGAAAAAGACACAGGAAGAAAAGTCGGAGTAGTTATGAATGAAATCGGCAAAGTTTCCATTGATACTACTGCTGTTTCTAACGATTTACCCTTGAAAGAATTACTCGATGGCTGTGTTTGCTGTACGATTATTGATCAATTCGAAGATCAACTCACTCAACTGCTTGAGGATAATGAACTAGATGCCATTTACATTGAAACAACTGGTGCAGCCCATCCTTTAGAAGTTTTTGATGCGTGCATGGCTCCTCCAATTGCTGCAAAAATTAAAATGAAAGGGATCATTACCATCATCGACCTCCCACTTTGGATGAAACGTCATACACTCGATTCAGCTGTCGAAGAGCTCATCCTTGAACAGGTCAAGCATGCAGATCTTTTACTTTTAAATAAAAGCGACCTTGTTGGAGAAGGTGATCAAGCATCTACCCTATTCTCAATCCAAAGCTTAAATTCCAGGGCCTTATCCATCCTTACTTCAAATGCCGATATCAGCCCAGAAATGATAACAGGAATTTCTTTAAGCGAAAAAGAAGAGAGATCAACAGTAACGATCGAGAAGTTGGCATTGCAAACATATGTGCATACGTTTAAAGAGCCAATAAGCCACGAAAAGTTCGAACAGTTTATTTCTACTTTACCAACATCCATATATCGAATTAAAGGATTCATTCGCTTCAAAGAATCAAACTTACTTTATTCGTTTCAATATACGAACGGTCAACCGATTCTGTTGCCTGATATGATGGATTACCCAACAACACTCGTTTTTATTGGTACAAAAATTGACCAGAAGCAGCTTCAGCAAACATTAATGGAATTATAAAAAAGAAAATGACTCCGTATAAATGGAGTCATTTCCTTTTCATTATGCATGCTTACCTATAAATAAAGCTAAAGCTTCAAGATTTTTTTGATTAAACTTCTTGAAAATAATCCTTGTAATATCCGCCTACTTTTCCAGTGTTATCAATAACAAAATAAAACTCTTCTGTTTCATTTTTTACATCGTACACCTTTTCTGCAGTCAACGCTCGGTCAACCATATATTTTTTGGCATTTGTATGTACGCATTTCACTTTTTTAATCGTTTCATTATTACTCCAAGTTTGATGGATCATCACTTTTACCTCCTTTAGTATGTATAACCCTTATCATACCAAAAAAAGTATAAATATAGAATAAGCGCATTTAAACAGTTAATTTATTACTTTTTACTTCCCATCTTGATCATCAAACATATCATTTAAACGTTCGTAAGTTGCTGGATATTGATTTTCATACCGCAAGAATGTTGGAACTGGATAACGAACACCGCCTCTGTGGGTCCCTTCTAACCCTTCCATGAAAGACGATACACTAGCATACGGAAAAGAAAAAGCCATTTCATGATCATGCGTTTGACCAAACACTCGATCACCGTAACACGGTAAAATTACTTGTGGCTTATCGGATTGCATCGTCCGGATAATAATATCTGCACAATCAGCGCGTGCCGAAAAATGCGAAGTAATCTCCCCACCTGTTGTATATAGAGATGCCGCAACCATACGCATGACTTGAGCAGAATTACCGTAAGTAACTACAATTTGCGGTTCAAACGTTGCGCGGTTTAATGGTGCAATCACTATTGTACCTGCTTCAGCTTTTGAAAACTTCGGTACTGCTTTTTCAGTTTCTGCTCCTATTTCACAGGTCTTCGCATACATTCCATGAGCAAGATTTCCATCAGAATAAAAATCTACTTCATCCTCATAAGCGAAAGCTACTTTTGCGATAGGACAGGACTGGTCCTCACTCCCCATCGCCAATGACCAGCCGTACCTTCTTGACATTGTAATGGCTTGGCAAATACTAAACCTCGACCCTAAATCCCTTAATGGACGCTTTACTTTCTCGGGTAGTACTTCGCCTTCCTTCATAACCCTTATCCCTAAAGGAAACGTATCAGGACGAACATATTTCTCAATCGCTTTCCCTAATAAACCTACCGTTTCACTGTGATTTACCGTATTTTCCATTGAGTTCTCCCCCTAACATATAATAGTTAGACTATTCTGCAAGTTAGAGTGAAAACCCTTTCTTTTTACTGAATATCTTTTATATCAACACTTTCATTTTTCATAATTCCTGTATGTTTAATTGTCATATCTATATTGATACTTTGGATTGAATTTTCTGTTAAGATAGGATCATCATTTTCCTTTAAACGCTGCCAAGTAGGATATTCTTTTCGAAACAACTCATGCTCAAGATTATAGAAGTCAACACCTTTTCCCACGCCTAGTTGATACATTTCTTGAATTTCTACAGTAATCACTTCTTTCGTTTCCTTTTCAATATCCTCAAGCTTCATTATTTTATTTATATTTCGATGAACAAAATATCCGGTTAACTCCAAGTTGATGTTAAACTTAGGATCACCATCAACTAATAAGACTTCAACATCGGACAACGGGTATTCGAAGACTACTTCAAAATAAATATTTTTTTCATCTGGAACTGGTATAGCTACCCTAATTGTTTCAGGTGATAACCAGCGAATTCCACCTAAATCATTCAAGCTATGAAACCCCATATAGTGCTCATTTTGAATAAAAAAGGCGCCATTGAGTGCTAGCTTCGGGTCTTTTTTTAAATCTTTTTCCCACGTTGCTTTGTCAATCGTTATTGAAGGAACAAAAGTGGTTTCACCAGGTTCGTAAATTTCCCTAGCCAGCTGGTGTAATTTTATGGGACGAATTTCAGAGCTTTGTTCATATATTCTTTGTGGCTCATGGATGATCGTATCCAAAACAGTTTGACCGAAAAAACCAGGAGTTGATAACACTTCTTTAACCGAGTCTTTAGTACCAAAAACCCACGGAGTTAAGCGAAATTCATAATATCTCGTTAAAGAATCAAAGATGCTGTCAAATCCTTGCTTTAAAGCCGTTTCACTTAAAAGTATCGTTGTAACATGGCCCCATAAAATTCTCTCTTGAGCTGTTTTATAAACAACGAAAAAAGCTTCTTCAAAACTGTCAGCGACTGCCTCTGACACCCATACGCTTCCTTCTGTCGTTTGTCCTTCTGTTCTTGCAATCCCTTCAAACGATACAAATTGGATATAACTATAATATTTTCCATCTTTATAATCGACACCTATTGCAGTCGCATAATTTAAATGTTGTATTTCTTTTACATCTCTACATCCAGAGCTGAAAAAGAGACTTATACTTGTCAAAATGACCAACAAAAATTTAAGATCTTTCTTCATCAAGATCTTCTCCACTTCTGTAATAACGGTATCGTCCATTTCTTTCTTTTCAAAGGATTTAAACTAAGTGCAGAAAGGAATTCTTTGAAATTTAAAGATGCTATTGGTTCAAGGTAACTTATTTTAAATGACTCTAAGCGACAGAGGTAAATAAGGATGCTAAACATTGTTAGAAAAAATCCGTATAATCCTAAAAATGATGAAATTAATAATGAATACAATCGTAAAACCGTAACTGTACCTGTTAATGACTGATTAACCAGTGTGTATGTTGCCACAGCTGTCAGCGCAATGATGACGATTAGCGATGGAGAGGCTAGTCCAGCACGAATCGCAGCATCCCCAATAATTAAACCTCCAACGATCGAAATAGTCTGGCCTAAAGCTCTAGGCATTCGAACTCCTGCTTCCCTTAGTAATTCAAATAGACCAAGGATAAAAAAAGCCTCAACTGCAGCAGGAAATGGTAAACCATCTCGAGCAACAACTACAGTAGCTAATAATGGAAAAGGTATTTGATCCAAGTTAACCGATGAAATTGCAATCCAAAAACCAGGTAAAAAAATAGCAATATAAATCCCAATAAGTCTTATCACCCTTTGAAAAATGACAAAATAGTAGGGAAAGTGGACATCCTCTGGTGATTTAATTAATTCAAATAAATTGATAGGCCCAATTATTACGACAGGTGAACCGTCAATAATAAGAATAAATCTTCCTCGCAATAAACACTCAACCACAAAGTCAGGTCTTAAGATATGGTCAAATAATGGATACAAAGAAAAGGTTCGATCAGATAGCCATTGTTCTAATTGTCCACTACTAACAATACTTTCTGTCTCAAAAGTATCTAAACGTTCTTTTACATCTTGAATTAGGTCATTACTTGCCTTGTTATTTAAGTAAAGTAAAGCTACTTTAGTCTGACTTAAAGTTCCGATTGTAAACGTTTCGCTCATTAAATGCTTTGTTTTTAGTCGTTTTCGAATAAGTGAAATATTCACATTTAGTTCTTCCGTAAAAGCGTCCTTTGGACCTTTAATTGAAACTTCTGTTGTGGACTCCGCTGGGACTCTTTGTGGAATTTTTGAGATATCAACTCCATAAAAGAAACTTTCGTTTACTTTATATAAAATTAGGAAGCCAGAGAATAGTTTTTCAAACATTTTTGCAATCGAATGAATTCGTTCAATCGGTGGTAATTCCAGCAAGCTGACCTGTTCTAAATGATTGTCATGAGGTTCCATTATTTTATTTACAACTGAATAGTAGTAATCATTTAGCTGGGCAATATCTGTCATACCTTCACAATAAAAAGAAATAATTACTTCGTCTTGTTCCATCGGCACAAATTGAATATCAGAATACCCCTTAAGTAATTGTTTCAATTGAACTATGTCCATAACCCCTTTTTTGAGTAACTCTTCAATCGTCGGTTTTCCAGACAAACGGCCAAAGTTTAACTTCATACGCTCTCTTTCAACCCTTTCTTCTGTGGAAGATAGCTAATAGCTATAAGTATTAACGTTAAAGTTATCCCAAAAATAAGAACAGCAGGGTAAAAATAAAACCTAAGAACTGTCGTCACCCATATGTCACTGATAGGAAATATCGTAAAGCTAGCAAGTATCATGCTGTATAGCGTGAGTAAAGTTATTTTTACAGCTCTCGATTGATTTTCTAAAATGTCATAAAGTAAAAATAAAAATAATGCTACTCGTATCGTTTCTCCACTTAGTAATTGAAAAATGGCTAAAAAGTCCACACGAGAAAAATATTCACCAAGCATAACAAGTCGCCATTGTTCGAATGCCGGAAAACGAATGAGAGCTGCTACATTAGGACCAAATGCTGAAATCGAACCAAATGTAGGACCTAAAACGAGCCCCATAAGTATAGTAATTAAAATAAAAATAGAAATAAAATTAAACGATTTATTAACATGCTGCTGTAGGAGAAGAAGTAATAATACATCAACACTGGCACCTAAAATAATCATCGTGCCATCTACGATCGGTCCTATCCCTTGAGTTAAGATTGGAAAGAGATACGAATAATCCTTATCCTGAATGGTCGCAAACGCAACAAAATGCCCAAGAAGCCATACAAAGGGTAATAATATAGTAGACATATATACAATCGTTTTAAGGTTATAGAAAGCTGCACTAATACACAATAAAAGATAAGAAATGACAAGTACCCAAATGGGGGTTAATGGTAAGAAGTACAAATTCATCTTCTTAATAAAATCATCAAATGTTATCAGTCCAGACAAACTTATGTAGATAAAAAAAGAAAAAATAATAATTGTTGAAAAAAGTCCATTTGTGCGTTCCTTTAACCAAGAGGACAACTTCTCCTGTCCATTCCTTTTCATTATGAGGTAAAGCAGCCAGCCCCAAAATAGTAATATAACATAAGCGATTAGAACACAAACCCAAGCGTCACGTTTCGCTGTCTTTAATAGATGAGGAAGCAGTAATACATGATTCGATACGCCAATAGATAATATAAGCACAAACATTAATTGCAGACGTGAAAACTTCATAACCTTTTCACCCAATTCAAGGAAGTTATGGATATTTTCTCTTAAACCATTTAAGCTATACATTCGACATTAAAATTTTATATTAAAACTTTTCCCCCCACGAAATACACGATCAAGGATTGCTTACTTAGTTGATTATTTTAGTATCCTTTAAATTTCTCCCTAACATCCCAATAAATACTTAAATTTAAAAGAAATAAAACAAGCCCTATAGGAAAAATTATTACTATTCATAATGAATTTTTGATTGGTTTAATGAAAGGGATGAGCATACAGATGAATATTAGTGAGTTACAAGATGGAGATTCTGTCTATGTAATCTACCGAAATCCTCATACACAAAATGTTGCCACGGTTCAAGAAGCAACAGTTACAGCTAATCCTGAAAACCCACATGAATTATCTCTTTTCATGTACGATACATACTATCCTTTAACGGATGAATATGCGATGTATCAAACTGCTGAAGAAGCTGAACAAATGTATGAATATTATTTTGGTCCGACCATGTAATAAATACGGTCAATGAAGGGTGTGAAATATGCTTAAGCCATTTGTACCGCAACTCGTTTATATCGAACCTCAAGCACTTGAGTATGAGCTTGGTAGAGAACTTAAAGAAAAATTCGAGAATATGGGGCTCGAAATTAGAGAAACTACGTCGCACAACCAAGTTCGTAATATCCCTGGAGATAATGACTTTCAAAAATATCGTACGGCCAAATCAACTTTAGTGGTCGGTGTGAGGCGGACGTTAAAGTTTGATACATCCAAACCTTCAGCTGAATATGCAATTCCGTTTGCAACAGGTTGTATGGGGCACTGTCATTATTGCTACCTACAAACGACGATGGGAAGTAAGCCGTATATACGTACGTATGTAAACACCGATGAAATCCTTGAAGCAGCTCAAAAATATATGGATGAACGTGCTCCTGAAATCACTCGATTTGAAGCATCATGTACATCTGATATTGTAGGAATTGACCACCTTACCCACTCATTAAAGCGAGCCATCGAATTTTTTGGGAAATCCGATTTTGGTAAGTTACGTTTTGTTACGAAATTTCATCATGTTGATCATTTACTCGATGCTGAACATAATGGTCGCACGCGCTTTCGCTTTAGTGTAAATGCAGACTTTATTATAAAAAATTTCGAACCTGGAACTTCTCCGCTGCAACAGCGGATTGAAGCTGCTGCTAAAGTTGCTCATGCTGGTTACCCTTTAGGTTTTATTGTCGCTCCTATCTATCTCCATGAAGGATGGCAAGACGGTTACAAGAAAATGTTTGTTACTTTAAATGAAACATTGCCCCCAGAAGCGAAAAAAGATGTGACATTTGAATTAATTCAACACCGCTTTACGAAACCAGCAAAACGTGTAATTGAAAAAAACTATCCGATGACTAAGCTTGAGCTAGATGAGGAAAAACGGAAATATAAATGGGGGAAATATGGAATTGGGAAGTATGTTTATCAAACAGATGAACAAGAAGAAATAAAAGAGACACTCTATGGCTACATTCATGAATATTTTCCAGACGCTAAAATAGAATACTTCACTTAATATTTTTGTATTATAACAGTATTTTAAAATGCATGTAACGAAGTTAAATCATATAACAGTTATATCTTTTCTCAATACAAAAAAGCCGTTAAAATAAACGGCTTTTTTGCTGAGGTAAGTATGTGATATATGGTTAAATGGAAATTGAAAACAGATTAGTTTCTTGCGTAATAATCATTGATCATATCAAGGATTGTTTGCTCTTCCTGGACTTCTTCAAATTGACCTTTATTCGTATTCTCAGTTGACATTCTCATTATAAACAACTCCTTGTTTGAATTTTTTGTTTATTCCTTCTCTTCTTGTTTTCTATTATAGGGTGCTGTTATATAATAGTCAACTAGTTTTTTAAATTTGTTATATTACATTTTGTCCCATTTTATATTACTCCAAAAATAAAAACCTTCATGCTCATCATTTGGCATAAAGGTTACTTTTCACTTAACTTTGCAGCATTAATCTTTCAGGGTTCTCTAACAATTCTTTTACTTTAACAAGAAAACCTACAGCTTCTTTTCCGTCAATAATGCGATGATCATAAGAAAGAGCAATATACATCATTGGACGATTTTCCATTCGCTCTTTGTCTATAGCGATTGGTCTCCACTGAATTTTGTGCATCCCTAATATTCCAACTTGGGGTGTATTAAGAATAGGCGTTGATAGTAATGAGCCGAAGATACCTCCGTTTGTAATGGTGAATGTTCCACCTTGTAAATCTTGTATTTTTAACGACTTTGTCCTAGCTTCATTAGCAAGTCTTGAAACCTCGTTTTCTAGCTCCCCAAAATTCAGTTGATCAGCATGTCGCACAACTGGAACAACTAGGCCTTCATCTGTTGAAACCGCAACACCGATATCAAAAAATTTCTTCTTAATAATCTCTGTACCATCGACCTCTGCATTTAGTAAAGGAAATTTCTTTAAAGCAGCAATAACTGCTTTAGTAAAGAACGACATAAAACCTAATTTAATTCCGTATTCTTCTAGAAAAGCTTCTTTATGTCGGCTTCTTAAATCCATAACAGCCGTCATATCAACTTCATTAAATGTAGTTAACATCGCTTGAGTTTGTTGTGCTTCTACCAGCCGGTTTGCGATCGTCTGTCTCCTTCTAGACATCGGAATTCGTTCGATGTCCTCCCTTTTATCAGTATCAACTTTTTCTTTATCTGACTGTTTTTCTTCTTTTTTCTGCGCTTCTTGAAACCACTCAATATCAGATTTTCTTAATCGACCGAATGGATCTTTTGAAGGTACCTCTTCTAAATTAATTCCTTTTTCTCGGGCAAATCGTCGTGCTGCAGGAGTAGCGATAGGTTCTTTAAGCTTTTCTTCAGTATACCGTTCTCCTCCCCTAGCTTCCTTCTTATCGGTTCCACTTGAACTAAGACCATCTTTATGATCATCTTTATTTGACTGATCTACATTCTCTCCTTCTACGATCAGGGCGATCGTTTCACCGACTTCGACAGTATCGCCTTCATGTTTTTATGCTCTCTTAATACACCAGATACATCGCTTGTAATCTCTACATTGACTTTATCGGTTTCAAGCTCAACAACGTACTCCCCTTTTGCAATAAAATCTCCAGGATGCTTTAACCACTTTATAATTGTTCCTTCTGTTATTGATTTTGCTAGTTCTGGTACTTTTATCTCCACCTCTTTAGTCTCCTTTCCCTGTAAACTTTAACGCTTCATTTAAAATACGTTCTTGATCCTTTTTATGAACAATAGGATCACCTTCTGCTGGGCTTGACCTTGGAACTCTACCGATATAAATAACTGGTATTTTTGCTTGAATAACTTCTCTTAATTTAGGTTCAATATAGCCCCATGCACCCATATTTTTCGGTTCTTCTTGGACCCAAACTATTTCTTCTACTTCCGTATATTCCTTTACAACTTCTTTTAGTTCAGTTACTGGAAAAGGATATAATTGTTCAATTTTAATATAATGGAGCTTTTCCCGTTCAGACTTCTTTAAGTTTTCATGTTTTTCAGCTAGTTCTATGCTCATTTTACCTGTCGAAAATATTACCCTTTTTATTTTATTTTTAGGTCCTGTTACTGGCGCTTCAGTATAAGTTTGAAAAGAACCTTCGCTCAGTTCTGCGACTGATGAAGCTGTCATACTATTTCTTAACATACTTTTCGGCGTCATAACAATTAGAGGCCTTACCTCCTCCATGGTTAAAATCGCTGCCTGCCTACGTAATAGGTGGAAGTATTGCGCAGCCGTTGAAGGATTGGCTATAGTCCAGTTTTTCTCGGCTGATAATTGTAAAAAACGTTCCAACCTAGCACTTGAATGTTCTGGTCCCTGACCTTCATAACCGTGCGGTAACAGCATAACCAAGCCCGATCTCTGCCCCCATTTTGCTCTACCTGCAGAAATAAATTGATCGACTAATACTTGAGCCGAATTTGCGAAGTCGCCATATTGTGCTTCCCATAATACTAATGTTTCTGGTGCAAATACGTTATAACCATATTCAAACCCAACGACAGCTGCTTCTGAAAGAGGACTATTGTGGATTGCAAATGAAGCACTTGCGTGTGGTAACATGTGCAGCGGCGAATACTTTTGACCTGTTTCTTGGTCATGTAACACTAGATGTCGTTGCGCAAATGTACCTCGTTCTGAATCTTGCCCAGTAATCCTAATCGGTGTGCCATCGTTAAGAATTGTTGCAAATGCTAATGTTTCTGCAAATCCCCAATCAATCTTCCCTCCTTCATCAAAAGGTTGTGTTCGTCTTTTTAATATTCTTTCAAGCTTTTCATTCACTTTAAATTTTTCAGACCATGTCAGTAAAGCTTCAGTGAGCCCTCTTAATTCATTTGCCTCAACTTTTGTTTTAATGGTTGGGAGTTCTTCTCTAACAACCTTAGGCACAGCTATTTCTCGTTTCGACTGTTGGTTGACTTGATTCATTTTTTCATAAGCATTTTTAAGTGTTGTATGAATAGAAGTTTTTATAGCTTTTATTTCGCCCTTCGAGATGATGTTATTTTCCAATAAGTAATTTCCGTAGCTCGTATTTACCGTGGGATGCTCGCTTATTTGTGAATACATCTTGGGCTGTGTCATCACCGGTTCATCCATTTCATTATGTCCATAACGACGATAGCCAACCAAATCAATTAATATATCTTTTTTAAAACGAACTCGATATTGAAACGCTAAATATATTGCTGCTAGGCACGCCTCTGGATCATCTGCGTTAACGTGAATAACTGGGACTTCAAATCCTTTAGCGAGGTCACTAGCATATCTAGTTGACCGTGAGTCATCTATGTCTGTTGTAAACCCGATTAGGTTATTAGCAATAATATGAATTGTGCCGCCTGTTTGATAACCTTTTAATCTACTTAAATTTAGGGTTTCAGCGACAATCCCTTGGCCAGGAAAAGCTGCATCACCATGAATTAAAACCGAAAATGCTTGGGATGGATTGTGCATAGGGTAACCTGGTTGATTACGATCTTCTTGTGAGGCTCTCGTAAACCCTTCGACAACCGGATTTACAAATTCTAGATGACTTGGGTTATTGGCTAAAGTTAGCTTTGCATGCTTAGTTTTACGGTCAGCAATTTTTCGATTAGCACCTAAATGATATTTCACGTCTCCAGTCCACCCGTAATTAATTCCTATCGAACCTTCTGAAGGCACAAGTTTTTTGTTCGGAGCATGAAGAAATTCAGCAAATATTAACTCGTACGGTTTTCCTAAAACATGAGCGAGGACGTTTAATCTCCCGCGATGCGCCATGCCAACCATTATATTTGTGACCCCACCTTGGACTGCTTCTTCAACGACACTATCGAGCATTGGGATTAAGGTATTCAAACCTTCAATAGAAAATCGTTTTTGTCCTACAAAGGTTCGGTGTAAAAAAGCTTCAAACTCTTGAACTTCTGTTAACCGTTCAAATAATGCTTTTTTACACTCACTCGATAACGATTTGTGTATCGCTCCTGATTCAACCATTTCAGTTAGCCATTCACGCTCATACTCTTCATGGATATGGCTAAATTCAAAGGCTAATGTATTTGTATAAACCTCCTTTAAATAGTCCATGGCTTCTTTACCATTAGAAACAGCAGGAGGCGCATAAGGACATAACAACTCAACAGGTACCTTTACTAAATCATCCTCTGTCAGCAGAAACCTTTCTAAATTCATTTTATAAATGTCCTTTTTCACAACCGAAAATGGATTAATATTAGCCACCATATGACCATTTTGCCTTATAGAGTCAGCCATCTTTATTGCAGAAGCTACCTTTTCAACATAATTATAGGATTGTAGAGATTGAGTACTTGAGTCAATGGTTTCAGCCCATTGCCTAAGGTTCTGCTCCCCCTCACTTTGACTCACAGCTAATTCCTCGTATTGTTCAAGAACATACCCTAAGTTCGGACCGTGAAACTGCTGCCAAAGCTTTGATTGCTTTGACTGGTCTTTTTTCATATCAATTCCTCCATCATTAAACAAAAGTTTTTGAAGGTCAGTATTCTTCTTATGAAATTATTACTATTACTATAATGAATACATAAATACAATTACCGTTATGCCAAAAGACAAACTTTATTTTTATGAAAAGTAAAATCAGGAGTTTTTCTAATTTTCAAATTCATTTTTTGTAGTACAATCTAAAGTAGATATAAAAGAATTCTTAAAGGAGTGGACATGAAGTATGGTAAAGGCTGTAATTTTTGACTTAGATGATACTTTGTTATGGGATAAAAAGAGTGTGGCGGAGTCGTTTAAAGCTACTTGCCAGGTGGCGGTAGATAAATACAATGTAAATATTGACCAATTTGAAGAAGCCGTTAGAGAAGCTGCACGTGAGTTATATAGTAATTATGAAACGTATGAGTTTACAAAAATGATCGGAATTAACCCATTTGAAGGTTTATGGGGTAATTTCGGTGATAAAATTAATGTTAATTTTCGTAAAATGAAAGAGATTGTCCCACAATATCGGACAGATGCTTGGACACAAGGATTAAAAAAATTAGGAATAGACGACGCAGCTTTTGGTGCCGAACTCGGTAAATTATTTGCGAAAAACCGTAGAACATTACCTTTCGTTTATGAAGATACATTTAGTTTATTAGAGGAGTTAAAAGAGGACTATCAGCTTTTATTATTAACCAATGGTTCACCTGAATTGCAAAATGAAAAACTTGATATGACACCAGAACTAGTTCCATACTTTGACCATATTATCATTTCAGGTGCTTTCGGCCGTGGGAAACCAGACCGTGCTATTTTTGAGCATTGCTTATATTTAACGGATTTATCCAAAGATGAAACGGTTATGGTCGGAGATAATTTACATACCGACATTATCGGTTCTAACAAAATTGGTATGAGAAATGTTTGGATTAATCGTGATAACAAAGACATTGTAGATGAAATTTATCCAACTTACACAATCAAAGAGCTATCGGAACTACCACAATTACTTAAAGAAATCTAATTTTTGCTTCAAACAATATAGAAGAGGCTTGCTTTTTTAGGCTAGCCTCTTCTTGCTTTCTACGCATTCTTTTTTGCTTTAACGGTCTTCTTCTTTGTTGTTGTTGTTGCGGCTGGTTTACTTTTCGTCTTGTCAATTGATGCCTGTAATGCTGCCATTAAGTCCGTAACATTACCTGTTGCCGCCGCTGGCGCTTTCTTATCAGCTGCTGTAACAATCTGTTCTCCATTTTTCTTATGTTCAATTAATTCCATTAACGCATTACGATATTCATCATGGTACTTTTCAGGATCAAATTCAGTTGTTAACTGATCAATTAACATTTTAGCTGTTTCTAACTCTTTATCTGTCACATCGTCGCCACTCGGTACATTAGGGACATCAGCAACATTTCGCACTTCATCAGGAAAATGGATCGTTTCCATTACGAGTGTATTATTATAGACTCGAACTACAGCTAAATGCTCTTTAGAACGAATGATAATTTTTGCTATCCCAATTTTCCCCGAATCCTGAAGCGCCTTTCGTAATAATGTATAAGCTTTCGTCCCGCCCTCATTCGGTGCTATAAAATAACTGCGTTCGAAGTAAATCGGATCAATTTCTTCAAGCTTTACAAAATCAATAATTTCAACTGCCTTATCTTCATTTTCCTTCCTTAATTTTTCAAGATCGTCTTCATCAAGAATGACAAACTTATTTTTTGCATACTCATATGCTTTAACAATCTCATCATTTTCAACTTCTTTTTCACAAACTGGACATTTCTTTTCATATTTTAAAGGAGATTTACATTCGGCATGTAAATTCCGCAATTTAATATCTTTATTTTCAGTTGCGGCATGAAGCTTTATTGGAATATTTACTAGGCCGAAGCTAATACTCCCTCTCCAAACTGTATGCATTTTAGCGCCCTCTTTCTGTCATGTTTACTATTAGTATTTGGTGCCTGTAATAATTTATGTAAAGTGTTCAATGGTAAAGACATTATTGTAATTTCACTTTTAATCATCTTAGTTAGTACACACTCATCTGGGTAAACTAAAGGTAATTAGTAAAAGAAAGGAACGTACAGCATGAAAAAACCAATGAGTCCGACTTTGTCTTTTGAAACACCAGTCGGGGATAAGTGGCAATTTGAAATCAAATATGATGGGTACCGTTGCCTTCTTAAATGGAGTAATTCAGAGTTTTCCCTTATTAGTAAAAATGGGCGGATTTTAAATGAACATTTTCCTGAACTCGTGGTTGCTAGCAAAAACATTCAAGCGGAAATTAAAGATTTACTTCCACTTGAACTAGACGGAGAAATTGTTGTTCTGGAAAATGAGTGCAAAGGAGACTTTGAAGCGATACAAAGACGTGGAAGATTAAGGAATGAGGAAACAATTAAAACTGAAGCTAAGAACCGTCCTGTTACATTTTGCGTATTTGATCTCCTCGAACTAAATGGTAAAAATTTCAAAAATGAAAGTTATATGACTCGTAAACAACATTTATACGATTTCTTTGATATAGAAAAGGTTAAACAGGAACCTACATTTAAGTTAGTTCGATCGTATAATTCTTTTGAGCGAATTTGGGAACAAGCACTTGATCATGATAGTGAAGGCGTCATTGCCAAGCTCGCTCATAGTAAATGGGAATATGGAAGAACACGTTCCTGGTTGAAAATAAAAAACTATAAACGGATCAACTGTTTTATTACTGCATATGAGAAAGAGAACGGTTATTTTCACGTCGGCTTATGGAATAACGGAAAAATCGTGCCGATCGGGCTATTTAAACATGGAATAAAAAACGAAGAAGAAAGAGCTTTAATTGAAACCATAAGAAATAATAAATCGAGTGAGGATAAACAAATTATAAAAGTGGATCCTGGAATATGTCTTGAAGTAAAGTATTTACAATTTTACAAAGAACAATTAAGGGAACCTTCTTTTGAACAATTTCGTTTTGATTTATCTTATGCGGACTGCACTATTGATCAATTAAGAAATAACAATCTACCTCCAGTCACCCAACATGAAGTGGAAATCACAAGCCCAGACAAAGTTTATTGGAAAACTATATCTTTTACAAAAAAGGAATATATTGAATACATTAAAGCCATCTCACCTTATTTTCTACCGTTTTTAAAAGATCGTCATTTGACCGTTGTTCGTTACCCTAATGGGGTTGAGGGTGAGGCTTTCTTTCAAAAAAATATCCCAGACTATGCTCCTTCATTTGTAGATTCCTCTATGCATGAGGGGATAAATTATATTGTATGTCAATCATTTGATACTTTATTATGGTTGGGGAATCAAGGAGCCATTGAATTTCATATTCCATTTCAAAACATTAATTCTCATAAGCCTAGAGAAATCGTATTTGACCTAGATCCACACTCGGTTGATGATTTTCAAGTCGCGGTAAAAGGCGCACAAATGATAAAAGAAATATGTGATCAGCTCGGTCTACACCCATTTGTGAAAACATCTGGCGGTAAAGGGATTCAAGTGCATTTACCTTTAAAGGGGGAGAAATATTCGTTTGAAGAGACACGAATATTTACTTCTTTCGTTGCTGATTTTCTTGTTTCAACAGAACCTGATTTATTTACAATTGAGCGCATGAAAAAAAATCGTGGAAAACGACTTTATGTGGATTATATACAGCATGCGGAAGGAAAAACGATTATTGCTCCTTATTCTGCAAGAGGACGTAAAGAAGCTACCGTGGCTACCCCGTTATTTTGGGAGGAAGTTAATGAACAATTAGCGCCTACTCATTTTACGATTGATACGATTATTAAGCGCTTAAATAAAAAAGGCTGTCCCTTTGAAAAATATTTCAAGGTCGACCAACCATTAGATCAAGTCATTGAATTCTTAACGCAAAAAAAATGAACAAAACGGGTGCGCATGGCACCCGTTGCCTATAATCCAGCAGATCGCATTAAGCGTTTGACTATTTCCTGATAATCTTCAGCCGAAATGCCTGGGGCAAATTCTTCTGGTAATTCTTCATAGTCAGGAGTTGGCGCGCCTTCAGGGGCACCAATCACAACTTCTAATGGCCTTCCATCTTCTGGATGAGTTCCTTTCCAAATTTTATTAATATCACGGAAGTCTGTTGGACTCCATGTGTATAACTTGGTATGAATGCCTTCATCTTCAAATTTCTGCGCTGTTTCAAACGCACGGTTACTTAAATTAGGTACCGGAAGCATCTTTGTCATATCGACACCTGTAACCACTTCAATAGCCTTTGCATATGCAACAATATGAACTCCACCACGTACAAGTAAATAGCCGATCATTTCACGCGCAGTCGGATTTTCAGTCATTTCGTATACACGCATTTTATGTGTTCTCGCCCCACACTCTAAGAAGAAATTATGAATTAAATCTAATAATAAATTGCCACTATTAAAGACATTATCTCCTGTCCACGGGCGCCCGTGTGAATCAGCAGGTTTTGCTGTTTGTGCTGTATCTATGAAATGGTGATGAAATCTTAAATCTTTCGCTGTTTGCATCGGGGCGATATCTGGGTCTCCAGGGAATGTTGTATTATTTAACATGATATTAATTGTATTGGATACTAGCTGAACATGGCCAAATTCTTCAGCTGTAATACTTGCAACTAAATCATAAAACGGTTTAAACTTCTTTTTATTACGGAAATTAAAAGATTGGTACATATAATTATTTAATGTAGACATCTCGCCAAACTTTCCGCCGAGTAACTCTTGAACAGCTGATGCACCATTAGGATCAGAATACTCTGGTCTCGGTAAGTCTATTAACATCTTATCAAAACGTATTATCAATGACCGTCTCCCCTTTCTCTCCTAACCATAAAGTTAGCAGTTAACTATCGGTTTTACTGTGGTAATACCCAAATAATACTCTGAATTCGTATAAAAAATGGCGATCCTGCAACATCTACAACAACATGATCAGGTTTTACGTCAGTTAATGCGCCACGAATATTTCCTTGGGCTGTTTGAACAACAACAGTTCTGCCGATAATTGTTTGTAACGTTTGATATACGTAAGGGTCAACTAAAGAAACCATTTGCGGAGCGCTCGCGTGACCGTGTTGATGATCTTGATAGTGATTCATGGTAACGACTCCCTTCTAATTTGTCAGTCGCTCCCATTGTATGAAGAATTGTGCATGTACCATACCATTTTTATAAAAAAACCAATAATAATAGCAAGTACACACTACATTTTAAATGGACGCCACACAATATTAACGATAAACCAAAATTAAATAGATAGAAAAAAACGGTGTTTCTGGTAATTCGAGCAGAATTAGTCTAAAATTTTAATTAAGAACATACAACGGAAGGAAGGTACACTATATGACCGAAAACACGAAGCTCTATGATCGAGCGAAACGAGTTCTAATGGAAACTAGTCGGACATTCTTTATTCCTATAAGCAAACTACCAGATGAGTTAGAAGAAGCTGTCATGTCTGCTTATCTGTGTATGAGAGCTATTGACGAAATTGAAGACAGCCCCTCACTTTCAAAAGAAATAAAAGTTAATTTATTAAATAAAATCAGTATTATGTTAAAAAATGAAGTGAACAAAACGGAATTCAACGCATTATTTGATCCATATAAATCTTCTTTACCAGAAGTTACACTACAATTAAATGACTGGATCACTCTTTGTCCAGAATCTGCTTCACAAGCAGTGGTAAATGCTACATCAGAGATGGCTGAAGGTATGGGAAAGTGGGTAAACAAAGCATTTAAAATTGACAATAAAGAAGATCTAGATGAGTATACATATTATGTTGCTGGATTAGTGGGTGTCATGCTGTCTGATCTTTGGAGATGGTATGACGGCACTGAATGTGACCGTGACCTTGCTATCGGCTTCGGGCGCGGGCTTCAAGCCGTTAACATGATCCGGAATCGTGATGAAGATTTATCGCGAGACGATGTAGACTTCTTTCCTAACGGTTGGGATATGAAAGATATGTTTGAATATGCTCGCAAAAATCTCGAATTAGGGGACGAATATACGAAAGATTTAACAGTAGGACCTGTCTACTATTTCTGTAAAATTCCACTAGCCCTCGCATTTAGTACATTAGACGCGATTGAAGCTGGACAAGAAAAATTAACACGAAATTCTGTAATGGAAATCGTAAATGAAGTTATTGCTGAGTAAAACTCTCCTTGTTGGACAACTTTTATAAGAAAGCACTATTAAATTTTAGCAAGAACAAGATTAAAGGATGACTCATAAGTGAGGCTTTAAGCCCTTACACTATGTTGAGTCATCCTTTTTATAAACAATTCGTTAAGCTAAGAACATTTTTATATTTTCTCTAATGCCTGCTCAATATCTGCCCAAATATCTTCCCATGCCTCTAATCCAACTGATAAACGAAGTAACTCCGGTCCAATCCCCATCGTTTGTCGTTTGTCTTCAGGAACTACAGAATGTGTCATCGTTGCAGGATGTTGAATAAGCGTTTCTGCATCTCCTAAGCTAACCGCAATTTTAATTAAATTTAATTCATTCATAAATCGTTGAGCAGTTTCCTTTCCACCGTCGATCAGGAAGCTAATCATTCCTCCTGCTTGCTTCATCTGAGATGCTACAATACTCGATTGAGGAAAATGGTCGTCTCCTGGAAAGATAATCTTCTTTATTTTTGTATGCGCTTTCATTTTTTCTGCTAATTTCTCTGCATTTGAACAATGACGATCCATACGAACTGGAAGTGTTTTTAGGCCCCGGATTAATAACCATGCATCAAATGGACTAATGATACCGCCAATATCCTTTTGCGTAGTCATACGGACTTCATTTACAAATTCTCGGCTTCCTACCATAAGTCCAGCAACAACATCACCATGCCCACTAATGTATTTCGTGGCACTATGAACAACAACATCAGCACCAAATGAAATCGGTTGTTGTAAATAAGGTGTTGCAAATGTATTATCTACAACAACTTTTGCCCCAACTTCTTTACCAAGCTTACAAACTAGCTTAAGGTCAACTAGTTTCATCGTTGGATTAATTGGTGTTTCAATATAGATGACCTTTGTTTCTGGCCGAATAAATGAACGAATATGTGCCTCTTCATCCATAGCAATTAAATCATAATCGACATTAAATCGGTCTTTTAACAATTCTAATAATCCATAGGTACACCCGTAAACTCCTTCAGAAACAAGAATATGGTCTCCTGAACGAATAAGACCAAATAATGTCGCGGAAACAGCAGCCATACCTGAGCTAAAAGCCAGCCCTGCTTCTCCTCCTTCTAATTCGGCAATACGCTCTTCTAATACTGTTACAGTCGGGTTACCTAATCTAGAGTAAATATAACCTTCTTCTTCGCCTGCAAATCGTCTTTCTCCTTGCTCTGCAGATCTCATCGTAAATGTTGAAGATTGAAAAAGCGGGGGGGTTAAACTCCCTTGATATGATTGACTATCATAACCTTTGTGAATGACCTCTGTTTCTAATCTGTAGTTTTTCAAAACAATCACCCTTCTACGATTATTTCCTTTCCTCTCCCCTTATATTATTCTATGAAAGTATCAATCGGTCAATGGAAACGCTTACATTTTTTTAGTAAGGTGTGCCATTGGTTTTCTCTTATTTAAAAATTAACTGATCTAAATTTTCCCAACCGTATGCAACCTCTTTAAACGATTGGCCACCAATTTCAATTTCTTCACTATTTAAATAGACTCCATTTTACGCTTCTTTGTAAAAACGTTTGGCTGTATTAGCATCGAGCACCCAAACTAATAGTCCTTAAAATCCTTTTTCCTTTAAAACTTCTGCAGCCATTCCAACCAACTGTTTTCCCCCACCTTTTCTTTGCGAATTTTCGTATAAATAGATAGCGTACAGCTCACCATCAATATCCTTAAATTTTCCTGTTCGTTCTTTCCCAACTGCAGCAAACCCAAAGATTTTATCATCTTCTTCAATAACAAGAACAGTTGTGGGGTGACTATCAGTAGAAAGAACTCGTGTCCACATTTTCTGTCGATCTTCCACTTTTAATGAAGCCAAATAATCTTTAGGTACAATTCCTTTATAGGTTGTCTTCCAGCTTGCAACATGAATATCGGCAATTACTTCAATATCTTTTATTTGAGAGCTAATCTTACATTCATCGTTTTCCCTTCTTTCTCTAGAGAGAGTATTCATGAAATAAAATGGAAATACTTTTATTAGGAGGTGTGACTTATGGCGGAACCATATTTGTGTCCTAATTGTAAAACAAACCGATCGCGGTTTAACCGTATTGAACAAATTGCTCAAGCTGTAAAACTAAATCCACAAACAGGTGAGGTTATTGAAGAATATTCTAATGAACAACTGGATCCTTTTCATCTGCCTTATCGTGGACCCTCAATAAAAATTCAGTGCGGAGCATGTGGTCTTATTGAAGACGAGAGAATGTTTGTACAGTATGGAAGAAAATAATATGTCATGAATATAAGTAGTAAACTTCATTAATATACATTAGAGGGGCTAGAACCCTCTTTTTTATTAGCTGTTTTCGTAAATTTTATTGATAGTGAACTGTTTTCTTTTTTCAAATTGATAAGAACCTGTTAAAATAATCTTGTAATAGAAATTATACATAAGTGAGGGAAATAAATGGAGAATTTACAATTAAAACTTGAAAAATATGCTGATTTAGCAGTAAAAGTCGGTGTCAATATTCAAAAAAATCAAACTCTAGTAATCAATGCACCTCTGGCAGCTGTCGATTTTGTTCGTCTAGTAGCGAAGAAAGCTTACGAAGTTGGTGCAAAAAATGTACATGTGGAGTGGAATGACGAAGAAATTGCACTTATTAAATATAAAAATGCACCTGATGAAGCGTTTCATGAATTCCCACTATGGAAAGCGAAAGGCTATGAAGAAATGGCTGAAAATGGCGCTGCTTTTATGAGCATTGTCGCTAGCAATCCTGATTTGCTTAAAGGTGTAAACCCAGAGCGTATTGCCAATGCCAATAAGGCATCAGGCCAAGCGATGGACACATTCCGATCTTATGTTCAATCTGACAAAATTAGCTGGACAGTGATCGCCGCATCTGCACCAGGTTGGGCTCAAAAAGTATTCCCTAATGAGTCTGAAGAAGTAGCGGTTGAAAAACTTTGGAATGCGATTTTCAGCGCAACACGCGTTGAACTTGAAGACCCTGTTTCAGCTTGGAAAGAGCATTGTGAAAACCTAACGAGCAAAGTTGACTTCCTAAATAAGAAACGTTTTCAAAAACTCCACTATACAGCTCCTAGTACAGATTTAACGATCGAGCTTCCTGAAAAACACTTATGGGCTGGTGCAGGGAGTAACAACGAACAAGATGTATATTTCGTTGCGAACTTACCGACTGAAGAAGTGTTTACAGCAGCTAAAAAAGACGGCGTAAATGGAACGGTATCTAGTACGAAACCATTAAACTATGGTGGAACGCTTATTCAAAACTTTACTCTTACATTTAAAGATGGAAAAGTTGTAGAATATACAGCTGAGGAAGGTTATGAAACATTAAAACGTCTTGTTGAAACAGATGAAGGTTCTGCCTATTTAGGTGAAGTAGCTTTAGTACCACATGATTCACCAATTTCAAACTCAAACATTATTTTTTACAATACATTATTTGATGAAAATGCATCCAACCACTTAGCTTTAGGAAGTGCGTATGCATTTAACCTAGAAGGTGGAAAAACGATGTCCAAAGAAGAGTTACAAAAGAATGGTTTAAATACAAGTATTACACACGTTGATTTCATGATTGGTTCAGCGGATATGAACATCGATGGAATTACAGCTGATGGTGATCGTGAACCGTTATTTAGAAGTGGGAATTGGGCGTTTTAATTGAGCGTTATCAAAACAATAAGAGCTGCGTCTACTGTTAAAAGTAGACATAGCTCTTTAATTAGGTTTTAATCTGTAGTAATGATCGATTAATATGCTATAGAACGTTTATTAACTTGGGGCCTCTAATTGATGTAATGTTTTGGTAATACTGTAGGATTTAATTTTGTTATATTCCTTTAATCCGCTCTTTTTTATTACGAAACGCGAAAAAGAATAGGCAGCTTTCGGACTTGCACTTTTCTCAATATCATCAATTAGCAACTGTAAATAATAATTAACGACAAATACATTCTCGTTTATAAGAGGAATGTCAACTATTTTATAGTTCTGTCCACTCTTATGGTAAAGTTCTACACTTTTAGTTGCCATACATTACCACCCCAATACTGTTCTATAAATAGAATAACCTATTTTTCTATTACGAACAATATAATTTACAAAAAATTAAAATAGTTTTAACTAATTTAACTATAAGTGGCCTTTATAATTTTCAAGTATTGTCATTACCTTTACTTCTTCTAATTTCTGTTCTGATATGGTGTCAAATTGATTATAAGCCTGGATAATATCCACTAATTGCTCCATTGTCCTTGCACCAGGAATCGTTGTTGCAACTGTGTGTGATGCCGTTACATATCGAAGTGCTAAACTAGTCATCGAATAACTTTCCAGCATATTATTAATTTTAGGTAATAAGCTTTTTAATTCAGTAGCTGTATATTCTAGGTATCCATTAGCAATTTTATTTCGCCAATTTGAAGATAAGACCCCTTTTGCCAACGGTCCTCTAGCGATGATACTAATGTTATGTTCATTTAATAAATCAAACACGTCAACTTCTGGACGGCGATCTAAAAGACTATATTGCATCATCACACTAATTATATTTGACTTTTTACAATATTCCCGTATTACATTAGGTCGTATTGATGAGATGCCATAATAGCGAATAAAACCTTCTTTAGTTAATTCCTCAAATGCTTCAATTGTTTCATCAATTGGGTCTTCGATGGTTCCGCCGTGTAGTTGATATAAATCGATATAGTCGGTTTGAAGACGTCGCAAACTATCCTTTACTGCAGCTTTTATGTATTTCTTAGAAGGATCCCAGCTCCATCCCTCTTTATTTTTGTCCCAGCGATTTCCTACTTTAGATGCTAAAATGACTTGATCTCTTTTCCCTTTTATTGCTTTACCGACAAGCTCTTCATTAAGTCCAAACTCATACAAATCAGCGGTATCTAATAAATTCATTCCATTATCTAGCGCTGCATGTATAATATCAATACTTTCTTTTTCATTTGAAGCATATAGTGACATACACCCTAGACCTACCTCTGAAACGTATAAGTCACTTGTTCCCAAGCGTCTTTTTAACATCCTAACACCATCCTTCGTTCTTTGCCTATTGACTATGAAAATCGTTATTTTTGGAGTCAGGTGTAAATTTAATTCCAAGTAAAAATCAACACTCCACATTGACAGCGACTTTCCTATAGTTAAACAAATTTAAGCAAATCAATCAAATGAGGTCACTTGATAATTTTGCAAGCAAAAAGAATGACTCTATATCAAACGGTATAGCACCAGTTCGTTATCATTGCAAATCTATTACATAGAGCAATAATACGATCAAAAGAGCTAACCATTAAAGAGTCATCCTTTTTAAAATCCAGTGCTGTAAAAAGCCTGAACTATCTAATTATCGTGTATTGTGTTGGTAACATAGAAAATGCTTGTTTCCCAATTAGGAATCCTGCCATTGCATACGCTTCTAACTGATCTCGGAATGTTTCTTTTCCATCTTGAATATCTACCACTTTGACTGTATAAGATTCGTGTGAAATATCATCTTCAAATGCAGACTTCAAGTAGTGAACAGACTTTTGCAACCCGTGGTTCCCACGGTACATGACTTCATAAAAGGAAATAAATCCATGCATTACACCTTTGTAGCGAATCGTTTCTACGGGAACACCAAATTCATGTAATCGTTTACCATATGCCTCTCCTTCATCTCGAAGCGGGTCAAATTCAGCTGTAATGATTAAGGTTGGAGGTAATCCAGCTAAATTTTCAGCTTCAAGCGGAGATGTGTAAGGACTTGACCACATTTCCTGCTCTGGTGTATATTTATCTCTCGCTAAATACATAACACTCCTTGAAAGTAAATAGTAGCCACTATCATATACATTTCGAGAAGGTAGTGGTACATCTTGGAACGTTGTTAACGGATAATAAAGAACCTGTGCAGTTAATTTTGGCCCACCTTCATCTCTTGACATCATTGCAATAACTGTAGCAATATTTCCCCCTGCACTATCTCCAGCAACAGCTATTTTATTGACATCACCATTCCATTGATCGACCATATCGTACGCCCACAGTAGAGCATCGTAGCCGTCTTCAATTGCGGTAGGAAACACATAATTAGGTGCAACACGATAACCGACAGCAACGACAATACTTTGTGTTCTACCTGATAATGCACGAACAATATTTTCATGAGTTTCAATGCTTCCATAACCTTCCAAGAACGCACCACCGTGGTAATACATAATAATTGGATAAGGCCCTTCACCGTTAGGACGAAAAACCTTGCCACGTATTGTAGAGCCATCCCTTACTGGGATCTCAACATTTTCTCTTACCATTGTACTTCTTCCACCACTACTTCTAGCGAAATTGGGTATTTCTATATCAAGAGGGACTAAATTTTCGTTGATAGCATGTAAGATTACTGCTGTTTTAACAGGTAACTTCCCTTCTTCCTTAGTTGCCCATTGTTCAACAGTAACAAATACAACGATCGCAAATAGGAGGAGAAAGACGCCAATACCAATCGCTATATTTCTGATTATTCTGAAAAATAAAAATATATCCTTTTTATTCTTTAGCATTTGATCCCCTCATTCCTCTCCCAGAAAAAAATGATCCAAAAAACTATCCTAATATAGATTATATCAGGTTTTTTATATTTTTGTTCATATTTTTGCGATTTTTTTATGTAATTTTACATAATTTTATATATTTGTTGGTTTTGGCGAACAAAAAAGAACCGCTATTCACGATTCTCTTTTGTTAATAGTAGTATTTGTTTTTTTGTTTTGAAATATTAGCTTTTAAGTTGAAAATAATGAATGCCTTTTGTTAAGTATATTTGTTAAGAATTGCTGAAGATCCTAGAGAAAAGTGCCATCCATAAAAATGAGGATTAGTCGTTGTCCCAATGTTGTTCAATAAACTCATCCCGGCCTGATTTTTTACGATCTTCTTTATAATGCTTGGCATTCTTTTTGTAATAATGTTGATGATATTCTTCCGCTGGAAAAAACGTCGATGCCTCAATAACTGAAGTCACAATTGGTTTTGAAAACCTTTTTATAGACTCTAATTTTTCTCTAGAAGTTAAAGCTTCTTTTTGTTGGGTTTGATTATGAAAAAAAATAGCTGTACGATATTGTGGTCCACGATCGTGGAATTGACCGTCAGGGTCTGTTGGATCAATTTGTTGCCAATAAATTTCAAGAAGCTTTTCATAGGGGAAAAGTTCTGGATTAAATGTAATTTGTACAACCTCGTAATGTCCAGTCGTTCCTGTTTTTATTTGCTCATATGTTGGGTTTTCTACGTTGCCCCCCATATAGCCCGAAACAACTTTTTCAATTCCTTCAAATTCATCAAAAGGCTTCACCATGCACCAAAAACAACCACCAGCAAACGTTGCTAATTGTAAATTTTGATGGTTATGTATACTCATCTATCATACCTCCAATTCATTCAGTGAATATATACTACCCCCAAATAAATCTCAATGCAAAAAATCAGTATTATTATGAGTAGAATGCTCGCTTATATAGATAAAAGTTACAGTTTATTAAGAAATGAAACTACATTCTAGTTAAAAATATAAGGCTGTTTCCGTAATCTATGAGAAGGTTCTTGAGAAAAAAACCAAACAAAAAACTACCGCAATAAAGCGATAGTCTGTTTATAAATATTTATAATTAATGATTAGTGTGAAATGGGTCTTTAGCATCTACATCTGACATTTTCATAAACATTAATGACATTGTAATACTAATTACCATCGCTAATCCACCGATACTAAGAATTGCTATTAATGCTACTGCGCTCATTGTATTCACCCCTATAAGATATCTTTATACGATAATTACTATATATATAGTAACATATATCTTTGGCTTATTTATGGCGAAAATGTGACAATTAACTGTATGAATAAACTACCGACACTTTAGCACGTATGACTACATCTTGCGTAGTGATCGGAGGAGTTGTAGCATAAGTCGCAGCTAAAACCATCCCTTCTGGCTGAAATACTGATACAGGTTCATCTCTTATTTCAGTTATGCTAATAGGAGGTTGAGTTAAAGTAATACCCATTTGTCCAGCAATATGATTTGCTTTTCGTGAACTACTCTGCACTGCCATTGACAGTGCTTGTAAATAATATTCAAGTGGATTAGAAATCTTGAACTGTAGTCCTTGAACAATATTTGCACCTGCCTTTGCACTTGCACTCAATGCTTCACCAACTTGATTGATGTCAGTCACCATAACATCAAATAAATGTTCCACTTCATACCCTCTAAGAATACTTTTACCTTCAATAAAGTCGTAAATCGGCCTTACATTATAGGATTTCGTCTCAATTCTTTCTTGTGGTATACCTAAACTTTCTAAGCTTTGAATGATCTGATTTGCTATTCGTGCATTTTCTTCGATCGCATCATTTGGATTTTCTCTATCAGTTCGAACACCCAGTGTAATTTGAACAATGTCTGGTGTCGCAGTCACCTCTCCATCCCCAACAACCGTGAGTCGATGCCGGTTTACATCCACTAAATTTCTACTTTGTAATTGATTATAATAATTCATTTTTGTTCCTCCTTTGTCCGTGAAAATTCCGTTAAAGTTTTTATAATAATCCAAACATAGAAACTCAAAAGGTAAAACAAATGTTTTAAGGAAGGTTTATTTGATTATATGGTTCTAACAGCTTTTTATTGTATAAATTGTTTTTATAAAAGAAGCAGCACTGTACAGTACCAAAACAACCGTTTTTGAAGTGTAATTTTATTAGTAATGGTGAAACTACTAGCGAAAGCCTAAAGGAGGAGATCACGTTATGAGAAAACGCCGTCCCCAAGAAGGAAAAGCATTGACAAACAATCAAACGCCTACAGAATCCATGTTTAATGAGGAAACCTCTAGTGAACTTGTCGACCAACCAAAGCAAGGAAAGAAAAAGAAAAAGTAACAGCATAGCTGTTACTTTTTCTTTTTTCAAATTGGTTTTGTTATAACCAATGTCTACTCAATTGTTTCTGCCATCGCTAAAAACGGAGGGGTGGCCTCTTTTTCGCGTGGAGTATGGATGGTTAAAATCATTGGCTGATCTTTACTCTTAATCAGAATTACACTAACTACAAATTCTTCTGTGTATGCCTTATACCATACAGCCCCTTCAAGAAAATCACTCATTAACGCTGTTTCATTATGATAATAATCTACACTTACACCCTTTGCCCGGATAGGTATTTCGGTTTCTATTTTGTTTATATCCACATCATTCGGTAGCATTTCAATCCTCATAAAGACGCTTCCATCCTCTTTAGAAACCACAGCATCTTTCCTAGGCTCCTCAGCTACGAGCTCAAACTCTTTAAAAAGATACATAGAAAAATCTTGATTGTCACCTTTTGTTAATAAAGCGGTCTTTTCATATAACTCACCCTCAATATAATAAGATAAAGTTTTTTCATTTGATCTTTCTTCAATTTTACCCATCTCGTCATTGTCGATTTGCTCTTCCTGTATACCATTTCCTTTAACTTCACCATCAACATCAAGCTTTACTTGCTCTTTTGTTCCACAACCTCCTAGTAAAAGTACACCAATTAAGGCAGTCAATATTAACCTTGATCCTTTTTCCATTTTTTTACCTCTCCTTATATACTTCAGAGTTAATCAGAATGCTTATTCATTTATATAGACGCTTCCTCTTCTTCTTGGTTACAGATGTCCAAAAAATATTCAATAGAAAAAGCACCCCACAAGTTATTTTCACTCTAACTTGTGGGGTGCCACTAACTATAAATCGGCCTCTTTTTTATGCATGGACAAATTCTATTTCCTCTTTACTACGACTATATTTAATTTTTACTGCTTGATCATCAAAATACCACATATCTTCTTTTTCTATATAAAATATCGTACCTTCTACATTTACTTCTATCGCTGCATCCCTGGGCTCTTCCTTAGCAATTCCTAATGAAAAACCTTGCTGAAAATTCCCGCACCCGCCGTAGCGCACAAAAATTCTCATAGATTCATTTCCTTTTAAATCGAATTCATCTTTAAACCACTGGTACGCAGGCTTTGTCACTTCTATATTCAATCCCTAACACTCCTAACGTCACATTGTACTAATCTGTTTTGTTATTTTCACTATAACACATTCACTGAAAACATTCTCGTTTTGAACTTTGAAAAACAGGAATAGGAAAAGCTTGCCTCAACATAAAGTTTAACACAACTAGTACTAAAATATTTTATAATAGGAGGGGGATGCATGGGCTTATCCTTTCAAAACCTTTCACGCAAACATATGACCTTCCCAGAAGTGTTTCAGTATATATATTCTTTTATTGAAAAAGAACCTGCTTCGACTTATCGGTTAATTATAGGTACAGATTCACAAGTACACGGTAGACATACACGATTTGTTACAGGGATAGTCATACGACGTGAAGGAAAAGGTGCTTGGGGTTGTATAAGAAAATTTGATATCCCAACTCGAATTGAATGTTTACATTCAAAAATATCAATTGAGACAACGTTAACTGAACAGATTGCTCAATTATTTACACCACAACGAAAAAGGCAGCTAATTAATATTATTATTCCGCATATTAAAGAAGGGAGTTCTTTAACGATTGAAGGTCATATCGATGTTGGACAGGGAGAAAGAAATAAAACGAAAGTTTATGTTGAAGAGATGGTTAAACGAATTGAAGAACATGGAATGAAACCTTTTATTAAACCACAATCCTTCGTTGCTTCTTCCTATGCCAACAGATACACAAAATAATACTATTCAAAATAGGCTTGGTTTATTTTTGCCTTAATGAAACTTTTTTAGCCGTAGTGAATAATATACATTAACAAACACTACGAAAAAGGTGATGGAAATGGGAAGAAATAAGAAAGTCATTCAGTACGCCCATTTATTGCACAAGCTTAAAGTGATAACTTCAAAACAAAGAGATGACATGATTAAGCAACATTCTAATCAACTTCAACCTTGAAAGCGTAAGTTAACGAGAAAAATTTATAGATAACTACAATACGAAAAGGCTACAACCAATATAATTATGGTGGTAGCTTTTCTTTGTTATATTAAAACAGCTATTTAACTTTTCCTTCATGTTTTTTGTAGTCCAGCATACTTATTAGAATAAAAGAGTGCCAAATTTCTGGCTCTCTTTTGCCAACTTTTGAGCATTAGAAGGAGGGAGTTGAATGTCTACAAGAGGTACTCAAACAACACCTGACTTACTTCATGCTGTTTTTGATACGATAGATGAAGGAATTCACGTAGTCGATTTAAATGGAAAGACCATTTATTATAATAAAGTTGCTGCCCAATTAGATGGGGTTGACGCAAGTGAAGTAATTAATAGACATGTACTTGATGTTTTTCCTTCTCTAACTGAAGCAACAAGCACATTGTTACAGGTTATTAAAAGTGGTTCACCGATCTATTATCAAAAACAACAGTTTACTAATGTTCGTGGTGTCATAATTGATACCGTTAATACAACGATACCGATCTATCAAGATCATAAAATGGTTGGTGCTGTTGAAATTTCAAAAAACCTTTCTGAAATCAAAAAGCTATCCGAAAGACTAGTTGAGCTCCAAGAAAGGGTTAATAAAAATGACACCTCGATAAAAAGGCAAAATTCTGCGACTAGTGCAATGTTTCATTTCGAAGATATTATAACGCAAAATGAACCTTTAAAACGATTAAAACAGACAGCAGTCAAAGTATCTAAGACTACTTCACCTATTTTAATTTACGGTGAAACAGGTACTGGAAAAGAGCTATTTGTCCAATCGATCCACAACGCTTCTTTGAGACAACACGGTCCTTTTATTGCTCAAAACTGCGCAGCAATTCCAGCTAGTCTGCTTGAAAGTATTTTATTTGGAACTTCAAAAGGAAGTTTTACTGGTGCAACAGAAAGGCCAGGATTGTTTGAACTCGCTCATAATGGCACGTTATTCCTTGATGAGATAAACTCTATGCCCATTGATTTACAAGCAAAATTGCTACGTGTTATTGAAGATGGAATCGTTCGAAGGGTTGGTGGAACAAAAGGAATACAATGTAATGTACGAATTATTACTGCAATGAATGAGCTACCAACACAATGCATTAAGAAGGAAAAATTACGCCAAGACTTATTTTACCGTATTAGTGTCGTTACACTAAATATTCCTCCTTTGCGCGAAAGAAAGGAAGATATTAATATACTTTCTAATCACTTTCTTATTAAGTACAACGAGAAATTTCATAAGAACGTTTTCTCCATTGACCATAGTGTACGCTCCTTTTTCGAGCAATACAACTGGCCAGGAAATGTCCGTGAACTTGAGCATGCGATTGAATCTGCGATGAATATTGTAGATGGAAATACAATTACCAAAGATCACCTCCCACTTCATCTTCATACCTCTCATCTTGACAAAAGCGAACCGATCTCCTTTCGTAACGAAGTTGAAAAATTTGAAAAGAACTTAATTGAAATTACACTCCATAAATATAACAGAAATATCCTACAGACAGCCAAATCATTGAACATTCCTAGACAAACGCTTCAATATAAAATGAAAAAATATCAACTTTCTAAGTGACAGTTTTTTGGCATTACATCCTATTCTTCCCCCATCCTTTCGCATCTTCATGCACTTTATTATTTGGCATAAAAATTGCAATAGTTAATGTAAGAATCAAGGAGGGATGATCATGAATTTTGATTTATATAAACCGAAAAAGCATTGGAAAGATATAGAACTTTGGAAAGATGTCAGTGACGACGAGTGGAATGATTGGTTATGGCAGTTAACCCATACAATCCGGACACTCGATGATTTAAAGCAATTGGTTAACTTAACTCCTGAAGAAGAAGAAGGTGTTAAGATTTCAACTAAAACTATACCCTTAAATATTACACCGTACTATGCCTCTCTCATGAATCCAGATGATCCAAGATGCCCAATTCGTATGCAATCAGTACCGATTTCAAAAGAAATCGAAAAAGCAAAGTATGACCTGGAAGATCCTCTTTCTGAGGACGAAGACTCACCTGTACCAGGGTTAACACATAGGTATCCAGATCGAGTTTTATTTCTCGTTACCAATCAATGTTCAATGTATTGCCGTTACTGTACTCGCCGTCGGTTTTCAGGTCAAATAGGAATGGGTGTACCTAAAAAGCAATTAGATGGTGCGATTGAATATATCCGTAATACCCCGCAAGTTCGTGACGTGCTTATTTCAGGAGGAGATGGTCTACTCGTTAATGACCAAATTTTAGAGTATATCCTAAAAAATTTAAGGGCAATTCCACATGTTGAAATTATTCGAATTGGTACACGTGCACCTGTCGTTTTTCCGCAACGTATTACAGAAAATCTATGTAATATTTTAAAAAAGTACCATCCTGTTTGGTTAAATACTCACTTTAATACCTCTTTTGAAATTACTGAAGAGTCGAAACGTGCTTGTGAAATGCTTGTTAATGCGGGGGTACCTGTCGGAAACCAAGCGGTTATCTTATCAGGGATTAATGATAGTGCCCACATTATGAAAAAGCTAATGCATGACCTAGTAAAAATTAGAGTTCGTCCATATTATATTTACCAATGTGATTTATCTGAAGGAATTGGTCATTTTCGTGCCCCTGTTTCAAAAGGGCTAGAAATTATCGAAGCTTTACGGGGCCATACGAGCGGATATTCTGTACCAACCTTCGTTGTAGATGCTCCTGGCGGTGGTGGAAAAATTTCTTTACAGCCTAATTATTTAATCTCTCAATCTGCTAGTAAAGTTGTCCTTCGCAACTTTGAAGGGGTTATAACCACATATCCAGAACCTGAAAATTACAATCCAGGAAAAGCAGATGATTATTTTGCCGAACATTATGGAATAACTGGTAATGAGCGTTCTGTTGGAATACATGCACTAATGAAAGACGAACAAACGACGCTAATACCCGAAGGATTGCAACGGATTAATCGACGTAAAAATTATGAAAGTGATGATAGTCACCAAACTTTAAAAGATCGCCGCCAAAAACGAGATCAAATGAAAGAGAAAAAGTGGTTAGCTGAACAAAAAAAACTACAACATCGTGAGGATAACAGTGAACAAAAAAAGGAGGAGAAATAACGTATGATGCAATGTGAATGGTGTCAATCAAACGATACAACACAAACTACAAAAGAAGCCTATTGGGAGCTGCCAGATGGATTAAAAGCTATTCAAATTCACAATATTCCATCGATCCATTGTCAATCTTGTGGAATGAATTATATTGAAGAAGCACTAGTAGAAGAAATCGAAGACCATCTATTTCTTATTCATACTCAAGATCTCCCTAATTCAATAGGTTATGATGCACTTATGAGCAAACCACGAACGCTGAAGAAAAATTATTTTAGAATGTAAATACAAAAGGCTGACTCTAGGTATCAGAGTCAGCCTTACTTTTATTCAGCTGCTTTGACCAAATACACATATCTTCAAACCCACTACTGATGATACAATTATTTATTAGTTTACCGCCATATTCATAACCTAAGCGCTTAATTGTTATATTCATCCCTGGTGACAATGCTCTAGTTAGTGAATAAGCACAATAGATGCCTTTTTTTAGTAACTCTTGCTCTAATTTCGGAATGATGTGTAATAAAAACTGTTTTCCACGATAACTTGGATCAGTCGCACAATCAGTGATTTCAGCACTTTTATATTCATTAATCATGGCAGACGCTGCACTAACAATCTTATCCTGATCTTTAATCACAACAAAAAAATAATTATCTGACATTATCTTACTTACATAATTCTCATCAAATATCTTCGTTGGGTATTTTTGGAACACCTTTTTATACAATTCAACGAGTCCTTTTACATCCTTATGACTGGCTAATTGTAAAATATATTGGTCGCCTAAAGATGAAAGTGACGTTTTGCTAGGGGTTTGTTGAACTGTATTCATGATTTTAAGCTGCTCTTCCATTTGCTTTGGTATTTTTCTGTTTACTCCTCGAAACTTACTAAGGACATAACTATCAAACCCGTAAAAGAACTCTGGAATATGTCCTTCTTGTTCATATCCCAGTTTAACGAAATATCCAACATATTCTTTTGCTACATATAATATGGTTTTAGAGGGTTGATGCTGTTGGTGCAGCTGTTCTAGCTCAACGATCTCACCCTCATTTAGTGTGGGAAAATAAGCAACAATTCTATCATTATACGAGTCTACTTCTATTAAATTTTTCATTTAATCACCTACGAACCACCGTCTCTTGCAACGGTTACTTTTAACTTTTTAACTACTAACTCCACACCAATCAATTAACGTGAGTGCAATGATTTCAGCTACTTCAAATATTTTTTCAAGCTCTATATATTCATTAGGAAAATGAGCAATTTCTGTTGTTCCTGGACCGAATACGATTACTGGAATTCCTCCTAATTTTTCTAGTAAACCACCATCTGTTCCCCAAGGTGAGGCTTCTATCATCGGCTCAGTTTGTTTCACTTGTTGAAACTTTGAATGCAATATTCCCATTAACGGATGCTCCTCATTGATGGTGCCAGGCACCCATCTTGCGCCGAACCAATCAAGTCCAACTGGCTGTTTTTTAAACCATGGGTCTATTTCTTCAAGGTTTTTTAAGCTTTGTTCTAATTCTTCTTGTGCATGATTCATTTCTTCATCTGGAGCTACTCCAATTCTACCTTCAATAGTAACTTCATCAGCTACAGAAGAAGGCCAATCCCCACCTTTAATAATGCCAAGGTTAATTGGAATAGGAATAGGTGTATTTTGATATAGTGGATCTACTATTCTAGCATTACGCACTTTTTCTAATTTCTGAAGTTCTTGAATTACCGTAATTGATTTTTCAATTGCACTAACGCCCTCATAACGAGTACCACCGTGGGCAGAACGCCCTTTGATAGTCAAGCGGAACCACATGGAACCTTGTTGCCGCGGAAAAATTTTCATATTGGTTGGTTCTGGTATAATGGCTGCGTCAGCTTTATATCCACGTAATAATGTACCTAGTGTACCAGCCCCACCACTTTCTTCTTCTATTACACTTTGAAAGATCACATCTCCGTTAAGTTCAATTCCTAATTCCTTTAATGCTTGAATGGCTAATAGAAGTGAAACGGTTCCACCCTTCATATCTGTTGTTCCACGTCCATACATTTTGCCACCTTCTATTTTGCCACTGTATGGATCATCCGTCCATTGCGTTAAGTCTCCTTCTGGAACCACGTCAATATGTCCATTTAAGATGATTGATTTACCATTTCCGCTCCCTCTTTTAACTGCAACTACATTAGGACTCTTCAAGAAATTTTTCCTCGTTGAGCAGAAATACGGATGGGTAAAAATATCTCCGCCCACTTCCCATTCATCAATTTCTAAATTTAGCTTTTTTAAATGGCTTATAAGGACTTGCTGTGCATCATATTCTTTCGTTTGTATACTACGATTTCGAACTAGCTTCTGTAAAAGTTCAATACCAACAACTTTATTTTCTTTGATCCATGAATTGATTTGCGTTTGATAATCTTTATTTATCATATGACCCCTCCTGAAGCTAATGAAAGTTTCCGAAATCAGGTGGTATAGTTAATTGACATCCTGTGCTTGCCTTTATTTCATCTAAAGAGAAATTCCCCATCGTTTCCTTTAGAGTTAACCCTCCTTCATTCACTTCTATGACTGCCATTTCAGTAATAATTAAGTGAACACAACGTGCTGCTGTTAGTGGAAGCTTGCATTCGGTTACAATCTTCGGATTTCCTTTTTTATCGGTGTGACTCATGAGCACCACGAGCTTTTTGTTCTTTACTGCTAAATCCATGGCACCGCCCATACCTGGCACCCGTTTGCCTGGAACAATCCAATTCGCTAAATCTCCTTGCTCACTAACCTCTAATCCACCTAAAATCGTCATATCAAGTAATTGCTTCCGAACAATTGCAAATGCTGTGGCACTATCAAAATATACCCCACCACTTCGCAATGTAATCGGGTATCCTCCTGCATTACATAAGTTTTCATCTTCCTGTCCTGGAACTGGCTTGGGTCCTGCACCTACAATTCCATTCTCTGCATGAAACATTACATTCCAATCATCGGGTATATAGTTGGCAACGAGAGTAGGAATCCCAATTCCTAAATTTACACACATTCCAGGAGCAATTTCCTTAGCTGCACGCTTAGCCATTCGGATACGGTCCTCTACTCCCAAGCCCATTTCCAGTTCACCCCTTCACTCTCTATGATGACATCTATAAATACACTAGGTGTGACAATCAGTTCTGGGTCCAGAGAACCTGCTGGAACAATTTCATCAACTTCAACAATTGTTAAATCACCCGCCATTGCCATGAGTGGATTCATATTTCTTGCCGTTTTATCATAAATAAGATTACCAAATGTATCTGCTTTCTTAGCATAAATCAAAGCTACATCTGCCGTAAGCGGTCTTTCAATGTAGTAGAGTTTGTTATCGATTTTTACCGTATGTTCACTAGATCTATTAAGTGACTGAAGTCCCTTATCAACAAGGATCCCACTAAGACCTACTCCACCCGCTCGGACGCGCTCTGCAAAAGTACCTTGAGGAACAAATTCAATTTCTAGCTCTTTATCATTCATTAACTGTCCCGCAACTGGATTAGAACCGATATGAGTTGTAATCATTTTTTTCACTTTTTTCTGACAAACTAACCTACCAATTCCAATATCAGGGAAACCAGCATCATTACTAATGACTGTTAATGAGTTGACCTCGCTTTGAAGAAGTGTATCAATCGTTGTTGGCGGACTACCTACTCCACCAAAGCCACCAATCATAATCGTACTTGAACTTTTTACATAATTAAGTATTTGTTCTTTTGACTGTACTTTCTGATGTGACATTCGTTTAACTCCTTTCTAATTGGGTTAAACTTTGCTCTGTTGATATTAACGCCTTCGCAAAGCGCTCTACTAGTAGATCAATCTCTTTTTCAGTAATCGTTAAAGGAGGTGCAATTAATATTCCATTGTTGTCTAGCCCGTTTTGTCCTGAAGCTGCTGGATACAACAATAACCCCACTTCATATGCATGATCAATTACTAGTTGGGTTACATTCCAAGTTCTCGGGTACGGTTTCTTCAATCGAATATTTTCTACAAATTCAACACCGATGAGCAGCCCTTTCCCTCGAACATCACCGATAAATGAAAAGCGTTTATTTAACGGGGCCAGTTTTTTCATTAACAATTCACCTTTTGCTTTAACTTCTTCAATAATTTTGTTTTTCAAGGTGTAATGTACTACAGCTAATGCTGTTGCACAGGATTGAGGATTTGCACTAAATGTATGACCACTCATAATGACATTCGAACCTTTTTCAATAGGTTCCATTACTTCATCGGAAATAAGAGTTGCCGCTATAGGTGCATAGCCTCCACTTAAGCCTTTTCCGATTGCCATTATATCTGGGATTATGCCCCAATGCTCGATTGCAAACATCTTCCCCGTTCTACCCATCCCTGTCATAACTTCATCAGCGATAAATAAAATGTTATATCGATTACATATTTCTTTTACTTTTTGATAATACCCATTGGGAGGTGATATCGCACCACCTGCTGCACCAATAATCGGTTCTGCTACAAAAGCCGCGATATACTTAGCCCCAATTCTTTCAATAATATCTTCTAATTCTTCGGCACATTGTAAGTGGCATTTTGGATAAGTAGAGTGGAATGGACAGCGATAACAATAAGGAGGTGATAAGGAAGGATAGTTTTCAAGTAGTGGTTCGAATCGTTCTCGCCGTGTAATAAAACCAGATAATGATAAAGCACCGATTGTTATACCATGATAGCTTAATCTTCTCGAGATAAATACTTGCTTTTCGGGCTTTTGCTTTTCTTGCCAATGTTGAAGTGCTACTTTCATTGCCGTTTCAATCGCTTCTGTACCACTATTTACAAAGAAGGACCAATTGAGCGAGCCTGGTGCTAAATCACTTAATACCTTTGCCAGTTTTTCAGCTGGTTCGTTCGTAAACTGTGAACGGTAAACGAATGATATCTTCTTACTTTGAGCGTGCATCGCATCTATAATATCTTCGTTACCATGGCCAATATTAGCTGTTACTGCTCCAGAAGAACCATCCAGAAATTCATTTCCATCCTTGTCATATAAAAAAATCCCTTTACCGTAATCAATAATGGGATAATTTTTTGTAAGAAACGGCTTAATTAAATATCGTTTCTCCATCGCTTTCCTCCTATATGACTTTCTATGTTCGAGTGGCTGTTGCGACCAATAAAACAGATATATTACTACAGTTTATTCATCATACACATTTTCAATGCCAAAGAAAAAGAGCCTCTCTAAAGTATAGTTAACCCCCTGTTTATAAGTGAGTATGTACATACTAATGAGACAGCTCTTATACCTAGTTACTTATACCCCTTACCTTTTGTTAGGATACAAGGTACTCCTTTTCCAATTGCTCCTGGCTGCGACATTTTTTCCATGTAGGCAATGCCACGATTACATTTAGTTTTACAAGCAAAACACACATCAGAAGTTACAACTTTCATATTAAACTCATGTTTGTTTACCTGTGGTAGAAGTACTTTCTTATTAGAAGACTTTTTTGCCATAACCATTTCCCCTTGAAATATAGAAGTATAATAAATGATATGTCTTTTAAGGGAAATTGGTTCATCGCCTATGATTGTCTTCTTTCTTACTAGGCCCTTTTCTTGGAAATAGCATCTTACTATAAGTATAAATTTACATTTTTTTCAAACAATAAATTCAAAACTTTATAATAGGAGAACCTACCCATGATATATATTTTAATCTTTCTTAAAACACTTCTAATGTTCTCTGTAGGAATTACTGCATTTCGCCTAATGGGAAGTCAAGCCGTTGGAGAAATGACAGACTTTGATTTAGTCGTAGTAATTGCCATAGGTTCTTTAATGGGTGCACCACTTGTTGACCCTTCTATTCATCCACTAATGTCCATCGTTGCGATCAGTGGTTTTGTAGCAGCACAAGTTATATTTAGCTTCCTCTCATTAAAATCTAAGCGCTTTGAGGAACTGATTATGGGACGCCCGATACACATAATCCGTAACGGAAAAGTTTTAATGAACGGACTAAAAAAAGCAAGAATGACAACGAATAACTTAGATCAAGAATTAAGAATTAAAGGAATTGAGACTGTTGAAAAAGTGAAGGATGGCTTTTTAGAGCCAAATGGAAAAGTAAGCATACTAGTTGATGAAAAAATAAACTCAAATCTCAAACAAACGGAGGCTCCATAAAGAAGAACCTCCGTTTATTGAATGCTATAAAATTAGTTGGTCAATAAGCTGTACAAGTTTAACAATTTCAGGTTTACTCACTTGGGCACTAGCCCCGACTTTTTCCCCTTTATGGAACAGGTCCTCTGTAATTAGAGAAGAAAAAATTACGACAGGTAAATCTACTAGCCTTGGGTGTTCCTTTACTTTTAACGTCAGATGGTGCCCGTCCATTTGAGGCATTTCTAGATCGGTTATTAACAGGTTTACTTCTTCTAGTGGATTTTGATTTAGATCAATTGCAAGGCCTTCTAGATACTCCCAAGCTACTCTTCCATTTTCAAAAAAGAGTACATTGTCATATCCAGCTTCTGATAAAGTATCACTTAATAATTTTCTAAGTATCTTAGAATCTTCAGCCACTACTATTTTTTTGGTCGATCTCTGCCTAGGACCTAGTACTTTTAAACTTTCAACATTCACACCCGATTCAGGACTAATATCTACAACAATCTTTTCAAAATCCAGTAATAACGCCATTCCCTCGTCCATCTTAACAATCCCAATTGTTTGCGCTTGTTCTCCTTGGGAGAGCTGACTCGGTTTTTCTATTTGCTGCCATGAAATGCGGTGGATTCTCGATACACTATGAACATGGAAAGCAACTTTTATTTGATTTAATTCCGAAATAATAAATTTATCCTGCTCTGGATGTTCCGAAGGGGGAAAATTTAGTACTTTTGATAAATCAACTACTGGTATAACCTCTTGCCGCAAACGAATAACACCTTCTACATACGGATGGGCATTGGGTGTCGCCGTAATAGGAAGCGGGTTAATTATTTCACGCACTTTTAATACATTAATTCCAAATATGCCTGCCCCTATATTAAACATCACGATCTCTAGTTCATTAGTACCTGTTTCTAGTAATATTCTGTCATTTTTCATGGAAGTCCTCCCATTTTACTACTTCTTCTGTATACACATATGATAAGTTAAATAGGAGACTAGTACAACAAAAAATAGATTATTCAGGGGCATTTTCTACATTGCTCTCAGTTACATCTGGAATTTCCTTATCTTCTAAATGATACATCGTGCGCCATAGATGGAAGGCGACTCGATCAACCCAATGAATAGAATGTACTTTTTGAATAGCTACATTTACATCCAGTTGACTTTTAGCTGTGGTTTTAATAATATTTTTCCGGTCCTGTTTGCGAATTTCCGCAATTTCTTTAGAATTTGTTTCTACTTCACTAACAAGGTTTTCAAGCTGTTTATTTTCAATACTTGAACCAACCTGTTCAAACACCTTCACTAATTTCATGAGTAAAACAGCAATGTTTGGATCTGATTTTATTTTTTCAATTGATTCTATTTCATTTAGTGCTCTTATAAGCCTATCAATATGATCGATAGCATGAATCATAGAAACATGATGGTTGTATTCGCGGTCAGAGTGCCCCCCCGACTCTGAATGGACTTTAGTTAAAAAACCTCGTATTTCAATTAATGCATTGTCTGCATCTTCCAGCTTATTCTTTAAATAAATAAGCGGCTTTTCTCCTTTTAGCACTATAACAAATGAACTAGAAATTAACCCCATAATCTTTAGTAGTGTTCTCCTTACAGCTTCAATCGCTACAGGCCCAACTGTCGCAACACTTTGATCTAAATGTTTTGTTAAATGCTCCCCTTTTTCAGGGACAATTTTAATGACCAGCTTAATAAACAGTGGCATAAATGGGACGATCAAAAGTACTCCTACTACATTAAATAACGTATGAAAAATAGCGAGTGAGACACTTTGATCTGTAATGTTCAATAAATCACTAATAAAAAACACTGCGGAAATAAATAAAGGTAAGGCGAGTAATGCAATGACACCTGTTAATAAATTAAATAAAATATGAGCAACAGCAGTACGTTTTGCAGGTGTAGAGCTACCAATCGCTGCGATTATTGCTTTCACAGTCGTTCCGACATTTTGTCCAATGACTAAAACAGCTGCTTGATCAAATGAGATTGCCCCTGCAAATAGTGCAGTCAATGTTGTTACAACAGCAGCACTTGAAGATTGCATAATAACCGTCATCGCAATTCCAATAACGATTAATAACAGCAAATGAAGAAATGTATCGCCTGAAATAGCGCTAAGATTAAACATGTCTCCAATGCCTGACATACCTTGTTGCAATATATCAATTCCTAAAAATAAAATTCCAAAGCCTGCGAGCGCCATACCATGTGGTGTTAATTTTCCTTTTGAGAAAAGTTTTAAGAATACTCCAATTCCAATTAAAGGCAGGGCAAGCGTTGACATATTAACTTTAAATCCAATGACGGAAACGAGCCATCCTGTACTTGTACTACCAACATTCGCTCCGATAATGACACCAACTGACTGTGTAAATGTTAACAGGCCTGCACTAACAAAACCAATGGTCATAAATGTAGTAGCACTCGACGATTGAATGAGTGCAGTAATTGTTGCTCCAGACAAAACAGATGAGAATGTTCCACCTGTAAACTTACTTAAAAGTTGCTTTAGAGCGTCACCAGCTAACGCTTTTAAGCCATCTGTCATCAAAGTCATTCCTAGTAGGAATAACCCAACGCCCCCTAAAACGATTGTAAAAGTCCCCATAAAATTTGCACCTATCTCTCTTTCTAAACAATTAACTATTATTCAAAATATCCATTATAAAAAGATTGTCTATCTTTTATTTATAGCTATCCAAGCCCTATCGTTTTCCCATGTTAACTTCAATGGTACATTAAATGTCGCTTCTAAATGAGCAGCTGAAATAACCTCTTCTTTTTTCCCTTGAGCGACAATTTTTCCATCTTTTAATAAGACCGCATTGGTTATTCCTTGAACCATTTCTTCAATATGATGGGTAACATATATAATTGTTGGACCATCTTCAACCCTCGTTAACGCTTCAATCGTATCCAATAGATTTTCTCTTGAGTACACATCTAAGCCGTTACAAGGCTCATCTAATATTAGTAATTGTGGATTTCCCATCCAGGCACGAGCAAGAAAGGTCTTCCGTTTTTCACCTTGAGACAATCTTCCAATGGGCTCATTTATTAAATGACCTATGTTAAACTGTTGGGCAATTAGCTCTGCTCGTTCAATTTCTTCTGAAGTTACTTCTTCATATAAACCAATCGATGCTAATTTTCCAGTTAATATAACTTCAAGCACAGTATCATTTGTTCTTGCTTGGTATCGGTCGTCTAATGCATTACTAACCCAACCTATTTTAGTACGAACCTTTTGTAGGTTACAACTTCCATATTTATTTCCAAGTACAGTAACTACACCCTTGGATGGCCACTCATACCCTGTAATCATCTTTAAGAGTGATGTCTTCCCTGACCCATTTAATCCAAGTAGTATCCAATGTTCACCTTTTTTTACTTCCCAGTTAATATTACTTACAATTGATTTTTCCCACTTTTTCAATTCAACACCATCTAAATAAACGACGTCACACATCTTATCTCCTCCAGGCATGATACGAGATAATAATACTTTTTATACTCTCTCTAAATGTAATATTAGTTTGCTTACTATTCCATTCTAGCGTAGTTTTTCCAACCTCAAAAGGGGCCTATTTTTAATAACAGAGATATATCCCTGTATTGCTGTGTTGATCTAGAGACTTTCGTTTAAATCTTCGGATATCAAACTTACACAAAATTATAAAAGAAAACGCTAGGATTCAAATAAGATCCTAGCGCCCCTTACATACGACTAAATTCCCCATCACTAACAGCAATCACTGTTTCCAATAATGGTTAATGCTTCTTTTCCAAATTCATTAGTAACGCAATCTAGTGTTATGTTTTCCACATACGGAATCACATGGTCCTCAATTGCTACTGTAAGTCCATTAATGGTTTCAACCTTATCGCTCTCTTCTGGCTCATCCAGAGCCAGTCCTAATTTTGGACCACCTCAACCCATGCCTGCAAAAACGACACGGATTGATGAAGAATTGTTTTCCTCCATTGCTGCAAGAATAAGAGCTTTTGCTTTATCAGTAATAAACATGTTCTTCACCTCTTTTCCTTATTAATTCAAGTATATAAATAAAAGCATTAATTGCCAAGTTTATACTAGGCGATTAATATAATTTTCAAAGTTGCCGTACGCAAAGCGCCGAACATCATCTTCTGAAAAATGTTTCAAAAGCTCTTCAATAAAAAATGGATATTTACTTGCATCTTCTAATCCTTTAACAAAAACAGAAATCCCATCAAAATCAGAACCGAATAAGATATGATCTTTAACACCAAGTGAACATAAATGATCGATATGCCTTACACAATCTGTAATTGAAGCGTGCTCCGTACCCGTTAGAAAAATAGGATGCCAAACGAGCCCAACCCAACCACCACTTTTTACCAATGCTAATATTTGCTCGTCCGTCAAATTACGTCGATGGTCACATAGAGCACGAGCATTGCAATGCGTAGCTACTGGGTAATCAGCAATATCCAAAACTTCCCAAAAACCTTTTTCACTCAAATGAGCAACATCCGTCCAAACCTTATTCTCATTGTTCAATAAAACAAGCTCTTTTCCTAGTAAAGTAAGACCCGCACCACGTGGTTCACCAACTCCATCAGCACATAAATTGGCTTGATTCCATGTAAGGCCAACTGATTTAACTCCGAGTTGATAGAAGATTTTCAGTTTCGTTAAATTATCACCGATACAGTCAACCCCCTCAAGAGTAAGGATCGCTCCAATTTCTCCATCATTTAATTTCAAAATATCTTGCCAGTCTTTAATATGCTTTACGTTATGGTGCTTTTTAATGACATCAGTTTGAAATAATTCGATTTGTTTTAAAATCGATTGATACTTTTCTTCTATCGTTAAATCTGGCTCGGCAAACAATGCAAAGCACTGAACCTTTACTCCACCGCTTACTAATCGTTCATAATTCGCATCAATTTCGGTAGAATTCGTAAAGTTACGCTCTTCCTTTTCCCATAACTTTAATAGCGCATCACAATGGGCATCAAATATTTTCATATTTTCACTCCTTTTTTTAATAGGTATTTGTCCTTTAGGCGAATATCACTAACAGAAACAAACTTTCATTCATATAGTAAAGCAGATACGAGAATTAATGGGAGTGATCTGTATGAGTGATAAGAAAAAAGACCCTCATTTACCTGAAGTTATTAAAAAGTCTTATAATGATTTTTTAAAGTCAATCGACTCATTCTTTCATGACGCTTTTCAAAACCTTCACAATAATGGAATGTTTTACTCACAAATTCCAGTTCAAACATATGAAACCGACTCTGACTTTGTAATTGAAGCACAATTACCTGGTGTAAAAAAAGAACAAATCATCTTGGATGTCTATCAAAGTCATGTGAAGATTGGTGTAAAACAAGAAGAGTTCGTTGAAGAGAAAAACGATGTTAACAAGTATGTTTCACAACAATACTCTACACAAGTAAGAGAGCGCGTCATCCCATTACCATTTCCTGTAACTCAAAAAGATGTTAAAGCCAAATATCAAAACGGGTTATTAACGATAAAAGTTCCTAATCGTCGTCATATCATTGATATTGAATAATGTTATATGTAAGGGGAGGGGTTAAAATGAATTTCTATAACGAGTCACCGTTTCGTATGCAAGGGTATCCGTATTTTCAACAACAATCAAACGTATATCCTAGTCCTTATCAAAACACAAATCCAAATCCGTTTCATGGCGGTTTTTATTCACCTGAAATGTACCAGTTTCCTAACCAAAATTACAATATACCTACTCAGTATAATTGGCAGCAAGGCATCCCTGGAAATCAACGTCCTAACAACTTTGGTCCTCAATATCCTTACCAGGGGCCGGCACTTCTCAATGCGTTTAAAGGAGAAGATGGGAAATTTGATATCTCGAAAACGTTTCAAACCGTCGATCAGTTAGTAAAGACGGTAAATCAAATATCACCGCTTGTTAAATCAATGAGCTCGATGTTTACACCTAAAGCTTAATTAAAATAGAAGCTAACTCAGAATTCTTGTCATTTATATCCATCAATTTATTACTTGATTTAATGGAATAGACAGAGCAATAGCATTTGACTGAGTTAGCTTCATCATTTTATTACGAATTTTTGTTTTTTATTCGTAAACCATAGGCTAAAGTTTGCGAAGCATTAATTAGTCGATAGCCCTGATTTTCATAATAGTCGATCTTTAAATATCGGCCAATTTCTTCTAATGCTTTTTGGTCAAGTAATACATGCACCTTCCCAAATGTAAATATTTCATCATCTACTCCTTGCTCATCCAGAGCAAGTTGAAATTCTAACATCGTACTTCATTCAAAAGTATCAATAGCGAGCACACGGAGATAAATATTTTCTTTTTGAAATTCCATTTCTAAACGTGCTTTGGCAGCATCTGTAACAATAACTTTCATATATTATTCCCCCTTCCATTTAGCTAGAGCTCCATTCTTCGCTTTTTGAAGGCTCTTTTCCAAAGATTGCTTTTACGAAAATATCATATTTGAAAACTTCCCTTGATTATAAGATACTTAATTTACATATTTAGCTAAATTCCTACGCTCTTCATTTAATTGAGTAAGTATTTCGCCGATTAGTTTTGACTGGTTTTGATCGGATAATACTTTATCTAACTCCTTCTCATAATGTTCAAGTTCTGTTATATGGTGAGACTTTAAACGATCTAATTCAGATAAAAACCATACGACAACAACTTCTTCAAGGTAGTTTTTATAGTTCTTTAAGTATTGATCGATGGGTAAGCGTAACCGCTCCTCAATTTTGTCTCGAAGCTGTTGATTTCCTTTTTCTAAAAAGAATGTTTTACTATTTTGATGTTCTTTCATTTCGTCTTCTAAATCAGACACTTGTAGCAAAGAAAATAAATCAAACTCTAATTCCTCTAAAGGCTTCACTTTAAAACGTAGCAACGATAAGCCCTCATGTTTCATCATTTTCTCAAAGATATGGTTTTCAATATCCTGTAAGCACTTATGACTAAAAACCTCTAGACGAAGACTGGTCGCACGTAATTCTTGCAATAAGTCATGAGCTAAAAATTGAAGAACGTTGTGAACACCTAGATGTAATTGGTGCTGAAAGTCTTTGTCCTCTTTAAAACTACTCGGATTAATTAATTCCTTAAACTCATCGAAATATCGATAGAAAACACGCTGTTTTACATAGTAGATTAATTCATGGATTTCTTGACGAACGAGTTGTTCCTCAATGTTGAAGCTAGAATTAAACATTTCTTGCTTCTTTTTTGCGACAAACTGGCTTATCTCTATTCGTCTTCGTTGCCTTGTTGCCTCATCTTTACTAGCATCATCATACCATTTTTGTAATGATTGACTTAGCTTAATTATGTCACTATTGGAACCTCTGATTGCTACATTTGTTAATTCACTTAAGACGTATGAATAGAATGAGGTTTCAAAGTTGGTCATACCAGAATACTCAAGCCCTTTTTCTTGTAATTCATCTGATAGCAGACTGTTGAATACAACCTTTTCTTTGCTTGTAAGTGAACGTACCTTCTTTAATTTTGCTAGTAGGCCTACCTTACTTGAAATAGGAAAAATCTGTGGGAAGCGTATTCCACAATGCAGCAAGTTTTTCTCAACGTGAGACGTTACAAGTTCCAGCTCTGCTTCATTTTCTGCTAAATCAGCAGCATTAATAATAAAATACATCTTATCTGTTTCAAAACAATTCTTTACACGCCCTAACTGAATAAGAAATTCACGATCACTCCTAGAAAACGCATGATTATAATATGTTAAAAACACGATAGCATCGGCATGTTTTATAAAGCTAAAGGCTAGTTTTGTATGCCTAGTATGAATCGAATTTGCCCCAGGCGTATCTACTAGCGTAATTCCTTGCTTTGCAATAGGTGAATCATAATATACATCTATGCATTCTATAAATGCAGCAAAGCGCTCTATTGAGACTAACTTTTTATATTCATCGTACGTAACCGAGGTAGTATTACCCAATTGACCTTTTACAGCCTCATAGCCATCTATAATAAACGTTAAGTATTGTAGTTGATTTGGGTGAATAAGTTCAAATAAGTCAACCTGTTGCTCTTCTTTTTCCGTTTTATTAGCTTCTGCATTATTTTTCAATTCTTCTTTACTATTTTCTCTTTCTTCTAGTAAAAGCTTCAATTCGCCTATAGTAGAGATCGTCTTAGCTATAACTTTAAGAATTTCATTGATTTCCCCTCTTATCACTTCATCCTGTTTGTAAAAAACGTGAATTGTGCCATGAGGGTGCTCATTCGTTGGAGGTAGTATTTGATTAATTGTAGCTGTTGTAGGATGCGGTGACACAGGAAGAACATTAGCACCTACTAAAGCATTAGCAAACGAAGACTTCCCAGCACTGAATGCCCCAAAAAGAGCAATCGTAAATTTCTTATCCTTTAACCGTTTACTTTGCTCGCGAAAGTCTTCTGATATTCGCTGTAAACTAGGCAGTCCTTCTATAATTTTCCCAACACTCTCAATATGAGTCGCAGCTTTTACTCTTCTCTCTTTTTCATCTGATAAACGAAAAGGTTGGACATCTGTTATTTCACTGCCTAATCGACTTAAATTAATACTTTTTTTCTGCTTTTTAGTTTCTGTATTGTCTTTAAACCGAAAAGAGTTCATCGAGTTCACATTATTTTCACATTGGACATTTTCACTTTTTATGTTCTCCAACTGCTTTACTAATAGATTAATTTCTTTTTCTATCTGTTGGTTAATTTCTCGAATACCAACACATGCTACTACCTTCCTTTCAAGCTCATCACGTTTTCGCACTTGTTCTTTTGTTTGACTAGTTAACGTTTTATTTAATGTCGTTATTGCCATTGCTAACAGTGTGTTTGCTTTTTTGCGATAATGACTCTTCACCTCATCCATTAATGCTTTAGAAAAGTTTAAAACATATTCATGAGAGAATAATGCTCCTTTTTTTTGTGAACGTGAGATAACATCTTCTTGCAATTGACCAGAAAAGCTATGGACAGCTTTACTAAGCTCGTCATCACGTATGTCATAATTTTTCAACAGTTTAAAAAATAAATCTTTAAAATGAATATCAATATACGTAATCGCATTTTCTTTCAGCTCTTGAAACAGGGCTATTCGTCTTCTTGCTCTTTCTGCTTTCGTTTTTCTTGCCGAAAAAATTCCTCTAACTTTATAGCCCATTTGTTCTGCTTCTAGGAAATCTCTCGCCAAGTTTCGGGTGTGATATGGCATTAAGTTTGCATTATTTAACAAAGTACTAAACTGTTGTAAGTAAGTTTCCTCGAATTCTTCTAAAATTTCTGTGTGAGGCTTATTATCTAGTTTGATTTGTTTAAGTTCATTTTGTAAGTACGGTTCATCTGTAATTTGATATGGGGTTAAGAGCTCCTCAAATTGCTGATACCGCTTTTCATAAGATTGTTTTAGCCAGCGTCTATGGTCGACAATTACTTGAAAAGCTTCTTTCCATACACTTACAGATAATAACTGCTCCCTATTATTTATAATAGCCTCTAAGTTTCTTTTTAGATCCTTTATATCATTGTTTGGATAGTGTCGATCAATCGCTGATGTAAAAAAAATAGCATCGTATGTAATCTCTTCGTTAGCAAACGACTGAACGGTATGATTTTTAAATTCTTCAAAACTCATTTCCGAATTTTGATGTTTATCTATTTGATTTACAACTAAAACAACTTTTTTATGCCTTCTGTTCATTTCTTTCAAGAACGCATAATTTACTTCTGATTGAACGTAGTTATAATCCATCATATAAACTAGCGTATCCGCAATATGCAATGTAGACTCAGCAGCGATTTTATGAGCATCATCAGTTGAATCAATCCCTGGTGTGTCAAGAATATAAAGTCCCTGAGGTAAACCATGTTCTTCACTATAAATCGTCAGCTTAGTCACATTATTGCCATCTTTGCAGTACCGCTGCACCACTTCGTTTTCATAAGTACCATCAAATGATGAAACTGATTCATCAGCAAATTCGACAACTACTTTTGGAGTGCCACTGGCCAATTTTACAATATTTGCACTTGTTGGAATTGGACTAGATGGTAATATATGTTCCCCAAGCAATTCATTAATTAATGTAGACTTTCCTGCAGAGAAATGTCCACAAAAAGCAATACCATATTCTTGTTTTTTTATCTTATTAATTAGTTCGTCTACGTTACTAGTTGTATTTCCTGCTCGATAAAGTGTTCGTTTTATTTGAATTAAAGCTGTCATAAGGTCTTTCTGATCGATCACTACGTTATTAGTATGTAAAGAAGTAGATAAATCCATAATACTCACTTCCATCAACAGAATTATTCCCTACAAATTTTAACTTATCTCTTATAAAAAAGTCTAATAGAGGCTACTTTTATAAGCAGCCTCTATGACCTGGAATATTCGACTGTTTCGCCAAGGCGATTTTCTGTCACGAACTTATAGATCATTAAACCAAAAAAACCAATGATAGATAAATAGCCTAAATAACTATAAAGCTGGGCTACACCTGTACTTTGAATGACTAAGCCACCGACGAACGCACCGACAATACCTGAAATACCAAAGAATGTTGTAATAAACAAAACGTGGCCTGTTGCTTGTAACTCTTCTGGCACTAGCTTTGAAACAATTTGGAAGGCTGCAATATAAAAAACTCCGAACGTAACACCATGTAATGCTTGTAAAATTAGAAGCGTCTCTGGTAAAGTCGCAGTTCCCATTAAAAACCAGCGAATACTATATAAAAAAGCTGAAAGCATTAAGAATGTTAAAGGATTAAACTTCCTAAACCAAAAAGCTGCGGCAAAGAAAACTATTGCCTCTGAAACGACACCAATAAACCATGCCCAACCTATTAATGATTCCTTCCCACCCAAGTCAGTAATAAAAATTCCAAGATACGTATCATTGGTACGATGGGTAATGGATATAAAAATAATGATAATTAAGAACATGAATAACTTTGGATTTGCCCCTAATTTTACAGCATTTAATATTGTGACTGGTTTATTCGTTGATTTTACGTCATTTAAAAATACAGCAAATAGGAACGTAATAATAGCCATAACTAAAATTGGAAACATGATATGCTGGATTCCAACTAAAGTCAAATAGTACCCTGCTAGTAACGATACTGTCGCAAAGCCTAGGGACCCCCACATTCGAATTCTACCGAAACTAACTTTATGTTGAAGAGCCGTTTTTTGTGATAGGCTGTCTCCTAAGGCTGTTACAGGTGCTAAAAATAAAAATAATACGAACATCATAACCGTATAGCCGACGAGATTATTCATCTGAAATAAAATTAGCGTTGCAAAAAATGTTCCAGCAACAACAATAAGCAGAATTCGTTTAATCGTTTTAAATTTATCGCTCATATAGCCCCAAAATGGCTGAGCAAAAATAGAAGCGAGCGGACCTACTGCTAAAAGGATTCCTAGCTCTTTTGCAGTCATTCCATGATACCTGAAGTAGACTGGCATATAGCTTATTACAATAGTCATAATCGAATATGCAAAAAATAAATATGCCATAAGCCTAAATATGGATCGATTTGGTACCATATTCCTCAACACTCCTTTCTGATAGGCTCTTATTCTAAAGATTGTTGATTTGCTATTGAACCGTTAATGTTCCTTTGTGTGATGAGCTCAAAATTACTATGTTATTTCAACAGTGCTATAAAACAAAGCAGAAAACTCACCATATAAGGATAATGGTTTTTGTTAACGTTGACTATAGTTTTAAAAATAATTAATTTTTCACAAAAATAAAAAAGCCTTCAAAACCTTAAACAGAACTTGGCTTTGAGGCGATTATTAAAATTACATTAATCCATCTTGTTCAAATAAATAACTATACGGAATATCTACAAACAAAAATAGTTGATCATCGATTGGAAATGAGTAAGTTCTAATCATCTCATCTTTTTCAATATCAGTATACAAATCAGATAATATTCCTTTTCGTTCATAGTTCATACGAACGATGTTTTCTAAAAAGTAAGGCCGCCAACTCCAGTTTTTAAATCGACTTCCCTCTTCTAAATTCCACTGGTTATGTTCATCTTTAACTGCATTACTTGATTGCTGATAGCCATCATGGTCACAAATATAAACCCTAAAGGAAATATCAGTTAATTGTTTTGCGATTTGCATCACAACGTCATCATAGCTATTTAGTGACTTCACTTTTTTTAGTGAGTTTTTTATTAACTGTGAGAGCTTTTCAGTTAACGTTATTTGTGCTTCAATTTTTTTTCGTTCATAATGAATGAAGTGATGAAATTCTTTTTTTAATGAGTTCTTACAAAAATCTACTGCTTGAAACTCCGATTTTGGCCTTGATAGGTAAAAACCTTGATAATAGTGACCGCCATTTCTCCAAGCATAATTCAACTGATTAAAACTCCCTATTCCTTCAAACATTAATGTTGCGCCTATTTTTCTAGTAAGTAAAGATAGGGAATAAAGCACATCACGATAAAGTTGGGGAAAAGAATCCCCCTCTAAAAACTCTAAATCTACTTTTACAATATTCGGCCTTAATAAGGCGATTTGGTCTAAATTACTTCCCGTTTTACCAACATCATCGATAGCGATTTGAATTCCTAAGCTTTGAATATACGTTAAAAGATGCTTTAAAGAAGAAAGGTTACCTTTAAAGTCTTGTTCCGCAAATTCTATCACTACATTGGATAATAACAGTCCTCTTGATTCATACGATTTAAATATTTTTATTAGATGTTCTCCATTATTAGCTAATAGTTCATTCATATCCACATTGATAAACAGCATCGTATTCGTATCGAAATCTAAGAGCTTTTTAATTGCTAGATGGCAAATATGTTCATCAATTTCTTGACGATACTCCTCTGGGATTGAATGATCTTTAAAAAACCACCCTAGGCTTTTAACACCGTTTTCTACTTCAATACGAGCTAATGCTTCATAGCCAATGACTAACTGTGTATCTGCACTAATGATGGGTTGAAAATATGGGATAATTTTATCTTTATTCATAATGACATCTAATGCATCCAAATGACCACCTCCATGTCTCACAACAAGGACATCAATATTATAGCATACCCATTTAATATTTAAGACTTGGGATGATCTTTATTTATAAATTGAAAAATTTGTCCTGCCACTTCTTGTGGCCGTTCTTCAGGGACTAAATGCCCTGTTTCTTCAAAGATAAACATTTCTGTATTCGGTATGTCTAGCTGTAGTCTTTTTCCAATATGAATAGGTATTACGTTATCGTACTTACCCCAAAGCAATAAAACAGGATGCTGAATTTCTTTAAGTTGTTCAGCGGTCAAATCCCCTTCCCGATGTCTTAAAACTCGGATTAAAGAACGAAAAAAACGATCATCTTCAAACGCCTTCGCGTATTCACGCACGTCTTCTTCCTTTACAGTTTCTTTATTATAGACCACATATGATAAAGCGTCCTTATAATCTCGTTTCATAAAAAATTTCTTAACTAGTATTGGTGCAAAAGGAATATATGAGGCGTAACGATACTTTTTTTTAGCTCTTTTTAAATATCCTGAACTCGACAGTAAAACGACTTTTTCAACAAGTTCAGGTCTTAACTTAGCCATATATAATACGACCTGCCCTCCCATTGAGTGGCCTACTGGTATGATTTTCTGAATGTTTAACATCGTTATAAGTGAAAAAATTAAAGTTGCATAATTATTAAAAGAATATATAAAAGAGTTAGACTTCTCACTTTTACCGAACCCTGGTAAGTCTATAGCTAGGACAGAATAATTTTGAGCTAAGTACGGTATTAAGTGCCGAAAACTATAGGTTGATGAAACAAAACCGTGAATTAGTAAGATCACTGGTTTTTCTACAATATGTTCATGAAAATAATATTCGTAATAAACGTTCACGTTATCAACTACTGCTATTTCAGATTTTACGAGATATTGCTTTGTCATTGAGAACGACCCTCCCAATGTCCTTTTTTAGTATAGGATTACCTTTATTTTAGCAAACTATAACGTAACTGAAAGCTGTATTGGAGGGTTTATAATGAAAAACAACAATAAAAGGATTACAGTTGAACCACGTACAAAAGACTATGGTTTAGAAGCAAAAATTGACTTAGAGTATACGAAGGATTACGGTGACGGTTTTGCTATGGAAGATGTAAATGACGATGATCACAATGACCTCCATGTCGATCCTGGTCCATTGAAAGATCGAATAGGTGTCCAAAAAAGAAATTTATAGGGGATTAAGGTCGGAGCTTTCTATCTTCGAAAAGAATATGGCTGACTCGAAACTGAGAAGATGTTTTATAGTTAGTTACTTACTTTACATTAAAAATGAATGGAGCGAGTCAGCCATTATATTTAAATTTAAATTGAGTGGAGACATCTTCCCAACAACGAACAAAACCTTTCATCATAAGGAAAAGAAAAGGCGTTAACTGCGCCCTAACTCTCTTGGAGCGGTTCTATAATCTTCTGAATCGTATCCTCTTGGATAGCAAGTAATTTCTCCTTCACAATCATCAAATCATAATATTCGTCAATTACATCTTGAGCTTCTTTAGCTTTTCTAAGATGTGCTGTCCCTTCCTTCATACATCCCTTATAGTTAATATCACATTGATTAATTGCTGGCATATCTGTTTCTTCAATACTTGGATCAATACAAAATTCAAACATATCAATCACTTTATCTCGCTCACTTTTAGGATCAATTACATGCGGTGCAGTTCCGTCAAGAATAGCGATTTTTAAGTCCTCAACAATGATCATATCGACACTTGAAGGGTCAAACCCACAAAGAAAGTACGTTACATCCATTCCTCGTTGATGTGCTTCGTTAGCAATCTTACGCATTAATGTCGACTTACCACTTCCAGACCGTCCCTTAATGATATACCTCGTTTTTAAATTTGCTGTAAGCTCTTCAATAAAGTGAACTGCTCCTTTAGGAGTTGCTGCTCCAAAAAAGATCTCCTCTCTACTTCCAACCTTCTTTTTGCCTTGTCTAGATTGGTAAATTGCTTTTTTAAGTTTATCAGTCACTTCATTTGCTTTATTAAAGTCCATCGCAGACAAATAAATTTGTTCCTTCATTTCATGATGCTCTTTCGCTTGGGAAAATCGTTCATATGCGAGTTGTATTTGATAATCTCTCTCATTCTCTAATTGCTTAATCTGTTTTTGAAATTGCGCTGCCTTTTGCTCATCTAGTGCCTTTTCAAAGTTAATAATGATCACTGTTTGCTCTGACAATTTTGCATTTATATTCTTGATCATTCCATATGTCACAACCGCAATTTTCAACTCCGGGATTCGTAACCCTTCCACGTAATCATTGTTACTCGGACTGTGAAAATGATCAATTGAATAATGTTTTTGTTTAATAGCCTTACCTATTTTCTCAAGGGTTTCATGCCCTTGTTTCATCGAGAGACCTTTTAACACAAATAGACATTCGAATTGCTGGGATAATTCGGGTAGGACAGAAAAATAACCCACTCTCGTATGCCCACTAACATAAAAGCGTCGATCCATTTTCATAAAATAACCTCCACCTTATAGTTTTTTTAGCAAAGGTGATAAAAAAAACAATGTGCTTGCCACTTTTTCATTATCCACTTTTGATATTACTTTTTTAGCTAAAAAATAGACATTAACCTATTGTAAACCTATGCAAAATTTATTAATTGGTGACAGAAATATACTTATTGAAAAAGGCCAACTATTTACGAATATAGATCTTGATACAATACCAAATAATTATTAAGAAAATTATATTATTAAATCACCTTGTTTCAGTCTTCAATGCAAGTACTATTTTTTATGTTCAGTTAATTTTTTTACTGTTTTTAAGCCTTTGTTGCTACAATCTTTTAGAAACGCTCTGATAGAATACTCTGTTAATCACTGGGCCGTAATGTGAAATGTAATTCACACACCTCAAGAAACTTAAAAAAAAGCAAGAGATTTCCTATAAGAAATCCCTCGCTTTTTCAACTTTTAATGACACCCGTAACACTAAACATTAAAAGGGCCTTTTATTTAGAAAGATCGTATGGTGTTTCTTGATACACGTAGTAATTTAGCCAGTTTGAGAATAATAAATTAGAATGGGCTCTCCAACGTAAAAGTGGCTTTTCTTTTACATTATTATTAGGAAAGTAATTGATTGGCATATCAATATTTAACCCTTTATTTACATCTCTTTCATATTCATCTTGTAAGGTACAACAGTCATATTCAGAATGACCTGATACAAAAATTTGTTTTCCATTTTTTGAAGCAACCATATAAACACCAGCTTCTGGTGATTCACTTAAAATCTCCAGGTCTGGAACTTTTTCTATATCTTCTCTTCTTACTTCAGTGTGTCTTGAATGAGGAGCTAGGAACACATCATCAAATCCTCTTAACAATTTTACATTCATTTGATTATTAACATGATGTGCAAAGACTCCAAACATCTTTTTCTCCAGTGGGTACTTGGGAACACCATAATGGAAATAAAGTCCAGCTTGTGCACCCCAACAAATATGTAATGTTGAAGTGACATTAGAAATTGTCCATTCCATAATTTTCTTCAACTCTTCCCAATAATTTACTTCTTCAAAGACTAACTTCTCAATTGGTGCTCCTGTAATAATCATCCCGTCAAATTTTTGATTTTTAATATCATCAAATGTTTTATAAAATGAAGATAAATGTTCTTCAGACGTATTCTTCGATTTGTGTGTGTCAGGATGTATAAATACAACGTCTACTTGTAATGGTGTATTTCCTAAAAGACGGAGTAATTGAGTTTCTGTTACCTCTTTAATCGGCATTAAGTTTAATATAACGATTTTTAATGGACGTATATCTTGTTTATATGCCCTACTCTCATCCATGACAAATATATTTTCGTTCGTTAAAGTTTCTTTCGCTGGTAAATGATCTGGTACTCTAATTGGCATTATACTAACCCCTTTTTGCAGGATAAATCTAAGCTAAATAAACCATCCTAATTATTAAGTCAAGCCCATTTAGTTGTATTTCCCCCACTAAATGGCGGTTATATCCACATGAGGTGGATCACACATTTTTACTAAAATAGGAGGAACTATATATGATTGGACCTGTAATTCGTAAAGCAGTTAAACTTATTTTGTTAAAACAAGGCATAAAGTTACTAAATGGATATCTAAATAAAAAACTGAAATAAATGATCTAAAAACTTTACCCTTTTAATTTATTAAATTATCATGAATTTAAATAATTCGCAATTATTATTTCCTTTGTTTTTTAGCTTTGTTAATTAGATATCGAGGTGGATCGTATGAAAGTTCGAATAGAATGGCATTATCAAATTCCCAAGAGTAAAAACACATACTTATTAACGACTGAACTTATGAACGTTCAGGATATTCTCTATATGGCTAGAGATATTGAAAAAACAGGTAGAGTTAAATCCCTTCAGTTTTATGACCAAATGGATTCGGAATGGACAAAAAAAGAACTAGAAAAGCTTTTAGAAAAAGAAGCAGAGGAACCGCAGCAAATTGTAGCCTTCTTTGACGGAGGCTATGATAAGGCAACAAATACAGCTGGCCTAGGTGTTGTAATTTATTATGAAAAAAATGGCCAAAAATTTCGAGTACGTAAAAATGAACGGATTGAAGAAATCGATTCAAATAACGAAGCCGAATATGCTGCTCTTTGGAACTTATTATTACAGTTAGAAGAGCTGGAAGTCCACCATACTGATCTAACAATAAAAGGAGATTCTTTAGTCGTAATTAATCAATTAACAAATGAATGGCCTTGTTACGAGGAAGATTTAGATCGATGGTTAGATCGTATTGAGAAAAAAACGAAACAACTAGGTTTCAATATTAATTACAAATCTATCTCAAGAAAAGAAAATCGGGAAGCTGACCAGCTAGCCTCCCAAGCTTTGAACGAAATATTCATTTCAAGTCACTCTAATTTAAACGACAGTGAAAACTAATACATTTTAAGTTTAGAACGAAGACAACTCTCCCTTAATTATAACTGTAGGGTTGTCTTCAAGAGAGTATTCTTCCCCACTTTCTAGCAATCTAATGAACGGTCGGTGAAGGTGGTTTTCAATCTTCGTTACGATCGCCTCCTCACCAGTATTCAACTCAACTCTCATACCTGGTAAGTATGAAGGAATACTCTTAAATAGTGCATCAACAATTTTATGTGAATAAACTTGATCTGACTTTGTCATGAGCATTTCTATTGCTGTATATGGACTTATTCGTTCATGCGATATAAGATGTTCATATTCATTAGCAATCGCACATATTTGGGCAAATTCTAAGATTTCATTCCCAGCTATTTTTCTTGGAAAACCTTGGCCATCCATACATTCATGATGTTGATAAGCGATATGCGCACAAGCTAAGTGAACCTCACGGACGTTCCTAATTAAATTAAATCCTTTAACAGGATGATCTTCGTATCTATCCGAAACAGCTTTACCAATATCATGAACTAAACAACCAAATGCTAGGTTGTTTAGTTGTAGTTCGTTGTATTTAAGAAATTTCCCAAGTTGCAGGGCGATTAAAGTTACATTTACGCAATGCGCTTGTTCCTGTACTTCATCTGCTGCATAAGTAGATGGTGCTAACATGATAACTCTTCGTCTTCTTACTTCTGTTATTAACTTTTTAACGGTACTTTGTAATTCCCTAAAAGGGAGCATGTGCTGGTCTTTAATAGTTTTATAAGCAGAATAAACCGATCTTATCGCATCAATCCATGTAGGCATATCTATTATTTCATCTAGTGTAATCCCTTTTGAAACAGCATCCTCTACAATTAAATACCTAATATCTAAACTTTTAAGCTTTTCTAAATATTTAGGGTGGATTCTGTGACCAGCCCCTAACAATACTCTCCCCTTAACATCATAAATAGGTTTACCAAGCTCCATTGATTCTTGCTTATAGTCATCTATCTGTATAAGACGCAATCCCCTTCACTCTCTTTACCAAATGTAATGCTTTTATTTTATCATAGGTTTCCAAACTATCTTTTCTTTTTTTGAATTTTAGTAATTAAGTCCTTAGCGTAACTATTGTGAATTCTCGTTACTCCTAATGGTTCAGGAACCCTTCCGTAATCCTCATGGTGGAAATCTGAGCCACCAGTCATAAGTAAAGAGGTATTATGTTTCTCCTCAATTTGTTTTACTAGATTTTCATAATGGGCTCGATCCTCTTTGGAATGGTCACGGTGATAAACTTCCACTCCTTGTAAGCCATATTTAACAACTAGAGTTTCAATCCAATCATCCAAGTCATAATAAACAGGATGTGCGATAACCGAAACTCCATTCATACGATGTATCCAACCTAATGCTTCTTCTGGAGTCATCTCTTTATCTTTAGGTACATAACAAGGACGCCCTTCTGCTAAAAATTTATCAAAGGCTTCTTTTACATCATTTACGTACTTCCTCTTTATTAAAGCCTTTGCAACGTGAGGTCTGCCAATGCTTCCACCGTCTACAAACTCTAAAACATCTTCAGCCGTTAACTCCATTCCTTCTTTTTTTAATTTCCCTAAGATGACATCAAGTCGTTTCCGTCTCAACATCTGTTGAGTTTTTAACATCTCACGTAATTCATGATTATCATAATCTAATCCATAGCCTAAAATGTGTACACTTTTACCATTATATTTTGTAGAAAATTCAATTCCAGGAATTACAGTTATACCCAGCTCTTTCCCTGTTTCTATTGCTTCTTTAACACCAGCAGTTGTATCATGATCAGTAAGTGCTATATATTGAAGGCCAACGTCCTTACATTTTTGGAGTAGCTCTTTTGGTCGGTACCCCCCATCAGAAGCTGTTGAATGCATATGTAAGTCGGCATTCTCATATCCTTTTCCCATTAAATCAACCCTTTTCATTATCCATTATTTTTATATTACTATGATCAACATACCAGATCACTTGTTTAGTTCGCAAATGGTCAGTATATACAAATTCATAGCTCCTCGAGGTCATTAATGATTACATTTACTCCAGCAAAAAAAACCATCAGTAAAGGGTTAACTTAATTACTGACGGTCTAATCATCTACTTCCACCAACTATCAAATAACGTCACTGGTAAATGCCGCTTATGTTGACTCATTAAATAACGTTTTTCAATCCTTACCTTGATATCCTCTGGAACATCTTTTCCTTCTAAATAATCGTCTAACTGTTCATAGGTCATCCCTAAAGCGACTTCATCTGGTAAAGCTGGACGATCCTCTTCTAAATCAGCCGTTGGTACCTTTTCATATAAATGTGGAGGACAGCCTAATTCTTTAAGTAATGCTTTTCCCTGACGCTTATTTAATCCAAATAGGGGTGCAATGTCACAAGCACCATCGCCGTGTTTCGTATAAAAACCAGTAATTGCTTCAGCTGCATGGTCAGTTCCGACAACTAAGCATTGAAAATGAGCGCCAAGATCATATTGTACTTTCATTCGTTCCCTTGCCTTTGTATTTCCTTTATTAAAATCGGATAATTTTTCACCTGTTGCTTCTGTGAATGTAGTATAGGTAGCATCAACTGCTGGCCTTATATTCACTGATATTCTTTTAGAAGGTTTTATAAAATCAAGCGCATCTTGAGCATCTTGTTCATCTAATTGAACACCATACGGAAGTCGAACCGCAATAAACGTATACGTCTCGGAAGAATTTTCACTATTCAACTCATTGACAGCTAATTGAACCAGCCTACCTGTTAAAGTAGAATCTTGCCCACCTGAAATACCTAGTACATACCCTTTCATACCAGTATGAAGTAAGTATGATTTCAAAAATTCCACTCTTTTTCTAACTTCTAGTTTCGCGTCTATCTCATGTTGTACTTTAAGAGCCTCAATAATTTGTTCTTGCATCTTTGTCAATTGTATTACCTCCAGTAACATTTCCGTCCTACTATTAATTTACCCGTTTCTTACCAAGTCAAACGAGTTTCTCCACCTCTACATATACATGACAATATGAATTTTGTCAGTAGTTTTGTTAGAAAATCTTTCATTTAGGGGGCTCTATCTAAAAATTCTCCATACAGGTTTTTAATATCACCCTTCGCAGCTGGAAGAAATAGCAACACTTTTTTACAAAGAGCCTAATAACAAAAAAAGCAGGCATTGCTTTTAGGCAATACCTACTACATTAATTAGTAATTACCGCGCTCGCGGTCTTCTTGTTCATCCTTAATTTCTGCTTCAAATGCGTGGATACTTTCACGACGACGCTCATTTTTTTGTTCAACAGCTTGTCTTTCTGCTCCGTCCATATCACTTTGAGCTAGCGTCTCTTCAGCTGCTTCAATGTTTTGGATTGTATTTTCCCGCATTTGTTGTAATCGTTCTACGTTATTTTTACGATTATCTGGTTTAGCCATAAAGATCCCTCCTTTAAGATTTGTACAAATCTATTTTGCTGCCCGAGGTATCTTAATATTCAGTCCAGAACTTTACTTTACTTCCTTTTTTTCACGCTCATAAACAGCATGCCAATCAGGTAAATGCTTTCTGATAGAAATTGGACGGAATGACTCTTTTTTTACACAAACGTGTTCGCTAGTTCCTGTTACACATTGAACACCATCTGGATTTACAATATTATAACCATAAACAACCCTTAAGCCGTCATACCTCTCTATCCATGTTTCAATCGTAACGGTATCTCCATATTTTGCAGGATATTTATATGCTAAATTAATGGCTGTAACAGGTGATAATACCCCTTCTTTTTCCATTTCTGCATAATTAAAGCCTAACTCTTTAATTAAATGTGTTCGCCCTAGCTCACACCAAACAACATAATTGGAATGGTGAACAACACCCATTTGATCCGTTTCTTTATAACGCACTTCAATTTCAGTTACTGATTTCTTCATTGTTTACTGAACTCCTTTTTTAGAGAGTTAATTCCGTCCCTCAAAAAACCGTTAATTCATTCGAGAAACAAGTCAAAATTAAAAACAAAATCCTCTTTCTTCAATGTCATAAGATCGTGAGGCTCAATGTCAGGCTCTTTTATCTGACATACTCGTTGTGCTTGTTCGCGAATAGCTAATTCAACTAAATTTACTGCAAACCGCCCATTACCATTTATCTCGATTTTTTTGATTTGTTTTTCAACATAATCGATTGCCTCATCATCTAACTGATAGCCATATTCTATTGCATACATGGTGATCATTCTTAATATTTCATCTTTGGAATAATCATGAAAATGAATATACTTTTTAAACCTCGACTCAAGCCCTGGATTTTGCGCTATTAACTTGTCCATTTCATTTGGATATCCCGCTAAGATGACGACAAGATTTTCATTATGGCGTGTCATTTCCTCAACTAACGTATCAATAGCTTCGCGGCCAAAGTCCTTTTCTCCACCTGCTGATAAAGAGTAGGCCTCGTCAATAAAAAGGACGCCACCTAATGCTTCACGAATCTTTTTCTTTGTTTTTATTGCAGTTTGTCCGACATAACCAGCAACAAGGTCTGTCCTACCAGCAACTACTAGGTGCCCACGTTTTAAAAGGCCCATTTCCTTTAATAACTCTGAGAATAACTTTGCTACAGTCGTTTTTCCTGTACCTGGGTTCCCGGTAAAAACAGAATGAAGTTGAATAGGAATGACACGCATATTCTTTTCAGCTCGTAATTGTTGAACCCGCACTAGCGAACTAAGTGCCTCCACTTCCTTTTTCACTTCTTCTAAACCGATTAACCGAGAAAGGCGATCCAAAGCACTTTCTTTATTTTCTTCAAAATCATGACGATCAACTTTTATGTCCTGCCCATCAAGTATCGTTAACTGCTCGATCGTTAGAGCTTTTGCAGTATCAACACGAGATCCCTTTTTAAAGATTGCATCAAGGACAATGTTTTTCACCGTACGAGCATTTCCAAACGTTTCATCTACTTGCTCTGTTTCAATCCGTTTTCTCAACTCTCTATGCCCCTCCATAGAAATGACAAAATCATTCTCTAACGCCATTCCTTCCCCGATTAATAATAATTCATCAATGGAGTAGTCTGGTAAATGAATATGATTGGGCTCTGGGAACCGACTTCTAAGGCCTGGGTTTGTCCATAAAAACTGACGCATCTCCTCAGGGTAGCCTGCTAAGATAACAGCAAATTTCCCAGCATACTCACTGCTAGACATCGCAGAAACTAATGTATCAATAACCGACTGACCATAGTCATTACTTGAAGCCCCTTCACGTTTCAAGCTATACGCCTCATCAATAAAAAGGACACCACCTACCGCTTTTTCAATAATCTTTAATGTATTTTCTTCTGTTTGCCCAACAAACCCACCAACTAGTTGTGAGCGATCGACTTCAAGAACATCTTCACGTGGTAGGATACCTAATTCAAAATATATTTTTGCGAGAAGACGAGCTAGCATCGTTTTACCTGTGCCTGGATTTCCTGTAATAATCATATTTAAACTTAAGTCATCCTGTATATGAAACCCTTCCTCTTTACGGCGGCGTTGATATTGAAGGAAATGGTACAACCCTGTTATTCGGTTCTTTACTTCTGATAGCCCGATTAGCTGATTTAACGTTTTTAGTGATTGTGGATATGAGTCCGTAGTTTTCGTTTCTTTTTCTTGTTGTACTGCTTTCTGCCAATCTTCCTTCAATTCTTCAATAGATTTAATTGAGGCTCTAATTTCATTTAACTGTGATGTTGAGTAGAAAATGCCTATGGCTGACTCCTGATACGCTTCGGTTGCCTTTGCAATTGATAACATCGGTTCATGTAGGTTAGAAATTATGTCTTCAAGTCTGTTTACTTTTTCGATTTGACGAATGTTATTATTCAACTCTGCAGATTGTTTTGCACGATTAAGAATAGCCTGTGCTTCTGACGCTCTTGTGAAAAAATGATTTGAAATTTGAAAATAATCGTGGGCTATTTTTTTCTTCGACGCCCCATGGTCGGTTTCCCTTATTTGCGGTAATTTTTCTGGAATGATTTCGAACTGTAATTGTGATATTAACCGTTCCGTTTGGATCTCATTAGCTATGGGTTGATTCGGTTCAATTTCTAATGCCTCATCTATCCATTTCAAAAGTAACGGATCATCAAGACTATATCGATCTCTTCTTTTTAATGCCAATAAACTTAAGACTGATGCCCGCAGCCTTTGAGAAGCAGGTTCTATACGGTCTTCTAAAAACGTTAGATATCGAAGGGCTAACGCTTCTTGAACTAATTGATCAGGGGCTTTAAGCCATTCGCTAACATCATTATCTATTTTTTCAATTGAGACTCTAAGTTCGCTTATCAAGTTGATCACCTCTATGTCTCACTATTACTTTATTTTACCATTACCTTTTTTGGCTGAATATCTTCTTTTTGTTTTTTTGCTTTCACATAAGTCCCAATATAAACCCCTGCTAGAACAAAGACCGCCCCTATTCCGTGAGCAAAAGTGAATGTTTCTCCTAAAAATAACGTGGCCATTATTACAGCAGAAACAGGCATTACATTAATAAATATCGATGCCTTAGCAGCACCAACCTTTTTAATACCTTGATAATACATAATAAAACTAATAACTGTAACAAAAATGCTCATATGAAGAAGTGAAGCCCAAACACCTATTGACGCATCTTGTATTTGAGACCAAGTCAGTTCATAAAGAGCGAACGGCAACAAGAAGAGCGTTCCAAAAAATACAGCATACGTCGTTGATACAATCGCACTGTATTTTCCTAGAACGACTTTACCTAATACGCTATATAGTGCCCAACTAATAACAGCACCAATTAATATAAGATCAATTGGTTCGAAGCCTACTCTAACTAAGTCAAGTAAATGACCATTAGAAATAATAATAACAACTCCAAATAAAGCTACACACATCCCAATAATATGACGCTTTGTAATCGTTTCCTTTAAAAACCATCCAGATAAAAGGACAATTAACACAGGATTTGAGGCAATAAACAAAGAACTCTTTATCACTGGTGCATGTTTACTTGCTAAGAAAAAACAAATATTATAAATGGCTATTCCTGTTAGACCTAATAACGCAAACATTCCCCAATCTTTTTTCGACGGCTTTGGACGGTCTTTTTCCATCATCCACATGATTGGAAACAACAAAAGTGTTGCTCCTAAAAAACGAAAAAAGGCAACCGTAGCTGGCTCAAAGCTCTCTACCGCAACCTTCCCTGCAATAAATGCACTACCCCATATACTTGTTGCTACAGCTAACATTATATACGTTATAATAGGTTTGTTTTGTTTTACCATCATTTTCCCTCTACTTCACGATTAATTTCCTTTATTGTACCATCTTTTTCGGAAAACGAAATATGTGAAGTTGTCGGAAAATAAAATAGGAGAAAGCTACGCTTCCTCCACAAAATTTCCTAATGGCAATATACCCCCTCTTCAAGAAACCCTCTCATATATCCACCAATTACTTCATCATTGTCATCTAAGAATTCAATTGGATGGTTAGGATCCCATTCAGTGTCTGCACTAATGACGTTGATAAACGTATTATTATCTATTTGTGCTTCACTTGTATCTCCTTCAAAATATATCGTGACTTTTTCAACACCTACTGGCTCACGCATATGGCCAATAGTTACATACGTATAAGGTCGATTATCTTGAAGCCAAGGACCGTTTCTAACGATAAAAGTTCGAATTTTATGATCCAATTCACTGATCGGAATACCACCAATCATTAAATTACTATCGTTGACTAAATAGTACTCTTCATCCTCTTTATATAGAAGCTCTGCCGCTAATCGGTCGTAGTCAATATGATAAACAACTGCGACAAATCCATCGTGGAGCCTACGTTCCACTAATATATCTACATCACCATCTTGACTAGAATTAATTGCTTCTAAAGGAGAGCTGAACGGTTCTGCTCCAATCCACCCTTGACTTGATGGTTGTGTACTTAGTAAAAGTCCCATTAATGTCACTACCGTAAAAACAGTAGACAAGACCGTGATCCTAATCCACCCTTGACCTTTGATAATTACTAATATTAAGAGTAGGAGTAATAGCGAAGAGCTAATTAATAGACTTATTGAAATCCAATTAAACGAGAAAGACAGTGGTACTAATGTTCCAACATGATCACCAATGATCCATTGATACAACAATGAAGGATCAGTCGTCTGCAATGTTCTAGCAACTTCATGAGGAGGTACTCTTTCAGTCATGATAGCCGTAATAACAAATATCATCAGACCAACAACACTCTCCGCTTTTAACGTTCGCTTAAAGCGTAAAATACCCACTTTTTGTAATCTAAATCTTAAAAAGAAGCCGTGGACTATCCCAAATACAACGATGGGAATAATTAAAATATGCTTTAAAAGTAGCAACTGACCATAAGAAAGCACCCAAGAGTTCACATATTCAGGAACTATAATTGTCATTAGTAATAGTCCAGATAAAATTAACATACTTACAGCACCTATCGCGACTGATGAAAACCAACGAATAAACGAAGACCATTTTTGTAAATTATCATCATTCGTAAACCAACTGACGATGAAAATTGTACCCATCCAGATCGTTGCAGCAATAAAGTGCATGCCATTATACAAAAAGCCCCCTGCCTCATCTAAAGAAGCAGCATGACTTGCCCAGCTCGATGAAATCGTAAACGCAATAACGAGAATAAAAAATAGACTTTTTGCGACCATTGCTTGAGTTTGTTCAATGAAGAAATAACTAACACCCACTAGTAAAGCCAAAATCATCGTAACCATCCACGCTTGCCCGATTTTATATCCAAGTACAACCTGCGTTAAGGTTGAGAGAAACGGAGCTTCATACTGGATGTGAATATAATAGGACACCGATATTACTGGTACGATACTTAATAAGGGGATTAAACCAATACTTCCATAAACCAAACGGCTTTTCACAAGAAAAGATGGTCTCCAGTGACTAGGTATAACTGAAAGTAAAGCTATACCTAACAAAAATGAAAATAAAACATACATTAAGGCCTGACTCACTTCAACCATTTTTAATCCCCCTTTTCCACTTATTTACGGCGACGTACAAGGACTATAGCTCCAATAACTACAACAATACCGAGTAGTATAAATAGAATGAAATTTGCCGCTTCTTCAGTCTCTTCTTCTACGATTTCTTCAGTCTCAATTTGTTCTTCTTCAACACTTTCTTCCTCTAAAACTTCTTCATTAACCTGTGGAACTTCCACATCTACTTCAGGAATTTCTTCTTCAACGACCTCTGGTTCGGGTGCATCTACCGTAAAAGAAATCGTACCTTCAGTTGTATGTCCATCACTTCCTAAAGCCGTCCATTGTATCGTATATTGACCACTGTAGATTAATTCGTTAAGTAAAGCTACTAAAGTTCGTTCTTCAACATATTGATTGCGGATTGGAATATTTACACCGTCCTCATCAGCGAGGTCGATTGATGTATGTTCCTCAATTCCCGCATCAAACTGTAATACAATTTCTTTTAATGGTTCATTCACCACTTCTCCTTCACTAGGAGTAGATGAACCGACATATGAATGCCCCAAAACATGTAAAGGCATCAATAAACAAAAAACAATTAAAAACCCGATTAATTTTTTCATTACTTTCACTCCTATAAAACCAAGTATTCATCTATGTATTATATATTATATATTAACAATGTGAACTAATTGTGAAAAGTAAAAAGTTTTTTTACTTTATTTCTTTTAATCAAAGACTTGTCTCGTTATAATTGTTTAAGTTACAGTTAGATGATTTTAATAACATTGTTCTTATTTTAACAATACTATACTTAGCCACGAGGAGAGTTTAATGTTTAAAAAAATTGGTGCAGTCACTCTTTATATCATCATCGGATATTTATTATACATTTATGGCGATCAATTAATAGCTTGTCTGAATACGTATGCAAGAGATTATTTATTATTAACAATGATCGTAGCTACTTTACTATCTTTATTTCCCATTATTCCATATCCTATTATCGGTGGTATCGTTGGAGCTGCATTCGGGCCAGCCTTAGGAGCATTTGTTATATGGGTAGGTTCCTCTGCAGCTTCAATCATCATGTTTATCGTCGTACGTTTTAGTTTTCAGGATTGGGGTAACGCAGTCTTGCGTAACTACAAGCCACTAGAAAAAGTCACGGTTTTGTTCGAGCGAAATGCTTTTTTTGCGATCTTCTTAAGTCGATTAATACCTGTGATACCTTCCATTATCGTAAATATTTATTCTGCATTAAGTCGTGTATCTTTTATCAACTATGCGATAGCGTCATCACTCGGTAAAATGCCATCTATGATGTTATTTGCGGTTGTCGGGAATACTCTTATAACAAATCCCCGTGATCTTATTTTAATCTTCCTTCTATATGCAGGCTTTGTTGTAATCGTCTTCGGATGCTTTAAATTGTGGAAAAAGCGCGTCTTACAAATAAACGAATCATAAAATAAGGAACCTTAACAAAAAGAAGAATGTTAAGGTTCCTTATTTTTTATAAAAAATGATAACCCGTCTTTTAATCGACCTCAGAAATACAAATAGGAGTGCTCCAATAAATGCACCAAATGTATTTAAAATAACATCATCAATATTTGCAACGCGATACGTAAACATAAACTGACTCGACTCAATAAAAATTGATATGATACAACCAGTAATTGTAATTTTTAGAATGACTGTTTTAAGTTGTTTGATTACAAATGGCAGTAAAAATCCAAACGGCATAAATAGGATAACATTTCCTACTAATATCGTAATAGGATCCATTATGTCTTTACTAAAAACAGAGATGCGGTAAATACTTCGGAAAGGAATTAAATTGTAATTGCGGCCACCTGGCCCTTCAGCTCCAAGTGAAGCTCCATAATTCCAAGCAAACAACGTGACGTAAAAAAGTAAGCACAAGTAAATTATAAATAAAACAAGAGCAAAGACTCTTACTTGTTGAGAAGAAGATAAATTTCGATTGTTATTAATAGAAAACACGTCCTTCTAATCTACATCCTAAGTTGACCTTTGTTTCATTATTCATTTTTTTGGACGATTAGACAAGACTTTTTCTTCTCAAATTTTTGATGAATTTCATCACAATTCAACACCACGTTTTTGCATTATTTTTACAACAGCTTCTTTTGGATCCCAACAATTAAATTGATAATTTGGCTTTGTTTCATACTTTAAACGCGAACAAAAATAATGAATATTTCCATTGTTTTTTAAGACTCTAAAGTGCTTACAAGTAGCACAGTAATGATATTGTTCTTTACCCATACTATCTCCTCGTTATATATTGTTTTCTTCATGATAGCACGGCACTATTTAGGTTACGAGGAAAAAGTGATAGTAAAATAAATTAATGTTGTTGGACAGATGGTCAACAACAACAAAATAAGTGCTAGGCCTCAATTGAGCCGATGCTATCATTTTATAGCACCCCCCTGTAATTGAGGCAAACTAGCACTTACGATTTAACCTTTTGGCGGGACATAATCTGGATGTTCATTTCCTTTTGTATTCATTTTCTTTCCGTTATTAGAATCACTTTTTCTAGGCTGTGTACCTAGATGATTTGGGCGAAACTTATCAAAAGCGTGCTTTGACTTTGCCATTGTTCTCCCCCTTTCTCTACCTATAATTTAAGCAGAAAGGGAACTCTTCATAAGTGGCATTTTTTTGATAAGAACGAAGTAAAAGGAATGCTAAATCTTAGCAAAAAGTCGTGTTAAGTAATTACTACAACTAAAGCTAATTATAAAGCCGCTCCATTCTCTTTTTGAATTCTTTGTTCCCAGCGCTCTTCTAGTTTTTCAAGCGCCTCTTTATCACTTAACAATTGTCGTTTATTTTCTTGGACTAATTCCTCAAATGATAACTTTCTAACTCTTCTCATACATAAATCACTCCTAACAAATAATATCACTATTTTTACTATTTTGGAGTGAATTTATACATAATTGTAAGAAAACTCTTACTTTATAGCTTAGCTTTGTTAACCAATTATGTTGATATAATTGGTTTTAAACTAAGGTGTGAAATGTTAATTCACACCCTCTTGACCTTCCTGTGGGCTTATATAGATTTGCCCTCCTTCATCCATTGTCATTAAAAAGATGTCTTTATAACTGCCATAGCCATGCTTTGTCACTTGTTCCCTAAGCCAATCGACAGTGCCAACTTTTTTTACATTAGCTAAAATTATATGTCCATCTTCAATAAGTACGGTTGGATACCCTTTTTGCGAAGTTTGTATGGACATATCCTCTGGGGTTATCGATTGGTATTGACTCTTCTTAATTACACTAATCTGTCCATTTGCTTCTAAAATGGCATAGTCAACTTCATTTAAATCAGATACTTCGAGTAACCTTAAGTCCATTAACAACGACTCTATAGTTACTTTAGCCTTTTTCATTTCCTTTTTCAAAATTTTCCCATGGCGAACTAATATTATTGGCTCGTCTTCGATAACTCTCCGAAATCGTGGCGTATGTAGTGCAATGACTGACAAGGCCAAATGTAAACCAGCTATTAACGCTGCTGCTGCTAACGGACCTCCTAATGGGAGATCACCACTAGACAAAGGCTCACCAACAATATCCCCAATTATTACTCCAAAAATAAAGTCGATTGGATTAATCGAATTCATTGAACGCTGCCCTAACATTTTCACCATTAAGAAGATATATATATATACAATAAGTGCACGAAATAAGAAACCAGATACTGCCAAATCAGGGGACCCTGTCCAAAATTCAAACATGCAACATATACTCCTTTCTACATTAAGGAGGCTGACTCAATCTGAATGTAATATACACTTTGCGGAGTGTATATTCACGAAAGAGTCAGCCAGAACTTTTAGTCTTGAAAGAAGCCAGAAAGATCCGTGAAATTAGCTCCAATTCTATTACTGATTTTGATTATATTGCGGCTCCTCGTTTAATACTTGTTGATATCGACCTTCAAGTAAATTACAGATATTTTTTTGCTGTTGCGCCAACTGCTCAAACATTTGCTTAGCTTGCTGGTTTTCAGTCTCCAAAGAAAATTGCACGAGACTAGCTTGAACACTTTGAGCTTGAGCTAATGCTTGTTGCATTTGAGTTTGTACAGTCATTTCTGTTCTCCTTACTTATCCATGTCACGGCTCATTTTTTCAGATTCTACTTCTGCATACGAAGCAAATTCTTCTGTATGATTTTGTTTACCTTGTTTCTTTGCATTGTTATTTCGATTGGCATTAGCATTACCTTTTTTTGTACGTCCCATTACTTTTTTCCTCTCTTTCACAGAAGTTTTGATTTTCGTTCATAGGTTTGGCTAAAGTAGAAAAAAATATGAATGTAAAATGGAAGGGGGACTTAAAATGTCTAGCAAGTCAAACAAAGAAATTCAATCCATACTTAATCACCTAAATGATTGGAAAGGGGAACAACTTTCTATTGAGAAACAAGAACGAGATGATGTAGACAGAAATACTCTGTCTCTAGAGGAAGTAGAAATCGTTGAACAAGTGGAAGATACTGATGATTATGTTGACCCATATACCATTCAATTACGCGGAAAGGGTACAGTCGTTCATTCTAACGGAAAAGCAAAGCTTCCGTTAAATAGTTATGAATTACCGATTCGTCAGCTTTTATCTTTCGAAACATCCAGGGAGTTCATGACGATTAAGACAGACAGGGCTACGTATTATATTAAGAAATAAAATAAGGATTAGGGAATTAATTGAATAAAAATAGAGGATAATAACCTCCTTTGAATGGACACAAAAAAACAAGACTGACCATTAGGTCAGCCTTGTTTTTTTTGTTTTATTATGCTTTTGTTCTTTCGTTAGCTAGTTTGTTACGAAGGATCATTTGAAGAATTCCACCATGACGGTAGTACTCAATTTCAACTTCGCTATCAAAACGAGTTAATACATCAAATTGTTTTTGGTTTCCAGCTTCGTCAGTTGCAGTAACCGTTACAATATCACGAGGTTTAACATCATTTGTAACTGCTACTTCAAACGTTTCTTTTCCAGTTAAGCCTAAAGTCTCAGCGCTATCACCATCTAAGAATTGAAGTGGAAGAACACCCATTAATACTAGGTTAGAACGGTGGATACGCTCATAGCTTTCAGCGATAACCGTCTTAACACCAAGAAGGTTCGTACCTTTAGCTGCCCAGTCACGTGAACTTCCCATACCGTAATCTTTGCCAGCAAGGATCGCAAGGCCAGTACCATCTTCTTTATACTTCATAGCCGCATCATAGATTGCCATTACGTCGCCAGTTGGCCAGTAAGTTGTATATCCACCTTCTGTACCAGGAGCTACTTGGTTACGGATACGGATATTTGCAAACGTACCACGCATCATTACTTCATGGTGTCCACGACGAGAACCATACGAGTTAAAGTCTACTGGCTCAACACCTTTAGAAACTAGGTATTTTCCAGCTGGAGTCGTACTACTGAATGAACCAGCAGGTGATATATGGTCAGTTGTTACTGTATCACCAAATTTACCTAATACACGTAAGCCTGAAAGTGGTTTAACTTCGCCTGGCTCTTTAGAAAGTCCTTCGAAATAAGGAGGATTTGCGATGTAAGTAGACTCGTCATCCCACTTATAAAGCGCATCTTCTGTTGTTTCGATTTCGTTCCAACGCTCATTACTTTCGAATACATCGTTATATTCTCTACGGAACAACTCAGGAGTTACAGTCTGTTCTACAACAGCAGAAACTTCTTCAGCGGTTGGCCAAATGTCTTTAAAGAATACATCGTTTCCGTCTTTATCTTTACCGATTGGATCGTTCTTAAGATCAACATCTACAGTACCTGCTAATGAGTAAGCAACTACTAATGGAGGTGAAGCTAAGTAGTTCGCTTTTACTAACGGGTGAATACGTCCTTCAAAGTTACGGTTACCAGAAAGTACAGAAGTAACTGTTAAGTCATTGTCAGCGATTGCTTTTTCAAGCTCATCTGCAAGAGGACCCGAGTTACCGATACATGTTGTACAGCCGTAACCAACAATGTTATATCCTAATTGCTCAAGGTAAGGAAGTAAACCAGAGTCACGTAAGTAACCTGTTACAACCTTTGAACCTGGTGCTAAAGAAGTTTTTACATACTCAGGAACTTGTAAGCCTTTTTCTACTGCTTTCTTCGCAACAAGACCTGCCCCTACAAGAACGTACGGGTTAGATGTATTTGTACAACTTGTGATTGCAGCAATTGCAATAGCACCTGTTTTCATTGTAGTTTCGTTACCATTTGCTAATTGAACAGTAACTTCTTTGTTAAACTCGTCTTCAGAAAGACCTAATCCTTGAGTTCCTTGTGGTGCAACTACAGCGTTACGGAAAGACTCTTGCATTTTAGAAAGTGGTACAAGATCTTGTGGACGCTTAGGACCCGAAAGGTTAGCTTCGATTTCAGAAAGGTTTAACTCTACTACGTCAGTAAATACTGGATCTGGAGTTTCACCAGGAACGTAGAACAAGCTGTTTGCTTTACAATATTCTTCAACAAGCTTGATTTGCTCTTCCGAACGTCCTGTTAGGCGTAAGTAGTTTAATGCTTCCTCATCAATTGGGAAGAAACCACATGTAGCACCATATTCAGGAGCCATGTTTGAGATTGTTGCACGATCTGCAAGTGGCATTTGTGCAAGCCCTTCACCGAAGAACTCAACGAATTTACCAACAACTTTCTTTTCACGAAGTACTTGTGTAACTTTTAATGCTACGTCAGTAGCTGTAGTTCCACTTGGAAGTTGACCAGTTACTTTTACACCGATAACTTCTGGAACTGGGAAGTATGAAGGTTGTCCAAGCATTGCAGCTTCTGCTTCAATACCACCAACACCCCATCCAAGTACACCAATACCGTTAATCATTGTTGTATGAGAGTCAGTACCAAATACTGAGTCTGGTAATGCTACTGTACCATTCTCATCTGTTGCCGTTTGGATAATATTTGCTAAATATTCTAAGTTAACTTGGTGAACGATACCTGTTGCTGGTGGAACAGCACGATAGTTATCAAATGCTTTTTGCGCCCAGCTAAGGAACTGATATCTTTCTTCATTACGTTGGAATTCAAGGTTCATGTTGAACTCTAATGAGTCAGCAGTACCTGCTTTGTCTACTTGTACTGAGTGGTCAATTACAAGATCAACAGGAATTTCTGGGTTGATTTCTTGTGGATCTCCACCAAGGTCCGCCATTGCTTTACGTAAAGAAGCAAGGTCAACGACACATGGTACTCCAGTGAAGTCTTGGAAAATTACACGTGAAGGTTTGAATGGTACATCGATGTCTTTTACTTCACTAGTTCCCCATTTAGCTAAATTTTCTACATGTTCTTTCTTAATTACAAAACCGTCTTCTTGGCGAAGAACTGACTCTAATAGAACCTTAACAGAATAAGGAAGCTTAGAGACATTTCCAACACCAGCTTCTTCTAATGCTTGAAGTCTATAGTAATCATATTTCTTACCATTAACTTCAAAAGATGAACGTGCGTTAAAAGTATTATTTTTCATATGTATTCCCTCCTCATAGCTATTATATAACAGATTGACAAAGTTGTCGAAATAGTTGGGAAAAAAAGTGTAACTAATTTGTAAAAGCTTCTTAGAAAGCGCTTTTACATTGGATTGTCATTTTCCCTACTCTAGAATAGCAAAAGATTCTTAAAGAATAAATGAATTTTTTAAATTAATATTAAGATTTTAGAAAAACTATTGAAATGGAGGTGATTTCATTGACAAAACGTAAATCTAACCATATTATTCCTGGAGCAAATGCTGCTAAAGGACAAGGGAAAGACGTAGGGTATAATTCCAAGTTTGGACAAGAAATGGCAAATGAGCCATTAACTGAAGAACAGCGACAAAATAATAAGAAGAAAAAGAAAAATCAATAAGAACATTAATAATAACGCTAACCAAAAAAGAGGATGTCACCAAAAGCTAGGCTTTTGGTGACATCCTCTAAAGTTTTATTCCTCAACTTGGTTACTTAATCGTTCTAAGTCTTGTTCATATTTATTTAACTGTTCCCTTTGATGTTCTGATGCATTTGTCAAAGCTTTATTGATTTGTGTAAAAGCTTCTTCTATTTCTTGCTTTGCTCTTTTTACATTAGAACCATAATCTGCCCTTGAAGAGTCGATCGAAGCTGTAGCTTCTTGTGCTTGAACAAAAGCTTGTTCCGCAGCTTGGAACGATTGTTGTTTATCTTTATGATAAGGCATTGTATCCCTCCTCTATATTTTCATTTTATTTTTCATTACTTCAAGTTGCTTTATTCATCGAATAAACCGTATGAAGATTTTAGATACTATTAGGGCATTACATTTGCGAGTAAGGAGGGATAATAATGGCAGAGCATAACTCATATAAAGATATTCGTAAAAATGCTCCTAAGGGTGAAAATCCTGGTCAACCAGCTCCAATGAAAGGGTCAAAAAAGGTAAAACAACGTAATCATGTTGGCCAAACAGATGGTGAGGGTTAACGTAAAAAGCTTTCCATCAGTGGTAGTCGTTCATCGCTCCACTGATGGATGTAACAAAATCAAGCGTTAATCTAATTGGTGGAGTTGTGAAATAATAAGTCCGATTTCTTCTTCCGTGATTGTACGTAGATCAATATGTACTTTATCATCAATAATACGAGTAACAATTGGAGGTTCACTTCCTCGTAAATCATTGAATAATTGCTGCGCACTCCAACCTTTGCGTGTAATAGACACTAAATATGTGTTTAGTTCAACCGTTGGCATCGTACCTCCGCCAATTTGGGATGTTCCATGTTCAACCTTCAAATGAAAAGGTAAACCTCTTCCCTGTTCGAGAAAATCCATTGCCCTTTTTTGAATACTTTTAGTTGGCTCTAAGATGGCCTTCACGGTAGGAATATCTGTAATTTTTTCTTCAGAATGTGTATAGGCCTTTAAAGTAGCTTCGAGTGCTGCTAGTGTCATTTTATCGACTCTAAGAACTCTCGCTAATTGGTGCTTTTTCAATTGTTGTATGATGTCTTTTTTTCCAGCAATAATACCCGATTGCGGACCACCCAAAAGCTTATCTCCACTAAAAGACACAATGTCTGCTCCATTCTTTAATGCTTCTTTTACTGTCGGTTCTTCTCCGATGCCGTAGTCGCGAAAATCTAGAAGGGCTCCGCTTCCTAAGTCCTCATATAGGATGACTTGTGGGTGATTTTTCTTTATTGAAATTAATTGCTTTAATGATACAGAAGCAGTAAAACCGATTGTTTTAAAATTACTTGTATGCACTTTCATAATCATAGCTGCCTGTTCTGTTATTGCATCTTCGTAATCATATGTATGTGTTTTATTTGTCGTTCCAACTTCCTTAAGGATCGCTCCACTCTCTTCCATAATAGCCGAGACTCGAAACGAGCCGCCAATTTCAACTAATTCACCACGAGAAACGACAACCTCTTTTTCTTTGGCTAAAGCTTTTAAGATAAAGTAAACCGCGGCAGCATTATTATTCACAACCATCGCCGCTTCTGCCCCAGTCACCTGTTTAATAACATCCTCAATAATATCGTGTCTTGATCCTCTTGAACCTTTTTCAACATTGTATTCTAAATTCGAATAGTTTTTTGCCGTTAACACCACTTGTTTAACCGCTTGTTCACTTAGCTTTGCTCTACCTAAGTTTGTATGTAAAATTGTTCCCGTTCCATTAATTACACGTTGTAGGGTGTGTACTGTTGCTTTCTTGGCTTTTATTTCCAGTTCGCTATATATCATTTCCTCAATATGTTTGCCACTTGTTATATTGTCATCTATTGATCCATTGATCATCTTTGTTCTAATGTTTTCCACAATTTCTTGTGCTAATCCAGTTAGCTGTTCAGCTGAAAGGTTAAACTGTTCTTTTAAACTGATAAACCTTTCAGCTTTTTGTATCTCATGGATTGGTGGTAGTTGTCTTAATAATTCATTCATAAAAGCCCTCCTCTCATTCATTGCTTAAATACCATGAATAAGAGGCTGATATAATTTAATTTGTCAGCCTCTATCGTCTCTTACATTTTTTCCATTTTATTAATAATCAGACTTGTATCAGGAAATTCACCTGTTTCCAGCTTTGAATAGAGCTTCTGCCCATTCACTGTTACTTCAAAAGCACCACCCGAACTAGGAATTAACTCTAAGGTTTCAATATTTCCTCGAAAGTGATTAAATAACTCTTCCGCAAAACTTGCGGCTTTAGGTGCGAAGTTTCACATCATGCAAAATTGAACAGCAACTTTGTAACTCATATAAACCTTCCCTTCATTAATTGTATTTTTACGTTCATTGTAATGTATCATTTGCCAGTATGCAAAGACATTCATTATACTGTAATTATGCAAAGTCGGAAGGAGGGGACAGTAATGGACGAACGTGAGAAAATCCGTCTTACAGCGATGTCGACAAAAGCTGGCTGAGGATGTAAATTAGGTCCAGGAGACCTGGCACAAGTTTTGTGTCATTTACCTAAGAATATTGAAGATCCAAATCTCCTTGTCGGTTTAGAGACGTCAGATGATGCTGGCGTTTATAAAATTACAGATGATCTTGCCATTGTTCAGACAGTTGATTATTTCACACCAATTGTCGATGACCCTTATATGTTTGGCCAAATTGCTGCTGCCAATGCATTAAGTGATGTTTATGCAATGGGTGCAACACCGAAGACAGCCTTAAATATCGTTGGATTCCCTATTAAGAAACTCCCAGAAGAAATGCTTGCACAAATTCTTTTAGGAGCAGCAGACAAAGTAAAAGAAGCTGGAGCTGTTATTATTGGCGGTCATTCAATTGATGACCAAGAACCTAAATTCGGCCTTTCAGTTACGGGATTTGTTCACCCTGAACGTGTATTTAAAAACTTCGGAGCTAAAAACGGAGATGTGCTTATTTTAACTAAGCCAATTGGAGTTGGGATCTTAACAACAGGAATCAAAAGAAATGCTGTAACAGATCAACAAGAAGCAAAAGTGACTGAAGCGATGGCTACACTAAATAAAACTGCTGCTGAAGCATTGACTTCATTTCAACCAAATGCTGTTACTGATGTCACAGGCTTTGGGTTATTAGGACATGCTTTTGAGATGGCAAAAGCAAGCGAAGTTAGCTTTATTATTGACCATACTACTGTACCTTTATTGAACGGTACGTACGAATTAGCAGAAAAGGGAATTATTCCAGGGGGTTCTAAAGCAAATGCAAAGTGGTTAAACGATTTCGTTTACTATGACGAACCTCTTACAGAAAGTATGAAAGCGATACTTTGTGATGCAATAACTTCAGGTGGGCTACTAATTAGCCTCCCAGAACACGATGCACAAACCTATATCAATGAATTACTTGATAAAGGAATTGAAGATGTAAGTATCATCGGAAAAGTAATTGCCAAACAAGAAAAAGCTATTTATGTAAAGTAAGATTCCCCTTTACATATTAAACGCCAGGCAGACCCCAAACTTTAGTCGGAGGTGCCTGGCACTTTTTATTTCCATACTCTATTTTGGTCTTTACGACTCGTATATCCTAAACGATCTAGAAGCTCTAACAAAGGTACGAGATATTTTCTTGAGACATCTAATACTTCTTTTGCATCCTTTAACGAAAATTCTTCACTCGTTCCATTCTTTAAATTTGTGACTACATCCTTAAGTACTTCTTCGTGGATAAAGTGCTTCTCATCAAGGCCATACAATTGCTTAATTCTCACCAAGAAATGCTTTATTTCCTCATGTAGTGTTTGAGGAACTTGCTGTTTTTTAAACCATTCTATTAACGGTGATACATTGACCCCTTCTTCCTTTAATCCTTCACATATAAAGTCAACACGCTTTTCCCATGTTTTTGGAACAGAAGGTGAATATTCTCTTAATGCAAGATATGGACCTTCTTTTTTCAGTTCCTCTTTTTCAACACCAGAATAAATAAAATATTCGAGAAGTTTTATTTTTACACTTGAGCTAAAGCTCTGAACAATCTCTGCCTTCTTTTTCCCAATTTGCATCGGGTTACAATCATGAAATTCTCTTAACTCTTCTTTAATTTGTAGTAAAATTTCTTCATAAAGAGACATTAACGTAAACTGTCCCCTCACCCATTCGATGAGCACACTCTCATTTAAAAGCTTTCTTATGATAGGATCCAATTCATCTTCTTGGATCCCTGCTTGAATTATTAACTCCTCTTGAGTAATGGTCTGGTGTGTTTTGATAACTTCTATAATAATATCTCTTGGTTCTCCGACTTGTTTTCTTTTTAGCATTTCTATGGTTCTTTCACCAAAGCGATACTTTTGACCATTTGGATTAATAACCATCCCACCACCAATTGTTTCCACAGGTGACGGACGCCTTAAAATAAACCGATCACCCCTTTTTGTAACAACGGGTTCTTCTAGCTGCAACTGACAAAGAATTTCTTCTTTTTCTTTTAGTTGATTTCGGTCAAACATGATGATTTTACCGTAAACTTCTGCAGTTCCAATATGTATTTTGATATAACCTCTTTGCTTAACAGGATATTCTAAGTCTTTAACAACTTGTAATGATACATCTAGTTGCGTCGTTACCGAATAATGTTGTGATGAAACGAGGACATCTCCCCGCTTAATCTCATCTATTGATAAGCCTCCAATGTTAATAGCTGCTCTTTGCCCTGCAATAGCTACTTGAACTGGCTGATGATGAACTTGTATTTGTCTTGCTCGTACCTTTTGTCCTTGGGGCAGAATTTCTAGAAACTCTCCTTCTTGAACCTTTCCTTCATAAACTGTTCCTCTAACGACCGTACCTTGCCCATGTACTGTAAATACTTGATCTATAGGCAAACGAAAAGGGCCAATAACATTACGTCTAGTTACATCGTTTAGTCCATCATGTATTAATTGCTTTAATTCTCCAATTCCTTTCAAGCTAGTACTATCAACGTAACATAAAGGCGCTTTTTCGAGAAACGTTCCCTCACAATGAGAGCGAATATCGTCTTCTACTAAGGCAAATAAATCTTCTTCTACTTTATCAACCTTGGTTACAACAATAATCCCTCTCTCAATACCAAGTAGACTTAAAATTTCAATATGTTCTTTCGTTTGAGGCATGACAGCCTCATCTGCAGCGACAACGAGTAAGACAAGATCAATCCCAGCTACACCAGCTATCATTTGTCTAATAAATCTTTCATGTCCTGGTACATCAATAACCGAAATCATAAGCTCACTAGAAAGCGGAAAATAGGCATAGCCTAATTCTATTGATATATTGCGTTCTCGTTCTTCTTTTAATCGATCTGTTTCCATATTAGTCAGCGCTTTAGTTAATGACGTTTTTCCGTGGTCTATATGCCCTGCTAATCCTATCGTATAATGATTTCCGATCTTTACCACCTCAACTAGCTAATTTCACCTTATTATACCTATATTTAATCAGAAGCTAAAAGATTTACATTAATATCTTATTATTTATGGATAAACAAGTGTTATAATAATTTTTGAATCCATTAAGGAAGGCGGATAGTATGAACGCATTAATACGTTTATTTAAATCAAAACCCTATTATAAAATCCCATTATTATATATTGCGTTAGGGCTCATCTGGATACTAAGTACGGATTTAGTCCTAACCTATATGGAACAATACAATAATTTAAACACTATTTGGAGGACGTTTAAAGGATGGTTTTTTATCATCTTTTCGGGTATTTTATTTTTTATATTATTTAAAAATCAATACAAGATGCAACAAGTTGAAGAAGAGCGTGAAATGCTTTCCTCATTTATTAATGCCATGTCAGACTTTATCTCTATAAAAGATGGCGAAAATCGTTGGCTCGAATTAAACGATTTTGCTTATAAACTGTATGACCTTAATGAGGAAGACTACTCTGGAAAAAACGATGCTGAGCTAAGTCAATTATATCCTAGCTACCGTGACCATTTCCTAGAATGTGTAAGAACTGACGAGGAAGCATGGACAAAAGGAAAACCGATTCAATTTGAGGAAATTCTGCAACTAGAAGAAGGGGAAAGAATTTTTCAAGTTATTAAAGTTCCTCTATTCACAAAAGAAGGAAAGCGTAAAGCCCTATTTGTTATTGGTAGAGACATTACTGACATAAAAAAAGCAGAAGACTTGATTGCAAAAAATGAAAAACTATCTGTCGTTGGCCAGCTAGCAGCTGGGGTAGCTCACGAAATTCGTAACCCGCTCACATCATTGAAAGGCTTTGTTAAGTTAATTCAAGAGAATAAAGGGGACAATAACTTTTATTTAGGTATTATGGATAAAGAACTAGAGCGAATTAACATTATTGTAAACGAGCTCCTATTAATTGCAAAACCACAAAAAGAAGCATTCACCAAAAATAATATTGTCAGTTTACTTCGCAGTGTTATTGATTTAATGACGTCTGAAGCAAAAATGTCTGGTGTTAAGTTAGAGATTCATGCTGAAAACAACTTACCCCTCATAGATTGTGAAGCTTATCACCTAAAACAAGTATTTATCAATATTATTAAAAATGCGATTGAAGCTTCAAAAGAAGGCGATGTAATTACTGTTAGAATTTTTAATGAGAAAGACAAGATATGTGTCCAAGTTATAGATAAAGGCTGTGGTATCGAGAAGGAACGGCTCCAGAAAATTGGCGAACCATTCTTTACAATGAAAGAAAAGGGGACTGGACTAGGTATGACTGTTTCTTATAAGATTATTCAAAATCATAATGGTTCTCTTCATATTGATAGCGAACTAGGTAAAGGAACTAGCGTTACAGTTCAGCTACCAATTGAAAATAAACAAAAAACCTAATAAAAAAAGAGGCTATTACTCCAGTGGAGATAGCCTCTAATTTTTATTTAATAAGTAACTTAACGCTCCCGTAAAAGCACCTAATAAAGCTCCAGCAAATACTTCTCGTGGCTGGTGCCCGAGCATCTCTTTTAACTTTCGGTCCTCTTCTTCATGAGCAGCATGCCTGTCATGTCCTGCTAACCTTTCAATTTCATCATCAAGATGATTTACCTTTATCGATAATTCCCCCGCTTGTCTTCGAATACCTTGTGCATCATACATAACAATCATTCCAAACACTGCTGCTAAGGCAAAATCGACAGAAGTAAATCCCTTTTTTAAACCAACATAAGTAGCTAAAGCAGTTACTCCTGCAGAGTGTGAGCTAGGCATATTCCCACTTTCAATTACAGATTTCCAGTTCCACTGCCCTGTTGCTTGTTTATTTAAAGGAAATTTTAGCAATTGGGCAAGACCAATCGTCGCTACTGCCGTCGTAATTTCTTTATTCATCGCTCCACCACCTCACCCTTATTGTCTGCCATCAAAAAGTTTCTATGCTGATAATTTGAAACTTCATCCATTTAGGTGTTGGTACAATCGAATATTAGCCCTCAATTTTAAATTCTCATTCAGCCGACTACTTCCCAATCTTATCGATGATATCTTTCATCTCATTCGGTCTTAAAAACTCAACAGGTGACGCCCCTTTGCCAAACTCAAGCTTGTCCCCTTCTAATAATACATAATAACGACCATTTTGTTTTCCTATATGAACGTTGACACCAAAGTCAGAAAGAAGTGCTTTAATGCCAATATGGTCCAATTTAAACGATAAGTCTAATTCTGGAATTTGCTCGACAAGATGATAAGACGCTTCCATGACTTGTTCAGCTGACCACTGCTCTTGGAGTTCCCGTTTTGGCGTTGTCGCCCATACTTCCATCGTTGTATCGAAATCTGTTTGTGGTGCTGGTGATGGCGCTTCAGAAGGACTTATAGCTTCCGTTTCTTCGGTTTCTACCGTTTCTTCTTCCTCAGGCTCTGTAATTTTCAGGTTAGGCATAACTCCCGTGTCTTCATAATACTGCTTTGCCAATGTAATCACTTGATCTTTAACGATTTCAGGCATTGATCGCTCATACTCTACAAACTTTAGAAAGTCCTCAAAATATCGGGAGTGAGATGATTGGTGAATTTTCAACTCCCATTCTTCGACCATCCCTTCTTCTGGCATAAAAGGGTATTGGATCGATTTCATATTTTTGGTTGTAATCGCCATTTCTACTTGTTGTATTAAGCTTCTTTCATCCGTAATCGTTGCCACTTTAGGCTCAAAGTCACACTTTAATACGAAGACAAATGGCTCATCAAAATACTTATTCAATTTCGCTCGCGCTACAATTAACGCTCCGCCCCGGATCGAACTCGTATCCATATAAGACCTAACCAATTGTTCACAACTATGCTGAAATTCGTCCGACGTAGATGCACTTCGAATTTTATTAAATTGATTGTAGTTTGGGTTTGATGCTAAATCATAGCCCTCTTCTACAAGAAATCGCCCAATTTTCGTAGGAACTTGTTCGGATTTAGGATGTCTTTCAACTTTTCGTTTGGAAATCTTCATTAACTCCCCCTCTAAAAAATCACTTAGAGGATGATTAGAGTAAGTTACTTCATCTAATGTTTGATAATGTTTATAGCTTTTAGCCCCTTGTTCACCCTGTTCTTCACTATCAATAACAAAAAATGATAAATATTGAATATCAAAATCCATTTTACTCACCTAATTTATGTATAGATTGATAACTTTTTAAGTATAGGTATTGAAGACTCTAGCGTCAACCTAATGTTTCAAAAAAACAACTCTTGAAAAAACATGACATAAAATACTATAATAGTGTTTAGTTGTCCACAATTTTCTATACGGGGCTGGCTGGGGTACTGGTGTCCCCCAAGGTCTTCAAAACCTCTCGAGAGGCACGTGCTGTCTCTGGTGGGTTCGATTCCCACACAGTCCCGCCAATTGCTTATATATCAAGGGTTTTGAGAGTTTCGATACTTTCAACCACAACCTACATACATGCATAAAATCGAGCAATGGGTGCCCTAGAGGTGCCCATTCTTTTTAGAATGCGTCATCGAACGCTTGAGCAGCACCATCTTGGAGTAATGGGTTTACATGACTATACAGGTCAAGTGTAATACTTACTTTCGTATGTCCTAAGCGCTCACTGACCACTTTGGGATGAACGTTGTTTTGAAGCAAAATCGTAGCATGACTGTGGCGTAAGTCATGAAAACGACTATCCGGTAAACTTGCTTCTTTTACAGCTTTTTTATAGGCTCTTCCTAAATCTCTTACATCCAAATAATTTCCTTTCGTGTTGTAAAAAACCAGATCATTTGGATTAAATGATGGGCCTAACTCTTTTTTCTTTTTTACAAATTTTTCTTTATGACGTTTTAGAAAATCAATTAGTTCCTTAAAGAATTTTTTTCGTTTTCTTTATGAAATGGAACTTATCGAAACGCATCCTATGGCATATTATAAAAATCCCTATTATCAACGCCCCATGAAAAACACTGCATTATCCAAAGAAGAATGTCTAAACTTGTTACATGCTGCACTGAAAAGAGACCCTTTCTTCCGGCAAGATTTCGTATTGGTTTGGTTTATGCTTATAACAGGTTTAAGAAATTCAGAAACAAGACTCATGCCGTTAAAAAATATCGATTTGGAAACAAGAATGGTTATTCTCAACCGAGAACAGAAAGGTGAAGTACGTTCTACCACAGTTACAACAGCGTTAGCAGCTGAATTGCAACGTTATGTTGGACACCCATACTTTAAATCTTGGGCTAATAGAAACGAAGTTCCAACTCTATTCTTCTATAAAAACAAACATTTGTCAGCAAAGCAGCTACAAAAAAAAATAAGAGATTTATGTATTGAAGCTGGCTTATCACGTACTGTTACCCCACACGATCTAAGACGAACTGCTGGATATCTGATGCAAACTAGTGGCATGAACATCGTTGAGATCCAGCACCAACTTGGCCATAAAATACTGTCTACAACATTAAGGTATGTTCCGCCACTTGATGAATTGGCAAAAATTTTAATGGATACTGAAATCAATTAGGTACAAATGATTTTTTTGAATCGAAACAATGAATGGGAAGACAACTAGCGGAAGTGTCGTAGGAGTATGGAGTGAGAGTGAATACGGGAGGGTTTGGAAGAAAGGTATTACCAGAAAGCTAACCTCAAAATAAAAAAATGACAGGAGACAGTGAAAAGGAATTATTCGCTGTTTCCTGTCATTTCGCCGTTTAATTACACCCTACATGGTTGAATTTGTTTTACAGGAAATTTTTCAATAAAATATTAAATAAAGAGTAGGCGCATTCACACTTTTTTATAAAACATAAACACAAAATTCTTTATAACTCGGTAAATAATGGAAAATTATTCTACCTTCCTCATCAATTCAATTGTATAGTATTAGTTAGAGTATTAGTTAAATTATTAGTTAAAGTATTAGTTAAAGTATTTTTTGCTTACGTCATATAATTAAACTAAATAGTCAAATATTAGATTTACCCAGATAAGGAAAAAATTGGAGATGGCTAATATGAAGGAATATTATTTTGATCAGGGGAAAACGGAACAAGAGAGTAGCCCCATACGTATTGCCAAATTTGAAATTGATGAGTTACTTTTAATTCTTGCAGGGTTAAACATTTTGATAATATCACTTTCGCTTAATTCGTTAATTGCTCTCATTAAATTTACTCTATAGACTCGGCAAAGTTGCTTTAACAAAAGACTAAATGCCATTGGCTCTCGAACTAATAACTCTGCTTCTACCCATTTTTTATAGTTCCCTCTACGCCGGATGTACTCTTTCTCATCTATTCTTTTATATAGAAATTCTTCAGCTAATTCAAGTGGACTTTTGAAGTCTTTATCCATATTTCCCTCCTTACTTAGTGACTAAAGTTAAACATAGTGTACTAAAATTAAATTTTGAATTGTTTTGTTCCCTATAAATAGGGAATAACTTTTTACTTGTCTTTAATCTTAGGTTGTATAACAATTATAAAAGGGATCATTTAGATTTTGTCGCACCAAAAATGTTGTGTAATAGCACCATATATAAGGAGGTAAACAATGAGTAGTTATTTTCAGACACCACCTGTTGATACAAATTGGAATGATGATTTCGATTTTGTTAAACAAAAATTTTCTTGGATTAATATTGAACTTATTGATACTATCCTTGAAAGTTTGCAATCTCCTCTAAAAGGGAAAAATTCTACAACTTTAAGTTTCCAAGAATTTAGCGATACCATAAAATTTATAGTATATGTTGTTCGTTAAAAAAAGTTTATTAATAATCTTTTTTGTTTCAGTACAGAAATTTGCTATTGTATCCAATTGATTTCTTATACCGTGAAAACTAGCATCAAATGGTCGGTGATTATCTGAATCACTCTTTGGACCTCTTTCTATTAAACTGCTTAGTTCATCTACTGTTTCATACATATACTCTAGTTTTGCTCTTAGAGTTTCTTTTTTCTCCTTCCTGTCACTTATCCACCTTTGAATTAAAGCACCCAATATAGTTAATAGACCACCGACAATTACACCCATTAAAGGAATCAAATCCTTTATTAGACTTGTAGTTATTTTTTCTTCCTCCATATTAATCCTCCAAAGCTCTAATCTATTTTGAGAATACTATAAACTTGGAATTGTTTACTGAGTTAGTTATAAAAAGGTTCAGTAAATTATGCAGATCCTCTCCGTAGCTTAATTATTTATTTTAATTTAACGCGCGGTAATATTTATAAATTTACGTTCATCGTTGTACTTCTCCTATACTTTAAGTATATTCTTTTACAGATTCACCGAATTACTAGTAAGAAAGATGACAAACCCAAAATTGATTGTTTCTAGATGTGTTACTAGTATTGTTTTACTGCAAAGCAAGTGGATCTGTTGGTTTTTCTTCCAATGAACAATATCCTACCGTTAAACCAATCTTAACCTCACTTTTGTTATTGAATTATACCAAATAAATGGTTTAATCTATGCTGAAGCATCTTATCATTTTTGGTTTCTTCTAAGTCAATAAAAAATGCCAGAAAAGTACCATAATAACCTTCTTGTTCCCAATCTTGGTTGATGTTTTTAATTAGCCTATTAATTCTGTGACACCAGTTCCAAAGTTCTTCAGTAATCTGCCCTGAAGGGATAGGAAAAAAGTATCGGTTTTCACTCAGGGATTTTAATATTTTATCCCTAATTGTCTTTTCTTTAAGAGAAATAATTGAATCAGATAAATCTTTTATGTAAGTATATTTGTGGTAAGAACCTTCATAAAAGCATTTCTCTATACGTTGTAATAATTGGTTATAATATTCGATTTTAAACTCTTCATTTATCAACCTTACTACCTTTAAGGCTTCTTCACTTTCAATATGAAAATGCCATAAATTAATTTCATTTTGAAAAGCATTCTTTTCTATATCAATACTTTGTGAAATATTGTTTTTTACGTTAGTAACGATTTCCTCATTACTAATCCCAAAATCCACTGATAAAACATCACACCATGCAAAAGAAGTAGATAACCTAGATATAACTTCTTCAATTGATTCATTACCGTTTATATTTTTGATATAATTTCTTGCATGGTCAATAAGTTCAAGTATCTCCTGTTCGGAAGAAAAGAAATTTCTTGGTTTCTCTTCATAGCTATTAATTGAAGTGATTATATTAACAATTTTTTCTCTTGAATATGAACCTGTTTCATACCACTTTTTAATATGATGAAAAATATTTTTACTCATCGCATTATCCAGTGAGTTTTTTAAAATATAGTTAGTTAAATATTCTATAACTCCACTTTCTCCACTTGTATAATAAGCATTTCTAAAATCGCTCTTAGTTTCTTTAGTATCAAGTAAAATCATTTCACTTTTGTGTTCGATATTATAGAAAACTGTTGCATAACACATACGGTAGAGATCATTTGTGGTAAATTTTTCAGTAAAGACTTCCTCACCCAGGATATCCACTACTTCTTTTATAAAGAGGTTTGTCTTTTCAAAAGTCCTCAAGTTATTAAATTTAAAGTTTTCTGCTAGAACACTTATGACGTTCCATACTTGTTCTTCAAGGATATTAACAGGTGCATCATCTGCATATTCCTCTATCGTGTAGGTTCGATCGATAGCTTTCTCTTGATACTTTTTAAAAACTTCTTTGTCCTTTTCCTCCATTTGGTCTTTAGCTGCAATAAGAACCGTTTTTATATTCTCTATTTTAGAAAGGCTATCAATTAAGCCTAATATTTCTTTTATACTAAGGTTATCGTGTTTCCTTTCTAAATCATCAAAAATAATTATAAATGTTTCTTTCTTTTCTAGTTCTTTATTTAGGGTATTATTTAAATCCTCAATAACTGGCATTGAGAGAGATACCCCAGCGAATTGAATGTTTACACTAGTTAATTTTTCCCTTAAAACACTAGAAGCTTTTTTTAATGTACCTTGGGGAGTGTTTTCAATGATACGAAAATATATTTCTTGAATTAAACTATCAATATCCTTTTTGCCAAATAATGATACATAACAAGCATTCGAGTATTGATTTTTAAAATCGGTAACATATTTAGTCTTTCCGATTCCCCAGTTACCATTGATTAATACCCTTTGATAACTGGAGTCTTTTAAATGATTTAGTACAGTAGTTATTTCATTTGCTTTCATTTAACCAACCTCCGAAACTACAGCCATAAGAGTTTAAATTAATGGTAACTAATTCACTTAAATAATAACATAACTTTATTCAATAGAAATAAAAAACAATATGAATACATGGGTTAATCGTCCAATGTAAAATGAAAATGTTATGTGGAGTGATACCAAACTGTCATAGTTGTAAAGATTTAAACTGCACCCTCTTTGAAATTAAACTGGTTCAATATAATCACAAAAATAATTTTTATTTATTGTGAATTTCAAAGTAAGACCCATACTGCGCAGTATGGGTCAAATACGAAAGACGACCACCCATAAAAGTGATCGTCCCTAAGATATATAATCATTACCAGTATCGTTGTACTGTGCGGCAAAGATCTTGTTATAAATGATAGTTCTTTATTTATCAAGTCTATAGTACAGTAATTCCATTGAATAACCTTGAAGAGAAATGCCAAGTTCGTTTTCTGTTTTAACCATTTGATGGAAGTGTTCTGGTACTGCATCCTTTCCTCCAAGGAAAAGCATTTTGTCAAGTTGTTCTTCTTTTAAATAAGTGACCCTTCCAACTTTAAGCAAATTATTTATTAAACCACTATATATATTAATTGCAACTGCTCTAAAATCTAGTGGAGTAAACACATATTTTTTTCCCAAACCCATCTTTCTGTTTTCTGTTTTTTAGCAATAAATTTTAAAGCATCCCCACGTTCTTCTAATTTAAAGGTTTCATCTACACGACCAATGGTTAATCCTTGAGTATCTGTAGATACGGTTAATCCATGCTTAAAAGCATTATAATCATATACAGATATAAAATCTTTGGCTGCCCATTTGATCCATTTCATCAATATGTCTTTTGCTTCTTCCATACTAATACCCTGTTGGCTAAAAGTTTCTTCTTGGTAATTACCATAAAACACATATAAAAGGTTTTCCACAACAGTGAACTGCGTATCATCATATTTATAATTATCTTCAAGTAATTCTGATACTGTTTTTTTGAACTTTCTAAAATCAGTATCCCTTGATATTTCTAACCATGGACATGCAGGGATAGATACATGGGCTAAAAATAATCTTAGAAACGTTTCGAGACAATGGTAATACGTTGTAGCTAGTTCCAGCCGTGCAAACTTCTCAAGCTCATTTTTTGTCAAATCATCTTCATCAAGTTTATAGCTTAAAACACCAACCTTAACATCTTCACCATCATGAAGCACATCAATAAATTTATCAGGGTTGGACAAAATTGAAGATAAAAGAACTAGTTTAGTCCCGAAGTAATCTTTTGCATAATCATTATAAAATTCTTTATTTAAATTATATATCTCCTGCTCAGCTAGCCCTTTATCTGGACCAATTTTAGTAGGTGGCTTTTTCCTTTTACCCAATTGCCTTCCTCCTTAGATACTACTATCTATCTTGTTCAGCTCGATTGAGCTTTTTTTAATAAAACGATATATTCAGATATCACAATTCATTTAGTAAATTAACTATAGTCATAATTGTTCCATATGGTGGCTTACTCACTATTGCTTTAATCTAAGAAGCAAGTTCAAAAATGCGCTTTTGTGTTTCAAGATTACGCTGCAGATTTATAATTGGACTCTCAAATTGCGAAGGTGTTTCTTTCTCTAGACTGGTTAGTTCAATCGCATTATCTACTGCAAGTTTTTTTGTGTACTCATACATTCGATTCAAAAGCACATCCAACTCCTCAATTGAAAGTACTACTTCAAAATTAGGATACATTTTCAGTTCACCCAAACATTCCATCATATCTGAAATTATCTCCATTGTAAGAGCACCCTTGCGCACAGCGTTTAGGTAGACCTTTAGAGCTTCTCTAAATTTTACGACAACATCAGGCTCTTGTTGTTTCTTTGATTTAATATAACTTTTTACACCGGCCATACCTAACTTACCCACCATAAAAAGGGGCTTCCTATACTTCCATCCATAGTATAAAGTAGCCTCCAACTTGCTGACAGGTCTAAGAAGTTTTACAATTTGCCCTTTGTTATTACGAACCTCGCCACCAAATATCTTATAATCTCCCGTAGTAACCTTCTTCATTATTTCATCAGGTATGAAAAAGGCTTCTTGAAAAATCGCCATTCGAACAACTCCTTTTATATATCTCGTCGGCTTAACAACCGACTTTTAATCCGCAACTCGAAAATGGGGGGAAAAATATCCAATGACACTAGTTATTAAAGACTTTAAACACCCTACTTGCCCCAAACTCAAATACCCTTTTTTCTTGATTCAACATAGAACAATATTGTTCCTTCTTATGGAACTAAACTGCCCGTTATTTTATGTGAAAACCTTCACAATATCAAGTATCTTTATATAAATAATACCAGAAAATAACAAATTAGTTCATGAAAAGAGTAAAAATACTCGTATCTATTCTCCGTTTGTTAATCTATACTAGTTTGGAATTCCTTCTGCGTAGTATCGGTCTTTTATTAAAAGTCAAGTATATAATTAATACCTTTTATATTTTACTCAATTTATAAAAGATCACACATTATAAAAGGGGAGAAAGAAGAAGAATAGAAGAGCAGTTAATACATCTGCTTTACCTATTCTTTTTTGTACTACAAATGACCTCATTTACCACAACAACAGACTTGGATGTTGTGTCACTAACGCCTCCGTTAGTTTAATAGAAATTACGCACATAATGTTGTTATATTATAGGGCAGTAGTTATTTATTATCTCCATAAGTCGTTCTGAATTCTCCGAAGAAACACTTTCAGATAATCTTGCTCCAGCAATGATAGGAGCCCATTGAGAAACTTCAGACCTTAAAAGCCCACTCTTTTCACAATAAAGTCGTAAGTACATATCAGCTAATTCAGACGAAAATTGGGAATATAAAAGATATGTTCGATATATATCAGCACGAATATCTCCTGCACTCGAATCAACCCAATCTATAACTACCACTTGAGTCTCTGTCTTAATCAAATTAAATAAATGAAAGTCACCATGACAGAGCCTATTCTCGTATGAAAATGACCCCAATTTATTTAACATGTAAGATTTTTGTTTTTTATCTAAATTATTCACCGTTTCAATCTGACTGTACAATTTATCGTACATTGATTCGATTCCCTCTGGAATAATGCTATGAACTTTAAGTTGCATATCGACTGAAACATTCATGTAATATTCAGCTTGTTCTTTATTTTTGAACATTAAATCTCCTAATGTTTCTCCCTTAACATATTCCATTATGATTGCTTGTTCTCCATTTATCTTCGTAACTTCTAAAATCTTAGGTACAGGAAGTCCACATGAATAGGCATAACTTTGTTTATTAGCTTCTTTTATTGATTCAGTATCTGGCAAAAAATCATTAAAAATTTTAACTATTTTGTTATCGGAAAGATAAATCTTTGCAGTATTACCTCTTGCTATTGGATTACCTAAAATCATTGGGTTCTCTCCTTCTTCCACAAACCTGACCGTTAGTAAAAAATCTCCACTTCTTGTAGAAACGCTTCCGTTAGTGCAACAACTAGCTGCCATTTTCGCTTCTAAAATCAATCAAAATATACAGATTCTTGTGGATTATGTAAATGTTTAAAAGCCAAATTAATTTGTGTTTCCGTATTTCTAGCTATCGATAATGGTGGTAGTTCATTTTCAGCAAAAAACTCAACTGCACTCGTTTCAATTCCTTCTTTTGCTTGCCCTCCTATTAATTCACATAGAATAAACATTTTATAAATGTGATAGGGAGAAGGAGGGTGAGGATGACATCTCATATCGAGTACCCCTATCAATTTTATTGCTTTTACGTCAAACCCCGATTCTTCTTTTACTTCTTTGATAGCAACTTCGCTTGGAGTTAACCCTATATCGCCCCAACCGCCTGGTAACGACCAATCTCCATCTGTGTTTTCTCTTACCATTAAAATTTTATTATCTTTAAAGACAACAGACCTAACATCTACCTTTGGAGTTGCATAACCAGTTTCATTGGCAAACAAATCTTTTATTACTGTCTTACTAACGTCCGTATGTAGTGACAACATTTCAACGCTAATATTTCTAATCAATTCAAATCTTTCCAAGTCGTATACATCTTTCGAATAAGTTAATCCTGCCTGTGCAATGGATTGAAGTTGTTTCGCCCATTCAAGCCATTTAGGTTCCATATAAAATCACCACCAATAAATTATACCTAATATTACCATATCAAAGACCAATGATAGCCTATTAAGCTATGGCATTCGATAGTTGAAGAGTTGACTAATTATTTCTGTTATCTTCCATTATCCGTATATACTCTTCAAAATTATTATTAAATCTTCCTAATTCGTATTCATAACTTCCTTGATTTACATTGCTATTGGAAGAATCTCTAATAGCACTTGAAATGCTTAATGCAGAAAAATATATTGAAAAACTTAAAATAATTATTGCACCTGTTAATGCCAATCTCGGTTTACGTTCACTCATTTCTACCCTCTCCATCTATTTTAAATTTTAGTCTTCAACTAACGCTCTCCGTTATTTTTAGTGTAATTATTTACAATGTTTAAGAAAGGAAATTATAGTTAATCTTGATAAATGTAAACCATACTCCTATTGCTATTGCAGTAAAGACAAAAAAACTTCTCCAGTAATATTTTACATTTAATCTTTTTATAATCGTTTCCACAATAAAGAAGTTAATTGCTAAACAAAGTGAATAAATACCAAACAATGGCTCAATATAAATAATCGGAATTGACGAGATTACATATAGAACAAATGATGCTATGTCTCGATTTATTCCTTCGAGTCTCTTGATAAAAATATCAATTAACAAAGATACAGGTAAACCATATATCAATAGACCTCCATAAAAAAACATAGGAAAAATGGAATACGAACCTAGTATAACTCTTAAACTTCGATCTGATATTTCCTCAAACCCTGTCATATTTATAGGAAAAATAAAAGGAACTATTAGTGATGCTACTAAACCTGTTAGTATTAGAGTCAGAAACTTTCTTCCTAAAATTAACTTAACTTCCCTATAGGTATTTTTCTCAATACCTTTCAATGTTCGATCTATTAGGAATTGCATTATAAATATCCATACAAGACCCCCCCAATTAACAAGACACTATCCAGAGTAATCCCCCCAAAACCATATCATATTTTATACTTTGTTCTTCTTGAGTTTACCTGCTTCGTTTGCAGTACAGCGATAGCCTTTATTATGCTATCGCTACCCGTTAGTTGAATAATTATCCAATCTAATTGAATATAAATATCTTACTGAACTTCAATATTACCAACGAAAATATATTCAACATCACCATTATCATCCAGCCAAAAATCCAATCTTACGTTAGAGTCTTTATCTTGGTATTCAACAACATCTAATTCGTACTCATTACGCTCGATATAAGTCTGTCCATATGCTTTTATAACATCAGACTTACTATCTCCATAACTAATCCCTCTTTTAGTTTGCGTAATTATAACCATTACCCTAACTATTTCACCATTATCATTTATAGTGAGAAATGCTCCCGAATTAAGTAATAAATAGTTATCATTATCCAAGAATGTTTTCATCGAGTTCCTGTTCTCTTCGATGAAATACTTTTCCTTTTTATCTCGGTATAACCTTAACTTTTCAATATTTTCTCTACTCAATTCCTCACTCAAATTTATATTAATTTTGTTATTGACAATGACTGACCCCTCACAACCAATCATTGTTAAAACAATACAAAGTAAACAAAAAATAGCTAAGTTATTTCTCATTCAAATCTCCTTGTACACTTGTTTTTTAAAAGTAATAGAATCTGCAATTCTTATTCTGTTCCTTGTTTACCAAAACCCTCACCAAATTTGATAGAGTGTAACTGTCCATCAGTAGCCCAATTACCTCTTTCATATTCATCAAATAATACAGTTATTCATTCTTTTTTACATTAAGTGTTTTTACTATTTCATTAGTTATTGCTTCAACAAATTCTTTTTTTGTTCAAGCGTTCTACGCTTAGCAATTTTGACTGTTATTATTGGCATTTTACTTCACTCCTAATTAATTAAAAACGACTTTACTAAACTGCTCAATAGTTGAAGAAGCGACAGCTTTGTTCAGCTATCGCCCCCTTTAGTTGAAGAAAATCTGCTTATTATATTTCATTTTTCCAAGCTTAAATAAAATACTTCATATGCATCTGGCGACTTTAATATTAAATGGGTATATGCAATTAAACTCAAGCCAATAAACTCTTCTTCATCCTTTACCTTTTGATTAAATTTCTTTACATCAAATTCCACTGGCAAAAACAAAAGATAGTTGCCCGCAATTCTTTTCCACAAATTATGCAAGAATTCAATATCCTCTACACTGATGATTTTCGTAACAGGATTGGATTGAACATCCCAATCCCACCAGAGAATAGTGCACCTTTCCGTTCCATATACCTTTTTTATAAACTCAAATATATTTGACAAGATTTCCTTATTAGGTTCTCCTGAAGGATTATCAATTAAGACCTGTAATTTAGCCTTTTCTCTTGTATATTTCTCTAAGCCGATTATATCAAGAAAACCTTCGCTGGAATTTTCCACTTTATCACCTCGATTTAATCGTAACCAATCTCTTGTTTAACAATCCTGCTCCGTTACTTTAAGTACACTTTTTTTACAATTTCATTGCTTACTTCGTTATTTCAGAAAATCCTTTATAAAAAGATGGGGTTTGCTTATCCAGCTCCCCTGCATCTTTTATCAATAAGTGTAGCTTTACTATTATGTCTAAATATAATTATATGCACAGCTTCACATTTAAGGTTAATTCAAAGTGAGTAATAAACATACTGCCAACACATACATCATTTAAGTCCCAGAAACACTTTCCTACCCTATACAATTTTTTTAAGAATGAACTCTTTATCTTAGTTGTACAATTTCGAATCCTATTTTTTTAAGCTTCGACTTATTTTCTGCACTTACAGCTTCCAATTTTATTATTAATTTATACTGAGCTCTACTCATTGCAACATAGTAAACCCTATGAGATTCTTTATTCATATCAGGGTTTATTAGGAAATCTAGTTCTTTACCTTCCTTTTCAGAAGGGAGAGTTATACAAACAGTATCAAATTCTTCACCTTTAGATTGATGAATGGTTTTGAAGTCTATAGACCCAGTTTCCGTATTCTTTATTTGTGTAACAAGCTGTTTATATGTTAATCCATCGTATAATGCTTTTACTCTACCTCTAGTAATTTTACCTGATACTTGATAATGACCAACAATATATTCATTGTGTAAATGAGTAATATTTTTATTTTGAAAGTCATCGTAACTATTAAATAGTCTTCTTAGATTTTCTAAAGCTTCTTTTTCAGTAAATTCTTCTGTCTTCCGATAGGCTTGTCTCATAAATTTTATTGCCTGTTTCATATCAAGGTTTTTAGCTCCTTCCAGGGATTGAACTAAATAATATATTCTCCAACCTCTATCTCCGTCGGAATCTTCCAACAAAATATTTACATTAGTATGATTGATATTTTTATACGATAAAAACATAACCTTCTCGAACTTATCTTTTAAAAAAGTGTCTAATCCGGATTTATCTCCAATAAATATTATAGGTGCTGGACCTTCTAAATCAGTAGGTGAATGCTGCTTAAAATCTACTCTTTCACGCATATGGTTCAATACATTAATAATTTGATTTGTGGATCTTCGATTCCCAGACAAAATGTATACTTTCATATCATCTAAAGTAAATTCTCTAAATAAATCGACATTAGCACCTTGGAAGGAATATATAGATTGACATATATCACCGATAACACCTATATACGTTTCTCTCTCACCTACCATTTTAATAATTTCGGTTTGAATAGGACTTGTATCTTGAAATTCATCAATTAAAATATAAGGAAATCTAGCTCTTATGATTTTTAAGACATCCGGTTTTTCTTTTATTATTCTATAGGCAAAGTATAGGACATCATCGTGACTCAATTTTCCTTCCGACCAATGTAATTGTTTATAGAGAATGTATGAGTTTTTCTTAATCGAATATTCTCCAATTCGCCCATCAGTATATCTTAAAAACTTAAGAACAGGTTCTCCATCTTCTAACACCCATTTTAGTTTTCCCAATGCCTCTACTAAAGCTTTGTCATCATTAAAATGTAACTGCTGACTACTTGATTTAAATTCCCTTAACTGGCTCCTTCTTAGTTTAATTTCTTCGTGACCATCTATCTTATCTAAAGGAATTGAATCTTCATTTAAAAGCCACAGATATGGCTTAACAATGTACTTATAACAAAAACTATGAATAGTGCTAACTTCTGTAAAATCTGTACAGCCTTCTAACCTTTTCACAAGAGTATTTACAGCGGTATTAGTATATGTAATGCACGCTATTTGTCTAGTTTTCTTTAGCTTTCTTGAACTTTTGAGAATATGTCTTATATGGTTAGTCAAAAAAGTTGTTTTACCTGCACCTGGACCTGCATAAAGTTTAAAGTTTTCATCAACAGGAATTTCACTTATACTAGACTCTAATTCAATCGCTACAGAGATATCCATTTTATCGCCTCACTAATATAATCTGGAGGACTAATTAAATCCTCTTTATCTGTACTAATTAAATAGGCAATTTCTTGTGCAGCTTCTCCTTTTTTAACAGATAAAAGATACCTACTTGCTAGAAGAGCTATTTTATTATCTCTATGATCCTCTAAGACCCCAGATTGGAACGAATCCAGTAACTCAGTTTTAAATTTAGATTTCCTGATTCTTTTTATTATTTCTTCTAATGCTTCATTTCGATTAACCATCTCAAATAGTTCGGTTAACTCTTTTTTGTTAGAAATTGAACTTGTCACAAAAACATTAGTAGTTGGATTTCTTCTAATCAATTCATATTCAAAAGTCGAGCTCAACCCAATTGGTTGTGAGAATACCTTTATGTTAGATGAATAGCTCTCACTGTTATTTACAAGTTTATTCGAGATTTTGTTGTACTTGTATAATTCATTATTTAAACCTAAAAATATAGGTTGGCATTTTTCCCAATTGCTTGAATCACCATCTACTTCATCTTGTGTATCATCTGATGATTCTTCGTTTAATTTTTTTCTTACTGGATCTAGATCCGTAATACAAGCTATTTTTTTATTAATTGCATATGGAGATTTTTCAATATCAAATAGTTTAAGGAAATGATCGAAGTATCTACCCCCAATATTTATTACTGTTGTATGACTATCCTCCAAGTCTAAGCCTAGTTTCCTAGCAAACTCTGGTACAACTAGTTGTTCAGCTATCCCCTCAACTAGTATGATATTTTTAGCGAAAAACAAATCTGCCTTAGTTACATCTAAAAACCTTTTCACATAATCCTTAGACTTTTTATCCTCTTCATACTGGGCATTACCCTCTTTAGTTTCAAAAACTCTATGTGGGTAAGCAGCTTTTATTACGTCTTTAGATTCTTCAGTTTCAATATTTAATTTTTGAAGTACAATTATATCTTCAAGATCTAAAGCAGCAGTTATATTTGGAGAATGAGAGGTTATAAAAATCTGTCTTACTTCAGACTCTTTATTGCTTTTTAAAAATTGTAAAAATTTATATTGCATACTTGGATGTAAATGAGCTTCAGGTTCCTCAATTGCCAGAATTGAAAATACTTTAGAATTTGATCCAAGATACTCTCCAGAAGAATCTTTTTGCATTTTTGAAAGTAGTAAAGATATATAGATTAGATTGTTATAACCTAATCCAGTACTTGTTGCCGGTAATTTAATTCCAGTCTCCTTTTCTACAATTAACCTTAAAGCCGAATATAATTCAGTATCGAGTATTTCACCTTCAAAAATTGGCTTAGAGTTGTCGATACCCGCGCCTGTACTTTTTACATACTTCAAAATCTGTTCCTCACCTTGACTCATTCTATCTTTCAAAGATTTCAATAACTGCCGTGAATCTTGAGCGAAACTATCTTTTTTAAATTGAATTTTCTCTAGTTTTTCATTTTCATTTAAGTCTCTATCATTTTTAATATCATAGTCCATATAAAAATCAATTGCTTCTTTTAGAAGTGCATTGTTACCTTTAAATAGATCCCTTTCTACATCTCTTATCGCACTTAGAAATTGAAAATCGAATCTTGAGAGTTCTGAAGAATTCACCTGATTTTGTAGATCTGGATTTCCAACATAAATTCTGCTAACAAATTTCTTTAAAAAATGCTGTTCAATTGCTTTCCAATAATCATTGATATCAGTACTTATCATACTACCTATTAATTTTTTATATTTATCTACTTCATTCTCAGGCAAGAAAAATTCGAAAGTAATAATTGCCTCATAAGGAGTTCCGATATTAGTTAACCAGTTTGAGACAGTGACCAATTCATCTGAATAAGGTTCTTCATTATCCGATTCTAATAATTTTGCAGATATACAAATCTTTGGTGGAACAGATTTTAATTTTTCAATTTCAATATCGTGATTAAAATCATTGATATTTAATTTCTTTGTTGATTTATTATCAAACAAGATTTCTAAAGCTTTAATTATTGTGGTCTTACCTGCATTGTTTTGACCAATAATCACGTTGATTCCTTCTTTAAATTCAATCGCAGTAGGCTCACTAGGAAACCCTCTGAAATTCGTAACTTTTAGTTCTGATATATACATAACCATACTCCTTACATTTATATGTTTGTTCATAATTTTTCTAAATCATTTCAATTTTATCATACAATTAATTGCCAATTTTCAAAAAAAATCATTATGGTATACCAATTGGAAAGATATCTTGTTTAAAATTTAAATACCATAGTCACAGACATTGACTATGGTATTTTAAATGTCATATATTCTTTTTATGTGTTTTGTACTCAAAGACAGAACCCGTTAGCGCAGCAACCCATTTTATTCTTCAACTCTTGCTCCCGTTTGTTGAGGAACATCAATTAAACTTAATTTTATTTGGCTCAATATTGTTAGAAACAATTATCTTAAATAAATCAAGATTATCCTTTGATTCGAAAAACCTTGTTGGCAATATTATCGCCTTATGTTTTGATATATACAAAAGAAACATTTTTTCATATTCCCTTGCTAAGTGAATATCTCTCCAATCAAAAAAGTTATTCGACTTTCCTGTTTGTTGACTAATCCTTCGCTACTAAACTTGTAACTGATTTCATATTCATTCCATCACTTATGAAGATGGAGTGTATAAAATGGTTCGTTACACTTCCTAACGGCAAACGTTCTGCAGTAATCATGTGGGTATTTACATTGGCGGGAATAAGTTTGTTGATTTATCTTCCAGAGTAGGCACGATTAAGGTTTAAGATTTTAGCAGGGGAGCTAGATACGAGGGGTACGTTAACAACACGTTCATCCGAAATAGTTCGTCACTAATGAACCTCCCCGACTTACGTTAAAAAGTTCTCTTACTATTTTTGTGAGAGAACTTTTTGCTAATTTGCATTATTAATAGTGGCTTCAGATTTCAGGAAGCATAGATGAATTGTCTATCCACGCCAATGACCCGTGTTCTTAAAAAGAATAATGATCGGATAATTTTCTTCTTCACCCGTATAAGGTACACTTTCTGTGTAAATCCAAACCGAATCGCCTTTATCAAGCATTGTCTCAATCGTGTTCTCATCTGAATAAGGACCGCTATTCCATTCCTCTAAAAAAAGTTCTTCCCAATTATCTTTTATCGGCGCATTCACAGAAAGGTATAAAGCTTGATCAAACAAAGTTCCTTCTTCACCGTTGTTTATTTCTTTATATTCCTCTATTAGATCCCAAACCTCTTCAGCAGTTAGATTGTTAAAAAAAGCCTCAGACCAATTAATTCCCTTGGCGTATCCGTAATCAGGACTACTCATGTAATCCTCAAAGATAAAGTACCTAAGTGTCTCCTTCAAGAGTTCCATCTCTTCTAGTGAAACTGACTCACTCGCTTCTTCAGGTGTGTCATTATTAGGAAACACGCCCACATCATCCGTGATTTCACTCTCACTTGTTTCAATTGAGTTAGAGTTTGAGGTCTCTTCGTTTGTTGCGATTTCATTTTGAGTTTCATCATTATACTTTGATTCAGTATGAAGGGTGTCAGTTGAGCAACCGTATAAAAACACCAAAAAAACTGCTATGATCCCATTTAAAAATATGCGTGTCATATGAACATCTCCTAATCTAATATATACCATTCTAACTAGATTGCCATAAACAAACAACATTCGTGTAAAGAAACAAAATGCTTTTTTTGTAAAATTAGTTACTTTTACACTTAAATAGTTAGTTCGAGATAAAATATCTAAAATCTAGATATAGGGATAATTACAAATGAAAAAATTATACCAAGCAAAGTTACACACAGAAGAACAATTGGATTTATCCGGTGTTAGATATTTAGAAAGAATAGAAGTATTAGATATACGAAAAAGGATTAAAAAAATCAATTGTAATGAATAATTTTTAAGATACATATCTCTAATTAATCACCAATCCCCAATCGGTAAAATCGGATAGTGAATCTATACGTTAATAAAAAATAAAATAAATATTACCATGCCTATATTTATTGTTTTAAATTTTTTCAACAATCTAATAGTCTTAATTGGAGTTATAGATTTCTCTCAGTGGTTAAACACCTCCACTTTCTTTGTATTTATTAACACACTAAAAAAGACCACTCTTAACAATTGAGTAGCCTCCCTTAATGCATTAACACTTCTGTCCTGATTTAATAATACGATCAATAATCTTCAACTGTTTTTTCTTATCTCTTACTTATTATTCCTACTTTCCCTCCCGACCAATTTTTATTTATTTTCTCTGCAACTAATTTTTATCTTTTCTATCAATAAATATATACTATCTTCCTTCCTTGCCTGTTTTAACTATACTATCGACAATTTCAACAACAGATTTATTTCCTTTTTTGTATAACATAGTATCAACCCCTCACAATTTTAGTCATCAAATACTTCAATAGATGCAATATGATGAGGATTAATAACAACATCGCTAAAAATTTCAACAAATCCATTAATTAAACAATTTTCTTCATCAAAAATTTCTTCATAAAACTCATACAAAGTCCAATTTAACTTATAAATAACCCCACTTTTCATAATCACAGCTAACAATAACAACACTCCTCTCTAATAAATTATTATTCTGTATCAAAGAGGTTTATAATTTCTTTTTAGCATCCCCTGTTAGACTTGAACCAACAAATCACACAGTTAAAGGGGTGTAAAACCGGTTGCTCTAACCAATTTAGCTAAGGCGACAAAATAAAAAAACTATACAAATTAGCTTAAAAGATAATTTTCATACCTTTAAATCTAATCTTTACTCAGGAAACAAAGTATAGTCCTAATTGCTTATATGAGAAATACAGTTTTCTACATTACCATTCTAAAGCACTGAGGGATGCTATTTTATTATTTATAAGCATTTAGGCAATTTAGTATTAGATATTGATCATTATTGTGCGTATGGAAGTCCTAAGAGGGCAACTTAGATTGTTTGATTTTTCTCTTCAATTCAACTTCTCTTTATGATCTCATGTGGTATATTTTTGTGAGTTTTCATCTTTTCGTTGTCTGTGGGTTAACAACATAAAAAAGACCACCTTCGTTATTATGGTCAGGGTGTTTAAACCTTAACTACTTTATGCTTTTGTTAGAGACCAAACTAATGCAATAATCCACCCTATCCCTGACCAGACCTTGTTTGCTTTACATCTGCAACTATAGCTGGTGTAAAATAAGCTACAACTGCAATTAATAATAATTGCTCTATGATAATCACTTCCTTAAGTTTAACAATAATATACCCCATAAGAATTATTCCTTATTCAAAAAGTTAATTTAGTTTACATCCGATTTTTTGTTTACAAAAAATCTTAAGTCAAACTGTGTAAAAATGAAAAACTAAAGACAACCTCTTCAATTGAATACCAAAGCAATTCAACTTTGAAGAAGTTTACAAAAAATAAGAAACAGTTTCGTTATTTTTTAAGATATATTTTTTACTGTAAAACCGGTGCCGAGTTTGGTGCCCAAATTAAAAAATTTAACGATACTCAAGATCACAATAAAATATCAAAAGCTTAATACAAAGCACTATACAGCACTCTTTGATGCTATAAAGTATAGACCATATAGAACTTCAAAACCTCTCGAGAGGCACGTGCTGTCTCTGGTGGGTTCGATTCCCACACAGTCCCGCCAAACTAAGTTTTTTCACAACTGGTTATAAATCTGTGTCACGAGGTCTTATGGGTGGTTTTGATGGTGACCTCGGGAGACCTATTTGCGAAACCTCTAGATATAAACTCGTCTGTAGCCTTCTTCAATTAAGATTGATGGAGGTTATTTTTGTTAGTAAAAGTATACTAACTGCAGTATTCATATTACTGTTAAATGTTATTACTCCAAGAAAACAGGGGTAAGACAAAATATATGATAACTCACTAGTAAACATAGTTCTAAACTCAATAAAGTAAAAAAACTAAGTGAGTTCACTCAGTTTTTTTACAAAACATATTGTTGGTTTTTTCACTTAAACACAGCCTTATTTTTAGTCAATGTTTAATTTGGTTTTATCGGACGATTTTGCAAGTAGAGCTCTAAATCTGGACTACTACCTTTTACAATGACATCAGAAATGATTTTTGAAAGAATCATACTATATACAGTTCCGTTATCACCAAAGCCAAACAAGAAGTGACAATTTGGATATTCATCATATCTTCCGATGATAGGGAGGCCATCATTTGTACCCCCATAAAAAGCTGTTGCATAATATTCTGGCTCAACTTTTATATCAGGAAAAAGCTTGTTGAATTCAAGAAGAAGCTTATCTCTTTTACTGATTAATTTACGATCGCGCACCTCTGCGAAGGGTGTATTTTCATCTAAACCACCGATAATAATACGGTTATCCTTTGTAGTACGAACAAAGGTATACGGTCGTGCTGTTTCCCAAATTAAGGTTTTATTGTACCATGACGAAAAATCCTCTACTGGTTTTGTTGTAACGATATAAGTACTGACAAAGGAAGCTTTCTTTTCTTTTTTAATATCGATTCCTTCGTATCCACAGGCAACTATGACATGACGAGCAGTTATGTAGTGATTGTTTTTAGTTCGAATGGTAGCTTCTGTTGGTTCAAACTTCTTTCCGTTCACTTCGGTATGTTCAAAGATTTTTACTCCTTTTTTTGCAGCATAATCAAATAAATTATGAGTAAAAGTAATTGGATTTATTTCTCCGTCACCATAAGAATAAAGAGCAGCATCTTTTTTAAACGGATAGCGGTCTTCAATTTGGTCAGCTGTTAAAAAATCGACTGGAAATTTTTCCTCAACAAGTAAGTCGTATTCTTTTTGTAGTTTTTGTACATCCTCTTTATAGCTTGCAAAATAAAATGAATCTCTTCTAGTAAATTCACAGTCAATATCCCCGAGCGAAGAAGCCACTTCAATATCATTAATGGCTTGTTTACATAGCTGTAAATGCCTTGAGACATAAGGTCTGCCAAAACTATTGACTAAATCAGAAAACAATCTTTCGCCAGAATATTGAATGATAGCTGTATTGGTAGTAGTACTTCCACTTCCAATCGTATTCTTTTCGACAACAACGACATTCAAGCCAGAATCTGCTAAATAATAGGCGCATTGGGCACCTGAACTTCCACCACCAATAATGAGAACATCGCAATCAAGATCTTCTTGTAGATTAGAATATGTTGGTGGATTTTTGAGTGTAGTAGGCCAATAATAAATACCTGTTTGTAGATTCATGAAGTTAACTCCTTTTATCTCAAGATACCCCCAAAAGATTTGGTTATCAGTTCAAGAAATAGTATTACCAAAGTTTACAAAGCCATTCGAGGATTAGTTTTTACAAAGTAATATCAACTCAGATAGCGTACCTTTTAGTAATTCCACAGAATTTAGTCAAAAATAAAACAACCATCTTCATTGAAAACGGTTGTTTTTGCCTTTCTAATATTAAAACCCATCTCGGCTTGCTGGCCATCTTGAAGTAAGTGGAATATCTTCATACTCTTCAGGATCAATATCATATACTGAACCATCAACCATACCGTCAATAATTCCATATAATCCACGTTCCACTGCTTTAACGAGCTTACCACGTTCTTTTTGGCCGAAACTTTGCGTTTGTCCAGTTACTTCAAATAGAACCGTTCCACTACCATTTAACGCATAAGTCCCTAGAGCAGTACCTGGCAGATCCAGTCCTTGAGAGTAAAGTGTTACATTTCCAAACGGTGAGTTACCCATACTATTTAACGCATCGTATACTGCAACATTTAATTGTCTTGAGAAGTCATAGTTATATTTATCGGCAAATTCTTTATACTTAGCCCCATCCGTACTATTAGGGTCTGGGACAAACTGACCTGAAATTGATAAAGTAACTCTGTCATCTGTTCCTTCTACGTAATATATCCCCTGGTGGTGAAGGTCAACAAATACATCAACATTTTCAAACTCCTCTAAAAGATTTTTATATACATCACGTGAAGCTTGTGCTTCTGGTGTAATAAACCACCCAGGTGCTGATGATCTTCCAGGAAAATCTTCGGCTTTCGGAACATAATTTAAATCTGGATTAAAATCACGGTTTACATCAAATCCGGGATTTGCTCCATAATCATAGCTTTGGCTAATGCCTCTAGCAAGGTAATTCCAAGCAGGAGCACTAGCACCTGCAAGTTGAGGAAAGGCTTCTACAACCTCAGCCCACGTCATATCATTTCGTCGTTTATCCATTTCAGCTGCATCTGGGTTCATTTTTGGCATGAAAACTAAAGTGAGTTCGTCACGAATTTTTTGAGATTGTCGTGAGTTATTTCCAAGCTGTTGAAGCATGTTCATAATTGCCTCTGTTCCTGTTTTTTCGTTCCCATGGATCTCACTTTGGATTAATACAACTTTATCCCCTGTTCCGACTCGTGCTGTATAAATGTCTCGTCCTCTGTTGGATTCGCCTACTACTTCAACCTGAACTCGACCTTGACTTGTTCGTTCAATTTGTTCAAGTCTTTTTGCCATCTGTTCGTGTGTCATAAAACCTGAAATAGAGTAATCGTGGTGATGAGAAGTTGTTTCTTGAGCGAATACACTAGGTGTAAATGTTGGTGCTAATAAACATGTACAAAGCAACATTGCTCCTAATGTTTTTACTACCTTTTTCTTTTTCATAAAAAAACACTCCCATTCGTTATTTTGCCGAAAAGAACTATAGAGCGAAGCCGAATGTATTCCGACATGCTAAATATTCCATAAGGGAGAAAGAGTTCCTTCGAGCCTCGAAAAGATAGTAGTTTTTCCTTAATTTGGTTATTTTTGTATTTAAAATTACTGAGACTACATAGACTTTTTTCCTTTAAAAATAATACAAATTGGCTCAACGCAAGAAAATAAGTATATAATTGACTAGGACTAGCTCTAAAAATGATAAAGCTGAACATTTAGTCTGTTTATTTTTATATTAAAATTAAGTCTTTAGAATGAATGGTTATTTACTAAAAACTCAATTAAACATATTGGACGATAGAGTAAAAATAAAAAAATGAGCCAATCCCGATGCAGAGTCTGCTCTCGGTTTGGCTCTCTTGCTATTGAATATGTTTTTATCACAAGCTTCCCTTTGTTTCTCCAGCTTTATCAACAATTACTTGAGTGATTTTACGTTTTTTTAGCCTTCCTAACCCTCGTGTAATATCCTCAAATAATAAATAGACGGCTGGAATAAGCACTAGTGTGATCATCGTCGCAAAGAGTAATCCTGAAATAACGACAGTTGCTAGCGGCGATTGATAGCTGCTTGAAACACCTGTCGCAAGTGCTAATGGTAGCATTCCACCTACTGTTGTTAATGTCGTCATAAATATCGGTCTTAGCCTTGATTTACCTGCTTCTATCACAGCTTCAGCAACTTGATAATCGGCGTTCCTTAGCTGCTTCGTTCGATCGATCAATAAAATGGCGTTGTTTAGGACAATCCCAATTAACATGACAACACCCATTGCCGACATGATGCTTAACTCCATTTGGGTAATGAATAACCCTAAAATAACTCCTGTAATGGTCATAGGAATGATAGACATAACAATAAGCGGATGCTTTAAACTATTAAATTGGACAGCCATTACAACATAAACAAGGAATAGAGCGATTCCTAAAATAATTAACATTTCCTGCATAGCTTCTTGTTGTGCTTCGAGATCACCGCTCATAGAAACAGAATATCCATTTGGTGTTTGAAAGTCTTGAAGCACTTGTTGAATATCACGATTTACTGAACCGGGATCACGGCCTTCTAAGTCTGCAATAACGGTAACATAACGTTCCCCGTCTTTTCGATCAATTTGAGCTGGAACGGTGTTATTCTTAAAACCGATGTATTTAGAAAGTTTTTCTTTATCACCCATTGGAGTCGTTACTTTGTAATCAAGAGCTTCTTGCTTACGTTCAACTTGTTTGTCTGTAGTTACAAATAATGATCGAGTCGTGTTATCATCTGCGGTTATTTCTCCAATCGGACTCTTCATGAATAATGGTTGTAACAAATTTGAAATTTGTACTGGAGTTAGGTTATCGTCTTTGATAGGTTTTTCTTTTAATACGATTTCCTCTTCTTCTAATAACTTTTCACCAGTTGCTTTTATTCCCACTAATCCGTCAATTTGTTCTAAGTCGTTTATTAAATTCTGTGAAAGCTGATCTAGCTCACCAAAATCGTCTCCTTTAATTTCGAGAGAGATAGGGAAGCCCCCGCCCATTCCCATGGCAGATCCAACACTTGTGACTGGGTACTTCTCTTCTAATGTTCGGATTGATGATAAAATTTGTTCATTAATTTCACTTTGCTCTATAGTTGCTTCTTCAATTGGTGTCATATTAATTATTGCATATATTGAATTGACATTATCAATGACAACCGTATTTGTTAATTCAGGTACCCCTTTTAAGCTGTCATATATGGCTAAGGCGATTTCTTCACGCTCTGAAGGTGTTGTTCCGCTTTCTAATTGCACCATTACTTCAGAATATCGATTAAAAACGTCTGGCATGATTATCATCGGTACTTTTGAGACTAGCGTAAGTGACCCCACAAATATAATAAAAAATAAGGTGATCATACTATAGCGATAGCGTTTTTTTCTACTCATCCAAGTAATTAAGTTACCGTATTGTCTGATAATTTTACCTTCACCACGTTTTTTAGCCTTATCACTTACTTTTAAGAAATTTTCTGCGAGAGTTGGTATTAATGTAAAGGATACAAGTACCGAGCTTACAAGCGTAAATACAACTACGAGCGATAAAATAATCATAAATTTGCCAACTTCTCCGCCGAGTAACCCAATAGGTAAAAATACAACAATTGTTGTTAACATTGAAGCTAATACAGCAGTTGACACTTCGCCTGTGCCTTTTATAACAGCCTCAAAACTTCCTAGACCTTGCTCTTTTTTCTTAAAGATGGACTCAAGTATGACAATAGATGCATCTACCATCATCCCAATTCCAAGTCCTAATCCAACAAGACTTAACATATTAAAGCTATAATCAAAGTACAACATAGTCGTAAACGTTAATAATATCGATAAAGGTATAGCTATGCCGATAATTAGTGTCGCCCTTATATTTCGTAAAAATAGTAACAGTACAACTAAAGCCAGTATCCCACCAATTAGGACATTTTGCGATACACCAGAAATGGCATCTGTTACATAGTCTGCTTGAGAAACAATTTCGTCTAAATCAAATCCTTCAACAAAACCATCTGCCCGGATTTTTTCTATCTCAGCTCTTACCGCGGCCGCCATCTCGATTTGAGTTACATCAGAAACTCTGCTAACCTGAACAAGGATAAAGTTAGCACTTCCATTTTTCCAAACTCCAGCTGAATTTTCGCTTGATTGTTCTGAAACTAAAGCAAATTCATTTATTTTTTTTATTCCATCGACAGTAGGTATTGTGATGTTCTTTACATCATTGACATTGTGGATTGACGTATTCCAACGAACTGTTGGCTCATTTTGTTCTCCTGTTAACAAACCTAACGAATTCTCATTATTTGATTGTTGAATGTAACCAATCATCTGTTGAACATCAATTCCTAATTCATCAACTTTATCTTGGTTTAATTCAATGATAATTTCCTTTTGATCAATTCCGACCAAGTCAACATCATGAACCTCTGGCAAGGCTTCCAAGCGGGGCTCTAATACCTCTCTAGCAAAGGCTGCCATATCTTCCTTATCACCATTAGAAATATCCAAAAAGAATTCATACGTCCCGTTCATTGAATAAGGAAAAACATAAATGTCATTGACACCAATAAGTTGCGCCTTTAACCCATTTAATATGGATTTAACTTCACTTGCTACCTCTTCTCCACGTCCTTCTTCAATCTCTATCGTAATCGTACTATTACCCACACTAGAAGACGATTGAAAGCTTTCCACTCCGTCAATACCAAGAAGGGTTTGTTCAATCGGGGTCGTTACACGCTCCTCAATATCTAGTGTCGTCATACTCCCCGCATCAACTTGTATAACAGCACCGTCAAATGTAATAGGTGGCATTAGCTCTTGATCTAACTTTGTTGTTGCATATGTTCCAATAAATAAAATAAAAACAACCATCAAACCGACAATTAACTTACGCTTTAATAAAAATTTTAACCAACCCATCAACCTTTCCCCCCGCCCATTTCTCCGTTTAATAAATACAGACCTACTACTCACGAACTAATATATTCTATTTCATTGAGATTATATAACTTTCTTTTGGTAAATTAATCCTATTTAAGGTTTAATTCCAGCTCCGTCTCAAGACTGATATATTTGTGCTTCTTCACTCATCGCTAAAACGGTTCAATAGCAACATAGTTACAAAAACTATGGCTTAAGATTATTTTTTGGGATATTTGTGTAAAATAATTTCAATCGTTAGAATGAACGTTTTTTGAATTCGTCTTTTACGTAATTCTGACGATAATTCCGTGCTACCTCCTCCCTAGAAAACCTTCACCCATTTGTTGGTAGCACGGTTTTTTAATTGTTTTTTCTTAAGACTCTTTTCTCATAGATTGTTGCTCAGAGCTATTGGACCGTTAACAAACGTAAGCTTGGTTAACGGTTCAATAGCAACTAAGTTTACAAAAACAGCAAATAAAAAGAAGTAGGCAGTATACCTACTTCTTAAATCCATATTTATTTAATTATTGGAGGTGTGATCAGGAAAATTATTTTGTGGGATTACCATTTAATTGTTGTTCAGCCATTTGAACTAATCTCTTTGTAATCTCTCCACCAACTGATCCATTTGAACGAGACGTGCCATCAGCACTTAATTGCACACCAAATTCTTGTGCGATCTCATACTTCATTTGGTCTAGGGCTTGCTCAACTCCAGGTACTACTAATTTGTTTGAACTATTATTGTTTGCCATTTTAATGACCTCCTTTGTATGATGTACTTATAACTTGTGTCAGGACACATTGTTTTATGTAACCAAATGATGGAATAACTAACCCAATCCTCCTTAACTCATTTTTAGTATGGTTATTCGCCTATTCTTTCCGCATTCGTGACACGCGCCCACCCATCAGAGTTACTTTTACATATACTCATATTGAAACTAACAAAAGGAGGCATCCATTTATGAATTTCTATGGAGCACCACAGTTTCACGGCTATCACGGCGGAGCAGGTAAAGGATTTTCGCTGATTGTCGTATTATTCATCCTACTCGTTATTGTAGGAACAGCTTATGTAAAATAAGGATAAAAATATTAGAGGCAAGGAAAGCCTTGCCTCTTTTTTGATTTTAGTCAATAGCAAAAAAGTTTACGAAAACAGCTATAAAAAAAGCGCTTTTTAGCCTAAGAAATTTGTGAATTTTATAATAAACATCGCAATGATAGCTAGCATAAGTAAAGTACTAAACATTTTTACTTTATTAACTGGCTCCTCGAACGACTGCTTATTTTCAATCGATTCCAATGATTCTCGAACAAATTTTGCTGTTAATCCTAAATAAGCCCCAATAATTACCCAAACGACCACAACAATGATTGTCCATAGTGAAAGATCAAATCTTAGCAGAACACCTGTTACAAACATAACAATTAACGCACCGTGAGCAATCATTATAATCTTTTTATAAATTTTTAAGACCAAATGGATACGTCCTGAACCTTCAGTTACCATCACATGTATGATGACAGGTAGAGGAATTAAGATAAAAAAGATCATAGAAATAAATAAATGGAGTGCATACATTAAGATTTCAAATAACATAAATTAACCACCTCAATGTTCTATTTTATAGAAAATTGGTGAATGAGTAAAATATATTTTATGTTCACCTCCCATTATGTTAATATTTAATGGTTAGATGAATGTATTTGAGGTGTTTATATGTCTACATGGTTTATGTGGTTTATCGTTTTTTGGACAATATTTTTAGTAACAGTTATGTTTATTGGTGGTTATTTTATGTTTAGGAAGTTCTTAAAGAAGTTACCAAAAGAAGATGGCATGTCAATCTTAGATTGGCAGGATCATTATATTAAAGAAACAATCCAATTGTGGCCTGACGATATGAAACAACTTTTAGAGGAACTTGTTTCCCCAGTTCCAGAACTTTTCCGCGATGTAGCTCGACAAAAAATTGCAGGAAAAATTGGTGAACTAGCCATTGAAGAAAAAGCGGGAGTAATAACGGAAGAACTTGTTGTTAGGGGTTATATTCTGGCAACACCAAAACGAGATCATAAATTCTTATTAAAAAAATTACACGAAAAGCAAATTGATGTCTCACCATATCAAGCACTATTTAAATAACTTGGACCCATAATAAAAAGGATGGACTTTGAATTCCATCCTTTTTATTATGTTTCAGCTGGCACCATTGTTTTCTCGGTACTACTCTTCAGTTCTTGTTCGACTCTCTTAAACGAGAGGTACATTGCAATTCGCCATGGGATAATCATTCCATAGGCTAACAAAAAGAACATTCCACTGAGCTCTTCAACATTAATTGAATCACCAATAATAATTTTAAATAAAATCCGAGCGATAAGTAGGCCAACTAGAATGAATACAAAAGCTTTTGATCGCTTTAAATAAATTTCTTGGTTTTTTATTTCAAATTTTGATGTCTTTATTAATAATATTGAGAAAAGCATCCCCACCGAAAGTGCTTCTAGAACTTGAAGCGGTGCAGGCCTTGTTGGTTCATATAGAAACATTAAAAAACCTGTCGACATAAATAAAGGAGGTAATACGATCTTCTTTATCGATGCAGGCTTTTTCGTTGCTTTTAAACGAATAATGATAGCTAATGTCGCCATCATCGCTGCACCAATAGTTGTTAGTAAAACTGATGTTGTCATTTGCTAGCCTCCTTTCTGTAACGATAAATTTAATTATAGCATATCCATGTCTATATTACTTGATTTGAAATGGGACAAGCAAGCTTTTCACTAAAATAAACGTAATTACTAATAAAATGGTTGATTTTCCAATTCCATTGGTTCTTGTCCATTGAAGCGTAAAGAAAAGGAATACTAATAATAACAAAGCTTCGTAAACATTAACAGGATGAAAATAAACACCTTCAACCTTCCAACCAAAATCAAGATGGTTACGTTGTCCAACCTCTTTTAATAGAACTGAATACATAATCGCACTACAAAAAGCAGAAATGCTTAATTGGTCAATTAATTGTATTTTCCACCTTTGCCTTATCCAACTAACAATAAAAAAACCTAAACTTATTGTACCTGCTCCAACAAATGCACCTGGACCTCCAGCATAATAGATTAAATTTCTTAGATCCAATAGTAATGAAGGAGAAAAAATAAATGGCCACAGCTTATATACGACTAAAAAAATAACAAAAGTTGTGGTTACTAGATTTAATATATTTTCCCGTTCTCCTTTTAAATCCGTTTGCTTAAGTAGGTAACTTAAAATACCATAAAATACTGCAGCACAAATGATGTATGAAATCATCGTCAAAGAAAGTTGAGCGGGACCAAGCTTGATAGTGTCTAATGGATCAAACATATACTATTAATTCCTTTCCTCAAGTACGGAATTCATTACATTTATCAACTCTCGTTCTGTCATTCCCCCTACCCTACGGTAAGCGATAACACCATCAGCATCAAGAACAACAGTTGTTGGAAAGGCAGTAACCCGAAATAAACGTGCAATCTCTCCATTTGCGTCAACTAGGTTATCATACGGAACCTCGTAATCAGATATAAAACCTAGTGCTGCCTCGTCACGATCTTGGTGAGCCATATTGATACCTACAAATTCAACCTGATTAGAAAATTGCTCATATACATTAATAAGATGTGGCATTTCTACACGACACGGTGGACACCAAGAAGCCCAAAAATTTAATAACACTGGTTTACCTCTAAAATCCTCCGAGTCAATACTCTGTCCTTCAAAGTTTTTTAGCGAAAAAACAGGGGCCTGATAGCCTACCTGTGGTAATACTAAATTATCTTCATTTGTTGCAAAAGAATTTTGATAGTTGCCAAACCATATGAAAAATCCGACAGTCATAACAACTAATACTAAAGAAAGCTTTTTCAAATGTTCAATTCCTTCCTTACTGTACTTTACCGTGATCAACTAAAACGTTCCATCTATCATCATTTTCTTGTAACAGTAACGATGAACGTTCTGTAGTAATAACAAGTTGCCCTTCTTCATTTACAACTATATAATTTACAGAACCATGCTCACTTGGATAGGTAATAGTTTCACTTTTGTCGCCAGTCCAAAGAGAAAGCGCTTCATTTGTTTCATTAAAGTAATAAACCATTTCATTACTTAATACTGCGAGTCCCTTGACATTGCCAGAACTGATTTCTGTCCAATTGACTCCACTGTCTTCTGATCGATACAATCCTTTAACTGTAGCTGCAAAAATTACAGAGTCATCTTCTGGTGAAAATGCCAGGTCGTGAACAGCATGGTGCTCTAATGGCAGGCCATTTGTTTCTATTCGGTCCCAGTTAAACCCTTGGTCCTTACTTCTAAAAATAAACGATGCAAAATTATTTTTAAAATCGAGTGCATGTCCTAAAATGTGATGATCGTCTTGATAACTGGCAGTAAGGGCATGGAAGTCGTATTCTCCTAGTAAGCTTCTGAACTCCCAAGACTGACCGCTGTCTTCACTCCACATAAACCCAAGTGGGTCAGGAAGATCACTACTATAGACTGGATGACCACTCGACATAAGGTAACTCGTATCTGCAACACGACTGAAGCCCATAAAGTCGTCATGCATTTCACCTAAATAGTAAGCCGTTTCAGGTCCTTCATATTCCACTATACCATGATGGGTTGCGATTAAATAACTTTCTGGATTCCTAGGATTTATTTCAAGACCGTGTATGTGACTCAATTCTTCTGTTTTTTCTCTTATCATTTCTTTTTCGTCAATAACAGGTTCATCGAATTCATCTTCTTCTATTATTTCTTCTGTTTCAACTGCTGTTGGATCTTCTGTGGGATCTTCACTTTGCCCGCACCCTGCTACTAGTATGGCACCTGATACTATAACTGAGACAAAGAGTCGTTTCTTATATTTTTTCACATTAAACACTCCATTTCTTTGAAGATATTTCTTTTTGTAAGCTTTGTAAGCTTTGTAACCCATTGCATCCATTAAGGGATAAACAACAACTGAATGAATAATTATAGCAATATTTAATGAAAAAAATATGAAGGGAGCACAAATTTTTCATTAGGCTCCCTTCATTCTCATTTACGCTACAACATCGAAGCCAGTGTCTTCGATTTCTGATTTTAATTGATCAATCGTTACTTCGTCCTCATTATATTCAACCGTAACTTCTTTATTTTCTAAATTAACTTCTGCTTGAGTTACTCCAGCAAGTTTTGTTAATGCACCTTCTACTGAAGCTTTGCAGTGTCCACATGTCATTCCTTTTACTTTAATAGTTTGTTTCGTCATTTTCATATCTCCTCATCGATTTTTTATTTTCAAAGCTTTACTCTTTTTAAGCGTAAAGCATTGCTAACTACTGAAACTGAGCTAAATGCCATCGCAGCACCTGCTACCCAAGGAGCTAATAAGCCTGCTGCAGCTATCGGTAAGCCGATGGAATTGTAGATAAACGCCCAGAATAAGTTTTGTTTAATGTTTCGCATTGTTAACTGACTCATTCTAATCGCTTGTGGAACAGCTAATAAATCTCCACGCATTAAAGTAATATCCGAAGCTTCAATCGCTACATCTGTCCCTGTCCCAATTGCCATTCCTATATCAGCCACAGCTAGTGCCGGCGCATCGTTAATACCATCACCAATCATGACAACCTTTTGGCCTTGTTTCTTTAATTCTTCTACTTTTTTCGCTTTTTCATCTGGTAATACTTCAGCAAATACTATATCAATCCCAACTTGTTCAGCAATTGCATTGGCTGTTCGTTCATTATCACCAGTTAGCATAACAACTTTAAGGCCCATCTTCTTTAATTGTTGAACAGCTTCTTTCGATGTTTCTTTGACTTCATCAGCAACGGCGATAATTGCAACGAGCTCGCCTTTCCTTGCGGCTAGCATCGCTGTCTTACCTTCTAGCTCTAATTTTTTTAATGTTTGTTCATGTTCATCTTTCAATACAATACCATAATCATTCATTAGTCTTCTAGTTCCAACCAATACTTCAGCGCGTTCAACTACACCTTTAATACCTCTTCCAGGTATAGCCTCAAACTGTTCATGCTCGATTAACTGAATGGCTCTAGATTTAGCTCCTTTAACAATCGCTCGAGCTAATGGATGTTCTGAATTTTGTTCAAGACTTGCAATCCATTGCAGTGTATTCTCTTCAGTTGAATTATCGTACATGATGAGATCTGTTAATGCTGGTTCACCTTTAGTTATCGTTCCTGTTTTATCAAACACTACAGTGCTTATTTTATGGGCTGTTTCTAACTGCTCGCCACCCTTAAACAGAATACCATATTCAGCACCTTTCCCTGTTCCAACCATGATAGAGGTTGGAGTAGCCAAACCTAATGCACAAGGACAAGCAATAACTAACACAGCTGTAAAATTGATCAGGGCAAGCTCAAAACTAGCTCCTAAGAAGAAGTACCATAAAATAAATGAGAATACTGCAATTCCAAACGCTGTAGGAACGAAATATCCAGAAATGATATCAACCATTCTTTGGATCGGTGCTTTTGATGTTTGTGCTTCTTCTACGATTCTTACAATCTGTGCAAGCGTTGAATCCTTCCCTACTTTTGTTGCTCTTAACTTAAAACTACCATGTATATTGATAGTGGCACCGATCACATCGTCACCAATATTTTTATCAACAGGGATACTTTCCCCTGTTAGCATTGATTCGTCAATACTTGAGTAACCTTCTACGATAATACCATCGACAGGTATTTTTTCTCCTGGTTTAACAACTACAATATCATTTAATTCAACTTGTTCAATTGGAACTTCAATTTCTACACCATTGTTAATAACAATAGCCTTTTTCGCCTGTAGGTTTAACATTTTCTTAATCGCCTCAGACGTTCTTCCCTTTGCCCGTGCTTCTAATAGTTTACCGAGAAGAATGAGAGTAATTATGACTGCACTCGTTTCAAAAAACAAGTATACTTCTCCTTGAAGGACGAGCCAGACAGAGTAGAAATAGGCAGCGGAAGTCCCCATCGCTACTAGAACATCCATATTGGCACTTTTATTTTTTAACGTTTTATATGCCCCCCGATAAAACTGCCATCCAGCATAGAACTGGACTGGTGTTGCTAATACCCATTGCAGGTATCCATTCATTAACCAATGGGGTAATAACATTCGTTCTGGGTAAAAATGATCAATCATCGTAATAAATAACGGTAATGAAAAAATGAGTGCAAATATAAATTTATTTCGCTGTCTTCTTATTTCTAACTCTTTTTCGTCGACTTCTGGCCGTTCAGCTACTGGTTGCTTCGCTTGAAATCCTAATTTTTCAATCTTTTCTGTAATACGTTCTAATTCTGTAATGCCCTCATAAAAAGTAACAGTTCCCTTTTCTAATGGAAGATTAACTTGAACCTCTTTAACTCCTTCCATCTTCCCTATCACTTTTTCAATCCTTGAGGAACAAGCAGCACATGTCATTCCTTTTATATCTAACTCCACTTTTTTAATAGGAACTGTAAATCCTAATTTATCAATTTTTTCAACTACTTTTTGTGTCGTGTTTTTGGATGAGTCAATCTGAATCGAAGCTTTTTCTAAAGAAAGGTTAACGGATGCTTCAACACCCTCCATTTTATTTAACACTTTTTCAATTCTCGTAGAACAAGCAGCACATGTCATACCCTGAATGGGTATATTCATTTCTTTTCTATCCATCATAATCACCTGCCTTTTATTTTGTAAATTGATGGATCACTTTCATTAGCTCATCTAATGCTTGTTCTTCTTCACCAGATTTTATCGCATTGGCAACACAACCTTTAGTATGCTGCTCCAGTAATGTATACCCTACTTTTTTTAGCGCTGCATTGACAGCTGATAATTGAACGAGTACGTCCACACAATACCTGTCTTCATCAATCATCTTCTGAATACCCCTTACCTGACCTTCAATTCTCTTCAAACGATTTTGGATCTTTTCTTTCTCCTCTTTACGTTTTGCTACTGAGAATGAAGGGGCTTCATTAATTACTTCTAACGGTATTTCTCTCTTCATAAGATCACCTCACACCCTTACTATACCCCCCTATAGTATGCACGTCAACTAAAAAACAAAATTATTAATTTTTAAACTTTAAATAGTCATTTTCCATTGGCTTTTTATTTTGTTAATAAATAAATAGATAAATTTGTAATATTTTTTCAATCGGTTGAGATTTTATCCAGTTTTTTGTATAATTTTTAATAGATGTAAACTAAAAGGAGAACACCATGTGCAAGGATACTATACTGGCAACAATAGAAGAGCAACGAAATAAGTTAATAACCATTGGACTGATTTATGGATTAAGTTCTCCGATTGCAGTACAAGAAAGTCAAGAACTTGATAGACTACTGAACTGCTATGATCAACTGAGAAAAACAAATGAGAGAGAACTAGAATTAGAAAAGCCTTAACTCACTAGGAAATAATTAGAGTTAAGGCTTCTTTGTTTTTTATGGAATACTAACTTGCTTTTCTGCTCCTTGTTGCAATAAATACATCTTATGATATAAACCAGATTGCTTTAACAATTCATCATGATTTCCTTGTTCAACAATTTCACCTTGATGAAGAACAATTATATGGTCTGCATCTTTGATCGTAGAAAGTCTATGAGCAATTGCAATGGTTGTTCTTCCTTTTCGCATTTTTTCTAATGCAATTTGTATCGCTTCTTCAGTCTCAGTATCTACACTAGCAGTTGCTTCGTCAAGAATTAAGATTTTCGGATTAATAGCCATCGTCCTTGCAAACGATAAAAGTTGTCGTTGTCCGCTTGATAAAGTTGAACCACGTTCAGCTACTTCAGTGTCATAGCCGTTAGGTAAGTTTTCAATAAAGGAATGAGCATGGACAAACTTCGCAGCCTCTTTTACTTGTTCATCCGTAATATGCTCGTGATATAGCCGAATATTTGATTTTATATCACCAGTGTACATAAATGGATCTTGAAGAACCAACCCTAATCGATTGCGTAATTCAACTTCAGAAAAAGTTTGAAGCGGCTGACCATCAATAAGAATTTCCCCTTCTTTGATTCCATAAAACCTCATTAAAATGTTGATAATCGAACTTTTTCCACTCCCTGTATGCCCTACAAGTGCGAGCGTTTCACCTTCTTTTACTTTAAATGAAATATTTTTTAAGACGTGTGTTTTCCCGTCATAAGAAAAAGTAACATTTTTAAACTCAATTTCACCTTTTGTAATCTTTGATTGTTCATTTCCTATTTGAGTTGGTGCCAGCTCATCATGGTCAAGTAGCTTAAATACCCTCCCAGCTGAAACAATCGCTTGTTGAAATAAAGATAAGCGCATCATCATTTGGTTTACGGGCTCAAAGAAACGATCTAAATAATTTACAAATGCATACAATACTCCAATCTCTATCGGACTATTAAGTGAAGTTATACCAAAATAACTAAGTATTAAAATCAAAGCTAAAATAGAAACAAAATCTACTGCAGGTCGGAGTAATAACCCATCTAACTTCATACTTTTCATCCAGGCACGTTGATGCTGATCATTAATTTCTTTAAACTCTTTTCTCATACGACGTTCTTGACGAAACAATTGAATGATAGACATCCCCTGAATAGACTCATTTAATTTCGCATTTAGTTGACTTAGTCTCTCACTCATATCCGCATAAAAACGTGAACTAAATTTACGATAGAGCTGCATCAGCATAAATAAGATAGGCAATAAAAACAAACAGAAAAATGCTAATTGAGCATTTAAATAAAACATTGCTACAAATATTCCAATTAGGAAGATAAAGTTTTGGACAAAAGTAGCTAGTACTGTTACATATAATTCCTTTATTGATTCAGAGTCATTTGTTATACGAGATACTAATCCTCCAGCTGGAGTACGATCGAAAAAAGAGAGTCCTAGCTTTTGAACTTTAGAAAACACGTCTATCCGCATTTGTTGAATAATCTTTAGGGCTACTTTTTGAAACGTAAACAGCTGTACATAATTTAAAATAACTGCACTTAAGTGAAGAACTATATACGTCGCTCCTAAAATAAATAAAGCCCTAAATTCAAAGACACGTGGTGTTAAGTAGTCATCAATAAATATCTTTACAAGAATGGGACCGATAATATCCGCACCAGTCGCAAGAATTAATAGTACAAATGCAAATGTCATTGTTTTTATATGAGGCTTCGTATAAGCAAGTAGCCTCTTAAAAACAGCACGTTGTTCTTTTGCGCTAAGAACACGATCTTTATGTTGCATGATTGTCCCCTCCTTGTTGCACTAAAGACTCAAGCTGTTGATGGTCATACATTTTTCGATACCAACCATTTTGCTTCATCAGTATATCGTGATTTCCTTGCTCAATAATTTTCCCTTCATCTAAGACAATAATCAAATCTGCATGCTTGATTGCACTTAAACGATGCGCCGTAATGATTGTTGTTTTATTTTTCCGTTCGTGACGTAGAGCATGTAAGATTTGCTCCTCCGTCTTTGCATCGACTGCTGAAAGTGAGTCATCTAATATTAAAATTTCAGGATCCAATATTAGTGCCCTTGCAATAGAAACCCTTTGCTTCTGTCCACCAGAAAGCGTAACACCTCGTTCCCCAACAATCGTTTCGTATCCATCAGGGAAACGTACGATGTCATCATGTATGGATGCAAGTTTACTAACTTCAATAATTTCATTAATAGATGCTTGTGGTTTTGCAAACGCGATATTGTCTGCAATCGTAGCAGAGAATAAAAAATGATCCTGTGGAACATAACCAATAGCCGTTCGAAGAGCATCGAACTCATACTCTTTTACTGAACGATTATCTAACCTTACCTCTCCATCTACGACATCGAACTCTCGCATAAGTAATTTTAAAAGTGTAGTTTTTCCACTTCCTGTTTTCCCGACAATTCCGAGTGTTTGCCCTTTATCAATTGTAAATTGAATTTTCTCTAACGTATTCATTTCTTCTTCACTATATTTGAATGAATTTATATCATATGAGATGTTTCCTTCTGGCATTTGACTATGGTTTGCATCAGAATCACTAATCTCTATCTTTTCACTTAATATGGACGATACACGGCCGTAAGAAGCTCTACCACGTTCGACAATATTAAATAACCAGCCAAAAGCTAACATCGGCCAGATAAGTAGACCTAGATAAATCGTGAAACTGGTCAACTGTCCTATCGTCATCTCATCTGCAATAACGTATCTTGCACCAAATACAACTGCAAGGAAGAATGAAATACCTACAATCAATGAAATCGTTGGATCAAACAACGCGTCCACTCTTGCTACTGCTACATTTTTCTCGACAACATGATTGGACTTCTTCTTAAAGGACTCCACATCTGCCTCTTCATGACCAAACGCTTTCGTTACACGTATTCCAGTCATACTCTCTTGTACTTTATCATTAAGTTCTGAAAACGCTGCTTGAGCTCCCGCAAATCGTTTGTGCAGTAAGGAACCATAGTAACTTGTCGATAATGCCATAAAGGGCATCGGAATAAGACAAATTAGTGTAAGCTTCCAACTAATAGTAGCTGCCATTGTAATAATAACAAATCCACCCATTGTTAGAGAATCTACTAAAGTCAATACTCCTGCTCCTGCAGTTTGTTCAATAGCTTTAATATCATTTGTGGAATGGGCCATTAAATCTCCTGTACGACGTTTTTGATAAAACCTGCGGGACATATTGGTAAAATGCTCATACAGTTGATTGCGCAATAACCTAGCTAGCCGAATCGAAGCACCAAATATCATAATTCTCCATATATATCTTAGGATATAAGTGCAAATTCCGATTAAAAGTAAGATTAACATCCACTGCATTAGAATTTCTCTCGTTAATGTATTTTTCTCAATATGGTCAACTATGACCCCTACAATATAAGGCGGTAAGAGCGATAAGAAAGATACGACCATCAATGTTAATATTCCTAAACCATACTTGCGCCTTTCTTTCTTAAAATACCACCATAAATCAATAAAGACCTTCATTCTTCCCCTCTTTTCTTTCTCTTCTCTATAAATGCAAAAAATAATAATAGTGAAAATCTTTCGAAAACCGAAACGACAAAATAATTTTATCAAATGGTAGCGTTTCTGGCTATAGGTCAATCTTGATAAATTATGTTAAAGGAATTCGTTTATTCATAAAGCTATGCCTAACCATCAATATCATCATCAACAGTACAGAGCTCCCAATTAAGTCTATAGAGATGCAGTTTCAAACTTATTATTTATTAATTGGCTCTATAATAAATAAAAAAACACCCCTTGATGAGGTGCTTGTCCCGTTCTTACTATTTATTAGACGTCTGCTTTTGCATCGCCTTCATCATCTGGTTGATTTTCTTCTGTGACGGGTTTTGTCCCATCTGCATCATCATGACACGTAACATTTGTTCATTAATTGGTGGGTTTTTCTTTAAATAATTCATCATAGTTTTACGGGCAATAAAAAAGCCAATCGCAACACCACCAATAAGGCACAATGTACCTACTAGGATATTAATCCACATAAAACGGCTTCCTCCTTCTTGTTGAAAAACATTTTCATCATAATAAGAATGACTAGTACAATCTTACTTATTATAACGTAACCCACAAATGAATAAAAGGTCTAAAGCAAAAATCTTTACACGAGTTTAACTTGTTTAATGGGATTTAGCCATCCATAACGATATGTTGAAACATCTAATGCAAAAAAAGAAGGACTAATCTTTCTCATTACTTCAAAAAACATCGTCTCAGCTTCAAATGATCCATCACTTACGATATGGATATAATTAGAGAATATAACCAATTGCGCCTTACTATTTGGCTCACTAATCTGAATACGATGTGCTTGATTAAAGAAAAAATAATCGGTTCTATGTTTAAAGGCTTGGAGAAATTGGTGTTGTAGCTCCACAACTGGAATTGGTTTAGAAATATACTCAATTTGTTTTTTTATAATATCTTTCTTTTCATCCAACGCTCTTGTTTCATCTAAAAACAAGTGAAAAAGTTTAGATTCTTGTCCAAAGTAATGTTGGGCAACTTCTTCATTAATTAGGTAGATATCATATTTTCGCATCATAATCCCCCCACCATTTTTGACAAGTATAATATAGCTACAGAAAAATTGTTGTCACTTTAATGGAGGACATACCTTCTAATTTTGTCGATTACTAAAAATCACTCGAGCTTTTCATAATATAAATCGTAAAAAATTAAGGGGACACAACTCTAATCAAGGCTAAAGAGGCTGACTTAATAAAGTCAACCTCCTTAAAAAAGTGCATTGAAAATTATTTTTGTAGCATCGCTTTAACACGTGCAACTACATTCTCAACTGTAAATCCGTATTCTTCCATGATCTTCTCACCAGGTGCAGATGCGCCAAAACGATCAATCGCAATGACATCACCTTGATCACCAACATACTTGCTCCAGCCTAGTGAAGAGCCCATTTCTATACCTAAGCGTACTTTTATTTCATTTGGTATTACACTTTCTTTATATTCAGCCGATTGCTGTTCAAAACGATCCCAGCTTGGCATGCTAACTACAGAAGTATAAATACCTTCTTTTTCTAACACTTTTTGAGCTTCTACTGCTAGTGAAACTTCCGAACCACTCGCTAGTAAAAGTGCACTTGCTTTTCCAATTGCTTCTGATACTACGTATGCTCCCTTTTTAACACCCTCATATGAATGTTCTTGCGTTGTTTCAAGTGTTGTAAGGTTTTGACGGGATAAGACTAGTAATGTTGGTTGGTCCTTACTTTCTAATGCAAGTTTCCAAGCTGAAACTGTCTCATGAGCGTCTGCAGGACGAATTATCGAAATGTCTGGCATTGCTCGTAATGAAGCTAATTGTTCAACAGGTTCGTGAGTAGGGCCATCCTCACCAACAGCAATACTATCATGTGTAAACACATAAATTACTGGGAGTTTCATTAGAGCAGATAAGCGAATAGCTGGTCGTAAGTAATCAGAGAAAACGAAGAAAGTTGCTCCAAATACTTTTACTCCACCATGAAGCGCCATTCCATTGACCGCTGCTCCCATTGCAAATTCACGAACCCCAAACCAAATATTTCTCCCACTATAATCCTCACGGTTGAAATTACCTGTATTTTTCATTAATGTCTTATTGGAAGAAGCTAAGTCTGCAGAACCACCAACTAATTGTGGAACAGTTGCCGCAAATGCATTGATAGCATCTCCTGAAGCAGAACGAGTAGCAACTCCTTTTCCTACTTCATATACTGGAGCGTTATCAGCCCAGCCTTGTGGAAGCACACCATTTATTGCCAACTCTAATTGCGCTGCAAGCTCTGGGTATGCTTCTTTGTATTTAGAAAACATTTCATTCCACTCTGCTTCTCTCTTCGAACCAGCCTCTTTTACATTGGCGTAGTATTCAGCCACTTCATCAGGTATATGGAACTCATTCTCAAATGCCCATTCATATGTTTCCTTTGTTAATTTAACTTCATCGGAACCGAGTGGTGCACCGTGTGAAGCAGATTTTCCTGATTTATTTGGAGAGCCATAACCAATCGTTGTTTTAACTTCAATTAATGTAGGACGGTCATCAGCTTTTGCAGCTTCTATTGCTTGTCCAATTTCATCAAGATCATTACCATCTTCGACGCGAATAACCTGCCATCCATATGCTTCGTAACGTTGTGCAACATTTTCAGAAAATGACATATTTAAATCGCCGTCTAATGAAATGTCATTTGAATCATACATAATTACAAGTCGACCAAGTTTTAGATGTCCTGCAAGTGAAGCTGCCTCTTGTGAAACACCTTCCATTAAGTCTCCATCACCACAGATAGAGTAAGTATAATGGTCAACGACTTGGAAATTATCTTTATTGTATGTACTTGCTAAATGTCGTTCTGCCATTGCCATTCCTACAGCCATAGCAACCCCTTGTCCTAAAGGACCTGTTGTTGCCTCTACACCTGGAGTATGTCCATATTCTGGATGTCCTGGTGTTTTACTTCCCCATTGTCTAAAGTTTTGTAACTCTTCAATCGATAAATCATAACCAGTTAAATGCAAAAGGCTATAAAGCAACATTGAACCATGCCCAGCGGACAGAACAAAGCGATCGCGATTAAACCAGTCTGGATTATTAGGGTTATGTGCCATATATTTTGTCCATAAAGAAAACGCCATTGGAGCTGCTCCCATTGGCATACCTGGATGTCCTGAATTGGCTTTTTCAATACTATCAATGGATAACGTTCGAATTGTATTTACTGCTAATTTTTCAACGTGAGAACTCATTCCTCTTTGTCACCCTTCCTATCATGTCCATTATATATATACGTCTCTCATCATATACTTTCTTTCCTGTTTTAACAAGAAAAGAAAGTAAATTTTATCTATCAAAGATAGCTTTTACATTAAAAAGTAAAATCATCCAATCAATGTTGTATCCCTTTATTGGCTTTTTTGGAATCCTTTAACTTTTTAGGGGTGACCTCTTGACCTTTTTCATCGACAATTTTTACAGAGTGTAGTTGTTGTTTGAATGATGCACGAAACGTTTTTACATACTCTGCACGAAGCTGTTTTTGTTCCTCAGCTTCTTTATTGGTTAAACCAGTTGTCTTTGCCCGACTGGCAAGTTCGTTTATTCGTGCAATCTTTTCTTTTGATAACATGTATTATTCCTCCTAGAAGACACATCCATTTCTTCTATTAATGTACACGAACAACTAATATCATTCAACTTTGTTCTCTTTTTCAACATGTTCTAAATAACGTCTATTAACAGTTGCTTTAGAAGTAACATACCCTATTCCATTTAAGAAGCTACTAATCTCAGAGAATGTAAGACCTTTTTCACGTAATTTAAGTATCTCTTCAATAGGTAATTCCTTTCTCTTTCTTCCACCTAATTGGTGCTTTGATAAGTTGTTTTGAGGCTGATATCCGTTATTAATTGCTTTTTTCATACCTCTTTTTATTTTCATGTTATGTAACTTTCTTTGATATTCTTCTACGATCCCAATGATCTCCATTAATATTGTATCTAATTCAGTTGGTTCAAGTTCATTTCCGAAGTTAGAGAGTGTATAAATTTTTTTGTTCATTTTTCTAATTTGATATAAAAGCGCTGTTTTCGTATTTCCTCTACCTAGCCTTGTATCATCTTGAATCAGCAATACATCACAATCACTTTTTAGTAACTCCAATACTTCAATAATTCCTTCTCTATCCGTTTCATACCCACTTTGTCGTTCTTTAACAACTTTTATTACTTCGAGCTGTAGACGATTTGCTAAGTCAATTAATTCTTCAGCTTGTCTATTTAAAGATGATGTTTGCTCATCATTATTCGTACTGACTCTACAGTAAATTACTGCTTTTACCAAACTTCTCACCTACTGTTCGTATCTATTGGAATAACTAAAGTTTGCCCAGCTATTAAATTTGATTCTTGCATCTCGTTGGTTTGAAGGACCCAGTGAATAAACTCATCAACCGAAAATGGATGATCATATTTTGTAGCAAAACCCCATAAAGTATCTCCCTCTTTAACAACTATTTCAATCGGTTCCGCTAGTCCTTGTTTTTCAGCCCCCGCTACGGACATAAAAGCAAAAAATACGATAGAAAGAACAAATATAATAACTAGAGTTATCTCTTGTCGACTTAAATTTACTATTTTCATCAAAATCACCTCATAAGAATGTATGTTCTTGTCTTTTATTGTAGATGAGAACACCCATTCGTGTCAACGGCAAATTAGAACTTATGTTTGCATCCATTTTTTTGACATGATATACTTTATTTAAGATTAATTGGATAAATGAGGTGTCAGTGATGACAAAAGTGTCGAAAAGACAACAAGAAATCTTAGATTATATCAAAACTGAAGTTCGAAAAAAGGGTTATCCACCTTCAGTGCGTGAGATCGGTGAAGCTGTAGGATTAGCATCAAGTTCTACTGTTCATGGTCATCTATCTCGCCTCGAAAAAAAAGGGCTTATTCGCCGTGACCCTACTAAACCAAGAGCGATTGAAGTTACTGATCAAGACCAAGTTGAAGCAGAACCTGGAATAGATACAAGAACTGCATTTGTACCAGTAATCGGTAAGGTAACAGCTGGACAACCTATAACAGCAATTGAAAATGTAGAGGAGTACATCCCACTGCCAGAACGTTTAGTATCAAACGACTCAGTCTATGTTCTTATCATTGATGGAGATAGTATGATAGAGGCTGGAATATTTGATGGAGATATGGTCATCGTTCGACAACAACAAACAGCGAATAATGGAGATATCATAGTTGCTATGACTGAAGAAGATGAAGCAACAGTTAAACGCTTTTTCCGGGAGAAGGATTACATCCGACTGCAACCAGAAAATTCTACAATGGAACCAATTATACTTAAGAACTGTACAATCCTCGGAAAAGTAATCGGAGTTTTCCGTACGATTCATTAAAAAGGACCGCCAATGTACTGCACCCCAAAAGTTAGAGTAGAAAACTAACTTTTGGGGTGTATTTTTTATGGCTAAATATAGTGAATCATTTAATTTAATGTTAGTAAAAGAATACCAACAAGGAAAATTAAGTTATAACTTGTTGGCACAGAAGCATGGTATGAGAAACAGTTCACCCATTAAAAGATGGGTAAAAGTATTTGAGAAATTTGGTATGAGTGGGTTAATTGGTAAGATGAATAAAGAAACTTATTCTGTTCAATTTAAGCTAGATGTATTAAGCTTTATGAAAAGAACAGGTTCTTCAGAAACGGAAACAGCCCTTCAGTTTGGGCTAACAAACCCTCCTATGATAGCTTCATGGAAGAAGTCTTTTTTAGAGGGTGGTACCGAAGCACTGGATAGACCGAAAGGACGGCCACCTATGTCTGATGAAGCAAAGAATAAGAGAAATAAACAATCAGAAGAAAAAGAGATGATTTATGAACAAAAATTAGAGAGAGAAAACGAGCTACTTCGTCTAGAGATAGAATACTTAAAAAAGTTGCAAGCTTTTCAGATGGATCCGGAAGGCTATCTCGAAAAGCACAAGCAGCGTTATCATTCGAACTCAAAGAAAAATTCAGACTAAAAGATGTTCTACAGAGTATTCCTGAATCATCCTATCACTATCATATAAAAAGGATGAAGAGAGATAATCCAGATCAAAAACTAGAAGATTGTACTCAATCCATTTATGAGGACAATGACAGAAATTATGGATATCGTCGCATCTATTTAGAATTAAGAAATCAAGGCCTTGAAGTAAAATAAAAAGGTTTACAGAATTATGAAGAAACTTGGACTTAAGGGAGATAAATTTAGACGAAAATCACGTAAGTACAGTTCTTATAAAGGGCCAGTTGGTAATATAGCGAAGAACCTGATTAACCGTCGTTTTCATACCAATGTAAGCCATCAAAAACTAACAACAGATATCACTGAATTTAAGTGTTTAGATGGGATGAAGCTGTATCTAAACCCAATTATGGACATGTTTAACGGTGAAATTCTTTCATTTGGAATTAGTAGTCGTCCAACTTTAGACCTTGTCCTAAAACCTCTTGAAGAAGCCCTTATAATTGTAAAAGATTCCAAGTACAGAACAACCATACATTCTGATCAAGGTTGGCATTATCAGCATAATAAATGGGTAAAGACGTTAAAAGAGAACAAAGTATTTCAAAGCATGTCTCGAAAAGGAAACTGTATAGATAATTCACCAATAGAAAACCTTTTTAGTTTATTAAAACAAGAAATGTATTATGGAGAAGCACGTTGTTCATTTGAAGATTTAAAAAAGAAGATTGAAGACTATATTGAATATTATAATAATAAACGCATAAAACAAAAATTGGCAGGCATGAGTCCGATTCAATACCGAATTCACACCAGCCAATTAGCTGCTTAATATAAAACTCTAACTTTTAGGGGTCACATCACAAGCGGTTTTTTTTTAATTCAATAAAATGTTGTAACAACAAAAAAAGGAGACGCATTACACGTCCCCTTTAAATAACTATTAATATGAAGATAGATACTGTTCGCGCTCCCAAGGGTGAACCTGCGTACGGAACATATCCCACTCAATTTCTTTTGCCTCAATAAAGTGTTCAACTGCATGCTCACCTAAAGCTTTGATTAACACTTCATCTTGAGCTAATTTATCCATTGCTTCTTTTAATGTTGCTGGAAGATCTTTAATGCCTTCTTCCTCGCGCTCTTCTTTACTCATGATGTAGATGTTACGATCAGTAGCTTTTGGTGGAGTTAGCTTACGCTTAATTCCATCAAGTCCTGCAGCTAACATTACAGCCATCGCTAAATATGGGTTTGCAGCTGGGTCTGGTGAACGAACTTCTACACGTGTACTTAGACCACGAGAGTTTGGAATACGAATTAACGGACTACGATTACGCATAGACCATGCAACATATACCGGTGCTTCATAACCAGGAACTAATCGCTTATATGAGTTTACAAGTGGATTTGTAATTGCTGTAAAACCTTCTGCATGATCTAAGATACCAGCTAGGAATTGCATTGCTGTTTCACTTAATTGAGATTCTGTATTTTCATCGTAAAAAGCATTTCCTTCAGCTGAAAATAATGACATATTACAATGCATACCCGATCCATTAACACCAAATAATGGTTTCGGCATAAATGTCGCATGTAGTCCATGCTTACGAGCGATTGTTTTTACAACGAGCTTGAATGTTTGGATATCATCACAAGCTTTAATTGCATCAGCATACTTGAAATCAATTTCATGTTGTCCTGGAGCTACTTCATGGTGCGATGCTTCAATTTCAAAGCCCATTTCTTCTAACTCTAGTACAATATCACGACGGCAGTTTTCCCCTAAATCTGTAGGAGCTAAATCGAAGTAACCACCTTTATCATTTAATTCTAGAGTCGGCTCGCCTTTTTCATCATTTTTGAAAAGGAAGAACTCTGGTTCAGGCCCGATGTTAAATGATGTAAATCCTAATTCTTCTGCTTCTTTTAGTACGCGTTTTAAAATACCACGAGGGTCACCTGCAAATGGAGTTGGTGCTTCACCTGGCTTACCTGGTTGGTAGACATCACAAATTAGACGTGCTACTTTACCTTTTTCAGAAGTCCAAGGGAAGATTACCCAAGTATCAAGATCAGGATATAAATACATATCCGACTCTTCAATACGAACAAATCCCTCGATCGATGAACCGTCAAACATCATTTGATTACTTAATGCTTTGGGCAACTGGTTAACAGGAATTTCAACGTTCTTAATAATTCCCATTAAATCAGTAAACTGTAAACGAATAAAACGAACATTCTCTTCTTTTGCTACCTTTAGAATATCTTCTTTAGTAAATTTAGCCATAGTATGTATTCCCCTTTCAAGTATTTATCAAAAGAATTGATTATTAGTGGAAAAAACGAGATAACTGCCCCTGTATAATAGAAGCCTTTCCGTTTCGACCAGCCATTATCAGTTCATTCTTCAAATGTTTTCTAAGTTCTTTGTCAGAGATTTCAGCTGGTTTACCTTGAGCTAGCTCCACCATTTCATTCGCTTTCTCATTCAATTCAAGTATTTTCTTTATCCCAGAAATATTAATACCTTGTTCAATTAAGGATTTTATTTCAAGTAGCCTATCTATATCATTAAATGAAAACAAACGTTGATTACCATTTGTTCTTACAGGATGAACGAGTTCATGCTCTTCATAATAACGAATTTGTCTTGCTGATAGCTCTGTTAACTGTTTAACAATACCTATTGGAAACAGTGGCATATTACGACGAATTTGATCGCTCATAACCAGACCTCCTTCTCTAGAACTTACTATTAGAATAATAGATGTTAGCTATGATGTCAATAGATGTTAGGTTAGTTAACATCGGATTTCTTCAAATTATTACTTTTTTCGCTCTTTTTTTAACTTTCATTTAATCCTTATTTGTTCACTTTCTTGTCCAACTAGAAAATGCGACGATCCCCAAACTTTTATAACCACAATAAGCCATAACACAACAAAAAAGCACCATAAAGAGTGCTCTTCCAATCATAAATTAATATGTCCCTTTTCCAATAAATGATTAACTGCTTTTATTACTGCAATTTTAACGTGGGAATATGTTAATCCTCCTTGAACATAAGCCGCATAAGGTGGTCGTAATGGACCATCTGCTGTTAGTTCAATACTTGCCCCTTGTATAAAAGTACCTGCGGCCATTATTACATCATCCTCGTAACCTGGCATCGGACTTGGATGTGGGACGACATGTGAATTGATAGGTGATGCTTGTTGGATCGCCTGACAAAAAGCTACCATTTTTTCATGATTATCAAACTGAACAGATTGGATTAAGTCTGTTCTTTTCTGATCCCATGCTGGTTGCGTGTTCATTCCTAATTCTTTAAGGAAAGCAGCCGTAAAATGAGCTCCCTTCAACGCTTGCGCTACTGTATGAGGAGCTAGGAAGAAGCCTTGGTACATTTCAAGTAAGCTGTATAAAGAAGCTCCACCTTCAGCGCCAATCCCAGGCGCAGCTAATCTATAGGAGGCTAGTTCTATAAGTTCTTTTTTCCCTACTAAATAACCACCCGTTTTGACAATTCCACCACCAGGATTTTTGATTAGAGACCCCGCCATTAAATCAGCACCGACATGACATGGTTCCTTCAACTCTACAAACTCACCATAACAATTATCAACAAATACAATAACATCACTCTTTATTTCTTTTACAAACGAAATCATTTCTGCAATTTGATCTATCGTAAAAGAAGGGCGATTATCATACCCTTTAGAACGCTGTATCCCAATGACTTTTGTTTTTTCTGTAATCGCACGTTCTACAGCTACAAAATCTACTTTCCCTTCAGCTGTTAGTGGGATTGCATTATAAGAAACGTGGAATTCCTTTAATGAACCGTTTCCACTACCTCTTATACCTACTACTTCTTCTAGTGTGTCGTACGGTTTACCAGTTATATATATTAATTCATCTCCAGGACGCAGTACACCAAATAGTGCTGTAGCGATCGCATGTGTACCCGATATAATTTGGGGACGCACTAAACCTGCCTCCGCTCCAAATACATCAGCGTAAATCGCTTCTAGTGTATCTCTTCCTGTATCATCATACCCGTATCCTGTCGAGGGTGTAAAATGAAAGTCACTCACTTGGAACTTTTGAAAAGATTGTAAAACCCGTAGCTGATTCGTTTCAGTCACGCGGTCAATTTCCCCAAATAGCTCTGTTAATTTCTGTTCTGTCTGCTCAACAATTGATTGAAGTTGCTGTCCATATGAAAACTGTTTGTACATATTCTTCTCCCTATTAGTTATCGATCTATTTGTTTTAGCTGGTGAGCAAGTGAATGTTTTGGGTGAACATATCCTTCGCATTCATAAGTTTCAGTTTCTTCATCCCAGCTTTGCTGTATTAAGATCGTTTCTGTTTTTATTCTAGCTAATAACTTTCCTTCATCCGAATGAATTTGTACATTATATAAATCCATCTCTTGTTTAAGAGTTTCTTCGATTTTTCCTCGGAGCTTTTCAAGCTGTTTTTCGTCTTTTGCAGAAATTAATAGTTCTGATGAGTGGACAAAGACATCTTCTTTATCCTGAATTAAATCTGCTTTATTATAGACGGTTAGCATCGGTATTTCATTGACTTTAAGGTCTTCTAATAACTTAAGAACCGTTTTCTCATGTTCACTGAAATTTTCATGGGAAGCATCAATGATATGTAAAATAAGATCAGCTTCTTGAACTTCTTCTAATGTTGAACGAAATGCTGCTATTAAAGTGGTCGGAAGATCTTGAATAAAACCAACCGTATCAGATAGTAATACATTCATTCCACTAGGAAGCTTCATTTTTCTTGTTGTCGGATCCAAAGTCGCAAATAATAAATTTTGTTCAAAAGTTTCTGCTGCAGTTAATCGATTAAGTATTGTAGACTTTCCAGCATTTGTATATCCGACTAAAGCAATTTGTAACACTTGGTTTTCTTTCCTACGCTCGCGATATTGTTTACGATGCTGTACGATCGTTGATAGCTGCTGCTTAATTTCATCCATGCGACGGCGAATATGCCTACGGTCGGTTTCAAGCTGAGTCTCCCCTGGCCCACGAGTCCCTATTCCTCCACCTAAACGTGACAAAGCTAACCCTCGTCCCATAAGACGTGGTAGGAGATAATTTAATTGGGCAAGCTCTACTTGGAGCTTACCCTCTCTCGATTGCGCTCTTTGCGCAAATATATCTAATATTAGTTGAGTACGGTCGATTACGCGAACACTTTCTCCAAAAATTGAAGATATATTTCTAATTTGACCTGCTGATAGCTCATCGTTGAAAATAACAATATCTGGTTCTTTTTCTTCAATCAGTAGTGATAGCTCCTCAATCTTCCCCCGACCTAAATATGTTGCTGGGTCAATTGAAACTTTTTTCTGATCAATCGTTGCAACAACTTCACCGTTAGCTGTTGCTGTTAAGGACTTAAGTTCTTCCATTGAATATAAGAAATGGTCATCAGTTCTATCTTTTGTTTGACAACCTGCTAAAATGACACGTTCTTTTGTTTCATTTCTAACCTCTTGCACTATGAACTCACAACCTTCGCTTATCTATTCCGTCTTGAAGATATTACACATTGGTCCACTAAATGTCAAGAAAGGTATAAGGTACACTTTTAACACAAATTATAGATTGGACCCTCCCTACGAAATAAAATACACAATGCGTGCGAGATACTCATTTAGACTTGTGTGTCACCTAATAGAAACAGTACCATATCATCACCATTTAGTATTGACCTATCTTCCCTTCTCAAGAAAACGGTTGAACTCTAGACTTTTCAAAGTCAAAATCCTCTGCTTGAAGAGTCGAAAGAGATTGACGATCATACTTTCCTTCTACAAGTAGCCGAACAGCCTGAGTACGAATGGCTTGCTCTAGTAAGTTTCTCACAAAACGACCATTACTAAACGTTTTTCCTTGCTCTCCTTTTATTCTTCTTAAATACTCTTTTATCTTTTGTTCTCCCTGTCTTGAAAGCTGATATTCTCTTTCAGCTAACATAATCTCGCTGATTTGCATTAACTCTTCTGTTGAATAATCCTCAAATGGGATAGTAATTGGAAAACGTGAAGGTAATCCAGGATTCAACGACAAGAAATAGTCCATTTCTCTACCATAACCTGCCAAAATCAAAATAAAGTCATGTTGTTGATCTTCCATAGCTTTTACAAGGGTATCAATTGCCTCTTTCCCGAAATCTTTTGCCCCACCACGTGCTAGGGAATACGCTTCATCAATAAACAGGACACCACCTAATGCCTTTTTCAACACTTCTCTCGTTTTTTGTGCTGTATGTCCAATATATTCACCTACTAGGTCAGCTCTTTCAACTTCAATTAGATGACCTTTCGATAACACTTCCATTTCATGAAACATTTTTGCAATTAACCGAGCTACCGTTGTTTTCCCAGTTCCTGGGTTCCCCTTAAAAATCATATGCAGTGATTGCTTTGAACTTTTTAAACCATTTTCTTTACGACAGTTATTAATGTAAAGCCACGCATATACTTCTTTTAATAAGCGTTTTACATCGTGTAATCCTACTAGTGAGGATAATTCTTTTTCCATACGTTCAAGCACTTCATGTTTTTCAGCCAATGTATTTCCAAATGATTGTTCTTTTCGAAATAAACTTTCCTTATCTCGATTATTTTCACGGTTCAGGACAACATTAATTTGTCCTTTCGAGCGGGTAACTGTTGTGTTTTTCATTGTTTCACCCCTCAATTTACAATCGGTTACAATACTATACGCAAATGCCTAATTTTTGTGACAGATGCCTATAAAAATTCTTAGGATAAAACAATAGAAAGAGGGCCACTCCCAGTACATAGTACTTAAAAGTGACCCTCACCAATTCCAACAATTATGATTGTTGTTCTGGATCAATGTTTACTTGAACATTACGCTGTGGAGCAAAAGTTGAAATAGCATGTTTATAAACAAGTTGCTGTTTTCCTTCACTCTCGAGAATAATTGTGAAATTATCAAACGCTTTAATTAGCCCACGTAACTGGAAACCATTTAACAAGAAAACAGTAACTGCGATATTATCCTTACGTAGTTGGTTTAGGAATTGGTCTTGAATGTTAACGGATTGCTTCATTTATTAGTCCCCCTTCTATGTACTATTATTTAATTTCGCTATGATTATAAAGCTTTCCTTCTATAAAATGTTGAATTTCTGTAATCTTTTTAATAAAGTTTGCATCTGTCATGTCAAACCAATGAACATTTGCTTTATTACGAAACCACGTATATTGCCTTTTTGCATATCGCCTTGAATTCCGCTTTAATGTTTCTATCGCTTCTTCCTTACTGACTTTTCCCTCTATGTATTCATAGATCTCTTTATATCCTATTGCTTGAACAGACTGACAATCCCTAACACCTTTTTTATATAAGTTTTTCGCTTCTTCAATTAAACCTTGTTCAACCATAAGATCGACACGATGATTTATTCTTTCGTATAATATATCGCGTTCCATCGTTAAACCTATAAAAACAAAATCATATGGCGACTCAGTTGTTTGTGTTTGCTGGTATTCAGATAATGTCTTGCCCGTTCGTTTTATTACCTCTAAAGCACGAATGACTCTTCTGTAATTGTTTGGATGGATGGAAGCATAGCTTACTGAGTCAACATCCTTTAATTTATGATGAAGCTTTTCCACTCCGTGCTCTTTTACAAACTGCTCCATTTCTTCTCTAAACTGCAAATCTGTTGGTGTATTAGCAAAATTAAAGTTTTGAATAACTGAATTTATATAGAGTCCCGTACCACCAACAATAAAAGGTAACTTTCCTTGTTCATTTATCGAACTAATAAGCGGCTGAACAAGATCTTTAAATTCAGCAACAGAAAATGGCTCCGTCGGTTCCTTAATATCAATTAAATGATGGGGGATATCATCCATTTCGTTTACAGTTACTTTGGCTGTTCCGATATCCATTTTCCTATAAACTTGCATTGAGTCACCACTTATTATTTCCCCATTAAGTCGTTTTGCTAACTCAATTCCCACCTTCGTCTTACCAACCGCTGTAGGACCCACTATTACAACAAGCTTCTCCTTCATGACAACACCCTTTGTATCCTTTTCACTTCAAATAATCCGTATTTAGGTTTATGTATCCAAAGTGAAATTTTGCCGTTCGCCTCTTAATCACTTCAAAGCCAAGGTCAGCAAACCTTTCACTTTTCCAGTAGTCTTTTAAAACGACCCTTTTCCTCGCTACCCTTTTTGCTTCTTCTATCGCTTTAACTGAAACCGTATGATAAAGCGCTAATGACTTTAAGGGCGAAATTCCTTGCGAGGTTTCAAGTGCAGTTTCAAACATTGGGTCGAAATATACGACATCATAGCTGTTCGATTCTAATCTTTGGAGAATGCCAAGGTGTTCCCCTTGTATGACTTGTATAGAACGCATCGCTTGATTGAATAAGTTATTACCAGAATCCCACTGTTTCAAACCTTTATCTACAATATAAGCTATCGGTCTACTTCCTTCAATCCCAACAACTTTCCCTGCTGAACCAACAACGCTTTGAGCAACAATCGCATCCGAACCAAGTCCTAGTGTACAATCTAATAGAGTCATCCCTTCTTGTAATTGTGACGCTTCTATTAACGGATCATACCCATCCTTTTGCAATCTTTTAACACGAAACATCGCTGAGTTAGGGTGAAAAAAGAAGGGGTCGGTTGAATGAACCGAGTAATAGAAGAGCTTTTCCTTCCCGACAATAAATATGTCATTTTTCAGCTCTTCTATCAAAACCTCTATAGGTTTATCTTCTCGTTCAATAAATAGCGCTTCTAGATCTTCACTTATTTTGATGGCTTGTTCTACTAATTTTTCATTATGCTTTAAGGCTGTTGTTATATACACACTATCTCTCCACGTCACTATTAATGCTACCTAATTAATTATAGACTTTTTTATAACCGACTCGCAACTAATTAGTAGATAAGCCATCTATCAGTATATCCACAAGCATAGCTCTATAATCATTTTCATATTTTTTCGGCACTTTTAAAGTTGTACTACATAATTCTTTTAAACATCTTTTCCATTTCATAAGTAGAGTAATGAATTAGAATTGGTCGCCCGTGTGGACATGTAAATGGGTCGATGCATTTACGTAAACTTTCTAACAATGCAAATTGCTCATCTGTTCTTAAGTGACGATTCGCCTTAATTGCTGCCTTACACGACATTAAAATAGCTGCTTCTTCACGAAGTTTCTTAATATCAATTTTTTTCTTGGACAGGATTTCGTCAATCATTTCCCTTAACGTTTCATCCTCTTGACCTTTAGGTAACCAGGTAGGATATGAACGAATAATATACGTTTGTGTGCCAAAAGGCTCTAGAAACAGCCCAACTTGCTTTAGCTCTTCTGTAAATTCATTTAGTAAGATAAATTCACTATGAGTACATTCTAGTGTAATAGGCACAAGTAATTCTTGGAGTTCTGCAGTAACCTGGCCTACCTTTTCTTTAAAATACTCATATTTAATTCTTTCTTGAGCAGCATGTTGGTCAATAATATAAAGCCCCTGTTCATTTTGCGCAAGAATGTACGTCCCATGCATCTGCCCGATCGGATAAAGAGTCGGAACACGGTCAGTTTTTCTCACTTCCTCTACCGATATTACATCGATCTCTTCTTCTAAAACTGATTTCTCACATTGCTCTAATGACTCTTTAAGTACTATTACATCTTTGACAATCGCATCATTTGTTGGATGTTGGTCAGCTTTTTCGGTAGGCTCTGGGGCTTTTTTTTCATCATTTTTTGGAGTCGTTGCTCTAAATACAATCGGTTTAGGCTCTTCATGAGTAAGATTAAAAGAGATTTGTTCGGACTTTGGCTTTTCCTTCTTTTCCCTGACGACTTCAGGAATCAGTTGTGTTTTTTTGAAAACGCTTTGAATGCCCTCTTTCACAAGCTTTGTTAGTTCCTCTTCCTTACTTAATCGAACCTCCAATTTGGAGGGATGAACATTTACGTCTATCAGTAAAGGATCCATCGATATATTTAATACAACAATTGGATAACGACCGATCGGAAGAAGGGTGTGATAGCCTTCTTGAATCGCTCTCGCCAAAGAGTAATTCTTAATATACCTTCCGTTTATAAATGTGGACATATATTGCCGAGAAGCCCTCGTCACTTCTGGTTTTACGATAAAACCTGTAACTTTAAAATCAATAGTTTCAGCTTCAATTGGAAGCATTTGTTTAGCCACGGTAGAACCATATATTGAATGAAGCACTTGTAATTGACTTCCATTGCCATTGGTTTGAAGCATTTGCTTACCATTATGAAAAAGTTGAAATGAAATGTCTGGGTGAGCTAAAGCAATCCTGTTTACAATATCACTAATATTGCCTAGTTCAGTATGGACCGTTTTTAAATATTTCAACCTTGCTGGCGTATTATAGAAAAGATTTGTAATTGTAACTTCAGTTCCTTTTCTACTATTGGCAGCCTGTTTAGATACAATTTTTCCACCTTCTAATTTAATACTTGTACCAACACCCGTTCCTGTACTCGTATTTAATTCCAGGTAAGATACAGAAGCGATACTAGGTAATGCTTCACCTCGAAACCCTAAGGTCATAATATGAAAAAGGTCTTTGTCAGTTTTTATTTTACTTGTAGCATGACGATAAAAAGCCGTTTCAACATCCTCTGGTAAAATCCCATCTCCATTATCAAGTATTCTAATTTTAGACAGGCCACCTTCTTCAACTTCAATTACAATTTGTGTACTTTTTGCATCAATTGCGTTTTCAACTAGCTCTTTAACTATTGAAGCGGGGCGCTCCACCACTTCCCCAGCTGCAATTTTATTCGAAAGCTGCTCGTCTAACTTTACAATCTTCCCCATGGCTTCACGCACCTCCCTTTATTTTTTTAATCGTTGTTGAATGTCATTTAATATTTTAAGTGCTTCTAATGGTGTCATATTGAGGATGTCCAACTTTTTAAGATCCTTTATAATTCCTGTTTCGGCTGAAGTGGTTTGAGGTTTCTTAGACTGTTTTTCTTCTTCACCAAACAAGGATAACTGTACAGGCTGATCCTCTTGATCCTTAGCTTCAGCCCTTAATGGTAATACGGTTTGTTTTTCTTCCCCTTCTAACTGATGTAGAATTTCATCAGCTCTTACAATAACATGTTCCGGAAGTTCTGCTAATTGCGCCACATAAATCCCATAGCTTCGATCAGCTTGTCCGTCAACAACCTTGTGTAAAAATACGACCTTCCCATCTTCTTCTACCGCTGAAACATGGACGTTCTTTAGTCGTTCTAGTTGTTGTTCAAGTGCTGTAAGTTCGTGGTAGTGAGTTGAAAACAGAGTTTTTGCGCCAATTTGCTCATGAATATATTCAACGATCGCTTGAGCGAGTGCCATTCCATCATAAGTTGATGTTCCTCTACCAATCTCATCTAATAATATTAAACTATTTTCAGTTGCATTCATTAGCGCATGTTTAGTCTCCAACATTTCAACCATAAAGGTGCTTTGTCCACTTGCAAGATCATCCGCAGCACCAATCCTTGTAAATATTTGGTCAAAAACTGGAAGGACAGCACTTGTTGCAGGTACAAAACAACCGACTTGAGCCATAATGGCTGTTAAGGCAAGTTGTCTCATATACGTACTTTTACCTGCCATATTCGGTCCAGTAATTAATAAGATCTCTCGTTCACGGTTCATGACAACATCATTGGAAACATATTGTCCGCGATCAATCATTTTTTCGACAACTGGATGACGACCACTTTCTATTTGAATTTCTCGGTTGTCTGTTAAATGAGGCCTTACAAAGCGCTGCTCGTTACTTACAGTTGCAAAACTTTGTAAAACATCAAGTGTACTAATCGTTTTTGCTAGTTGCTGAAGTTGTCGTATATAGCTTTTGACTTGTTCACGAATCATTTGAAACAAATCGTATTCAAGTTGTTCAATTTTTTCCTCTGCTTCTAAGATGAGTGTTTCTTTTTCTTTAAGTTCAGGTGTAATATAGCGTTCTGCATTCGCTAGCGTTTGTTTTCTTTCATATCGTCCTTCAGGAAGGTTTGGGATATTGGCTTTCGTCACTTCAATATAATAACCGAATACTTTGTTGTAGCCGATTTTAAGTGATTTGATATTCGTTTCTTGTCTTTCCTTTTGCTCAAGTGCTGCAATCCATTCCTTCCCATTTAAACTAGCATCTCTATAGCTATCTAGTTCACTATTAAATCCAGCTTTAATCATTCCCCCATCCTTAACAGATAGCGGAGGATCATCAACAATACTCGTTTCTAATAAATCTAATAACTCCTCACAATGATCAATTGTTGTAATTAATCTTTTAGTTAACGGAACATTTAGCTGTTGTACGATTTGCACAATCTTAGGAACTTGCTGAAGAGATCTCCTTAACTGTACGAGTTCACGCGCATTAACATTACCATAAGCTACTTTACCTGCAAGCCGTTCTAAATCATATACATCAGTTAAGGCTTCTCGTAATTCCTCCCTTGCAAAGAACTGTTCAATAAAGGTTTCAACTACGGTTAATCTCTCTTCAATTTCGGTTTGATTAATTAATGGCCTTTCTAGCCATTTTTTTAGTAATCGTGCACCCATTGCAGTTACTGTCGCATCAACAATCCATAGCAATGAACCTTTTTTCTTTTTCTCACGAATGGTCTCAATCAATTCTAGATTTCGTTTTGAATGGTAATCTATTTTCATATATTGATTGGACGTATAATATTGAACTTGTTGTAAATGATCTAGCGACCGTCGCTGGGTTCGAACTAAGTAATTACAAAGTCTTCCTATTGTTGCTAAAAGTTGATCATGTTGGATTCCTGCACAAATGGGGTGAAAGTATTCAGGGACAGCCTCAACCGCTTCAAATGATATTGTAATGGCTAAACGTTGCTTGATCATTTCAAGATATGTTTCATCAAAATCAGGGGAAACTATCACTTCCTTTGCTCCTGCAGAGGCCAGTTCAAAGATCACTTCATCTATACCACCTGTAAGTACAGTAATGGCACTTTCTCCTGTCGTTAAATCTGTACGAACAAAGCCAAATTTTCCTTCGTCGAAGTAAGATACAGAGGTGATAAAATTATTTTCTTTATCAGTTATTGTTTTGCCGTCCATCACCGTTCCAGGGGTAATTAACTTCACAACTTCTCGTTTAACGACCCCTTTCGCTTCTCGCGGATCTTCAACTTGTTCACAAAGTGCAATCTTATAACCTTTTTCTATTAATTGCGTGATATATTGTTCAGCGGAGTGATAGGGAACTCCACACATAGGAATTCTTTCTTTATCACTTCCTCTTCCAGTTAATGTGATTTCTAATTCTTTGGCAGCAAGCTTTGCATCTTCAAAGAATAGTTCATAAAAATCTCCTAAACGAAAAAATAAAAAGGCATCTTTATATTGTGCCTTAATTGCTAAGTATTGCTGTATCATAGGCGTATGCTGTGCCATTGTAATCCCCCAAAATTCTACTTTTTACGCTATTATTATACCATAACAAAGGAAGAGGTGTCAGGCACCTTTAGCATGCTAAAGGTGCCTGACACCTAAAATAAAAAAACTAGGAAGCACTTTCCTTCCTAGTTCATTTATCAACTATTCTTCTGTGTCCCCCATCATAAAGTTAGGGTCTAGATCTTCAAACTCTTCATCCGTTACATCTTCTTCAAACATCGCAGGATCTAACTCGGCAATCGTACCATCAGGATGAACAGCGACGTGAATTTTTGTTTCACCAATTACTTCAGTCAAGAATTCACGTTCTACTTGAACAACAACACTTGAGCCATTTGGTGAAATCGTTGCTTCAAGTGTATTTGGCTGTTGAATTGCTTTTGCCATCACTTGAACATCATCAGACATAATATTGTCGTCTTTTACTTGTAACGGAACAACATCAGTATACGTGACAGTTTCAGTAGCTACTTCAGTCTTCGTGTTATTTTGGTGAGAATACCAGCAGTTAATGTCATAACTACCATTCACCTCTACCGCATCACCCTTTTTAGCCGCTTCGTACCTATGATTGATAATCCAGCAACCTAGAATGCTCGTAGGCTTATGGGAAGGGCTTACTGTGTGACTAGCTTGAGTAAACTTTCTTCCCTTACCACAAACCGCCTTCGTAATAATTTCACGATAATTTAAGTTATCTGTTTGTGACATGAGTGAACCCTCCTCGATCAAATCGTTAGAAAAACTCGGCATGTCGCCGTAAGTACTTCGCTTCAACATCGTGTCTCTTGTCGAAGTTAAGTCATAGGAGAAAGCCTGACTTGGTTAGTCCGATAAATTAGACGGGCGTCCATCTAATTTCATAAATACGATGTCTTAGTCTTAGATCAAACTAGCGTCGCCAATTTCTTCACTTCCATCCTATGCAGGGCGAATAACCATTGTGCCAAAAAAATAAATTTCATCTTGTAAAAAAAGTTGATAATTTCAATACACATAATCTATAAAACGATATGAGTCAAACTTCGTAATTATGTCCCCTTTTTCTAGATTTGATTTGATTTATTTTTTGGGCAGTTTTTCATTGATTAATATAGAGTATTCACATATTTAAAAAACATGAAAGAAATATGTATCTTTATCTTTTATCTTTTATTTAAACGCTGTTAAAACTGGCACTGATAACCAAAGATGAGGAGTCAGCCCTCACAAAAAAAATTTTGAGTCCATCCCCGAAACAAAAAAAGAAGCGCTGCTCATAATAAGCAGGCTTCTTTTCTTTAGCTCTTGCAACCACCTGAGCTAAATGGACTTTTAGTCGTTGTTCCTTTTAATAGATCTCCACCCATGGACTTAATAATTTCATCAGTCACTGTGTTAGAAATCGATGATGAAACCAGTTGAAGAATATCGTTTACTTCCATTTGGCTACTTTTAAATTCCTGTACTAACGGAATTTGGTCTAGTTCCTCTTGATAAGCATCAATTTTTGCTTCTGCTTTTTTAAGAGCTTCTATTTTACCATAATGCTGTAAGTTAACTGCTTCCTTTTGTGTACGCTTAATTTTAGCCATTAATTCCTGGACTTTTACATTTTCATTAATTTGCTTTTCTGCTTTCTTAAAGAAATCTACTTCTTCTGTTTCGGCGATCATTTTTGCAAGTTCTGTTGCTTTCTCTACAATTTCACGTTTCGTGTACACTTTTCCCATTATTCCTTCACCTCTACTAATTCAACCATTTCACCATCTAGCGACCACGTTTTAGCATCTGTTACTTTTACATATACTATGTTACCAATGACTGACTTAGGTGCTTTAAAGTTTACAAGACGATTAGTACGTGTACGGCCTGATAAGATATCTGGATTCTTCTTACTTTCTCCTTCAACTAAAACTTCGACTACTTTATCTTGATAGTCTAAGTTTCTCTTAGCTGAAATTTCATTAATTAATGCATTTAATCGAGCTAGTCTTTCTTTTTTAACTTCCATTGGTACGTTATCAACCATTTTTGCTGCAGGCGTTCCTTCACGTGGGGAGTAAATGTACGTAAAAGCACTGTCAAACTCAATTTCACGTACTAATGAAAGTGTATCTTCAAACTGCTCTTCGGTTTCATTAGGAAAACCAACAATTAAATCAGTCGTAAAAGATGCATTTGGAATGGCTTCTTTTATTTTACCAGCTAATTCTAAATATTGCTCACGTGAATACTTTCTTGCCATCAATTTTAATATTCCAGTATTTCCATGCTGAACAGGTAAGTGAATATGCTCCACTAAGTTTCCGCCTTTAGCTAGGACTTCAATTAAGTGATCATCAAAGTCTCTTGGGTGGCTTGTTGTAAAACGTATTCTTGGGATATCAATTTTACGAAGCTCATCCATTAAGTCTCCTAAACCATATTCAATCCCTTCAATATCCTTACCATATGCATTTACGTTCTGACCAAGTAGAGTTACTTCTTTATAGCCGAGGCGAGCTAATTCACGTACTTCTGAAATAATATCTTCTGGAAGTCGACTACGTTCCTTCCCGCGCGTATAAGGTACGATACAGTACGTACAGAACTTATCACAGCCATACATAATATTTACCCATGCTTGTGTATTCCCTTGACGCTTACGTGGCATATTTTCAACAATGTCGCCTTCTTTAGACCATACTTCAACAACCATTTCTTTACCAAAGATTGCATCTTTTAATAAGTGTGGTAAGCGGTGAATATTGTGAGTACCAAAAATTAAGTCAATGTGCTGATGTTTCTGCATAATGCGGTTAACTACGCCTTCTTCTTGGGACATACAACCACAGACCGCTAGGATCAATTCTGGTCTCTCTCTTTTTAAAGGCTTTAAATTACCAATTTCACCGAATACTTTATTTTCTGCATTTTCACGGATAGCACATGTGTTAAGAATAATAATATCTGCTGTATTCGTATCTTCAGTTTCAGTAAAGCCAAGTTCTAGTAACATTCCAGCCATGTTTTCTGTATCATGGTAGTTCATTTGGCATCCATACGTGCGAATTAAGAAGGATTTCCCTTTGCCGATTTCTTTCATATCTTCAGGAATATTAAAATCGTAATGAACTTGAACATCTTCCTTACCACGGCGTTTACCTTTTGAATAGTCAGGTTGATCACTAATTAAGATACTGCGCCCACTAATTTTCATTATTTTTTTACCATCTTCTCTCTCTGACACTTTCGCATTAGAGAAGTCGAAATATTTGCTATAGTCTTTAGCACTATTCCCACTAGAGGATTTTACGTCCTGTGTGGAAACCTTTTTGCTTTTGTTGTTGTTATCATTCATCATATCTAGACTCCTTTCTCGTATTTTAGAGAAATATAATGTAGACGTACAAAATAATATTATATACGCTTCTATCATTCTACACAACATTTCAAATGAATAACCATTGAAGAGTTAATGAAACTTTTAAACAAAGATAGAATTATAAAGTAATCAAGTTATTTAATAAAGTGGCTCTTTTCTTAAACTTCAGGCTTTAGCGGGTGGTCCCATAGAAACCAAGTTTACCAAATCACCTATCAGAAAAGAGCATAATAAAAAAAACGTGCGTTGCTCATAGACCAAACGCACGTTTCATCACTATTTTATTTAGCTACAAGTACAGGGCAATGTGCATGCTGTACGACATTATGACTTACACTACCTAATACAATTTCTTTGATTGTACTTAATCCTCTGCTTCCAATTACAATTAAATCAATATCTTTTTGTTTAGAATACTCAATAATCATTTCTGCAGGATTTCCATTAAGGACTACGTATTCTTTCGGATTATTTAACTCCTCCATTGTTGCTTTTGCTTCATCTAGGGTTTTTGTTATTTTTTCTTTTTGGTTTTCTAAAAGCATTTCATAGACTCCAAACTCACTTCCTAAATATTTAGGGTTAAGTACATAAAGAACATTTACTTCAATTTTATTATCTTGTTTTGCTAATGCTTTTGCCATTTCTAATGCTTTTTTACCTAAAGTAGAACCGTCATATGCCACAACAATACGTGAATAAAAACTAAACATCCTACCTCTCCCCCAATACGATTTTCTCTTACAAAACTATATTATCATTTAATACCAAAAAGTTAACTACTGACTGTTAAAAAATTCTGAAATTTCTTTAAATTGTGTCGTTTTTGTGGTGAAAAAAAAAGAGACGTTCAATTTATAAATTGAACGTCTCTTTTTGTAAGTATCTAATTACATGAATTCAGCCATTAGTTGGTTGAATTTCTCTTCATCAAGTTTCAAGTCTTGTTTAGAAAGACCGTTCTCATCGTATCCAGTAACTAATTCTTGATACGATTTCTTCTCTTTGTTTTGGTAGATCAGACCTGTAACTAGACCATTTTTCTCCATTAATGTTTGCATCGCTTGCATACGATTAGATGGATCGTAACCTTCAATAGAAGAAAGACTAGTTAAGTTATCTTTAAACCAGTCATATGTGTTAACTTTATTAAACGTAACACAAGGACTGAATACATTGATTAGTGAGAAACCTTTATGGTTAATCCCTTGTTCAATTAAAGATGTAAGTTCCTTAAGGTCACTTGAGAAGCTTTGCGCTACGAATGTTGCTCCAGCAGTAAGAGCTGTTTCCATAACGTTTAATGCAGACTCAATTGAACCACCTGGCGTACTCTTTGTTTTAAAGCCCATTTCACTACGAGGTGAAGTTTGACCTTTTGTTAAACCGTAAATTTGATTATCCATTACGATATACGTAATGTCGATGTTACGACGAATAGCATGAACTGTATGACCCATACCAATTGCAAATCCATCACCGTCTCCACCTGAAGCGATAACTGTTAATTCACGGTTTGCCATTTTAACACCTTGTGCAATTGGTAATGCACGACCATGAACACCATGGAAACCGTATGAGTTAATATAACCTGAAATACGACCTGAACATCCGATACCAGAAACAACAGCAAGATTATCTGGTTCTAATCCAGCATTTGCAGCGGCACGTTGGATAGCTGCCTGTACCGAGAAATCTCCACACCCAGGGCACCAGTTAGGCTTTACTTTATTACGAAAGTCTTTAAATGTTGCCATTTAGACCAACTCCTTGCATTGTTTGTAGATATCTGATGGCAGGAATGGGTTACCGTCATATTTAAGCATGCTCTCAACATTTGTTCCGCCAACATTCATCTTAATAATACTTGCTAATTGTGCAGTTGCGTTATTCTCAACAACTACAACTTTCTTAGCACGATCCATTAATGGCTTTAATTGTTCTGTCGGGAATGGGTGTAGTAAACGTACATGTGCATGGTTTACTTTAATTCCATCAGCTTCTAATCGCGGCATTGCTTCGTTAATTGTACCACGAGTAGAGTTAATACCAATAACTAATAGATCTGCTTCTTCATGTGGTGCATTCGTATATACCGGTGTATCGAAGCGGTCTGCTAGCGTGTTTAATTTACGTAATCGCTTGTCCATTTGTGCTACACGATTTTCAGGGCTTTCAGATGGTTTCCCTGTTTCATCATGTTCTACACCAGTTACGTGGTGAACACCATTTTTCATTCCTGGAGCAACACGTGGTGACACTCCATCTTCAGTTACTAAGAAGCGTTTGAAGTACTCTCCATCTACACGCTCAGGTAACTCTTCATTTATATCAAACTTACCGCGACGAACTTCAATCTTATTGTAATCTAATGGCTCAACTGTTTGCTTACCTAACGATAAAGCAAGGTCAGTTACAATAATAACAGGACATTGATACTCTTCAGCAATATTGAACGCTTCAATTGTATCGTAGAATGCCTCTTCTACTGTACTTGGAGTAATAACAACTTTCGGAATATCACCGTGAGTGTTATATACCATTGCCATTAAGTCTGATTGCTCTTGCTTTGTTGGTAATCCAGTACTAGGACCCCCACGTTGTGTGTCAACGAGTACTAATGGAACTTCTGTAATACCTGAAAGACCAATTGCTTCTGCCATCAGTGATAAACCAGGACCAGCTGAAGCTGTTAGTGTACGTACACCAGCATAGTTAGCACCTATTGCCATCGTTACTGCAGCAATTTCATCTTCGGTTTGGATAACTGTCCCACCAAATTCAGGAAGTTTTTTAATTAAGTACTCCATGATCTCTGAAGCAGGAGTAATAGGGTATGCAGGCATGAAACGGCATCCACCAGCTACTGCACCCATTGCAATCGCATCGTTACCGATCAAGAACATACGCTTCTTACCATCAGCTTTTTCTAACTGTAGAGACTCAATTTGACCACCAGCTTCTTTATTGAAGAAGTCAGCACCAGCTTGAATAGCCTCCATATTTTTTTCGACAACTGACATACCTTTTTTCTTGAAGATTTCTTCAACAACTTCACGGTATGACTCCACTGGTAAACCAAGAATAGCACTTGATGCACCAACTGCTACCATGTTCTTCATTAGTGAAGTTCCAAGGTCATTGGCAATTTCAGTAAATGGAACCGCATACAATGTCGCTTTAGCGTCTTCAGCTAGTGTAGGATTGAATTTTGCATCAGCAACAACAATACCACCTTCACGAAGCTCATGATAGTTTACATCAATAGTCTCTTGGTCGAATGCCACGAGAATATCTAGGTCGTCTGAAATTGCATTAAGTGCCTTTGTGCTTACTCTGATTTTATTGTTCGTATGTCCACCTTTGATACGAGAAGAAAAGTGTCGATACCCGTACAAATAGTACCCTAAACGATTAAGTGCAATAGCAAAGATTTCTCCGGTACTTTCAATACCTTCCCCTTGCTGTCCTCCAACTTTCCAAGAAAGTTGATTGATCATTTTCTCCACCCCTTTGGCGTATTGAATGAGAATGACTGTTTCCACTATAGCATAGTAAATCCCTTTGTAAATTCACTAGGCAAACTGAGGGTAACTTACCTGTCATGCTCATGATGAATAATTATGTACTAAACGATTACAATAATAAATCTATCCATAAGAAAAAGCAAGACTTATAAGGAAAATATTACGGAATAGTGAAAACGTATGAATATTGTCAAAATTAATCGGAACAAAAAGTTGTTCACGATCTTGTCATAATTTTAACAAATGTTGACTACCTACTTCAAAGGTTTTTATTATTTTTTTAATTTTTTTTTTACAAACTTAATAATATCCATAAAAATAAGGCTAACTATTAAGCGTCATTATCCTCTAAAAGACAAGTACGCATTAGTTAGCCCTTTCGTGTTCGAGCATTACCTTGGCTCAATAATTAACTTTATAGCTGTTCTTTCTTCACCATCAATCTCAATATCCGTAAAAGCAGGAATACAAACAAGATCAATTCCACTAGGTGCAACAAACCCTCGAGCGATTGCAATCGCTTTTATAGACTGATTTAGAGCACCAGCGCCAATAGCTTGAATTTCTGCTGCGCCTCGTTCTCTTATGACACCTGCAAGCGCTCCTGCTACAGAGTTAGGTGTAGATTTTGCTGAAACTTTTAATATCTCCATTTCTTGTACCTCCTTAATGATGAATATTGCCGCTTATTAAATATATTCCCGAAATTTTCTAATATTCCTGCTTATAAGGAGGTATTTTCAAAATATTCTTTCACTTATTATTCGAAGAATGGAGAATCCTCGTTAATCAATACACGTTCAATCGATTTTGCTCGACCTGTTTTATCGTCAACTGTAATTACGACAGCATTTAATTGTTCTCTACCTATAGCGACTTCAAATCTTACAGGTAAATTCGTCAAAAATTTATTTAATACTGCAGTACGATCCATCCCTAATATCCCATCATAGGGTCCAGTCATTCCGACATCTGTAATATATGCAGTACCGTTTGGTAAAACACGCTGATCGGCAGTCTGAACATGTGTGTGTGTTCCTACTACTGCAGTTACTCTTCCATCTAAATACCAACCCATCGCCTGTTTTTCACTCGTTGCTTCTGCGTGGAAATCAACAAAAATGTACGGAGTTCTATCTTTTACTTGCTCTATAATTTCATCTACTTTACGGAAAGGACAATCATTTGGCGGAAGAAATGTTCTTCCCATTAGGTTAATTACAACGAGCTCTATAGTATTAATCTTAACAATTGTATAACCTTTTCCTGGGGTTCCTTCTGGATAGTTAGCTGGACGCACTAACGTTTTTGCATCATCAATAAATTCAAAGATTTCCCGATTGTCCCAAGAGTGGTTACCTAATGTAACTGCTTGAGCGCCCGCATCGAGAAAGCCCTTATATATTTTCTGGGTAATACCTTTTCCACCAGCGGCATTTTCACCGTTGACAATCGATATTTGTGGTCGATATTTCTTTTTTAATTTTGGTAAGTACTCCTTTACCATAGCTCTACCTGGCGAGCCTACTACATCTCCAACAAATAAAATTTTCATTTAGTGCCTCTTTTCTACAAACTTACAATTTATGTACATTCTCAACATAATCATATATAAAAATAACAATCTTTGACAAGTAATAAAAGTCGTTTTTTACTTTGTAATTTTAAGTAAAGCATGTGAAATTAACAGTTTACTCGATGACCGCAAAAACACTTATATCAACAATATCCTCTAACAAAGCAAAAAAATAAAGTGGTTTACACCACTTTATTTTGCATACTCAACCGCCCTTGTTTCACGTATTACTGTAACACGAATATGACCTGGGTAATCGAGATCTTCTTCAATTTTCTTCGTGATATCACGAGCCAACTTGTAGGCTTGTGCATCATCAACAATATCAGGTTTTACCATTATACGAACTTCTCGTCCAGCTTGAATTGCATAAGTCTTCTCTACACCTTCAAAAGACTCTGAGATCTCTTCAAGTTTCTCTAAACGACGTATATACGTTTCTAGAGTTTCTCGTCTAGCACCTGGTCGTGCTGCACTTAATGCATCAGCAGCAGCTACGAGTGTGGCTATAATTGAAGTTGGTTCGGTATCACCATGGTGTGATGCAATACTATTAATTACAACAGGATGTTCTTTGTACTTTGTAGCAAGCTCTACACCAATTTCAACGTGGCTTCCTTCTACTTCGTGATCAATAGCTTTTCCAATATCATGGAGTAAGCCAGCACGACGAGCAAGTTGAACATCTTCACCAAGTTCAGCAGCCATTAGTCCTGCCAAGTAAGCCACTTCCATTGAGTGCTTCAAGACGTTTTGACCATAACTCGTTCTAAACTTTAATCGACCTAATATCTTTATAAGGTCTGGATGCAAGCCATGAATTCCCATTTCAAAGGTTGCTTGTTCCCCGTATTCACGGATCGTTTCGTCAACCTCGCGACGAGATTTATCTACCATTTCTTCAATACGAGCTGGATGAATTCGTCCATCTTGAACAAGTTTCTCTAAAGCTGTACGAGCTATCTCTCTTCGAATTGGATCAAATCCTGATAAAATTACTGCTTCAGGAGTATCATCAATAATAAGATCAATACCTGTAAGCGTTTCTAACGCGCGAATATTTCGACCTTCTCTTCCAATGATGCGGCCTTTCATTTCATCATTAGGAAGACTTACAACAGAAACCGTTGTTTCTGCTACATGGTCTGCTGAGCACCTTTGAATAGCTAACGAAAGAATTTCTCTAGCCTTCTTATCAGCTTCCTCTTTCGCTTGCGTCAGTCGTTCTTTAACTAACACAGCCATTTCATGAGTAAGGTCTTGCTCAACTTCACGTCGAATAGCTTCTTTCGCTTCTTCTCGAGATAATCCAGAAATCCGTTCGAGCTCGGTTTTCTGCTTATTCAAGATTTCCTCCACTTTGCTATCCATCTCTTCAATATGTCGTTGTTTTTTGGCGAGAGACTCCTCTCTCTTTTCTAATGATTCCTCTTTTTTATCTAGAGTTTCACTTTTACGGTCAAGGATCTCTTCTTTTTGAACCAAACGATTCTCTTGTTTTTGAATCTCATTTCTACGTTCACGAATCTCCCGTTCAGCTTCTATGCGAAGTTTATGAACCTCGTCCTTAGCTTCAAGAACGGCTTCTTTCTTACTAGCTTCAGCTTCTCGTTTACCATCTTCAACAATCTGTTTGGCAGCATGTTCCGCACTAGAAATTTTCGCTTCAGCAATGGATTTTCTAACAAGATATCCAACAACTGCACCAACACCTGCAGAGACAACAAGCAAAATGGAGATGATTAAGACGTTATCCATGTAGTCACCTCCTCTTGCTATCTAATTGTTGGTTCCAAAAGTCATATTATCATTCGTTAATTGTCGTGCGTTAACTTACACACCTTATGAAGGAAACATGACATTTTAAAATGCCGTATTCTCCTTAATTGTATAGTTGGATAATTTTGTTGTCAAGCATTGTCAGTTCGATTAACTTCACTAATACCATCACGAATATCGACGTAGTAAGCACGATCACCAGACTGTGCCAAATGTTGGTTGTGGGTTATCATAATTATTTGTCGATTAAACATTGTACTTATCGACTTAAGAAACTCGTAAAGATATAACACGTATTCACCAGAAACGTGTTTTCCAGGTTCATCTAAAAGGATTGGCCCTTCCATTTTTGGTTGCGTAGTTTCGATTAATGCTACACGTAAAGCCAATGTAACAATATCCACTACCCCGCCACCGCGTGCCTCTTGCGGTTTCGTTTTAACTTTAATTCCCTCATAATCAGAAACAACGTAAAATTCAGCAACAGGTTTGTTACCTTGCTCTTCAATTTCGATTTGAAATTCAAATAAAGGACCAAATATAAATTGTAAGGCATTTGTTACTAAACTTTCAATTTGTTGCTTAGCCTGCTCCCTCGCATATTCAGCAGACTGTTGTAATAAAACTCTAGCTTTTTCATACGTGTCTTTCGTGTCATAAAACTGGTCTAATGCATTTAATTTTTCCTCTAACTGTTCTGTTAACAACTTCCGCTTAGCATCTAAACGAACCCATTCATTTTTTGACAGTTGTAAATCCTGCTCTAATTCTTTAAAAGCTTCCTTGAATTTACTCATTTTGTCCCATCAATTCCCTTGGGATCATCGCTTTCGTTTCGGCTAAACCTCTTTCAATTTCTTCTTCAAGTCTCCTGATCTCTTTTTCAAGGTTTTCTGGTTTAACACCAAGTTCTTCTAACTCACTTAATATTCTCTTTTGTTGATTTTCTAGTTCTTCGAGCTTTGCTTCTGCCCGATAGCGCATATCTTTTGCTTTATCAATTGCTTCTTTAATTTTTGTAAGTTCATGTTCCACGTGCTTCACTTGCATTTCACCACCGTTGTTATGATAATAATTGTTTTATTACAGTACTATTTAATTGGCCACCACATGTTGGGCATTGGCCTTTTTCTAAGAGTCGTTTCTCATAATCAGCTCGAAACTGTAACTCTTCTTGTTTTTTTCCTGAAACAAAAGTTGCCCCATCCATCAAGCGTTTTTTTACATCGACAAGTTTATCTTTTAAAACTTTATATGATTTCAATCGTTCAATGCTAGATAGTAATTCTTGGTATTTTTCCTCACTTAAATCTGTTTTTTCTAGACGGACTTTGGAATTTTGGATCTTAATAAATTGCTGGTTAAGAAACTTAAAACTCTCATCTAGCCGTCTTAGCTCGATCACTGATTTCACATGCTCAAGTAACTTCTGCACTTTTTGTTCTTCAGTCATTGTTGCAAACGATGTTTTATCAATAATTGTTCGAGCATCTACTAAACTACTGCTTAAACGACTATTAGTTTCATAGAGTTGTTTAAGTTGATTTAATTGATTATATTTTTGTATAATAGTTGTTACACTTTTCTTTGCTTGATCAGCACCATTTGTTTTTTCAATCCATATTTTACATGTGTTTATTGTTCTCTTCATTTCTGCTATTTGTGTTTGTTTCATTTGATATGATCGTTTCTTTTCGTCAATAAATTGTAGTCTCTCTAGATTTCTTTCCCACTCCTCTATTCCTTGTAGAATAGTCAAGTGCCTTTCTACGGCTTCTTTGTTAATTGAGAGTTCTTTCAAGTACCTCTTAAGTAATTCTAATTTTGAGAGCTTTTCATCTTTTTGTTTTAATTGTTGATATTTCTGTTCACAACTTTCTAGTTTAGAACATGCGTCATCTAAAAAATGATAGGGCTCTATTTTCTCTTTGAGTATTTCTACTTCATTTTCTACATGTCTTGTTTGTTGTTGAAGCCTAGCAACGTCCTTTGTAGTATCCCGCACAGCCATATCAATATAATGTGCACCACTGATTCTTCCAATAGTCTTCGCTCTCACAGAAGCTGTCTGTTCAAGTAAAAACGGCCCATCTAACTGCTGAGAAACGTTTAATAATAATTCCATATCTCGGTCTATTCTTAATGGGTAGATTTGATGTGCATCAAGAACCTCTTGGGGAACATGAGTTCCGAAGCCTTCTAAAACGAGATCTTCATTTCCGATCGTTTTAATTATATAACGATTTTTCGAAGTAGTTCTTTCTCTCACGATACTTACTTCATTTGTAAATGTTAATGTCACTCGAACAAAATCACCACTAACTCTCATGAAGTCAGTACCTCTCGGTTGATTAAATAACACCCACCGTATCCCTCGTAATATAGCGGTTTTCCCACTATCTGATTGACCAACAATGACGTTGAGACCGTTCGAAAACTCCATTGATGTATCAAGGTGGGACTGGAAGTTTTCAAGTCGTACTTCTTTAATCCAATTCATGGTCTCCACCTTTCCATAGTTCTTCAATCACTTCTATTCTTCTTAGCGCCTCTGTTTTCACCTTATCTTCTACATTGGACATTGAAGCGATTTGCGTGATGATTTGCTTCATGTTAACCGTTTGAAAATTAGACTGTTCTTTCACTTGCTGGATGAAAGAGTTTAACTTTTCTTCTTGATGAACGGCTTTCTCCAGAAAACTACGATCTAACACTTCCTCACCTTTCAGCGCAGATTTCAAAGGGACCTCAGTCAGTTGAATACTATTTTGAGAAAGTTTTCCGATGATTATCTTAGGTATTCGTGTAATTTCAGACCAATGGTTATTCACCCTTGCAATTGCACCAGGATTACAAATATACTTACCGTTCTTTTGCTTGATTCCAAAACCACCATGAAAGTGGCCTGTCAGGATGATATCAGCTGTTGTACCCCATATATGATCAATAATTGTAAAAGGGATACCATCGGGTAGTGCCTTTTCAACTAGCATACTATGAACAAGGTGAATTAATATATCTGAACCTGATCGATTTTCTGGATAATAATCAAGCTTTGGATCTCTTTGATCTATATCATAATGATAGGGCTGTCCCGATATTTGCACTTTCACACCGTTTTTTTCGATCACTAAAGGCTCATCAGGAGAGATAACTGTTATGATACCAAACGCATGTAACAAGCCTAGCATCGTCCTCGAAATCGTTTCAGGGTTATGTCCATACGTATCGTGGTTGCCAGAAATAGCATATATAGGAGCTTTGGCTTGACGAAAAATTTGTGCGAATTGTCCAACAACATTTGGTGATAAATCAGGTCGATCAAACACGTCACCACCATGAAGCAATACATCAACATTTTCACGATTGCTTATTTCCATAATCTCGACAAGTTTTGCTTTTAATGTGTCAACAAAAGAATCTAAGCGATTTTTAGGAGTTGTTCCACGAATATGTGTATCCGTAAAGTATAAGAACTTCATTTCAACTCCTCCCTTCATTACGAAATAAATAAGAGGATCACTCATTTGCGTCTGCCCTTATCTAAATAAGGTTGCGTGTAAGTGTAAAGCAACCTTATTAGTCTATGGGTGCCTGACACTTAGTACTTGAGTCATCCTCTATCTAAATGTTTCGTTTGTTGTTTTTTACAACGAAGAATACGCCTAATAAAAGAGTCATTTTATTAGACGTATTCTACTTATCATTTTTTATTATTTTAAATCTAATGGTAAATCTTCAAATTCACTATCGCTAGGAGCCTCAACTGTTATCTCACCATCAAGTCCATAGTGCGCACGAATTAATTGTTCAATTTCCGCTGTTAAGTCTTTATTCTCTTTTAAGAATTGCTTTGCATTTTCACGACCCTGACCTAGTCGTTCGTCATTAAATGAATACCATGCTCCACTCTTCTGAACGATATCTAGCTCTGCAGCAATATCTAAGATGGAACCTTCTCTTGAAATTCCTTCTCCATACATAATATCTACCTCTGCTGTTTTGAATGGAGGAGCAACTTTATTTTTAACAACTTTAATTTTTGTCTTGTTACCGACCATATCGTTACCTTGCTTCAATGTTTCAGCACGTCTAACCTCTAAACGAACAGACGAATAGAACTTTAGTGCACGTCCACCTGGAGTTGTCTCTGGATTTCCGAACATAACTCCAACTTTTTCACGAATTTGGTTTATAAAAATGGCAAGTGTCTTTGATTTATTAATTGCCCCACCTAACTTACGAAGTGCTTGAGACATCAACCTTGCTTGTAAACCAACATGACTGTCTCCCATTTCTCCCTCAATCTCAGCCTTTGGTACAAGGGCAGCAACACTGTCAATGACGATAATATCAACAGCACCGCTTCGAACAAGTGCTTCAGCAATTTCTAGTGCTTGCTCTCCAGTATCTGGCTGTGAAAGTAATAACTCATCAATATTTACGCCTAACTTTTTAGCATATACTGGATCAAGCGCATGCTCAGCATCGATAAAAGCAGCTTGTCCACCTTGACGCTGTACTTCAGCAATTGCGTGTAATGCAACTGTCGTTTTACCAGATGATTCAGGTCCATACACTTCAATTATTCTTCCACGTGGATATCCACCTACACCGAGTGCGATATCTAATGCCAACGCACCACTTGATACCGTTGATACTCGGGTTTCCGTTTGCTCACCCATCTTCATAATAGACCCTTTACCAAACTGCTTTTCAATCTGTCTTAGTGCCATCTCTAAGGCGGCTTTTCTATCACCCATTACGTCATCTCCTCAAATATATGAAAATATTTTTTATAATTTTTATATAAGTAATTTACGTACATAATAAATTAAAAATCATTATATACGTTTGTAACATATCTAGTATGTCTTTATTAATGATAACTTTTTTTTTTAGTTTTGCCAATAGATTTTACGAACATTTATTCGTTTTTTTCAAAGCAAAGATTGGAATTATAAGAGTAAGAGAGGAATTTAGGGAGAATTAGGCAACTCATAATAAGTGTCAGGCACCTCAACCTTGATAAACGAGTTCACCAAAACTCTATATCACATCGATGTGAGGGGCACAGACACTAATGAGCACAGTTCTATATTATCATTTTAGTGGACGTTTTTCACGTTTTGGACGTGGTTTTGCAGGTTCTAAATTTACTCTAGCTCCATTTATTCGTGAATAACGAAGAGCTTCATAAACAAATGGTGCTACTTCTTCTGGAACTTCAACGAAGGTAAATTTATCAAAAATATCGATTCGACCTACAGCTTTTCCAGGTATACCAACTAATTCAGAGATTTCTTCTATTAAGATTTTTGGACTCATATTTACATTTTTCCCAACGTTAATGAAGAAACGAACCATTCCTTTGGCTCCACCTGTTTCACCAAAATTATATCCATCATCATCAAGATTATTATCATTAAGGAAATTACGTTTAAGTAAAGCTGTAACAATCTTTTCTGCAGGGTATGTGTTGAGAAGGTCATGAACTAATGGTGCAAACCATTCACTGTCTTTATCATCATTCATAGCTGTTTCAATTTGCTTTTTCCATGTTTCTTGCTGCTTCTCAATTACTTCAGCAAATGTTGGGACATTTTCTGATGGGATAGGCATCTTAATCTCATCTTCAATCGAACGTAAATGCTTCATTTCACGAGGTGTAACTAAAGTTAAGGCTAAGCCCTTTCTTCCAGCACGTCCTGTTCGACCAATACGGTGAACATAACTTTCAGGATCTTGTGGAATATCATAGTTAATTACGTGTGTAACATTATCAACATCAATTCCACGAGCTGCAACATCCGTTGCGATTAAAAACTCAATAGTTGAGTCTCTGAACTTTTTCATCACATTATCACGTTGCGATTGCGTTAAATCCCCATGTAAGCCATCAGCAATGTAACCTCTCGCTTGTAAAGCCTCTGTTAGTTCAGAAACACCTTTTTTAGTACGACAGAAAATAATCCCAAGATCAATTTCTTCACTGTCTATAATTCGGCACAATGAGTCTAATTTATTACGCTCGAGAACCTTATAATACACTTGATCGATTGAAGGTGCAGTAACTTCACCTTTGCTGATTGCAACAAGTTGTGGTTTTTTCATATATTTGTACGAAAGCTTTTTAATTGGAGGCGGCATTGTTGCAGAAAATAAAAGTGTCTGTCGCTCCTTATTTACCTGTTTTAAGATGGCTTCAATATCCTCAATGAAACCCATATCGAGCATTTCATCTGCTTCATCTAGAACTACAGTATGTACTTTATCCAAGCTTAATGTCTGTCTCCTGATATGGTCAGTAATTCGACCAGGAGTACCAATAACAACTTGAACCCCTTGCTTTAGCGCACGGATTTGATGGGAAATCGATTGCCCACCGTAAATAGGTAATGTACGGATTTTTTTGTATTTTGTTAATTTTTGCAACTCACCAGATACTTGAATAGCTAATTCACGTGTAGGTGTTAGAATTAGTGCTTGAACATAGCGGTCTTCGGTTACTTTATCCACAACTGGAATGCCAAAAGCTGCTGTTTTACCTGTGCCAGTTTGTGCTTGTCCAATAACATCCTCACCAGATAAAATAACTGGTATCGCCTTTTCTTGAATTGGAGATGGTTCTTCAAAGCCCATATCATGAATCGCTTTTTTTACTTGATCTGTAATATTAAAATCTTTAAAATAACTCATATTTTATAATTCCACCTTTATAATTCTTTAAGCAAGTAATAGCAGCCATACTTAACAGATCGTTCTCGGATCTGCCCTCGAGTTCCAGACAAATTTAATTCAAATGATTTCGATCTGCCGTTTGGTAAAGCAACACCGATATATACAGTCCCAACATCTTTACCCTCGTGATGATTCGGTCCTGCTACACCTGTAAAACTAATTCCGATATCAGCTTCACATATTCTCTTTACACCTAGTGCCATTTCAATTGCACATTCGTTACTGACCGCACCATACTCTGCTAATGTATTTTTTGACACTGATAACAGTTTTTCCTTCATTTCAGTTGAATAAGTGACAATCCCACTTGAAAAAGCCTCAGAAATACCCGAGTAGTCTGTAAGCTGTTGACTAAACATTCCACCCGTTAAGCTTTCAGCAGAAGCAATTTTATAGTTCTTTGATAATAACCTTTTTACCAACTCTTGCATCAATGAAGTATCATCATAACCGTACAAATACTTTCCAACCCTAGCATTTATCTTAGCCTCTAATTCATCTAATAAAAATATGGCTTGCTTTTTATCATCATGTTTAACAGTTAAACGTAGAGTGACTTCACCGTCTGCTGCTAATGGGGCAATTGTTGGATTGCTTTGAGCTTCAATTAAATCTATCAATACTTCCTCTAGTTTTGCTTCTCCGATTCCAAAAAATCGTAGTACTCTAGATTCGATAATGGATTTTTCATTTAAGTTATCCAGTAAGTAATTTTCACCGTATGCAGTGAACATTGGCTTTAACTCTTTCGGTGGGCCGGGGAGTAACATAAAGTGAGTTCCCTCTTCAAAAATAGCCATTCCAGGCGCCATGCCATGATCGTTATTTAAAACTGATGAACCTTCAATAACTAGAGCTTGCTTTTTGTTGTTCTCTGTCATGGGTCTTTTACTATTTTGAAAGTATAATTCAATCTGCTTTAAAGAAGGCTCATCATATACTAATTTACGATCTAGTAGTTCTGCAACCGCTTCCTTTGTTAAATCATCTTTTGTAGGACCTAATCCACCTGTAATGATGATTAGGTTTGCTCTTTTCTTAGCTTGGATAACAGCTTCCTGTAAGCGCAATTTATTATCTCCTACAACTGTATGGTAATAAACATTTATCCCTAGAGGAGCTAACTGTTGCGATAGAAATTGCCCATTTGTATTGGCAATTTGACCTAATAAGAGCTCTGAACCTACAGCAATTATTTCACTATTCATTCATGCACCTCAGTTCAATTACGATATAGTTGACATGAAAATGGGGAATTTATCAACTTATGCCTTTAAAAAGATATGTTTGTTTTTCATGAAGTAATCGATTCCCGAAACGATTGTCAAAATCGTAGCAACCCATAACATTAGCATATCAAACGGGAAACCTATTGGTGCAAATGGAAAATTATGTAACATTAAAGCGGAGATCGCAATTATTTGAAAGACTGTCTTAATTTTTCCTAATGGACTAGCAGCAATTACAGAACCGTCTGCTGCAGCTACAAGTCTTACACCTGTTACAGCAAATTCTCGGCTTAGAATAACAATGACCATCCATGCTGGTGCCATCTGTAATTCAACTAGAGAAATGAGAGCAGCAGTTATTAATAACTTATCTGCTAATGGATCTAAGAATTTCCCAAGATTGGTTACAAGCTTATACTTCCTTGCATAATACCCGTCTAACCAGTCTGTAGCTGCAGCAATTATAAATATGATCGCTGCAATAAAGTGGGAAACAGGAATTTCTGTACCAAGTATGGATAAGTTCCCAAAATCCATTGGAACAATTAAAAAGATCATAAAAATAGGTATAAGAAAAATTCTTGAGATTGTAATTTGATTTGGTACGTTCACAAAGATCCTCCCTAACTTACTTATCTTATATTTAGCGCATATTTACGAATTGCACAGGGAACTCCAAATCTTTAGATTTAACTAATTGAATGACCTCCTGTAAATCGTCAATGCTTTTGGCAGTCACTCGAATTTGTTCATTTTGAATTTGTGCTTTTACTTTTAACTTAGAGTCTCTAATCAATTTGGTAACATCTTTAGCACGATCAGAACTAATTCCAGAAACTAGCGTAATTACTTGGCGGACAGTTCCTCCCGAAGCTTTTTCAATCTTTCCGAAGTCCATAGACTTTTGTGAAAGACCACGCTTAATAAACTTTCCTTTTAAAACATCAATAACACTTTCTAATTTATAATCGTCATCAGAAATTAACGTTATTTTATCATTATCTGTTCTCTCAATGGAGCTTTTTGACCCTTTAAAATCATAACGTGTTTGGATTTCTTTTACCGCTTGTTGAATTGCATTATCTACTTCTTGAATATCTATTTCAGAAACAATATCAAAAGAGTGCTCTTTAGCCATAGTTTAACATCCTTTCAAAATATACTCTCACGTCAACTATTTTCTATTGTATCACACGTTGTACCAAATTGAGAAATTGTTGTTAACATTGTTATATTCTTCTGAATTCACGAGAAGAAAGCGAAGAGCATCCTCACTCTTCGCTGGTTTTATTATTCATTTGCTCTTTCAAAAGCGATTGTTACTTTTTGGTGAACAGCATTTAGTGGGCGTTCGAATAACTCACCATTAATAAACAGCTCTACATTATTAGATGCCCCCATGTTGAATGTAATTTCTTCCTCAGCACTAAAATCATAATCTAACTCATCGCCTTCATTAACTTCAGATGCATAGAAAGAGTTTCCTTTTGCATTTGCAATTCCAATATAACTTCTACCGTTGGCTACAAGTTTAACTTCAAATTTGTTCGTTCCATCTAACGTATAATAACTATGGTTTCCTGAAACTTGAGTCTGAGTGAAAACTTGTGTTTCTTCTTCAACCTCTTCTTCAACTTCTTCAGGTGTACCATTCTCTTCACCTACTTCTGCTTCTTCCTCTTCATCAGGAAGCGCTTCTTCACTTGGAATTTCTTCACTAAATTCACCATCAAATCTATCGTCTTGCTCTTCAGGAACAACTCCTTCAGCTCTATCTTGAGAAGTATATTGTGCGAAAACCCATATCCCCGCAAAGACTGCAATAATAAGAACCCCAGCTACTAAAGCAGGGAGGATAGAATACCCTTTTGATTTCTTCTTCGGATTAGGTGGCGTTTTTTGAGCTCGAACTGAACGCCGAGAAGGTAGTTCAGTTCCTTCTTTATGAGGGTTAGGAAGTTCATTCCCAAACTCCTGAAATATTTGTTCGGGGTCTAAACCTACTGCCTCTGCATAGTTTTTAACAAAAGCTCGAGCGTAAAACTTACCTGGCAGCGCATCAAAGTTACCTTCTTCGATAGCTAAAAGATATCGTTTTTGAATCTTCGTTGTCTTCTGTAAATCATCTAGGTTTATTTCTTTTTGTTCTCTTGCTTCTCTTAATCTTTGGCCTAATTCAGACAATGAAAACACCTACCAACTTAACTAATATCGAATGATGAAAAACCAGATTCAACAACATCATATGATATCTCCTCTGCCTCATCGTTTCGCAATTCAATTATTGTATCAAAATCGTCTAATGTAAACTCTGTTTCTCTAACAAAAATATCTGGATGTTCGATCACTTTTACTGCAGGAAGTCTCATTACATCGTTTACTAATATTCTATGTTTTTCTGTCGCCCTCATTGTTGACACGATGCCATCTATAATATAAATATGGTTCTCACCTAATTCATCATCAGCCAATTGACTCCTTACTGTTTGTCTAAGTAAGGTTGATGAAATAAACGACCAACGTTTATTAGCACAGACACTTGCAGCTACAACAGATTCAGTCTTACCAACACGTGGCATCCCTCTAATACCGATTAATGAATGTTCATTTTTTTTCATTAACTCAGCCATAAAGTCAACAAGTAAACCTAGTTCGTTTCGAACAAAGCGGAATGTCTTTTTATCATCTGCATCCCGTTCTATATAACGCCCATGTCGGATGGCCATTCGATCTCGCAGATGCGGCTCACGAAGTTTAATTACAGTGATATTATCAATTGTATTAAGAATTGAATGAAATCTTTCAATTTGATCATCACAAGTACTTCGGATAAGCATACCTCGACGTTTATCTTCAACTCCATTTATCGTGACGATATTTATTGATAACATTCCTAGAAGGGATGCAATGTCGCCAAGTAGACCTGGACGATTTTTATGTATCTGATACTCTAAATACCATTCTTTCATTCTTTCTCCCCACCTTCAGTCTCCATTAAAAAATACTGAAACAATTAATTAAAAATCAAATTGATTTTCCTACATTTATGTTTATGACTTATTAAGAAACAATATTTATAATTAGTTCGACTAAAAATTATTTATATTAAGATGAAAGATTTGCCATTTTAACCTGTATGTTATCATTTTACGCTATTAGATGTCGAATAAACAAGTGATTTCTATTTGTCTCATAGTTTTTCACAACATATTAAAAAATTGTTTATTTCTTACGATTTCTAAAATTAAGTGTTGACAAACATAGAACACCAACAGCCCTATCTAAAAAATTTAATTAACTAATGAAAAAGTGCTGCAATAAAATGCAGCACTTTAATATTAATGATTGTTTTGAACAAGTTTAACCATCATATTGGCGATAGCATGTTGTTCTTGCTCATCTGCTACCTTCCATAAATCAGCAAGAATACGTTCTTGTTCGTTTTTTGGTTCAACCTGTTGTGCTAAGTACTCTCCAACTTGATAAGCAACATCAGAAATGACTGATTGGTTCATCCCTTCCTGTTGTGCTTGGTTGAGACGATCACCTAAAAAGTCTTTCCACTGTTCCCAATTATCTAAAACTGACATATTAACCCCTCCTTAATATTAAGTTCAACAATAGTTTTTCATGAATGAAGGGAATTTATGCAAAATGAATGTTTCAAAAAAAAGAAGAAGTTAACAATACCAAGCACCATTAACTGATAAGATTTGCCCATTAATATATGTAGCTTCATCAGAGATAAGAAAAGAAACAGCATTAGCAACTTCTGTTGGAGTTCCTAACCTCCCCATCGGGATATCATCCTCTAGTTGTCCTAACTCTTCTTGATCAAACTGTGCTAGCATCTTTGTTTTTATCGCTCCTGGGGCGACACCATTGACTCGAACCTTTGTTGGTCCAAGTTCTTTTGCTAAAGCTTTTACAAAAGAGTTTAATCCTCCTTTGACAGCTGAATAAACAACTTCACAGGAAGCACCTGTCAAGCCCCAAATCGAGGATATAACTACAACTGAACCTGCTTGTTTACTTATCATTTTTGGTAATAAGGCTTTCGTTAATTGTATAGGGCTAGTTAGATGCAGTTGGATACTTTTTTCAATTTCTTCATCATTCATATCTGTCAATAAGCCAAAATAAGACGATCCACTGTTATGAATAATTACATCAATTGGTCGACTCAACTGCTCAACGAGAATATTTGCTGACCCTTGTTGCGATAAATCAGCTCGAACAATATGAACTTCTACTCCTAAAGTACGACAACGATTAGCAACATTTTCGATACTTTTTTCGTTAGTAAAATAATGCAAGTAAAGAGAAAAACCACGAGCAGCCATTTTTTCAGCAATGGCTGCTCCAATGTCTCCACTTGCTCCAGTAATTAAGCAAGTTTGTTTCAAGTTAACCTTCCTCCGTATATCCCTCAGGCTTCACCTGACAAACAGTAAACCGATCAAAATTAAAATGCTCTTTCATGATCGCTGTTAAAGTCTCCGCATCAATTTTTTCTAGCGTCGACACAACATCAAACAAATTCATATCATTAAATTGATAACGGGTAAATTGATTAGCAATGTACTCTGGGGAATTAAGTGATCTTAAAAAAGACCCAATTTTCTTTTTCTTTGCTCTTTCAACTTCTCCCTCATTTAATGAACTTGAAACAAAGGCTTCAACCATTTCTTTCACTTTATCAGCTAACTTATCGGGATACTTTGTATCTCCACCAAGAATAGTAAATCCAAATCCGTATTCTGCTGAATAGTCAAAGGAGAATGTATCATCGATTAAACCTGCATCATACAATTCTTGATAATTTGAAGAACTTTGACCAAACATTAAATCCAGTAAAATATTCATACCTAGTTCATGCTTAAGCAATTCTATACCTTGTTTTGTCGGCTGACCTTCCTTAAAACCTACAAGGCACTTAGGTGTTTGTACACTCATCGTAATAATATTTTTCTTTTTTGCTACCTCTTCACCTTCTGCTGGGAAGAAACGCTGGATTTGTTCAGGTTCTTTAAATGTTTTTTGTTGTTGGTTCTCTTTAACAAGCTGTAAGATTTCATTCGGCTCAACTGGTCCTACGACAAACATTAACATATTACTCGGGTGATAAAAGGTCTCATAGCATTGATATAATAAGTCTTTCGTTATTTTTGAAATCGAGGGTATTGTCCCTGCAATATCAATTTTCACTGGGTGGTGTTCATACATATTCTCAATTACACCAAAATATACACGCCAATCAGGATTATCGTCGTACATATTAATTTCTTGACCGATAATTCCTTTTTCCTTCTCAACACTTTCCTCTGTAAAGTAAGGATGTTGTACAAAGTTAAGAAGTGTTTCAAGGTTATGATTTACATTTGCAGTACTTGAAAACAGGTAAGCTGTTCGTGTAAAACTCGTAAACGCATTTGCCTGAGCTCCTTGCTTACTAAAATCTTGGAACACATCACCATGTTCATCTTCAAACATTTTGTGCTCTAAAAAGTGAGCAATTCCATCTGGAACAACAATAGCTTCTTTTGATCCAAGTGGGATAAAATGATTATCAATTGAACCGTATTTTGTCGTAAACGTTGCATATGTTTTGTTAAATCCTTTTTTCGGAAGGATATACACATCAAGTCCATTATCTAGCTTTTCATAGAAAAGGGTCTCTTTTAATTGATCAAATTGGATTTCTCTCATGCTTTCGCCCCCTCCTTTCCTTTAAGGAAATAGATGGTATCTAACTTAATTTTGTTAGCAATGGCTACAACATCTTCTTTAGTTACTTTGTTTATCCCTGCAATCCAGTCATCAAGTGAACGATCTTGTTTAGCTATTACATTATGATATAAAAGTTCAGCATACCCTCTTGCAGTATCGGCTGATTCTAACAACTGGTTATTAATCATTGCTTTAGTTTGATCTAACTCACCGTCAGTAAATTCACCTTTTCTCATATTCTCCATCTGCTCATTTATAATTGAAACTGCTTTATCATAATTTTCAAATTCAATACCTGACATTACCATAATAATTCCTTTATGACTTTCATAACGGGAAGCAGCATAATAAGCTAAACTCGCTTTTTCTCGGACATTAATGAATAGCTTAGAGTGAGAAAACCCTCCGAATAACCCATTAAAAACTTGTAGAGCGTAATAATTATCATCTTTATAGGTTGTGTACGTGCGGTATCCCATATGAAGCTTTCCTTGCTTAACATCTTGTTCATCAAAAACGGTATTCACTTCTATCACATCTTTTTGTGTTGTTTCAACATCAATTCCTGTATTAGTACGCCCTTCAGGAAGAGCAAAATACTGCTCCACTTTTTCTTTCACTTCATCTGGATTGATATCTCCAACTATATACAGATCAACTTTATCTTCCTTTAGTAATTGTTGATAATAATCAAATAGATCCTTTTCATTTATAGAGTCTATTTGTTTTTCATCCCCATGGACGGATAATGCAAAGGGTTCCCCTTTACACATTTCTTCAGTAATTCTCATGTTTGCATAGCGCATTTTATCATCATACACCGATTTTATGCGCTGTTTAAGCGACCGCTTCTCACTCTCAACAATTGCTGAGATAAATTGCCCGTTTTCTTGATTAGGCTGTAGTAATACTTCTGCTAATAATTGAACAGCATGTTCAAACAATGGTGTCGGGTCTTTAAGAAATTTCTCATTTGCAATGTCCATTCTAATGCCGATAACATGTTCTTCACCTTTTTTTTGAACATCAACAGATAAACTTGCTCCGTAAAGTTCATCTAATCGATTTCTTAGCTCTTTCCTTGTAGGTGATTGAGCAGTGCCACTTTGAAGGATATGGGGGATTAATGCTCTTTTTGTAACCGTTTCTGATTGTAACGGAGCTTTTAGCAATAAAACGAGTGTTGTAGTTTTATACTTTGGTGTATTTACCATATGTAAATGCATACCATTCAACTCACTGTGAATTTCCTGGAGCTGGTTCATCGTATCACTCCCTACTATAGAATATACTTCCTACTTAGGCATAGGTTATGCCTTTATTCGCTTTCTTACTACTTTAAACTTGAATTTATCTGCTCTAAAATAATTTAAGGAAAAAAGAATAGGTTGATCTGACTCATCATAATGCATTTGCTTTAGTAACAACAACGATGTTTCTGGTTCACAGTTTAATATAGGTGATATCTTATCATGATACCCAACAGGGACGATCGTTGTAACAGCATAAGAGATATTATGCCCGATTGACTCTAAAAATTTAAAAATAGACCCAATTTCGTGAATAGAGTGTTTACCAAGCATTTCTTCTGGAATTCGGTCCAAACAATAAACTACAGGCTCATCGTCAGCAGTTCGAACTCTTTCAATGACAACACAATTCTCCATAGTCTCCTCATCGAACCTTACTTTATCATCTTCAGTTGCTTCCTCCACAAAAGAAGACAGAAAGATAGTCCCAGGTTCTTTATTAGCGTTGGCGATCATATCTGAAACGCTATACAACTCTTCAATCCCCGAAGAAAACAACGGCTTTGAATGTACGAATGTACCCACACCATGTCTTCGTAAGACTACCCCTTCATCTTCGAGGATTCTCAATGCTTCTCTCAAAGTTGCCCTACTAACTCCTAACTGCTTAGATAGTTCAAATTCAGAAGGTAATTTTTCCCCTTCTTTAAAAATTTGTTGATCAATATCTTCTTTGATTTTATCAATAACTTGTAAATACAATGGACGACTATCAGCTTTAATCATTCTCCCCACTCCTTAACACCAACAATTATTGTGCTGACGCTTCTTCTGTAGACTTTGAAACTAATACTTCCCTTGGTTTACTTCCTTCATATGGCCCTACAATGCCTCTAGCTTCCATTTCATCAATAAGTCTAGCTGCTCTCGTATAACCAATTCTAAACCTACGTTGCAGCATCGATACAGAGGCTGTATTCATTTCTACTACAAGTTCAACTGCAGGTTGATATAGTTCATCATCCACTTCAGTTACAATTTCAGGTTCTTCAGATGGAGTCATTTCTTCTTGATATTGCGCCCTTTGCTGACTAATGACAAAATCCACAACTGTTTCAACCTCATCATCGGATAAAAATGCCCCTTGTACACGAGTTGGCTTAGTTGCCCCTACTGGAAGATAAAGCATGTCTCCCCGGCCTAAAAGCTTCTCCGCACCCCCGCTGTCAAGGATCGTACGAGAATCTGTTTGAGACGATACTCCAAATGCTATTCTCGAAGGGATATTTGCTTTAATCACACCTGTAATAACGTCGACAGAAGGTCGCTGTGTAGCAATAATCATATGGATACCAGCAGCACGTGCCATCTGTGCTAAACGCGTGATTGAATCTTCGACATCTCCAGATGCAACCATCATTAAGTCTGCTAATTCATCAACAATTACAACGATATATGGTAATAATGGTTGTTTTGCCTCTTCAGTCTCATTTTGCTTTTTTATGAGATCATTATAACCTTCAATATTCCTCGTTCCTGAATGTGAAAATAAATCGTACCTGCGCTCCATCTCACTAACAACCTTCTTTAAAGCTTGTGAAGCTTTTTTAGGCTCGGTAACAACTGGTGTTAGTAAGTGTGGTATACCATTATAAACGTTTAATTCAACCATTTTAGGGTCAATCATCATTAGCTTTACTTCATGAGGCTTTGCTTTCATAAGTAAACTCGTAATAATACCATTAATACATACACTCTTTCCGCTACCTGTTGCACCAGCCACTAGTAAATGCGGCATTTTATTTAATGATGCCAATACAGGTTCACCTGAAATATCTCGGCCTAGAGCAACTGAAAGTGGGTGAGCCTCTTGCCTATTTTTTGCTGAATCAAGAACCTCTCTTAACGTTACAAGGGCTACTTCTTTGTTTGGAACCTCGATTCCAATTGCAGATTTTCCAGGAATAGGTGCCTCTATACGTATATCTTTCGCTGCTAGAGCTAGTGCTAAATCATCAGCTAAATTAACAATTTTACTTACTTTGACACCTACATTTGGATGAACTTCATATTTTGTAACAGCAGGCCCTAGATGAACTTCCGTTACTTTTGCTTTTACTCCGAAACTCTCCAGTGTCTGCTCTAACTTTTTAGCATTTGCAGATATATGTCTTTTTTCCATATGTTGTCCATTATTATTGGGTAAATGTAGTAATTCTAAACTTGGTAATTTATAATGTTCATTTGCAACTTCAGACATAATTAACGGTTGAACTGCTGTAGCTTGTTCTTGTTGATTGTTATTTTCCTTACTGTTAGGTTTTTTTGTATCCACAGTTACTTCATCTGATAATGGCAATGTCAGGTCTGGTGTGTCGTCTACATAAGCTTGGCTCGTAAAATCATGTATGACTGGCTCTGAAGAAATGGAGGTATTCTCTGTTTGTTCCTTTTGCTGTTCGGTGACATGCTCTTTATTTTCTTTTTGCTTTTCTCTTAACTCTGATAACTTAGAGGACAATTCATCAAACCAGCCGCTTAATAACTTTTGAATGAAACTAAAAGTGACTTTAACCATTTGCTTAATCTTGGCGAGGACACGATTAATAACATCCGATAGGGACTGATTAGTAATTAACAATACGGCAACGATCATGCCGAAAAATGAAATCAAGTATGTTCCTGGAGCATCAAATAAAAAGTGAGTCGCAGCGTATCCAAGTGCACCTACCATTCCACCTCCAAGGTCATTAACAGGTGCATTTTGATGGATTTGCATCCAAAACAACTCCCAGGTATTTCGTAAAACAGACGGATCATCAAAGCCTTCCTTACTAGCTAAAACTTCAAACAATCGAACATGAGACAATAAAATAAATGAAAATAATAGCAAATAAAGACCAGCTAATCTCCTCGTCCAAAAGGAAGGTACTTCACGTTTAATAATTATATACAAAGCTGAAAGAAAAAGAGCAATCGTTAGTACAACGTGCCATTCACCAATAAAAAATCGAAATAGATAAACAATTACCTCACCGACACTACCTAATTTTGCAAATGTAATTATAGATAAAATAAATAAAGATAATCCAATTAACTCATACGTTAATTGCGTTTTCCATTCTGTTGTTTTTTTCTTTTTTCTTTTTTTAGACATCATTTCACCCTCTAGTGCGACTTTATATACGAAAATACAATGGTGCTTGTCTCATAAAGTGAAACTCTATGTTTTTTGCCATTTACCTTTCCGTTATTAAAATTGACATTTATAACTGATAATTTAATTACCTTTTTTCCCTTCTAATAAGAAAAGCAGCCAAAATTGGCTGCTTCAACCAAGTTTTGTATTATGATTATAACATAATACAAAACTTGTCTACATTATTAAAGTTGGGGTTTCCCCATTATAATTCGCCCTGGCGCATAGTTTTCATTCAAGTATTGATGTGGATCACTACTAATAAGACGTACCACTTTATACTGCGATTCTCCGATATCTTCTACGACTAACATTCCACCATCGACAGGAATTGTTTGCTGTTTAGCATAGTTACTTTCATCTTGTGGAAATATCATCTCTTCAGGTAACATTGTATATAGGATCATTGGACCATATCACCGCCACCAGCATGTTGTGAACGACGTTCTTCTATTAATTCATTAAGCTTCTTTAATGCTTGACCTAATCCACCTACTTCATTAATTATTCCGTACTCCACAGCATCTGTTCCAATAACATTCGTCCCGATATCACGCGTTAAATTACCTTTCGAAAACATAAGTTCCTTAAACTTTTCTTCATCAATCGAAGAATGTTTCGTTACGAAGCGAATTACACGTTCTTGCATCTTATCTAAATATTCAAATGTTTGCGGTACGCCGATAACAAGCCCCGTTAAACGGACTGGGTGAATCGTCATTGTTGCTGTTTCTGCGATAAAACTATAATTAGAAGCAGTTGCAATTGGTACACCTATAGAATGTCCGCCTCCTAAAACAAGTGTGACGGTTGGCTTTGACATCGAGGCGATCATCTCTGAAATTGCTAAACCAGCTTCAACGTCTCCACCGACTGTATTTAATATTACTAACATTCCTTCAATCTTTGAATTTTGTTCTGCAGCAACAAGCTGTGGAATAATGTGTTCATATTTAGTCGTTTTATTTTGAGGTGGCAACTGCATATGTCCCTCGATTTGACCGACAATCGTTATACAATGTATGTTCGAAGCATCCATATCTGGAACATTCGTTTGACCTAATTCTTGAATTTTATTAACAATACTCGATTTAGGTTCAAGTGCTGGCTTTTCATCACCTTGAGGTTGTTGCGGTTGGTTTGATTCAGTCATTATATGGTCCTCCTTTATATGTATCTAATGATAGTATGTCGTGATACAGCCGAATAATTCCCATTAGATATGAGAATGACATAAATAACTACAGAAAGCTTTTGCATTTGACCATCAGCTGATTTATTTCAAAAGCAACACTCACTAAGAAAAGAGTCTAAATCATTAACTCTAAAGCTCAATACAACTATTACACGCAAAAAAGAAGCGGATTGCTTAACCCGCTTCTTAGTGTATTATACTTCCATAATGATTGGTAAGATCATTGGTCTACGCTTTGTTTTTTCGAATAAATAACGACTTAACACTTCTCTAATGCTACTTTTTAATGAAGACCATTCATTAACATTTTCTGTTACACATTTTACTAATGTTTGTTTAACCATTCCAGTAGCCTCTTCGAGAAGTTTCTCTGACTCTCTTACATAAACAAACCCTCTCGATATAATATCAGGACCTGAAATTATTTCTCCATTTGATTTATTTAAGGTAACAACAACTACTAAAATTCCATCTTTTGAGAGTAAACGGCGATCACGTAATACAATATTACCGACATCTCCAACTCCCAGACCATCAATTAAGACATTTCCAGATGGAACTTTACCTGCTTTTCTACCTGCTCCATCAACAAATTCTACTACTTCTCCCTTTTCAACCAGGAAGATCTTTGAAGGGTTTACTCCTACTTCCACAGCAAGATCCCGATGAGCAATTTGCATTCGATACTCACCATGAATTGGAACAAAGTATTTTGGTTTCATTAGGTTTAACATTAATTTTAATTCTTCTGCGCTGCCGTGACCTGAAGCATGTACTTTTGTATGGCCGTATACAACTTCAGCGCCGATCCGGTACAGCTGATCAATAATTTTTGAAACTGATTTTTCATTTCCTGGAATTGGCGATGCTGCAATGATTACAGTGTCTTCGCTTGACAATGTGATTTGACGATGTGCACCTCTTGCCATTCTAGTAAGGGCGCTCATTGGTTCACCTTGGCTACCTGTTGTAATAATAGCAATCTGTTCAGGACGATAATTTTTAACTTGATCGACATCTATAAATAGCTCGTCTGGAGCATTTAAGTATCCTAGATCATTTGCAATTGATATTACTTTTTCCATACTTCTTCCAACAATTGCAACTTTACGCTTTGCTTTTGTCGCAGCAGTTATTACTTGTTGAATACGATGGACATTTGAAGCAAATGTAGTCACAATAATTCTATTCATTGTATTCTGGAAAACTTCAGCAATACCTTGTCCTACAACTGTTTCAGAAAGTGTATGTCCAGGTCGTTCCGCATTCGTACTATCTGATAACAAACAAAGTACACCTTCATTACCAAGTGTAGCCATCTTACCAATTTCTGCATGTTTGCCATCTACAGGGGTTTGATCAAACTTAAAGTCCCCCGTATGAACGATTGCACCATAACTTGTAGTTATAACAATTCCTACTGAATCAGGGATACTGTGATTAGTTCTAAAAAATGATACTGGTGTTGAACCTACTGTTATTTCTGAATTATTATCAATTAACTTCAGAGTTGTTGATTTATATATTCCAGCTTCACGAAGTTTAGCCTCTACTAATCCAAGGGTTAATCTCGTTCCATAAACGGGTACTTTTAATTTCTGTAAAATATATGGCAATCCACCAATATGGTCTTCATGACCATGAGTTAGAATAATGGCACGGACACGGTCAGCGTTTTCTACTAGGTATGAGATATCTGGAATTACAATGTCTACTCCCAACATGTCATCATCTGGGAACATTAAACCAGAGTCGATTACGATAATATCATCCTCGACCTCTACCACATACATATTTTTGCCTATCTCGCCGACTCCCCCTAAGGCAAAAACTCTAATATTTTCTGTATTTACTTTTGACAATTCATGTTCCTCCTAAATGCACAATGAAATAAAAATGCTTAATTAATCGCATAAGTTAGCTAACTAAAATTAATATTGTGAAAAATCTAATTTAATCTACCATACTGCAAGGAATACTCGTCGTAGTCAAAGTAGACACTTACTGAAATCAACAATATGCAGACATTTCCGTAAAAAAATACAAAGTTTTGTGTTTATATAGAAATCAGTAATGGTTTAAGATTAGTTAGTTTTTAAAAATGCTTTTTTATTTGGCTGCTTTCAATGCTGCTTCTTCAAGACCGTCTTTAATAGCTCTGTTAACGTTACATAGAGTGTACTCCAAAGGCTTAGAAACTCATATTTCACGCAATGAGCCTAGTGCCAACGATTTTCTAGAACATCCTTTTAACACAGCCTTATTTATAATACTTCTTATTAACGTTTAATTCATTCTTTTTGACGCTAATTAAAATTTATATGTGTGAAAACCAAGCATTCCCTTGGTTAGCGGTCTAGAAGCAAAAAGCAACATTATAATAGAGCCTTCTATTATCAACAATTCTTTTTTACGATACATTTTAATGTTGTTAGTGTCCTATAAATTACTGGCGTGCCATTAGCCATAAACCGTTATACTATTTGCCATTAAAATTTACCCGAACTAATCACTTGTTTGTAGTATAACTTAAAATTCAAATAGAAAACAAGATGTATCTAGAAAAATTGGAACAATAAAACAGCTGAACCATTGGTTCAGCTGTTAATAATTTGTGATAATATTCCTGTTTCATTATTCGTTAAAGGTACGAGTGGTAATCTAACGCTACCAACATCAATCCCTTTGATGTGAAGTGCTGCTTTAACACTAGTCGGATTTGGCGTTAAAAATAATGCTTTCATCGTTGGGAGGTATTTACGATGTAGTCTCGCAGCCTCATTTACGTTTCCAGATTGAAACGACTGAATAATTTCTTGCATTTCATTCCCAATAATATGTGAAGCTACAGAAACAACACCATTACCACCAATTGCTAATGATGGTAGAGTTATGCTATCATCACCACTATACAAGGTAAAGTCTTCATCTGTTTTCTCGATAATAGCTGCCATTTGTTCTAAATCACCACTTGCCTCTTTTACAGAGACGATATTACTTACTTTCGACAGCTCGACAATTGTCTCAACAGTCATATTTACAACAGATCGACCTGGAATATTATAAAGCATAACTGGTAAAGTTGTTGAATTAGCTATTGCTTTGAAATGTTCGATCATTCCTTGTTGTGAAGGTTTATTATAATAAGGAGTAACGGCCATAACTCCATTTATTCCAAGCAAAGCTGCTTTCTTTGTTAGCTCAATCGAAGCTTGAGTATTATTCGATCCTGTACCTGCTATAACTGGAATTCTCCCATTTACAGCTTTTACTACTCTCTCAAAAAGTGCCAGCTTCTCTTCTATGGTCAAAGTCGGAGATTCACCTGTTGTCCCTGCAACAACGAGACCATCCGATCCATTATTTATAAGGTGTTCAACAAGTAATTCTGTAGTGTGAAGATCTATATTACCCTTATTATCAAAAGGAGTAACCATCGCTGTTAAAACCCGACCAAAGTTCACTTTGTTCATCTCCTTAAACTGTAGCTACATACAGTATCATTCTTCCAATGAACGACTTGGTTCAAACATACTTTCTTTTTCAAGTTGAAACATGTCATGTAAAGCATTTACCGCTTTAATCATGTCTTCACCTTTCACTAATACCCAAATGGTCGTATGTGAGTCTGCTGACTGTAATATTTGTATATTTTCTTTTGAAAGTGCAGCTACAATTTTTGCGGTAACTCCTGGTACTCCTGTCATTCCAGCCCCGACAGCTGAAATTTTTGCGCATTCTCTTGTAACTAGTGGTTCGTATCCCATTTGTTCTAGGATTTCTATAGCTCGATCAGCAACTTCCTCCATAACGGTATAAACGACACCTAATGGATTAATATTAATAAAGTCCACACTAATTTTTTCATTTGCCATTGCCTTGAAAACTTTCTCCTGTAGATCATATTGACCTTCTTTAGCGAGGACCTTTATTTGAGTTACTTTTGCCAAGTTTGCAATACCTGTAATTAATCGGTCCTGCACATCTTGACCTTGCTGGTCTCCAACAGTTGATGTTACGATTGTCCCTTTACTGTCGGAATAAGTTGAACGAATGTGAATTGGAATTTTGGCTTGCATAGCAATTTCCACAGCACGAGGATGGATGACTTTTGCACCTTGATAAGCCATATTACAAATCTCATTATACGTTACTACCGATAATGGTCTAGCTCCCTCAACAATACGAGGATCCGCTGTCATGACACCTTCAACATCTGTAAATATATCAACCCACTCTGCTCCTATTGCCGCTCCAATTGCAGTAGCAGAAGTATCACTACCACCACGGCCTAGTGTTGTAATTTCACCTGTTTTCGATTGACCTTGAAATCCAGCTACTACGATTGCATCAACTTTCTCAAGGGCCTTTAATAACTTTTCACATTTCATTTCAACAATTTTTGCATTTGAGAAGTCGTCATTGGTTCTAAAACCAGCTTGAGCGCCAGTCATTGCTTTTGCGTTAACACCATAACTACTTAACAAATCTGTAAAAACAACCGATGAGATTATTTCTCCGCACGAAAGAAGGAGGTCCTGTTCTCTTTTCGGTACTGTTTTCGTATTTATAAGGTTTAATAATGTGTCAGTAGCATATGGATCGCCACTGCGACCCATTGCTGACACAACTACCACAACTTTATAACCATCATTTACGGATTTTTGTACATGACGAGCAGCTAAACGCCGCACTTCATCATTCTTAACAGACGTTCCACCAAACTTTTGAACAATTACCTTCATAGGACACCTACTCTTATTTCAATAATTGTAATTTAACTAAACTCTCTGCGATTTGAACTGAGTTCCATGCAGCACCCTTAAGAAGGTTATCCGAGACGATCCACATATGGAAGCCATTATCTCGGTCTAAATCTTTTCGAATTCTACCCACAAATACATCATTTTTACCAACACAATCAATTGCCATTGGATATACTTGGTTTGCTGGGTCATCTTGTAATGTCACACCTGGTGAAGAAGCTAATAATTGCTTAATCTCTTCTGCTGTCGCTCCGCCCTTTTCCGTTTCAACGTAGACCGATTCTGAATGACCTGTTTCAACTGGCAGACGAACGCAAGTAGCAGCTACTTCTAGTTCTGGCAGGTGCATAATTTTTTTTGTTTCGTTAATCATCTTCATTTCTTCAAAAGTGTATCCATTTTCTTGGAATTTATCGATTTGAGGGATCGCATTAAACGCAATTTGGTAATGCTTTTTATCCCCACCTACTGGAAGAACTTCTGGAGTTACTTCTTTTCCTTCCAACAGGTCCTTCGTTTGGTCTTTCATTTCATTAATGGCATTTAACCCTGCACCAGATACGGCTTGGTACGTTGAAACAACAACTTTTTTAATACCATATTTTTCACGTAATGGTTCAAGAGCAACTACCATTTGTATAGTTGAGCAATTTGGGTTTGCAATAATTCCGTTATGAAGTCGTAAATCTTCCTCATTTACTTCAGGTACAACTAGAGGTACATTTTCATCCATTCGGAACGCACTTGTATTATCAACACAAATCGCACCACGCTTTGCTGCTTCTGGAGCTAGCGCTTTAGAAACAGAACCTCCTGCGCTGAATAAGGCCAGTTGTACGCCTTCAAAACTTTCTGGAGTTGCTTCTTCAACAGTAATCTCTTCACCTTTAAAAATGATCTTCTTTCCTGCAGAACGCTTAGAAGAAAGTAGTTTAACCGATTGAATTGGAAAATCTCTTTCCTCTAATGTCTTTAACATTTGTTGCCCTACTGCTCCAGTTGCTCCTACGACCGCTATATGATATCCTTTTTCAACTGCCATGTTTCCTATCTCCCTTCAAGATTCATAGTTTAATAGTGGATGTTTTAACACTCACCAAATTAAAAGTTCATATTGATGACATCTATTTTAACATACCAAAGCTTAAATGACAGTAATCACCCAAGCACTTCTATTAAACTTTAAGGGAAATCTTCTTTTTTAGCAACAGCGTTATAAGACTAGTCTCTGAATTTTTCCACTAAAACTGGTTGATATTGTTTACCAGCAATCGCAGACTCAATTGTTTCAGGTAATGCTTCCATTCTCGCTACAAGAGAGTTAGGTTTTACCTGTGGATTATCTTGACCAAATGGAACAAAGAAGATATTTTTTGTTGCCATTAACCTCATAATGTTAACTCCATTTAACCCGAGTGCATCGTTAGTAGAGATTGCTAGCACAACTGGCTTCCCATTTCTTAATGTAGCCTTTGCACCCATTAAAACAGGGGAATCCGTCATTGCATTTGCAAATTTACTCGTTGAATTACCTGTCATCGGGGCAATTACCATACAATCTAATGGTGTACTTGGGCCAAACGGCTCTGCTTTTGGCATAGAGTCGACAATATCCTCTTGTGTAATCTCTTTAATCTTCTGGATCCAATCCTCACTTTTACCAAATTTTGTATCTGTTGATGCTACAGTATGCGTTACAAAAGGAGTCACCTTTGCACCCAAATCAACAAGCTTCTTCATTTCAGGTAACACTTCATCATACGTACAATGAGAACCGGTTAATCCAAAGCCAATATGCTTTCCTTTTAATGACATGACCATGTCCTCCTTTTTATTTCTTATCTTGATCTTTTAATAAAGTAGCTAAGACGTTGGCAAGTATTTGACCTGCTGTTTTTGGAGCCACAATACCAGGTAAACCAGGAGCGAGCAATGCTTTAATTCCTCTTTTTTCCGCAAATCGGAAATCCGTTCCACCTGGTTTTGAAGCAAGATCAATAATTAACGAATTTGTAGGCATTTGCGCAATAACATCTGCCGTAACGATCATCGTTGGAATTGTATTTATACAAATATCTACATCTGCAACATAATCAATTAACTTCGATGTGTGAAACGGTTTTAGACCCATTTCAGTAATTCGAGCGATATGACTTGAATTTCTCGCCCCAACCTTGACATCTGCACCTAATGCAGCAAATGTCCTTGCTACTGACATACCGACACGACCAAAACCAATAACAACAACCTTTGAACTATGAATTGTGATGTCAGTATGTTGAATAGCCATCATTATAGTTCCTTCGACGGTAGGAATTGAATTATATATAGCGATGTCATCTCGATCTAAGAGCTTTACTAGTTGACGATGCGCAGTCTTAACAGTTTGGTTTAAATAATCATTTGTAATTCCTGTATAGACTACACAATGCTCAGGTGTATTTTTTAAAATCTCCTTAGTTAGTTTTAATTCTTCATTTGAAAAAATCGTTTCGACTTCACCTTGTTTACCAGTTCCACTAACTGGTAGTAATATAGCATCTACAGTATTAAAATCTACTTCATCTAATTGCTTCTTTGTTGCTCCTACAAACCCATCATCGAGTTGTTCAAAGCCAACCATGGAGATTTTTCCATCTAGGCTAGAAAGTTTGCGAATAATTTCTAATTGCCTTGCATCTCCGCCCATAACAACAATATGCTTTCCAGTAAGCATCCTTATTTCTCCCCTTTCCTTTTAAAATGAAACTCATAATAAGTAATGGTTAACCATCCTTATCATTTTTGGGGTTAGTCGGTGGTTTTAGTAACTATTCTTTTTAAGTCTTTTAGGTTGGTAAGCGTCGACGTAACGGAATGTCAATAGAAAACTGAAACAGTAAATAAATGTGATTGCTTTAATTCATTTTCCATACCTATTTGTTATTACCTTAGCTATTTCACAACTAGCATATGTATCTAATGTAAAATGGGTGAATATTTACTTTACAATTATTAGGGTGTTTGATTATGGTATCTTTTTAACAGCACCCAGGCAAAAAAAGAAACTGACATGAAATGTCAGTTTCTCTGTGCTACTCGATTTAAAATTCTCCCATATCAATAATTATCATGTCTGCCCCAATCTTTTTAATTTGATTCCAATACACCATAACTTCTTTATCCTTTTTCCCAAATCCAAACCATTTCATTGTCGGAATAATAAATGCTTGAATTTGGCCAGTATTTTCATCAATTACAAGATCAGTCTGTCCGAGAATGCCTAAACGTTCTCCTTTTTGATAATCAATGATTTCCTTACCACTTATTTCACTTAACCTCACGTTGATCCCTCCCTACTACAGATCAGTCCCTTTATATTTCTTATGAACTTTTGGACAAAAAAATACCAGGTTCAATTAAACCTGGTCATAAGAAACTTATTATTTACTGTTGCAATCCTTTAGGTAATTCACCTTTTGGACTAATTAGGGAAATTGCAGGCGTACTTGTAAAAATTGTTTTTGCTAAATCATTTACTGCTTCAAGTGAGACAGTGTTAATCTCATCAATGATTTCATCTAATGAACGATGGCGTCTTAACAATAATTCATTTTTGCCGTTTCGGCTCATACGACTATTTGTACTCTCAAGACTTAACATTAAGTTTCCTTTTAATTGTTCTTTACCGTTTTTGAGCTCTTTCTCTTTAATTCCATCTTGACTTAATTGACCAACCGTATACATAACCGCTTCATATAATTCATCTAGTTGATGTGGAGCAGTACCAGAGTACAATGTTAATACTCCATCATCTTGATAAGCAGTATGATAGGAGAATACAGAGTAAGCTAAGCCACGTTTTTCACGAATTTCTTGGAAAAGACGGCTGCTCATGCTACCACCTAAAATGTTATTTAAAAGGACAAGACTGTAGATATCCTTATGTCCAATTTGTAAGCCCTGATAACCTATACAAATATGAGCTTGTTCTGTTTCTTTTTTCCTCGCAATTTGATCTGCCAAGAATAGAGGTTTCTGAACAGTTCCTGCTCCGTCACTTTTTTGTACTGTAGAAAATGTTTCCTTAACCTTTTCGATAAGCTTTTCATCTACATTACCAGCAATTGATACGACTACATTTTCAGCTGTATAAAATCTTTTCATGTAGTCACGAAGAAGATCAGCATCAAAGGAACTTAATGTGTCCACAGTTCCTAGGATTGGTAGTCCAAGTGGATGGTCACCATAAGTCGCTTTTGATAATAGGTCATGTACAATATCATCTGGAGTATCATCTACCATTTTTATTTCTTCAAAAACTACATTTTTCTCCTTTTCAAGCTCCTTATGAGCAAAAACAGAGTTGAAGAACATATCAGATAAAACATCTAATGCATAATCAGCATGTTCATCTAAAACTTTCGAGTAATAGCACGTATACTCTTTAGAAGTAAATGCATTAACTTGACCACCAATACAATCAAATGCTTCTGCAATATCTGCAGCAGATCTCGTATTCGTTCCTTTGAAAAACATATGCTCTAAAAAATGCGATACTCCATTCTCACGTTTTTCTTCAAATCTTGAACCTGTGCCAATCCATATTCCTATAGACACTGAACGTACATGAGGTATTTGTTCAAAAAGTATTCGTAATCCATTTGGTAATTCCATTTTTTGTATCAATATACATCCCCCTAACTTAGTCTAGGGTTACACCAAAATTAATCCTTGACTCATCCATTAAATGTGATACGTTACCGATTTGATATCCCTTGTCCTTAATACCGACAATCATTTGCTCTAGACCTGCTGCAGTTGAAGATGTCGGATGCATGAGGACCATCGCTCCTGGATGGATGTTATTTAGGACTCTTTGTACCATTGATTGTGGCTCTGGCCGCTTCCAATCAACTGTATCAACACTCCACATTATCGTTTTCATATTTAAGTTTGCAGCAATATCGACAACTTCTTGCCGAAAGCTACCACTTGGAGGAGCAAACCACTTTGGTGTAACTTCTAATGTTGCGTAGATTACTTCATTTGTTTTTTTAAGCTCTTCACTTATTCGTGAAGTGGATAAGTGTTTCATATCTGGGTGTGAATATGCATGATTACCTATTTCATGACCTTCTTCTAGTATCATTTTAGCCAATTTAGGATTATTTTTTACCCAAGAGCCATCAAGAAAGAAAGTGGATTTAACATCATACTCATTCATCACCTTAAGCATATCAGGTAAATACTCATTACCCCAAGCTACATTAACAAGTAGGCTAACCATAGGTTTTTCTGGGTTTCCTTTATAAATAGGCAACGGAGGCAAGTCATCTAAATGAACACTCGGCTCTATTTCTCGAAAAACTAGTTTATGTTTATCAAAAGCAGCTTGTTTCTTCATTTTCTGGTAAGATGCTTCAATATCAACTTCAATACCATTATACCCAGGTATTGCTTTCCACACCTTATCTGCAACTGCATCAATTGCTGGTTTCTCATACTTTTTTGCTTCAGTAGCGATTTGTTCATATAGTGGATCTTGCATCTTGGTCACCATTATTGACTCTTGCTTCAATTGGTCTATGTAATTCACTGAAAATGGGTTTTGTATCGTCCCATAGGCAATTAAAATAATAATTAGAAAGATAAATAAATGAACACCATACCTACTTCTCATTGTTCTACCCCCTTGTACTAAATCGTATGCACCATTTGGACAGGGTAGAACATTGTACTTATTGAAAAATCTAGTTATCGCATTGAATAGCGCTTAAAAAGAGACTGGTCACTGTCCAGCCTCTCATTATTAACTTTCTTGCTTTTGTTCTTTTAGTAACACTTTACGAGATAAATTTACTCGTCCTTGTGGATCGATTTCTGTGACTTTAACTAAAATTTCATCACCGATTTTCACCACATCTTCCACTTTGTTCACCCGTTCCTCAGCTAACTGGGAAATGTGAACAAGTCCGTCCTTACCTTTGAATAATTCGACAAATGCACCAAATTTCTCAATACGCTTTACTTTACCTAAATAAGTTTGTCCTACTTCTACTTCACGAACGATATCTTCAATGATTGATTTGGCTTTTAAGTTCATTTCATGATTAACAGAAGAGATATACACTGTACCATCTTGTTCAATGTCAATTTTAACCCCTGTATCCTCAATAATCTTATTAATCATTTTTCCACTTGGACCAATAACATCACGGATTTTATCTGGATTAATCTTCATTGTCAATATCTTAGGTGCATATTCTGATAGTTCATTACGTGATTCGCCGATTGCAGCTAACATACTATCTAAAATCACCATACGACCACGTTTTGCTTGATCAAGTGCTTCCTTTAAGATGTAACGATCAATACCACTGATCTTAATATCCATTTGTAGTGCAGTAATACCATCTTTTGTACCCGCTACTTTAAAGTCCATATCACCTAATGCATCTTCCATACCTTGAATGTCTGTCAGAACCGTAACATCTTCACCTGATTTGACAAGACCCATAGCTATACCCGCAACAGGTGCTTTAATCGGGACACCAGCATCCATCATCGCTAACGTACTTGCACAAATCGATGCTTGTGATGTTGAACCGTTTGATTCTAGCACTTCAGAAACTAAACGGATCGTGTAAGGGAAATCATTTTCATTAGGAATAACAGGTTCTAATGCACGTTCTCCAAGTGCACCATGTCCAATTTCACGTCGACCTGGTCCTCTGATTGGTCCTGTTTCACCAACACTAAATTGAGGGAAATTATAGTGGTGCATAAATCGTTTTGATTCTTCTATCCCTAAACCGTCAAGAATTTGAACGTCACCTAATGCACCTAATGTACAAATACTGAGAGCTTGAGTTTGTCCGCGTGTAAATAAACCAGAACCATGTGTTCTCGGTAATAATTTTACTTGTGAGGACAGCGCACGAATCTCATCAATTGCTCGTCCATCTGGTCTTACTTTTTCTTTTGTAATTAAGCGTCTAACTTCTTCTTTTACAATTTTATGTAAAATTTCTTTTACTTCTGATAAACTAATTTCTTCGTTTTCTTCGAATTTGGCTACTGTTTCGTTAATAACTCCATCAATTGCATCTTGACGTGCATGTTTTTCAACAACTTGTACAGCTTGTTTTAAGTCCGACTCTGCGATTGCACGAACTTGTTGCTCTAACTCTGAATCAAGTTCTCGTAAAACTACTTCCTTCTTCTCTTTGCCAACTTTAGAAACAACCTCTTCTTGGAATGCAATAAGACGTTTAATTTCCTCATGACCAAACATAATAGCTTCTAACATGACTTCCTCGGGAACTTCGTCCGCACCGGCTTCAACCATGTTAATGGCTTCTTTTGTACCCGCTACTACTAAGTTAATATCACTGTTCTCTAGTTGAGTTGGTGTTGGATTAATAACAAACTCATCGTTAATTCGACCTACTGTAACCCCAGCAATCGGACCGTCGAACGGGATATCAGAAATACTTAGTGCTAAACTTGAACCAATCATGGCAGCCATTTCGGAAGAACAATCTTGGTCCACACTCATAACAATACTAATGACTTGAACTTCGTTACGGAAGCCATCAGCAAATAGTGGGCGAATTGGACGGTCAATTAAGCGACTGGCAAGAATTGCTTTTTCACTAGGCCGTCCCTCACGTTTAATAAATCCACCTGGAATTTTACCAACGGCGTAAAGACGTTCTTCATAATTTACAGTAAGTGGGAAAAACGGTAAGTCTTTCGGTTCTTTTGAAGCTGTTACCGTAGAAAGTACAGCAGTATCACCATAACGGACCATGACAGCTCCGTTTGCTTGTTTTGCTAATTGACCTGTTTCTACCGTCAATTGGCGACCTGCCCACTCAAAAGAAAAAACTTGGTTTTCTTGTTCCATACAGGTTTGTACTCCTCTCGTTAAACAAAATGGTTCAATATGTCTTTATTATTACCTATTTATACTTAAAATAAAAGAATAAATCAAATATGCAACTAACTGGTTAAAATAACCATTAATTTTTCCTAATAAAAAAGCGGGAATGCTCCCGCTTTTTATTAAGTGTTAACTTGTGATTAGCGACGTAATCCTAGCTTATCAACAAGGTTACGGTAACGAATTACATCTTTATTACGTAGATACGTTAAAAGATTACGACGTTGCCCAACCATTTTCAAAAGACCACGACGTGAGTGGTGATCCTTCTTATGAGTACGTAAGTGCCCATTTAATGTGTTGATTTGCTCAGTAAGGATAGCGATTTGTACCTCTGGAGAACCAGTGTCATTTTCATGAGTTTTGTACTCACTGATGATCTCGTTCTTACGTTCTTGTGTTAGTGCCATCCTATCCACCTCCTTTAATATAATCACCAGTAACCTAGCAAAACGTCGGTGAGTCGATTTGCCAAGCAATGGTTTGTGATGATATTCAAATTGGAGCACATGTCCTCTTTAAACTCATCATAGTACTTTTAGTACAAATATTAGAATACCTTTTTTTTATAAGAAATGCAAGTTATTTAGCCTTATTTAATTGAAAATACCTTTCTGCTGCATTTTTATCTAATTCAATTTGAGTTACAAGCTCATTCATTGACTCAAACTTTTTCTCTGTTCTTATATATTGATGGAAAGTAAGAGAAATGGCTTCATCATAAATCTCTTCATTAAAGTTAAATAAATGTACTTCGATTGTTGGAAGTGCCTCTCCATCTTTAAAGGTCGGCCGATATCCTATGTTACAAACACCTTCTTGTTCTGTTCCTCTTACATTTAGCGTAACAGCATAGACACCCAGCTTAGGAATCATATATCGATTAGTTAATCTAATATTAGCCGTAGGAAAACCAATAGTTCTTCCACGTTTATCCCCATGCACAACAACACCTTCGACAACGTAATGACGGCCGAGAAGCTCGGTAAGCTCATCTACAGCTCCAGCTTCAATTTTACTTCTAATTAAAGTCGAACTAATCTTTAATTCGCCTAATTGGACTTTATTTACTGTTGTCTGCTCAAATACGCCTCTAGAGTGGAAAGGGAGCGTTTCCATTGTTCCTTTTCCTAAATGTCCGTAACTGTAATCAAAACCAGCTACTACATGCTTAACATGCATATTGATTAAGTAGTCATCAACAAATTGTTGAGGTGTTAGTTTTGAGAATGAGTGGTCAAACTGAACTACAAAAAGTTGGTCCACACCCAATTTAGATATTACTTCAATTTTTTGATCTAAAGGTGTAATATACATCATTGGTTCTGCAGTCTTCCTTAATACCTCTTTTGGATGCGGATTAAACGTCATAACAGAAGTTAGTATACCTTTTTGTACGGCAATATCTTTTGCCGTCTCAATAACCTTTTGATGACCTATATGTACCCCATCAAAATAGCCTAGTGCCATAACTGTAGGTTTTACATTTCTATTCTGCAGCGGGTAGGATAAATGGATAACGTCCAATGTCTTTCACCTTCTTTTAGTTGAGATAGGATTAACTCAACATTTTTTCTGGTTTTATTAAGCCGTCTTTTGTTGGATGTAGTTGATAGATTGCTATACAAGCTCCGTCTTCATTATATACAGAAAACCGCTTTTCATCTAGCGAATTAAACCGTGGTAAAACTGAGCCATTTTTTATTTTTTCTTCAGTCACCTTATCAACCACTACTGAAGGAAAATGTGCAATAGCCTTTTCGATTGGTAATAATACATTTTGCACTTTATTTTTAGTGATCATATCTTCAATTTGTTCAAAAGTGAAACAATCAGATAATTGGAAAGGACCTGAAGCGAGCCGTTGTAAATAAGACATATGAGCTGGGTACCCTAATTCTTTTCCAATGTCTACAGCAAGTGTACGTACATAAGTTCCTTTGCTACATTTAACTCGGAATGAGAATGCTGCAGTTTTATCTTTATCATCATAAGTAACTATACCACTCTCTAATTGTAACTCTAATATTTTCACACGTCTAACGGGGCGCTCAACCTCTAATCCTGCTCTCGCGTATTCGTATAATTTTTTTCCATTTACCTTAACCGCAGAATACATCGGTGGTATTTGACTAATTTCTCCCGTATAGGCATTTAAGACTTCATTTATTTGTTCTATTGTCGGTACTTTATCTACAGCTTTACGCTCAACCATATCCCCACTACTATCTTCAGTAGTTGTAGTCCAACCAAGTCTAACTTCACCAGTATATTCTTTTGGGTATTCTGTCATATACTCAGCTACTTTTGTCGCTTTTCCAATACAAACTGGCAAAACACCTGTAACATCAGGATCTAGGGTTCCCGTATGACCAATTTTTTTAGTTTTTAATAATTTCCGTAATTTAAAAACACAGTCGTGGGATGTCATTCCTTTTGGTTTAAATAAAGGTAGTATTCCATTATACTCCACTTCAGTCACCTCAATTAAGTAAGTGCAACCTTTAAAAAAAGAAGCTGACTCTATTAGCAAAGAGTCATTCACCTCAAATGTGAAAAAGGAAATTAACGTCCTTAATCATAGTAAAGGTTTCAAGACACTTATGAGTCAGCCTCTTCTTAATTAGTCATTTTTTTGTTTGTTAATTTCAGTTAGTAAAGTTTCAATTCGATTACCATACTCAATAGACTCATCAAATTCAAACTCAATTTCTGGTGTTTTTCTAAGACGGATTCGCTTTCCAATTTCTGTTCGAATAAATCCAGTCGCTTTTGAAAGACCTTGAATCGTATCTTCTTTCTCTTTTTCATCACCCAGGACTGTAATGTACACCTTAGCTTGCTGCAAGTCCCCTGTTACATCAACACCCGTTACTGTAACAAATCTTACTCGTGGGTCTTTAATTTCACGCATGATAATGTCACTAAGTTCCTTTTTCATTTGCTCACCAACACGGTTTGCTCTAACATTACTCATTTTAAAGTCACCTCACTAATAGCTCCTATAGCCATTCATAGTTTGTAACTGTTCGTTCCAATTCAGTCATACGATCAATAAAAGCTAACACTCGATCTATTTCCTGTTCTGCCACATTTTTAGTTGTAGATACAGTTACAACTGCAATTTCAGATCGTTGCCAAACATTTTGATGTCCGATCTCTGCAACAGAAACATTAAAGCGTTGTTTTAACCTTGTTATTAGACTTTTTAAAACTGAACGTTTGTCCTTTAAAGACTGTGCATCATAAATTAATAGCTCACAGTAAACTGCACCTATTGTCATTTACGCTTAATTTCCTCCATGATATATGCTTCAATAATGTCTCCTTCTTTAACATCATTAAAGTTCTCTAGTGTTATACCACACTCATAACCAGCTGAAACTTCCTTAGCATCATCTTTAAATCGTTTAAGAGCGTTAATTGCGCCTTCATAAATAACAATTCCATCACGGATTAAACGCACTGTAGAGTCGCGAGTAATTTTTCCATCAGTTACATAAGATCCAGCGATCATACCAATTTTAGAAACTTTAAATGTTTGACGAATTTCAACTTGACCAATAACTTTTTCTTCATATTCTGGATCAAGCATTCCTTTCATCGCACTTTCAATTTCTTCAATAACGTTATAAATAATTCGATGTAGACGAATATCAACGTTCTCTGACTCTGCTACTCTCTTCGTATTAGCATCTGGACGAACATTAAATCCAATAACGATTGCGTTCGAAGCCGCAGCTAAAATAATATCTGATTCAGTAATTGCTCCAACACCTGTATGAATAATATTTACTTTTACACCTTCAACGTCAATTTTTTCGAGTGAACCACGTAACGCTTCAACTGATCCTTGAACATCACCTTTGATGATAACGTTGATTTCTTTAATATCCCCTTGTTGGATTTGATTAAACAAATCATCAAGGCTTACTTTAGATGTTTCGTTACGTTCTTCATCACGTTGGCGGATCATACGAGTCTCACCGATTTGACGAGCCGTTTTTTCATCTTCAAACACCTTAAACTGATCCCCAGCCTGTGGAACATCATTTAATCCAGTAATTTCAACAGGAGCTGCTGGACCAACTGATTTCACTCGACGACCTAGATCATTGGTCATCGCACGTACACGACCAAATGTATTACCAACTACAATAGGGTCACCGACCTTCAAAGTTCCTGATTGAACTAATAAAGTAGCTACTGGACCGCGTCCTTTATCCAATTGAGCTTCGATAACAGTCCCTCTTGCTAAACTGTCTGGATTTGCTTTATACTCTTCTACCTCTGCAACAAGTAAAATCATTTCCAGTAATTCATCTATACCTTCTCCTTGAAGTGCAGATACAGGAACAAAAATTGTATCGCCACCCCAAGCCTCTGGTACTAATTCAAACTCGGTTAATTCTTGCATAACACGATCAGGATTTGCAGCTTCCTTATCCATTTTGTTTACTGCAACAATAATAGGAACACCCGCTGCCTTTGCATGGCTAATTGCTTCTTTTGTTTGAGGCATAACACCGTCATCAGCAGCAACAACAAGGATAGTAATATCCGTAACTTGAGCACCACGAGCCCGCATCGTTGTAAACGCAGCGTGACCTGGTGTATCCAAGAATGTAATACGTTTTCCTTCAACTTCTACTTGGTAAGCACCAATATGCTGTGTAATCCCACCAGCTTCCCCAGCAGTTACTTTAGTATTACGGATTGAGTCAAGCAATGTTGTTTTACCATGGTCGACATGTCCCATAATCGTTACAACTGGAGGACGTTCTTGTAATTCAGCTTCGTTCTCTTCTTCAACAAACTCTTCGAAGTTTGTTGCATCAATAATAATTTCTTCTTCCACTTCAACTCCATAATCTCCAGCAATCAATTCAATAGAATCTTTATCTAACTCTTGATTAATCGTTGCCATTACCCCTAAAAAGAGTAATTTCTTAATGATTTCTGATGGTTCTTTATGAAGCTTTTTCGCAAGGTCACCTACTGTTAATGAACCTGAGTATGTAATCTTTTCAGGAAGAGCTTGCTTAACAGGCTTTTGCGGGGCTTGATTTTGTTGGTGGTTATGTTTGCCTTTTTGTTTTTTATTGCCTTTTTTATTGTTGTTTTTTTGTTGATTGTTATTTCCTTTATCATCACGAACATTTTGTGTTTTTTTCATATTAGACGGACGGTCTTCTTTCTTAGTATTTGACGCAACTGCTTTTTCTTCTGTCCCAGAAGCCCCATTACTTTCCCCAACAAGTTTTTGCATCGCTTCTTCATCGATTACAGACATGTGATTATTGACAGAAAAACCTAAACCTTTTAATTGTTCGATTACTTCCTTACTTGTAACATTTTTTTCTTTTGCATATTCATATATTCGCATCTTCCTCATATGTTTACCTCCACCTTTATTGATCGATAAGTGAGATCAACTTCTTCGCAAAACCTTGGTCGATAACACCTAATACGACTCTCTCTCTCTTCCCAATAGCTTGACCAAGTAATTCTCTCGTTCCAATAATTCGAATAGGTGTATTATAATAAGTACATTTATCATTTAATTTCTTTGACGTTGCCTCTGATGCATCCAAAGAAACGATGACAAGATGAACCTGATTTCTTCGAACTTCCTTAATAACTAGTTCTTCACCTGAAACGATTTTTCTTGCTCTTGCTGCAAGCCCTAAAAGAGATAACCATTTGTTCTCGTTCATCATTTCCCAACCTGTTCAATTAGTTGATCATAAATATCTTCACTTACTTTTACGTTAAGGTGCTTTGAAAAAATATCTTTTTTCTTAGCTATTTCAAAATATTCTTTCCCATTAGATATGTAAGCACCTCGACCATTTTTTTTCCCTGTCTGATCAATGACTACTTCTCCTTCTGGAGAACGAACAACTCGAATCAGTTCCTTTTTGGGCTTCATCTCGTTGGTAACGATACATTTACGAAGTGGAACTTTACGTTGCTTCATTGGCTCCATCTCCCTTACTTATCTAATTCGATTTCTTCCTCTTCTACCATTCCATCTAGTTCTGGTTCTTCAACTGTTTCTGCTTCTTCTAGATCAAAGGTTTGTGTCTCTTCAACAGGCTGTAATAATCCTAACTCCTCAGCTTCCGATTCACTCTTAATATCAATTTTCCAACCTGTTAATTTTGCTGCTAAGCGAGCATTTTGTCCACGTTTCCCAATTGCTAGAGATAGTTGGTAATCAGGAACTATGACACGAGTCATCTTCTCTTCTTCATTCACTTGTACTTGAACAACTTTGGAAGGACTTAGCGCATTTGCAACATACTCAATTGGATCTTCAGACCAACGTACAATATCAATTTTCTCACCTTTTAGTTCATTGACAATAGTTTGAACACGTTGACCTTTAGGCCCAACACATGCCCCTACAGGATCTACTTCTGGGTTTTCAGCATGTACAGCTATCTTGGAGCGATCACCTGCTTCACGAGCAACTGATTTAATTTCAACCGTTCCATCATAAATTTCAGGTACCTCTAGTTCAAATAAACGCTTTAAAAGACCTGGGTGTGTACGTGAAATCATAATTTGAGGACCTTTAGTTGTTTTTTCAACCTTCGTAATGAATGCTTTAATTCTATCGTTGTGGCGATAATTTTCATTAGGCATTTGCTCATTAACTGGTAATATCGCTTCAACTTTACCTAAGTCTACATAGATAAAACGACTATCCTGTCGTTGAACAATTCCCGTAATGATATCTTCTTCACGATCGATAAAATCAGAATAAATAATACCACGCTCTGCTTCACGGACACGTTGTGTAACAACTTGTTTAGCTGTTTGCGCTGCAATACGTCCGAAGTTTTTCGGAGTTACCTCTATTTCAACAACATCATCGACTTCAAAATTTGGATTTAACTCTTTTGCAGCATCTTGAGAAATTTCTAACCTCGAATCAAAAACTTCTTCAACAACTGTTTTTCGTGCAAAGACTCGAATATCACCTGATTCACGGTTAATATCAACACGAACATTTTGCGCTTGGTTAAAATTTCGTTTATAACCCGAAATTAACGCGGCTTCGATTGCTTCTAATATAACTTCTTTACTAATACCTTTTTCTTTTTCTAAAGTAGATAGTGCTTCCATAAAATCACTATTCATGGAATTCTTTCCCCCTTTCAATTTAAAAACCTTACATGAGATAAAAAAAATTTCACTTTAAGGTTTGTATTATTTAGTCTGAATTAGCGTCAAGGCTATGCGTTTAAGTGTAAAAAAACGTTTATCACGGTTTAGAACAAAACCTCTTAAAAAATGATCGCTAATCTAGCGCTTGCAACTTTAGTATAAGGAATTACAATTTCTTTTTTGCGAGTTTTTATTTTGATTTCAATTTTTAAGTCTGATCCATCAAAATCTAATAACTTACCTTCAAATGCTTTTTCACCATCAATCGGCTCGTATGTAGTAACATGAACGTTCTTACCAACAGCTTTCTGAATATCCTTTTCCTTTTTCAAAGGTCTTTCTGCTCCTGGAGAAGAAACTTCAAGAAAATATGCTTGTTGTATTGGATCTAATGCATCTAGCTTTTCACTTAGACGCTCACTCACAGTCCCGCAGTCTTCTATATCAACACCATTTTCTGAATCTATAAAAACTCGTAAAAACCAGTTTTTCCCTTCTTTTTTGAACTCTATATCGACTAATTCTAAACCAAGTTCGTCTACAATAGGTGAAACTAACTCTTCCGTAATATCCGTAACCTTCTTGCTCATAGGCTCCTCCTTTATTGCATATCCAGTTTTTCATTTTTACTTCCCTTACTTTTAAGGAGGAATAAGAAAGAGTGGGTTTCCCCACTCTTCTCTCTTCCTATTCTAAGTATTGCCATAAAAACAATATCATAATCTTTCCTTAATTGCAACAGAAGGGGACAGTGGACTACGTTAGAAAAGTGATAGCTGATTCGACTCTGGCAATCCTTCTAGACAACCGTGATCTTGTAAATGTTCAATCACAGTTTTCGTTGATTTACTACGTTGCTGTAAGTCTTCAATCGATAGGAATTCTCTTTCACCCCTAGCACGAACAATGTTTATAGCAGCGTTTGTTCCTACACCGTTTAAGGCATTAAATGGTGGTAATAGTGTATCCCCATCAATAATAAATTCTGTTGCACTTGATCGATATAAATCGACTTTTTGAAACGAAAACCCACGTTCACACATTTCAAGTGCTAATTCAAGGACTGTTAATAAACTTTTTTCTTTCGGAGCTGCATCTAAACCTTTGGCATTGATCTCCTCTATTTTTGCCCGAATACTTGTAGGTCCTTTAACCATCGTATCCAAATCAAAGTCATCTGCCCTGACAGTAAAATATGCTGCATAATATAAAAGTGGAAAATGAACTTTGAAGTATGCAATCCGAACGGCCATTAATACATAAGCTGCAGCATGGGCTTTTGGGAACATATATTTGATTTTTAGACAAGATCCAATATACCAATCAGGAACATTATTCTTTTTCATTTCTTCAATCCACTCTTCTTGTAGCCCTTTACCTTTACGAACCGACTCCATAATTTTAAATGCTAAAGATGGTTCTAGACCGGCGTATATTAAATACACCATAATATCATCACGACAACCAATTACATCTTTCAGTTCACACGTACCACTATAGATTAACTCGTTAGCATTATTTAACCATACATCAGTTCCATGTGATAATCCCGAGATTTGGACCAGTTCCGAAAAAGTACTAGGTTTGGTTTCTTCGAGCATCTGCCTAACAAATCTCGTTCCAAATTCAGGAATACCTAGTGTCCCAGTTTTACACATAATTTGTTCTTCTGTCACTCCTAAAACTTCAGGCCCAGAGAAAATTTTCATTACTTCCTTATCATCTGTAGGTATCGTTTTAGGGTCAATACCACTTAAATCTTGTAGCATCCTAATTACTGTCGGATCGTCGTGTCCAAGTATATCCAATTTTAGCAAATTATCGTGAATAGAATGGAAGTCGAAATGAGTCGTTTTCCATTCTGATGTTTTATCATCAGCTGGGTATTGGATCGGACAGAAATCATGAATATTCATATAATCAGGTACAACAATAATTCCACCTGGATGCTGCCCTGTTGTTCTTTTTACACCTGTACATCCCGAGACTAGACGGTCAATTTCTGCAGAACGTATTTGTAAATTATGGTCATTCTGATACCCTTTAACGTAGCCATATGCCGTTTTTTCAGCTACAGTACCAATCGTACCTGCACGATAAACATTGTCTTCACCGAATAATACTTTCGTGTAATTATGAGCTCGTGGCTGGTATTCACCTGAAAAGTTTAAATCGATATCGGGAACTTTATCCCCTTTAAAACCAAGGAACGTTTCAAACGGGATATCTTGTCCATCTTTTACATACTTAGTCCCACATTCTGTGCAGTCTTTATCTGGTAAGTCATAGCCTGATCCTACAGAACCATCATCGAAAAAGTGCGAATGATGACAGCTCGGACAAACATAATGTGGCGGAAGAGGGTTTACTTCAGTAATCTCTGTCATCGTTGCAACAAGCGACGAACCTACGGACCCCCTCGAGCCAACTAGATATCCGTCGATTAATGATTTTTTAACAAGTTTATGAGAGATTAAGTAAATAACCGCAAAACCATGCCCTATAATACTTTTTAGTTCTTTTTCTAGACGTGCTTCAACAATTTCTGGTAATTCTTCTCCATAGATACTCCTAGCTCGATCGTAACTCATTTGTCGAACTTCTTCGTCAGCCCCTTCGATATTGGGTGTATATAAATCGTCTGGGATCGGATGAATCGTATCAATGCTTTCAGACAGTTTATTGGGGTTCGTAACAACGACTTCCATTGCTGTTTCATCACCTAAAAAGGAGAAGCAATCTAACATTTCATTGGTTGTTCTAAAATGCACTAAAGGTAAAGAGTTCCTGTTCAATGGATTGGCCCCACCTTGAGAGCCGATTAATATTTTCCGGTATATCGCATCATTTTCGTCAATATAATGGGCATTACCCGTTGCAACGACAGGCTTCTCTAACTTCTGACCTAATTTAACGATATTACGAATGACTATTTCTAGATGAGCCTCACTTTTGACGATCTCTCTTTCTAGCAATTGTGGAAAGTTAGATGGTGGTTGTATTTCTAGATAGTCGTAAAACTTCGCGATCTCTTCAACCTCATCTGGTGACTTTTGCATCATCGCCTCGAAAACTTCACCCATATCGCATCCAGATGCCCCAATTAACAGGCCTTTTCGTCGCTTTTGTAATTCCGATCTCGGTATACGAGGAGTACGGAAAAAATAATTCACATGAGAAATTGAAACAAGCTCATATAAGTTTTTTAGCCCTTCTTGGTTCTGAGCAATAATCATACAATGGAAAGGTCTTTGTCTGTAGAATTCTCCTTTACCCATATTCTGATTTAATTGATCATGGGACTCTAACCCTTTTTCATTTGCATCTTTAACCATTTTCCATAGTAAAAATCCTGTCGCTTCCGCATCATAAATGGCTCTGTGGTGACTTACAAGTTCAATATCAAACTTTTTACAAAGTGTATTCAACCGATGATTTTTCATTTCTGGATATAAAAATCTTGCTAATTCAAGCGTATCAATTACAGGGTTTGTTGCATCTCCTAGCCCGATTTTTCTATATCCTACATTTAAAAATCCCATATCAAAACTTGCATTGTGCGCAACAAGGATCGCATCTTCACAAAACTCATGAAAATCCCGAAGGACATCATCAACCTCAGGAGCCCCTTTTACCATATCATCAGTAATACCTGTTAGATCAATAATAATTTTGGTAAGAGGTTCATGGGGATCGGCAAACGATTCAAATCGATCTATGATTTCACCGTTCTTTATCTTAACGGCAGCTAATTCAATAATTGTGTTATATACAGCAGATAAACCAGTCGTCTCGACATCAAAAACAACATAGGTATCGTCTAGTAAAGGACGTGGTGCTTCATTATATGCAATCGGAACTCCATCATCAACTACATTGGCTTCTAATCCATAAAGAACCTTAATTCCATGTTTTTTCCCCGCGGAATACGCTTCTGGGAAGGATTGAACAACAGCATGATCCGTAATAGCAATAGCTTTATGTCCCCACTTTGCTGCTTGTTCTACATATCTACCAGCACTAACCATCCCATCCATTTGACTCATTGTCGTATGGGCATGTAATTCAACACGTTTTTCATCCTCTGGTGCAGTATCTAAACGTTCGATTGGTTTAACTTGATTAATATCTTTTGCAATCATAACTAAATCTCGAACAAATGTATCATTTTGAACCATGCCCTGTACTTTTAACCACATTCCCTTTTTAATGCTTTGAAGCAAAGGTACATCTTCTTTATCTCTTGAAAAGATTTTAACTATGATTGAATCTGTGTAGTCTGTAATTTTGAAAGTAAGGAGAGTTCGACCTGAACGTAATTCTCGAAGGTCTGTGTCAAATACATAACCTTGTACCGCAATCTTGCGTTCTTCATCAACAATCTCTCGAATCGGCCTCGGCTCATCTTTAATCTGATATCCGATAACAAGTGAAGATTGGGCAGCTTTGGAGCCTACTTCTTTTTCCATTTTTTTCTTCTCTATCATTGCTTCAATGACTTTAGAGTGATCTTCTTTTGCACGTTGCTCTTTAAATTTATTCATTTCTTCTACAGATTCTTTCACTTCTGCTTCTAATTGAAATGAAGGTAACCCTAAAGATAGGCAAGTTTCTTTTAATGGATCGACCAATTTTCGAAGCAATGCTTCTTTCTCAGCTTCATTTCTAGCTTGGATAATCAATTGACGATTATTTAGTTTTGGTATTTGACTTTCTAGTAATGGAATAAAGCCATTAGAAACTGATTTCAATTGCGCAACAATTACTTTCCAATAATCGGCTAGCATTGCATCATTGAAGTTTACATTGTTGTATTGAATGGAAAACGTAACCGCTGCAATATGTTGAAATGACTGAACAATTCTCTCAGAGAATGCCATGTAAACATTGGCTGGTAATACCGAATCTAACTGAAATTGAAAATGCCATGCTTTTCTTTCTTTATGAATGGTTAGCTTTAGTATTTGTCCACTTTGAAAGTATTGTTGAACCATTTCCTCTGGTATTAGCATCTGCTGAAGGAGTAACTGAAATCGTTCTTGTCGTGTTTGTTGTTCCTGATTATTCATAAGACTCCTCCTTCTCCTCTATTTTTGCAAAATGGTAATGAGGCTAACTCAAATGCAAAGTGAGTCCACCTTACTCGTCATTACTAGTCGAGTTATGCAGCCACTTCTGAGTTAGCCTCAGCTAATGTCCTTTATATATTAAAGCTTATTTTGTATTTCAACTAATTTTTCATAAATCTCTTCTACAGATACTTCAAACATTTCCCCTGTTTTACGTACTTTTACTTCTACTACACCTTCTGCTGCTTTTTTACCTACCCCAATTCGAATTGGTAAACCAATTAAATCAGAATCTTTGAATTTTACCCCTGCTCTTTCAGGACGCTCGTCATAAAGGACGTCATAACGACTATTTCTTAATTCATCATAAAGCTTGTCCGCAAGTTGAACTTGCGCTTCATCTTTAACATTAATTGCAATAAGATGAATATCAAATGGCGCTACCGTAGTCGGCCATACTAGTCCATTTTCATCGTTACTTTGCTCAACAATGGCAGCTACAGTTCTAGAAACGCCTATTCCATAACAACCCATGATCATCGGTTGTGTCTTCCCTTGATCATCTAAGAAGCTAGCACCCAATGCTTCACTGTACTTTGTTCCTAGCTTGAAGACATGTCCTACTTCAATACCTTTCGCAAACAGAATTGTTCCATTTCCATCAGGAGATGGGTCCCCTTCTTGTATTAAACGAAGGTCTGTATAGGTTGAGACTGAAAAGTCGCGATCAGGATTTACGTTCTTATAGTGATGATCTACTTCATTGGCACCGCAAATACCATTAACCACATACTGAACTGCTATATCTGCAACCACTTTTACATCAGTAGGTAAACCGATCGGACCTATATAACCCGTCTCGCAGTTAAGTAATTGTTTCGCTTGTTCTGGTGTAGCAAGTACAACAGTACCTTTTTCAAAAAGGTTTTTAACTTTTATTTCATTAACTTCATGGTCTCCACGGACTAGCACGACTACGGGCTCTTCATTTACCATAAATAAAATTGCCTTAATCATACGATCAGCAGACTGACTGAAAAAGTTTTCTAACTCCTCAATTGTTCTAACCTTAGGTGTTTCTATTTTTTCAAGGTTTTCTTCTTGTTCAGAGCTTTTAGTGTATTCAACTTGAACAGGAGCAATCTCAATATTAGCTGCAAAGTCCGATTGGTCAGAGTAGGCAATTGTGTCTTCTCCAATCTCCGTTAGCACCATAAATTCATGGGTATCTGTACCCCCAATAGCACCACTGTCAGCTTCAACAGCACGAAACTCAAGACCACAACGCTTAAAAATTCTTGTGTATGCATCATACATTTTTTCATAGCTTACATCTAAACCTTCTTTAGATGTATCGAATGAATAGGCATCCTTCATTAGAAATTCTCGGGAGCGTAAGACTCCAAATCGAGGTCTACGCTCATCACGGTATTTTGTTTGAATTTGATAAAGGTTTAAAGGTAATTTTTTATAAGATTTTACGTCATCACGAACTAAACTCGTAATCACTTCCTCATGAGTGGCACCGAGTACAAAATCACGATCGTGACGATCTTTTAGACGCATAAGTTCTGGACCATAATCCCCTAATCGACCTGACTCTTCCCATAGTTCTGCAGGTTGAATAGCTGGCATCAATACTTCAATAGCTCCTGAAGCATCCATTTCCTCACGAATAATTTCTTCTACTTTCTTTAATACACGCTTTCCTAAAGGTAAATAACTATAAATCCCAGATGCTGTTTGACGGATCATACCAGCACGAAGCATGAGCTGATGACTAGCTATCTCCGCATCAGCAGGTACATCTCGCATCGTTGGAATGAAGTATGAACTTTGTTTCATTTTGTTTGTCCCTTCCTTCAACACTTATAAGTGAATTCAAAAAGTCTGAAAAGAGCTGTTGCACCTCTTCGTACGCCTGAATTTGTGTTAATCAATGTCAACACTATTCTAAGGTTTGCGATTAGAAATTCTCGGCTCTTTTCCCCTCTTTTTGAGATTAATTTTTATAAAAAATTCTTTTCTTATAGATTTGTTTTTTTGCTACTGGAACGTTAACCAAGCATAAGCTTGGTTCTTCACGCTTTTAGTATGAAGCTTTTTGAAGTAGATTAGCCAGATGGTCAGCCTTATAAAAAGAATTTGTTAATATCGTTCCAGGTTACTACTAGCATTAATAACATTAATAATGCAAAACCAATGAAGTGAACCAAACCTTCTTTTTGCGGATCTATTGGCTTTCCACGAACTGCTTCAACCCCAATAAACATTAATCTACCTCCATCAAGTGCTGGAAGTGGAAGTAAATTAATTATACCAAGGTTAACACTTAATATGGCTGCCCATTTCATAAGAACTAAAATTCCCATCTCCGCCGCTTGACCTGTATAATTATAAATTCCTACAGGCCCAGCTAGTTGGTCTAATGAGAATTGACCAGTCACTAACATACCGAGCGCTTCAAAAATTAATTTTGCAAAAACATATGTTTCTGTTACTCCATATTTAATTGACCCTAATACAGTAAATGTAGTTGATTGTCCAACCCCTATAAACCCTTCCGGCTCACCAGTAGGACCTTGACGTTCTTGTGGGGTGACGATAGCTTCAAACACTTGGCCATCCCGCTCTACTTCAAAAACCAAATCTTGATTTGGATGTTTTTGAATAACTGTAGTTAAGTCCTCCCACGTTTCAAGTGGCTGACCATTGATAGCTAGTATTCGATCATTCTCTATTAGTTCTGCTTCTGCTGCAGCCCCTTCAGATGATACCATTCCAATCCTAGATTCATCTACAGGCATCCCAGCCAATAATGCAAAGGCTGTTAAAATTAAAAAGGCTAATACAAAATTCATCATCGGACCTGCAAAGATAGCAAGTGCGCGTTGAGGAATCGTTTTGGAACCGAATTGACGGTCTAATGGTGCAATTTGTGTAGGTTCCTCATCGTAAATAATATTTGCTTTTTCATCTACTGGGAATGAAACAAGTTCCCCATCAACATATGCTTCAATAAGTAAATCTTTTTCCAAATCGACACGTTCAACAGTCACAATTTTTGCTTCTGGATGTTTCGATTTATTGTTTACAATCATCTCTGATACTTTATTTCTTCTGTTAAAAACTAAGCCAATTTCATATCCTGGTTTTATTTGAATTAATTCTGGGTCTTCGCCTGCCATACGAACGAAGCCACCTAATGGTAACAAGCGGATCGTATAAAGGGTTTCATCTTTTTTAAAAGAGAATAGTTTAGGCCCAAACCCAATAGCAAACTCACGGCATAATATCCCTGCCCGTTTTGCAAAATACAAGTGTCCCCATTCATGGATAAACACGAGTAAACCGAAGATGATAATAATGGCTATTAAAGTATTCATGAACGTATCCCCACCTTTATGACATGAGTGAGTGAACAAACCTTCTAGTCTGTTGGTCCACTTCTATAATAGTTTCTAACGAAGGTTCATTAACTTGTTGATGACTTTCTAATGCTTGTTCAATATAATCCTCAATTTGTAAGAACGAGATTTGTTTATCAAGAAACGCAGCTACTGCAACTTCATTCGCTGCGTTCAAAACTGTAGGCATTGTTCCACCGATACGACCAGCTTCATAGGCAAATTTCAAACAGCGGTAACGCTCAAAGTCAGGTTTATCAAAATGTAATTTGCCTACTTCACATAAGTTTAACCGTTCTTGTTTCTTGAAATCAAGCCTTTCAGGATAGCTTAGTGCATATTGTATCGGTACTCTCATATCTGGAGTCCCTAGTTGAGCAATTACACTTCCGTCAATATACTCTATCATTGAGTGAATAATACTTTCCTTATGTAAAAGAACTTCAATTTGATCATATGGCATGTCAAAAAGCCAATGTGCTTCAATTACTTCTAATCCTTTATTCATCATTGTAGCTGAATCAATTGTAATCTTTGCACCCATAGTCCAATTCGGATGATTTAAAGCATCTTCTACAGTAACATTGACTAGTTCATCTCTACGCTTCTCTCTAAAACTTCCACCTGATGCTGTAACAATTAATTTACTTATTTTACTTTGTTGCCCACCCTGGAGACATTGAAAAATAGCAGAATGTTCACTATCAACAGGAAGAAGAGAAACACCATACTGTTTTGCTTTTTGTGTAACAATATGACCTGCTGTAACTAATGTTTCTTTATTAGCTATAGCAATTGTTTTCTTAGCTTCTATAGCTGCAAGAGTCGGCCCCAATCCAACACTTCCAATTACTGCATTAACTAGTATATCAGCCTCTGAAAACGTAGCTACTTCAACTAAACCTTCTATACCGTAGCTCATTTTTACTTCTTTAGGAAGCTCATGTTTAATCTCATCATAAACTTCCTTTGTTAGAACGGATAAGAACTTTGGTTTAAATTTTTGAACGAGCTCTAATCCTAGCTTCACATTTTTACCAATTGACATTGCAACAAGTTCAAAGCGATCAGGGTGTTGATTAATAATATCCAACGTCTGTGTGCCAATAGAACCAGTAGCACCTAATAAGCTAATTTTTTTCAATGACTTTCACCCTTTACAACAAAACACATTTTATATTAATTGTAGCAGATGTAGAATAGGCATGACATAAATAAGACTATCAAAACGGTCTAATATTCCGCCGTGGCCTGGAAGAACATTCCCCGAGTCTTTAACAGCATAGTGACGCTTTAACGCAGACTCTACTAAATCACCCATTTGACCAAAGATAGATGCAACTAATATGACAAGCCCTAAGATAATATACGTATCAAAGATTGGGAATATGAGTTGAAAGACAAAACCAACCACAAAAGCACATATTATGCCACCTAATGATCCTTCAATCGTCTTCTTAGGACTAATATCTGGCCAGAGCTTTCTTTTCCCTAACTTTCGTCCGACAAAATAGGCTCCTGAATCTGTAGACCAAATAATAAATAAAACAAAGAATACGAGTGCTAGTCCATTTTCTGCAACTAAACGAGTCATGATTAAATAGTGAAATCCGAACCCGACATATACAGACGATAGAATGATAAACCCGACCTCATCAAACGTATATTTATTCTTCGTAATGACTGTAGTCATCAACAATATTAAAATCATGAAGACAAAGATCTCTACTTTTGTGACATGGGAAAGAAGTGTCAGGTCTAACCAATTTGTAGGTACGAGCAAAATCCACATAAGGATTAAACTAACGAGGCCTATAAATGAGAAAGGAGGAATTTTTTTCATCTTTAATAACTCAACCATTGCTATAGAAGCAACAAGCATAATTGTAAACGTAAACGGCCAGCTACCAACGATAGTAATTGGGATAAAAAATGAAGCTGCAATGACCGCTGTAATAATTCGTTGTTTCAAGATCCTTCCTCCTTTCTATACGCCGCCGTATCTTCGTCCTCTTTTTTGATAAACACGGATTGCTTCCTCAAAATGTTCCTCTGTAAAATCTGGCCAAAGAACATCTGTGAACCAAAATTCACTATAAGCAAGTTGCCAAAGCATAAAATTACTTAAGCGCAGTTCGCCACTCGTACGGATTAATAAGTCAGGATCATTCAAGTCGTCCGTCATTAAATGCTGTTCAAATTGCTGTTCTGTTATTTCCTCAGGAGATAACTTGCCTTCTTGAACTTCTGTTGCTAAAGCCCGAATCGCTTTAACAATTTCTACCCTACTGCCATAGTTTAAAGCGAAGTTAAGTATTAGTCCTGTATTATCCTTCGTTTCATCTATTGCAGTCTCTACAGCACGAAGAGTATGAGCTGGCAGCTCATCTGGACACCCCATTAATCGTACTCTTACATTTTCTTCTTTAAGCTTAGGTAACTCCTTACTGAGAAAACGTTCAGGCAATTTCATTAAAAAGTCAACCTCTGGTTTAGGTCTTTTCCAGTTCTCTGTAGAAAACGCATAGAGTGTTAAGACCTTTACACCTAGACGACTCGCCCTACTAACAATCTTATTAACAACTTTCATACCTTCACGATGGCCTGCTACTCGCGGTAACCCTTTATTTTTAGCCCATCGACCGTTTCCATCCATAATGATGGCAACATGACTTGGAATATTTTCTAAGTCCACTTCAAGTGAGGGTCTATCCATTTCATTAGATGATTTCAACTTTTTAAATTTCTCAAGCATTTCTAGCCCTCCAAAACAACACCATCCATTTTTGCCATATGGATTAGCTATAATACAAATTTTAACGATATTAATGAAATTCAATAAAACAGTGTAAAAAAACCCCCTGTACGTAGAGGGTCTATTTACATTATTCTATTGTACCGTGAAATCACTTATACTTCCATGATTTCTTTTTCTTTATTTGAAGCAATTTGATCGATGTCAGCAATGTGCTTGTCAGTTAATTTTTGAACCTCATCAGTTGAACGACGGAGGTCATCCTCTGTTAACTCTCCATCCTTTTGTAGCTTCTTTAAATCGTCATTTATATCACGACGGATATTACGAACTGCCACTTTTCCTTCTTCAGCATATTTCTTAACGAGCTTTACAAGATCTTTACGACGCTCTTCTGTTAAAGCTGGAATTGTAATACGGATGATTGTACCATCATTTGAAGGAGTTAGACCTAAATCTGACTTTAAGATTGCTTTCTCAATGTCCCCAATAACAGTTTTGTCAAACGGTTGAATAACTAGCATTCTTGCTTCTGGTACAGAAATTGTCGCTAACTGATTAAGTGGCGTTGGTGCACCGTAGTATTCTACTGTTACTTTTTCAAGCAAGCTCGGATTCGCACGACCTGCACGTAAAGTTGCTAATTCACGATTAAGTGCTTCTAGCGCTTTTTTCATTCGTCCTTGTGCATCTTGCATTAGTTCTTTTGACATTTTAGCTCCCCCTTACAACTGTTCCAATTTGTTCTCCTAAAACAGCTCGTTTAATATTTCCTTCTTCTATAATCGAAAAGACTATTAATGGAATATCATTATCCATACATAGAGATGAAGCTGTAGAGTCCATCACAGCTAATCCTTCTTTTAATAAATCTAAGTACGTAATAGATTGGTACTTCTTAGCTGATGGATCAACAGCTGGGTCTGCACTGTAAACACCATCTACTTTATTTTTTGCCATAAGAATTACTTCCGCTTCAATTTCAGCAGCTCTTAAAGCAGCAGTAGTATCAGTTGAGAAATAAGGATTTCCAGTTCCAGCAGCAAAAATGACTACACGTTTTTTCTCTAAGTGACGAATAGCTTTACGACGAATGTAAGGCTCTGCCACTTGTCTCATTTCGATTGATGTTTGAACACGCGTTTGTACTCCAATTGTTTCAAGACTATCTTGAAGAGCAAGAGAATTCATTACTGTTGCTAACATTCCCATGTAGTCAGCAGTTGCACGGTCCATTCCTTTTGCACTACCTGCCATTCCACGCCAGATATTTCCTCCACCTACAACTACAGCTACTTCAACATCTAGTTCTACGATATCCTTAACTTGAGTTGCAATTGAATGGATGACTGCTGGGTCTATTCCGTATCCTAAGTCACCAGCTAATGCTTCGCCACTTAGTTTAAGGACTACGCGATTATATTTGCTCATGTTTACCTCCATTAGCGACAAATACGTCCACCTATTACATTTATGCCTTTTTTGCAAAATAGGGAACACAGTGTGCTCCCTACCTAGTTAAATAAATTATTTCTTCACCTGAGACATTACTTCTTCTGCGAAGTTGTCATCACGTTTTTCCATACCTTCACCAACTTCATAGCGAATGAATGTTTGAACAGATGCACCTTTGTTTGCTACATACTTCCCTACTTTATGGTCACTATCTTTAACAAATGGTTGGTCTAGTAAACATACGTCTTCAAAATATTTACTTAAACGACCTTCAACCATTTTTTCAACGATGTTTTCTGGCTTACCTTCGTTTAATGCTTGTTGTTTTAATACTTCACGCTCACGATTTACTTCTTCAGCAGGAACTTCATCACGAGAAACGTAAACTGGTTTAATTGCTGCGATGTGCATAGCAACATCTTTCGCCAAGTCTTCATCAGTTGTTCCGTCAAGTACTGTAAGAACCCCGATACGTCCTCCCATATGTAAATAAGAACCAAATACCGCAGAGTCTGCTTTTTCTACGATTTCAAAGCGACGAAGTGAAATTTTCTCTCCAATTTTAGCGATTTGGCTATTGATATAAGCTTCAACAGTTTCACCGTTCATTTGTTGAGATAAAGCTTCCTCTACACTTGCAGGGTTGTTAGCTAGGACTTGTTTAGCTAGCTCTGCAACTAAGTTTTTAAAGTTCTCGTTTTTTGCAACAAAGTCTGTTTCAGAGTTAATTTCAACGATTACAGCTTTGTTTCCTTCAGTAGCAACGTATGCTAGACCTTCTGCAGCGATACGATCAGCTTTCTTAGCAGCTTTAGCAATACCTTTTTCACGAAGGAAGTCAATTGCCTTTTCCATATCACCATTAGTTTCTACTAATGCTTTTTTGCAGTCCATCATCCCTGCACCTGTTTTTTCACGTAATTCTTTTACCATGCTAGCAGTAATTGCCATCATCAATTCCTCCTTATGGTTATATGTAATATTTGCATATATAGTCATCGTTCAAAAAACGAAACCGTATTGATATTGTCCTTTTTGAACTGGCCAATACTTATATGCATGTCCATTTTCAAGAAAAGTAACCCTTTAATTCTTACTTTTCTTTTTTAAAAAAGGTGATAAAGGGCAAACCCCTTTACCACCCTTTGAAGAGCAAATGAAATTAAACAGTTTCTTCTACTTCTTCTTGCTCAGCACTTTCATTACCAGCAGCTGAAGTAGCTTCGATAATCGCATCAGCCATCTTACCAGTAAGAAGTTTTACGGCACGAATTGCATCATCGTTACCTGGGATAACATAATCAATCTCATCTGGATCACAGTTTGTATCTACAATAGCAACAACAGGAATGTTTAATTTGTGAGCTTCTGCGATAGCAATACGCTCTTTACGTGGGTCAATGATGAAAAGTGCATCAGGAACACCTTTCATGTCTTTAATTCCACCTAAGAACTTTTCTAGACGGTCCATTTCCTTCTTAAGAAGAATAACTTCTTTCTTAGGAAGTACTTCAAACGTTCCATCTTCTTGCATTCTTTCAAGCTCTTTTAAACGTCCAACACGCTTTTGGATTGTAGAAAAGTTTGTTAATGTTCCACCTAACCAACGTTGGTTGATGTAGTACATTCCACAACGCTCTGCTTCTTCTTTAACAGAATCTTGAGCTTGCTTCTTTGTACCAACAAATAAAACTTTTCCTCCGTCTGCTGCTAGGTCTCTTACGAAATTGTAAGCTTCCTCAACCTTTTTAACAGTCTTTTGTAAATCGATGATGTAAATTCCGTTACGTTCTGTGAAGATGTAGCGAGACATTTTTGGGTTCCAACGGCGAGTTTGGTGACCGAAGTGTACCCCAGCCTCTAGTAATTGTTTCATTGAAATTACTGCCACATCAAACACCTCCTCCAATGGTTTTTGTTTTCCTCCGCAATCCTCATCTTTAAGTAAGACTGAAATTATATTCAGCACCCTCACTTAAATTAGAATGCGTGTGTGATTAACACCGTGGATTAATATACCACAATGAGAATGTAATAGCAAGAGTCGTCAAACATTTATTGATAAAATTTTATCATCAATTCCACTTCACCTTTTCCAAGGTTTAATTTTTTTGCAATTTCATCAGTGGAAAGTCCTTGTTTGGATAACGAAAGAACTTGAGCAGTAGTGGACTGCACATACATATCTGTTTCATCTGATTTTATTTCTGGCGGTACATAACCTCCATATACTGTATGTGTATTAGAAGGTATCGATTGTTCTTCTGTCTTAAATACCACAGCATCTTTTCTGTTAAGAAACGGTTGTTTGTTTTCTATTATAGCTTGAGAAGCTTTTTGTTTAGATAATTTTATTTGTTCTAATACTCGTTCATTTTCTTCCTTTATTTCAGCCGTATATGCTACAAGCAAATCTTCTATTTCACGCTTAATTTTCTCTTCATCAATTTGGGGAGCTTGTTGATTATTTATTTTTTGTAACAAAGTAACAATCCATAAAAAAGTAAGCAAATGTAATACGAGACTAGTAGTTATTAAAAATTGAACCATGATATACTCCTTAGCCTGAGTAGTCTATATATTTCCCTTTGTATGGGTGTTCTACAGCTTTCTCTGCTTGTTTTTTCGATTTATGCTTTCTTTTATGTTGTTGATTTTGTTTTTCATTTTCTTTATCTGGTTCTAGCTTACTAGGATCCGAAGAATCCGCTTTGTTAACTTGCTTTCTTTTGTGATCTTCTTCTTTCTGGTTCTCAGCCGCAATAATATCTTGTCCAACTTGATTACGCTGTTGTAACTGTTCTTGAATTTTCCCAGCAGTTTGAGAGCGAGGAAACGAACCTTGCATTTCAATAGGCTTTAAGCTCATCTTTCATCATTCTCCATTTAATACGGTTTCTTCATCATAATGGGCTGATCTTAATTTCACTTTCAATGATAGCTACCTTTACATTTTGGTGCTTGACACTAATCTTCCTTCTATACTTACCAAAAGTTAATGTTACATTTGGTAGGAGTTGACGTTCGACCTTTACAATACCCGAATGACTTTGTTCTATCTCTTCGCTCATATCCCTTAGCTCTTCTTCAGCGGCTACTTTTTTCTCTTCTGTTTGTATGAGTGTATTTTTTACACGTAATTTAAGTATTCGTTCATTGGCTTGGAGAACTAGTCCCTGTTTTTCTTTTAAGTCAAATGCATGCAGTAATTTACGAAGCTTTTCTAGATCATCTTTTGCTTTTTTTAACTCTTGCTTAGTTTCTGGTATTTTCTTTAGTATTTGTTGGTGGACTCCAATAATTAATTCAGTAGGAGTATGCATAGAGTTTCCTACTTCTTTTGCGATGATCATACTCCCTGCAGAAAGCTGCCCACCAACAATATTTCCTTTTCCTTTATTACAGTAGATACTCCCACTAGCATGACAATTACTATGTAAAATAGATTGATGAACATGGAGGTTCCCCCCTGCTTCAACATTACCTTGATTAATAAAAGTCGAAAATATATCTTTATTAGCCTTCACGATGCCCTTTCCTTGACCAGCTATGCCTGCCCCAACATATATTGAACCTTCAGATACTAATGTTGCTGATTCAACCGTACCTTGAACTCGAATGTCTCCTTTAGCTTTAACTTCAAATCCTGATGGGACATTTCCACGAATTGTGACATTCCCTATAAAATCTATATTCCCAGTTTTCATATCAAGATCGCCATAAACTTCATATCCAGGATAGACATGAATAGTTCTTTTATCGATACATGGTTGTCCATCCACTTGGGCTATTAAGGATAGTTTGTCTTTTGAAACAGCTGTGTTTTTTCCTGGTCTTAAGATAAAATCCTTCCCTGGTTTCGCTGGGATTAGTTCACCTATAACATTCATTCCTGGTCGACCAGCTGTTGCCTCTACTTTTTTTCCAACCGTTTGGCCTTGACTAACAGAAGGAATAGTAATCACACTCTTTAAATCGACTGTATCTCTTTCTATATCAATTTCGTTAGTTTCTTCCATACCAACAAATGGCATTGCTTTTAAATATGCATTACTCCCATTAACCCCTTTTCTTCCTTCAGCAATAACTAGTGGAGAAGTTAACTGCAAATGATTTTGAATAATCGTTTGTAAACCGTTCTCCTTTATTCCAAAAACAACCCCCTTTCCTTTTACCCAAGCACGGAGCTCTTCAAGGAGGAATTCAATATCTCCTTCAAATTTTTGATGCTGAACGATAGTAGCTTTCATTTTATCCTTACTAATTATTATTTCATATATTTTATCTAAAAGGTTCATATCTATTAGACACCACTTTCGATCTGCCTTTTTAGCTTATCACCTTTTTTAACACCTGCTGCAACCGGAATAAAGCCTTCGAATGGATTTGTGATATACGTGATGTGGAAAGTTCTAAAACTTGTCCTATTTCAGTTAATGTTAATTCTTCAAAATAAAACAAACTAATAACCAATTGTTCCTTTTCATTTAAATTTTGAATGACTCTGGCCAATTCCTTTTTAGTTGCATCAGCTATAACTGACTCCTCTGGAGTTAGTGCACGTTTATCTTCAATGGTTGATTTATACGTTTCTTCACGATCTAAGTCATTAGTTTTTTCATCGATTGATAGCATATTAGCATAAAAGCTTTCAGACATAATATGTGTTATTTCTTCTTCTGTTGAACCTAATTCATCAGCTACTTCACTGGCATTAACGTAACGTCCGAGCGTTTGTTCTAATCGTTCAATTGTTGCTTCAACTTTCTTAGATTTCTCCCTAAGAGAACGCGGTAACCAATCCTCTTTCCTTAATCCATCTATAATAGCTCCACGAACTCTAAAAGAGGCATACGTATCAAATTTTAAGTCCCGCTGTGAATCAAACTTCTCAAGGGCATCATATAAGCCCAACATTCCATGACTCATTAAATCATCCTTATTTACATTGCGTGGGAGTCCAGACGCAACTCGACTTACATGATACTTGACGAGTGGCATATATAAACGAATTAATGAATCAGCCGCTTCATTATCTTTTTTACCGATCCACTTTTCCCATAATTTTTGTTCCTCACATAATGATGTTTCAGGCATGATTAGACCTCCTTGTCATTGAGAGTAGTTATGGTTAATTGTTCCCTAATGACCCTAAAAAAACGATAATGTTAGCAAAGATACTAAGGTATACGTTAATTAACCAGTTACCTAACAGCAATTATATTTCTTTAACTCCTTGACTCACTGTTCTTATATGTAATTTTTTTGTAGTAGGATTGAATTCAATCGTCCGTCCACTACTCCCACCTACGTCCTCTGCTATAATTGGAATCCTAAGTTCTTTCAATTTAGCTCTAACTGCATCAACATTCCTTGGTCCGATTCTCATCATGTCGTTAGTACTTGAGAAATTAAACATTTGAGAACCCCCAGCAATTTTTGCTTTTAATGAATGGACTCTGCCTCCAGCACTTTTTAGTTTTTGGACAAGCTCAACAATTGCAGTATCTGCATATTTAGCAACATTTAACGTCCCGCCTCTACCAAGCTTTGAATCTGGGAGCATCACATGTGCCATTCCTGATACATTTGAATAGTCGTCATATAATACCACTCCAACACAGGATCCTAGTCCTGAAGTTCTAATCGTGTTTGGTGCAATGACGATATTTAAATCAGCCATTCCAACTTTTACTACATCACTCATCCATCTCTACTCCTAAAGACTTGAATATACGTTCAAAAGCATCTGGGTCAGGTAGTAAAAAGAAATGACCACTAGAGTGAGAGTCGTTATTATCGATTTCATAAACTTCAGTATCTATAACAATTGCAAAGTCACTTACTTGGGATACTTCGATTAAGCCGTAGCTTAAAATTGCTCCAGCTAAATCAATACTTATTGCAGGAACAGACGGCTGTAAATGAAGTTGAGTAAAATCAGAAAGTGCAGATAGATAAGACCCTGCCAAAATATTGCCTAATTCTTGTAGTGCTGACAACCCCAAATCATCAAATGGTGGTTCAGTTAATTGGAAAGATGGATCCCCTAATAATCGTTTAATTAATTCTTCAGCTTCCGAGACTGGAACTAACAGGAACATACTCCCTGGAGCGTCTCCTTCAAGTCTAAGAAAGATCGCAGCAACTACTTTATCTGCACCTCCAACTAACTCCGTTATTTCTTGAAAGGAAACAATACGGACTGAAGGTACTTTCATATCTATACTTCTATTTAATAATGTTGAAAGAGCAGTTGCTGCATTTCCTGCACCGATATTCCCAATCTCCTTTAGAACATCTAAATGGTAAGGCTTTATTCTTTCGATATAGCTCATTTTTAACCTCTCCCCAGAGAATTTTTCCATTTTTTATCTCTTTTCTTCCTTATAGATTGTTGCTGGTTGCTATTCCTTCCTTAGTAAGATCTATTTAACTAATTCCACTATTCGGTGACCGATGTTTTGAAGATGAATAACTTCATTTACTTGATTAGTCCTGATTGCTGCGCGAGGCATACCAAATACAATACATGATTCCTCTGCTTCTGCAATTGAGTAACTATTGGTCTTTTCTTTTAACTTGATTAAACCTTCAGAACCGTCCGCTCCCATACCTGTCATGACGACTGAAAGGATACTATAGTCCGTAACGCTTGCTAATGACTCAAATAATACATCCACCGATGGTCGATGTCCTTTTCGAGGAGGTAATTGATGTAATTTTACAGCTAATACATTTCCTAATTGTTTTACAGTAAGATGAAACCCACCAGGAGCAACATAAGCTACACCTTTCCTAATGACCTCACCATCTTCAGCTTCTTTCACCACTATTTTGCATAATGAGTTCAGACGAGCTGCTAATGAATTTGTAAAACCTGGTGGCATATGTTGTACGATTAATATGGGTGCATTTATTGATTTTGGTAATTGAGTTAGCACTTGTTGTAATGCCTTAGGCCCACCAGTTGATGTACCAATAGCAATTACTTTTTTCTTCATGTGATAGTGCACAGCTTCTCTTCTATAAATAGAGGCTTGAATGACTTTAGTGGTTTGTTTAGTTGAATTTTTAAAATAATTTTTCACCTTGGATTGCGACGCTAAGACAACCTTTGTGGTCATTTCTTCTTTAATTTTGTGTAAGTTCAATGAGATTGCACCCGAAGGTTTCGCTACAAAATCTACTGCTCCATACTCCATCGCTAAAACTGTATTCAGAGCGCCTTCTTTAGTAGTGCTACTCACCATGACAACTGGGGTAGGCTTTAATTCCATAATCTTTTTTAGTGTAGCTAGTCCGTCCATCACTGGCATTTCAACATCAAGGGTAATAACAGCGGGTGTCATTGTTGACAATTTCTCTAAAGCGTCCTGACCATTTCTTGCAGTTCCGATTACCTTAATTCTTTCATCTTTTTGTAGGAGTTCACTGATGACTTTTCTCATAAATGCGGAATCATCAACAATTAATACCGTAATCTTTTCGTTCAAATTAACCCAACCCCTCACCTAAAAACAACAAAGCTAATATTAACTTTTTTATATTTGCTCTTTTCTCAAAGATTGTTGCTCTATTTTGTTATTGAAATGTTTATGTCGATTACTTTAGACTAAAAAAACTCTTAATGCGTTGCACGAATAAATTAAAGTCCGAATTACTTTTCTGTTCCCTTTGTTCCCCAATAAATTCTTGCACGATTAATTCTACTGCACGACTAGATTTCGCTTTAGGATCCAAAAGTAAAAAGGGGAGTTGCGATCTTACTGCTTTTTTTACAGTGTTATCATTTGGAATACTGCCGAGGTATGTTATTTCCTTTTGCAGGAACTGTTTTACGACTCTTTGAAAGTTTTCTCCTGTAACTTTACCTTCTTTTTCTGTCTCCGTTCTGTTTACGATTAAAGAACACTTTATTGTAATTACTTGGTTATTAATGTATTTAAGCATTGCGTATGCATCAGTAATAGAGGTCGGTTCAGGTGTCGTAACCATAATTGCTTCATTGCCTGACAAGATGAACTGTAAACTATCTTCAGAAATCCCAGCTCCCATGTCAAAGATGATATAGTCATAATGTTGTTTAAGTGTTTCCAGCTGCGTTACAAATCGTTCAAGTTTTCTTTCACTTAATTTAAATAGTTGGCTAAATCCAGATCCACCCGAAATAAAAGAGACATTTCCAGGTCCCTTCTCGATAATGTCCCATATTGTTAATTCATTTTCGATCATATCAACAATATTATATTTACTAGTCATTCCCATTAATATATCGACATTTGCCATGCCAATATCTAAATCAAATAAAAGTACCCGAAAGCCTGCACGGGATAACCCTAATGAAAAATTAATAGAAAAATTTGATTTGCCAACCCCACCTTTCCCACTAATAACCGAGATAACTTTCGTATCACACATGCCGTTTTTATTATCCATTAGTCTCCGTAAACTCTCTGCTTGGTCATTCATTATTTTTTACCTCTAAAATAGAATAAATAATCTCTTTTGCACTACCTTCCATAATGTCATCAGGCACATTTTGTCCATTGGTAATATAGGCAACACCAATTTTATTTTTTTCAACAAACGTGAGCATCGCACCGTAATAAGAAGTTTCGTCCATTTTTGTGAAAATTACTTTATCCACTTTAATAAGCGAAAACTGTTTAAAAATCGCTTCCATATCACGGTATTTAGAAGTAAGAGACAAGACTAAAAACGTCTCTCCTTGAAGTGTGAAATCAATAACTTTATTCAACTCTTCAACATACAAAGGATTACGAAAGTTCCGCCCTGCACTATCAACAAGAACGAGATCGTAATGCGAAAATTGGTCCTTCGCTTTTTTAAAATCTTCAATTGAGTAAACGACCTCTATAGGTATATTTAAAATTTTTGCGTATGTTTTTAACTGTTCAACAGCTGCAATCCGATATGTATCTGTCGTTATCAGTGCTACTTTCTTGTGTTTCTTTAATACACTATGGGCTGCGATTTTAGCAATTGTTGTTGTTTTTCCAACACCAGTAGGACCAACAATATTCACAAACTGTTTTTTAAACGTAATTCCTCCCATAGGAACATCTTCAATTGAAGCAATTAAAAAGTCTAATAACCATTCATATACTTCTTCTTTAGCCGGTACTTCCTCATCACGTTCATACCATTTCTTCATTAAATGCTTCATTGTTTTAATCCTAAGATGTTTATCAACTTCCTGATCTTCAAGGTGAGTACTTATTGAGTGAAATGGCTCTGGATACTCCTGTTCTTGTTCAATTTGTTTACTAGAAAAAGAAGACATTATCGTTTTCAGTTGTTCGATTTCCTTTAGCAACTTTTCCTGATTATTATCAGTAATCAAAGTTTTTTGGGTATGATGGACGCCAGATCGTGATAGGCGCCCCTCATTTATTACAGACTGTTTTTTTGGGGTAGGTCGTTTAATTGATGGAGTATGATCCACTGCTGCAATAACCTCAATATTTTTCTTTGTAAATAAACCTAAAAAACCACCAGTTACAATTTCTCTTGAATTTAAAATAACGGCATCATGCCCAAGGTCTTCACGTATCTTTTTCATAGCATCGGGCATCGACCCTGCAATAAACTTCTTTACTTTCAATCTACATTCACCACCCCAACACTTTGAATCTCAACATCTGGTTCTAACTCGTTATATGAAAGGACAGGAACGGTTGGCATATACCGTTCAAGCAATTGTCGAACGTACATTCTAACAGCTGGTGAGCATAAAATAATTGGCACTTGGCCCATTTGAGATAAATGTTCCACTTCTTGTGAAGCCACTTCTATAATTTGTTGTGATTGATTTGGGTCCATCGATAAGAAATTTCCATGTTCTGTTTGTTGCACAGCTTCAGCAATCCGCTTTTCTACTGTCCCACTTAGTGTAACAACATATAGTGGTTCCCCTGGTAATGCGTATTGCTTTGAGATTTGTCTTGATAACCCTTGGCGTACATATTCAGTTATTAAATCCATATCTTTTGACATAGGCCCATAATCGGCTAGAACTTCAAAGATAGTCGGAAGATTTCGGATTGAAACATTTTCACGCAATAAATTCGCAAGAACTTTTTGGATTTCACCACCCGTCAACGGATTAGGTGTGACATCTTCTACTAGAGCAGGATAGGACTCTTTCAAGTGGTCAACTAATTGTTTCGTTTCTTGTCTACCTATTAATTCATGCGCATGACGCTTAACAATTTCTGTTAAATGTGTAGACACCACAGATGGCGGATCTACAACCGTGTATCCTGATAACTCTGCTTGTTCTTTCATATCTTCCCCAATCCATAATGCTGGTAATCCAAATGCAGGTTCGATCGTATCAATACCAATAATTGAATCATCTTCAATTCCAGGACTCATTGCCATGTAATGATCTAGTAACAAATCCCCTTTTGCTATTTCGTTTCCTTTGATTTTTATTACGTATTCATTAGGTTGCAGCTGGATATTATCCCTTATTCGAATAACAGGTACAATCATACCTAGCTCTAGAGCTAGTTGACGTCTAATCATCACGACACGGTCTAATAAGTCGCCTCCTTGATTAGCATCAGCTAAAGGAATAAGACCGTATCCAAACTCAAATTCAATTGGATCAATTTGTAACAGATTAACTACACTTTCTGGTGATTTCAAATCATCATTTGTACTTTCTGCTTCATCTGACGTAGCAGCTTCTTCTTCAAGTGTCTGTTTCTGTAACCTTGATAAGTGCCAACCACCATAAACAAGGATACCTGCAATTGGAAACGTTACATACGGTGTAATGGGCGTAACAACACCTAACAGGAAGATCGTTCCACCCGCTACATAAAGCATCATCGGATAAGCTAGTAATTGTTTTGTAATATCGTGTCCTAAATTCCCTTCCGAAGTAGCACGGGTTACAACGATCCCTGTTGCCGTCGAAATAAGTAATGCTGGAATTTGGCTGACCAGCCCATCACCAACCGTAAGTAGAGTAAACGTGTTTGCTGCTTCACCGAGTCCCATTCCTAATTGAGACATACCAATTACTAACCCAAAGATCAAATTAATAATAACGATAACAATCCCTGCAATCGCATCACCTTTAACAAACTTACTAGCACCATCCATCGCTCCGTAGAAGTCAGCTTCTTGTTCTATTTTCTGCCGTCGTTCTTTTGCTTCAATGTCAGAAATCATGCCAGCATTTAGATCAGCATCAATACTCATTTGCTTACCTGGCATCGCGTCTAATGTAAAACGTGCTCCCACTTCAGATACACGCTCAGCTCCTTTTGTAATAACGAGAAACTGAATGATAATTAATATAAGGAACACAACAAAACCGACGAGTGCGTTCCCACCGACAACGAAGGATCCGAATGTCTCAATAACATTCCCAGCTTCAGCATTTCCAAGGATCGAACGTGTTGTTGAAACGTTTAGTCCAAGTCGAAATAATGTAACTAAGAGTAATAATGTCGGGAATATTGAAAATTGAAGTGGTTCCCTCGTATTCATAGCTACTAAGATAATAACTAGAGCAAGAGAGATATTACATATAATGAGAACATCCAGCATTGCAGGCGGTAACGGAATGATTAACATAATTATGATTAAGATAACGCCTAGTAACACAGATAAATCTTTAATTGACAATGGAAACTCTCTCCTCTTTTACCAACATTAGCTGCTAAACTTCTTTATTTTTCAAACGATATACATAAGCAAGGATTTCTGCGACAGCTTTAAACAAATCCTCTGGTACTATATCTCCAATATTCGTCTCTGCATACAAAGCTCTTGCTAAAGGTTTATTTTCAACGATAATGATATCGTGATTTTTCGCAATTGAACGGATCTTAAAGGCAACATAATCGACTCCTTTTGCTACAATAACAGGAGCATCCATCTTCTCTCCGTCGTATTTTAGTACAACGGCAAAATGAGTAGGATTCGTAATGACAACATCTGCTTTAGGAATTTCTTGCATCATCCTTGACATCGCCATTTCCATTTGTTTTTGTTTTCTTTTGGACTTTACTTTTGGATCGCCTTCCATATTTTTGTGTTCATCTTTAATATCTTTTTTAGACATTCTGATTTGTTTTTCATGATCGTATTTTTGGTAAAGGTAATCAGGGATCGACAAAATGAGTAGTAATACCGCTACAACAACGCCCATGATTACTGTTAACTGTGCAATTTGATAAAACCCATCTGCTACAGGCTTTTGGGACAAGATCATAACAGAATCGAGCGTCAGCCATAAGATCGTAAAAACGACCATTCCTACAAATGAAATTTTTAATAATGACTTCAAGAGCTCAACAATCGCTCTTACAGAGAATATTCTTTTGAACCCTTTAATTGGATCTAATTTTGATAACTTAGGTTTAATCGCCTCTGGTGCAAATAGTGGACCAACTTGTAAGTAGCTACTAAAGACGCCAGCTATTAAAGCAATGAGCATAATCGGTAATAACACAGTTGCTGACGTGAATGTAATTTCATTTAGAACCATTTTTAGGCTCATTTCGGTTAAATCCATTAGCATGTAATTTTGGAATGTATGCTTTAGCATGGCTAATAAATGATCACCAACGATATGACCAATGAACCAAAGTGATAAAAAAACTAGTAACAGAATAATAGCCGTATTTACATCCGTACTCTTTGCAACTTGACCTTTTTTTCGGGTGTCTTGCCGCTTTTTCGGTGTCGCTTTTTCCGTCTTTTCTTCTGCGAAAAACTGTAAATCTAATTGGATATAAGGCACCTACTAGACACCTCCAAGTAATTGCATGAGCGTTCTCATCGTTAAGACAATTGTTTCGAACAGCTGTTGGACAATTAAATAAAATACACTTAGGAAAATCATTAATAATGGCAAACCTACTAAAATCTTTAATGGCATCCCAACAACAAACACATTCATTTGTGGAACAGAACGTGAGATCATCCCTAAGGCTACATCGACTAAAAACAATGAACCTACAATAGGAAATGCCATTTGAAAAGCGATAATGAACATCTTATTGAAGGTTATAAAAATAAATTCAATGACGTTTTCGTTACCAAGCGGTAAAAATACTTGGTCTAAAGGAATAAATTGATAGCTATAAAAAACACCATCTATTAATAAGTGATGTGCATCTGTAACTAGTAGTAAAAGTAGCGCAAATGTATATAAGTACCCTCCAATTAAAGGTGATTGTGCCCCTGTTGCTGGATCTACGACATTAGCAATCATAAACCCCATCATATTATCTATGAATGCTCCAGCTACTTGAATAGCATAGATTAAGATCATGGCAATAAGACCTATAAGTAAACCTACTAGTACCTCTTTTAAAATTAACAAAAAGTAGATTTCATCAATTGGAATTTCCTGGATGCCAATTGTAAAAAACATAATCCAAGCTAAATATACAGATAATCCAACTTTAACCGTATTAGGAATCGTTCGATGAGAAAAAATAGGTAACACTGTAAAGAAAGCTAGCACTCTAATAAAAACTAATAAGAACGCTGGTAAAAAGTTAATCCAGTCTATCATTACCCAACAACCCGATGTAAATTATTGAAGATGTGATACGTAAAGCCAAGTAATTGAGATAACATCCATGGTCCAAAGAATACTAAAGCAACGAACACACCGACAATTTTAGGAATAAAAGCTAATGTTTGTTCTTGTATTTGAGTTGTCGCCTGAAAAATACTAACGAGCAACCCTAGAGATAATGCAATTAATAGCAGTGGACCTGCTACCATCAAGACCGTCCAAACTCCATTTTCAGCTAATGTAATAACTTGTTCAGCATTCAATTCATTCACCTTCTTTTTAGTTGGAGTTAACTATAGCTTAGTAACAATGATTGAACGACTAAATGCCAGCCATCAACCATAACAAATAACAATATTTTAAATGGTAAGGCAATCATGACTGGAGGCAACATCATCATACCCATTGCCATTAAAACACTAGCAACTATCATGTCTATGACAAGGAACGGAACAAAAATAAAGAACCCTATTTGAAATGCTGTTTTTATTTCACTAATCGCAAAAGCTGGCACTAATGCAGTTAATGGAATATCATCAAGTGTTTGTGGTCTGTCCATACCCGCATATCCCATAAAAAGTGCAAGGTCCTTTTCTCTTGTATGCTTCGCCATAAATTCTTTCATTGGTACTACAGCACGATCAAAGGCTTCTTCTTGATCTATTTCACCAGCTAATAATGGTGATAATGCTTGTTCATTTACTTCAGCAAAGACAGGTGCCATTATAAAGAAAGTAATAAAAAGTGCTAAGGCAATTAAAACTTGATTTGGTGGCATCTGCTGTGTAGCTAACCCTGTTCTCACGAAGGATAGGACAATAACAATTCTAGTAAAACAAGTCATTAAAATTAGAATACTAGGTGCTAAAGATAAAACTGTTAATAAAATCAAAATTTGTAAAGTAGTGGATAAATCATCATTAAATGTTGGTAAAAATTCTGTCATTTATTATGCTCCTTCATCGCCTCGTGGATTTGTTGTTGCGACTTAGAAACATCTTTTAACTGTTTATCTAATAGCTCACTAAAATCGAGCGTTTTTTTCGTATCATCAGTTGTCTTCTTAGTTACTAGCTGGTTGATCCACGTAGAAGCTTTAGTTAATGGTTGTTCAAGCCGATCGAATTCCGTCTCATGCTGCTCCATTATTTTGGCGATCTCACCTTTATCGTCTATTTCTTTGATAAGTTGTATCGTTTCACCCACACCGACAACTAGAATACGATCCCCTAGCTTAATCATCTGTAGAGAGCGATTGGCTCCTAGTGGTACCCCACCGATACTTTGAAGGGTTTGATGATCTCTAAATGAACGTGTTCGTTTACCAACAAAGCGAAGCATTATATAAATTAATGCAATCACGACAGCTAGTGCTGCTATCATTTGCATAAATAACATAAAAAAGCTTGTCCCATTATCAAATGGAGTTTCAGTAGTATCCAGAAATGGTTCATTTACTCCTGGAGCCAGCTCCGTTTCAGCAGGTTCTATTTGACTATCGTCAGTTCCAGTTATCTTTTCTTGTTTGACAGGTAAAGAGTCAAAAACTGAGCCAGTTCCACTTTCTTCTGCTAGAACTGACTCGTTAAAGCTCATGGGAAAAAGGAAGAACAAGCCTAAAACAACCCAAAAGTATTTTCGGTACAAGAGGCTATCATCCTTTCTTAACCTAATGTCTTTTTAATTGCCTCTAACACACGATCTGCTTGAAACGGTTTTACGATAAAGTCCTTTGCACCTGCTTGAATAGCGTCAATTACCATCGCTTGTTGTCCCATAGCAGAACACATAATTACTTTTGCGTTCGAGTCAATTTGTTTGATTTCTTTTAAAGAAGTTATTCCATCCATTTCTGGCATTGTAATATCCATCGTAACTAAATCAGGTGATAATTCTTTATACTTTTCAACAGCTTGAGCTCCATCAGAAGCTTCTCCAACTACGTCAAAACCATTTTTTGTTAAAATATCTTTAATCATCATTCTCATAAAAGCTGCATCATCCACAATTAATATTTTTCCTGACATATTAGTTCATCCTTTCTATTCATGTACATCGTAGGAGTGGTTATAAGAATTAACGGAGATTTTTTATCCGTTCTTGTTGACTTACAATATCAGTTACGCGAACACCAAAGTTCTCATCGATAACAACGACTTCACCTTTAGCAATTAATTTCTGATTAACTAATATATCTACAGGTTCACCTGCTAATTTATCTAGTTCTATAATTGACCCTTGACTAAGTTCTAATATTTCTTTAATTGACCTTTTTGTTCGTCCGAGCTCTACAGTAACCTGTAAAGGAATGTCCAACAACATATTTAGGTTGTTTGATTCGTTCTGCGTTAATCCTGGAGGTTCGAAGCTAGAAAATGCCGCAGGTTGAACGTTAACATGACGATGCTGGAATTGGTTTCCTAGGTGCTGCTGTCCTCGCTGTTCATATTGTGGTTGCTCAAATTGAGGAACAGCCTCTTGATACATCTGTTGCTGACTAGGTTGCTGTATTCGGTTCATAGACTGGCCTACCTGGTCTGTGTGTGGTATAACGGTCTGATCCGCATGAGAGGTATGCGAAGGTTGTTCTACTATTTTAGATGGTGTTTCCTCAATAGGTAATTTCGGATTCATTAATTCCTCAACTAGTTGTTTCGCAAAAGAAACTGTTACTAACTGCATAATAGAAGAGTCAATTAAATCGCCAATTTTTAACCTAAACGAAATCTTCCCCAAAATATCCTCTCTTGGAATAATATCCATACCCTCTTCTCTAGGAATATCCAATAAATCAATACTAGGCGGAGAAATATCGACTCTCTTGTTAAAGATCGTTGACATCGAAGTTGATGCAGAACCCATCATTTGATTCATCGCTTCCTGGACTGCACTAATTTGCATATCTCCTAACTCATCAGTTAGATTCATACCATCTCCACCTAGCATCAAGTCCGCTATAATGGCAGCATCGGTTGTTTTTATAACGAGTAAGTTCATCCCTTCAAAACCTTCAGTATATCGAACAGATACCGCTACGTGAGGGTGAGGAAAAGCTTCTTCTAATTGGTCTCTATTAATTATTGACACTTGAGGTGTTGTAATCTCAACCTTTTGATTAAGTAATGTGGATAATGCTGTAGCAGCACTTCCAAATGAAATATTACCAATTTCCCCCAATGCATCCCGCTCAACAGGAGATAAATAATCTTCAACTTTTAATGTATCTAAATCATTTCCTTCCTCACTTGAGGTTAAGTCATCATCACCGATTCCAACTCCCTTTAAGAGTTCATTAATCTCTTCTTGGGAAAGCATATCGTCATTCATCTTCATGTGCCCCCTCCATAACCTCTGTTATTTGAATTGCTAATTTTTCTTTCGACTTTCCTGGTTGAGCTTTATATTTTCGTTCTCCACCAACAGTCACTAACAGAGACTCATTTATATTTTGATCCAACTCAATTACATCACCTATGTGGAGCTGTAAAAATTCTTGAATTGTTATTTCTGAACGTCCAAGTTCTGCTTGAATAAGAAGGGGTGCCTTACGAACAGTAGCCTCTAATAATTCAACTTCACCTGGTTGTCTTTGCTTTTTCTTTGTTTGCATCCAATAATGAACAGACAACTTTGGAAGAATTTCCTCTAACGTAACATGTGGTAAACATAAATTAATCATTCCTGATGTCTCGCCAATAGTAGTTGAAAGTGAAATAACAACGACCGTTTCATTTGGGGAAACCATTTGTAGAAACTGTGGATTAACCTCTAAGTCTTCCATTACTGGATCTAATTCAATAATAGACCCCCATGCTTCTGTAAAGCTATCCAACGTTCGCTGAAATAGTTGGGACATAATCCGAGTTTCAATTTCTGTTAAGTTATCAATTTTATTGACTGCAACCCCTTTACCACCTAGTAAACGATCTAACATTGTATAAGCAATATTAGGATTTACCTCCATTAAAAACCGACCATCTAAAGGGTATGGATCAAACACGTTTAATATTGTCATCTTTGGAATTGATCGAATAAATTCCTCATATGGTAACTGGTCTACTGATGCTACTGAAATTTGAACAAAAGTTCTAAGTTGGGCAGAAAAGAAAGTAGTTAATAGTCTCGCAAAATTCTCATGAATTCTCGATAAACTTCTAATTTGATCTTTAGAGAAGCGCAAAGCTCTTTTAAAATCATAAACCTTTATCTTTTTTTCCGACTCCTCTTTTTTCAGTTCATCAGCATCCATTTCCCCCGTTGATAACGCAGATAGTAGCGCATCAATTTCACCTTGTGACAAAATGTCAGCCAAGTGACTCACCTCTCAAACAATTACAGACGTTTATTGGATAATTAGTCGTCTTGTGTAAATATCGACAACAATACCTTCTGTCATTAATTCGTTTATTTTAAATTTAAGCTGATTTTCTAAGTTTCCTATCCCTTCTGAACCTGAAAGTTGGGATGATTTCATCCCTGCCAATTCACGAATAATAATATTTTCAATCTGAAAGTCACGTTTAGATATTTCCGAAAGTGCCCTTCTATTATCCACATGAATTTTAAATTGAACTTTGGCAAATTCATTACTTAGTAACATCGTCGTTAATTCAGGGGTATCATAAGAATGTGCAATAATTTCATCAATTGTCGGTTCTCCAGATACCGTTTCATCATTAGATAAATAATTTATAAGTACTAATGTGACGACTCCAATTAATGTAAGAGAAACGAGGAGAATTATCATGATATTTACTAATTTATTTTTAAACAATCAAGTGCCCTCCACATCTTTTTTACTAATAATTGAAGCAAGTCCAATCGTTCGATATAGTTCATTTATCATAAGCATAACATCGTCAATTGACTCACGCACCACTATCTTTTTTCCATTGACAAGAGTAATGGTCGTGTCAGGAAAAGCCTCAACTTGTTCTATCAGTAATGCATTTAATAAAAAAGTACTATTATTTAACCTGGTTAACTTAATCATAGTAACAATTTAGAGACTGGTACTTTAGTAGCATAAAATAACTGTTACTTAAAAACACTAGCCTCGCCCTCCTAATTAATGTTTACTGCTTGAAAACTTAACGTTTTAAATTAACGAGTTCTTGTAAGATTTCATCAGAAGTCGTTATAATTCTCGTATTTGCTTGGAATCCACGTTGAGCTACGATCATTTCAGTAAATTCTTCTGAAATATCAACGTTAGACATTTCTAATGAACTCCCCATAAGCAATCCACGGCCCTCTCCAGGAACACCAATGTTAGGTTGTCCAGAATTGTTAGAGGCATGATATGTGTTACTTCCTGCTTTACTTAAACCGCCTGGGTTATTAAATGTCGCTAGAGCAAGTTGTCCAAGCAGTTGAACTCTACCGTTGGAGTAAACACCAATAATTTCACCAGATTGTCCAATGTTAAAACTATCTAAAAATCCATCGATATTACCTGATACTTGGTCAACATCAGCAGTGCTTGGACTTGAGAACTGAGTGAATCTTGAGAAGTCAAAAGTTAGCTGAAGATCCTCAGCCCCGTTGAAATCCCCTGGTCCTAATGGTCGAGTATTTAGGTTTAAAGTTAGATTAACTTCTTTCATAGAGTTACTATTATTCGCATTTGGGTTATCTTGAATGATAGCACCGTTTGAACCAAACTTGATGTAGTCATCCGTTAACCCTGGAAACGGAGTGTTTGTACTAGTTAACCTTTCATATGTGAAAAATGGCTGCCCAGTTAATGGATCCTTAAGATGTTCTCTTGTATTAAGATCAATAGAAGGTCTGACTATTCCAACTGTCCATTCCCCAGTAGCTGTTTTTTGAAATGCTAATTTTACATCATGAGTAGCACCAAGAGAATCTACAACTTTATGAGTAATCATAAATCCACTTTTCATAGCATCATTAATTTGTTGTTGTGTTAATCGATTAGTATTGTTAACTAATGCGGTACCACCTTTTTCACTTCCAACAGGTGGTAAATCTGCATTAAAATTACCTTTATACGATATATTTGTCGTCGCTTCTGGTGCCATTTGACTTCCCGCTTGAATTCTAAGAGGCTGTATTTGTGTGTAATCAATTTGGTTTGCTGTACCAGCTTGTAAACCGTATCCCATTACACGAAGGCCATCACCATTAACAAGTGTCCCATTTTGGTCTAAGTAAAAATTCCCAGCTCGTGTATACGAATTAAAATTACCATTATTCACTACAAAGAAGCCATCACCTGAAACAGCTACATCTAGAGAACGTCCTGTAGTTTGCATACTTCCTTGTGTATGAACGGTATCAATCGTTGCAATAGTTCCACCTAGACCAACTTGCATAGGGTTTGTTCCACCTCGATTAGCTGTGGGGGTACTTGCACCACGCATTTGTTGACTCATCATATCTTGAAATGTTGTACGCCCTTTTTTATACCCAAACGTATTTACATTTGCAATATTATTTCCTATTACATCTAGCTTTGTTTGAAAGTTTTTTAAACCACCAATACTGGAATACATTGAACGTAACATGTAGATTTCCCCTTTATTTTTCAGATCATAGTTCACTGATTGCTTCTATCATTCCACAACCATAGGCTTCCATTTCGGTCCAGCCCACTAATCAATAAGAATCGTTCCATTAATATTCGTAAAAATTTGCTTACCCGCTTCCGTTCTGTCTAACGCAGTAATAACAGTTTTGTTTTTCGTACTGACAACAAGTGCAGCATTATTCAAGATAACTAACGAGTCTTGCACACCTTTTAATTTTGCTTCTTTTAGCTTATTTTCAATGACTTTCCATTGGTTATTTTCTATGGATATTCCTCGTTCTTCCATTCGCTTTTCAGCATGTTTACTAAGCTTAATTCCTTCACTGCTATTAATCTCTGTTTCTAATATATTTTGAAAATTTCCTTGCCTTATTTGTTGTGCCGTTTTATTTGTAGTTGTGGTTAGCGGCCTTCCCAATTGGTGTGAATATATATGAGGGTTCATTAGTTCACCTCCTATTCACTTTTTTCTTTAGCACCTGCAGAAATTTGTTTAATTTGGTCAACCAATATCCAATTACCGTTTTCTAATTGCACCGAGACTTGCCCATCACGTTGACGAACAGCTTTTACGGTATTTGTCTCTAGATCACGATCTGAAATTGAACCTTCTTTTTGCCACAGTATTTCCTTACCAATGAGATGACTATTTTGTACAAGTTTATTTTCTGTTTGTGAAGCAATAAATTTCTCAAGCGTTTTATTCATATTAGTCATTTGTTCAAGTGATGAGAATTGTGCCATCTGCGAAATAAACTCCCGGTCGTCCATTGGATTCGTTGGATCTTGGTTTTGTAACTGGGTAATTAATATTTTTAGAAAATCGTCTTTTCCTAATGCTCCTTCTCCCGTTTTCTTAACATCACGAGGTCGATTTTCAAAAAAAAGACTTGGGTCTACTGTATTATTCATACTCAACACCTAAACTTTCTCGTTAATCGTTAGTTCTTCTAAAACTTGTGAGAATGTTTCTCTTTCTCTTTCATTATCTTCATCCTGTTTATCCCGCTGCTCTCGATCGTCGTCTCTACCTTTGCCGTCCTTATTTAAATTACCAGGTGATTGCTGATGTGCAATTTCAATCCGTTCTACATTTATTTGCTGTTGTGAAAAGCCATTCCTTAATTGTTGAATTTGAGATTCAATTAACTCTCGTGCAGTACTCGTAGTTGCTAGAATACGAGCTGTAATTACGCCATTCATTTGGGAGAGGCGAATATCCAACCTTCCTAGATGCTCTGGAAAAAATCTAATCGAGATTTGTGAGCCATTATTTAAGTTCTTTAATACACCACGACCCAATAGCTCTTGAAACTGGCGGACAAATTGACGTTGTTCTGCTTCTTTACTCGTTTGTTCTCCAATATGTAACACTAACTGTTGAACACGAGACATATTCTGTAAATCTGTATTTAGATTAACACTTTGCTGTCCTTCATAATTCCGCTCACTGACTCCTACTCTCTGCATGACCGATTGGAGGATTTGGTTATGATTGCGTTGTTCTTCTTTTTGTAGAGATGCGATTAATTGTCGTAACAAATCACTTTGACTTTTATGATTGCTTATAATATCGTTTTGTTTTAACAAATTTTCAAGATGTCTCATAAATTGATTAAACTCTTGAGCAGTTGATAACAACTGATCAGATGTTAATCGGTTTATAACTATTAGTAATGCGAGCATGTTGGCAGGTTTATTAACTTCTTGAACAGATTGTAAAAGCGCTTCTATCGGGAGGCCACTCTGAAAAATACTTTCAACCTCTAACTTTAGGTGTTCTGGTAATAATGCTAATAAGTCTACTACATCTTTATCATTCAGTTTTTCTTTTGTTAAATATCCCTCATCCATTGGAAGTAATCCAGCTAACTTTTGTAAATGAGTTAATAGTTTAGCTTCATCTATGCGTTGATCATCCGATAACGTATTTCTAGTATAAGTACTTGTTTCTTTTGTTACTCCCCAATCAGAGGAAGCACTTCCTAGTAAATTAGCAAAAGAAGATTTTTTACTTAACAAACTTTTCTTTTGCTGTGGCCCATTTACTATATTATTTTGATTTGGGTTTCCAACTCCTACTATGTTCAACCTTTCACCTCCTTTCAACCCTTTATTGATTTGCTAGCTTGGACATTAATTCCGCTGCTCTTTCTGGTTCCATTTTTGCCAGTATCCCAGCTCTAGCCTGTGTAGAAATTTGTGAGATATGAAGTAGGGCTTCTGATGTAGGGAGTTCAGACAATATTTTGGCTGCGTTCTTCGTTGACATCGCTTCGTAAGTTTTTGCTATTTCCTTTAAATCATGTCTAACTTCAGCAACTGATTCTTCTTGTACCTCTACTTGCTGCTCTAACAATGCCGTTTCATTTTTAAGCTTTAGTATCTCTTCCTCTTTTTGATTTAGCTCTCGTTCTAAGCGGTCTATTTGCGCTTGCTGATTAGCTATTGTTTCATTTAAATCCTCGATATTAATTTCTTCTTCTGCTTCTTTTTCAGTAAAATATTCTCCTATTAAAGGAAGATTTCCGCCAACCTCTTTAGCTTTATCTTTCAAGTCAACTCCAAGAAAAATTAGAATTACTGCAAATAATATAATGGCAAAGATGGTTGGAATGAAAATGACAAAGAAGAACCACTGAATTTTACTGTACTCTTTTTCATTACTCATGAGCTTCACCTATTTTAGCGGTTTACATATAACTGTAAAGAAATTTCGTCCATCCGCATATTGTCTAACTTTTTTTGTTCTTCTATATACTCTTGATACTTAAGTTCTTTCATTTTTTCATATTTTCTTAACTCTATTGAGGCATTAACTAACTCTTTTTGTTTTTGATACATGAGATTTCGAGCCAAGTTTGTCGATTGTTGCTGTTTTTCAATATCAACATTTAACCGCATTAAGATGGTTTGGTGTTGTTGAAGTTGATGAACTGGAATTCCTTCATTCATCTGCTGTTGACAACCTGCTTCTAAATCCTCTTTTTTCTTTAAGAGATCGTATAGTCTTGTTGCGGTATCTTCAAATTCTCTTGTGGCCTTACTATATTCATTTTCTGATGCTTGTTTTTCATTTTCTTTTATTTCTAGTACTTTTTGGAGAGTATAGCGAAATGACATTCATTATTCACCTTTCCCAAACTGATCGTGTAACAACTTTACAGCCTCATCCAGATTACTTTGTTCGTTAATATCTTGCTTTAAAAAAGAGATGATGCCTGGAAACGTTTGTATCGCTAGATCAACTTCTCTTGATGAACCTCGCTTATAAGCACCAATATTTATTAAATCTTCCGATTCATAATAGGTTGATAATAGTTTTCTCACCCTATCTGCTGCTAGCCGATGATGCTGTGGAACAATATCATGCATAACACGGCTAACACTCTTTAATATATTAATGGCTGGAAATTGGCCTTTATTTGCCAACTTTCTATCTAGTACAAAATGTCCGTCTAATATACCTCGCACGGCATCAGAGATCGGCTCATTCAAATCATCCCCGTCCACTAGTACTGTATAGAATGCAGTGATTGAACCTTTTACACTAGTACCAGACCGCTCTAAGAGTCTAGGTAACATCGCAAACACTGATGGTGTATATCCTTTTGTCGTCGGAGGTTCCCCGACGGCTAACCCTATCTCCCTTTGCGCCATTGCAAAACGAGTAACAGAATCCATCATTAAGTTAACGTTCATTCCTTGGTTACGGAAATACTCTGCAATAGCTGTTGCTGTCAATGCTCCTTTAACTCTCATTAAAGCGGGTTGGTCCGAGGTGGCAACAACTAAAATACTATTCTTTAGACCAGCTTCCCCCAAGTCACGTTCTATAAAATCTTTTACTTCTCGTCCACGTTCGCCAATTAATGCAATGACATTTAAATCAGCATCAGAGTTTTTAATAATCATTGATAAAAGCGTACTCTTGCCGACCCCACTCCCTGCGAAAATTCCAATTCGTTGACCTTTACCAACAGTTAATAAGCTATCTATAGCTCTTATTCCTATACTCATAGGTTCAGTAATTCTAGGTCTATCTAAAGGGTTTGGAGGGGAGTTATCAGTTGGAAATGAAGACAAACCATCTGGTAATTTTGAGTGGTCTAAAGGTTGTCCACATCCATCAATAACTTTACCTATTAAACCTAATCCAACTTTAACTTCTAAAGGGTGGCTAGTTGCTTCTACAAGGCTACCTGGAGATATTTCACCTGTACCATTTATCGGCATGAGTAGAACATGTTCTTCTCGAAAGCCGACAACTTCAGCCATCACCTTGGACTTTTGACTTTTCCCAATATGGATATAACAAAGGTCCCCAATTGAAGCTTGTGGTCCTTTTGACTCAATCATTAAACCGACAACCCTAGTCACTTTTCCATACCATTTGTACGAATTTAGATGGGGAACAACATTAATTAAATCATGTGCTTGCATGCTTCCCCTCCTTTAGTTTTATATTTAGGACCTTTTTAAGTTCAGTTAATTGGCTGTCTATGTTCGCGTCAATTCGGCCAAATGGTGTTTCAATGACACAATCATGTTCTTTTAATTGAGAGTCTGCATAAATAAATAACTGTTCAGTATGACTTAACAAACTAACTAATTCATTTTTGTGCTGCACAGTACGTTCAAACCAATGAGGGTGAACATATACTTTTACTTCAGCTTGATCTCTAACTTCAAGAACAGCTTGTTGTACTACATTTATCCATGCTTCATCTTCCGTTTTTACTGTATTGCCAATAATTTTTTTTGAAATAGCAAAAGCTAATTCAATAATGGTAGGTTGAGCTTGCTCAACAGTTTTTATATATTCCTTTTTCGAAGCCTCTACAAGATTATTAACTTGTGCTATCACTTGTGTATACTGTTGTTTTCCAGCCTCCAAACCTTGTTGATACCCAAGGTCATACCCTTGTTGTTTAGCCTCTTCTTTTAATTGATCCAGTTCGTTATTTACAAATTGCCTTTCTTGTTCTAACTGTTTTCGTATCTCAAGCGCAGCACTTTCGGCTTGTTCCATAATAAATTTTGCTTGTTGTTCAGCTTCTTGTAATAATTGTTTAATTTCATCTTCATTTCCAACAAAACTGCCATCAGCACTTTCCTTTTTTTCAGTTATGAATTCTTCGTTTAAAGTATTAAACTTAAGTTTTTTAATGGATATCGTTTTGGATCCACTGTTTTCAGCTTTTGCATATGTCGATTTGATGATTTTAGACAATAATATCATCTCCTCCGCCACGTGCAATTACAATTTCACCAGCTTCTTCAAGACGGCGAATTACCGCAACAATGCGTGATTGAGCTTCTTCTACATCACGCAAGCGTACAGGACCCATAAACTCCATTTCCTCTTTAAATGTGTCAGCCATACGCTGAGACATATTTGTAAAGACAATTTCTTTAACTTCATCGCTTGCAACTTTAAGTGCCAATTGTAAATCTTCGTTTTCAACATCACGAATAACACGCTGGATCGAGCGATTGTCAAGAGTAACGATATCTTCAAAAACAAACATTCTCTTTTTAATTTCTTCAGCTAGTTCTGGATCTTGAATTTCAAGTGCATCGAGAATAGTACGCTCTGTACTCCTATCCACGCTATTAAGTACTTCAACAACTGCTTCAATACCACCAGCATCTGAAAAGTCTTGGGTCACAGTCGCCGATAACTTCTGTTCTAAAATACTCTCAACTTGATTTACAATTTCAGGTGATGTGCTGTCCATAAGAGCAATACGTTTAGCTACATCGGCTTGAACCTCTTGAGGAAGTTCAGATAATATTTGAGCAGCTTGTACTGGCTCTAAGTAAGATAATATTAGAGCTATCGTTTGTGGATGCTCATTTTGAATAAAATTTAAAATTTGCGAAGGATCTGCTTTTCTTGCAAAATCAAAGGGCCGTACTTGTAAGGTAGAAGTAAGACGATTAATAATTTCCATTGCCTCTGCTTCCCCTAACGCTTTTTCTAAGACACTTTTTGCATAACCAATACCACCTTGAGCAATATAATCTTGAGCTATCGCTAATTGGTGAAATTGATTTAAAATATCTTCTTTTAATGAGCTATCAACTTTACGTACATTTGCAATTTCTAGCGTTAATTTCTCTATTTCTTCTTCTGTTAAATGTTTATAAACCTGTGCCGATACATCGGGGCCAAGGGAAATGAGGAGAGTAGCTGCTTTTTGACGTCCTGTTAAACTTCCTTTTTTTGTCACACTCATCCAATCAACCTCCTAGTCATCCACCATCCATGTTCTAATAAGCTTAGCAAATTCATCTGGTTTTTCTCTCGCCATTCGTTCAAGCTGCTTTCGCTTTGTAGCCGAAGCACTATCTTCTTCATTAGGAAGTTCAGGTACTTCTTCGTTTATTTGAGCTATAATTGTTTCCTCTTCCTCTTCTTTATTTCTCTTTTTCTTCTTAACCAATAAGAAGATTAATAGAATTATAATCGCAATTAATATACCAGCAACAATATATAACCAAGTTACATCCGTTTGTTCTGAGACTTGTTGAACTTCAACTTTCCCTCTAAATTGTTGTGAAGATACAAATATCTTATCGTTAATATCTTCTGCAGTTAGTTCATTTGCTAAATTACCATCTATACTCGTTCGTACAATCGTACTTAATATTTGCTGTATATCGTTTAATCGTTCTATTGGAAGTTCCTCTTGACCATCAGGAGGTTCAACCATTACCTGTATACCTAGATCCCTAATTTTATATGGACTTTCGACAATATCTCGCCGTATACGGTTCACTTCATTATTTACACGTTCTTCAATTTTTTCATAGGAGCCGCCGCCTCCACCGACAATACCAGGATAGCCAGGGATAGCTTCACCTGTACCTGCTACTCCCCCTTCAGGAACCTCGTCACCCTCATACGTTTCAGTGATTCTCTCGATACTCACAGCTAAGCCTTCCATATTCTCTTCATCAACTGGTGCGACAATGTCTTCTTGACGATTCTCTTGTGTAAAATCAATATCTGTCGTAACAGAAACTAATACACTATCTCGTCCCATCATAGTTCCAAGCATTTGAGTTAGTTGACGTTGTAGGTCTCTTTCAATATCTTGTTTAATTTTTCTTTGATGTTCGTATGCAGTCATTGTAGAGTAATCAATTGAATTTTCATCTTTATATTCATAATGCTCAAACATCTGGTTCATAATGACAATATTATCTATAGGAAGGTTAGGAACACTTTTGGATACTAGATGATAAAGCGCTCGAACCTGCCTCGGTTCGAGTTGGTATCCAGGAGCTGTATTTATGACTATTGACGCTGATGCCGTCATCAATTCATCAGATACCCAAATTCTTTCTTCTGGTAGTGTGATCATGACATTAGCACCGTTTACACCGTCTATATTGCGAATTAGATTCCCTAGTTCAGTTTGAACTGCTGCTCTTTCCATTAATGAGAATTCATTATCGGTAATACCAATTCCCATTCGGTCTCTAAAAAAACCATAATCGATACTACCACTTCTAGGAATACCTTCAGCCGCAAGCTCTACTTTTAAAGTATCGACCATTGATTCAGGAACACTAATCGTAGTACCATTAGCCGAAATCTCTGAAGAAATCCCTCTAGAGTCTAGTGTTTCTTTTATTTGTCCTGTTTCTTGAACAGTTAAGTTACTGTATAAAGGAAGAAAACTTGATTTTGTTCCAAAAATAGTTAATAATATAATCATAGTGATTAATAATAAAATAGAGCCTAACATTATACCCTTTTGGGCATTAGTGCGCTCTTTCCAGAAAACTACACCTTTTTCTCTATATTGTAAAAGCTTATCGTTCATGTGCCCTCCCGCCTATGTGACAATAACAATCTCAAGTTATTTTGTTATACTTGCATACGCATGATTTCTTGGTAAGCCTCTATTACTTTATTACGGACCTCGACAGTAGCCTGCAAAGTAATACTAGCTTTTTGACCTAAAATCATAACTTCATGGAGATTATCTACTTGTCCACGAGCAAGCCTCAATGTAGCCTCTGAAGATTGGCTTTGTATATTGTTGACGTTTTTTATTGCTTCACTAAGGGCAGTCTTAAATTGATCCTGGGCGTCTGCTGGAGTTCTTTTAATCATTTGTGTTTCTATTGGCTGTCGTTGTACAGCAAAGGGAGTGTTTATTTTATTCATTTCCACTACAATCATCCTTATCTACCAATTTCTAATGCCTTCATCAGCATGTTTTTTGTTGCATTCAATGTCGTTACGTTCGCTTCATAAGAGCGTGTAGCACTCATTAGATCTACCATCTCTTTTAGTGGGTCAACATTTGGTAGCTTTACATAGCCAGCTTCATCTGCATCTGGATGATCAGGTTGATACATCAATTTAAATGGTGTACGGTCCTCAACAATTCTGGATACTTTCACACCATTTCCAGGTTGATCTGATTGATTCATTGCTTTATTTAAGTATGAAGAAAAACTTTGTTGATTTGGTTGCATCACAACCATTTTCCGTCTATACGGTTGCCACTCTCCATCCACAATGCTTGCACGAGTTGTTTCAGCATTTGCCATATTGGCAGAGATCACATCCATCCTTAACCTTTGAGCTGTTAAAGATGATGCTGAAATATTAAATCCATTAAAAATTGTCACCTTTTATTTCCCACCTTTAATTACTGTTTGCAAACTATTAAAACGGCCGTTCAACCGGTCAATTAGAGCATTGTAATAGATTTGGTTTTGAGCAAGCGCTGCCATTTCTTTATCAATATCCACATTATTTAAGTTATGATTATACATTGTGTTATTTAACCTAGTAACAAAGGCTTCTCTCTGTTCCCCTGTGCTAAAACTCACATGACGATGGTCTGTCTTATTAACATCAAAGGATTTGGTCCTAATTGCTTGATCAAGCGTATGTTGAAAGTTCACTTTTTTTGACTTGTAATTAGGTGTATCGACATTTGCAATGTTTTGGGAAATCGCTTTTTGTCTTAAAGCTGAACCATCCAACGCCCTTTCAAGTGTACTAAAAGTAGGGCTTGAGAACAAATTCATTTTAGTCGCTCCTTGTCGTTTTTGCTCAAAAAATGGCTAATCCTGCTAGTAAATTGTAATCGATCTGATTATGAATGTCTAACAGTCATTAAAAATTTACTGCAATTCAAACATAAAGACCTATTTAAAAAGTAATACTAAAGAACTATCTAAGTACATATAACAACGTAGATGTGTGTCGAATTGTGTAATACTATGTGTATTATAATATAAATCACCATAAAAAATATGGTTTTCTTGTTTCCTAATAATGTATTTACAATTTTGCCACTTAGGATTTTCCTCCTACGTTTTTATTTCTACAGTCATTTCTCTAAATCTATCCCAGTTAATTGAAGAATAATAAATAGCCCATATCAGCCTAAATCAACAGTAGATTCACTCTAAAGCATGGAGAACTAAGCTTATGGCCTGGTTAAAGTAGAATAACAAAAAGTAGCAATCTAGAGAAACCAAAAAAAAAGAGGTTAACTCAACAGCTAAACCTCTTGTCATTATCATACATACAATATAGAAACCTGCGTATGATTTTATGAAATAAGGAATAAGTCTTCTTGAGTAACCTCTTTTGGACTGTAACCTCAATTTATATTAACCTTGTTTAATTTTATCTAATTCAGCTAAGAACTTATCATTTAGTACTTTAATGTATGTTCCTTTCATCCCTAAAGAACGAGATTCAATGACACCAGCACTCTCAAGTTTACGAAGAGCATTTACAATAACCGAGCGTGTAATACCTACACGGTCAGCAATTTTACTTGCTACAAGTAAACCTTCTTTTCCTTCTAATTCCTCAAATATGTGTTCGACAGCTTCTAGCTCACTGTATGATAATGAACTGATTGCCATTTGAACAACCGCTTTACTACGTGCCTCTTCTTCAATTTCCTGCGTTTTTTCATGAAGGATTTCCATCCCAACTACTGTAGCGCCATATTCTGCTAAAATTAAGTCATCATTATCAAATGATTTATTCAATCTTGCTAATACTAGTGTCCCTAACCTTTGTCCCCCACCTAAGATAGGCACAATGGTTGTTAAGCCCGAACCAAATAAATCTTTGTTTTCAACCGGAAACGCGGTATACTCACTTTCAATATCAAGGTTGGCACTTGTCTCTTCTATTCTGAATAAATTAGTTGTGTACTCTTCAGGAAACTGGCGTTCCTCTAACATTTTTTTCATTCTTTCATTTTCAATTTCTTGCTTGATAGAAAAACCAAGTAATTTCCCTCGACGACTTAAAACGAAAATATTCGCTTCAATTACATCGCGTAAAGTTTCAGCCATATCTTTAAAGTTTACGTGTTGGCCTCCAGACTTTTGTAGCATCTCATTAATTTTTCTAGTTCTAGTTAGTAAATCCATTCCTTTTCCTCCTAGTAAATCCATACTATAAAATATATTGACTTAGATCTCTATTTTTTGCGATAGTTGCTAACTTTTCTTCAACATATGCTGGTGTTATTACAATCTCTTCTAAGGTAATATCAGGTGCTTCAAATGATAAATCTTCAAGTAATTTTTCTAATAGCGTATGCAATCTCCTTGCACCGATATTTTCTGTATCTTGATTTACATCTGTTGCAATTGTCGCAATCTTATGAATAGCTTCGTCAGAAAACTTAACTTTTATACCTTCTGTTTCTAGTAATGCTGTATATTGTTTAATTAAAGCATTATCTGGCTCAATTAAAATGCGAACAAAATCGTCAATTGATAAATTAAAAAGCTCTACTCGAATCGGAAACCGCCCTTGTAATTCAGGTATTAAATCAGATGGTTTCGCCATATGAAAAGCACCTGCTCCAACAAACAAGATATGGTCAGTTTTAACTGGCCCGTATTTCGTTACAATGGTCGAACCTTCAACAATTGGTAATATATCACGTTGAACCCCTTCACGGGAAACATCCGCATTATTTTGACTCTTCCCAGCAATTTTATCTATTTCATCTATAAAGATAATACCCAATTGTTCAGCTTTTGAAACCGCCTCTTGATTTACCTCATCCATATCAATTAGCTTTTGTGCTTCCTCTTCAGTTAAGTATTTTCGCGCTTCACGAACGGTTAAACGGCGCTTTTTCTTTTTCTTTGGCACCATATTTCCTAACATATCTTGCATATTGATACCCATTTGCTCCATTCCAGACCCTTGAAACATATCTAAGAAACCAGCTGTTTGTTCCTCTACATCAATGGTAACGATATGGTCTTCAAGTTCACCTAAAGCAAGTTTATGCGCAGTTTGACGTCTTTTTTGCTGAATATCTTGACTTTCGTTTGAATCCGTTGCTTCTTGAACAGGTTGCCCTTGGTTGCCAAAAAGCATTTCCAGTGGATTTTTATATTGCGTCTGTTTTTTCGCGGAAGGTACAAGCAAGTCGACTATTCTTTGATTCGCTTGCTCCTCTGCCTTATCACGAACACTATTCATTTTTTCTTCTTTTACGATACGAATTGACGTGTCTACAAGATCTCGAACCATTGATTCTACATCACGTCCTACATATCCAACTTCAGTAAATTTTGTAGCTTCAACTTTTACGAATGGTGCACCTACTAATTTAGCGAGACGCCTTGCAATTTCTGTTTTCCCTACGCCAGTAGGCCCGATCATTAAAATGTTTTTTGGTGTAACTTCATCGCGAAGTTTTTCATCCAATAAACTTCGACGATATCGATTTCTCAGTGCTACAGCTACAGACTTTTTCGCAGACTCTTGACCCACAATGTATTGATTTAAACGTTCAACAATCTGTCTTGGCGTTAAGTTATTTTGCATCTCAACATCCTCCGCTCTATAAGTTTTTATAGCTCCTCGATCACAATTTGTTTATTCGTATATACACAAATATCGCCAGCCGTTTCTAAAGCAGCCATCGCAATCTCCTTTGCAGAAAGTTGGGGCGCATGTTTTTTTAATGCACGTCCAGCCGAAAGAGCATAATTACCACCAGAACCAATGGATAGGATGCCATCATCTGGTTCAATGACTTCGCCAGTACCAGAAACAAGTAGTAAATGTTCTTTGTTCATGACAATCAGCATCGCTTCTAAGCGTCGGAGAACTTTATCACTTCTCCATTCTTTTGCTAATTCAACTGCTGCTCTTTGCAGATTACCGTTGTATTCTTCTAACCGTCCTTCAAATTTCTCAAATAAAGTAAATGCATCTGCTACTGAACCAGCAAAACCAGCAATAACTTTTCCTTGATATATCTTTCTTACTTTTTTAGCGGTATGTTTCATAACTACAGCATTGCCAAACGTTACCTGTCCATCACCAGTCATTGCACATTGACCATTATGCTGAACTGCAAAGATAGTTGTCGCATGAAAATTTGCCTCTGACATGAGAAGATCCTCCTCTAAGAGATAATCGAAATCGAATTTCCTGAAATTTGTAAATTGAGTACATATGGTTACTTCAAGTATTAGTCCTATGCTCTTGGGTGGTGTTTCATATATACATCTTTCAATCGATCCTTTGTCACATGAGTGTATATCTGGGTTGAAGATAAATGTGAATGTCCTAACAATTCTTGGACAACTCTTAAGTCCGCGCCATTATTTAATAAGTGTGTTGCAAAGGTATGGCGTAACATATGTGGACTAACATGCATTGTTAACGATGCTTTTTCAATTCGCTTCTTCAAAATTTCTCGAATACTTCTATCTGTTAAGGGGCCACCACGAAAATTTAGAAATAGAGTAGGATGAGGCCCAGCTTTAGACTTACTTAACAATTGTGGTCGACTATTTTCTAGATAGTTCTGAAGTGCATCAAGTGCATAGCTCCCAATCGGGACATATCGCTCTTTTCTCCCCTTACCAAGTACAAAAACAGTACCTATTGTAAAGTCAATGTCATCTATTTTTAATTTACAGCATTCACTAACTCGTAAACCTGAAGAGTATAGCAACTCAATAATCGCTTTATCTCGTTGGTCTAGAACATTATTTTCATTAAATGAAGAAAATAATTGTTCAATTTCATTTTCATACATAAAAGTAGGCAAACGTTTTCCCACCTTAGGAGAATAGGACGCAGCAAATGGATTTTCATTTACTTTACCTTCTCTTAATAGAAAACGAAATAGACTACGCAACGCTGAAATCTTACGAGCGATTGAAGTACGTGCATATTTTTGTTCATGTAATGCTGTTAAATAATTTCTAACAAGTAGATAAGAAACAGAAGAAAACTTATCAAGATGATTATCTTTCATATGTTTAACAAAATCATTGATATCGAACACGTAGTTATCAATCGTATGTTTTGAGCAATTTTTCTCAACTTGCAAATAAAAAACAAAATCATCAATTAACTTACTGGTGGATGTATTTCCCATATAGACACCTCACAAAAGCTACTAAATTGTACCACAACTTAGTAGCTCTTTCAAGGAAATTTACATTTTTTTCACAAAATTCTGAATTGTTTCTAATGCCCTATTTGCCAATGCTTCATTTCGTTCTTTTTTATTCTTAATCCTTTTTTCCAACGGCTTTAATAAACCAAAATTTGCATTCATTGGTTGGAAATTTTTAGGGTTTGCTGTTGTAATGTATTGTGCCATACTTCCGATTGACGTTTCCTCAGGGAATACAGCTAGTTCCTTCTGTTGAACATACCTTGCTGCATTAATTCCTGCAATTAGTCCAGAAGCAGCTGACTCTACATAGCCTTCAACACCTGTAATTTGGCCAGCGAAGAAAAGATCATCTCTTTCTCTAAATTGATAAGTAGGTTTTAACACTTTTGGAGAATTGATAAACGTATTTCGGTGCATAACTCCATAACGTACAATTTCTGCATTCTCGAGTCCTGGAATCAGCTTTAATACTTCTTTTTGTGGCCCCCATTTTAGGTGTGTTTGAAAGCCAACAATGTTATACAAAGTTCCAGATTGATTATCTTGCCGCAACTGAATAACAGCATAGGGTCTCTTACCAGTCTCTGGATGCTCTAATCCAACTGGTTTAAGTGGTCCAAATAACATTGTTTTCTTCCCGCGCTGGGCCATTACTTCAATCGGCATACAGCCTTCAAAGAAGATTTCTTTCTCGAATTCTTTCAGTGGCACAGTTTCAGCTGCAACCAAAGCATCGTAGAACCGATCAAATTCTTCTTCTGTCATTGGGCAATTCAAATAAGCAGCTTCACCTTTATCATAACGAGATTTTAAGTAGACTTTATTCATATCAATAGAGTCTTTTTCAATGATAGGTGCTGCAGCATCATAAAAATATAAGTATTCTTCTCCAGTTAATTCTTTTAGCCTTTTGGATAAGCTTTCCGATGTCAGAGGACCTGTTGCAATAATAGTAGGTCCTTCTGGAATGTCACTTACTTCTTCATTCATTACAGTAACAAGTGGATGATTTCTAACTTTACTTGTTACACTTTCTGCAAATTCATGGCGATCAACAGCTAACGCTCCACCAGCAGGAACTGAACAAGAGTCAGCCGAAGAAATAATAACTGAATTCAAAATTCGCATTTCCTCTTTTAATACACCAACTGCGTTGGTTAATGTATTTGCGCGTAATGAATTACTACAAACAAGCTCAGCAAATTTATCAGTATGGTGTGCAGGCGTTTGCTTTACAGGTCGCATTTCATATAAATGTACAGGAATTCCATGATTAGCAATTTGCCATGCTGCTTCACTTCCTGCCAACCCAGCACCTATTACGTTAATATGTATATTCTCCAAGATTTAACCCTCCGTACTAAATTGAAGCTAATTCACTGTCTGTATTCTCAATCATAGGATGACTCTGGGCAATACATTTCTTTCATGATTACCAGGAGCCATCCTATTCACTCAATACGTATATTTTAATATATCTTAGAAGTCTGACCTCTAATATAATATACTAACAATGCTTATCTTTCAATTGATTTCACTAATTTGTCTCTTCTTTATAATCACATGATGTACATTGAACGTGTACACCTTTTTTGGTTTTCTTTTCAACAAGCATATGTTCACATTTTGGACATTTTCTTGCAATCGGTTTATCCCAAGAAACGAATTCACATTCTGGAAAGCGATCACATCCATAAAAAATTCTGCGTTTTTTACTTTTTCGTTCAACAATATTTCCTTCATGACAAGATGGACATTTTACACCTATATCTTTAACAATCGCCTTAGTATTACGGCAATCAGGAAAGTTGGAGCAGGCCATGAATTTTCCAAAACGCCCCATTTTATAAACCATTTCATGTCCACACTTCTCACAATCTTCTCCAGCAGGCTCGTCTTTAATCTCAACTTCTTTCATCTCTTCTTCGGCATGCTTTACTTGCTTTTCAAAACCTTTATAAAACCCATCAATAACATGGATCCAGTTTTCTTTCCCATCTTCAATGGCATCTAAATCATTTTCCATCTTTGCTGTAAAATCTACATCCAATATATCAGGGAAAAATTCATGGATTAACTCAATGACAATTTCACCTAGCTCAGTAGGAACAAAACGCTTTTCATCTAGGGCAACGTAGCCTCTACGTTGAATGGTATCTAACGTTGGTGCGAAAGTTGAAGGTCTACCAATCCCTAGCTCCTCAAGTGTTTTTACGAGACGTGCTTCTGAGTATCTAGGTGGTGGTTGTGTGAAATGTTGATTTGGTGTAATTTCCTCTTTTTTAACGGTTTTACCTTCTTCCAAATTCGGTAAAAACTTATCTTCTTCACTTTTCCCATCATCATTACCCTCAATGTAAACCTTCATGAAGCCTGGAAACTTTACTTTTGAACCTGTTGCTCTAAATACAACATCTTCATTTTTTAAGTCAACAGTCATCGTGTCCATTATTGCTGGAGCCATTTCACTCGCTACAAGGCGATCCCAAATAAGCTTGTAAAGGCGAAATTGATCTCTAGATAAGAAGCTTTTGACCGTCTTAGGGTCTTTGTATACAGACGTTGGTCTAATCGCCTCATGGGCGTCCTGTGACTTCTTATCTTGCTTTACCGTTCTTTCACCCTTACGCGTATATTCATTTCCATATGTCTGTTCAATGTAAGACTTCACTTCTTGTTTAGCTGTATCGGAAATACGGGTAGAATCTGTACGCATATATGTGATCAAACCTACTGTACCTTCTTTTCCTAAGTCGATCCCTTCATATAATTGTTGCGCTAACATCATCGTTTTCTTTGCCCTGAAATTCAACTTACGAGCAGCCTCTTGCTGTAAAGAAGACGTTGTAAACGGTGCTACTGGATTTCGTTTTCTTTCCTTCTTTTTAACAGAGTCAACCATAAAGTTGTTACCCTTAATTCTTCCGAGAACATCATTGACTTCAGATTCTGTCTTTAATTCAAGCTTCTTAGAACCGAGGCCATAAAACTTCGCTTCAAAGCTCTCTTTATCCATCGAAAATGTGGCTTGGATACTCCAATATTCTTCTGGTATAAACGCCTTTATTTCATTCTCTCGGTCTATAATCATTTTAACTGCAACCGATTGTACTCTTCCCGCACTTAAGCCTTTTTTTACTTTCTTCCATAATATTGGGCTAATATTATATCCTACTAATCGATCTAAAATTCGACGCGCTTGCTGCGAATCAACTAGATCCATATTAATAGATCGTGGTTCTTTAAAAGCATCTTTAATCGCTTGTTTTGTAATTTCGTTAAAAACGACCCGGCAATCTGATGTTTCATCAATATTTAAACTATGAGCTAAATGCCAAGCAATCGCTTCACCTTCACGATCAGGGTCAGCTGCAAGATAGATTTTCTTTACCTTTTTAGCTGCTGCTTTTAATTCCTTTAAGACAGGACCTTTTCCACGTATAGTTATATATTTAGGATTGAAGCCCTCTTCTACATTTACTCCCATTTGACTCTTCGGTAAATCTCTTACATGTCCCATAGACGCTTTAACTGTGTATTTTTTACCTAAGTATTTACCAATCGTCTTGGCTTTTGCGGGAGATTCAACAATTACTAAGTAATCAGCCATATTCCGTTTCCTCCCCCTTTGAGGATTAATATAAATCTTCCCTATTATTAAATACATTTTTAGCATTTGTCAAACATTACTTATAAAAAAATTAGAAATATAAGTCCATCATACCCAAATTTAGCAAGATAATTCAGACAAAATGTCTTCAGCATTTAATATAAGTTTTGCCCCGTTTTGTATCAATAAATTAGTCCCCATTGAACGTTCTTCTAAAATTGAACCAGGTACTGCCATCACCTCTCTACCTTGTTCTAACCCATGGTCAGCAGTTATTAAAGCTCCACTTTTCATTTTTGCTTCTACGACTAATATACCTCGGCTAAGACCACTTATTATTCGATTTCTTTCTGGAAATTGCCAACGCTGTGGTTTTTGAAATGGAGGGTATTCAGATAGTAACAATTGATCCTTCGTCATTAGTTGTGCGAGTGACATATTTTTTTTCGGGTATATATGATAGAGACCAGAACCTAGTACTGCTATTGTTTTTCCATTTAATTTTAGAGTTAGTTCATGTGCCTTCGTATCAATTCCTTCTGCAAGTCCACTAACTATTGTCCATCCTTTACTGACAATGGCAGGTAATAATTTATCTATACTATGCAGTCCATTTTGGGAAGGGTACCGTGTCCCAACGACAGCGAGTGTCTTTGTAGCGGTTAATAGCTTTAAATTTCCTTTACAATACAGTACCCACGGGGGATCAAAAATATTTAATAGAAGGGGAGGGTAGAGATCACTAAAACGAGTTACTGGAGTAATTTGATGAATGGTGTACTCATGAAGAAGATCGTCAATATTAAGGTGGTGGAGGTCATGGTAGAAAGTCTCTGCATGTTTATCTCTCATGGAGAAAATGCGTATAAGATCATGTGGGGAATATTCGTAGATTTTCTGGAGTGTTGGATCGTGTTCAAGAAAGGAGTGAGTGGTTTTCCAGCCTACACCTCTACAGTGATTAATATGAATTAATCGTTTTTTATATACATCCATTACATCACCTTTTTGAAGAAATTTAAATACAGAAAAGAGGCTGACTATTAACAAAAAATGTCAGCCTCTTATTTTATTAGTTTTTATGAGTAATACACTTTTCAAGAAGACCTTGTTCTTTAAGAACAGAGATTAAAGTTTCACCCATAACAGATGGAGTCTCAGCTACTTTAATTCCGCAGCTTTCCATTGTTTTAATCTTCTCAGCAGCAGTACCTTTACCACCAGAGATAATTGCACCAGCATGGCCCATACGTTTTCCTGGAGGAGCTGTTTGTCCACCAATGAAACCAACTACAGGTTTTGTCATGTTAGCTTTAACCCACTCTGCAGCTTCTTCTTCTGCAGTACCACCAATTTCACCAATCATGATAACTGCATAAGTGTCTGGGTCTTCGTTAAATAAGTTTAATACATCGATAAAGTCCGTTCCGTTTACAGGGTCTCCACCGATACCAACAGCTGTAGATTGACCAATTCCGTTAGTTGAAAGTTGGTGAACAGCTTCATACGTTAATGTACCAGAACGAGAAACTACACCTACATGACCTTTGTTATGAATGTAACCTGGCATAATACCAATCTTACACTCTTCTGGAGTAATAACACCAGGGCAGTTTGGTCCAACTAGACGAGTTTTCTTACCTTCCATGTAACGTTTAACATTAATCATATCGTTTACAGGAATACCTTCAGTGATACAAATTGCTAAATCAAGCTCTGCATCAACAGCTTCCATGATTGCATCTGCAGCAAATGCAGGTGGTACATAAATAACTGTTGCGTTAGCACCTGTTGCTTTAACTGCTTGTTCCACTGTATCAAATACAGGAACACCTTCGATTTCAGTTCCACCTTTACCTGGTGTAACTCCACCTACAATGTTTGTACCATATTCAATCGCTTGTTGCGTATGGAATAATCCAGTAGCACCAGTAATCCCTTGTACAATAACTTTTGTATCTTTATTAATAAGGATACTCATTCTCCACGTCCCGCCTTTCTATTTCACTAGAGATACGATTTTTTGTGCACCATCAGCCATAGAGTCAGCTGAAGTGATGTTTAAACCAGACTCTTCAAGAATTTTCTTACCTTTTTCTACGTTTGTTCCTTCAAGACGTACAACAAGTGGTAGTTCTAAACCTACTTGTTTTGTAGCTTCTACTACACCTTGTGCAATGATGTCACACTTCATAATTCCACCGAAGATGTTAACGAATATCCCTTTAACATTTTGGTCTGAAAGGATGATCTTAAATGCTTCAGTAACTTTTTCAGCAGTAGCACCGCCCCCAACATCAAGGAAGTTAGCAGGGTCTCCATTATAGTGCTTAATGATATCCATCGTTGCCATAGCAAGTCCAGCACCATTAACCATACAACCAATATTACCATCTAACGCGATGTAGCTAAGGTCATATTTAGAAGCTTCGATCTCCTTAACATCTTCTTCGTCTAAGTCACGATATTCTAAAATATCCTTCTGACGATATAATGCATTTGAGTCAAAGTTTAATTTCGCATCAAGTGCCATTACTTTACCGTCTCCAGTAGTAACAAGCGGGTTGATTTCTGCGATAGAGCAATCTTTATCAGCGAATACTTGATATAAGCCCATCATAAATTTAACAGCTTGATTTACTAACTGTTTAGGTATATTGATATTAAATGCTAATCTACGAGCTTGGAATCCTTGTAAGCCTACAGCAGGATCAATATACTCTTTAAAGATTTTTTCTGGAGTTGCTTCTGCAACTTCTTCAATCTCAGTTCCGCCTTCTTCAGAAGCCATCATAACGATGCGTGAAGTTGCACGGTCTAATACAAGACCAACATAGTATTCTTTCTGAATATCGCAACCTTCTTCGATAAGTAAGCGCTTTACTTCTTTACCTTCGGGACCAGTTTGGTGAGTAACTAAAACTTTCCCTAAAATTTCTTGAGCGTATGTACGAACCTCATCAAGATTTTTAGCAACCTTGACACCGCCAGCTTTACCACGGCCACCAGCATGGATTTGTGCTTTAACAACACAAACGCTAGAACCTAATTCTTTTGCAGCTTCTACTGCTTCTTCTACAGAAAAAGCCACTTTTCCATTTGGTACTGCCACTCCGTACTTACGAAGAAGCTCTTTACCTTGATACTCGTGGATATTCATTCTCTCTCCATCCTCCTATCAATTGTATCCATATTAGATGACATAGACTAACTAGTCTGTCCAATAGAGATATTTCGTGATGAATTGTCAAATTCCTTTTTTATTTTAACACTTTTTAAAATTTTTTGGAGGGATAATCCCTCCAAAATTTAATAAAATAGACATATTTTCTTCAATTTTCACTGTTATTCGTGTCTTTTCCTGTTTTTTTCTCACTTTTTGGTCTTGTACCAGTTAATCCATCATTTCCATATGTTACATTGATTGATGGGTGCATGAACATAGCCCCAGGTGGATACATTTTTTCTTCAACTACTTCACATTCTGAAGGATCTGCAAACCCCTTGTTTTCGATAGGAGCATTTTCTTCTTGAACCCAATGATCACCAGACATTTGGGCAGGATCAACATTTTCATCCCAGTGATCTAACGGTGTTTTCGGGTTAGGGTTAAACTCTCTATCCTTACCCATTATTCACATTCCTCCGTGTTATTGTTTTTATTTGTTTCATCCATAATTTTTCTAGTCATACTTCGACTAACTGCATCCATCTCTTGAACACTGCGGTGAATACCAAACTCCATCGCAATTTCTTCCCGGTAATGCTGAAGCATTTGCTCACATTCTGGAACGACTAATAAATTCTTTTTTGTCATCGTTTCACTCCTTTCATTATCTTCACATAGTATGTCCAACGTCGATAAAACAATGAATAAAGTATGATTAGATAATTTGGTATTGGAGCTTTTTTGACAAACTAAAGAATTTTATGTTTAACATTAGTATCTTGAACGTTTTTATCTATTCTATAAATAAATGCAAACACTTCTGCAACTACTTCATAAAGTTCAGAAGGTATGGTTTCATTAATTTCAAGTTGACTTAGCAACTCCACTAAAGACGGATCCTGTTGTATCGGGATATGATGCTCTTTTGCCCGGGCAATAATTTTTTCTGCAACAAGCCCCTTTCCTTTAGCTTTAACTTGAGGAGCAACGTCTGATGTTTCACTATATGACAATGCAATGGCGGAATGTGCCTTTTTTTCGTTCATCATATTCTCATATCAACTCCTTCATATCCATTCCTCTGTGTATAAGCTTTCTGCGCTGTAAACTGTTGTTCTTTAAATCGTACCCACTTTACATTCGAAAGTGTAAAACCTAAGCCACTGAGTTTCTTTTTCAATAGTGGTTGAAGAGCTGTTACTATCAAATTTGGACGTTCATGTTCATTAAGAACCTGCACTGATATTATTCTATTTTGTATTTGAACATCCACAATCGTTTCTTTTAGTTGCTCTAGATTAAGATAAAAAAGAATTCGACAATGGTCAGAGTCAATTTTTCCTTCCTCGTCCCTCTTCCCTTCCCACTGGACTGACAGATCTGTTTGCCATTCTCCTAATTGGAGTGGAATTTGCAAAGTGGTGTGCTGTAAAGGCCCCTGTTGTTCTTGAGCTATCAACTGCTGTCCGGTAATTCGATTGAGCAATAGATCTACTTTATCTTTGATACTCTGCGATAACTCCATTTGTTTAAGCTGCAATAATACCCTTTTTAATCGGTCTTCTTGACTGTTTTCATTTATTATTTGTGCTTGCAATAGTTGTCCTATTTCCCTTTCCTGTAGATAACCTAGCCCAGTTATAATCCGAAGCATTTGATTAGTCAGCGTTGAACGATCAGAAGTTCGTTCATTTAGTACAGATTGATTCCATAAATTTGTAAGTGCCACCCTTTCTTGTGATGACAAATCCTGCGATGCTAGTTGTAAGTTAAAAAAAATGTTCTCTGTTTTTCGAATATGCGTATTATTAAACATAAATAACTGTAACATTAACTGAAGTTGTTGTTGTTGTTCGACCTTTGTGAAAGGTTGTCCTAAACGTGGAAAAAGTAATTGGAAGAGTGTTTTTCCATCTACCGTATTTATCGGAATGTCTTTTGGTAATACAGATGGCCATAATTTGTTTATAGTATGTTGATTAGCAAGATCTCCCAATTGTCCTTTAAATGTACTAAATAATTGATTTGTATTACCGTTTGCATCTATTATTCCTAGTCTGTGTAATAGTTGTGTTGCCCCTTCATTCACATCTCTTGTAACTACATTTGAGGAAGCTAAATGAAGCAATTGAATGAATGGGTGTTTACCTTCAGGCAACTGTGTTTCCTTAATAACAGCCTGAATCCGATTTATATGTACATGTAATGATGGATATTCTTTTTCAATTTTTTGAAGTTCAACAAGAAGATCATTTAAATGATGTAGCAGTGGGCGTTGCGATCGACTAATTTCCCTAATCGCTTGAAAACTATCTTGAGTTAGCGGGAAATTTTTTTGAAGTAATATTGATAAGACCTTTAGCCCTTCTTCATTAATTAAGCCAATTTGTTGCAGGAGTTGGGCACCATTTTGAAATATTTCTTTTGTAAAAGGAATTTGTTGTGTTGCGAAATGGCGTATTAATAAGTCATTCACCCTATTAGATTGAATCCCTAGTTGGTGAAGAATTTGAACTTGTGACTGCTGGCCACCCTGACGTAAAGCGTTATGATCTAAAATCTTAAGCTGTGGGATACCATCTGCACGAACGACTTCTAGCCAATATTTCTGACCTGCGGAGAGTGGTGCCTCGAGTTTTGCAGTTACGGTCCTATTTCCCAATTGAAGTGATGCTATATTATTAGGGAAAAATTTAATAATTCTCCCTTGAAATAATTGACCTTTGAAAAGGTGTAATTTTTGAAGTTTTTTATTTTCAATTTTTTGGGAAATTTGTATAATTTCACTAAACAAATGGTACACCTTCCCTGAACTTATTATTTTGCGATAGTCTCTTTGACTGGACTAAAACTCTTTCGGTGTTCACCATCAATAATCCCGTATGTTTCTATCGCTAGCAAATGTTCTTTCGTTCCATATCCCATGTGACGCTCAAATCCAAAATTAGGATGTTTTCTTCCTAGGTTTTCCATATACCTGTCTCGGGTAACCTTTGCTATTACAGAACTTGCAGCTATGGATACACTAGTCGCATCACCTTTTATGATAGATGTTTGCGGTATAGGTATTGGAAGTTTCATAGCGTCTATTAATAGATGTTCTGGCTTTAGCGTTAAGCCTTCTATTGCTTCAGTCATCCCTATTTTTGTAGCTTCATAAATATTAATTTCATCAATAACTTTCACTGAAGTTATACTGGTATTTACTGCAATTGCCTCGTGAAAGATAACATCATAAAAAGCTTCTCTCTTTTCTTTTGATAGTTTCTTAGAATCCGTTAGTCCTGGCAAATAAAAATCCTTTGGTAATATGACAGCAGAACAAACAACAGGACCTGCTAACGGCCCACGCCCTACCTCATCTACACCTGCAATTAACTCTAACCCTTTATCTCGGATGTTAGTTTCATATGAACTCATATCGTTAAACATCTGACGTAACTGTGCTTCTTTTTGTAGTCGTCTCTCATATTTCTCAACTATTTTTTTTACACCTATTCGGTTATCTTTCTTAATAGTCAAAAATAGTTCTTCAGATAACTCTGTTTCACCTTGTAATAGTAGCTGTTCTATTTGTTTAATCGTTAATTGACTCATAATATGTACCCTCTCCACATCTTACACTTATTATATCGGATTATAACACTTATTCTTTACTATAGACTGTGTCAAAAGAACATTGTTAAAATCTGTAAACAACTAAAAAAAGCAGTGGTCATAAAAGGAAGACCAACTGCACTGTGAAACTTATAGATACTCACCAGGTGTCTCTAATGTAATTCTACCTATCTTTCCTGAACGCAATTCACGGAGGATAACTTCTGCAGTTTTATCATAATCAATATATCCCCCACTTTGTAAGAAGCCTCGCTTTTTACCAATTTCATCAAAAAGCTGAAGCCCTTCTGTAGGAATTTCATCTAGTTTAAAGCGCTCTTTGACTTGTCCTTCATAGCGGTCTTTTAAATAATTAAGTACAAATAATGCTACATCCTGAAAATCAAGTAACTCATCTTTTATTGCTCCTGTTGCCGCTAAACGAAAACCAATTGCTTGGTCTTCAAATTTAGGCCATAGAATTCCTGGTGTATCCAATAACTCCATTTCATTACCAACTTTAATCCACTGTTGCTGTTTTGTAACACCAGGACGATCCCCAGTCTTCGCAATCTTCTTTACAGCTAAACGGTTAATTAAAGTACTTTTGCCGACATTAGGTATACCTAAGATCATTGCTCGAATGGCTCTCGGTTTCATCCCACGAGCTTTCATCTTTTCTAACAGAGGTGTGGCAAGCTCCTTACAACTTGGACTAATTGCAGAAACTCCTCTACCAGATTGACTATCAATCGATAAAACTTTAACATCTTGTTTCGTAAAATAATTTTTCCATTCATCAGTCACTCTCGGATCAGCCAAGTCAGCTTTATTTAATAACACTAATCTTGGTTTATGAGCAACAATCTCATCAATCATTGGGTTTCTTGATGACATCGGAACACGTGCATCAAGCAGCTCGATGACGACATCAATTAGCTTCAGCTTTTCCGTTACTTCTCGACGCGCTTTTGCCATATGACCTGGAAACCACTGTATCGTCACGTTAACACCTACTTTGCTATTCGAATATCTGTAAATGGCCAAAAAACAAAATTAGCCTTTCCTACCACTTCATCATATGGGATATAGCCGATATCACGGCTGTCTAAACTTCTTCGTCGATTATCACCCATTACGAATAAATACCCTTCAGGAACAACGACTGAATTAGTCACTTCATCTAAAGAAAAATCGTATGTTAGTGGAGCGCCATGGAGATCTTCTTTTAACTCGTCTAAATAAGGCTCTTCATAAACTTCTCCATTAATATATAGTGTATCATTACTGAACTCAATCGTATCCCCTGGTAAACCAATCACACGTTTTATGTAATCACTTTCTTCATTTGCATGGAAAACAATAATATCAAATCGATCAGGTTCTCCAATGGTATACCCAATTTTGTTAACAATCATACGGTCGCTATGATGTAATGTAGGAACCATCGATTCACCTTCAACTACGATCGGTGCAAACAAAAAATAACGAATAAGAACTGCTAAAAGTAAAGCAATAAGAACTGCTTTTATCCACTCGTACGTTTCGCTTCTTCCGAAATTCATAAATCATCCTCCACAATATAAAATTATCTATTATGAGGAATTGAGATCTTCCCTATTTTAGATCATATCACAACTATTGTAAAAAAAGGAGCTTGATAATCAAGCCCCTTTCTTTTTTCATACAATTATCGAATTTCTTTAATACGCGCTGCTTTACCACGTAGTGCACGTAGGTAATATAGTTTGGCACGACGTACCTTACCGCGACGCTTCACTTCAATCGTATCGATTTTCGGTGAATGTAATGGGAATGTACGCTCAACACCTACGCCATAAGAAATTTTACGTACAGTAAAAGTTTCGCTGACACTTGTTCCACGACGCTTGATTACTACACCTTCAAACACCTGAATACGCTCACGGTTACCCTCAACAACTTTAACGTGTACACGTAAAGTGTCTCCAGGACGAAACGCTGGAAGATCAGTGCGTAGTTGTTCTTTTGCGATCTCACGGATAATATTGCTCATCCTATTCCCCTCCTTCCATCCAAGATGCTCATAACAGTCTTTCTCCTGCAGCGGAACATCGTAATCACGGGCCTTAGCCACAACGAATATAATAACATATTTCTTTCTTGAGAACAAGGTAATAGAGAAAGTTATCCTCTAATATCTTGTAAAATTAATAACCTAGTCATTTAATAAGTCTGGACGTCGTTTTTTTGTTCGTTCTATCGATTGTTCATGACGCCACTTTTTAATGTTTTCATGATGGCCCGATAATAACACATCAGGCACTTTCATGCCACGAAAATCTGCTGGTCTAGTGTAATGTGGGTGCTCAAGTAATCCAGTTGAGAATGAATCAGTTACAGCACTTGTCTCATTTCCTAGTACACCAGGCAACAATCTAGTTACACTATCAGCAATAACCATCGCACCGAGCTCCCCGCCTGTTAAAACATAATCTCCTATAGAAATCTCATCAGTAACAAGGTGCTCGCGAATACGTTCGTCAAAGCCTTCATAATGCCCGCACACTAAAATTAAATGCTCTTCTTTTGCAAGTTGCTCTGCTTTTTTCTGGGTATAGCGTTCTCCTTGGGGACATAGTAAAACGACCCTAGGCTTTGAGTTCTGGTCTTTTACTAACTCATCGACCGCATCAAAGACTGGTTGGGGCATTAATACCATTCCCGCTCCTCCACCGTATGGATAATCATCCACTTTTCTATGTTTGTTTTGTGCGTAATTCCGAAAGTCAACTACATTATAAGAAACATGTCCTTTTTCCGCTGCATGTTTCAAAATTGATGAACCGAAAACACCCGAAAACATCTCTGGAAATAGCGTCAGGATATCAATCTTCACTTAAATTAACCCCTCGAGTAGCTCAATCGTTACTTTCTTTTCAACCACGTTAACTTCTTTTACAACCTCATCAATATATGGTATCAGAATATCTTTACCACCCGTTTTGGGCTGGATCACCCATACATCATTGGCCCCAGGAGAAAGAACTTCTATTATTTTACCGAGCTCAAGTCCATCTTTCGTAAAGACATGACAACCGATTATTTCATGATAATAAAATTCACCCTCATTTAACTCACCTAATGCATCTTCAGATACTTTTAAGGTAGCACCTTTAAATTTCTCAACTTGACTTATATTCGTATAACCTTCAAATGTTAACAGGTCAAAGTTTTTATGTTTACGATGGGTTTCCACAACAACAGCTATCATTTCCTTCAGGTCAGGATGTTCAATAAAGAGTTCAGATCCATTAGCATAACGTTCTTCCTCGAAATCTGTTGTAGAGATAACACGGACCTCCCCACGAATTCCATGGGTATTTACTATTTTTCCTACTTTAAACCATTTTTTCATTGTTATTTTCATCCTTTTCTTATTTCATGAACGATGCCGTCCTTAATAATAATTTCTGCTTCTGAAAAAATATCATCCCAATTATCGCCGATCTTTACTTCACAAATTGATTCAACTGTACCATCACGTAATTCCGTTCCAATTTCTAATTTATTTAGCTGGTGTACCTTAAAATCAATTCCCCGAAGCTTTTCTTCACGTTGTTGTATTTCTTTTTGAAAATTATTACGCAAACTATGATTTTGTTCATGGTTAGTATGTTGTTTTATTTTTTTATGTAATTGAAACTTAAGCTGTTCTAATTCTTTTACGACTTGTTCTTTTTCAAATTGTAGTTCGTTTAACAGTTGATCTTTTCTTTTTTCCGTTAATACTTGCTTAATGGCAACTGTTTTTATTACTTTCATAGTTCACCTCATCTAACATTGTTCTATATTCTTCTATTTTATAGAAGCTTATACAAAAATAAAAGGGCGAGGTTTCCCTCTACCCTTTTACTTCGTCAACAATATCAATACGGACACGCTTATTTGTATTCGTAGCAGCCGCATGAACGACAGAGCGAATAGCTTTGGCTATGCGCCCTTGCTTTCCAATGACTTTGCCCATATCGTCAGGGTGAACTGACAATGCAAGGTGAACGGATTGGTTGTCAGTCGTTTCTGTGACATGAACTCTTTCGGGATGGTCAACAAGAGCTTTTGCAATATGTTCAACTAACTCTTTCATTGCATTCCCTTTCGTTTCTTCAGACATAATAAGGTTGTTCAAGCTTTTGAACACATATTATAAATGCTGATTACTTGCTGTTTTTTTCGTTGTGTAGCTTTTCCATTAAACCAGCTTTAGAGAAAAGGTTACGAACTGTGTCAGATGGCTTAGCACCTTTTAACATCCAGTCTAAAGCTTTCTCTTCTTTAATTTCTACTTTTGCTGGTTGAGTTAACGGATTGTAAGTACCGATTTCCTCAATGAAACGTCCATCACGCGGTGCGCGAGAATCTGCTACTACTACACGATAAAATGGGGCTTTCTTAGAACCCATACGTTTTAAACGAATTTTAACTGCCATTCGTTGTACACCTCCAAATAATTTCACACAATAATTTATATTATAGTAATTTTCACTAGCTTGCAACTAGGAAAAAATGAAAAACGTTTTTAGAACGGAAATTTAAAAGGCATTTTCCCTTTCTTTTTCCCTTTACCCATATTTGTCATTTGCTTCATCATCTTCTTCATGTCTTCAAATTGCTTTAATAGTCGGTTGACATCCTGAATAGAAGTCCCACTTCCTTTGGCAATTCTCCTGCGACGACTAGCATTAATAACACTAGGGTCTTGCTTTTCTTGCTTTGTCATTGAACGGACAATCGCTTCTACACGACCAATTTGTTTATCATCGACTTGTAGATTTTTCATGCCCTTTACTTTATTCATTCCTGGCATCATGCCTAGAAGTTCATCTAGCGGCCCCATGCTTTTAACTTGGTCCAACTGCTCAAGAAAGTCGTCAAACGTAAAGTCCATCGTTCTCATCTTTCTTTCAAGCTCACGTGCTTTTTCTTCATCAACATTGGCCTGTGCTTTCTCAATTAGAGTTAACACATCACCCATGCCAAGTATTCTTGAAGCCATTCGTTCAGGATGGAACGGCTCTAGTTGATCAACTTTTTCACCCATACCCGCAAATTTAATTGGAGTATTTGTTACTGACTTAACAGATAAAGCTGCACCACCACGAGTATCTCCATCAAGCTTTGTTAAAACAACACCTGTAATGTCTAACTGCTCGTTAAAGCTTTCAGCAACGTTTACTGCATCTTGACCTGTCATTGCATCTACAACGAGAAGAATTTCATCAGGCTTAGCAATTTCTTTTACCTGCTTTAATTCATCCATCAATTCTTCATCAATATGAAGTCGACCTGCAGTATCGATAATAACATAATCATTATGTTCTTCTTTTGCTTTTTTAATAGCTTCTTCAGCAATTTGAACTGGGCTAACTTGATCACCAAGTGAAAACACTGGCATATTAAGTTGTTTCCCTAGAGTTTCCAGCTGTTTAATCGCTGCTGGACGATAAATATCGGCAGCTACGAGCATTGGTGTACGATTATGTTTCTTTCGTAAGTGATTTGCTAATTTCGCAGTTGTTGTCGTTTTACCTGCCCCTTGTAGTCCAACCATCATAACAACTGTTGGTGGCTTGTTGGCAACTGCGATCTTACTTTGCTCTCCCCCCATTAAAGCCGTTAATTCTTCGTTAACCACTTTAATAACTTGTTGGCCAGGGGTTAAGCTTTTTAGAACTTCTTGTCCGATTGCACGTTCTTTTACACGTGCAATAAATTCTTTTACGACTTTAAAGTTAACGTCCGCTTCTAACAATGCGAGTCGGACTTCTCGCATCATTTCTTTAACATCAGCTTCAGATACTTTTCCTTTACCACGGATTTTCTGCATCGTACTTTGCAGTCGTTCCGCTAAACCTTCAAATGCCATTGGCCGTCGCCTCCTACTCTAGTTTTTCAAGAGCTTCGATGACGCTCATGATCTCTTCAGGAGTCGCTTCTGGTTTTAAGATTGCCGATTTTAACTTTGCAATATAGTTGGAACGCTGCTCAAATTTTTCGAGTAGCGATAGTTTTGCTTCATATTCCTCTAGCATTGCCTCCGTCCGTTTAATGTTATCATAGACGGCTTGACGGCTAATCTCAAATTCTTCGGCAATTTCACCTAGGGAGAAGTCATCTAAGTAATAGAGTTCCATATATTGTCGCTGCTTAGATGTAAGTAAGGACTGATAAAAGTCAAATAAATAATTCATCCTTAATGTTTTATCGAGCAAACGGACCATCCCCTTGTTAAGTGAATTCCCTTTACAAGAGATCATACTACACGAAAAGAAAATGAGTGTCAAGTTTTTTTCTTGAATGACTTAAATCTTGCTATAACTTATAAATTTTCCGCTTCTTCCTCAAGCTTTTCCTCTAAGACATCTTTGAAAAGCCCGTAAACAAACTGCTCAGCATTAAATGGTTGTAGATCATCCATTTTTTCACCTAATCCAACATACTTCACAGGAATATCTAATTCATGACGGATCGCTAGTACAATTCCACCTTTTGCTGTTCCATCAAGCTTTGTAAGAACAATTCCACTTACATCCGTCGTCTCACTGAATTGTTTGGCCTGACTCATTGCATTTTGCCCTGTTGTAGCATCTAGGACGAGAAGGACTTCGTGGGGAGCATTCGGTACTTCCCGTTCAATCACACGCTTTACTTTTTCTAATTCTTTCATAAGATTGACTTTATTTTGTAGTCGTCCAGCCGTATCGCAAAGTAAAATATCTGCATTCCTTGATTTCGCAGCTTGTACAGCATCAAACATTACTGCTGCTGGATCACTTCCTGCCTGTTGCTTTATAACATCGACCCCAACCCGTTCGCCCCACACTTCGAGTTGTTCAATAGCGCCTGCACGGAATGTGTCACCTGCGGCTAACAGTACAGATTTTCCTTGTTCCTTGAACATATGAGCCATTTTACCAATTGTCGTCGTTTTCCCTACTCCGTTTACCCCAACGAATAAAATAACTGTCATTGCACCCTCTTGAATATTAAGTGACACATCTTCTTCATCTTTTTGTAGAAGTTCTGCTAACTTTTCTGAGATGACGGGTTGAATTTCAGAAGTATCTTTAATATTCCGAAGGCGAACTTCGTCTTTTAAATCATCGATTAATTCCATAACAGTTGCGACACCAACGTCTGAACTAATGAGTAACTCTTCTAGTTCTTCAAAGAAATCTTCATCTACTTTACGATAACGTGCAACCAGTTCATTCATCTTACCAACGAATGAATCGCGTGTTTTTTCTAAGCCAGTTTTAAACTTCTCTGTTACCGATTCTGTTTGACCTGTAATCTTTTCCTTTAACTTCTTAAAAAAACTCATGTTAATTCCTCCTTAGCTTTCAACTAATTCTTTTGTATCTTCTAATTTTACGGACACGAGTCTAGACACACCTGACTCTTGCATCGTTACACCATAGAGAACATCAGCTTCTTCCATCGTTCCTTTTCGATGAGTAATAACGATAAATTGGGTTTGTCCACTAAATGCTTTTAAGTATGAAGCAAAACGGTTGACATTTGCTTCATCTAGAGCAGCCTCGACTTCATCTAATACACAGAAAGGTACAGGTCTAACTTTCAGAATAGAAAATAATAATGCAATCGCTGTTAGAGCTCTTTCACCGCCAGACAATAACGCTAGGTTTTGGAGTTTCTTCCCAGGTGGTCTCGCCATAATTTCTACTCCTGTAGTTAGTAGTTGATCTGGATTGGTAAACACCAAGTCTGCATGTCCACCACCAAATAACTGTTTAAACACAACTTTGAAATGAGCGCTAATTTGATCAAATGTTTCTTTGAAGCGTTTGGTCATTTCTTCATCCATTTCCATAATAACATTAAATAGGTTTTCTTTTGCCATCACTAAATCTTCTTTTTGTTCATGAAGGAATTGATGACGTTCACTTACACGATCATATTCTTCAATTGCCCCTAAGTTTACAGTTCCAAGCTCTTCGATTGCAAGCTTTATTAGCTTTACTTTCGTCTTTGCTTCTTCTACTGGGAACAACAATGGATGTTCGTCTTTAGCAGCCTCATAACTGAGCTCATATTCTTCACGGAGATGCGATAAGAGGTTATCTAACCGAACATCATAGCGATTCGTTAAAACCTCACATTGATGGAGTTCATCAAGTAATAATTTCAAGTGGCTTTTCTCTATTTTTAAAGTCGCTTCTAAATCGTCTAGTTTTCGTTGTTTTTCAGTTCGTTCATGACGTAGTTTACTAATAATAGAAATTGTACCGTCTTTTTTCTTTCGACTTTCCTCAATCCTAATTTCTAGATGATCCTCACCATTCGAACTGTCACTCATTTCATTTTCAAGTAACCAATACTGTTCTTCATTTTCTTTTAATACAAAAGTTACTTCTTCAACCTCATTTATTAAACGGTCTACTTTATCACGCTGATTTGCAAGCCGTTCTTCCTCTTTGGCCATATTGACCTTTAAGTCTGTTAGTTCATCTTGCATCGTTTCCTTGGAAGTTTTCTGTAGCTTTTGTTTAGCTTCAATTTCTTTCACTTGGCTTTCTAGAAGAGCTGTTGTTGCGGTCGACTGCTGAAATTCAATAGATAATGCCTCTAGTCGCCGCTCTGCAGTTTCTTCATCTTTGGTCAACATCTCTTGCTCCCGATCGAATAAAGCTAATCTATCATTGACACTTTTTTCTTCTAATTCTACTTCACGTAGAAGGTTTCTTGCCTCACGTTCTAATTCACGAGCTACCTCCCCAACTTCTCTTTGCTGTTGCAAGTTTGCTTCATTTTGCTGCAACTGTTGTTTAAGCTCTTTTACATACGTTTCGAGCTTGGTTGTTTTTTCTTCCATACCATTTAGCTTTTCCGACAGATCTTCTAATTCACGTTGACGGCCCAGTAACGGTGTAGACTTTTGCTTAATAGCACCACCAGTCATCGAACCTCCAGGATTAACTACATCACCATCTAGAGTTACAATACGGTAGCTATAGCCAATTTTTCTTGCTAAGTCGTTAGCACCTTCTAAATTATTCGCGATAATAACATGCCCTAAAAGATTACCGATTACTTGATCATAACGCTGATCATATCTTATTAATTGTGAAGCCATTCCAACAAACGATTTATGATTGTTAATTTGATGAACGACGTCCGTTCGGATGCCACGTCCTTTAATGACAGGTAACGGTAAAAAGGTCGCTCTTCCAAAACCATTCTTTTTCAAAAAGTTAATTGCTTGTCTTGCTGCACCTTCCGTTTCAACAACGACATGTTGCGTTGCTCCGCCTAAAGCGATCTCAATCGCTGTTTCATACTGCTTGGGAACATTAATTAACTCTGCTATTGCGCCTACAATTCCCTTTAGATTTTTACCTCTAGCTTTTAAAATTTCTTTAACACCTTGAAAAAAGCCAGAAAAGTCAGCTTGCATTTCTTCAATAACATCTTTTCTTGACTTCACTTGTTGAATTAACCTAAATGCTTCATATAGTTGTGCTTGTCGCTTGTCATATTCTTTATTTAGTTTTTCAATTTTCGTCTCTGATGCTCTAAATTGATCAACTTTTTCATGAAGCTCTTTTTGTCGACTATTAACAAGCTGTTCATATTCTTTCTTCCTGTCTAGTACTTGTTTTCGTAACTGTAAAAGTTGCTCATTATCATCAATTAATATTTTTTTCTTTGTCTTCGTGCTAGCAACCTGCTCTTCTAAGTAACGAATTTCATTGCGGATCGACGCTTGCTCATTAACTATTTCTATGTAATCAGATTTTAAACGATCAAGCTCACCTTCAAGATCCTCTTGGGCTAGCGCAAGTCTTTCTTGTCGTTCTAGTAACTCTGATGTCTTTGTTTGAAATTCTCTTTCTAATCTCCTAAGGAGCTCGTTTTCATTAGCTAAGTTCTTTTCTAAAAGCTGTTTTCTCTCCTTAATGTCATTGATTGTTTTTATAAGTTGATCCCGGTTATAGTGAAAATTCTTTTTTCTTTCTTTTATGACTTCTTTTTGTCCTTCACTTTTTTCTAGTGCCTCACTGGCTTGAAGGAGCTCGTCTTGAAGCTCATTTAAGGTTGTGTCAAGCTTACGCAACTCTAATTGCAACCGTTCACTAGTACCCTCTTTCTCCTTAATCTTATGAGAAAGCTCATCACGACGATGTTCTAACATTCGTAAATGTTCCTGGGCATTGGTCCATTTTTCATGAAGGTCGGTTATTTCATAGACCATTAATGCAACTTCTACTTCTTTTAATTCATGCTTCTTTTCCAAATAATCTTTTGCAATTGAAGATTGAATACGTAGCGGCTCTATCTGACCTTCTAACTCATGTAAAATGTCTTCGACACGGTTTAAGTTTTCTTGTGTTTCCCAGAGCTTTTTTTCCGCCTTCTGCTTACGATTTTTATATTTTAAGACGCCAGCTGCCTCTTCAAAAATCACACGGCGATCTTCTGCCTTACTACTTAGGATTTCTTCCACTTTTCCTTGTCCGATAATTGAAAAGGCTTCTTTACCAAGACCAGAATCCATAAATAAATCTACGATATCTTTTAACCTGCACGTCTGCTTATTTAGTTGATACTCACTTTCACCTGAACGATACACCCTTCTAGTCACACTAACTTCTGTATAATCTATCGCTAAATGCTGATCTTGATTATCAAGAACTAACGTAATTTCAGCAAAATTTAATGGCTTTCGCGTATCACTACCTGCAAAGATAATATCCTCCATCTTTGAACCACGTAACGATTTAGCCGATTGTTCACCAAGTACCCAACGGATTCCATCAGATATATTACTTTTTCCACTTCCATTTGGGCCGACAACTGCTGTAACACCAGAGTCAAATTCGACTGTCATCCTATCAGCAAATGACTTAAAACCCATGACCTCGAAACGCTTGAGGAACATGTTCCTTCCCCCTCAATTAATTAAACTTAGCTGCCCCTATAACTTCAGGCTAGCCATAGTTTTTCTTATACTAGTAAGTAATACGATAATCAAAACAATATACCCTTTGATTATCAATAGATTGGTTAATACATTCTAGTATAAAAAAATAACAACTTTCCTATTTTATCATACCACTATTGGATGTTGTTCAAAAAGTCTATGAAAAATATCTTGAAAGCACATCTAGATCCAACTTTAATGTGCCCCAATGAATGTTTTAGGATAGTTTCGTAAACTATGTTGCTGTTGGGCTGAATTATTTCAAAGCAACAATCTTTGATAAACGATTTATGTTATAAGACAAATGTGTTTTTCTATGATATGATTACGGCAACAATACCGTATAAGGAAGGGGTTCTAGTATGGACTTGTCTGTATGCAACCGGGAAAATATTGAGTTTATGTTAGAGGAAATTAAAAAGAAATTACAAATTGTAAATGCAGGAGCATTAAAAGCTAAAAGTTTTGAAACAGATAAATACGAGGAGTTAAAGGATATATACGATTTAGTTCAACGTCAAAAAAACTTTAGTGTAAGTGAGTTAGATGCTATTGTTTCCGAATTAGGAAAATTACGTAAATAGTTTACTACTAAGAAAAGGGGATGACACTCGTCATCCTCTTTTCTTTATCCAGTTTTGCTCTCTTGATTATCTGACCTGTTAGTTGGCTGTACATTTTTTATAATGTTAATAGCGAACAAAATAACACCTAAAGTGACCAGTATCCCACCGACTCCTATGAAAGGACCAAAAGATTGGTTACCAGTACTAACAAGCATGAATAAACTCACCATCATAATTGGTAAACCTAGGTTGTGTAACCAAAAATGGGTAATGCCTAATTTACTTTCCCCAGCTTTTGGAAATATCACATACAAAATTCCTGCTAAAGTCATTGCTGTCCAACCTAATAAATTCACATGGGCATGAGTACCAGTAAATTGGAATTGATAAGTCATTGACATATATAATCCCAATAAAACTCCAATAACAAAATATAATACCGAGATCTTTATAAACCAAATACCTATTTTCATAATAATCCCTCCTTTTGAATTAATTGTATTTTCCTAAGAAAATAAATATAACAATATTTTTTACAATTCAAAGTCATATTTTTGTGAGAAAAGTCATGTTCGCATATGACTTTTCTCACAAAAATTACCGTGCTATAAAAAAGATGAGTCCAAAATCTACACTCAACATTCAAAGATCGATTTGTAACAAATTATCGAGAACAATAAAAAGAGCTGAACTACAGTTCAGCCCCATAATTATAATTGTTCACTTAATTTTAGTAATGCTTGCTGGGCAGCATGTTGCTCGGCTTCTTTTTTTGAACGTCCTACTCCCACTCCGAGGATTTGTTCATTTAATAATACTTCTGACACAAATTCACGACTATGCGCTGGTCCTCTTTCCTGAACAATTTCGTAATGAATTTGACCGATGTTATCTCGTTGGACAAATTCTTGCAATTGACTCTTGAAATCCATCATATGCGAAAAAGCACCGTCATTAATTTTAGGATAGATCGTTTTATCTAGAAAAAAGTATACAGCTTCAAGTCCTTGATCTAAGTAAAGTGATCCAATAAAAGATTCGAAAACATCAGCAAGCAGCGCAGGTCGTTGTCTACCACCTGTCATTTCTTCTCCCTTCCCTAACAATACTAATTCCCCAAATGATAATTCATTTGCTAGATTTGCTAAAGAAGCTTCGCAGACAATGGCAGCACGCAGCTTGGTCATATCTCCTTCACTCATCGTCTCAAACTTTTTATATAAATATTGTGAAACTGCTAACTCTAATACCGCATCTCCTAAAAATTCAAGTCTTTCATTATCTTGACTCGAGTTAATTCGATGCTCATTCACATAGGATGAATGAGTGAAAGCTTGTATAAGTAACTTATGGTTTTTAAATTCTATATCAATACTTTTAAGCAATAAGTCAAACTTTTCTTTTTGTTTTAATGATAAAGTTAGCCTTCTTGGTGGTCTTTTTCGATCTCCATGGTTATTAGAATATCTTTTCCGATAATGTCTTGAAGAATTTGGCATGTCTTACCTCCAAACTGCCTATGCTATGATGAAAAGTAAGAGGCTGACTCACAGGTGCTGACTCCCTAGCTTATGTATACTATACAGTTTAAGGTGCCCGACACAACTTATGAGTTAGCCTCTTCATATAGGTTCACTACAAACCTTTACTATAAACTACTGTTGGCTTTGAATGTAGCTTACAACATCCTGAACAGTAGAAATTTTTTCAGCATCTTCATCAGAAATCTCAAGGTCAAACTCGTCCTCTAATTCCATAACAAGCTCAACAACATCTAATGAATCTGCACCAAGATCGTCTTTGAATGAAGATTCAGGCTTTACCTCTGACTCTTCTACTCCAAGACGGTCAACGATAATTTTAGTAATACGATCTAAAGTCTCTGCCATCTTCCGTTCACCTCCTCTCAAAACTTAAACTATTTTGCTTTATGTACAAAACAACATCGTATCTATTTTGCATGATAGGATTGATAAAAGCAAATCCTTTCTCTAAAAATAGGAGATTTGTTATGGCATGTACATTCCGCCATCTACATGCAGTGTTTGACCTGTCATATAACTACTATCCTCTGATGCTAAAAAGCGAACAACTCGCGCTATTTCTTGTGGCTGTCCAAGTTTAGATAAAGGAATTTGGCTTAGCATACCTTCTTTAATATCCTCCGTTAAATTATCTGTCATATCCGTCTCAATGAAACCAGGTGCAACAGCATTAACAGTAATATTACGATTTGCTAATTCGCGCGCTAACGACTTCGTTAAACCAATGACACCAGCTTTTGCTGCAACATAATTGGCTTGACCCGCATTACCTAACACACCAACAACAGATGAGATATTTATAATACGGCCTGACCGTTGCTTCATCATTTGACGAGTAACAGCTTTAGCACAGTGGAAAACGCCTTTTAAATTCGTATTAAGAACAGCATCCCAATCTTCATCCTTCATTCTCATAACAAGAGTATCACGGGTAATTCCTGCATTATTTACTAAAATATCTAGGGAGCCGTATGTAGAAATGACTTCTTTTACCATACTTTGAACTGCTTCACTATCAGCCACATCTGCTTGGATTGCAATCGCTTCACCGCCATTATTGACAATCTCATTTACGACTGCTTCAGCCTTATCTTTACTACCTGCATAGTTTACAGCTACCTTGGCACCGTTTTGTGCTAATTCTAGAGCAATTGCTTTTCCTATCCCTCTAGAAGCACCTGTTACAAGTGCTACTTTTCCATTAAGCATAGCCTATTCTCCTTTCATTTTTGCTACCATTGCATGAATGGACTCTATGTCACTTATTGCAAAAACATTTACTCTTCGCTGTACTTTACGTACTAAACCACTTAAAACATTTCCAGCTCCAATTTCCACAAATGTATCTACACCGAGATCAATTAATCTACGCACAGTATCTTCCCACAGTACAGGTGAGTATACTTGTTCTATTAGTTTATTTTTAATGTCAGGAGCTTCCGTCACAACATCGGCTGTTACATTTGCAATTACAGGAACTTTTGCTTCCGTGATTGAGATACCATCTAGTACAGTAGCCAACTTTTCAGCTGCAGGCTTCATTAAGGAAGAATGAAAAGGACCACTAACTTGTAATGGTATAGTACGCTTAGCCCCTTTTTCTTTTGCTAGTTCCGAAGCTTTTCGTACGCCTTCTGCTGTACCACTAATAACTATTTGACCAGGACAATTTAAGTTAGCTAGTTGAACAGAGTCCCCATTTTTTGAAACTTCTTCAGTCACTTCTTCTAAAACAGTTCTTTCCATACCAAGTATAGCAGCCATCGCTCCTTCCCCAGCAGGAACTGCCTCTTCCATAAACAATCCGCGCTGTCTAACTGCGCGAACAGCATCTTCAAACGTTAAACTTTGCGCACACACAAGAGCACTATACTCTCCTAGGCTGTGACCCGCAACGTAATCAGGAGTGATATTATACTCTTTTAAAGCTTCAAGTACTGCAACACTCATCGTAAGTAGAGCTGGCTGCGTATTTTCAGTACGCTTAAGTTGGTCTTCAGGGCCATTTAACATTATATCGGATAATGCGTATCCTAACTGCTCATCAGCCGTAGCAAAGACTTTCTCGATGTCTGGTTTACTTTCAATAAGAGATTGTCCCATCCCTACAAATTGTGATCCTTGTCCTGGAAAGATAAACGCTATTTTCCCCATCTTTTTTTCTCCTTTACTCTGATTGACGATTGTACTTAGCGACTTCATTTTTTATTGTTGTTACAACTTGCTGTTCTACCATTTCTCTAGCTTGAACAATCGTATGATAAAATGCCACCTGATCCGATGACCCATGAGACTTAATAACAGGGGCTTTTAAACCAAATAATGCAGCCCCTCCATATTCTGAATAATCCATCGTCTTCTTTATTTTTAGAAATCTCGGTTTTAATAATCCCGCTACTAGTTTATTGAAAACATTACTAGTAAGTTCTCTTTTTAAAATCGTAAATAAAGAAGCTGCTGCTCCTTCAGTCGCTTTCAGTACGATATTTCCAGTAAACCCATCACAGACAACGACATCAACAGCACCATTTAATAAATCTCTAGCTTCAACATTACCTACAAAATTAAGTTCTAAATCTTTTAATAATGGAAAAGTTAATTTTGTTAGTTCATTTCCCTTACCATCTTCGGTTCCAACATTTAGTAAGCCAACTCTTGGTCGATTTACTTTACGAACCATCTGCATATAAATACTACCCATAATTGCATATTGATTTAAGTGCTCTGGCTTAGCATCCATATTAGCACCAACATCAAGAATTAAGAAACCTTCCCCTGTAACTGTTGGCAACATTGGTGCTAATGCTGGTCGATCAATTCCGTTAATTCTACCTACATAAAGAAGACCAGCCGCCATTAATGCCCCTGTGTTCCCAGCAGATATACACGCATCAGCTCGTCCTTCTTTTACTTCTTTTACTGCTAAGACCATAGATGCATCCCTTTTACGTCGTACTGCTGTAGCAGGTGAATCATCATCTTCAATTTTTTCTTCAGTATGTAAAATCGTAATACGATCACTGGGCTGAATATGTTTTATGATTTCTGTTTCATTTCCTACTAGTGTAATAGATAGGTCAGGAAATTCTTTTAGAGCTTTTACGGCTGCATCTATAGATGCTTTAGGTGCCTTATCCCCGCCCATAGCATCAATTGCGAGTTTCATGTTAGCAACCCTCATTTCTTAATCGGTCCATACTAGTTTATATATCGATTGCCTCATTTCCTGCTTTTTATAACAAAAAGGCCAGCTAAACCTTTTGACAAATCCACCTAAAAAATGTCAATAATCGATACTACTCTCAGGATTGTTTTGACCTAAACATAACAAATTCTCCAGAGAAGACTTGCTCTTGGTCAACAAAACTATTAACTTCTACAATCGTTCTGTCTTTTTCATGCTTAATGACTTTTGCTTTTGCAATTACTCGTTCACCAACCTTCACTTGACGAGTAAACCTAATGGTTGCCTTGGCTGTTAAAGCAAGTTCATCATTTATTATTGCAACAGCTAAAGAATTCGCCTGAGCAAATAAATGATGCCCACGAGCTATTTTTGTTCTTGAAAAAACTTGTTCATTTCCAATTTGTAATATTGATATCGCACTTTCATCAAGTTGAAGATCAATCACTTCACCAATAACTTCTTCAATCGGTAATGCTTTCACTTCATCTAGTTGTTGTTTTGCAACATCTTTAATTCTTTCTCTTAACTCTGGTATCGATAATTCCATTCGGTCTAATCTAACAGTTTGAACGCTAACTAAAAATGTCTTCGCTAGTTCCTCATCTGTTACAAAAGGATTTTTTTTGATAGTTTCCTGTAACAGCTTTTGGCGTTCTTTCTTAGATTTTTTCATGTACGCCACCATCCAAAATATATGACTAGGTACTAATAGTAGTATATAATTGCAGCTACTAAATAGCAATAGTTAATCTAATTTTTCACCACTTAGTAAACCTTGCTCCTCTAGAAAATAAACTAGAGGTTTAAATTCATCACCTTTCCAAAATTCCGAGGAGTTTACAAATTCAACAGCATCTTGTCTAGCTACTTCTAACGCCCTATAATCGTGGACAACATCGGCTATCTTGAAGTTTGGTAGTCCACTTTGTTTTTGACCAAAGAAATCACCTGGTCCACGAAGTTCGAGGTCTCGTTCTGAAAGGGTAAATCCATCATTCGTTTCTGTCATGATCCTCATCCGCTCTTTTCCTACATCTGATTTTGGATCTGCAAGTAATATACAATAAGATTGATGTTCCCCACGTCCGACACGCCCTCTAAGTTGGTGTAGTTGAGCTAAACCAAACCTTTCCGCGTCGTATATAAGCATAATTGTTGCATTTGGAACATTTACACCTACTTCGACAACTGTTGTTGATACGAGAATTTGTGATCTATTCTTACTAAACTCCTCCATTACTTCGTCTTTCTCGGAAGAATGTAATCTCCCGTGCATTAACCCTACTTTGTATTCTTTAAAATGTGCTTGTAATATCGCATGAACATCGATTGCATTTTGGACATCCAGCTTCTCTGATTCTTCTATTAGCGGACAGATTACATAGGCTTGGTGTCCTTTTTTTAATTCTTTTTCAATAAAGTGTAATACTCTTTCTAACATGTCATGCTTAACCCAGTAAGTTTCAATTGTCTTCCTACCTGCTGGCATTTCATCAATAATTGAAACATCCATATCACCAAATACTGAAATAGCTAACGTGCGTGGAATTGGTGTGGCTGTCATAAACAACACATCTGGATTTTCTCCTTTATCACGAAGAATACGACGTTGCTCAACACCAAATCGATGCTGTTCATCTGTAATAACTAAACCCAGTTTTTGAAAATGAACATCTTCTTGTATTAGCGCATGCGTACCAATAATGACATGTGTTTCACCTGCTTTGATTTTCTCTAACTGTTCTCGACGTTTTTTCCCTTTCACAGAACCTGATAACAACGCAACCTCGATCCCTAAAGGAGAAAGTAACTCTGTTATAGAATTTACATGTTGCTCTGCAAGGATTTCTGTTGGTACCATTAAGGCTGCTTGGTAGCCAGCATCGACAGTAGCATACATAGCGATTGCAGCTACAACAGTTTTACCCGAACCAACATCGCCCTGTAATAATCGGTTCATCCGGTAATCTGAACTTAAATCCTTCATAATTTCGTCAACGACTCTTTGTTGTGCACTTGTTAACGGAAATGGTAAAGAATGTATGAACTGATCAACTTTTTCGGTAGTAACTGGCATGGGTAATCCTTTTGTTTGTTCACGTTTAAATTTTCGAAACGCTTGCATCTTTAATTGGAAAAGGAGAAATTCCTCGTACACCATTCGTCTACGAGCTTGTTTAACAAGTTCAGTCGATTGAGGGTAATGAAGCCTAAGAACAGCTTCTTTTTTTGGAAGTAGTTTATATTTCTCGAGAATAAAAGGCGGGAGTACATCCTTTATTTCATTTCCATACTCCTTTAAACCTTGATAAATGATTTTTTTTAACGTTCCCATTTTTAAACTTCCACCGACTGAATAAACGGGTGCAAGTTCATTTTGTCTAGAGGCTTCACCGACTTTAAATTCACTTACGGTTAGTGTAAGGCGGTGACGGTCCCATTTTCCTGTCAGGGTAATTGTGTTACCAATTTGTAATTGCTTTTTTACAAAACCTTGGTTAAAAAAAACAGCAGTAATAAGTACATTTTCGATAAGAACTCTAACTGATAACCTTGTTTTTTTCTTTCCAAAGTAACGAACAGACGGTTCACTATGAATGACTCCTTCAAGTGTAATTCGTTCGTCGTGGTTAACTTCATGAATTTCTCTAATACGATAGTCCTCATAACGAAATGGGTAGTATTCAAGTAAATCGCCAATCGTGTATATACCTAAGTTCCCCAACTGTTTTGCAGTTTCCTCGCCCACTCCCTTAATATTGGTTACAGGTTGTGCTATTTCGTTCATTTTTTATCTAGTGGTATCCCAAATATTTTTGCTTCTAACTCTCGGCCAGTTGGGGTAGCCGCTAATCCACCTTGTGCTGTTTCACGTAAAGCAATTGGCATTGTCTGCCCAATTTTGTACATAGCATCTATAACCTCATCACATGGGATACGGCTCGTAATACCCGCTAATGCCATATCGGCAGCTGTGATCGCGATTGCAGCCCCCATGGCATTCCTTTTAATACATGGTACTTCCACTAAGCCTGCTACAGGATCACAAACAAGTCCAAGCATATTTTTTAAGGCAATCGCCATTGCCACAGCTGATTGACTAGGTGGTCCTCCAGCTAATTCAACAATAGCAGCTGCTGCCATACCTGTTGCTGAACCTACCTCTGCTTGACATCCTCCTGCTGCTCCAGAAATGGAAGCATTATTAGCTACAACAAATCCAAATGCTCCTGCAGTAAAAAGAAACCGGACTTTTTGTTCTTTAGTAGGGTTGAGTTTATTTTGGAGTCCAAAAAGTGTCCCAGGCACAACACCAGCAGAACCTGCAGTTGGGGTTGCACAAATCGTTCCCATTGCTGCATTTACTTCATTTGTAGCTATAGCCTTACTAACAGCATCAAGCAGAATATCTCCAGTAAGGGACTTTCCAGATTTAATATACTCTTGAAGTAATACCGCGTCTCCACCTGTTAAACCTGACACCGATTTGATCTTTTCTTTAATTCCGCGATTAACCGCCTCTTCCATAATATCGAGGTTTTTTTCCATTATTGAAAAGACCATTTCTCGACTTTTTTCTGTGACTTCCATCTCTTGTTGTATCATTACTTCAGAAATGGGGATTTGTTTTGAGTCCGCTAATTCAATTAATTCCGCAACATTACGAAACATAGTTAACCTCCAAGTCGTTAATCATGGATTTTTGTCACTTTATTAATATTTGGTAGTGCTTCCATTTCTTTAAGCAAAACCTCATCCACATTTTGGTCAACTTCAATAACCATTAAAGCCTCTTGACCTTTTTCTTTTCTGGACACTTCCATATGTCCTATGTTTATTTGATATTTAGCTAAGATGTTAGAAACATTCGCAATGACTCCATAACGATCATTATGAACTACTAGAATCGCGGGGTGATTTCCAGAAAGCTTTAAATCAAAACCGTTTAATTCAATAATTTCGATCTTCCCACCACCAATAGAAATACCAACTAACTCTAGTTTGTCTTTTTCATCTCCAAGAATAACCTTTGCAGTGTTAGGATGGTCTGTTACTGCTTCCTCTTCATGAAAATTAATTTCGATCGTTTTAGTCTCTGCAATTTTGATAGCGTTAGTAATCCGCTTATCAAATGTATCAAAGTCTAATAGGCCGCCTACTATGGCTACATCAGTACCATGTCCTTTATACGTCTTTGCAAAAGAACCGTAAAAATAAATATTAGCCCATTTCGGTTCTCTTCCAAAAAGCGTTCTAGCAACGCGACCGATTCGTGCCGCACCTGCAGTGTGTGAACTTGAAGGTCCAATCATGACTGGACCAATAATGTCAAAAACTGTGCGATACTTCAAATCATTCACCTCTTTTTAAAAATGAGGTTGACCCAAAAACAAAGTGCCAGTCTTCTCACAACGAATTCTAATCTCGCGCACGTGAGAAGCACAGACACTTAGAGTCAGCCTCATAAATATTATGCTTATTCAACTGAGAAAATAAATGAATATAGCGGCTGTTTACCTTCGTGAATTTCAACTTCTACGTCTTCAAAGTTTTCTTCAACAAAAGTAGTGATTTCAGCTACTGTTTCTTCTGTCGCTCCCTCTCCCCAGATGATCGTTAAAATTTCTGAATCTTCATCTAACATATTTTTTAGCAATTGCTGCGTTACTTCAACTAGCGACGGTCCAGATGAAATTATCGTTTTTTCAGCAATGCCCATAAAATCGTCCTTCTTAATTTCAATTCCGTCCATACTTGTATCCCGGACAGCATACGTCACTTGCCCTGTTTTTACAAAGGACATCGCATCTTTCATTGTTTCTCTATTACTTTCAAGAGAAGTCATTGGATTAAAAGCCAATAACGCAGCTAAGCCTTGTGGTACCGTTTTAGAAGGAACAACAGTCACCTCAGCATCAGCAACTTGTGCAGCTTGTTCTGCAGCCATAATAATATTCCCATTATTAGGTAGAACTACTACTTTATGAGCGTTGGTTTTATGTATAGCTGTAACAATATCTTCTGTACTTGGGTTCATTGTCTGACCACCAGGAATGACTACACTTGCACCCAGTCCTTTAAACAACTCCTCAATTCCTTCACCCATAGAAACTGTTACTACTCCATATTCGGTCTTTTCTTTTGGAGCCTCTTCTTTGATTGCAGTGTCTTCACCATAAACGGCTTTCGTCTCATCTAATAAATGAGTATGTTGCTCTCTCATATTTTCAATCTTGATATTAATTAAATTACCGTATCGTTGAGCACGATTTAATATTTCACCAGGTGACTCAGCATGAATATGTACTTTTAATAAGTCCTCATCAGATACAACAAGAAGCGAATCCCCTAATTGATCTAATTCTTGGCGAAAAGCTGCTTCAATAAAAGGAGCTACTTTTAGTTTCTCCTCATCAAATTTAACCATTACTTCAGTACAATAGCCAAATTCAATATCTTCTGTTGCTAACATACTTTGAGCATTATGGTGCTCAATTTTTACGAGGTCTTCCATTGAAGGCGTTTCCACTTCTTGACTTACAATCGTTTCTCCCTTTAGTACTGCAAGGAACCCTTCATAAATATAAACTAGACCCTGTCCACCAGAATCAACTACACCAACTTCTTTTAATACTGGAAGTAGGTCTGGAGTCCGTTTTAAAGAAGCTCTCGCCTCTGTTAATAAAAATTCCATAACAGCAATTGGATCATTTGTTTTCTTTGCAGCTTTTTCAGCTGCTTTTGCACTATCTTTTGCAACGGTTAAAATTGTTCCTTCAACTGGCTTCATTACAGCTTTATAAGCCGTTGTTACACCAAGTTCAAAAGCACCAGCTAACTCTTTGCCATCAATCGTACCTTTTCCTTCAACACCCTTTGCAAAGCCTCTAAATAGCTGGGAAAGAATAACTCCAGAGTTTCCTCTAGCTCCCATTAACAACCCTTTAGAAAAAGCTTGAGCCACAGCTGCTACTTTTTGTAGAGGGGCTTGTCTAACTTCTTTTACTCCAGATGTAATCGTTAAATTCATATTCGTTCCCGTGTCACCATCTGGTACTGGGAATACATTTAATGCATCCACAATTTTTGCATGTTTTGTTAAATTAGCGCCACCTTGAATAAACATTTGCGCTAGTTGACTAGCATCAATTACTTTTCCTGACACAAATCTTTCCTCCTAACTCACTTAAGGGTTGATTACACGCACCCCTTGAACAAAAATGTTCACTGAGTCTACAACCAAACCTAACATTTTCTCTAGTTGATATTTAACTTTCGTTTGTACGTTATGAGCTACTTCAGAAATTTTTGTACCATAACTTACAATGATGTACATATCGATATGGATTTTATCGCCTTCTTCTCGAATGACTACACCACGTTGAAAGTTCTCTTTACCTAAGATCTCACTTAACCCATCTTTAAGTTGCTTTTGTGATGCCATGCCTACAATTCCATAACAATCGACAGCAGCTCCACCAGCGATAGTTGCTACTACGTCTTTAGAAACATCAATAATTCCCATTTGCGTTTTTAATTCTACAGGCATTACAGTCTCCCCCTTTTATAAATTGTTTGGGTATCGTCATTTTACTATACTATATCCAATTTTGAAAGCTAACTCTATCACATTTACTGTCAAGCATCATTACTTGATAAAAATTGTTGGAAACTGTTGCATTCTAAAAATCCCTATGCTAAGATATTCGAGTATGAATTAAAAATCGAACAGACAGCTGATTCGATTGGATTAATTGGGTTTAAGGAGGTGCGTATATAATGGCACGTAAATGTTATATTACTGGTAGAAAAGCACGCACAGGAAACCAGCGTTCACACGCGATGAATAAAACTAAGCGCAAATGGGGCGCAAACGTTCAAAAAGTTCGCATTTTAGTTGACGGTAAACCAAAACGAGTTTATGTTTCTGCTCGTGCGTTAAAGTCTGGTAAAGTAGAGCGCGTATAAGACAAGTCTACTATAAGTGTAGACGAAACGAAGTTATTTCATGCTTCGTTTAAGAAACAAGAGGCTGACAACTGTCGACCTCTTGTTTTTTGGTTTTTAAAAACAATTTCCTAAATATTCAAATTTAACTAAAATCAAGAAAGAAAAGGTTTTTTAAACCACACTAAGTAAAATGCTTTTCTTTCTAACCAAATAATGCACCGTCTTTGGGCAGTTACGGTGCATTATTGGATAATTAATTTTTTTTAAATGAACCTAGAATTGCTCTTACAAACCCGCCAATGAACTTAGGCAGCTTGATCGTATAAAATTTCATAGCTCCTCCTCCTCAACATGAATTGCCACCGACTTACGAATAAATGAAGGATGATGACATGAAGAATGCTCATTTATACTAGTATATTCATCACTGACAAAATAGTACCCATTTTTTTCATGTGAGAACTATATGAGTTCTACCCTTTCTATCTATCCTACAATCATTCATATGCAAAATTATCATTGATATGCAACTTGGTTTATAAAAATTGGACAAACAAACTTTACAAAGTCACATTAATAAGGCAGCTATTCAGTAGTTAAGGTAGGAATTATCCTCTAATTGCGCCAATTGCCGCGGCACGATCTTTTTTGCTATAAACGGCTGATCCTGCTACAAGTACATTTGCACCAGCTTCAATACATAATTGTGCCGTTTCTTCATTTACCCCACCGTCTACCTCGATATCAATATTAAGCTTTTTTGACTTTGCCATTTCAGAAACCGCTGTAATTTTTGGTAAGACACTATTAATAAACTTTTGACCACCAAATCCAGGGTTAACAGTCATTAACAGAACCATATCAACGTCGTCTATTACGTGTTGAATGGTATCAACTGGTGTTGCTGGATTTAATACTACTCCAGCCTTTACACCCTGTTCTTTAATGAGATGAACCGTCCGATGGAGGTGTGGGCAGGCTTCAACATGAACTGTAATAATATCCGCTCCAGCTTTTGCAAACTGTGGAATGTAGAGATCAGGATTTTCAATCATTAAATGAACATCTAGTGGTAGTTTAGTAACTGGCCGAATCGCTTCGACAATTAGCGGTCCAATCGTAATATTCGGCACAAAGTGACCATCCATGACGTCAACATGTATGTAATCTGCTCCACCTTGTTCTACATCGCTTATCTCTTCACCTAACTTTGAAAAATCTGCTGATAAAATGGATGGGGCTATCTTTATCATAACTAGTACCTCCGCTTTTGGCTTTTTATTTCCTCTAAAAATTGTAAATAGTGTTCATAACGATAAGATAATATTTCTTCAGCATCAACAGCTGCTTTAATTGCACATTTAGGCTCACTCGTATGTGTACACCCTCGAAACTTACAATCCGCAAGCCTTTCCTTCATCTCTGGAAAGTAAAGTGATAAATCCTCTGCTTCAATATCAACAAAATCCAACGAGCTAAAACCAGGTGTATCAGCAACTAAGCCTTCACCCACTGCTAATAATTCTACATGCCTAGTCGTATGTTTTCCACGACCTAAATGAGTTGATATTTTATTTGTTTCAATATCTAACTCTGGGTGCAGCGTATTGAGTAAAGATGATTTTCCTACTCCTGATTGACCTGCTATAACAGTTACCTTATCTTTTAAATAAGGCATTAATGTTTCAATTCCTGCTTTTGTTTCAATTGATGTAAGAATAACTGTATATCCGATGGCTTCATAGTCTTCTTTGTACTTCTCAATAATCCGTTGTTTAGCTTCGTCTAATAAATCAACTTTACTTATACAGATAATTGGTTCAATATAATGAGCTTCAATATGTACTAAAAAGCGATTTAATAAGAGCGGACTAAAATTTGGCTCCAATGCCGAAAAAACTAAAATGGCTTGATCGACATTTGAAATTGGCGGTCGAATCATTTCATTTTCCCGATCATGTATATCAAGGATATATCCATCTGTACGATTTTCAGCTTCAAAATGGACAAAATCACCTACGAGTGGTTTAATATTTTGATTACGAAAAACCCCTCGACCACGACATTGAAACATACCATCCTCATTATGGACATAATAGAAGCCACTCAAGGCTTTGACTATTCTTCCTTCTGGCATTAAATCCTCCTGATTATTGAGGCTGTTGACTCTTTGATAAGAACAGCCTCTTTTTTTATTACTTTATTGGTTTGTGTATTTGAACTCATATGTATCATAGAGTTCTCCATTAATATACAGTTTATAATACCCATCTTTACGTGGAGTTACGACTATCGGAATCCGGAGAGTTTTCGTCTCTAATATTCTTTCGTCGAAAAAGACTTTTTCGGTTTCTGTCGTAGCATCTTTATAACGAATAAGAATATGTGGATCATCACCCTCATCTACTTGAAGAGGTAGAGCACTCTCTATTGTTTTTCTCGGCTCTTGTTCAGGTTTTCTTTCCTCTTCTCTTGTTTCTTCAGGTTTTTTTGGTTCTGGTCCTTTAGAAATCGTCAGAGCAACTTCAGTACCTTTCTTTACTTGTGAAAATGCATTTGGTGATTGAGAGATTACTTGATCTTTAGGTACATCGTTAGAGTGTTGATATGTGACTTTAGATAATAAACCTTCACTATCTAAATAATTATATGCCTCTCGTTCTGTCAATCCGCGCAAATTGTTTAAGGTAACCATTTTTTCAACACTGTACGTTAAGTAAACAGTAGTTTCTTCCACGATCACGTGAACTCCAGGTTCTGGTACCTGGGTAAGAATAACACCTGGTGTTTCATCAGATTCACGCTCTGCAAATTCAATTTTTTCAAAATCACGGAGAATTCGTTCAGCCCGCTCCCTTTGCATACCAATCACTTCAGGCATCTCAAACCTCTCTTGGCCTTCACTGACAATTAATCTTACTTTACTTCCAACTTTTACTATCGAACCACCAACTGGATCTTGTCGAATGACTTGATTTTCTGGTGCTTCATCATGAGGTACTCTTTCATGTTCCACAATCAAGCCAAGATCAGTTAAAAGTATCTCAGCTTCTTCTATATCTTCTCCAATGACGTTAATTACTTCTACTTCATCTACTTTTAGGAGACTTGGAAAGAGAGCAAACGCCGCCACTCCAGACCCAATAATTAAGAAAAATAAAACCAATAATAATGTTAACCAGCGGTTCTTCTTTTTCTTTTTAGGTTGTTCTGTTTTGACCTCTTCGTTCGATGATTTGTCCACAAGTGGCTTAGCTTCAATTGTCGCATCTAAATCTTTTACTGTTTCATTATGTTTAATGATGGGTATGGCCTTTGTCACATCTTCATCGTCAGTTGGAATAACAAACCTCGGCTCGTTAGATCGAGCTGGATCTAATGACGTTTCTAGATCTTCTCCCATTTCAATTGCACTTTCATAACGATGTAATGCATCTTTTGTAGTAGAACGTAGAATAATATTTTCAAGGCTTTGTGGAATTAAACGATTAATTTTCCTTGGAGACGGCACTTCATCTTGTAAATGCTTTAAAGCAATTGTAACAGCAGTATCTCCTGAGAATGGAACTTGTCCAGTAACCATTTCATAAAGTACAATCCCTAGAGAGTAAATATCTGATTTATACGTAACAACTCCACCTCTTGCTTGCTCTGGTGAAAGATAATGGACCGAACCCATAACAGAATTAGTATGAGTAATCGTTGCACTGGACATTGCACGTGCAATTCCAAAGTCTGTTACTTTTGCTTCCCCACTTTTACTTATTAAAATATTATGTGGTTTTATATCTCTATGGACAATTTGATTAGCATGTGCGTGTGCAATTGCCGAAGTCACTTGAGTCATAATATCGACGGTTTCATCAAGGGAAAGGGCCCCACGATCTTGGATAAGTTCCTTTAAAGTCGGACCTTCTACGTATTCCATGACGATATAATATAAATCTTCTTCCTCACCGACATCAAATATACTAACAACATTAGGATGAGCTAGACTAGTAGCGGCCTGAGCTTCTCGTCTAAAACGCTTAATGAATTGCTCATCTCTTGAGAATTGTGGCTGTAAAACTTTAACGGCAACGATTCGATCGAGGATAACATCACGTGCTTTGTACACATATGCCATTCCACCGCCGCCAATTGTTTCTAAAATATGATAACGACCGTTAATACGTGTACCTATCATTAGCGTCACCCCTGTTCCTGACGATCATGAGAATAGTGGACAATCGCTACGGTTATATTATCTTCTCCTCCACGATCATTGGCCAAATCAATTAGTTTATCAACTTTATCGTTAACACTATTACTTAATCGTAGTAACTCCTCTATCTCACTATCGTTTACTTTATTTGATAAACCGTCTGAACAAAGGATGATGGTATCATCTTCTTCCCAATCAATCGTTTCAACATCAATTTTTATCGTTGGTTCGGTGCCAAGAGCTCGCAGCAAAACGTTTTTTCTGGGATGATGCTCCGCTTGTTCTTCTGTTATTTGGCCTGTTCGAACGAGCTCATTAACCAAAGAATGGTCAGATGTCTTTTGCTGAAAGCCACAGCTATTTAATAAATATCCCCGACTATCTCCTACATGACCGATTGAAACGAATTCCTCTGTACAAACCGCTAACACAACAGTGGTTCCCATCCCCTGACATTCTCGATTTGCTTTTGCATGTAAGAATAGTCGCTCGTTAACTAATTGAATGGCTTCATTAATCCATTGTTCAATTTCTGTTGGTTTTGACATCACAGGGGTATTTAGCCATTTTTCTTTTAATAAATCACTCGTCATTTGGCTTGCAACATCCCCTGCCTGATGCCCGCCCATCCCATCTGCAACAACTGCCATAACTGGACCTTTAGGATGTTGAAAGATACCCCCGCTATCTTCATTATGGGGTCTCACTTTACCAACATTTGAATTAAAAGCAAACTTCATTTATTGCTCACCTCGTCTCCTCTTTACGCTCCTTAGCACGGAGCTGACCACAAGCAGCATCGATATCATGTCCTTGCTCTCTTCGAATCGTGACATTAATTCCACGATTTTTCAAGATGTTTTCAAATGCAAAGATTTGATCTCTAGGTGTCCGCTTATAATCTCTTTCTAATACAAAGTTTACTGGTATTAAATTAACATGACATTTTACATTTTTTATTAGGTCAGCCAATTCTTCTGCATGTTCGTCTTGATCATTTACTCCACCAAATAAACCATACTCAAAAGTCACTCTACGTCCTGTCTTATTAGTATAATAATTAATCGATTCCATTAATTTTGTTAATGAGTAGGCTCGATTGATTGGCATGAGTTTAGAGCGTAATTCAGTATTCGGTGCGTGTAAGGAGATAGCAAAGTTAATTTGCATCCCTTCATCTGCAAATTTATATATATACGGGACAATGCCGCTGGTAGAAACCGTAATGTGCCGAGCCCCTATATTAAGTCCCTTATTATGGTTAATCGTTCTTAAAAAAGAAACAAGCGCATCATAATTGTCGAACGGCTCACCAATTCCCATAACAACTACGGAACTTACTCGTTCATCCACTTCATCCATTGCACGCTGTGCCTCAAGTACTTGTGCCACAATTTCTCCAGCCTCTAAATTACGTTTAAGCCCACCTAATGTAGAAGCACAAAACGTGCAACCTATTCGACAGCCAACTTGAGTAGTTACACAAACACTGTTTCCATAATTGTGGCGCATAATAACTGTTTCAATTGAGTATCCATCGTGAAGTTCAAACAAAAATTTGACTGTACCGTCACTAGACTCTTGTTTTGTCACTGTTTTTAATGTAGTTAAACTAAACTGCTCCGTCAGTTTTCTACGTAAATCCTTTGACAAATTCGACATGTTTTCAAAAGAGTCAATTCGTTTCCTATAAAGCCATTCATAAATTTGTCCTGCTCTAAAATCAGGTTCGTTATTTTCTTTCAACCACTGTTTTAAATCAGTAAACTGAAGCGAATATATTGAAGGTAACTTTTCTGTTTGCACTAAATTTGTTTCAGTATTTTTGTCCTCCATAAGAGCTCCTTCATTCCTTATTATCGTTTAATCAAAGCTGTTATAAAAAAGCCATCTGTATTAAAATGATGCGGTAATATCGTTAAACTTCCTTCTCCAAATACTGCTTTTTCAGATATATGTTGAGGTAAACGTTCGTTTAAAGAGACATCTAATTCAAAGTCTTTGTTGTTTTCCAAAAACCATTGTACCATTTCTTCATTTTCAGTACGGTCAATTGTACAAGTACTATAAACGAATCTTCCACCTGTTTTTAATAAAGGTACTACAGCTGTTAAAATTTCTTTTTGGATTTTTTGGATACCCTCAATATCTTTGACACTCTTTGTCCATTTTATATCTGGTTTTCTACGAATTACACCTAAGCCAGAACATGGAGCGTCAACTAGGATTGCATCAAAAGTGGCCTTTTCAAATGATTGACTAGCAAGTCGTGCATCCATCGCCCTTCCTTCGACTGACTTTAATTCTAGACGCTTACTTAATTGATTTATTAGGTTAACTTTGTGATCATGCAAATCAAGAGCGACCACTCTGCCTTGATCGTTCATTTGCTCTGCTAAATGCGTTGATTTTCCTCCAGGAGCTGCACAACAATCTAATACATTCATGCCTTCTTTTGGACTGAGTGCTCTAGCTACGAGCATAGAACTTTCATCTTGTATCGTAATCACACCATCTTGGAATGCATTCGTATGAGTAACATTACCTTTTTGTATGATGAGTGCATCGTTAGAAAGGTGACCACGAATTGCATCTATCCCTTCTTCTTTTAAGAGTTCAATTGCTTCTTCTATAGTTGCCTTTGTTCGATTAACGCGAACAGTTACTTGTGGTGGCTCTAAATTAGTCATGCATATTTGTTTAGCCTCATCGTACCCATACTGTTTAACTAAACGTTTTACTAACCATAGAGGGTGACTTGTTTCAATCGCTAATCGAGTTAGATCATCCTTTACCTCATCAAAAGACCGTAACTCCTGTCTTCTAACATTTCGTAACACGCCATTTACCATCCCAGAAATCCCTTGGTGACCTCTTTGTTTTGCAATGGTTACAGCTTCATGTACAATCGCTCGATCTGGCACCCGATCTAGGTACACCATTTGATAAATAGATAACCTTAATAAAACTCTAACCCAGTCATCTAGCTTTTTTTTCCCTCTTTTTATAAAAGGCTCCAAATAATAATCTAGAGTATCACGGCGTTGTACTGTTCCATATACAATTTCAGTTAATAGTCCAACATCTCTTGGATCTAAGTTTGCTTTTTTTACCGTCTGGTTTAAAAGCAGATTACTATAGGCCTGATTTTTTTCTATTTGAAGTAATACATCTAGTGCAACCTCACGTATTGTTTTTTGTTTCATTCTAATCTCCTAGTTTGTCTCCTGTTGTAATGCCTGCACCACGTAGAAATTGGGAGGCAAGCATTCGTTTCTTCCCAGCTGGCTGTAAATCTGTCACTTTAATAGCCACATCATTGCCCGTCGCTACGATAAAGCCGTCATCTACTACTGCTATTACAGTACCAGGTTCCTCTTTTTTAGTTGTGGAAGTTTTCTGCCCCCACCAAATTTTCATCGGCTGTCCCACAAAAGTGGTGAATGCAACTGGCCATGGATGAAGTCCACGAATTTGATTATAAATATCTTCACCTGGTCTCTTCCAGTCTACTTTCTCTTGATCACGCGTAATATTCCTTGCATAAGTAACTTCTTGTTCATTTTGTACGAGCGGTTTAATTTCCCCGCGAATAAGGGCTGGAATGGTTTGGGATAATAGCTTAGCCCCAGCTTCACTTAAAGTATTATGTAATGACCCGACATGATCTTCCTCTTCAATCGGAACAACCACTTGCGTTAAAATGTCACCAGCATCTAGCTTTTCAACCATATACATAATCGTAATTCCAGTTTCCTTTTGACCATCGATTATTGATTGATGTATAGGTGCCCCACCTCGATATTTAGGTAATAATGAAGCGTGCACATTAATACAACCATATTTTGGTGCTTCTAATAGATCTTTTGGTAATATTTGTCCAAATGCTGCCGTTACAATCAAATCTGGCTCTAAATTAAGGACTTTATTTAACTCTTCTTTTTCTTTTATTTTTTCCGGTTGCAGAATAGTTAATCCATGTTTTTCTGCTTCTACTTTAACTGGAGGAGGAGTTAATACTCTTTTTCTACCTTTAGGACGATCTGGTTGTGTAACGACACCTACGACCTCATATCCATCTTCAATCAATTGACGCAATACGGGGACAGAAAAATCAGGAGTTCCCATAAAAACTATTTTCATTAAGTAATGCCTACCTTTCTAAGATTATTGAACGACTTTACATAAAAATTTGCGGATTCATATCTATTGATATCTGTAAACTACCTTGAGCAGTTTCCCTGCTATAGTGCTGTTGAATTTCACGTAATATTTTTCCAAACGCTGGTTCATTTTTGTATTTTATCATGCATTGATAGCGATATCTATCTTTTAACCGCGCAATTGGTGAAGCAACTGGACCTAAAATATTTGCTTCACTCGATAATTGCTGTTTAAGAAAATGAGTAATCTTTTCTGTTACATGAATTACCTTTGGTAACTCTTGATGAGAAACATTAATAAGTGCAATATGATAGTAAGGTGGATAACCACTACTTTTTCTAATAAGCATTTCTCGCTGAAAAAAATGAACATAGTCATGTTCTTTCACAAGCTCAATACTATAATGTTCTGGCGTATACGTTTGAACAATTACTTCACCTGGTAGCTTATGTCTTCCTGCTCTTCCACTTACTTGCGTAAGTAACTGAAACGTTCTTTCAGAGGAACGGAAATCTGGTAGATGAAGCATCGTATCGGCTGTAAGTACACCTACAAGTGTAATATTCGGGAAGTCGAGTCCTTTGGCAATCATTTGTGTACCAAGTAAAATATCGGCTTTTCCATCTCCAAAATCTTTTAATAGCTTCTGATGCGAACCTTTTCTCCTTGTCGTATCAACGTCCATACGAATAACACGTGCTTCGGGTAATACTTTTCCTAATTCCTCTTCTACCCGTTGCGTCCCTGTTCCAAAGAAACGTACATGCTCGCTTGAACATGACGGACAAGTTGTAATCATTCGTTCTTCGTGTCCACAATAATGACACTTAAGTGAATGATTGGTCTTGTGGTACGTAAACGATATATCGCAATGCTCACAAGTAGCTACATACCCACAGTCCCTGCACATAACAAAGGTAGAAAAGCCACGTCGATTTAATAATAAAACCATTTGTTCATTTTTTTCTAAACGGTCTTTCATCTTCTCAAATAAGGCATTTGAAAACATAGAACGATTACCTGCTCTTAATTCTTCTCGCATATCAACCACTTCAACCGTTGGCATTGGTCCTTGATTTACTCTTTCTCCCAAAGTTAGTAGTACATACCTACCTACTTTTGCTCTAGCATATGTTTCTAAAGAAGGGGTCGCACTTCCTAGGACAACAGGGCAGTTATAATGCTTTCCTCTAAATATGGCTACATCTCTTGCGTGATATCTCGGCATTTCCTCTTGCTTGTAACTTCCTTCATGCTCTTCATCAATAATAATAATTCCTAAGTTTTCAAAAGGTGCAAAGATAGCTGATCTCGCCCCAACTGCAACACGAACTTCTTTACGATGGATCTTGCGCCATTCATCATATTTTTCCCCTGATGAAAGACCGCTATGAAGAACCGCTACTTGGGAGCCAAATCTTCCTTTAAACCTATCAACCATCTGTGGTGTTAAAGAGATTTCAGGAACAAGTACTATCGCTTCTTTTCCTTCAGCTAAGACTCGCTCAATGACTTGTAGGTAAACCTCTGTTTTCCCACTACCAGTTACCCCATGCAATAAAAAGGTTTTATGAACCTTTTCTTCTATTGATTTAAGGATAGGTGTTGTTACTTGTTGCTGCTGATTAGTTAACGGTAAAGGTTTTGTTTGTTCAAAAGTTTCATTAATAAATGGGTCTCTATAAAACTCTTCTTCTGTTTCAACGAGAACGCCTTTATCAACAAGTGCTTTGATCGAAGAACGACTGCTTTGCGTTAGTTCAATTAAACGAATTAACGGAACTTTTCCTTCATTAGTTATAAAGTATTGAACAAGAGCAATTTGTTTTTCTGCTCGTGAAGGGAGAGTTACTAATAACTCCGATAATTGCTCTTTTGAAAAATTACAATCAATCATTCTGTGAGTTTGCTTTTTACCTTTATCTTTTACAGAATATTGCACTTCAAGTATTCCTTGCTTAACCGCATCTTTTATTGATGTTATTAAGCCTGGCTCAGACTTAATAATATCGTCCCATTTTACTAACGACTGTGTAGCAAAAAAAGGTTGAAGCGAACGAGGTAATCGTTTCTGTTCAATACATATTAGTTGTTTTTCAACTTTTGTTTTTAACGCTGCTGGCAGCATGACTTGATAAGAAGAGATTTTATACGCTAGCGTTTGTTCAGTTAGCCAATTACCTAACTGAAGTAGTTCTTCTGTTAAAACAGGTGTCACATCAAGTATATCTTTAATTTCTTTTAACTTTTCGACAGATGAACTTTCCACGATTTCAACAACAAATCCTTGTATAGACCTCGGCCCAAACGGAACAACAACACGCATTCCCTTTTCTAAAATTTGGACCCATTGGTTGGGAATTTTATAATCAAACTGGCGGTCAGTTTGTCCACTAGGGACATCTACAACTACTTTAGCAATCATGCGCTAGAACTTCCTTGCTGCAAATCAATCAATTCATTAAGGATTTGCTCGGCTACTTCTCTTTTTGTCATAATGGGAAGCTCGATTGTTTCCCCACCTTTCTTATAGATTGTTACTCGGTTTGTGTCTCCCTTAAACCCAGCACCCGCTTCAGTAATATTATTTGCTACAATCATATCCAAGTTTTTCCGCTCTAATTTCCCTTTGGCATACTCTTCGACTTTTTCCGTTTCTGCAGCAAACCCTACCAATATCTGATGTGTTTTTAACTCACCAAGAGTTGCTAATATATCTATTGTTCGTTCTAGTTCTATAGCTGCATCTCCAGGCCTTTTCTTCATTTTTTCACTATGAACTACTTTTGGACGATAGTCTGCAACAGCAGCAGTTTTAATAACAACATCAGTCGAATGAAAGTGTTCCATAACTGCTTCATACATGTCTTGTGCTGACTCTACGTTAATTCTCATAACTCCTTTAGGTGCATTAAGATTTGTTGGACCTGACACAAGAATAACTTTAGCACCAAGTTCAGCAGCTACTTCAGCAACTTGATATCCCATTTTTCCTGAAGAGTGGTTTGTAATATAACGAACAGGATCAATCTTTTCTTGTGTTGGTCCAGCTGTAATAAGAAGCTGCTTTCCTTCTAGAGGTTGGTACAGGCGGTTTTTAAAATAGTGTGTTAACTTTTCAATGATTTGTTCAGGTTCCGCTAATCGTCCTTTACCAACATAACCACAGGCTAAGTAACCTTCATCAGGTTCAATAAAGTGATACCCAAATTGATTTAAAGTTTGTAAGTTTTTATTAACGGCTGGATGGCTATACATATGTACGTTCATCGCTGGTGCAATAAATACTGGAGCTGTTGTTGCGAGTAAGGTTGTTGAGATCATATCATCTGCAATTCCATTGGCTAATTTTCCAATCATATTAGCAGTTGCTGGCGCAATCAGAATGACATCTGGCCAAGCTGCTAAATCAATATGTGCAACACCACTTGGATCTTTTTCATCAAAAGTATCATTGTAAACAGGTTGTCCCGAAAGTGTTTGAAACGTTAACGGGGTCACGAATTTTTCTGCTGAATGTGTCATCATTACTTTTACAGTAGCACCTGCTTGTGATAGCTTACTCGTTAATGCAGCTGCCTTAAATACAGCGACCCCACCCGTCACACACAATAATATTTTCTTTCCATCTAACATATCCTCTTCCCCCTATTTCGAAAAGTGTAAGTGCCCGTTTAGCGGCAAGAGCTAGAGGGCAACAACTAATCCTTACCTTACAGACTCGGCTGTTGGACCGAAGCGAAGCTTGAGCAACAGGAGCTCCATATAAGTCTTTTTTACAAAATTAGTTATTTTCTATGAAAAAACAACCTATCTTAAGAATAGGTTGTTATTTTTCAAGGCGCTCATATTGAAGTTGGTCTTGTACGATTTCCTCTAAAGCAACCCCTACTGGCTTATGAGAAACTGGTTTAACTACAAGCGGGCCACGTTTAGCATCTTCTTTAATTTCACGAGCTCGTTTTGATGAAACAGTGACTAGCGTATATTTTGAGTCTAACTTATCTAATAATGAGTCAATTGATGGATAAAGCAAATTATTCAACCTCCACTAACTGTTTGTATTTCTCGATTAATCGTTCTCGCTTACAATGTTCAGCTGTTACAATCGCCTTAATACGATCTACTGCTGACTGAACCTCGTCATTTTCTACGACATAGTCATATTTCTTCATCATATCAATTTCTTCTTTAGCAACTGTCATTCGTTTATCAATCACGTCAACAGTTTCAGTACCACGGCCTTCGATACGCTTTCTTAATTCAGCCAAACTTGGTGGCATTAGAAAGATAAACACACCTTCAGGTAGACGCTCTTTTACTTTTAATGCACCCTGTACTTCGATTTCCAATATGATGTCATTACCTTCGTCGATCGTTTTTCTAACGTAATCAATAGGTGTACCGTAGTAATTCCCTACGTATTCAGCCCATTCTAACAGATCATCGTTTTTAATCATCCCTTCAAATTCTTCTCTAGATTTAAAGAAATAATTAACGCCATCTACCTCTCCTTCACGAGGAGAGCGTGTCGTTGCTGATACAGAATACTGAATGTCTGTGTTCTCTTGACGAAGTGCTGAACAAACAGTTCCTTTTCCAACACCAGCAGGACCAGATAGAACGATTAACAGCCCTTTTTCCTTCTTCATAAATACCTCCGTTTAACTTGTCTTCCCCTTTCCAAGACAAGCCTTGTTAAAAGTGTAAAGAAACTCGGCTAAAGCCGAGTAGCTCAAATATGTATATCTAAGCGTCTTCTGTTTCATCCTTGTTCGTAAGACGCTGTGCAACCGTTTCAGGCTGAACTGCACTTAGAATAACATGGTCACTATCTGCAATTATTACTGCTCGAGTACGTCTACCATATGTTGCGTCAATTAACATATTTCGCTCTCTAGCTTCTTGAATAATTCTTTTTATTGGTGCAGACTCTGGACTAACAATTGAGATTATACGATTTGCAGATACGATGTTACCAAAGCCAATATTAATTAACTTAATGTTCATCTTTTCTCCCTCGCTTTTTGAGAGGAGTAAAAATAGGACATTTTAGATAACCCTTCATATCTTAGAAGGTTATACTAGGTGTCTTATCGTTAACAAGGAAACTCACTCTCTATATTTTTCCCATCCTAAAAATACTATATACGAAGAACGGGGCTTTTTCTATAAAATCATTCAATATTTTGTACTTGTTCTTTAATTTTTTCAATTTCACTCTTTAATTCTACCACTTGTCGGCTAATATGTATGTCATTTGCTTTCGAACCGATCGTATTCACTTCCCGATTCATCTCTTGGATAAGAAAATCAAGTTTTCTGCCGACGACTCCACCATCCTCAATAATTTTTAGGAATTGAAGCGTATGGGAATCTAGTCTAATTAATTCCTCATCAACATTCGATTTATCTGCGAAAAAAGCTACTTCATTTAATAGCCTATTTTCATCGTACTCGACTTGACCTTGTAAAAAGTCTTCAACTCGTTTTTGTAATTTTGTACGATAGTGTTCAGCAACTTTTGGAGCATACTGTGTTAACTCATTAGCTAATTTATTTACGATTTCAACTCTCGTTTTCAAATCAACAAATAAAGTTTGCCCTTCTCGCTGTCTCATTTCAACAAGTTTATTAGCTGCTTCCTCTGTAGCTTTTGTGAGTATTGAAAATAGTCCCTCATCTGTTTGTTCCTGCTCATGAACACTGACAATTTTTTCGTGAAGTAGTAATGCATCTACTGAGGGCTGCCCTGTTATATTTGCACGTTTTTTCATCTCATCTGCAGTATAAAGATATTCGTTAAATAAATCCCAATCGACATCAAGCCGTTTTTTTACAAGACCCTCACCCTCTATGTTAATAAAAACATCGACTTTACCACGGTTCACTTGTTTTTGAACGGCTTTCTTTAATTGTTCTTCAATCGGTAAAAGCTGTCTAGGCATACGAATCATTACTTCAAAAAAACGATGATTATAGGAACGCATTTCAACTGAAACTTTAAAGCGTTCATTTTCTAAGACCGCTTGCCCGTATCCTGTCATACTTGTAATCATCTTATCACATCCACTTTTTCTATTCTATCTAATTTTACCACCATAAACATTAAAAAGGAAAGAAAGGCCGTTATAGGTAAAAAGTTACCTTTAACAGCCTAACGAAACTTTATTAAAATAGCAAGTTAAAAATCTTATCGTTTTCTACCAAACAGTTGACCTGCACCTAGCACGACGGTAGGTATTGCAGCCATTCCAAGAATGAGAAGCCAATCACGTGCATCCATGAACGTCGTATGGAATACCGTTTGAAGTGGTGGATAGTAAATAACAGCCAGCATGAGTAATATAGACGAGATAACAGCAACTACTAGATACATATTTTCAAATGGGTTACGATGATACACTGAATACTCACTTCGACAGTCAAATACATGAATAAGTTGGGCCATAACGAGTGTAACAAACGCTACTGTTTGGGCCTTCGTTAAGTCATCAGGATTTGCGTTTAATGTAACCATAAATGCAACGAGTGTAACAACACCAATCATAAACCCTCTACTTACAATTTTCCATGCAAGACCTCTCGCGAATACCCCTTCATTAGGACTTCGCGGTGGACGCTTCATCACATCCCCTTCAGCTTTATCCATACCTAATGCCATCGCTGGCAATCCATCAGTTACGAGATTTATCCATAGAATTTGGATCGCCACAAGTGGTAATGGTAAACCTAATATCATCGCAAATAACATAACTAAGATCTCACCAACGTTGGAAGCGAGCATATATCGGATAAATTTCCTAATATTTTCGTATATATTGCGTCCTTCTTTAATAGCTGCTTTTATCGTTGCAAAATTATCATCACTTAATATGAGAGAAGATGCTTCTTTAGCAACATCTGTACCAGTAATCCCCATCGCTATACCAATATTTGCAGCTTTAATAGCAGGTGCATCATTTACGCCATCGCCTGTCATCGCAACAATATGACCTCGTGCTTGAAGGGCTTTAACTATTTTGAGTTTATGTTCTGGTGAAACGCGTGCAAATACGTACACATCATCAACGATTTCTTCGAGTTGTTCAACACTAATTCTTGATAGCGTTTGTCCGTCTAGAGCTTTTCCGTTTTCAGGAAGAATATCTAATTGCTTTGCTATCGCACGGGCAGTGATTGCATGGTCGCCAGTAATCATTATCGTTTTAATCCCCGCTTCACGACACTCACGAATTGAATCTCTGACCTCTGGTCTTGGTGGATCAATCATTCCTTCAAGCCCAATGAAAGTTAAATCTTTTTCCACATCTAAAGGGTAGTCGATTTTATCAGATGTCGTTAGTGGCCGGTAAGCGATAGCTATTGTTCGCAATGCTTGACTGGCAAGAGCTGTAATAGCATCTTCTACTAACGTCCTACTCCTATTTGTCAACGCTTCTTCCCGGGAATTAAAAAAGATATTTTTACTATTAGCTAATACTACATCAGGTGCTCCTTTTGTTACCGCAAACCTTTTTCCATTTTTATCTTGTACGATAACAGTCATCATTTTCCTTGTAGACTCAAATGGAAACTCTTTTATAATAGTAAATTGTTTTCTTAATGCATCTAAGGTTATTCCTGCCTTATTTGCAGCAACGACAAGTGCTCCTTCTGTTGGATCACCATCTAATACATATTCTGTTTTCTTCTTTTTTAGTAAGCCTTCCTTAACAGCTTTTTCATTAATTTTCGCATGGTTACATAAGTGACCAAATGCTAACATTTGTTGGAGAGCACGTTCTTTTTGAATATTTACTTTTTCCCCATTAACTAAAAAGTCACCTGTTGGCTCATAACCTGTACCTGTAACATGCCACGTTTTTCCACCAATCCATAGATGGGTAACCGTCATTTTATTTTGTGTTAAGGTTCCTGTTTTGTCGGAACAAATTACTGAAGCACAACCTAGTGTTTCAACTGCTGGTAATTTACGAACAATAGCTTTTCGCTTAATCATCCTTTGAACGCCTAACGCTAATGCGACAGTAACTATCGCTGGTAAGCCTTCTGGTATTGCAGCTACCGCCAAGGAAACCCCAGCAAGGAACATTGTATAAACATCATGACCTTGGTATACCCCAATTAAAACGACAAGAGCTGTGAGGAGTAATGCAACTCCTATTAATATCTTACCTAATTGCTCAAGTTTCCGTTGCAATGGTGTTACTAACGTTTCTGTCGATTGAAGCAAATGAGCAATCTTCCCCATTTCAGTCTTCATTCCTGTTGCAATAATAACACCAATCCCATTTCCTTGTGTCACTAATGTTCCCATAAATGCCATATTTGCTTGATCACCAAGTTCAAGGTCCTCACCTTTTAAGACCTGTTCACTTTTTTGGACAGGAACCGATTCACCCGTTAGTGACGATTCTTCTATTTGGAGACCATTCACTTGTAACAAGCGCATATCCGCTCCAATTCTGTCACCACTTGTAACCTTAACAATATCACCGACAACGGCCATACTTGAAGGAATTTTCGTCCACTCTCCATTTCGAAGGACGACTAGTTGCGGAGCAGATAGTTCCTTTAAAGCAGTTAATGACTTTTCAGCTTTACGCTCTTGAACGAATCCTAATACACCATTTAATAAAATAATTATCATAATTGTAATCGCATCGATGTATTCACCTAGTAAGCCAGAAATGAGTGTTGCTGCTAGCAGGACGAGTACCATAAAATCTTTAAACTGCCCTAAAAACACTAATAGTGCCGAAGGTTTCTCACCTTCATCTAACTTATTTTCTCCGTATTGCTTTAGCCGTTTTTGTGCCTCCTTATCCGACAAACCTTTTGTACCGTTTGTACCTGTTGATCTTTCAACCTCATTTACCTCCATCTCATACCATTTCATGAAGACACCCCACATCTTGTACACTTTATACAAGCATCTTATTCAGGCACGTCCTAAAAAATGCTATACTGATGATTGTAATGACATAATAAATATAACTTTATTAATAAATAACTTAATGAAAGTTAAAGAGAATGATGAGGAAGTTGGTGAACGCATGTCATTTGATGGACTAATGACTAGAGCAATAACAAATGAATTACAAGAAAAACTAGAAACGGGGAGGATTTCTCGGGTCTATCAACCTTATAAAACAGAGCTATTGTTATCGATCCGTGCTAAAGGATTAAATTATTCCTTACTTTTATCAGCAAATCCTTCGTTTGCGCGAGTACATTTAACAACAGAAAAATATGATAATCCACCAGAACCGCCGATGTTTTGTATGCTTTTACGCAAACATTTAGAAGGCAGTTTTATTGAAAAGATCGAACAGACAGAAATGGAACGAATTATTACGCTTGATATTAAAGGGAAAGATGAACTCGGAGACACTACATATAAATCCTTAATTATTGAGATTATGGGGCGGCATAGTAACATTACACTGATCGATAAAAAAACTAAAAAAATTATCGATAGTATTAAACATATTTCTCCATCGCAAAGTAGTGTAAGAACCGTATTACCTGGCCATATCTATGAGTTTCCACCAGAACAAGGAAAAACAGATCCATTTACGATAGAAGAGGAAGGTTTACTTCGAAAAATCGATTTTAATTCAGGAAAGTTAGATAAACAACTTCTCGAAGCTTTTTCAGGAATTTCACCACAAGTGACTAAAGAAATTGTTCATCGTGCTAAGTTTTCACAACAAAAAGCAATCGCAACTGCTTTTTTTGAAGTAATTACTCCTTTAAAAGCTTTTCAATTTGAGCCACAAATGGTTATTGGCGAAAATAAAGAGACATTCTCTCTCTTTTCACTCACTCATTTAGAAGGAGAAATACGTTATTTTTCGACGGTAAGTGAACTACTAGACCGCTTCTTTTATGGAAAAGGAGAGCGTGATCGTGTAAAACAACAAGCACATGACTTAGAAAGATTCCTTCGAAATGAGCTTCAAAAAAATGAGAAGAAAATTAAAAAGCTTGAAAAAACATTAGTGGATGCAGAAAAAGCAAAAACTTATCAACGTTTCGGCGAGTTGTTAACAGCTAATCTACACTTAGTTAAACGGGGTGATAAACAAGTTGAGGTCATCGATTATTATGACGAAAATGGTGGAACAGTAACCATTACATTAGACCCTCAAAAATCACCTTCGGACAATGCTCAAAACTACTTCCGCAAATATAATAAGGCAAAAAATTCAGTTTCAGTTGTTGAGGAACAAATCGAAAAAGCTAAACAAGAAATTCAATATTTAGATCAATTAATTCAGCAAATGGAATCTGCATCTCCAAAAGATGTTGAAGAAATTCGTGAGGAACTAATTGAAGAAGGTTACGTGAGACGTCGCCAAAAAGATAGTAAGAAAAAGAAAAAAACCGTAAAGCCACAATTAGAATCCTACCTATCCTCAAAAGGTGTAGAATTTTATGTTGGTAAAAACAATAAACAAAACGAATACCTCACAAATCGTTTTGCCCGCCAAGATGAAATATGGCTTCATACGAAGGATATTCCTGGTTCACACGTTGTCATTCGCCATACAGACCCAGACGAAACAACGTTGACAGAAGCTGCAACAATAGCTGCCTATTATAGTAAAGCTAGACAATCAAGCGGTGTCCCCGTGGATTACACGAAAATACGCCATGTCAAAAAACCAAACGGCTCCAAACCTGGCTTTGTTATATATGACAACCAGACGACTTTATATGTCACTCCTGATGAAGATTTAGTATTGAAATTAAGGAAATAGGAATACGAGCTTAAAAAAAAACACACCCCAATTGTTAGATGTGTCTAACAATTGGGGTGCAGTTCAATTTAAGTGGACTGTCCTTTTTATTTTATAAATAGTGTGCTTATAGCTTACAGATGGTAATTAATGCTAAACCATCAACAACGGGATAATGCTCAACCTCTGTTGCTCCACACTCCGTTAAAAAATCAGAAAGTTCTTCTGAATTATAACGATGTCTTAACGTAGAGATATTTGACCACTTTAACAAAGTAGTTTCCTCAAATTGTGTAATATTATGTTTCTTGCAATAATCTGCAGCAGCCTGTTGATTCATTTGTTCAGAAGGGTTTAACATAACGATCATGCCACCGGCTTTCACAACACGTAACATCTCTTTCATTCCTCTATCTGGCTCTGGTAACAGAAAAAGAACACAAGTAGAGATGGCTATGTCAAATTCATCATCCGTAAATGATAATTCATACGCATCACCTACTTGAAAGGTTGCTTTATCATTAATTCTCTTTTCTTTGTATAATTCATTCGCTGCTTCAATCATTCCTTCAGAGATGTCGATTCCTACAACGTGGTCAGCTTCCTCTACTCCTCTTATTAATAAGCGCCCAGTCCCACAGCCAACATCTAATACACGTTTACCTGTCCAACTTCCTGTTACTTGTTTTAATTGATCGTGTACAGCTCCTAACCAGCTTGTACATGCCATCGCATCAAAAAAAGGTACTAATGGATTAAATTCTTCCCCATTCATTTTTCTCATTCGTTTTCCCACCTCATTTTTTCTGAATACTTTAATTATTTTACTATGATGTATAAAATTTGAATAGTATTTTGGTAGGAACTAATCACGAACATCCCAAACATTTATCATCAACAACACACTTTAACACAGCCTAAAAAAAAGCTAACTCATATAGAGTTAGCTATCTACTGTTAGGCGTTCATCCAATCTGTTGATGATGGATTTTGACGCCATTGTTTTAGTTTAGTTACTTCTTCTTCATTAATATCATTTCGTTTTAGGGCCACTTGAAGAAGTGTTTCATAATCTGTGAGAACTTGGAAAGGTAGTTCCGCTTGTTCAAGTTGAGTGATACCTTTTTCTAGACCATATGTAAAAATGGCGACAACTCCGACTACAATTCCACCCACTTCACGGACTGCTTCGGCAGCCGTAATAACACTTCCGCCAGTTGAAATTAGATCTTCGACAATAACAACTTTATCCCCAGCTTCAATCTTTCCTTCAATTTGATTGCCTTTCCCGTGACCTTTTGCTTTGCTGCGAATATAAGCCATTGGTTTTTCCATTAGATCACTTACCCATGCTGCGTGAGGAATACCTGCTGTTGCAGTTCCTGCAATTACATTAACATCCGCATAGTTTACCTCGATTAATTGCTTTAAACCGTTCGCAATATCTTTACGTATTGTTGGGTATGAAAGTGTTAAACGATTATCACAATAAATGGGAGACTTCATCCCTGAACTCCAAGTAAAAGGATCATTTGGGCGTAAATATACAGCATTAATATCTAATAAGTGTGATGCGATTTGTTCTCTCATGATCATTCCTCCCATTCAGTTACTACTTTTTCATAAGCTGCCGTCGGATCCTCGCTTGCAGTAATACTTCTTCCTACAACAATTCCCCAACTTCCAAGTTTTCTTGCATCACTTGGTGTTGTAACACGCTTTTGGTCACCTACAGCATCTCCTGCTAAACGTATCCCAGGTGTCACAGTCAAGAAGTTTTCTCCACAAGACTCATGAATGAGTGGTACTTCTAGTGGTGAAGAAACAACCCCGTCTAATCCACTATCCTTAGCCAGCTTTGCATATGCTTTGACCGTTTCTTTCATTGTTCCATTTATTCTAAGCTCTTGTTGCATTACTTGTTCGCTCGTACTTGTTAATTGCGTGACAGCGATAAGCTTTGGACGCTCTATTCCAGAAGGTGTTCCTGCATGTAAACCTTCCATTGCTCGTTTCATCATCTCTGAACCACCAGCAGCATGAACATTTACAATATCGACATTTAAATGTGCGAGTGCTTTCATACCTTGTCCAACAGTATTCGGAATATCATGTAATTTTAAATCTAAGAAGATACGATGCCCTTTTTCTTTCAAACTATGAATAAGTTGTGTACCTGAACTGTAAAACAGCTCCATACCTACTTTTAAAAATAGCGACTCGTTAGGCATTTTTGTTAAGAACTCTTCTACCTCGTTGGCACTGGAAAAGTCTAAGGCAATAATAACAGGTCTTTTCATTATTTCCAGCTACCTCCCGTTAATTCTGAAATATGTTCTACTCCAAACCGATCTAGCAAAGCAGGAAGTGCATTAATAATGTCTGGACAGATAAATGGATCTACGAAATTTGCTGTACCTACCGCAACTGCGTCAGCACCTGCTAAGAAAAACTCAATTACATCTTCAGCAGATTGTATGCCGCCCATTCCGATAATCGGGATTGAAACCGCTTGACTTACTTGATGGATCATACGGAGCGCTACCGGCTTTACCGCTGGTCCTGAAAGTCCGCCTGCACCATTGGCTAAGATCGGTTTTCTTGATTTTAAATCAATCCGCATTCCTAATAATGTATTAATCATGGATAGTCCATCGGCACCTGCTTCTTCCACAGCTCTAGCCATTCCAACAATATCAGCAACATTAGGAGACAACTTCACATAAACTGGAACCGAAGATACTCGTTTCACTTCTTTTGTCAATTCTGCTGCTACTTCTGGGATCGTACCGAAAGCAATTCCGCCTTTTTTAACGTTTGGACATGAAATATTCAACTCTAATGCAGACACATTAGGTGCTTTAGATACACGTTCTGCTACTTCAATATAATCTTCCATTTCCGATCCAGCTACATTCGCAATAATAGGCACATCATACTTTTCTAGCCACGGTAATTCCTCGTTTACCACTTTTTCAAGGCCAGGGTTTTGTAGTCCTATTGCATTTAGCATTCCTGCTGCTGTTTCGGCAACACGTGGTGTTGGATTTCCGTAGCGTGGTTCAGCTGTAGTTGCTTTAACTGCGATCGCACCGAGCTTACTTAAATCGTAAAACTTCGCATACTCTTTTCCAAATCCAAAACAGCCTGAAGCTGGCATAATTGGATTTTTCATAGATAATCCTGGTAGTTCTATTTGTAAACGGCTCATAGTATCACCTCTCCGATTGGGAATACAGGACCGTCTGTACATATCTTTTTATATGAAGTACCTGTTGGATCGTCTTGAAGATGACATACACAGGCTAGGCATGCACCAATTCCGCAGCCCATTCGCTCTTCAAGAGATAAATACGCTCGTCTGTCATGAAAGCGATCTTCTAATGCTTTCAACATAGGGTTAGGCCCACAGGAATATAACACATCAAAATTAAGAGCTTCTTGCTCAATCACATCAGTCACAAATCCTTTTGAACCATGTGTGCCATCAACTGTTGCAACATACGTATCCCCAAGCTTTGCAAATTTTTCTTCATAAAAAACATCTTTTGCTGAAGCAAACCCAAGGACGTGAACGACTTTTACACCTCTTGCTTTCAGTTGCTGTGAGAGGTAGTACAGTGGAGGGACACCAATACCCCCACCTACTAATAATGCTACTTCTCCTTCTTTGGCTTCTTCAACAGGAAAGCCTGTGCCAAGGGGTCCCATGACATCAACAAGTTCCCCTTTTACACGTTCAGATAAGAGTGACGTTCCTTTCCCACCAGCACGATATAACATCGTAAGCTGTTTTTTATTTAGATCGACGTTACAAATACTAATTGGCCGACGTAACAGAGGATCAATTCCACGGTCAACTTTCACATGTACAAATTGACCTGGTGTTGTCATATTCGAAACGAGTTCACCTTCAATTACTAACTCAAATATTTGGTCTGCAATTTTCTCTTGGTGAACTATCGTTAAGTTATCCTTAAGCACAAGCACATCCCCCTTTTAAAAGATCGTATCAAATTCAAAGATGTCTAGCTACAGCGCCCAACGACTTCCGAGACTTCGCTCCCCTCCTTACGATAAGTCAACATCGGCTTACTTACGGTCGCCGTGTTTCCTTTATCTCATACGGTGGGCTCCAGTCCGTACGTCGCTAAACGGGCACTTTCGCTTTTCTTTGTCTAGCTACAGCGCCCAACGACTTCCGAGACTTCGCTCCCCTCCTTACGATAAGTCAACATCGGCTTACTTACGGTCGCCGTGTTTCCTTTATCTCATACGGTGGGCTCCAGTCCGTACGTCGCTAAACGGGCACTTTCGCTTTTCTT
>NZ_WMKZ01000020.1 GCF_019024285.1 Alkalihalobacterium elongatum
TCAACAACTTCTACGATAGGAGTTTTTTTTATGTCTGTAAATACTATTTTTTGAAAAAATGGAACTATTTTAAAGGCGTGCAACGCCAGTGGGACAGACCCCTATGTATATATAAAAAAAAGTAAACTTAACAGAAAGAGGCCTACAATAAGTGTGAGCCCCAACCTTACTACCCTACGAACGGTATCTACCAAAGAACTCCAGATCCTTTTCTTCTTTTTAAAGACCACCACTTTATCTCCACCATCAGTCTGGGGATCATTAGAAGTAGAACTCTTTTGCACATGGTAGTCACGAGACACTGTGGTTGCTTCAGCAGGATTTAAACGAAAGAACCGTTCACTTATTCCTCTTGATTTAGCTGATAATCTCTTTTGTATCACTAATTCTAACTGTTCTTCGTCCTCTCTAATAAAATCAGCTTCCTCCCAATACTCTCTGGCTACGCAATAATCCAGTGAATATCCTCTCGCATCACGTTCAATATAGCAATCTAAATATTCTCTAGCCGTTCCATATTCAGTAGCGTAATATAAATCAGGATAGTAAATATACTGGAAAGCGTGCCTCATTTCGTGTGATAAAATTGATATTAAATAGTAATGATCAATCATATCAATATGGTTTCTATCTGCGTAATAAAACCCACCCATACCACCATCTAGTTCATGTCCTCTAGGGTAAATTGTGATCGTAGGGTATACCTTTAAATTTTCAGCAATACGATCATAATTTTTAAATAGCGTCGACTTAGTAAAGTCATCTAAGTGACCTATAATTGTTATCTTAGATTCGGCACTTGTTCTCTCATTTAGTCCGTTTAAATTATTAAATACAACTCCCCATTATTAAACAAATCTCGAGATTCATAAAATCTATTAGACAATTTGTTCACTCTTCCTCATATATATTTCCATATGTTTCATACGTACAGCTCTATCACCAAAAAAACTTCAGTGTTCCCCCCACAAAATGAGTCTATTAACCTATTTTTCCGATACACACAACCTCAAGTTTGCTATAATAGTACTACAAATTACAAAATGTTACAATTTTCATAAATTAGCAGATTTAACAAGTAATGTAGTTGGACTATAAAAAAGGTTAAGGGTAGTGATGTTTAATGGAAAATATTAAATTAAGTTTTTACGATTTTGTTGGAATATTGATACCTGGGTTTGGTGTTTTAGGAATTTTATTATTAACTAATCAAAGACTTTGGGAAGTTTTTAGTAATATAGATTGGAATATCGGATATATAGTGTTAGGGCTTGTCTGTGCCTATATTTCTGGTAGTGTTATTCAAACAACATTTCAGAAATTTTTACACTTGTGTGTTTATAATGGGGATACAAGTATTGAAAATATTGAAGATAAACATTTGAGAAGCGAAGTTATAAGCTCTATTAAAGAATACTATGGTCTTAATGAAGATCCAAAAGATGAAACAAGAACATTAGCAAGTTCAGCCTTAAATGCCCTAGGTGGAAAGGTGGATAATAAGTTATTTGTTGCAATTTCAGACTACTTTGGTTCTCTAGCAGTATTATTTTGTTTAACATTCTTTGTACTAATACTCCATCCAGTATTTGGATATGTTTGGATTTTTCCTGAACGATTTAACTCATTTTTTGTAGTTTTACTTGCGCTTCTTTCTATAGGCATCTGTATATTGCTATTTGACCGCAGTAGGCAGTTTGATAAGCGGGCAAAGAAAACACTATTTCTAACATTTCATGCTTACTATACAAAAAGTAAGAGTGCATAGATCAACACAATGATTATTGAAGTTCAGAAGACCATTGCAATTTATAAAAAGGGGTCTAAAAGGGGGTCTGACCCCCACTGCGTTAATAGAGATTATTTCAGGTACATAGCTGCAATTAAATTTAAGATCAAAATGGGGTATAGAATATGAAAAACCTATTCATAGATTACTGGAGTGTGTTATTAGTTGTATTCTTATATTCAGTATTTGTTATTTTAGCATCAGTTTACTTCTATGAATTCCCACAATCAAAGAGTTTTGGGATTTATAATAGTGAGGATTCTTGGATAGGATTATTGATAAATCTAAATTCTAGTATTATTGATTTTTTAGTTTTTAGTTTTATTGTAGTTATATTGATTAATAAGCAAAGCAGTAAAATGCAACGGAATACAGAAGTTAAAATAAATAAAGAATTGTTAGAAATCAACAGAGAACAAGAAGGTCAACATGTAGCATTAATGAATGTAATAACACTTAAGAAGCTAATAAACTTAGGTTGTAAGAACATTAATTTAAGTAAGATATGTTTTAATGAAACTAGTTTAAGCCAAATTAATCTAAACAACAGTAAACTAATGGGTGCCAGATTTTTCAACTGTACATTAAAGAATAGTACCCTAGAGGAATGCAATTTTAAAGGAGCTATTTTTAAAGAAGCAAAGTTATCTAATGTAAATTTCATTAATTGCAATCTTCGTAATGGGCATTTTTCCAATAGTAAAGCTAAGGGAGTTATCTTTAAAAATTGTGACTTATATAAGTGTGATTTTTCAGACTCAAACTTAAAAAACGCTGACTTTAGAGGTGCTAGCCTTGAACATATTAATTTTATTGGTGCTAATTTATCACATGCTAATTTTAAAAATGTTAAAAATTTAGATTTAGAAAAGCTAAAACAAGCTAAATTACTAAATAAAATAAAAATAGATCGTCAAATATACGACGATCTTAAAAAACAATATCCAGAGAAATTCAATTCAAATGATTAATAAAAGCTACGCTGAGCCCAAAAAACATAATTGAATATTTCATCGGCTCAGCGGGGCTTGAACCCGCATCTCACTTAAGTAAGTGTGCTTTAACCAGTTAAGCTATGAGTGTAAAATAATTATAACTTATTACTCTACTAAATTAAACCATTCTTTGAAACATTCATACAAATCTACTCTATATACAATCTGACTCTCCACCATACTTAAGCCTAATATATGTTTTGGTAGTATGAAACCCACTCACCCCTACTATCTATATTCTTCTAATTACTGGACGATATGCTACCATCATAACAATGCTCATATGTTTCTCTCCCTCCTCAATAAATTAGTAAATATCCTTCTATTAATTCACGTCAAGAGTAAGGAATCCTTTAATTCAAGAGCAGCGGAGTCTGTCCCCCACTGCGTTTAATACTTTATCCTAATGTGTGCTAGAATATGCAATCTCTTGAAAGTAATATTTCTCAATTTCGACAATTTTCGCTAAGGTAAGTATATAGACCTATGCTAATATTTTTATATCAGTATTCTAAAACAGATGGGTCAGTTACTCGTTTCAGAGGAGATTGAGCGAACAAGGGGAAATTGCAGTTGTAGCTAGTGGAAAGTTGGTATATAAAAGTAGGTCTATGATGGCTTGAGATAGCTAAAAAGAAGTAGAAAAGGAGTGTAAGGCACCCTGTGAAAAGTTCCTATAATTTAAATGAACAAACTTTGCTTTTTATAAATGATTTAGGACAGGTTGTTGAAGATGGGATTGTTTATACTACTGCTGACTTGGTCGATCTCTTCAAAGAATCAATGTACTATAATGATGTCCTTACAACGTATTCCGAACCTGCAGTAAAGAAAGCCATAGGCTATGCAGTGACAAGGTCAGAGCAATGGAACCGTATAAAAAAGGGATACAACCAAAAAGACTCAAAACTAGTAAACTCTCCTAAAGAAAACAGAAATAAGGCAATTGTAGATATAAACATAAAGCCTCATAATAACAAGAAAGAAAATATTAAAACACAACCGCCCAATAAAGAAATGGATAACCATAGGTTAAGGGACTCCCCGTTCAGGAAAGAGCTTATTCATTTTCTAACAGAAAATTTATATAACGCACTTTTGTTAAAAAAGGAGATCAAAGATGACGGGCTGCGAAAATACCATTTTACAAAAGGTACAGGAGAAGACCTCTATTTTCTTACGGAAAGTTTTTATCGACAGAAGAACTTAGATTCTAAGAAACATAGTATTTCTGATTTTATTACTCAAAAAGCCGTCGAAATTATCGAATCTGGGGAGACAAGTAATAAGCTAATTTATGAACATATGGTTCCAAAGAACATCTACATCTCGGTTATAACAAGGGCAGCAATCCACGATCAACTCACATATTATATGATCTATGAATTATTAGATAAGTATTTTTATGTTTGTACAATAGCAAAAAATTCGGAGAATGAAAAATTACCTAGTAGGACTATGGGAGAGGGCTGGGATCAAATAAATCCTTTTTACAGATATGAACAAGCGGATATTGTGTTCTTTCCAAACATTTATAACGAGTCTTATAAGGGGTCTGTCCCCCACCACGTTAATGCTTTACCACAGTTGAGGACAGACCCCAATAAAATATGAAAAGAGCTAAAACTATGAAAAAACGATTACTCCTTATATTAATTATTATGCTAGCTTTCACCACCCTCTTTGCATGCTCAAATAATGAGTATCAAAAGGCGGTGGATCAAGGGATTGAGAGCTTAGGAGAGAAAGATTACCATAAGGCAGCACTGTATTTTGAATTAGCTTTGAAAGAGAAGGCCAACGATGAACAAGCTGCCGCATACTATGAGCAGGCAAAAGAGATGGCCAATGCTTTGGAAGCAGCCGAACAAGGGGATTTTGAAAAAGCACTACAATCTCTTTCGGTTGTGATCAACCAAGAAAACGGGTTGAAATCACTTCAGGAGGAAGCAAAAAAACTAGAGGAACAAATTCAAGCAAAAAAAGAAATAGTCACTAATTTTGAAGAAAAGCTAGAACAAGTTAAAGGTCTTAGCTTCAAGGAAAATTATAATGAGATCAAAAGAAAGATACAGCTTTTAGAGGAAACCATTCGCTCAAATGACATTCTAGCAGCCTATCAAGCTGATGTAACAAAGTTAAAAGAACAGCTCGAAAGCTTTTTAAAGGAAAAGGAAGAAGCAGAGCAAAAGAAAAAAGAGGAGGCTTTAAAGCAGGAGGAAGCGAAGAAACAAGAAGAAGCTAGGAAAAAACAAGTTTCTTATCAGACTTATAAAAATGAACGGTTTGGCTTTTCGATTCAATATCCGAGTGATTTAACGATGGCACCTCCCCCAACAAACGATGATGGTAGAAGGTTTTACAACGATGAGCTTGAAGTCGTAGCCTTTGGCGGCCATACAAATGTCATTGATATGGACGAAACGATCGAAACTTATTATTATGATGATTTAAATAGGATTTCTGGGTCGATTGGTTATCAAAGGATGACAGAAGATTGGTATGTGATCTCCTATAATCAAAACGGGACGATTGTATATAAGAAGTTCTTCTTTAACGATAGTACGTTTAATACGTTTATTATTAGTTACCCTGCGAGTAAACAAGCACGATATGGTCCGATTACCGAGCATATTGCAAATACCTTTGTTGCTGCGACCTATTAAGGGGTCTGTCCCCCACTGCGTTACTGCTTTACAGTGGTGGGGGTCAGACCCCCATCTTACTCTTCCTCGAACCACCAATCATCGTCATCAAAATCATACTCATCATCAAAGTCGTATTCCCAATCATCATATTCTTCATCGTACTCCAAATCCCAGTCATCATAATCATAATCCCAGTCCCAATCAGTACCGTACTCGTACTCATAATAGTTGTCATAATCAAATTCCCAATCATAGTAATCATCGTATTCAAAATCAAAATCCCAGTACTCAAAGTAGGAAGAGTTATCCGAATAATCTCCGCCGTCAAAGTACCAGCTATCAATGTATTCCCATAAATAGTCATAGAAAAAGAGGCCGTCAGTATAATAGAACTCCGCATAAATTTGCTCTTCTGACATCGGTTGTTTAATCCATGACTCAATCAGTGGGTGTACCGTATAGATTGGTATACTAAACCCAATGGACGAGCCTCTTGTATCTATCGCTGAGTTAATTGCTATAATCCTTTCTGTCTTCTGTGATACTAATGGGCCTCCGCTACTCCCTGGTGCAATCTGGGCAGAAGTCTGGTATAAATTTGAGTACACAAAGTTATCAATATAAAAGTTTCGGTCTACACCTGTAATATAGCCCATTGTCGCTGTATTCTGGTAGCCTAGTGGACTTCCGAGTGCAATGACTTCTTCACCAACGGATGATGGTTTTTCAGCTTCAATTTTTGATGGTTTCCTTCCAATAAAATCTTCTACCTTAAGAATTGCGACATCGGTTTCATTTGAATAACCAATGACCTTCCCTGCATGCTCTGTTCCACTAATAGAGGTTACCAGTACATCAATACTGCCCTCTACGACATGTGCATTTGTTACGACAATACCAGTATCATTGTATAAAAAGCCTGATCCTTGACCAAATACGGTGTGTATTGTGTAAACATTTTGCTGGGCATCAGCAATAATGTCTGTAAGCTGTCGAACCTTATTTTCGTCTTTCGGTTGCTCTATTTTTATAACGGGTGGAGCTTCTTCTTCGACAGGTGGTGGTTCCTTGTCTAAAGAAACGGAAACGGGCTGTACCTCACTGGCTGACTGATGATCTCGAAGTAACTTTGACCCTTCAACAAACACCAACCCGCTCACTGATAAAAGTATTAAAACTAAAACTATTAGAAGAAAGGGCTTTCTTTTTCGTTTATTACCACAACTTGAACAAAATCTAGCTTCCTTGTTTAATTGAACACCACACTTTGGACAGTACATAATAATTTCCCCTTTTTGGTAGAGAATCTTAAGCATAGTTTCATTTTACTACATAATTTACCAACTATATAGTTCAAAATTACTAATATGGGGTCTGACCCCCACCGCGTTAATGCTTTACCACATCGGGGGACAGACCCCCTTCAAAAACCTTGTAAACAAATCTCACAATCCATTTGAAATTACGGACTCCGAAAGATACCCTTTAGTTATTCCAGTTAATGGGAGGTTAATAGAGAATATAAAAAAAGTAGAGGGAGTGGAAGAAAAAACGATGAAGGTTAAAAACAGCATTAAAAGCATAGTTGTAGTAACATTCGTGTTCATATTGGGAATATTTTTGCCAATGGGGGCCGCTTTCGCCCAGTCACCACAGGGCTTAGCTAACAAAGTAAATCCAAAAGCAGCAGAAGCTGTATCGAAAAACCCCACTGCGGCGAAAGCTACTGGACTACAAAGCTTTCAGATTGAAGAAACAACGATAGCCGAGGTTCAAAGAGCACTTCAAACAAACAGAATTACATCGGTAGAATTAGTACAAATGTATTTAGATAGAATTGAAGAATATGATAAAAACGGTCCAGGAATTAATTCGATCATTTCGGTTAATCCAGAAGCGTTAGAAATCGCAGCTGAAATGGACAAAATTCGTGGAAAAGGAAATCAGGGTCCATTGCATGGAATTCCTGTCATTTTAAAAGATAACATTGATTCAAAAGATAATATGCCAACTACGGCAGGTACAATTGCTCTTAAAGATAACTATGCTACTGAAGATTCCTTTGTTGCTAAGCAACTAAGAGAAGCAGGAGCGATAATTCTTGGAAAAGCTAACATGAGTGAGTGGGCTTATTTCATGACAACAGGTGCGCCTAGTGGTTACAGTGGTTTAGGTGGACAAGTTTTACATCCATATGGTCCAGATACATTTGCAACAGGAAGTGTTGGTGGATCAAGCTCGGGTACTGGGGCAGGGATTGCCGCAAACTTCGCTCTTGTTGGGATTGGTTCAGAAACATCTGGTTCCATTCTTAGCCCGTCTAGTGCAAACTCTCTGGTGGGCATCAAACCAACGGTCGGGTTAATAAGCCGAACTGGAATTATCCCGCTTTCAAGCACTCAAGACACTGCTGGTCCAATGACTCGTACAGTAACCGATGCAGCGATTACACTTGGAGTGCTGACAGGCATCGATGAAACAGATCCAATTACAAAAACAAGTGAAGGAAAATCACTAACTGATTACACACCACATCTAAAGAAAGATGGCTTACAAGGAGCAAGAATTGGTATTGATTACAGCTTTGCAGGTGGTAATGGTCAAGCTCAGGTGGAACAAAGACGCATATTAGAAGAAGCCATTGAAGAGATGAAAGCACAAGGGGCGATTATTGAACAAGTAACGATTCCAAGACCGCCATCTTCACACAGCTCAATTGTTTTATGGCATGATTTCAAACATGATTTAAACGCTTATTTAAGCAAGGTTTCAGATGATGTACCTGTCAAATCATTAGCAGATGTTATTGAGTTTAATAAACAGGATCCTGATGTTAGGATGCGCTTTGGACAAGTTCACTTAGAGCGTGCTCAAGGTATGAGCGACGACCCTCTAGATCCAACGTATTTAGACCATCGTGAAAAAGACTATAGATACAATGCAACAGAAGGAATCGATGTGGTTATGGCAGAACACGATCTTGACGCGTTATTGTTTATCAATAACCGAGGTGCTGGAATGCCTGCAAGGGCGGGTTATCCTTCTATTACAGTACCAGCTGGATACTCGAATGTAGGTATGCCAGTAGGTGTCACGTTTACAGGTATGGCATACAGTGAAGCGAGGTTAATTGAATTAGCCTATTCATATGAGCAAGCCACACAAAAACGCGTTGCACCGAGCTTTGAGTAATAGTAAATAAAAGGGGTCTGCCCCCCACTGCTTTAAAGCGGTGGGGGACAGACCCCTTTCTTCTTAGAAATACTTTTTCAAACAATATTTTATAGGCTTCCTCTAGTAAATATTATTTGTTAAGTATCACTAACGTTTATTTTGCTACTTCATTTACAAACGGCCTTAGTCTCTCTGAAATATCGTCTACTAGTTTTTTTGTATCGATTGAAGAGTCATTACTAGCTTTATCATGAACATATTGCAGGATGTCTAGTAATGCCTTTTCATCTAATTTTGTCTTAACAGCCAACTTTTTTAACCCTCCTAATTTCCTATACATTTCCCTCTAATATGGTAGCACAAAAAAGCACTTAAAGTTCAACAAATGTTTCGACAAAAAACGGGGTCTGTCCCCCACTGCTTTAACGCAATGGGGGACAGACCCCATTTAATTAGTTACTAAACGGCAGATGAGAGCTGTGAAGAGTAATTTTCAGGTCGCCATCAGTATTTCTTGTATAAGCGAAAGAGTATTCTACTTCAACAGGTTCTCCTCCGTTAGCTGGTGTGAAATAATACACGCCCATACTTACAGCCTTATTTCCTTCAATTTTAACCCCTTCATTTTCCCAACGTACATCTGACCAAGGTGTAATAGCAAACCCTTTATCCTCGGCAATATCTCCACCGATGAAATAAGATAAAGCCTCTTCAAATGTACCACGGTGACGTACTTCTAAAGCTAAAGTTGGCTTGAAAAGAACTTCGCCCATGTCATAACCATAGAAACGTTCGATATGCTCAACAGCAGCGGCTTCATAATCGCCACCCTCGCTGTATACTTCTCCGATATGTACAATTCCTTCTCCCCAGCTTTGCTGGAATTCTAATACTTCCTCTTCTGTGATTGCTTGAGCAGCACTAAACGGTAAATGAGAGCTGTGAAGGACAATTTTCATGTCGCCATCAGTATTCTTTTTAAAAGTGAAAGTGTATTCTACTTCTACAGGCTCTCCTCCATTAGCTGGTGTGAAATAATACACGCCCATACTTACAGCTTTATTTCCTTCAATTAAAACCCCTTCATTTTCCCAACGTACATCTGACCAAGGTGTAATAGCAAACCCTTTATCCTCGGCAATATCTCCACCTATGAAATAAGATAAAGCACTTTCAAAGGTACCACGGAAACGTTCCTCTCTGGCTAAAGTTGGTTTGAAAAGAACTTCACTCATGTCATAACCATAAAATCGTTCGATATGTTCAGTAGCAGCAGCTTCATAGTCGCCACCCTCGCTGTATACTTCTCCTATATGTACAATTCCTTCTCCCCAGCTTTGTTGAAATTCCAGAACTTCTTCCTCTGTGATGACATGCGTTAATTCAGCAGCTTCTACTTCTGCTGCTGGCTCACTAGAAGTAGAGTTCGAACATGCTACTAATGTCATTGCTACAAAAGCAGCACCTAAAATTGTTGAAATTCCCTTAAATCTTTTCAAAATCTTTTACACCCCTTAAAATTTTTGTAACTTATTTGTTTTACACAACATAGATTAGTATAGTTAACTACATGTTAACAGTCAATGATTTTTCATCTAAAAGTTAACTTTATTGCTAAAATATCCCATAGTTAGATAGCCTGTACTGCAATGGTATAATTAACTAAATGCATACTGTTTTAATAAGGAGGAGCGCTATTCATGCCAGACTTTAAATCAAGGCTTAAACGTTTAAGAAAAGAAAACGGATTAACCCAGCAAGAAGTAGGAGATAAACTTGGGGTTTCAAAGGTCGCTGTCTCTGGTTACGAAAACGGGATTCGGTCTCCAGAAACTGAGACATTGAAAAAAATTGCTTCCTTGTTTAACGTTTCAATTGATTATTTAGTAGGGTATTCGAATAGTCCTAGCCGTTCCGATGATAAAAATTCCGATGATTATTATCTAATTTCTGATATAGGACTTCTGCAAGGAAAGTACAAACTCATTATTGAGGATGAAATCGTAGACCAGGCGTTACTAAAAGAAACACTTGATTATATAAAAGCTAAAAGAATAATGAAGAAAATGCGTTAAAAATGGGGTCTGTCCCCCACTGCGTTAAAGCGGTGAGGGACAGACCCCATCTCATGTGTTATTATTTAAATATAATTAATACTATAAATCACTACCATATTAGGGGGACAAACATTGAACGTACTTTTAACAGGTGGCACTGGGTTTGTAGGAAAACAAGTTATATTAGGCTTGCTCCGAACGGGACATACGGTGTTTTCCATCATACGAAATACCCGAAAAGGTGATAAATTATTAGCCAGCATCCCAACTGAACATAGAGGGCGTTTTCATATCATAGAAGGCGATATTTCTCTAGAGGATGTTGGCCTTTCACAAGATGCGATAATGACATTAAAACAGAATCAAATAGATGCCGTTTATCATATGGCTGCCTATTTATCCTTTGATCCAAAAGACAAGGATAAAACTTTCCACATCAATGTAACAGGTACGAAATATCTTCTAGAACTAACAAAGAAGATAAGTGCTAAGCGCTTTTTCCATGTGAGTACAGCTTATACATTAGGGACAGAAGTTTATGCGAAAGAAGAGCTTCATTCCCTTGATCGATCATTTGTAAATTTTTACGAAGAAAGTAAATGCCAAGCCGAGCATTTAGTTTTTTCATATGCTGATCAATTCGATGTGAGTATTTTCCGTCCGTCTATTATTATGGGAGATTCCAAAACTGGAGAAGCCGACACCTCGTTTGCTCTCTACGGAATAATAAAAAGTTTAAAGCTATTAAAAAGACGGATGGAGCGAAGCAAACAAACCTACGATCAACCCTTTAAGTTACTATGTAATAAAGAAACACATCAAAATTTTGTACCAGTAGATTTTGTATCCGAGGTTTTAATTGCAGGCTTGAAGTATGCCAAGAAGGATCAAATTTATCATCTGACTACGAATAATCCACCTTCTAATGAAGCTTTGTATATGTTAGTAAAAGAGGCCCTTGGGATTCAATCGCTCGTATTGGTCCCGACAACCTATGATGGTGAATTAACAAGCGAAGAAAAATTAATTAATGAACCTTTACGAATCTTCCATCCCTACTGGGAGCGTACCATCGTGTTTGATAATACAAACACCCAGCACCTTTGCAAAGAAGCGGGAATCCCCCCTCTTAACACGGATATAGACATGCTCCAAAGGATTATTTCAAAAAGCGAATGAAAGAAGGGGTCTGTCCCCCACTGCGTTAAAGCGGTGGGGGACAGACCCCTTTTTTGCAGATAAAATAAATTTTTTTGTTCACAAAATCGTCACTTACCATTAAAATGAAATTTATGGAAGAGTTTCTCACAAAGTACTTGAAAAAAAATGTGAGGGGTATTGATATGAATTCAGAAAAAGTAATGAAAAGTGAGCTTAATCAAGAGGAATCTTTTTTTTCAATTTATATTAAGAAAATGAAAGGTGAAAAAAGTAACATATCAAGCTATAAGATTACTGAGCATTTGGTTTCAGCTCTTGGAGGGCTACTTGCGATGTGTTTAATTAGCTTAGTTGCTTTTACTTTAGGTTACCCAATGGTTCTGGGACCTATAGGTGCAAGTTGTCTGTTGGTGTTTGTTGCTTATTCCGGTCCTTTTTCACAACCTCGTTCAGTAATTGGTGGACATATTATAGCAACACTTGCTGCTCTTACTGTATGGGAGTTCTTGGGGAGAACTTATTTAACAATAGGAATAACGTTAGCACTAGTTATTTTTTTAATGGCTATTTTAAACATGATGCACCCTCCAGCAGCTGCAAGTGCAGTAGTAGCTATCAATGTACAAGTGGGATGGGGATTTTTCGTCGCTATTGTTGTAAGTGCTATATTAGTGGTGGCGTTCTCAGTTTTTTATAATAACTTATTTAAGGATAGACAATATCCTAAACACTGGATTTAAGATTATTAATCTAGGAGTAATCGTTAATGGATGAAAAAGTGGGAACATGTTCTCGGTGTTCTAAAACTATCTACTGCAAAAGCGGTTTTCTAAATGGGACTATACTAAAAGAAGGAAAACTCATTTGTTTCCAATCTGAAGAAAATGATATTGAAAAAGGGGTCTGTCCCCCACTGCGTTAAAGCGGTGAGGGACAGACCTCTTTCTTATAAATTCCTATTTTATTTAGTAGTTATGTGATATGTTTAAGGTAATTACTAGGAAATTAGGTGCTAATATGGAAAATCTACTTATTAATATACTTTTTGTTCTATTACCTATCTTAATCTTCCAACTCTTTTATATTAATACAGATTTAAAGTACAAAAACATCATATTAGCTACCGTTTTTAGTATCTCAATCTTGATATGTATGAATTTCCCAATTACAAACTATGAAGGGCATTTATTTGATCTAAGGTATATTGCATTTGTATTAGGAGCCCTTTATGGTGGAAAAAGGGTTGCTATTTTCCTCTATTTTGTAATCTTAACTTACCGGTTTTATATAGGTGGCGCAGGTTTTTATATTGCCTTGATAGATAGTACTTTATTATTAATTGTTCTATTATTTTTACTAATACCAAAATATCAAACATATTCTCTCAAAACAAAAATAATTGGCACGATGGCTTTGCTTGGACTTGTTGCTATTATTAGCTTAATTACTTGTCATACATTATTTGGCTTTATCCTTCACGCTCCAACTGTTTTTTTATCTTCCTTTATTGTTGCCCAAGCTTTAACGATGGGTCTTTCTGTTTATTTTCTTGAATACTTAATTACAATCCACACAATGAAACAGCAACTATATCATAATGAAAAATTAAAAAGCCTTAGTGAAATGGCGGCTAGCATCTCTCACGAAGTTCGAAATCCGTTAACAGTCACAAGAGGATTTATCCAACTACTCAAAAGTCCAGGTATTGACGATAAGAAGAAAGATACTTATTTAGACTTGTCCCTTCAAGAATTAGACCGTGCTGAATCGATCATTTCAGATTACCTTACGTTTGCAAAGCCACATGTAAATATTGAACTGGAATTATTAAATATTACCGATGAAATGAACTATGTTGCGAATGTGATGCAGCCTTATGCATTAATGCAAAATGTATCTATTACAAAAAAATTTTTCATTAAAGAGAGCTATATTTTAGGAAACAGAAAACAATTCCATCAATGCTTAATTAATTTATCAAAAAATGCTATTGAATCCATGCAAAGCGGTGGAAAGCTAGAGTTTAAAGTAAGCAAAGAAAATAATAAAATAACTTTACAGCTAACGGATACTGGAGTTGGAATGTCCTCTGAGCAAATTGCACGTTTAGGCGTACCTTTTTTCACAAATAAAGAAAAGGGTACGGGTTTAGGAACAATGGTCGCTTTCAGTATTGTGAAAGCAATGAAGGGAGAAATAAAGGTAAATAGCAAACTGAACGCAGGAACTACATTTACTATTTCGATACCAGAGAGTGTAAGTAAGTCAACAACAGACTAAACGGTTGTTGACTTTTTTGTTGAATAATAGGGGTCTGTCCCCCACTGCGTTAAAGCGGTGGGGGACAGACCCCTATCTTTGTTTTCTTTTCCAAACCGCCAAGTATCCTAAGACTATGGATGAATATGTAATCCCAAGTCCTAGATATGTAATAGGGCTGCCTAGGCTTTCAAGTTCCGTTATATTCTGCGGTAAAAAAGCAACAATCATTGATATAAATACAATGATTGGAGAAATCCAACTCCCTCCACCCTTTGGAGAGACTACATCCTTTATAATCTTAATGGCTAATAATTGATAAATCGAAGTACTAGTGAATAGTGCCATGATCCAAATTACTGATGTAACACTTTCTAACCTTTCAAAAAATTCACCAGGTACCTCAATTACTTTTGCAATTTCCATAAAAGGAAAAGTAATTTTTTGAATGGATTCTATACTAAAGATTGAATTAGTTACGACCACAATAAGTAAAAACATGAGGGTAACAATTACACCAGCTATGTTTAAAGGTTTTAATGATAAGTTTCCCCCCATAAAACTCATAAGGTAAAAAAGTATAGGAATATCACCGATAAAGGGAAGAGATAATGCAAGGCTTCCTTTTATAATAGGCAATACTCCTTCAGACATGATCGGGAGTATTTTCCCAAATTCGATTTCATTAAAGTTACTTAAACAAATCATTACAATTACAAAAAGAATAATTGGGAGAAACATAAGATTGATATGTACGATACCTTGAACACCTTTACTTACAGCATAAGAAGATGTCAACAAAAAAATAGCCACTAATACTTCTGATGGAGTTTGATCTAATAAATACATTTTAACTGAAAAGACCATGACCCGAACAACAAGTGCAACATTTAGTATAAAATATAGAGCTAAAATAAGACCAATAAATTTAGCAAACCATTTACCAGCTCTTCCTTTTTCAAAAAATTGTAGTAAAGTTTCACCTGGAAAATTTCGTTGTAGTTTAACATACAATGAAACAGTTAAAACCATGAATATTCCATTTAGTAAAATAGATATCCAACCATCTGGCGTTCCTATTTCAGAGGCCAATGTTCTCGGAGCAGTAATTATGGAACTAGACAGTACAGCAGAAATAAGGACAATAGACATTTCTATAGGGGTAATTCGGTAATAGGAATTATTCATAGTCTTTCTCCCTCTAGAAAGAACTTCAATTTTAACCGCTTTGTTATTTTTTGAAATTTTTGGGTGAATTATTCATGGGGTCTGTCCCCCACTGCGTTAAAGCGGTGGGGGACAGACCCCTCCAATATAATGGAGCTTATCACACTATAAATATCTATCTATAATAAAAATAGACTAAAAAAGAGGGGGAAGTGATTATATTGGACTACAAGAATAATGTTAAAGAGTTAATGGAAGAAAGGGAAATGTCCCTAAATAAATTAAGTAAGCTATGTGAACGCAGCATAAACACTCTAAGATCAATAAAAAATGATCCTTCGAAGAACTTTAATATGGACAGTGCAAGTGAATTGGCACAAGTGTTTAACTGTAGCATTAAAGACCTCATAGAAGATGATATAGCTTTAGTTTATTTTGATAAAGTCTACGAAGAACAAAAAGATAACCCTCTTTTTATTAATCAACAAATTTTCAGTCCGAAAAATAGTAAGTACTTAAAAGGCCTTCTTGCAGAAGTAGGAGTATCTTGTAATATCTCCCCATACAGTAATTACAGAACGACAATGGTAAAAAACTCTGAAGAAAAAAGCTCCATTATTGTTGACTTTAACCTTCGTGTCACCCGAACAGATATAACCTCATTATATATTGTAGACTTCTTTGTTATAGTTAATAGAATTTTAGTTAATGAAGCGGCGATTAAGGATGCCTTTATAAAAGCATTTGAAATTTATGCTCGTAAGTTAAATATCGACGAGATTACATTTGATATTCCGACAGATCACGAAGTGCAGAAGGATCATATTTCCGATAGGTTAACAGATTTACCATCAGATTTCAGCTATACAATGGGTACAGATCCAAGCATATTTGTTCAAAATAACTATGAATGTATTCGAAATCCATTCACCAAACGTCAAGTAACATGGAAAAAAGTTTTAAATTAGTTAACAGTAGTAGATTCTACTTTTTCGGGGAGTTATAAAATGGATAATAATAAAGTGTTAAAAAAACTAATTAGTACATTGTCTTCTTATAATAGCAAGCAGTCTTCGTTTGTAGACCTTTTTGAGAAAAATCCAGTGCTGTCAAAAGCTATTGAAGTTTTTAATGATGATATTGATAGTATGATTTATTTAGTATTTGACCAAATGGGAATACCCGAGGAAGATGAGGATAATAAATATGAGCGAAAAAATTGGACAAGGGATGTGTGTTTCAGCCTAATTCATAAGGCAGCAAAAAATGATAAGTATGTAGAACCAGCAGTAGAATTAATTGCTGATTGGAAGAGACTAAGAGACTATACATCGAAGGTAGATTCTCATTCTTGGTTTTACTATGATCATCTTCTCGAGGAACACTTGACGGGGTATCAAGCATGGCATAAACAGAAACGTAAAGAATAATAGGGGTCTGTCCCCCACTGCGTTAAAGCGGTGAGGGACAGACCCCTATCTTTTTGTAAACAAGATTGCATGCCCCCAGATAAAGTCAAAAGGAGCTGAAGCAACTTTGGTTTTTTGATTGACATAACTTCTTATGACTGCAAAAGCATCTTCATTGTTGTCAATACCATATGCAGATCCTAGAGGGTTGCCAGTACTATAAGGTATAATAACTTCATTGCCTTCTTTGGTATTTCTTGCCATTTTGATTACATAATAGTACTTCTCATTTTTAAACCATTCAGGGAAATATTCATCGGCGGGATACTGCATTTCATTAGTAAACGCGGTTCCTGCAACGCCATTCCAAAGTTCATCTCCGTATAAACTAACGTTGAGATACGTTGCAAATCCCGTTTGAGTGTTGTTGACACCATATATAATCACAAAATCATCATCGGTAGCTAATTGAAAGGTTTCCGTTTTAACATAGATTGTATCTCTGTTATCAAGCCAAACATTAACATCCTGTAATATCCCCTCATACGCATCAGGTATAGCGAGATTAAAATCCAAATCGACAATTTCATATTCGGGATGTCCGTATTTCCTAATAATTTGATTTCTCAGGTAATCTAGTGTATCTCTTGCTTTTGGAACAATTTGAAATTCAGTAGTACCTGTCTCTCTTATTTTAAGTGCTGGTATAGGCCAAGGTTTTGTCGTAGAATAGGGGATTTTGGGGGTAATACGCAACACCGTAAAATACTCATCTAGATTGGAAATATAATCCCAACCAATATCAGGATTTTGAAAAATTGCAGCCCTCATGAGAAATTGAAAGTGATCTTTGCCTCTTTCCAGTCCCATTCTGACTAGGTCCATAGGGATAATATCATTGTTCATGATACCAGTGTTAAAGCCTGATTCAACAAGAGCACTACGCATTTGCTGATTTATGCCTTGGTCTGCAGTGGTAATGATAATTGTGGAACTGTCAAAGGGATTTCCAGGGCTTCCATAGGGTGTACTATCAGTCCAGATAAAATTGTTACTTATTTGATCCCCCAGGCTGGCACCGATAAAGTGATAAAAACCAATACGTTCATCCCCTGTTGTAACTGTGTCACTGTAGTCCTTTTTAGGTTTATTTTCAACAAATCCCAGATAACTTCTAAAACTAAAGTAAACTGACGGTGGAGGTGTCTTTCCAATTAAAACAATTGCCTCGTCAGGACGCAGCTTGTAGTACACCCCCGGCATTGCATATTCAATATTAGGTGGGTAATTATTTGGGTCGCCAGGATTATAGCCACTAGGTGGTCTTTGCCCAGGTGATGGTTCCTGATTTGGTGCAGGGGGAAGGAGATAGGTTGCATAGGGTGCTCCTACAATATTCCCGAAAGCCGAGTCAACTTTACCTTCACTGGCCAGCTTTAATATATCAATATATCTTAAGTTTCCTTTCTGTACAATAAAACCTCGTTCTTCTAAGGTTGAGATAAAATTACTTATTCCGTCTTGTTCATTAAAGTAAGGGTTATAGATTGGTGTGTTGCCCCAGTGAGGATATAGGTATGTTTTGTAAGTAGTATTATGCATATGATGTGAGTGATACATTGGTGGGTTAATGCTGTAAGGATAGTAGCAAGGATTATACATATTATACATTCGGCTCATTCCTTTCATACAACTTTATAGTATAAAGTGAGCTATGGTTAGGAAGAGTACCTTAATTTACTGCATTATAGGATGTGAGGATGAAAGGGAATTTTGAGATAAAATAGATGCTTAGATTTAACGAAAACTTATACGTAACTTTAAAATTAGCGACTACTACTTTCCTGCCATGTCACTCGTTTGAGTCTTTACAATAGTTTAATATAATGTTAAACCTACCTCATTTGTGTTATTCCGATTATTTTATTCCTTCAACTATTTGTACTATGACTCTTTTATAAAGGGGTCTGTCCCCCACTGCGTTAAAGCGGTGGGGGACAGACCCCTATTTTTCTATTTTTCATTTTGATACCTATCGTACGTCGTAAAAACCTTTTTGTTATCTGATTATAGTAGATAAAAAGGGGAAAGAACGGTGGGAGAACAAGAAAAAATAGCAGAAAAACTAGAACAATATGTAAACATAATCATCGGAAAAAAGATTAGAGCCAAGCGCAAGCAATTAAAACTATCAAGCGCTGAAGTTGCGTTTAGAGCTAATATCACTCGTGCTTATTTTGGTCGCATTGAGCGGGCTGAAGTAACAGCTTCCCATTTCATCATTCTAAAAATTACCCAAGTTCTTGACCTCAACCTAAATGAACTTTATGAAGATGTAACAGACGAAGTTAACGACTACTTAAAAAACTTTCTCCCCGACAATGACAATTAGAAACTACTGTTTTTTAAGTAATGTCTGATCCACTTTCTTTTATGAACCAGTATTCTATGCCCCCTATCCCCTCTTTCATCAATCATCACCAGCAAGTTCCACACCAATCCCCCCCAAAAAAGGAGCCCAAACCATGACCGAAGTCATCCTTCCCCACTACGCCATTAACCAACACACATCCGCCCTCCTCCCTGCCTATCACACCGACTACCAAACGATTGTCTGGGAACAAGACCAACGCTATTATGTAAAAAAGACCCCGCTGCAGCTGATTAAAGAGGCTTGCTTAGAGGGCGGGGCCGACTATGACGGCAGGAGAGCAGCCGTTACATATAAAACAGGCGCGAAAAGCAAAATTCCGATCCCGATCTCTCCGCATGATCAAATCTTCGCCTTCCCGACCCACTCACCAACGCTCCACGAATGCCATTGGCTCTTCTATCACCACATTAAAGCGATCAAACGCCACCCTGATATCCCCACCCATACACTCGTCACCTTCCAAGATGAAAAAGAACTGTTACTTCATGTGTCGTACCATACTCTTGAGAAACAGCTCCAGCGAACGTCATATTGCATCGTCCGCTATTCCAACCATCTTTCACACACTCGTCCCTACTGAAATTTGAAAGTTACCCACAGGTTATCCACAATTATCTACAACTGGTCCCTTTCAACTACGCCACCCAAAATTCAAGACGCGACAGCAACAACCTACCCACAAATCCCCCATTACGCAATATAAAACCACAACCAACCCCAAACCTAGGAGGCACTCCGATGAAATCTGGCCACATCGACCAATTCGCTCATTTAAGTGAGTTTAATTCTGTCAAACAATTCAATGAAACGATCAAAGAAGTCCGTAAACAATATGAACAGCACTTTACAAAAGGTGAACACATCGCTCTCTTAACGCTCATTCAGCATAGTGTAAAAAAGCATGGGGTTTGCAACGCGCGAATTTGCAAACTCGTTGCAGCTGCCCAAGCAAAGACAGGCAGCCTGTCACGTTCAACCTTTGAACGAATGCTACGAAAAGCCCAAAAACTCGGCATCCTCACCGTCCATCATACGATCCGTCAAAAAGGCGGCTATTCTCATAATGTCTATGTCTTTCACCGTTCTGACGGAGCGAACCCACAAAAGTTGACGGCACGTCCAACAACAGAAAACCCAACCGCAGCAAGCCTTCCGGCCGAACAAAACACCCCTAAAGCTCTTTTATTAAAAACTAAAAAGCATAAAGATCAAAACCTTCGTCAACAAAGACCTAGTTCACAACAAAATCTAGAAGCACTCGACCATACCTTTGTTCCTTCCTACGTCCCAGCACCCTTTGTCAAATTGGCCAAACCGTTCTTTCCTCGAGCCAAAGACATTTGCACGTTCTGGGACCGCACGATGATCGCCTACCGCTCACTCAAATTCGAACAACCGATCGAAACCCTTCTACCTGTCATCATCCAAGCCTTCAAAGAAACGGTCTACAAGTATAAGCAAAACACGATCAGAACGAGCTTTCTCCAGTATTTTTATGGAACAGTCGTTGGGAAGTTAGTGGCTGAAAAGCGGAAAATCGTTTGTGAGGAGCAGCCGTGGGGTGCTTGGTTGGGGAATGGGTATACGTGATGTTGGGAAAAGTTCTGCACTATAGAAGCAACGAACTGTCGGGTACTTCTCTAAAAAATGGTTTTGGTAATTACACCCATAAAAAAAGAGATGTACGTTGTTATACATCTCTACTCCTATACTTAGGGGAATTTTGCATCTTTAAGAAAAGGTTTGTAATAAGCTTTGAAAATAAAAATATTATGCAATACAAAATAAATAGATGAAAATAATTAGTCCCTTTATTTAAAACAAATAAATTTAGATGTACCAATATAGGTTTAAATGCAAAGGCTAATATTAGTGACAATGCTACAGAAGAAATATAAAAATTCTTCTTATGGTTTATTGACCATTGATAAATAATCATATACACAACTGGAATTAAAGCCGCATCTAAAGATAGGTTACCAGGAATGTATGGAATTAGCTCAAAGGGGTAACTGAAAAAACCATGTTTAACACCCGCTATGTTAATATAACTGAACCAAATGTGAATATTGGTACCATAAAAACCTAAAAGTAGAATATTCTTCCTATCTATAACAAAATACAAAAAAACTAAGGGCACTATAAACATAAATAAAACTATCTTAAAACCCCAGGTATCAATATGGGAGTATTGTTGCCAGAACTCTAGCTGGGATTGGGTTAGTTTTTCAGTCATTGAGGTTATTCTATCAAGGGCATCCAATTGTTCTTTTGACGTCAACATAAAATGAATCCCACCCTTTTTATTTTTATTATTGGTAAGGAATTTTGAAATTATCCATGATAAGTACTGTATAGTACAACAATATACAAAATAGAAAAATAAGCATTAGTTATTTATATAAGAAATTAAGTTAATACTTACATTAGAATAAGAATACCAAATATAGTAAAAGTTAACCTTAACTTTAAAAAGTTGAGGATGAGTTATGAATAACTATAATCAAACAAACAAGGAACGTCGATTTAAAGCATACGTGAGTCCTGTTGGTACTACACAACTACATCTTCGAAACCCATATATCATTGCTTGGTGGTCAGCAGCATTTCCTGGTTTTGGTCATCTTCTGTTATCAAAATATCTAAGAGGTTATTCACTTTTTCTTTGGGAAATTCTCGTAAATAATATGGCTAATATAAATCATGCAATTGTCTATTCATTCACTGGGAATATAAGTATGGCAAAAGAGGTACTTGAACCTAAGTGGATGCTTTTGTATTTACCCGTTTATTTTTTTGGCATTTGGGATAGTTATCGCACAGCCGTGGATATGAATAAAGTATTTATTCTAGCAGAACGAGAAAATGCAGAGTTTAATTCTTACACAATTGGTGCTTTTGAGATTAACTATCTAGATAAGAGGAGACCGTTGATGGCAGTAGTGTGGTCCCTTTTCACACCTGGTTTAGGACAACTATATATTCACCGAGTTGTAACAGCTATTTTTACAATGGCATTTATAATTATTTTTGTGTATTTTTCTAATATTCTCATTGCTATCCATTACCTTTTTATAGGTGAAATCACACAAGCAACACAAGTCATAGACCCACAGTGGTTCTTGTTTATACCTTCTCACTTTGGATTTGCTGTTTACGATTCCTATGTTAATACAGTTGAAAATAATAAATTATTTGAAAGTGAACAAAGAAAATATTTTAATAAACATTATCAAAAGCATCGTGTAAAGTTCCCAGTACCAGCAGATGGAGTGAAATAAATTGCAAATCTTTTCTACTTTTGAGCATTCAACTTATCTTGAGCTAGCGATTACGTCATTAGAAAAAATAGGTATAAATAAAGAACATATACTTGCAGTTCCTCTCATTAATCGAGTAGAAGAGAGAAGGCTATTTGATACGCTTCATCGAGCAGATGGGATTAGCTTATTTGATAAAGGAGCAGCAATAGGGACTGCCTTCTCTGTTATTGGAGCAAGTATCGGTTTCGTATTGGAGTGGGGTCCTATTTTTTGGGGCTTAATAGGGGCAGCAACTGGATTTATCATTGGATTTATCATCGATTATATTATTTATAAAGTTATTCATAAAAGAAAAAGAGTAGTAAAAGGAAAGAAGTCAGAAGTTGTTTTAGTGGTAGAGTGCCCTAGTGAACTTGTGGAGAAAGTAGAAGAGGTACTTTGGGGACATTTAGCATTGGGAGTTGCTAAAGTGGATGATTAATTTTAACTAACGGTGAGCGTTTGTTGAATAAGAGCTATCTTTAACATGATCTTTGCTGAACAGTACAACGATACTCTGTAGCAAGCTTTGCTCCCTGAAATAATTAATTTAGATTATCGTCTTGTAATCAATATAGAGTTTTCTGTCTTTAAAAAAACAACCCCTTGCTTTTTTTAGCTTCACTTTTTCCGGGTGTCACTTGTTTATTTTCCCCAAAATAAAAACAAGGTTGAAAAAAGAGGAAGGACTTACGGGCAGGTCCCTCGACACTACATGTGGATCTATACATTCATACCAATAATCCTCACGACCCCCTGTGTGTAACTCATAAAAGGTGGATAACCCTCTGTCCACCTTTTTGGTGATAACATGTTTTTTTCAAACATCGGGTTTTTTATTTTATCCACAATTAGCTTACCAGGGCCTAATTTGAACTTTGTTTACGTTTTTGGGGAGGTATTAAACTTCGTCCTGGATTCACAACAAGGTTGTATTACTTTGTAGGAAGTTTAAGTTACATCCCCCCACTCTCATTATTTATAGAACAGTAAAAGCAGACCTCACTTCACCTAGATGAAAATCCTTACACCAACGTGAAACACTTCGTGAAACAAGATTTTTCGGGGTGTCACAGTGAGGGATTTTTCACTTAAATTAACGAGGCAGGTTAGTGGAGAAAGACTTATTTTAGAATAGAGGTTGGTCCATACCCACCAAAAAAAATTTCCAATTTAATTAGAGTAACGATTGATTATAAGAATCATTAAATCTCGATGAAAACAAAAAAAGCAGGTTAATACCTGCTAAAATCAATAGTTTATATAACGTTGAGAAAGTTGATAAAGTGTATCACTGAATAACTTAGGGTCTTCAAAAGGGATGCAATGTGCTAAACCTTTAAATTCAATTTTTTCTTTATACGGTGCTACTAAAGAAGTGTAAAATTCTTCGACTAATTTATTTGGAGTATTGTAATCATATTCACCCATAAAAAAGTAAACAGGAATATTTACTTCTTTAATTTGTAAGAGGAAATTAACGGTCAGTACTTGAGCCCACATACTCTTAATAGAAAAAGAGTTCCCATTTTGTAATCTTTCAATATCTTCTTCAAGGTACTCTGGTCTTTCCTGAATTATTTTTATAATTTTACTGAAGAAATCACTATCTTTTGCTACAACTCCACCGAACTGATTTAACCATTTTCTTTGTGTAAATAAACCTTTGAACATATCCTCATATGGCGGCGCCCCAATTTCCGATAATTCCTGAATAGCCTCAATGACCTGGTGATTTTTTGCATATTCCAACGTAAATTGATAACTTAGACGTTCACCCCGATGGAAATCTACACCTTGACCTACACCGAAATAGGCATGAAATAACTCAGGATATTTCTGTATTAATGACATACCAATAATAGTTCCCCAAGAATGACCAACAACAAATATTTTATTCTTGTTAAATTTATTTAAAAGATACATTGTTAGCTCGTATGCATCTTGAATAAACTGATTAATATTCATTGTTTCTTCAGGTATTCCCTCAAAATAAGATAATCCTGAACCACGTTGGTCCCAGTTAACAACTACAAAGTTTTTTTCTAAATATGATTGGAATTTAGGGGCCCACCCAATTTGAGCATTTCCTGGACCACCATGTAGAAAAAGAATGATTGGATTATTAATACTCTCTCCCCGAATTAAAACCGACTGTTCTATACCACCCAAAACTAAACTTTCTAACACACTAATACTGGATTTACCTTCAATAATAGGGGTATACCTGTTCATAAAATACCTCTTTCATATAGACTATAAATATAGTAGCGTACTAATGTGTGATATTCAATTAACGGAGAGCGTTTCTGCAATAAAGCAGATACGCATTTTTATTGTGCTTATAAAAGGAAATTAATGTTAAAATTAAAACAATGGTTATTCAAGTAACGAAGCAGGTTAATACAACAAGAGAATGTTTAAGTCACATAATTATTATCAGGAGTTGATATTAGATTGACTAAATTATATTTTGTTAGGCATGCACACTCTACATATACACCCGATGAATTAAATAGACCTTTGTCGGAAAGAGGTTCTACTGATGCAACAAAGGTAACCAAATTATTAAAAACAGAGGAAATTGATATAGTTGTTTCAAGTCCTTATAAAAGGGCTGTTCAGACTGTCGAAGGCATAGCAGAATACATAAATAGAAAAGTAGAAATCATAGATAATTTCAAAGAACGTACTTTAACCACAGTCCCTGCCGAAGATTTTACTCTTGCGATAACAAAAGTATGGGAAGACTACAACTTTTCATGGGAAGGTGGAGAGTCTAACATTGTCGCACAAAAAAGAGGTATAGATACCACTTATGATGTAATAGAGAGGTACAAAGATAAAAATGTAGTTATCGGAACACATGGAAATATAATGGTACTAATAATGAATTTCTTTGACAAACAATATGATTTTACTTTTTGGCAAAACCTCGATATGCCAGATATATTTAAGTTAACTTTTGATGGCAAAGTGCTAAGAAACGTAGAAAGATTATGGGAAAAATTTTAATATTATTCTTCAACTATTGGAAGCGTTTGTTGAATAAGAGCTATCTTTAACATGATCTTTGCTGAACAGTACAACGATACTCTGTAGCAAGCTTTGCTCCCTGAAATAATTAATGCAGATTATCATTCTCGTAATCAATATAGAGTTTTCTGTCTTATAAAACCAACCCCTTGCTTTTTTAAGCTTCACTTTTTCTGGGTGTCACTTGTTTATTTTCCCCAAAATAAAAACAAGGTTGAAAAAAGGAAGGACTTACGGACAGGTCCCTCGACACTACATGTGGATCTATACATTCATACCAATAATCCTCACGACCCCCCTGTGTGTAACTCATAAAAGGTGGATAACCCTCTGTATAACTAGAAGGTTATCCACCTTTTTGATGATAACATGTTTTTTTTCAAGGATCGATTTTTTTATTTTATCCACAATGAGCTTACCAGGGCCTGATTTGAACTTTGTTTACGTTTTTTGGGAGGTATTAAACTTCGTCCTGGATTCACAACAAGGTTGTATTACTTTGTAGGAAGTTTAAGTTACATCCCCCCACTCTCATTATTTATAGAACAGTAAAAGCAGACCTCACTTCACCTAGATGAAAATCCTTACACCAACGTGAAACACTTCGTGAAACAAGATTTTTCGGGTAGTCACAGTGAGGGATTTATAAAAGACATTTGTACGTTCTGGGATCGCACGATGATCGCCTACCGCTCACTCAAATTTGAACTGCCAATTGAAACCCTTCTCCCCGTCATCATCCAAGCCTTCAAAGAAACGGTCTACAAGTATAAGCAAAACACGATTAAAACAAGCTTTCTCCAGTATTTTTATGGAACAGTTGCAGGGAAGTTAGTGGCGGAAAAGCGAAAAATTGTTTGTGAGGAGCAGCCGTGGGGATTATGGTTGGGGTATGGGTAATGTTGGGACAACCAACGTGAAACATTCCGTGAAACAAGATTTCTCGGGGTGTCACTGTGTCGGCTTCCATACATATAATTTTTAGATTTTGGTGAAAAATACCTTTATAGAGGTGAAAGTAGACCATAAAAGGAGTTAAATATTTTGATTTATGCATCCATTGTTGTAGCTATTCTTTTATTAATTAATTGGTTCATGCCTAAACATATGAAACCTAGAGATATGGTCATCATTTGGATTAGCTTGTCTTGGCTTGAAATTGTCGTGGACTTTTACCTGGGGTATGTCATGGAATTGTATTACTTTGGGGGCACAGAACAATTAAGCACAGCAGCGTTTACTGTTAAGCTTTTTATGTCTCCATTATTTACAATCCCTTTTTTGAATTTCATGCCAAAAAAATTCCCTCGATTCGTTCCATATTGGCTTGCTTGGGCGGCGTTTTCCACCTTCTTTGAATGGACAACCGTTCATTTCGATTACTTAACCTATACAGGTTGGAAATCGTGGTATTCAGCTATTTTTTACATATTCATTTTTCCGTTAGTTAGATGGTTTTATTATTATATTAGGCATTAGGTTAACGGCCTTAAACTAAATTTCGGATAATAGGAAATATCAATTAACCAAATAACATAAGGAATGATCATCTATGCATATTATATATAATTTGTCCTTTTTATTGGCTGGCTTGATTTGGGGAGATTGGAAAAACTGGCAGAAGTATTACTCAACAATACTCTTTTTTATTTTACTTGACCTATTTTATAACTTTTTAACTTACAATCATCCTTTTTGGTTGTTTCATGAAAACGTTTTTCCGTCACCCTTCCTCAATCATACAACTATTTCACTAATAATTATGTTTGTTTGCTACCCTGTGACCATTTTGATTTACTTAAAGTATTTTTTTAGGACCAATAATTGGAGAAAGAGATTTTTTCACTACATATTGGGGGTAATATTATATCTTTCAGTAGAATATATAAACCTTCACATAGGCTTGATTTCTTTTCATAATGGATGGGAAATGTGGCATTCTGTTTTATTTGTTTTGGCGATGTTCATAATATTTCCTATTCATTATAAAAAGCCACTATTGGCCTGGCTAATCACATTAGGTATTCTTTTGTTATTGTTGTATCAGTTTGAGTTTCCACTAGAAAAAATGAAATAGCTTTTATTAAAGTAAACGGATGCTTGAATATCAACCAATATTATATTTTGGGGAATTCAAACAGTGGATTGGATTTATTAAACCAATCCCCTGTTTTTTTATACACACATTTACCAGTGTAAAACATTCCGTGAAACAAGATTTTTAGGGGTGTCACTGTGACGTTTCTACACGGGTAGTCACTGACGGTTTCTACGTTTTTGGATGTCACACTTTGGTTTTTAAACCTTTAACTTTGTTCAAGTATTCTTAAGGTTTCTTGAGGGAAAATTGTAGGATCATATTCGAAATCATTTGGATATTGCTGCATTTTGATTTTTAAAACCTCAGCAGAATTGAACTTTATATTTTCCAGTTCTTCTTCTGTAGTTGGGAGTTCAATACCTAGAACAGTCAGCTTATAACGATAAGTACCTAGAATTTGACTCTTACCGCTTTCATTATAGTCAACAGAAATAAAAAGTTCTTCATCTGTATACTCTCCATTTTGAATTTCATATTCCATAACCTTGAATATCATATGTTCAATGCACTTTCAGGTATTAAAATGTCTTCTATTTCTTTTAATTTTTTAGCCAGGTCCTCAGTTTGTAAGCTCAAATGATCCTCCCATGTCTGGTAACTATAAATTTCGTCCTTAAAACGAAAATACTCACCTTCACCAAGTGTAGTTACATTAGTCACTACTTCTTCCGCAATCTCTGTATTGGTATTTTCAGTAGTTTCAGCATTCTCGACTTCTGCCTCTGGCTCATGCTTAATAAGCTCTGTCTTTTCACCCCATGCACTAAGTACTAATACTGATACTACTCCAAACATAAATAAAGTTCTTTTCATTTTCATTTTCCCCCACTATTCATTTATCTGTGTAAAGCACCACTAAAATAGGTATTTAGTAGCATTACATATCGATTATAGTTAGGTTGGTATATTTAAACAATCTATTATTTTCGACAATTATCTACATGAGTGACATTCAAACACCCTGCTTACCTAGTAAATGAAAGTGATTCGGGCTGTCACTGTGACTGATTCCGTGCTATATTTATGAATAAATACTACTTATATACTATGAAGAAAGGGGCAGTAAAAGGTGTTGAAAAATAAACAGTATATTTACCTTTTTATCCTCATCTTATCTCTCTTACTTTTTGCCTGTCAGCAACAAGAAGCAGTTGATAGTTCAATAGAATTACAATCTGATAACGCTGAAGAGGTTATTGAATCGACTTTATGGCTTGTTAAGGGATATGATGACACAAATAGTGGCGATTTGTATGTAAAATATGGAGAATTAGAGATTGAAAAGGTTGCTAGCGATGTCATTATCGGCTCTCAATTACCATTTAATCTGGGTGAAAAGGTACTTTATTTAGATGGAGAACAAAATCTTTATTATATTGAGAAGGGAAAAGAAAAGGAGAAAATTTCTTCTGATGTAATGTATGGCACGTACGAGTTCTCTCCTAACGGTACAAAGGTGTATTACATAAACGAAGAAAGTGGCCTTTATGTTGCTGCTTTCGGAAATGAAAAAGAAAAACTTGCTAGTAACGTTAGGAGTTTTCTCTTAACAAATGAGGAAGGCCCTATTTATGTTTTAAAAGATGATGATAAACTGATCAAAATAACGGATGGCCAAGAAAAAACGATTGCTAATGATGTAATGAACTTTAAATTAGCTGAAAAAGGTCTTATTTATACGAACAATGACGGTCTTCTTTATTATGTAAATGAAGAAAACGAAAAAGGGAAAATTTCCAATTTAGAGGTTGTTTACCCCCAAATTAGTGATGATGCAGCTAAAATTAGTTATTTAGAAGAGTACAATTTTGAAAAAGGCTATGGTGAACTTGTTATTATTGAAAATGGCCAACGTAGTAAAGTGGCGTCTGATATTAAAGAATTCGAGCTAACAGCAAATGGCAGTGCGATTTTCTATACAAACAGCGATGACATACTATATGTTTATACAACCGCTAACGGAGAAAAAGTAAAGCTAGCCTCGGATGTCCAACAGTATACGTATATAGATGACAAAACGATTTATTTAACGAAGGACGATGATCTTTTTGTCAAAACCATTGAAAAAGACGGAAGAAAGATCGCCTCAGACGTTTATAATTATTATGTCTTAGCTGGTCATATTTACTACATTTCCAAAGATAAGGACTTATTTTTGGTTAAGGATGATGGTGAAAAAGAGAAGCTTCTTTCCGACTTAGAGGATTATACGTATAGTAATAACCAATTTTATTATTTAACCAAAGAAACGAAAATTGGTACGATTAAACTAGGAGAAACAGAAGGAAAAATTCTTTTAGATGATGTGAAAGATTATTCGCTCGTTTATATTCAAAATTATTTAATTTACCAGAAATTAGTGACGTTATCTGACATCAAAGGTTATTGGACTGATTTAGATGAGACAGGCTATTTAGTGTTTGAACCGATTAGTAATGAAAAAGTCAAATTAATCTTATATAGTGCATACGGTGAAATGGATATATATGAGCTTAAAGTCGATTACGCTACAGATACAGGGATCTTCCTAGTTAACCAAACGGGAGATTCAGGTTGGTTAACATTAAAAGATGATAATACACTGGAATTTCATGATTTGAATAGTGATTACCTAACTTTTAAACGAAGTCGCAAAGAGTTATTCGATGCATTTCAAAAACGTATAAAAGTTAATGAAATGGATACGTATGAATATGATGAAGAGGAAGAAGAAATTTATTATTCAACAAAAGCAGATGGCTACTATGTTGATGGTATCGTTCGTAATTACATTCCTCTATTGATTGATGCTATTAACTACAATGATTTCTCAATAGTAGAACCAACACTTTTACCAGGAAGTCCCCTTTACAATGATCAGAAAAAACTTGTCCAAAATCTTAATGATAAAGGGATTAGTGAATATCTAATCGACTATGACATTCTGGATATCAGAGAAGGCAATAACGCAAATGAGTACTTAGTTAAAACGTATGAACTTATTGAGATTTATCAGTCTGATGGTACATCTGAAGTAAAAGAGTTCTTTTGGGTTTATACCGTTTATGATGATGGTGATAAGATTGGTTTAAGCAACATCGCTAAAGCCCATTAACGAAAACAATGAAATATTTTTCTATTTAGCAAGGTGTCACACTCAAAATGAGTTGAAGGACACCTTGTTTTTTCTATGTCTAGCTTCAGTGCCCAGTGAAACATGGCACTACTCCTTGCGATAAGCCAACATGGTATGGATAAATCTGGAAGCAACAGAACCGTCCAACCCTTCCCTCCCCCAAAAAAATATTTAATTCCCCTCACCGTTTTCCACTCGATTTCCCTATATATACATTGACGGAACGATACGATTAGGGGGAATTCGAATGAAGTCAGGTAGAATTGAACAATATAAGCCATACAGTCAGTTCAGGACGTTAGAGGAATTTAACGTTTCCAATAAAAAAGCACTAGAAATCCATGGACATCACTTTACAAAAGGTGAACGAATTGCATTTGATGTACTCACTCGTTTCAGTGTCAAAGTACTAGGGGTATGTAACGCACGTATTTGTAAATTGGTACAAGCGTGCCAAGATATAAGTGGCGGAATTTCCCGATCGACTTTTGAACGTATGCTTAGAAAAGCAAAATCGCTTGGGATCATCTCCAGTATTCATACCGTACGAGAAACTGGCGGATATTCACACAGTGTGTATATTTTCAACCGCTTTGACACGCCCAACAACGAACAATTGACGTCCCGTGAACACAACAAAAAGCCCCAACAATCAAAGGCTGGTGAAGGCAAAAAGCAACAGGAAACTCATTTAGTTGAAACAAAAACATTAAAAGATAAAGATCTTCGTCAGGAACAAGTAAAAAGGATCGATCATGTGGATATGAACGAATTGGACGTTTCTTTCGTTCCAGATGATATCCCAACACCGTTCATCAAAGCCGTCAAACCATTTTTTAATCGTGCGAAAGAAATTTGTGAACTATGGAATCGGGCACAGATCGCTTATCGATCAGCCCGCTTCACTAAAGACACAACGATCGAGACCTTGCTGCCAACCATTGTACACGCTTTTAAACAAACCGTTTATCGTTACAAACAAAAGCGAATTCAAACGAGCTTTATGCCTTATTTTTATGGTACCGTATCGAACTTACTTACTGTTGAGAAAAGAAAAATAGTTGCTGTGGAAAAACAGTGGGGGCAGTGGTTGGAGAGGTAATGTGTATTTTGGGGTTGTGGTATGGAATTGAGCAAAGTCCAATACGAAGCGGTGGTAGGAACACAGGACGCTTCTTGTACTTCCCTTCGTTTTTCAAAACTAAAGAAGCAATCGAACCGTCCCCTTCCCTTTGCGTGAAACAATTCTGTGAAACAATATTTTTCGGGGTGTCACTGTGACGCTGCAACAAACTCGACAATCTGTTGTCGCCTCTCTTCGACCGTGCCAGGGAAATAGTTTAATAGACGCTCAATATCGAGATATCTGGGTGGAAGGATTTTCGAGTTGGTGTAAAAGTGAAAACTGCTCCATGGATAGTGTTCAGGGGAGCGTACCATCCTTGCCTTTACAGGATTTAAGAAAATATACCGACTCACTTCTAGCATTCCTGTCGTATCTTCGATTAGCTCAGAATAAAATCGTTTCTCAAACACATGACCCGTTAAGCGGTATTTTGTATTGTAGTAGTTGGCATAACGTTTATTTAATAGGGCCATGACTTTGGAAATGGATGCTTCTTGGGAACGTAATTGGAGGTGGAAATGGTTAGTCATGAAACAATAGGCGACAAGTTCAAAGGGGATGTTTGCGTAGATTTTCTCAAGCATATGCAAGATTTCAATAAAATCATTACGATCTCGAAACAACGGGTCACGACGGTTACCTCGACATACGATGTGGTAAAAGCGATCAGGGATAATCACTCGTCTTCTTCTACTCATCTATCAATCCCCATCTAGACGAAACTCTGGGATCAAAGACGCATTTATCTCCACTTTTCTTAGTTGAAACGCCTCGACAATCGCACGATTTGAAATGGCCACGTAACCATCCAAGTCTGAAATGGTTCTCGCTAACCGAATGATTTTAATATGAGCTCGATTACTGAGTCCTTGCTTTGCACATACATTTTGAATCATTTTCTGTTGTGACATTGCCAATTTTCCTTTCGAGACAATCTGATCAAATAACACTTCACTGTTCGTTAGTTCCGAGTCGTATCGTTCATACTGTTGTTTTCTCGCTGCGATGACCCGATCTCTGATAACCGCTGACGTCTCCATTGTTTCAATACTGGTTTCTTGTAAACTCACAGGTTTTAATGAAAGCAAAATATCAATACGATCACGAATGGGACCAGATACTCGATTTTGATAAGCGATCACTTGTTTTTCAGAACATGAACAATAATGAGTGCTCGAAGCCCGATAACCGCATGGACATGGATTCATAGCGGCGATAAAGATAAACTTAGTAGGATAGGATACCGTGGAATGCGCACGACTAATCGTGACTTTACCATTCTCTAAAGGTTGCCTTAACATATCTAATGTTTTCTTAGAAAACTCCGCTAATTCATCTAAAAATAAAGTGCCGCGATGAGCAAGAGAAACTTCTCCTGGCTTAGGATTCGAGCCCCCTCCAATGATGGAAACAGCTGAAGCGGAGTGGTGCGGGTGTCTATAGGGAGGTGAAGTAAGTGACTCAAGCGGAGCGTCGGCTAATTGATAGAGACTGACTTTCTCGAGTTGGGCTTCTTGCGATAAAGGCGGCAAAATCGTGGGAAAGGTTTCTGAAAGCATACTTTTTCCGCAGCCAGGCGGTCCATCCATCATCACGTGATGCCTACCCGCAGCCGCAATCTCCAGTGCTCTTTTAGCAAACTCATGACCGATAATTTGCCGAAAATCCCGATCATATTGAACCTCTTTGATCTCCGCTGCAGAAAGGTGATTAGTGAACGGCAAAACTGGTTTACCTGCTAAATGTTCAAGAACATCATCAAGACAAGTTACATAGACGAGTTCCAATCGATCGATGACGATGTTAGGAAGTTGTTCGTCAAAAGGCAAATAAAGCTTTTTCATTCCAAGTCGCTTCGCAGCTAAGATGGCTGGGAGCATACCATGAACAGGCTGAATGGAACCATCTAACGATAACGCTCCAATAAAAGCAGCGTCACTCGGAATCGTTTCGTTAATGAATTTTCCGCTTTTCAACACACCTAGAGCGACGGCTAAATCAAACAAAGGGCCATTTTTCCTTTGCTCTGCTGGCGATAAATTGACGACTACCTTCTTATCGACTAGCGAATGCCCCATCCGATGCATCGCAGCTGAAACACGCTCACGCGACTCCTTGACAGAAGCATCTGGCAATCCAACGATAATGACAGATTCCACCCCTTCCATCACTTCGACTTCCACCTGGACAAGGTACCCCTCCAAGCCTTTCAAACCAATACTATTCACTTTTGCAGACAAAATACACCCCTCCAAAAAGGTATTTTTTGATGAATTTTTTAAAGAAAGAATAACGAATGAATGAAGTTATTGCAGATAAAAACGAAGAAAAACATGAGGAAAATAAGAAGTCTTTCAATAGAATTACTATCATTATAAAAAGTATGGAAAAGCACTGTCAACCAAAATTTGCTGCTCCCCCCATACCAATTCCGTTATCTTATCAAATAGATCTCGGGAAATTCCAGTACCCACTGTACCAGTCCTCCGTGAAACACTCTGTGAAACAAGATTTTTCGGGGTGTCACTGTGACGAATTCTAAAAGTGATGATATTGGGGATTTTTCAACCGCTGAAAATGGGGAATTTAATCCGTTGTTGACAAAGTACCGATAGTTAAATTTTTTGACTATCTATTTTTTGAAAATTACTGGAGGAACATAAAGTATGGCACATGCAGATGTAGAAAAAGTATTAAGTATTCAAAAAGAATATTTTGTTAAAGGGTTTAATAATGATCCTGCCTCTATGGTTGCTGGAGTACAACACCCAGACCAATTTGAAAATCTGTTTCCACAATCTAAGTGGATGTGGGATCCTAGTGTTGCAAGTAACCAGGCTTTTATTAGAGAAATAGGCGATTATAAAGAATACTGGGTTCATGTTGATAATGACAATTATCGTAAACCCTATTTGGCATTTTTAAATACTAATTATGGATTACCTAGGGAAGTTGTACCAACAGTTTTACACGCTGATCATCTTCTTCATAAAGCTTTTGCCAAAAAATATGGAATTAACTATGTACAATTAGCATTGGTATGGGAGAAGTATAATAGGGGATTCGGATTTGGAATAGAAAAAAATTTCTCGGCCAGGAAAGATATCAATGGGAAATCTATGTATTTAGTGGACTATTCCCTAATGTTTAAGTTGTTAGGAATAGAGCCATTTCAAACAAAATCAGAGTATGAAGAAAGAAAAGAAGAGATTGCTAATAAATTTGTAGCGGAAGGCGCAATTGAAAGTTATAACATAGCAGTAGAAGGGTTAGATGGCTTTTTTAAACTTTGGGATGTTTTAAGTAAAGGAAAAAAATAATATAGCACTTATTAAAGTTAGTTTCTATGAACATTAACAAATACACCTGACGCTTGAATATCTTTAGTTGGGGGAATTAAAACAGGGGATTGGAATTATTAAACCAATCCCCTGTTTTTGTTTTACCTGCGTGAAACATTCTGTGAAACAAGATTTTTCGGGGTGTCACTGTGACGGATTCCATTCTCTACAGAGCGAGTGTTAAAATAATTTGTCTCTGGATCATAGTCAGTAGGAGTAGCAATAATAACAAACTCCGCTTCTTTAAAAGCTTGCTCTGGTTTTGTTGTTGCGACAAGATTTAAAGGCTTTGTTGCTAAAAACTCTTCAATTTCTTGATCGACAATTGGAGATTTCTTATTATTAATCAAATCTACTTTTTCTTCCACAATATCAAGTGCAATGACTTCATTATGTTGAGCTAGTAATACGGCATTTGATAAGCCTACATATCCAGTACCAGCTACTGCTATTTTCATGTTTTGACCTCCACTTATTTGGAAACTAATTGCGCTTCGAGAATCCCTTTAAGATACTCCATTACATCGTCACGTAAATCTTCACGTTTTAAAGCAAAATCAACTGTTGCTTTAACAAAACCTCCAACATCGTAACGAACACCTTGGAAATCATAAGCTAAACAGCTTGTTCTTCATTTAATTACTTAATAATCATCACCAACGTGAAACATTCCGTGAAACAAGATTTTTCGGGGTGTCACAGTGACGGATTCTCTAAATTTATTACAAGATCATTGGTTTAACTTAAATACTATAACACAGAAATAATGTTATAATTTACCTATTAAACATTTTAAAAGGGGGAGTTTCATGAGCTTCAGAAAACAAAATCAAGCTTTTGGCAAGGTTAGAAGTGTAGATGGAGGAAATATAGTTACAAAGGCAGAAATTTTACAAACTACTAACCCAGAACTAAATGTAGAAGTAGGAGCTTTTGTTAATTGTGGAGGTTTTCACGGGGATACTATTTGCTCAATTAGTAGAGTTACCATTGAAGAAAATAAAGCAAATGAAGAAATTAAACTAGTTGAACTTTCAATTATTGGAAGTATAGATATGGAAGGTAATTTCTCAAGAGGAGTAGAGCAATTACCTACTATCTCATGCGATGTATTTTTACTTGATGGTGAGCAAGTAAATAAGATAATGGGAGTAAATAGTGATGATGGAAAGTTCTTTAAAGTTGGAAAACGATCAATGCGTGGGGCTGGAGATGTTTATATTGATTTAGATAAGTTGCTGGGACGGCATACTGCAATTTTAGGTACTACGGGTAGTGGGAAAAGTAGTACTGTTTCGACTTTAGTACAGTCTATATTAAGAGATTATCCGTTTCCTAGAATTATGATATTTGATATACATAATGAATACTCACATGCTTTCAAAGGTGAATGGGAAGGGAAATCTAACTCTATTAAATGGTCAGAATTTTCATTGCCATATTGGTTTTTTGATTTAGATGAATTCATTGCCACCTATTATCCTGGAGCTGGATCCACTCAAAAAATGATTTTAAAGAATCTAATAGAGGAATTGAAAAAAGAAAGGGTTTCTGAAGATAAACAAGATAAAATTTCAGTAGATAGTCCTGTGTTTTTTGATATTAATGACTTAATAAGACAGATTAAAGAAAAAGAAACTTTGGAATCAACCCAAACAAAAAAGGACCCATGGAATAAATTGTTATTAAAATTAAATAGTGTTAACGATGATTCAAGATATGATTTTTTGAAAAAAGATATTGAAAGTGAATTAAGTTTATCAAGTTATTTTAATAACTTGTTGGGACTAAATAACTCAGACCCTTCATATATAACAATCCTGGATTTGAGTGGCCTCCCTGCGGAGGTACGGTCAGTTTGTGTTGGTATATTAAGTAGATTATGCTTTGACTTTAGATATTGGGATATGGATCCCGCAAACTTACCACTTGCCCTTGTGTTAGAAGAGGCCCATTCGTATATACCAGAAGAATCTTCTTCAGATTACTCGCTTTGTTTACAACGAATTGAAAAAGTTGCTAAGGAAGGAAGAAAGTACGGATTAAGTTTGTTAGTGGTAACACAAAGACCATCTAATGTCTCTCCAACTGTACTTTCTCAATGCGGAACGTTTATCGTTTTACGTTTGACTAGTGATTTAGATCAGAACAAGGTAAAGAGAATTTTACCAGATATTATAGGAAATCAATCTAATATTTTACCGAGTTTAAGAGATAGAGAAGCTCTAGTAACGGGAGATGCTGTTCTATTACCGGGGAAAGTCTTATTTGATGAACCAAGTCCATGGCCAAAGAGTAATGACATAAAGTTTCATAAATCATGGTCAGAAGGTCCTCCTGCGGGATACGATGTTGTTAAAATAGTAGAAGATTGGACTCAAAGACAGAAAGGTTAAAAGAATATGATTATAAAGCAAATAAAATTAAAAGGTTGGCGTTCCTTCGATTCTGAAGATGGTGTCATAATAGATAATTTAAAACGTATTAACTTATTTATAGGCCCTAATAATTCTGGTAAATCAAATTTATTTAAATACTTGTACTATCTAAAGGAGAAAGTTTTAACTAATCTAACTGGGGATTTTTTTAAGTATGAAACATATGATGCTTTAAACGATTTTGTTTATGAGATACCAAAAAGAGATACATGGGCGGATATGAAAGAAGATATAATCTGTGACATTTTGATTGAAGTAGAACAGGAAGAACGTTGGATGAAAAATGAACCTACGTTACATCATGAATTTAATCTATTAAATCTCCAGTCATACCACAATGTTGAAGGGAGTAAGGTCTCATTTTCATTAATGTATGACAGCAAAACTCCTTTATTAGAAAGGAATACTAAAAAACCAAAAATATATAATCCGAAAAGCCAAGGTTATACTGACATTCGTGCTGGCATGCCTTACCTAACTGATACGGTTGAATACTGGTATAAATTCTTAAATAGTATGGTTTTTATAGATCCTATTAGACACCATAGTCGTGAGACTTCAGAATTAAAGGAGTCCGACTATGATGGTAGTAATATAGTGGCAAAAATTATCCACCTGCATAATGATAAAGATAAAGCTACAGAGTTTAGAGAGTATAAGACACTAATTGAAGGCTGGCTTAAAGAGTTATTAGGAGAATCAGATTTAGAGATAGATGTTACACAAAATGAAGTTAGGTTCTTCATTAACAGGGGAACGTACAAAATATGTGCCTATTTAGATCAACTAGGAACCGGAGTGTCTCAACTTTTTATGATTTTATCGTTTCTCTATCTTTATAAAGACGAAAGTTTAAATGTGTTTATGGAAGAACCAGAGAGTAACTTGCATCCAGATGCTCTAGTCCAACTTCTAGAAATTATTGAGAGTAAATTTCCAAGACACAACTTTTTTATCTCAACTCACTCATCATCATTAATAGATCAAATAGACGAAGAGTGGAGTGTACATCAAGTGTATAGAAAGAATAACTCACCTTCTGTTTTTTTATCTTGTGAGAGTGTCATTCATAAACATGGTTTACTAGATGATTTGGGTATCCGGGCATCCCAATTACTTCAAAGCAATTTAATTATTTGGGTTGAAGGTCCAAGTGATAGAGTGTATATAAAAAAATGGATTCAAGATTTAAATTTAGGACCTTATAATTTAAAAGAAGGTAAACACTATAGCTTTATTATGTACGGAGGATCTAACCTAGCTAACTATGATATTTTGAGTTTGGAAGACAGTATAGATATGCTCCATATTGGTAGGTATGCTGTAGTAGTATGTGACTCAGACAAAAATGAACAAGGTAGTGCTCTAAAAGGAAGAGTTAAATATATTAGTGATAAAATAGACGAAATAAACCAGAGTCGAGAACAAAGTCCCACTCTAAAACAAACTAGTCTAAAACTCTGGATTACAGAGGGACGGGAGATAGAGAATTACATTCCTGAAGAACTCTTAATTTCGGTATTATCTAGTGAAGATTTTGTTAAGAAATATATTATGGTGAAAGATGAAAACACTGGTAACAGAAGGAAGGAGAATATTTACATTCAAGAAGCTAAGGGTAGAAATTTTAATCAATTTGACTCGTTTGATCAGTATATTTCCACTCTTTATATCAATGAAGAAGGATGTGCTTTAACACCAGAACAGCAAACAAGAGTTGCAAACAATATAAGTCAAGATAAAAATGCAATAGCTATTAAAATTTGTGAACATTGGGATATCCAGCACTACTCAAAATTTGATATAAAAGAAAACATTGAAGAAATTATTGATCTAATTTATTTAGCTAATGGTCTTAGTAAACAACAAACTTCAACAAATGTTTGAAGTTTGTTGTAGATTCACCATTAAAGTTGATAAATTAGAATTGATTGCTGCACAGTACAACGATCTATTCAATAAAATGATACTCCACAATTATGAGTGAATAAGAATAATATTAGACCTTGTACCACGCTTGAATATCTACAAATAATTATATCTTTGAGAATTAAAACATGGGGATTGGAATTATTAAACCAATCCCCATGTTTTTAGTACACACATTTACCAGTGTGAAACATTCCGTGAAACAAGATTTTTCAGGTTGTCACAGTGACAGGTTCCAAAAAAAAATTCAGGTTGAAAGGTTACTTCTTATGCTGTTTAGAATATTCTTATAGCCTTTTTTACTCAAAATCTATGTATCATTACTTTATTGATTTATTACGGATTTAAAGAGATTTGGCAACGGTACACAAAACTGAATATGACTAATATGGATTGTTACGGGTGTTTTATTGAGTTATCCACAAATGGGAATTTGAGTGGATATGGAATCTGAAAAATAGAACTGTAAGAAATTTAGTGGATACAGATAACTAGTTTACAATATCAATAAAAGTTTATCTGACCAAAATTGAAGTGAGGATGATTAACTATGGGACAAGTTTTTATTGATGAAAAGGGACCGCAGGAAACAATTAGAATTTCAAGAAACTATAGTGATGATAGAAGAATAAATCTTGGTGATGATTTAATGCGATCTTATGTTGCGGATGTACTTTATATCCCTGAAAGTTCTCTAAAAGATATTATCAAAAAATATTCTGACCTTGTTGAAAATTATAGAGAAGAACAAAAAAATAAAGTCGAAAAAGAACTTAAAGGAATTGATATTCTACAGGGGAATTTCAAATTTGGCATTGCGAGTATAAAAAAAGTTAATAGTGATTTCTATCTTAATTTATTTGATATCCTGCTAGAGGCAGACGTTTCTAACTTACTTTTTTCAGTAAATAAAATGTCAATGGTTGTTGATGCCAGACTCACACAATGGATTCTAAAACTTGAAGCTAAAAGATTTATTAAATCCGCCATATTGTTGAAATACAGTCTTACAAAATATTGTGAACTAGAAGCATCAGAAGTGGTCATTAAAAATCTTTTCGATTCACAAAAAAATATCAACGAAATATTGTATTCTATTCAAAATGATTTGAAAGGGTTCGTAGCAAAGCACAAAAATAACGCTAGAATGAAGCATCAATTAGAAGATTACAAAAATATGATAACAATAATTGGGAAGGGGAAACACTTAGCTGATAATTTAGTGTTTGAAAAGGTATCATTTGATTGGGATAAGGTGAGCTTCGATGTTGACTTATGGTTATCCGAGAACAAGTTAAAAGACATATGGCAACCTGAGCAGTCAACGTTAATTCTTGACCAAGGTATACCTTCTGAGCCATTTGAAAAGATCGGATTTGGAAAAGTGCTGGTAGATCAGGATTCTAAAGATTTCGTTGGATTACAATTAGCAGATATGTTAGTGGTAATAACCGGTAGTTATATTTCTAAACTTACATCTGCAATTCGTTATGATAAAGCAGAACCAGAAAAGCCTAAACATCTTGATAACGAGTGGTTTGATCTAGAAGAGCATCAGTTTGACCTAATTTTAAAAATGACACAGTTCTTTTTTGGAAATGACAATACTTACAGTTTCATAGGGGATAGTTATTTTGATGAAACTCTCCTTTTTGAAATACTTTGTAGGTATATAAGTTCATTTAGTAGCTATGAGAATTATCATAAAAAGTCAAGTAATTTACATGTTAAAGATATGTTTAAGTATTATATTGCTGCTTCAAAAGAAAAATGGAGTTTAGGAGTACAAAATGAGTTTTTAACAAGGAATATTTACGGGGATTATATTACTGGAATTAAAGAGGGTGTAATACGGAAGTTATAATATTGCGATTTTTAAGCTCCTTTTTATATCCCCCTCCATGAAAAAATAATGAAAGCATGCATAGTCAAACGATACAGTTCATTAGAAAAAAATATTTCACAATTGGCCTGTGATTAGAGTGCCTGACCCCCGATACAGTAAAGTATTACTGCACTGGGGGTCAGGCACTTTTCTCTTAGAAAGTGAAACTTATTTCTAGGGCTAAAAATAATTCTTTAAAAGACAACGTTCTAAAGCAAAGTCAACCGTTGCTTTAACAAAACCGAACTTATCTCCAACATCGTAACGAACACCTTGGAAATCATAAGCTAGAACAGCTTGTTCTTCATTTAATTGATTAATAATTAATCATTAATCATCTACCATCGTGAAACATTCCGTGAAACAAGATTTTTCGGGTTGTCACAGTGACAGATTCTCTAAAGACATATGGCAACCTGAGCAGTCAACGTTAATTCTTGACCAAGGTATACCTTCTGAGCCATTTGAAAAGATCGGATTTGGAAAAGTGCTGGTAGATCAGGATTCTAAAGATTTCGTTGGATTACAATTAGCAGATATGTTAGTGGTAATAACCGGTAGTTATATTTCTAAACTTACATCTGCAATTCGTTATGATAAAGCAGAACCAGAAAAGCCTAAACATCTTGATAACGAGTGGTTTGATCTAGAAGAGCATCAGTTTGACCTAATTTTAAAAATGACACAGTTCTTTTTTGGAAATGACAATACTTACAGTTTCATAGGGGATAGTTATTTTGATGAAACTCTCCTTTTTGAAATACTTTGTAGGTATATAAGTTCATTTAGTAGCTATGAGAATTATCATAAAAAGTCAAGTAATTTACATGTTAAAGATATGTTTAAGTATTATATTGCTGCTTCAAAAGAAAAATGGAGTTTAGGAGTACAAAATGAGTTTTTAACAAGGAATATTTACGGGGATTATATTACTGGAATTAAAGAGGGTGTAATACGGAAGTTATAATATTGCGATTTTTAAGCTCCTTTTTATATCCCCCTCCATGAAAAAATAATGAAAGCATGCATAGTCAAACGATACAGTTCATTAGAAAAAAATATTTCACAATTGGCCTGTGATTAGAGTGCCTGACCCCCGATACAGTAAAGTATTACTGCACTGGGGGTCAGGCACTTTTCTCTTAGAAAGTGAAACTTATTTCTAGGGCTAAAAATAATTCTTTAAAAGACAACGTTCTAAAGCAAAGTCAACCGTTGCTTTAACAAAACCGAACTTATCTCCAACATCGTAACGAACACCTTGGAAATCATAAGCTAGAACAGCTTGTTCTTCATTTAATTGATTAATAATTAATCATTAATCATCTACCATCGTGAAACATTCCGTGAAACAAGATTTTTCGGGTTGTCACAGTGACAGATTCTCCTTCCCTTCGTTTTTCGAAACTAAAAAAGTAATCAAACCGTCCCCTTCTCTCTGCGTGAAACACTCTGTGAAACAAGATTTTTCGGGGTGTCACTGTGACGCTGCAACACACAAGCACTCTCGTCCATAATCATAGATTAAATATTGACTATCAAAGAACCTAGTCCATCTATATTTCATAATTTTTTGTTCCTTCATAAAACGTTCAAAGTTATTGTCCTCTTTCTGCCCACTAATCTTTGCCCAAAGGAACAATACTCCCATTAAAGCTAACCAAGCCATTAATACAACAACAATAAATCCAATAATCACTTCCAACTTGTTACCTCCACCAATTTGATAGATAAATAATACACCAAGAAGCTACTTTTAAAAAGACTTTTAATAGTTCAAAAGTAACTATTTTATTTAAAAAACTGGAAGTGATTAAATATCACATATTTTTTGAGAAAGAGTTTCATAGTTGATTTTAATATATAGAATAGTACAACGTGTTGAGGACAAGCGCCTATAACTGGCCATAGCACTTAACTTTATGTTAACACCCCTCTCTTCCCGACGAAAAAAAGCCACAAAAAGGGATTAATTAACAGTGACAATCTTTTCCTAAATCGTGTAGTATAAGAAAATAGTAATAGATAAAATATCACAACCAGGAAAACTTGAAAGGAAGAAAAAAAATGAGAAATACACTGTTCATTTTATTTATTATATCTGCTTTATTTCTCACTGGGTGCGGTGCGAATTCGGAGACAAACTCAGAGGTAATCGTAGAACGAGAGCTACTCGAAGTAGTTTTAAAGCAATTCGAGTTTGATGAAGAAACATTAGAATTAACAGTTAAATTTTCCAGCAATCTTCCAAACGGAACGAAATTAGAAGGTTTATATATATTAGATGCTGCGGCTGAACCTCTTTTTGAACTGGAAGACTATACGATTGAAGCAGACCTTTCACAGGTTGTGTTCACTGTTAACGAACAACTTAGAGAAGAAATAAACGATGATGAGGAATACCACTTACTATTAAAGCTTTTCATTAGTGAGTCAAGCAACAGCGAATTACTACATAATAAAACGATTGCTGGTTCGTTTACTGACATGCAAGAAGTTTACTCGGACTCTTCTTTTGTTAGTCTATCAGCAAGCAATGACCCTAACTCTTATTCAATTGAGTTGACTTCAGCGAATAAACTGACCATGCCTGATAAAGTTTTCAAGGTTGAAGAGATCGAAGAAGAACCCATTGAAGAAGTCGAAGAAGTCGAGGAAACAACAGAAAATGAAGAACCACTTGAAGAAACACATGTAGAGGAATCCTTCGAGCAGGTAACCGCAACAGACTTAAAGCAAAACTTTGATAAATTACTAGGTAAACAAATCGAAGTCTCTGGTGAAGTGACTCAAGTGATTGAATATGATGAGTTCGCACTTAGTGACACTTCTAAGTCTTTCTTAGTGAATATCTCTGATCCTAATAATTATAGCTCTAACAATGCTGTCTGGGTAGAAATCCTCGAAAGCCCGCCTACCCTTTTAGAAGGTAGCATTATTTCAGTCAAAGGAACTTTATTAGATACGTACACATATGACAGCGTTGCAGCTGGCCGAGTGACCGTTCCGTTTATTCTAGCAAGCTCGATTACACCACGTTAATGCTATAAAGATGAAATAGAAGGTTGATCAACCTTCTATTTTTTACTACTACCTTTTAAACAGTAACCAAATTAAAGGATATCCCATACAAAACATATCCACAAAACATAACAGCTAAGCTATCATTTCTCATTTAGTGTTGTGCCAGAAGAAGCACCAAACATTCTCTTGTTTCTTTGTTTGATGGCCATAAAGTATAAAGCGAAACGGTCGAATCCTATTATCAAGATTTATATAGTATATCTGGACCTGGGTCCATTGGTTACGAAAGGCTCGAAAAAGATTGGTATGTTGTCGACTATAATCAAAACGGAGCTATTATATAAAGGAGTCCTTCTTTGACTAAAGAACTTTTAATACGTTTATTATTAGTTATCCTGCAAGTAAACAAAAGCAAAATGGTCCTATTACTGAACATTTGGAAATACTTTTATCGTTGCTACCTATTAAACAGGGTCTGCCCCCCCACTGCGTTAAAGCGGTGGGGGACAACGCCTATCTTTTTTCGGAAATTAAATGCATTTTTGGTACTGTTTTAATAAGAATTAATATATAAAAATTGGGGAATGAGAAGGTGAAGACAATGAGTAAAACATTAAAAATTATTTTAATTACGATTTCATTTTTAATTGTTTCTGTATTTGGGGTAGTTGCTTATTCTTATTATGAAACAGCTAAATACGAAGAGGTATGGGATTTTCGAGGTGCGATGGATGAATATTTTTATCCAGTTCGAAATGAAGCCTTGTATTGTGTTTATAGTATTGGTGAAGATAAAGGATACAGCTGTATTCAGGAATTTATTTTAATAAATCAAAAAGAAAGCTACGAATTCTTATCAAATTATGAAACAAAAAGAGATGATGCGTTGCTACTTCAAAAATATTCTTTAGAAGGTCTTGTTATGGTTGAGGAATTTATTAATATTTTTGATAGATTAAACCCTGGAACACCTGAGTTTGTAAAGGTAAGTAATGAGCTTTTTGCAAAAAGGGAAGAAATATTTGAAAACAACGACAAAATTAATGAAGTGTTAGGTAAGTATTACACATCTAGCGAAGAATAAAATAATAAAAGGGTTTGTAGAGATGAAAAATAAAATCGCAAAAACAATAAAAATATTAGCGATGGTTCAAGCATTTTTAGGGTTTATTGCAGGAATTATATATGGTTTTGATACATATGAAGTGGGGACGTATCATACTCGTACAGAATATGAGTTTGTATGGACGTTGGCCCTTATTTACTGGATAGGGACATTTTTAACTGTTATTATGTTATTAGCGATTGCGGAAATAATTAATTTGTTACAAAGAATATTAGATTCATTGAATAAAAAAGCCTGATTAAAAAAATTATGTTTCCCGCTATTATCGCAAATTTTATAACTGGGAAGCAGTGGGACGGTTCTCCTAATTGAACGGGGTGTCACAGTGACGAATCCTTCATTTTTTTGGTGAGTCTGCCCGATCTAAAAATATAATCTGTGAAAAGCATAAGACCACAAATAAGCCTCAAATGACCAATTAATGGTCATTTGAGGCTCTCTTAGTTTCAATACATAAATCAATCCCTATTAAACAAATCCCTAGTATAAACCTTCTCTCTAACATCACTCAATTCCGCATCTAATCTGTTAGAAACAATAATATCAGAAACTTGCTTAAACTCTCCTAAATCCTGTACAACCGTAAACCCTTCAAACTGGTCTTCCTTTAACACTGGCTCATAAATCACTACATCAATACCTGCTTCTTTTACTCTTTGCATAATGCCTTGGATGGCAGATGCTCTGAAGTTGTCAGAGTCGGTTTTCATTGTTAGGCGGTAGATACCGACAGTGTTTGGTTTAGCTGCAATGATTTGTGAGGCGATGTGGTCTTTTCGTGTGTCGTTTGCTTCTACGATGGCACCAATGATGATATTTGGGATGCCTTCGAAGTTGGCACGTAATTGCTTTGTATCCTTCGGTAGGCAGTAACCACCGTAGCCGAAAGAAGGGTTATTATAATGCCCACCAATACGTGGGTCTAGTCCGACACCTTCAATAATGTCTTTAGTATTTAAGCCATTTGCTTCTGCATACGTATCTAACTCGTTAAAATAAGCGACACGCATCGCTAAGTATGTGTTAGAGAATAATTTCACTGCTTCCGCTTCAGTAGACTCCGTAAATAAAACTGGAATATCTTCTTTCATAGCCCCTTGAGCTAAAAGGTCAGCAAATACTTTCGCACGTTCAGACTTTTCCCCAACGATAATCCGTGATGGGTATAAGTTATCGTATAAAGCTTTACCTTCGCGTAGAAATTCTGGTGAGAACATGATATTCTCCGTTTGAAATCTTTCTTTGATTTCTTTTGTATAACCAACTGGGATCGTTGATTTAATGACCATAACAGCATTTGGATTGATCGATAAAACCGTATCTATTACATTCTCTACAGAGCGAGTGTTAAAATAATTTGTCTCTGGATCATAGTCAGTAGGAGTAGCAATAATAACAAACTCCGCTTCTTTAAATGCTTGCTCTGGGTTTGTTGTTGCGACAAGATTTAAAGGCTTTGTTGCTAAAAACTCCTCAATCTCCTGGTCAACAATTGGAGACTTCTTGTTATTAATCAAATCTACTTTTTCTTCCACAATATCAAGTGCAATGACATTATTATGTTGTGCTAATAATACGGCATTAGATAACCCAACATAACCAGTACCAGCTACTGCAATTTTCATGTCTTTGACCTCCGCTTATTTCGAAACTAATTGAGCTTCCATAATTTCTTTAAGGTATTCTAACACGTCACCGCGTAAATCTTCACGGTCTAAAGAAAAATCAACCGTTGCTTTTACAAAACCAAACTTATCCCCGACATCGTAACGAATACCTTGGAAATCATATGCTAGAACCGCTTGCTCTTCATTCAATTGCTTAATCGCATCAGTTAATTGAATTTCTCCGCCAGATCCAGTTGGAGTAGTTTCTAAGATTTCAAAGATTTCTGGACGTAATACGTAACGTCCCATAATTGCATAATTGGAAGGCGCATCTTCTAGCTTTGGCTTCTCAACTAGAGACTGGACATTAATTACCCCTTCTTCAATCTCTGAGCCTTTTGGATCAATAACTCCATACTTCGATACATCTTCATCTGGAACATGTTGAACACCAACAACGGATGAATGATAACGATCAAACACTTCCATTAATTGCTTTAAACAAGGTTTTTCTGATTGAACGATATCATCACCAAGTAAAACAGCAAAAGGCTCATCACCGATAAAAGACTTTGCACAAGCAATTGCATGCCCAAGACCTAGAGCTTCTTTTTGACGGATGTAATGAATGTTTGCCATGTTAGAAATTGCTGATACCTCATCTAGCATTTTCATTTTGCCCTTTTTTAGTAGTGTTTCCTCTAGTTCATATGATTTATCGAAATGGTCTTCAATCGCACGCTTACTGCGGCCACTAACAATAATGATATCTTCAATGCCTGATGCAATCGCTTCTTCAACGATGTATTGGATTGTAGGTTTGTCTACTATTGGGAGCATTTCTTTGGGTTGAGCTTTTGTTGCAGGTAAGAACCTTGTTCCTAAACCTGCAGCAGGAATGATAGCTTTTCGTACCCTCATTCACTAACCTCCTTTAAATACTCGGAAGTACAACAGACTTCCAATCAAAAAAACAACCTAAACTATTTTCAGGTTATCTATTTGATATTAGCTTACTAAACTTTCATTATCTACTTGTCATTTATTCCTAGGTATAAAAAATAATTAACCCCATTTACTTTCTAAAAGTAGTTACAATCTCCAAAGAGTAATCTCATCTGGCACAGTGGCCTTATCTAAGCTACTCTTAACATCCATGACAATTCCTTTACCGTGCTTAAGAACGTGGTTAAATTGCTCCCATCCTTTATCTAAATAGAAACGATGAGGTACTGCAAAAACTACTGCATCTGCAGGCTTTAAGGCTTCATAGTTTATTAAGTCCACACCATACTCTTCATGTGCTTCTTCTGGGAATGCATAAGGATCTGTCACTTGAACCTCTACTCCAAACTCTTCAAGTTCTCGAATAACATCAATTACTTTTGAATTACGAAGATCAGGAACATTCTCTTTAAAAGTTAGACCTAACACAGTTACTCTTGACCCTTGGATCGGCATGTTTTTATGAATCATTTCTTTAATTAATGATGTAGCAATGTGTTTACCCATTCCATCATTAATTCGTCGACCAGCTAGAATGATTTGTGGATGGTATCCTGTCGATTCCGCCTTATGTGTTAAGTAGTAAGGGTCTACTCCAATACAATGTCCACCTACTAAACCAGGTGAAAAAGGAAGGAAATTCCACTTAGTTCCAGCTGCCTCCAAGACTTCCTTTGTATCGATCTCTAATCGATCAAAAATAATAGATAATTCATTCATTAGTGCAATATTTAAGTCACGTTGTGTATTTTCAATTACTTTAGCAGCTTCAGCTACTTTAATACTGCTAGCTTTATAGACCCCAGCATCAACTACACTCTCATAAACTTCAGCAACAATGTCTAATACTTTTGGAGTTTGTCCAGAAACAATCTTACGAATGGTTCTGAATGTGTGTTCTTTATCTCCTGGGTTAATACGCTCTGGAGAGTAGCCAACAAAGAAATCTTGACCAGCTTTTAATCCAGATTCCCTTTCTAGGATTGGAATACACACTTCTTCTGTAGCTCCTGGATATACTGTTGATTCATAAACAACAATAGCTCCTTTAGTAAGGTTCCTACCAACTGTTTCTGAAGACTTTTCTAAAGGAGTTAAATCTGGTTGTTTATTATCATTAATTGGTGTAGGTACTGCAACAATGATAAAGTCACAATCTCTTAAGCGAGAAGGTTCAGTTGTAAAATCAATATTCGCTTTTTCTAATTCATGAGGCCCAACTTCATTCGTAAAGTCTTCACCCTGTAATAAAGTATTAATTCGATGTTCACTAATATCAAAACCAACAATTTGATGTTCTTGTCCAAATGCAACTGCTACTGGTAAACCTACATATCCTAACCCAACAAGACCTATTTTTCTGTTCATGTTTATGCACACCTCAAGTTAATTTTAATTTTATAAAAAAAAGTAATAACGCATATAGTCGTTATTACTTTTATAATTCATAGAATAAATTTTCACTATAACTTAACTTCTTCACTTAAGTTATTTACATACCATTCCATTGTCCTCTTCAAACCTTCAAATACATCAATTTTTGGATCATAATTTAATAGTTTTTTAGCTTTTGAGATATCCGCTAATGAATGTGGAATATCTCCTAATCTTGGCTCACCATAGCTTGGATTGATATCCTTGTTTAAGAGATCACAAATATTTTTATATAGTTCATTTAAAGTAATATTTTTACCATATGCAATATTAAAAGCCTCGCCACTTGCTTCCTTCCCAGCCAAACATGATAATAAATTGGCTTCTATTACATTATCTATATAAGTAAAATCTCTTGTTTGTGATCCATCTCCATTAATAGTTGGTGCTTTATCTTGTAATAATTCTCTAACGAAAATAGGAATTACCGCTGCATAAGTAGAATGTGGATCTTGTCTTCTACCAAATACGTTAAAATATCTTAATCCTACGGTCTCTAAACCATAAAGGTCAAAGTAGTTTTTTGCATATAACTCATTTACTTTTTTAGTTATAGCATACGGAGATAACGGTTTCCCTTCTTTCCCTTCAAATTTTGGTAAGGATTTTTCATCCCCATATACCGATGAAGAAGAAGCGTAAACAAACTTCTTTACTTCATTCTCTTTTGCAGCCTCTAACATATTTAATGTTCCATGAACATTAACTTGGTCGTATATCAATGGCATCTTGATAGAACGAGGAACAGATCCCCATGCTGCCTGATGTAGAACATAATCTACTCCTTTTGTTGCTGCTTTACAAAAATCTATATCTTGAATACTACCTTCTATAAATTCAAAATCATATTTAGACTTTAGTTCACCAATATTTGCTTTTCTACCATTGGACAAATCATCTAAAATACGGACCTCAAAACCATTTCCTAATAGGAAATCTGCTAAATTACTTCCAATAAAACCTGCCCCACCAGTAATTAAAAACTTTGAATTTCTATTAAACTTCCTTAAAACCATGGTTCACCTCATATATATATTGTAAGTTTTTTAAAATGCTAAAACCTAGAAAAAATCTTAATAATAAAGTATTTAACACTCATCAAATAAATAATAAACCTACTGCATTACAATTTTCTTATGATATCAGACATATTTTTCACTAATTTTTATAGTCCAATAAATAAGTATAATATTTAAAATTGCACCTGTACATGCAAAGAATGCTATTGCTACTAAATCACTTTTAAACCAGTAATACCCCAAAGCTAATGAAAGGGATTGAATAGTAAGTATTATCATGGTAAATTTCAAATGAAAAGACTGTGCTGACAATACTGGTAAAGCTCTTATACTAGGTTGATTTAGAAACTTAAAGTACGCCCAAATAGCAATCCAACGAGCGTATTCTCCTGCAACATCCCATTCAGAACCAAATACAATACTAAAGAGCCAAGGACCAAATATAATAACTATTCCAAATGGGATTATTCCAATAATACTTAAACCTAGTGTAGCTTTTTTAATTAATTTAGGTAAGTTTTCTCCACTATTTGCTGCATCTGAAATTCTAGGATAAAAAACATCCCCAACTGCTTTACCAATTAATTGTGAAGGAACACCTAAAACAGTCCTCCCAATAGAGTAAAATCCAGCAGCCGCAGGGCCGAAAAATGCTGTAAGCATTAGAATTGGTAAGTTTTGTGTGATACCATCAACCAATACTTGTGGTGCCCTAAAATAGGGGAAATCACGATATCTTATCGTCATTTCCTTTAATGATGTAATATCACTTTTGTTACTAAGGAATTTTTCTTTAATACTATTATCCACTTTGACTGCACTAGATAATAACATTATTCCCTTTAAACCATTACCAATTGCTGCCAGAATTACAAGTACAGATGCAACTGGGGTTAATATACCACCTCCAACCTTTGCAATATTCATGACAAGCGACTGCAAAAAAGTTACCTTTGCTTTAATTTTAAATAGTTTATTTCGGATTAGCCATTGTTCAATTATTTGAAGAAATGCTGAAAATAATATTACTACAGGGATTAAGAATAAAAAAGGAGCTATATCATCTATCTGTAGAATTGCTACAATAGTTTCTTTAAAAAAGAATAATATACACATGGTAATTAACGAGAGAAAAACAGCAATATATATTGATACTTTTCCAATTGTTATAGCGTCCTTTTCCTCTTTAGGTAATACTATAGCTATTGGATAAGTTAATGCAGCTATTGGTGCAATAATATTTACTACAGCCATAAATACGCCTAAAACTCCATAAGCTTCAGGCCCATAGATTCTAGTAATAATAGGAGCAAATAATAAGTTAATTGCTTGAGCACCAGCAGTACCCGTTGCAATAATCACAACATTTCTTATAAATTTTTTCTTTAATAATTGTTTCAACTTTATCATTACGTTCGCCCCTAAAATACATCTCATTTTTTGTGCTATTAAATTATAAGGTAAAATAAGTTCATATAATATCTTAAGGTATTAGGCTATAGGTTTTACTAGTGTAAAACAATAAAAATCATATTTTATAATTTTATTTACTTTCTATAATCTCTCTTTCAAAAAAACTTTCCCAAAATAACTTTCTTCTATTATTTAGCACATCAGTAGTAAAGTTTTTCGAGTATAAATAATTTCTATTGGCTTCATCTAACATCATTACTTGATTATTTAACAAGTAATCTATCTTCTCTGCTAACTCTTTTTCTGACTTTGGTTTATGAGTAAGATCATTGTTGATTAACTCTGGAATTCCTCCTACCGAAGAGGCTACACAAGGTAGTCCACGGCTCATTGCTTCTATTAACGCACGAGGGAGACCTTCAGTTAAACTAGGCTGAATATATATATCTAATTGGTCAAGCCATTCAAAAACTTTTTCCCCACCTGGCAATACACCTTCATAAAAAACTCTATCTTGAACATGTAGTTTTTCCGACAAGTCAACTAACCACTTATTATTACCTTCGCCTAAAATATAAAGGTTACAATCCCAGCCTAAATCATTTAGTATTCTTAAAGACTTTATTGCTGTATCTATTCCTTTGTATTTTGAAGAGTAGGATCCGATAAGGCCGATAGTAATTTTTTTACCTTTATTAATATCCTTTATTTTCTTTTTTCTACTTTTAAGAATACTTTCTGGGACCACAGGTATTTCTACATTAGAGGCATTTATAGTAATAGCTGTTGGGTTATACGGATACCTTCTTTGTAATGTCCTTTCAGTAACATATATTAAATTTGTTGCTCTTTTAATTACATTTTTATATTTAATATAGTATATCGGTGCAAGTAATTTTGCTACAACACTACCATGTGTCCATAAAGAAGTCAGAACATCTCCAACTACCTCAACCACAACAGGCTTCTGCATTGTTGTTGCTATCTTAATGGCGTGGTAGGCATGTTCACTTGGCATTCTAGCTACTACCACATCAACATTTTTTATATTCTCTTCTAAAATTTTCTCCATATAATTCGTATTACGCTTTCTATTTTTAATAGTAGATAAATTAGGTAAGGCTACAAACTGGACTCTAGGTCCACTTGAAACATTTAGTGTTTTTATGTCTTCATTCTTTTCTACTCTAGATGCTACTATTACCTCGTCAAAAAACTTTAAATATCTACTCTCAAATATTTTGTATGGAAATTGTCCCCCAGAGTAAAAAATATTATTACTATCATATTTAAATATATGACTATGGACAAATAAAGCTTTCATTTCCAACCTCCCTCTTTTAATTTTTACTAACTTACTCAATCAATATATTGGCTCATTACTTTTATTTTTGTTGGATTTATTTAAATTTGCTTTTTTATACAACAAAGGTGTTTTTAATAATAATAAAAAAATAAATACTTGTTGGATATTTATAGTCATAGAAACAAAATATTTTTCAGCACCAGTATATGAAAGTAATTTGAACATAAAAAAGGCAGATAAGATATGCCAAAACCCTATTTCTCTTTCTCTCTTACTTTTGTTATAAACAAATCCAAGGATTATTCCAATCATTACATTACCAATAATTACTCCTATAAGCCCAAAATCTGCCATATAATGCAAGTTAACTGTATAGACATTTGTGGCGAACTCTTTAGATAGATAAATTGTTTGTGTGATAGTATCAGTATTAAAATTTGCACCAGGTAAAAGGTTTAAAACTACATAGACTATTCGAAACAAATTTTGTCCGAACAATTCACTAGTTAGGATATAATCTTTATATACATAATCAAAAGCAACTATCCCACCAGATAAATATATTGCAAAGACATTAAACGCTCCTCCATGGAGGTTTTTATTAAACAACGCACCAACTGAAACAAAAAAGAAGTAAAATAATGTTAGTAATGTAACAGAAGCAAAAAGGTATCTTACTTGTTGTTTCAACGTAATTCCATTATTCTTCTTGACAATAAATTCATATGATAGTATTAATGACACAATTATAACGATCAATAAAAAACTTCTCCTACCCATTAAATAAGTTAGTAATAATGTAGATATTACAGGTAAGAGAAATATTATTAAGTTCTTGCTTATACCTTTATTAAACCATTCTTTAAGACTAACCAATGTATATGTTAGCCCAACTGCAGTCGCAAAAGTTATCGGGTATTGCCAAACTCCTAACCCTTCAACATTCCCATCCCTACGATCAACTTTTAATGTCATAATAGATTCTGATAAGTCATCAATACCATTATTGATATTGAGTTGTCCTTTACTAATAACGACAATAATAAGCCCTAAAATATATAGAAAAAATAATAGTGCTATTTTCGTACTATATTCTTTCTCCTTCATTTCATTACTCTGCATGGGGGAAATTGCTGGTATTTTTCTTTTTTTATTAAATATATAGAACATGAATAAATAGCCATAATCAACAAACAATAAACCTAATATGAAGATAATTACAGTATCTAACGATATTGATACTTGCCATATCTTAGAATAGAATATAAGAATAAATGCACTAAATGTACAAATACTTTTTAAAATAACTAAAGGATGAATAAGTGTCTTTACAACCAATATGGTAAACACTAACATTAACAACAAAAGAAAGAACAACAAAATCTCCATAAAATCCCCCTGAAAAATATAATACATGCTAAAAAATTTGTTGTTATTTCAGCTAAAAAAATAAATGGTCTTAAAAATAAGTTTAAATCTTAATCATAAATACAGAGCATTCAATAAGTATTATTTGTAAATTAAAATTGCTATTATATATCTTCTAAAGCCTTTTTTGCACGTATTTCCCATGTATAATTTTCATTAAAATCTTTAAGGGCAATTTCTGACAAATTTAATCTTAATTCTTCATTAGTTATAACCTTAATAATTTGTTCTTTCCATCCCTCAATATCATCATGTTTAACTAGTAAAGCATTATACTCATGTTTTAATACCTCTTTTATTACTGGTAGATCAGAAGCAATAATTACTTTCCCATATGACATATATTCAAAAACTTTTATAGGAGAAGTAACATCACCTATATCATTTTTATTTTTTGTATCCACATATACGTTAGGGTGATTCGGCAATAATGATATGTCTATTTTTTCCATTACTCTTGAAATTTCTCCTTGAGGTAAAAATCCATACCATATAATATTTTTAGCAATAGTTTGAGCTTTCATTTCTTTTATCTCTTGCTTTGTTCCTCCCACAATGTGAAATTGGATCTCTGGGAGTTTTTCTGCAATTTTAACAACAGTATCTACTCCTTTGCCTTTTTTAAAGGATCCTACATAACCACAATTTATTGAAGAATTAGGAAACTTCTTTTGTTTGACTACACTATCTGCACCATTATGCAGTACCATAGTATTCAACTGTTCAAGCCTAGGAAGATTACTTAAAAAGTAACTCCTTAATGAACTTGTATTAAAAATATTTTTTGGTCTAGCTTCTAGTGATTTTCGAATAAAATATTCATTTAATTTTGAACTTGGTTTACCATGGTACTCAATAATCATTTTATTATTTGATAGTTTAGAAAAAGTGAATGAAGCTAAGGGCCAGCGAGTATATATTAAGTCAACCCCCTTCATTTTTAATAGAATAGCTTTAAGTATTCTTAGAATAGGAGACAACCCAAACTTACCTTGTGGTACTAAAACAAGTTTAAATATGGGGCTTACATTATAATAGCCATAAGGTTCTTGTACCTCACTCCCCTTAGTAGCAATTAGAGTTACTTCATGTCCATTTTTTGCTAGAGCATTACACATTTTCATTACATGAACACTATTAGCATTATTAGATGGCACGATAGAAGAAGATATATAAAGTATTTTCATTCAATGTACCCCTCTCTTTATTTAAAAACATACATTTAAAATTTAACTTTTAACCCCCACAAAGGTTTTAACCATGGGGGTTGTTCACTAGTAAATGCTCTACTTTAATAAGCTTAATTTTTTTAATTGGTTAATCTCTTCGGTATACGCCCCAACTACATCGAGACGATCAAATTCTCTTTCTACCTTACTTCTACCATTAATACCCATAATCTTTTTTTCATTGTGTTCTAGCTCAATAAATTTTATTAAACACTCAACTAAACTATCAACATTTCTTACTTTAAAACCAAAACCGCTAATCCCCTCATCAAACGTTTCTATACAACCTGGAACTTTACTTGCTAGTATTGGTCGTCCAGTTGCGGCAGACTCTAATAGGACATTAGCTGTACCCTCATGGTATGAAGGAAGAATAGTTGCGTAAGAGTCCTTAATGAATGAATGAACATCATCTTGTTGTCCATGGTACTTAACAATACCTTTTTTGGTTAATTTCGCTAACCGTTCGGTGTAGTCTTCCTCGCAAGCACCAACTAAATCAAATTGTATATTTGGGTATTTTTCTTTTACCTTTATAGCAGCTTCAAATAGTTCTTCTACACCCTTAGCCTTCATAATACGTCCAATGAATAAAAAACTAATTGGATTATTAATCCTTGGGTACTCTTCAAATCTATGCTCTTTTAGGTTAACTCCCGAACCTGGAATTAATCTTGTTTTATTTTTTACAATAGAATTCCTAACAAAAAAATTTCTGTTGTTTTCATTCTGAAAAAAAATACATGATGATGCTTTAAGTCCCCACTTATATAATAATATTGTAAGCTTAGAAACCAACCCTTTATTTTCCATTGCTGTACCAAGTCCTGTTATGTTTGTAATATATGGGGTTTTTGTTATTCTACAGGCCAACCCTCCATATACGTTTGGCTTAATTGTGTAGGTAAGTACAATATCAGGTTTAATTTCTTTGATCATTTTTATATAATTGAGTAAAAGCTTAGAATCCTTGTATGGGTTAGTGCCTCTCCGATCTACATGTGTTTCTATAAATTTGCAACCCATTTCTTCTAATTTTGTTACATATTTATCATTAGGTAGAGATACATAAACTTTATGACCTTGACTCAATAAATTATCTAGGAGTTCCCTTCTAAATTTATATAATCCCATACCCAGGTTACTTAACACCAATATTTTCATTTCTCTACATTCTCCTAACAAGGGCACACTCTTAAGTTATAACTTCAGGCAATATATAAGGATAATGTTCAATTTTGTCATTAAACATATATTATTAGTATGACATTTTTATTAACTATGAAACTTTATTGGCTTGGCAGGAGCCCCAACAGCTGTACAATTAGCAGGTAAATCCTTAACTACAACCGAACCTGCACCAATTACAGTGTTTTCTCCAACTGTCACTCCTTGAATTATCGCTGATCCTGTACCAATACTTACACAATCTTTTGTTTCTACGAAACCAGATACATTGACACTTGGAAGAACCGTTGTATAATCACCTAAGGTAGCATCATGACCAATAGTACAATCTAAATTGATTATTACATGACTACCAATTTTTATATCTGTTGTTATAACATTTGCAGCACATATAATGGATCCTTCACCAAACAATACTCTATCAGAGTAAATTACACTAGGATGTATTAAAACAGGGTATGAGTTATTACTATCTTTTAAGCTATTTATAGCTTCCTTTTTAGCAATTGGGTCCCCAATTGCACATACAACATTAACTCCTTGAGATTTTAACCATTCAAAATCCCCAACTACCTTATAACCATTTACTTCATTCCCTTGTAATTGTTCACTGTCATCAACAAACCCAAGGATATTCCACTCTTTATTAACTTTATTTATCTCCTCTATTAACCAAGCTACTTCTCTTCCGAACCCACCTGCACCAATAATAACAATATCTTTCATATTTGCATTTCCTCCTATTACTTACTACCTTTAAATGGCTCCATTGTGGCAGCAGTTTCTGAATTAATTCCTTCTCTTACAAAAACTTTCTTAATGGTTAGAAAGATAATCTTCCAATCCCACATAAAACTCACATTATCAACGTATTCTACATCCAAATTAAACTTATCTTCCCAACTAATTGCATTTCTCCCGTTCACTTGAGCCAAACCTGATAAACCAGGTCTTACTTCATGGCGCCTTTTTTGGTTTTCGTTATATAGAGGTAAATATTGTACTAATAAAGGTCTTGGTCCAATAATCGACATATCTCCTTTAAGGATATTTAGGAGTTCAGGAAGTTCATCAAGTGATGTAGATCTTAGAAACCTACCAAACTTAGTCAGTCTTATATTGTCTGGAAGTAGCTCCCCATTCTCATCTCTTTCATCTGTCATCGTCCGAAACTTATACATTTTAAAAATCTTCTCATTCAACCCTGGTCTTTCTTGTTTGAATAACACTGGACTACCTAACTTTGTTCTCACAAGAATCGCTACCACCCCAAGAATTGGACTTAAAGCAATAATCGCAATTAAAGCTAAGGTAAAATCCATCGGTCTTTTTATAAACCTTCTATATATTCCACCTTTAGATCGTTCCATTACACTCACCACAACTTCTTAATATTATCTACAACTCTCTCCAAATCCTCATCCGTCATTTTTGTATCCGACGGTAAACAAACTCCGCTCTCAAACAACATCTCTGATACATCCGTCCCAACAAAATCATACTTTTCGAAAAACGGCTGCATATGCATCGGCTTCCAAATAGGTCTGGACTCAATATTCTCATCCTCAAGTGCTTCCATAATATCAATCGGTCTTACATTCCCATTCAAAGTAATAGAACTTAACCAATAGTTAGGATCATCCCAATCATTGTTAGGCATGAACTCAACACCTTCAAGCCCTGCTAGCTCTCTCCTATAAAACTCATAAATGTATTTCTTCTTTTGAACTCTCTGATCTAATACTTTAAGTTGCCCTCTACCAATTCCAGCAACGATATTACTCATACGATAGTTAAATCCTAGTTCACTATGTTGGTAGTGTCTTGCTTGATCTCTAGATTGAGTAGCCCAAAATCTTACTTTAGCAATTCTTTCTTCATTATTAGAAACTAACATTCCACCACCAGAAGTAGTGATGATCTTATTTCCATTAAAAGAGAAAATACCGTAATCACCAAAAGTTCCTGTGTGTTGACCTTTATAGTAAGTTCCTAGACTTTCAGCTGCGTCTTCTATAAGAACTACATTATGTTTCTTACAAAGTTCAACAATACGATCCATATCAGCAGATAAACCGTATAGGTGTACCACGATAACTGCCTTTACTTCTGGATACTTATTGAAAGCTTCTTCTAATGCAACTGGGCACATATTCCACGTTTTATAGTCACTATCAATAAAAACTGGCTTTGCATTTTGATAGATGATTGGGTTAGCTGTTGCTGAAAATGTAAGTGTTGAACAGAATACGATATCTCCTTCACTTACACCAGCAGCCTTCAAAGCCAAGTGGATAGCTGCCGTACCAGACGTTAACGCAGCTGCTGCTTTAGAGCCTACTTTAGCAGCTAATTCATTTTCGAATTCATCTACGTTTTTCCCAAGAGGTGTAATCCAGTTTGTATCGAAGGCTTCTTTTACAAATTCTCTTTCATATCCTTCATCACTCATATGTGGTGATGAAAGAAATATACTTTCTTTCGTTTTTTCAATAGACTTATTTGACATCAGTTCGCACCCCGTTTTTCTTCCGCTTTATCAGTTAATAAATTAATTCACTTTACTTAATACACGTAATTCTGTTTTTCTGAAGTTCGCAATATCCAACAATTCCTCACGTAACATTTCTTTCGGCATTCCCTCAAACTCCCCAATCAACTGCTCCGCGACATTAATATTCACCATTGGCGTCTTCCCACGGTAAATCTTCGGATACACTTGTTCATCATGAACTTCATCCTCACCAAGAAGCTCCTCAAACATCTTCTCTCCAGGACGCATCCCCGTGAATTGAATTGGAATTTCTGCTTCTGTATACCCTGATAACTTAATAAGATTTTTAGCTAAATCTACTATTTTAACTGGCTCACCCATATCAAGCACAAACACCTCTCCACCTCTAGCTAATGCACCAGCTTGTAATACAAGCCTTGATGCTTCTGGAATTGTCATAAAGTAACGAACCATTTCAGGGTGAGTTACCGTTACAGGTCCACCGCTAAGAATCTGTTCTTTAAATAGAGGAATTACACTTCCGCGACTTCCTAGTACGTTACCAAAACGTACTGCGACAAAACGTGTATCACTAATCATGTCCATATGTTGAATGATCATTTCCGCAATTCGTTTCGTCGACCCCATAACACTTGTTGGGTTAACTGCTTTATCTGTTGAGATCATGACGAATGTATTCACACCAGCATCACTCGCTGCTTCTGCGACATTCTTCGTTCCAATAACATTGTTCTTCACTGCTTCTTCTGGATTACGTTCCATTAACGGAACATGTTTATGTGCAGCCGCATGGAATACGACATGTGGTTTACGTTTGTTCATAATCGCAAACATTTTTTCACGATCTTGAATGTCGGCAATTTCGGTATCTAGTTTAAGGTTTGGGTGATTTCTTCTTAATTCCATTTCAATCGAATAAATACTGTTTTCCCCGTGACCTAGTAAGATCAATTCTTTCGGTGCAAAGTTTGTAATCTGGCGACATACTTCTGACCCGATTGAACCACCTGCTCCTGTAACAAGGATGGTCTGTCCTTTGATAAACTGTTCAATTCCTGCGATATCAAGTTCAACGGGTTCACGACCTAGTAAGTCTTCTACTTGAACATCTCGGAATTGATTTACGGAGACTTTTCCGACCATAATATCCTCAATCTTCGGCATGATTTGCGTTTTTGCTTTTGTTTTTGCGCATTCGTTAAAGATATTGTTTAACTCTTCTTTGCTTAATGAAGGTATTGCGATAATAATATGTTCAATTTGTTTTTCTTGAACGACTTTCTCAATTTTTTCTACTCCACCAACTACTGGCAGTCCCATGATTTCTAAGTGGTGTTTTGCTTTGTCATCATCGACAAAAGCTACTGGATTTAGTTCGACTTCTTCATTGTGCTGAAGCTGGCGAACGACCATCGTTCCTGCCGAACCTGCACCGATAATGAGCGTTCGTTTTTTGTCTTTACTTGGTTTAATGTATGTATCACGATACATCCGCCAAGAAAAACGCGAGCCACCGATAAATAAGATGTGCATCATCCATGTGATCGCTAATGTTCGTAAGTATACTTCTTGGAAAACGCCAAGTTGTACGAGTCCAGTTACGATAATAGATAGTGTGATCGCTTTTCCAATCGCAACGAGCTCATTAATACTCGCATATTCCCACGCTTTTTTATACAGCTTATAGTAATAAGCAAATATATGATGACTTAGTAATAATGTAATGGAGCTCACGATAATAATCGCAGTAAACGTGTTTCCTGTTGGCAGCAAAATAAAGTTACTAATATAAATACAAGCGATAACGATAATGGAGTCAATCAGCATTAACCCGAGCAGGCGCTTTTGATACGACATATATCTTTCCCCTTCCAAAGTTCAATTTCCGTTTTTTCAATAATAAAGCCTTAAGCTATACACCTTTTTTGTGAAAAGAAACATAGCTTAAGGCTCGATTGTTAAAATATAATGAAAGCGTTTCACTTTCGATTTTCGTTAGTTTTATATTAAAAATATTGATAAAGGCATTTAACCTTTCCTCACACCACACCCTTGGCGACTAGCACCTAAGGGTTCAATATCATGAACCCCACAGCATGGCCGAGTGCCTCCGTCGATAACGGCAAGGAGACATTGCCAATAGATTTACTCTAACAGGACGCCTTGCTCGTCCTATTATCTTGTTGTTTTCTTCGATCTATTGCTGTTTTTATTAATAGATGGATTGCCTCAAGGTCTTCTAAAGGCGCATCCTGTTTAATGTATCGAACGGTTTTCGTAATCGTCTTCGGGAAATCTGAAGCTTTTTTCACAACCATCACCCATTTTTAAAAAATACCTAAGAACTTTTTCTTTTTGATACGCTCTGGGGGCTCCATTCCTACATGAAGTCCATTGATAAGAAGGTCTGTATTTTCTTGAAACTGATAAACCATTTCCGTTCCGAAGTTCTTTTCAACCTCTCGATAAGCATCTCGCATCCGAAATGGCCGTCTCACTATATTGTGAGCATCCGATGCTAGAAAGTGAGTTAAATTATGATCGATTAGATCTTCTGTAAATCTTTTAATCTTTTTCCCAAAGTGACCCGTTACGCTAGATGCGGTAATTTGCGTTAACACTCCATTATTGACAAAGTCATATAATTTATCTGGTGAAGTGATTAGCTGACTGTTTCGTTCGGGATGTACAATGATCGGCGTTAATCCAGCAAGCTGCATATCATAGAATAGTTGCTTCGCATAACGTGGGACATGGTTGGATGGGAATTCGACAAACACATATTTATGACTATTGGCTAAAGGAAGAATGTCACCTTTAGCGTAATCGTCGACAAGCTCTCCATAGATGCGGCATTCTTGTCCAGGGAGAATTTTTAGATCTAATTTATGATTTTTGATTTCTTCGTTGAGCTGATCGACAGCTGCAAGAATACTAGCTTTTGTATTATGATAGGGTCCATTCAAATGATGGGGTGTCGCAACGATCGTTGTAATTCCTTCTTCGACCGCTTGCTTGACCATTTGAATACTTTCACTCATTTGAGTCGGCCCATCATCAACGTTCGGCAAGATGTGACAGTGGATATCAATCATTCAACTCACCTCTTTTGTAAATCCTTTACCATATTAACATAGAATAGGTAAACTAGGTATATTTTTTTATAAACTTTACATTATCCACCATAATAATAGTAGTATTGTCCTTCTTTTAACTCTTTCGCATTAAGGACAACACCTAATACTTTCGCTTTCGCTGCAACTAATAGGTCTTTTGCTTTGACTGCTTGCTCGCGGTCTGTTTTCCCGCTACTAACTACTAGGATCGTACCATCTGTATGGTTTGCTAGAATTTGAGCATCGGCAACAGCTAGTAATGGTGGTGAATCTAGGATAATGACATCATAGATTTCCGCTAGCTTTTCTAATAATAGCGACATCGCCCTTGAACTTAATAGTTCGGCAGGGTTTGGAGGGATCGGTCCACTCGATAAGATTGATAAGTTAGGTACTTCTGTCGCTTGAATCGCTTCATCTGCTGTATGCTGCTTCGTTAACATACTCGTTAAACCAACAAGGTTAGGTACACTAAATGTATAGTGAGCAGTTGGCTTACGAAGGTCAGCATCGATAAGTAGCACTCGGTTTCCTTGCTGCGCCATAACTACGGCTAAGTTCGAAGCTGTTGTCGACTTTCCTTCCATTGCTCCTGAAGATGTAACTAAGATCGTACTCACTTTTTGGTCAATCGATGCAAATTCAATGTTTGTACGAATTGTACGGTATTGTTCAGAAATCGGTGACTTTGGATCGTGGTGGGCAATTAAATTACGCTTATTGGATTGTTTATTATTAACTTTACGTGACATGAATTCGCCCTCCTTCTATGAAACTTTCTTTCGATTTTTCTTCGGTTGTTTTAACGTGACTTCTTCCATTTGGGAAACGGCCCCGATAACAGGTAAACCTAGTACACTTTCAATATCTTGTTCGGTTTTAATCGTTGTGTCTAAGTATTCAAGTAAGAATGCTAATCCAGCAGCTGTCATTAAACCAACAACGAAAGCAATCGCCATATTTAATGTAGGGTTTGGTTTTACTGGGCCAGAACTTGGTTGCGCCTCTGACAGAATGCTAACATTATCGACATTCATAATGTTCACAATTTCACGTTGGAATACAGAAGCAATCGTATTGGCAATTTGTGCGGCCATGACTGGATCTTCATCTTGTACGGTAATCGCAACAACTTGAGAGTTTTGCGCACTACCAACTGTTACACTACTATTTAACGCTCCATATGATCTATTTAAGTCTAGTTCAGCAATAACTTTGTCGAGGATCGCTGGACTTTTCATAATGACATTGTACGTATTGATCAATTCGATATTTGTTCGTAAATCTGCTTGAGTTAAGTTTTGCATGTCCGTTTTCGATTGATTTACGAGGATTTGTGTTGATGATTGGTAAATCGGTGTTAATACTAAATAACTAACTAAACCACTTACAACGACAGCAATCATCGGTAAAATGATCAGTAACTTAATTCTTTTTTTCATTGTTGTAAATAGTTCTTTTAAACTAATTGTCTCTTCCATTTTGTCCTCCCTATTAGTAAGAAGCTTATAAAATTGTCAATTTCAACAAATAACACAAAGAGAATTATAGCACAAAAGGTCAGGTTTTGGAGATAGAAAATCGATTTACTGAAATTTAATAATGCACCAGTTTATGTAAAGTGCTGATTTTCCTAGCGAATTTGTCTATTATTTTGTGCATTTAGTATATTACAGACTATTTTCATAATTCTAATCAAAATTATACCAGTAATTACATATAAGACGCCTATCGAAGCATCCCCCTGGGCATTCAGGTACAACTCCCGACGTATTTTGACACGAAAAAAGGGGAATACTACGAAAATTCAGATTGCGAAAAAGTACATTTCCTACTATAATAAGTCTGCTAGTCTTTCAAAAATTGTAAAATAAACTATAGAAAGAGGCATTTTTAGATGAAGAAAATATTAATCATTGCTTCTATTGTCATAGGTATTCTGGTTTTGTCTGTTGTTGGGTATGGTTTCTACCTATTTAAAACGGTTAAAGATACAGCTTCAGAAATGCATGAACCGATCGATCGCGAAAAGACGCGTTTGGTTGATTTAGATGATCGGGAGCCGCTTTCTTTCCTATTAACTGGTGTTGACTCCAGCGGTGAAGAAATTAAAGGTCGTTCGGACACGATTATCGTTCTAACGGTTAACCCGAACGAAAAATCAGTGAAGATGTTAAGTATTCCACGTGATACGCGAACAACGATTATTGGACGTGGGACAGAAGATAAGATTAACCATGCGTACGCATTTGGCGGCGTCGGGATGACGATGGATACGGTCGAGTATATGCTTGGTATTCCAATCGATCATTATATTAGTGTCAACATGGATGGCTTTAAAGATATTGTTGATGCCGTTGGTGGCGTGACGGTTGAGAATAGCTTTGCTTTTACACAAGATAAGTTTTCTTTCGCTGAAGGTGAAATTCGATTAAATGGAGAAGAAGCGCTTGCTTACGCTCGAATGAGAAAGCAAGATCCGCGTGGAGACTTCGGTCGTAATGATCGCCAGCGTCAAATTATTAACGGTGTTATTCAAGAAGGGGCACAAATTAGTTCAATTACACGCCTTGATGATATGCTACGAGCGATTGGAACGAACGTAAAAACGGACTTAGATTTCGATGGTATGAACAAGATCCAATCGAAATATCGTGAAGCACGTCATAGTGTGGAAGAGATCCAAATTACAGGCTCAGGTCAACGTATTAACGGGATCTACTATTATATCGTTCCACAAGAAGAAATTAATCGTGTGAGTAACGAGCTGAAAGAGCATTTAGAGATTAACTAATTTGATTTGGATGAAAAACTTAAACATGAACGGGAGAGGTTGGCTTCTACGTCAGCCTCTTTTTTTGTTATTTTGTAATGCTTGTCATTTAGTTGAATTGAGATTTTAATATGTTAGAAATCATTTTGAAAGCATAATAATAGTATAATAAAAGTATCTTTTTTCTTATTTATGGTTTGCTAATGTTTTCCTTGTTGAATGACAATCTTTTCTTATTAAGTTATTTTTTAAAATTTCGATATATCACTTTACGACAAATTTCTTGTCCTTTACAATAGATAGATGTAATGTTATTAAACTATTATCCTGAAATGGGGAAACAATATAATGTCTAATTTAGCTTCCCGCAGCCAAAAGCGGAAAAAGAAAGGTAGAAAAGTCCTGCTGCTTATCTCACTTTTTTCTGTTTTATTACTCGTTGGATGCGCTACGTATGTGACGTTAAAAATAGCCAATGTAACTTCTAATGTTCAAGTTGACCTAGATCGCGGTGCAAAATCAGAGAAACGCGTTGAAGCGGTTGATCCGAGTAAAGATAATATCTCGATCCTCTTACTAGGGGAAGATCGCCGTCCTGATGAACCGATTTCTCGTACCGATGCGATTATGGTTGCGACTTTTAATAAAAGTGATAACTCTATCATCCTAACGAACATTCCTCGTGATACGAGAGTGAATATTGCAGGAAGAGAAAGAATCGATAAAATTAACCACGCCCATGCTTTCGGTGGCGTTGATATGATCATTGATACAGTTGAGGAATTTCTAGAAATTCCAATTGATTACTTCATCCGCGTTGACTTCCAAGCGTTCATCGCGATCGTAGACGCGATTGGCGGCATCGAAGTTGAAGTTCCGTTTGATTTCACAGAACGCGGTACGGACCGAGTTTGGTATGAATTCACTGAAGGCGTTCAGCACTTAAATGGTGAAGAAGCACTTGCTTATACGCGTATGAGAAAGCAAGACCCACGCGGTGATATCGGCCGCGGTCAAAGACAGCAACAAGTGATGCAGGCAATTATCGAAAAGAGTGCAACGATCCAATCGATCGCACGCTTTGACGATGTGCTTGAAGCGATCCAAGACAACATCAGCTTGAACCTGTCATTCGGTAATATGGTCGCTCTACACTCTTATGCTTCTTCATTAAAAAGCATTGAGCAAATGCAAATTAGAGGCGAAAACGTGTATATTAATAGCATCTATTATTACGACCCAGTGCTTGAGTCAGTAGCAGAGGTACAGACGCGCTTGCAGGAACACTTAGGGTTGATTGAGCCACGCACGCTGCAGGTTGATGGTGAAGGTGTGGAGTATGATTATGAAGGTTCTGGAACGAGTCAGGTTGAGACGGAGCCAGAGGCAGTTACGACGAATTAAGTTTTATGGATAGATGATAGATAGGTTGAGCGGGGCCCCCAGATCGGTGATGATCTGGGGGTTTTGTTTGTGTTTTTGGATGCGGGTGCTGGGGATGGGGTTGGAGTTGGGGATCTGTTTGGGTGCTTTAGTTACCGTTGTCCACAGTTTGTTAACAGGGTGGGCTTTATTCGGTCGTTTGGTTACCTTTGGCTTAGGTTGTGCTGGTGCTCGGGCTTCATTCAAACTCTATGATTACCTCTTCCTTCGATTGCGCTGGCGATCGGGCTTCATTCACGCTCTATGATTACCTCTTCCTTCGGTTGTGCTGATGCTCGGGCTTCATTCAAGCTCTATGATTACCTCTTCCTTCGGTTGCGCAGATGCTCGGGCTTCATTCACCCTCTTTGACTACCTCTTCCTTCGATTGTGCTGATGCTCGGGCTTCATTCAAGCTCTATGATTACCTCTTCCTTCGATTGCACAGCTGCTTGGGCTTCATTCACCCTCTTTGACTACCTCTTCCTTCGATTGTGCTGTTGCTCGAGCTTCATTCACGCTCTATGATTACCTCTTCTTTCGGTTACACTGATGCTCGGGCTTCATTCGGGCTCTATGATTACCTCTTCCTTCGGTTGTGCTGATGCTCGGGCTTCATTCAAACTCTATGATTACCTCTTCCTTCGATTACGTACCTGCTCGGGCTTCATTCGCTCTCTATGATTACCTCTATCTTCGGTTGCGCAGCTGCTTGGGCTTCATTCGGGCTCTTTGGTTACCTCTTCCTTCGATTGCACTGACGCTTGTGCTTCATTCGCTCTCTTTTATTACCTCTTCCTTCGATTGCGCAGCTGCTCGGGCTTCATTCGCTCTCTATGATTACCGCTTCCTTCATTTCCGCAAGTACACGGGCTTTATTCTCTCGCTTTAGTTACCGTTGTCCACAGTTTATCTACACCCTGGGTTCTATAACCGACCTTAAGTTACCGCTCTCTACAATTTATCAACAACTAGAGCTCTATTCTTTCTCTTTTTTAGTACTCTCCACAACTTTATAAACAACTTGTGTTCTATTCATCATCTTTTGTTACCGTTTTTCACACTTATCAACAACACTTATTCACTTTTCCCCACTAGTTGCTATTTCCCACATCACTTTAAGATCAGCATGTGCGATTATCCACAGCTTATTATGTAATTTACATCTTGATTTACTTTTTATCCATCATCCCCAACCGCTTCACTGCATCTAACACGGGACGGCGTTTCTCGCCGAATAAGCCGATGAACTCGGCATAGAGCTGGATCGTAATTAACATAAGACCGATGATGATTAGCGCCGTCCAGATGGTGACATTCGTAAAGATCATCGCTAAGCCGCTAAAGAACAGACTAAGCCCATACACAATCATCACTGTCGTTCGATGACTATACCCCATCGCCAGCAGGCAATGATGAATATGCTCCTTGTCGGGGCTCGTAATTTTTTTCTTATTCAATAATCGGCGAATCATCGCAAAGACCGTATCTGAGATCGGCACCGCTAAAATGATGACAGGTACGATCAAACTGAACATCGTCACACTTTTAAACAATCCTAAGATGGAGATAACCGCAATCGAGTACCCCAAAAACAACGATCCTGTATCGCCCATAAATATCTTTGCTGGGTGAAAATTGAATAACAAAAATCCTAACGTACTTCCGATCAACACGACGGATAACGTTATAATCAACAGGTGCTGTGCAAATGAGTCGATAACAGCCATGATTAAAATCGTACTTAAAGCAATCGTGACGACGCCTCCTGCTAGCCCGTCCAATCCATCAATCAAATTAATTGCGTTTGTAATGCCAACTATCCATAAAACGGTAATTAAATAACTAAAAATACCAAATTCAAATTGACCACTTAGTGGCAAAGTAATAAACGGAATGTTGATGCCCGAACCAACAACGACGAGTGCTGCAGCAATCTGGGCACTGAACTTAGCCCTCGCATCAAGCGCATATCGATCATCAATTAACCCAGTCACGATAATAATGAGCGCACCTAATCCAATACCAAATAGGTAATGACTTTCTGGACGAATGACAATCAGCCCAGCGATGGCACCGAGAATGATCGAGACTCCACCTAGACGTGGCATGGCTACTTTATGAATTTTTCGATGATTGATTTGGTCGACAAAACCGAATCGCTTTGCGAACTTAATGACAAAAGGCATCGAGCCGACGGATACGAGTAAGGATACGAAAAAGGCCACGACATATATGGATGGGCTCGTCATACTTTCACCTACTTCTACAAAATCTTCTTCAAAATTGTATACACGTTCACGATTTTCTAATCAATATTTATATTATTATTAACGGTTTCATCTTTTTTCATAGCCGTCTTTTTCAATTTCCATCGATTTCATTCATGAATTTTTTGACATAGGGAGAAACTATTTTTAAAGACAAAAAAGACTATCCTTTGTTACTATTCACTTCTTACGTGAACGATAAACTTCGGATAGTCATCGAATTTTATTTTTGATTGTTAACTTCGGTGATGGTCATGATGGTACTTCGCAGATTTGTCGTGCCAACAGCGCTTCTAAAAGCACTAGCTGTCATTGTTTCCATCCCATTTTCAAATATGACAGTGACACCATAGAGACGGTCATTTCTTGTTTGGAATTCTAAATCGATGATTCGACCTTTTCCATTCCCTTTGAATGCAGCCATATTCGACAAGTCATTTAGATCAAAGGTGTAATCCCATGAAACTCTTGTATAACTTGATTGATCATATGGGTCCGGTTTTCCTCTTAAGTAAGGTACTGAATTGGGCCAGACATCTTCTGAATTAACCGTATGACCACTGGCAGAGGCTGAATACACGGCATCAATTAATGTGTTTCCATACTTGATTACAATGTCTTTTGTTTCCACGATTGCTTGATTTACAATGCTATTATTGTATAAACCTTGTGGGATACCATTGTATACTTGTGATCTAACGCTGTCATACACATCAAACGTACGTGAACGAAATGAGTTAATATTTCTCCATGCGTATGTTCTAGAAGCAATAGCTTGCGCTTTAAATGCTTCAATTTCACCCCAACTTACGTACATTTCATATGGGACAACGCCTTGTAAATACGTTTCTACATCAACATAATTAACGACATCCATCATTTCGAAATTACTATGAGACGGTACAAAGTGAAAATCACCTTTATATCGGTTGTTTTTATATAAGAATGTACCACCCGATAGCTTAACACCATTTTCAGTAGTTACCGTTTTATTGCCGATCTTTATCGTAAATGTACCCTCATCATAGCTAATCTCTGTGCTTGTCGTTGCATTCGACAATAGAACTTCTCCAGTTTCACGATCTTCAACTGAGTATAGAGATGTATTGGAAACCGTCACTGAAGGAGTTTCTAATGTTAGACCTACTCTTATTTCTCCATCTGTATAGCGGGAGTCCGTCCCGACCGTCACCCCTGTGTAATAATACGTTAGGATTTCTTCATATGTTTTTCCTTGTTGCGCCATACCATAGGCGCCGTTTTGAGTCATACCTACTCCATGTCCAAACGATGTTTTTCCTTCAATGAAAAAGGTTTTACTCGATGCTGCAATTACTTCTTGTAGCTTTTGTAAAGTAGGTTGATCAGCTATTCCTGTGACAGGTAGACCATAATTTTCTTGGAAGGCTCTTACTTGTGAAGCCGTCATTGAACCGAAGAAAATTGTTGGGTTTGTTGACACTCCGTATCCAGCTTTAGCTAGCTTTAATTTTAGATCAACGACATCAGCACGGTACATGCCTTGCTGCAGCGGTCCATTCGCAAGCTCATCTAAACGGTTTTGTGTGAGTGGGTCGGCTATTCCTGTTACACGTAGGCCATAATTAGCTTGAAACTCTTTAACCATTGACTCGGTAATTGGACCATAATTTCCATTGGGATTACTCGATACTTGAAATCCTAGTACTTCTAAATTCTTTTTCAGATCAATGACACGAGTATCATTTATGCCTAGGTACAGTCGGTTAGCAACCGCGTCTTGTAATTTTTCTATGGTCTCTTTATCGGCGATCCCATCCGCTGTTAACCCGTAGGCACTTTGAAAGGCCCTTACTTGGCTGGCTGTCATTGGACCATAGTATGTTGTTGGGTTACTTGATACTGCGTAACCTATCTTCTCTAAGTTAATTTTCAGATCTACGACATCAGCTCGATACATGCCTTGTTCTAGAGGAACCGTTGCTAACTCGTTTAAACGATCTTGTGTGAGCGGGTCAGCAATTCCTGTTACACGTAGACCATACTCTGCTTGAAACTCGCTAACTTTAGCTGCTGTAATCGGGCCGTAGTTTCCATTGGGATTATTCGATACTCTAAAGCCGACGATTTCTAATTGTACTTTTAAATCAATGACTCGCGGGTCGTTCATCCCTAGAGAAAGGCGATTGTCGACTGCGTATTGTAAAGTTATTAATGTTTCCGTGTTGACGATGCCATCTGCAGTTAATCCATACGCGCTTTGAAACGCTTTTAATTGTCTGGCTGTTATTGGACCGAAATAAGTATTTGGATTACTTGATACAGCGTAACCTATTTTCTCTAAGTTGATTTTGAGATCAACGGCATCGGCGCGGTACATGCCTTGTTGCAGTGGGCCATTCGCTAACTCGCTTAATGTGCTAAGAGTGATCGCATCAGCTTTTCCTGTTACCTCCAGGTTGTATGCTCCTTGAAACTCTTTTACTTTTGTTGTTGTAACTGGACCGAAGTATTCATTTGGTGTATTTGATACTTTAAAGCCCATGATTTCTAAATGAATTTTTAAATCAATGACTCGCGGATCACGATCACCTTGTTGCAGCACGTCATCGGCTAATGCTTGGACTGATGTCTGTTCTGTTGCCTCTTCTAGTAACTCTTCTGGTGAGTTTTCTTCGCTAGTTTCTTGTGCGGGCTCTTGATTTTCTGCAGCATCATCGTGAAGAGCTTGTTCTTGCTCGGTGCTTTCTTCTGATGGTGTGGCTTCTTTCTCGTTAATGCCTTCTTGCTGATTAGCGTCTTCTAATGAGTTTTCGCTGTTATTTTCAGATGCTTCGCCAACTGGTTCATTCTCATCGTCAGCAGAAGCATCTTCTATTAATTGTTCCACTTCATTTAAAATAAATAGGAAAAATTCCTCGTCAACCGTCCCTGTTATTTCAAGTTCATTTAACTCTTGAAGTAACTTAACAATTTCTTCTGTTTCTTCATCAAAGTAATCGTTCTCTTGATCTAGTTCATACCCTAATAGAATAAGAGCTTCCTTCAGTGCTAAAACCTCTGGCCCCTCTGAACCGATCTCAATATGTATTTCATCTGTTAAGTCGTGTTCAAGTGAATGTGCAAAGCTTGCTGTAACGGGCGACAATACAACAGTTGCAGCCGTTAAACCGCACATTATTGAATACCTTATTTTTTTATGCATGACTGGCTATACTCCCTTCGAGTCCTCAGACCCTATTTCGTTTACTAGTTATTTCCTCTCTATTAAATAAACATATATTACTAGTTAAGTAAATAGAAATCTAGCAAAATTCTACCAATTGCTTAGAAATGTGTTGTGAGTATATCCATACAAAGGCCACGAAAAAAGGCTGGCTAACGGTGCCAGGCACCGCTAACCAACCTCCCTCTTATACAATTTATAGCTTGTCAGTAATGCTACGTAAATACTCGGTTACGTCATCTTTTAAATCATCGCGGCGTAATGCAAAGTCAACGGTTGCTTTGACGAAGCCAAGCTTGTCCCCTACGTCATAACGCTTACCATCGAAATGATACGCTAAGACCGCTTGTGATTGGTTTAATTGGTTGATCGCATCCGTTAGTTGAATTTCACCGCCAGCGCCTGGCTTTAGATCTTTTAAGACCGAGAAGATTTCTGGGCGTAGAACATAGCGGCCCATAATCGCATAGTTCGACGGTGCGTCCTCAACCTTTGGCTTTTCGACTAAGCCATTTACTTGCATCGTTCCTGGCTCAATTTCGGTGCTCTTCGGGTTAATGATCCCGTATTTTGAAACGTCTTGATCAGGTACTTGTTGAACACCGATCACGGAAGAACTGTAATGGTTGAACACGTCGATCAGCTGCTTTAAGCAAGGAACTTCAGACTCGACGATGTCGTCCCCTAACATAACCGCAAATGGCTCATCACCAACGAAGCTGCTAGCGCATGCAATCGCATGGCCTAATCCTTTTGGTTCTTTTTGACGGATGTAGTGGATGTTCGCTAAGTTTGAGATCCCTTGAATTTCTTCCAGTAGCTCAAACTTTTCTTTTGCCGCTAACGTTTCTTCGAGCTCATACGATTTATCGAAATGGTCCTCAATCGCACGCTTGCCGCGGCCTGTTACGATAATTATATCTTCAATCCCCGATTGGATCGCTTCTTCTACAATATATTGAATCGTTGGTTTATCGACAATTGGCAGCATTTCTTTCGGCTGCGCCTTCGTTGCTGGTAAAAAACGTGTGCCTAGTCCAGCTGCTGGGATAATGGCTTTTCTGACTTTCATAGTACTCCCTCCCTCATTTTTTCTATATTATTTTTACTAATTGTTGTTCACTACTCTTCTACCGATCGAATCATAGTAAAAACCTAGCTGTTTTACAGTATCTAAATCAAACACATTTCGCCCATCGACGATCACATGACCGCGCATCATCTCTTTCACCTTCGTTAAGTCGAGACCTTTTACCTCGTCCCACTCTGTCAAGATTAGGACTGCGTCTGCATCTTTTACCGTACCATAAAGGTCTTCAGATACTTGCAGCTGGTCAATCATTGTTTTCGCATTTTCACTCGCCACAGGATCGTAGGCTAGAACTGTTGCCCCTTGGTTTCGGATCTCTTTAATGATATCAATTGAAGGAGCATCCCGCATATCATCTGTGTTAGGTTTAAACGCTAAGCCGAATACGCCGATATGTTTTCCTTTTAGCGAACCAAGCGCTTTTGCCAGCTTATCGACAAGTCTTAATCGTTGCGCATTGTTCACGTCCTCTACACTCTTCACGATCTTGAAGTCATAGTTCGCTTGTTCAGCAATCTGGATGATCGCACGCGTGTCTTTCGGGAAGCATGAGCCGCCGTAGCCAATTCCTGCTTGAAGGAATTTCTCGCCAATCCTTGGATCAAGTCCCATTCCTTTCGCTACTTCTGTAACGTCCGCATCGACCTGCTCGCAGATGTTTGCAATCTCATTAATGAAGCTGATCTTCGTTGCTAAAAACGCGTTGGACGCGTATTTAATCATTTCTGCGGTTTCGATGTTTGTGAGAACTACTTCTGTGTTGAATGGTTCATGCAGCTTCGTCAAGAGATCACCAGCACGCTTGGACTCGACACCGATCACAGCACGGTCCATATTTTGTGTATCGTAAATCGCTGACCCTTCACGCAGGAACTCTGGGTTTGAGGCTACATCAAATTCAACCGCTGATTTTGATTTGATAATATCTTTTATCATCTTTCCAGTACCTACAGGAACTGTTGATTTCGTCACTACCACAACATACTTCTCTAAGTGCTCACCAATTGAATTGGCTACTGATTTAATATAAGTTAAGTCGGCTTCGCCGTTTTCCTTCGGCGGCGTTCCAACAGCAATAAAGACAACCTCTGCATCCTTCATGCCTTTTGCTAGATCCGTCGTGAAGGACAGTCTTCCAGCTTGCACATTTTTTGCCACTAGCTCTTTTAAGCCTGGCTCATAGATTGGAATTTCGCCATCTTCAAGCATTTTAATTTTACGTTCATCTAAATCAACGCAAGTTACGTTATTTCCAATATCGCTAAAACATGTACCCGAAACAAGGCCGACATAGCCCGTTCCAATTACACAAATATTCATCGTCATCGTACTCCTTTATGTAAAGTGCATCTCTGATTAGCTGTAAAAAACGGGGTAAATCACCAGTTCCTATTATAACGGAAAAAAATGCGAAACTAAAATATTTACAAGATCTTTGTAAATTGATGTCTTTGTTTTAATGATTTTGTCATATTCTATATGAGAGCTTACTTTTTCGGTAGCGTTTTATATTAGCTTTTTTATCTTATTCGTTTCAAAGTTATTTGTGACCTATTTATTGCATAAAAAGAAGACTAGCATCACTAGCCTTCTCTCTTAATTATTTATCTAACTTCTTTACTCGCACTCACGAAAGCTTTCGCGCTTTGTGGCTCTTGAACTTCGCCACCTTCTGCTTTCGCTTTGTTAATGACAACTAATATCGTACGCATTAAAATGACCATATCTAACCATAATGAATAATTGCGGATATAATGAAGGTCAAATTTTAATTTGTCGTTCATTTCAGTTGTGTAGTTCCCCATAACTTGAGCGTAGCCTGTAATTCCAGGCTTAACGGCACAACGTGTTTTGAACCAAATGTTTTGCTTCTGGAAGTTTTCAGCGAAGAAATATCGTTCTGGTCGCGGACCAACAATCGACATTTCCCCTTTTAACACATTGATCAATTGCGGTAACTCATCAATGCGTGTTTTTCTAATGAAGTCTCCCACTTTTGTAATTCGATCATCATCACTTTTTGCAAGCGTAGGACCTGTATCTTTTTCTGCATTTTCTTTCATCGAACGAAACTTTAAGATATTAAACGGTTTGTTATTTTTACCTAGACGCTCTTGCTTGAAGAAGATACTTCCTCCATCTTCAATCTTAATCGCAATCGCCGTCATTAGCATAATCGGCAATGTGAGTGCCAATAATATAACGGATGTTGCAAGATCAAAGATACGCTTCGCAACTAAGTAACCGCCGTTAATGTAGAATGGCTTTACTTGAAGCAGCATCGTATCATCTAAAGTTGTAATTGTTGATTTCATTAATAACAATTCACTTACTGTTGGTAAAACATAAGCAATTTTATTTTTCTTAAAGGCTAAATAAAGCACTTCATTTTTTACTTTAGTACTAACTGATGAGCTTACGAACACAGCATCATAGTCGGCAATTCTCTTTTTGATTTCTTGGTACGGTGTTTTATGGTCAATAAAGTCCACCTGTTCTTGTTTTTTCACTAACTTCTTAATGTTTCCTTTGATCGTTTCATACTCGCTGTGGCAGCCGATAATAACGGCTTTTCCTTTTTTGATCTGATTAAATTTAATGACTAGCCCTTTCCAAGCGAATAAGAACACAAAGATAAAGAAGTGAGACAAGAATAGTACCGATCTTGGTAAAGAGAACTCACGGAATAAGAATGAGAATGCGATCGTAATGACGAAAAAGAATGCTGATGTAACAACGAGCTTTCGTGTTAAATCCCACATATCATATTCGACGAGACGATCTAGCTCAAAAACAACAATAAAAAAGATCCCCATAAGTAAGATCCAAGGTAGTAGGTTAACAAACGAATCAATGTTTCGTTGTACAATCGGTGTATAGTTAGATGCAATTTTAAATGCAGCGACATACGCAACAAAAATTAGGATTAGATCGACGAATACAATGGAAAACCTCAATAATCGATTCGGATTAATATTTGGCATTTTCATAATCTCCTATAGTTGTATTCTACTAGCTGTAAGTTTAACATATTTCAACTTAGTTTCAAAGGCAAATAATATGTAACAATTTGTGAATTGAACATAATTCAGGAGGGTTTCTGGGACAATTTTTTATAATTGGCATGGAATAACTTTTACAAAATAATAATATTTCGAGGCTTGTTCCTTAATAAAATTTCTCATAAAATGACCCTGAAATCGACGAAGGGAGTAGATAAATGTTTGTCAAAACACGTAAAGAAACGATAGAATTAAAGATTTTACGGTCATTGAATGCCAGGATGCAACTGCCGAAGAAAGATGAAAACTACTATAGTTATATGGAAAAAGGTTTTGCTGGTGAACAACGGTTTGATAATTGGTTGGAAACCTTAACTAATGATTGCCTTATTCTAAATGATTTGTTAATTGAAATTAACAATACCGTCATTCAAATTGATACGCTGATCATTACGGCAGATACCCTTTACCTTTTTGAAGTCAAAAATTATGAAGGTGATTATTTTATTGAAAGTGAACGGTGGTTTACCCTTGCTAAAACGGAAATTAAAAACCCACTGCTACAGCTAAAAAGAAGCGAGAGCTTGTTCCAGCGACTGCTTCAAGACCTCGGTTTTACCTCTTCTGTTGAGTCCTCTCTTGTTTTTGTTAATCGCGATTTTTATTTGTACCAAGCCCCTTTGAATGTACCTATTCTTTTTTCACATCAAATTGAACGGTTTTTGGGTCGCCTTAATATGAGGTCCTCTAAACTAAAGGAGAAGCACTCTCGTCTGGCGGACCACCTGTTATCGTTGCATTTAGAGGAGTCACCTTATTCGCGTGTTCCTGAATATAGTTTTGGGGAGCTGGAGAAAGGGATTATGTGTGGGGAGTGCTTGTCTTTAGTCACTGTGATAGATGATAAGGACTTAATTTGCAGTAGTTGTGATTTTGTGGAGGATGTCGATAGTGCTGTTTTGAGTAGTGTTGAGGAGTTTACTATGCTTTTTCCCGATGAGAAGATAACAACAAACCTCATACATGAATGGTGTAATGTACCTGTTTCTAAAAAGGCGATTCGTAGGGTTTTACAGACGAAGTATAAGCTTGTCGGGCATGGTAAATCGGCGGGGTATGTTAGGGCGATTACTGTGGATGAGTGAGAGTTTTTGGTTTGTGTTTTTTTGACCATTTTTTATCATAGTATTGGGGATCATACTTTATTTTAGCTAGGTTTGTGGCCTTAATGATGTGCTATGATTACCTCTATTAGCGTTTTGATTGCTTGCTTGGTTTCATTGCGGCTCTATGATTACCTCCTCTTGCTTTTCAACCGCTCGCTCGGCACCATTGTCGCTCTATGATTACCTTCACCTGCTTTTCAGCTACTTGCTGGGCTCCATTGCCTCTCTATGATTACCTTCACCTGCCTTTCAACCACTTGCTGGGCTCCATTGCCTCTCTATGATTACCTTCACCTACGTTTCAGTCACTTGCTGAGCTCCATTGTCGCTCTATGATTACCTTCACCTGCTTTTCAACCACTTGCTGGGCTCCATTGCCTCTCTATGATTACCTTCACCTACGTTTCAGTCACTTGCTGGGCTCCATTGTCGCTCTATGATTACCTTCACCTGCTTTTCAACCACTTGCTGGGC
>NZ_WMKZ01000021.1 GCF_019024285.1 Alkalihalobacterium elongatum
ATGTATCTCTTTATTTCGCTTGGCTTTTTGTTCAGTTTTCAAAGAACTTTTTATGTCGTTGTTAGCGACAGGAATTATATCTTACCACGCTAGCAACTTTTGATCAACAACTAATTTTTGGTAAACTTTTTTACCTGTTCACTTCTTTTGAAGCGACAATTAATAATTTAACATGAACTCTAACTCTATGCAACATCTTTTTTGATGCTAAAAATTATTATTACATGTCAAAAAGAAAGCAGTCGTTCAGAAGCGACAAGAAATAATATACCAAATAATAATTAATAATACAATAGTATTACTCCATGAAATCACTGGTAATTTTTTAACATCATCACTATGAAAGAGGATTAAGATTAATTTCCTAACACTTTCTTATTACTTGGCCATTTTCATAAACTTTGTTGCTTTTGGACCGTTTTTTCATGCAGAGCATGAAGAGCCCGTCCTTCACTTGGCTAACGGTCCAATAGCAAAGAGCAACAATCCTTGAGAACATAGCATATTACTTATCAAGATTGCACTAAGCCTTTAGCGCCAAGTAATTATGAATTGAAATTTAATTAGCCATTTTAATTATCTGCAAGGTTTAATGCAGTTTCAGCAGTTTCTAGGTCAACTTTTAATTGTTTCGACATATCTTGTGGGTTATAGTAGCCGTTATTGATCATATAAGTAGATATTTTTTCGTGAAACATAATCGCATCTTCTAAATGATGCACTAATGTATTACGGACCTCTGGTGTCGCAGCTTCTGTAATTGCTAAAGCATAGTTCTTTATTTCTGATTTAGCGGCTACCAATAAATCTGTCGCTATCACTTGATCAGTTAACGGAGCAATCCCCGTCAGCTTTTCAATTAAATTGGTTTATTTAAATCACCTCTTAGTATAAATGGGTTTTTAGCTCTTCAATATGTCTTGATGTCATTTGAACATCTTGCTGCATTATGTCCTTTAAGTTTTGATCTGTAACTAATGCTTGCATAATAGTCGCTTTTGTTAGACATAAACTCTTAAAAGTTATTAGTTCATGTAATTCTAATGTTTCATGTACACCTAAGTTTTCACCCATGAGTTATCACCTCTCTTGAGTATATTGATTTAATTGGCTAGTTAGATTTTTTCTTCTATATATAGTTAATGTTCTAATGCTCTACTTGCGTATTGGACATCTTTTTGTAGTTGTTGTGGCACATTATATGCATCGTATATCCCTCTATCTTGAAGAAAACCATAAATTTGCTCATGCTGTGTAATAGCTGTTCTTAATTCTTGAACTAAAAAAGAACGTATTTCAGGTGTTGACGATTCAGTGATGGCAGTTGCAAAGTCTTTTATTGCAGCCTTCGTTTCAAAGAGCATATCGGTCGCAATCGTATGATCAGCAACACTTAATTGTTTTGAATCCATAATCAATCCTCTCCTTTACTGGTTCATTTGTGTTTGGGCATCACTAAGGAAATCTTTCATCTTCCCTACAGTCATAGTCCCTTGCTGAATGCTTTGTTCAACTAGTTGTTTAAGTTCTGGATTTTCTACAAGTTCTAATCGTGTTTTGGCTTGTGTAAGACAAGCCCATTTAAAATTGCTTAACTCACGTAAATCTACAATTTCATGAACGCCATATCGACTACTTTCCATATTATCACCTCCATTACCCTAAGATAGTTTTCGTTAGCAGGCGTTGTTTATTTCCAAGGAACCTTATTAAACCTTTACTTCATTTTTCAAAATAAACAATGAGAACGAAGAACTTTTGTCCTTCGTCCTCATTGTTTATATTACTAATTATCTATTTGATCATCACTAGAAGTTATCGAAAGTAAAAACTCAATTAAAGCATCTTGTTCTTCTTTTGAAAAACCAGTTGTTTGATCTACCCAGTGCTCGTGTCCAATCCCTTCAACATTTGCCCCTTGAAGTGCTTTTGATTTCCTGTTAGCTTTAACTACTTTTTTACGTAAATTTGAGTCAATCATTGCTTTTAAACTGTTGTATGGGTCAGGGTTAATAGTTTTGTGTAGGGTACCAGGAATTCCAAGATCCTTTTTTTCGTTTGGTCCGACAGCAACACCACCGTCGTGTAAATAAGGCGGGGACCATTTTAACCCAATTAACCCTTTTACTTTATAGCCTCCACTCTTATTTTCATCTTGAGCAAGCACTAATTTCTTCTGGTTCTCGGCAACATGTTCGGTCGGAACCCTAATAGCTTTAGCTTCTTTCGGAATAGGAACTGGTGTATCAAAAGAATAAATCCACGAGTCTTCCATTAGCTTCACCGTATCTTCAAAAGCCTTAGCCCTTGAAGGTTGTGCTTTTACTATATCATTATCAATTACTCGATTATTCGTATAGGCTGGTCCCGCGTGGCAGGAAATACAACCCCCTCGTTCGAAGACATCTCGCCCTTGAGCTTTTGTATTTTCATCAATTTCATACTTTGGTGGAATAAGAGAGTTTTGATAAGCTGACATTGCATTAATTTGTTCACCAAAATGAAATCCTGGTGAGTTAATAACAGTCCCGTTCGGTGAAAACATTGATATTTTCGGGAATGTTGGTGGCTTAACCATTTCGTTAACCCCTGGCACTGCTGGCTCTTCATCAATAACCTTCATAAATTCGGATGGCTTTTGACCTGACTCTGGATCATACCGATAATTAGGATTAGCCGCATTTTGTAATATCGTAGCAATATAAACTTCCTTATCAATTTCAAACAGATCATTACTCTGGTCAGCCTGTGCTAATAAATCAGAGTTTTGCGCATGTACGTTATTATTTAATGAACTAAGTCCTTTAAATGGTCCAACTGCTGCGAAACCATTCCAACCATACGGATGATCACCTAGAGTAAACGAATCGGGAATTTGTGCAGGGTTGTTAACCAAGTCCATGGTTGAATCAAAATTACCTGGAGGCCATTGCACAAGCATTTCATCAACAGCTTGTTCTAGCTTTTGCGGATCAGGTAATGCCTCTTGGTTCCCGTCAGTCGTTTCTACTGTTCGGTCATGATCTTCAATAAATGCTTTTATTTTTTCAGCATCAATATCAGTATTGGTAAAATAAGCGGTAGAATTTGATGCTAACGCTAACATCATCCCAGCGTTAAAGTCTAAATTAGGTGCCCCTTCTATTACCATTCCTGTTTCACGATCAACGGTAGCGTGGCAAGCAGCACAGCTCACACCTGCTTTTAACCTTCCTTCCTTGAAGGAAATAGGCATTCCAAGTGGCGCAAGGGCACCTTTTGGTACATCTAGTCCTGTATCAATCTTATCACCTTTGGCATAGTGCTTCCCACCAATTGTCACGTTTTCGGCAAGCTCAACCTGAAGATTATCGGTTTGTCCGCCTCTTAGCTCCAGTATCGCTTTTGCAATATTAGTTACAGAGATTGGACCATCTAGCATCCCTAAAATATCGGTAATATATATTTCGTTGTCAAAAGTTTCTTTATAAAAGATTTCCCTGCCAAGTTCTACAAAATCTTGATCAACTTCGACAGTCCCGTTTGAAGGAGAGAGCATTTCCATTCCGTCCTCGGTTTCCATAAGCTTCGCTGCTTCTTCAGGGGTAACGGTCACACCCCAAATATCATAGCTCGTACCTTGGCCTACTTCAGATCTTGAGTCATTTAGCACTTGCCCTTTTCTTGGCATATAAGCATATTCTGGCTCAATCATCCCTACTACGCCGACAGCAGCAACAATAAAGATCGCCGAAATGAAAAGAATAGTTCTTTTCCGCACGAATACCTATCCACCCTTCATTGAGTAATTTAGAGTATTTTCCTTAAAAAGCCTCTGTTGTATTCATTAATAAAGAAATTCTAAAAACTTATAATAATATCCATTTTTTGGAGCAAGACCTAATTTTATGAGTTAATAACCTTTTTAACAAAGGAGAATAAGATATAGAAAGTTTTTTAAATAAAATTTATTGCACAACACTCTTGTAGGAAAGCGGTAGCAAGGATAAGACCAAAAAGAGGGTGCGGTGATATAATGTTTTATTATTTTTTACGAATGATCATTAGCCTCTATTTAAAAGTACGATTTAGAATAGAGGTCATAGGAAAGAACAATATTCCTATAAAAGGCGCTCTAATTATCGCCGCTAATCATGTTAGTCACTACGATCCAATCATTATCATGTGCCTAGTAAAGAGAAAGATTCATTTCCTAGCCAAAGTTGAACTTTTTAAGTTTAAAATAACGAGATGGTTTTTCAGAAAAGTACACGCAATTCCTATAGACCGAAATAGCAAGAATATGATTCGGTCGATTCGTGAGTCAATATCCACATTAGATGAAGATAAAGTTTTAGGGATTTTCCCCGAAGGGAAGCGGTTAAGAGTTAATGAAGTAGTAAAGCCGAAAAAGGGAGTAGGTTTTTTTGCTTTAAAGAGCCAAGCACCGATCTTGCCGATTTCAATAATAGGACTTGAGCAAAAAAGGCTATTTAGACAACCTATTAAAGTGGTTGTTAGCGAAGCTATCAAATATGATGATATCGGTACAAGTAATTATGAGGAAATAGCACAATATGTAATGGATATGATTGAAAAAAATAAAAGAATGACACAAAGATAAATAAAGGTGCCTGGCACCTTTATTTTACGGTCAGCCATCCTTGAAGTGCTTCGATAAATTGTTCGGGTTTATCAAGCATACCCATATGTGATGTATCAGTAATCGCTTTCGTAATGCGGGGCGAAGCTGTATGAAAAGGTGCTTCTGACAAATCTTTAGTCCCTTCTAAAAACAATAAAGGAATATCTACTCGATTTAGCATGTCGACTTGATTTGGGCGGTCTCTCATTGCGTACAGAGCACCGACTGCCCCTTCAACTGTTGTTTGATCGGCGTGCTGGTACGCTTCATTCACATCCTTAGGGTCTCCTTGAAATGCAAAATAAGTAGGGATGCGTTTTTTTGCCAGTGCAGCGACACCTTCTGTTTGAACTAATTGAATATGTTCATCTCTTTGTTCCCTATCTTCATTACTATCCTCGACTGGTGATGAATAAACAAATGCGGCTCTCTTTACGTATTCTGTATGATTTTCTATCGCGGCCATTGTGATATAACCACCCATAGAATGACCGATCCATGTCGCATTAATAATATGTAGAGAGGACAATAATTCAACGATCCTAATGGCATAGTCATACACTGTTTTTTCATTATTGTACGAAGACTTGCCATGACCAGGTAAGTCTATGGAAATGACATCGTAGTGTTTTGTAAAATAGGAAAGAACTTTATCATATACATGATTTGTACTCAAAAATCCATGAATGAATAGCAGAGGTTCACCTGTCCCTTGACGATCAAAATGCAACAATTAAAACACCTCACACTAAAGTCAAAATAGTTATACCGTTTTACATAGTTTTTAAATTTCATTAACCCTAAGCTAGTCAGTTAAAAGCTTTTCTGATCTATGTAAATATTGCAATGTGTGGTCGACGACTTGATCATACGTTGTACCTGAAAGTGTTGATCTCTCAACATCAAACATCGGGATAACATAAAACCCACTTTCTTTTTGGATGACAACAGTCGGTTCTATTTTGGGAGAACTAAAGCTCACTGTGACTTCATCTCCATCTGCCACTTTAGTCACATCTACCGTTGCAACCCCACCAATATCAGTGAATTGAAATTTTTGACCAGAAAAAAAGTTCCCTAATGAGTAAAAAACAATGGTTTCAAGACCTTCCTCGCGATCAATTTTTTCTATTGGTTGTAATACATGTGGGTGGTGCCCAAAAATAATGTCAGCTCCAGCTTCTGACAGCACTCTTGCCAAATTCCGTTGTTCATCATTAGGCTCTCGTTCGTACTCATTACCCCAATGCATATGAACTACAATTACATCAGCTTTGCCACGGAGGTTCTGAACATCTCGAACCATTCTCTCTTGATTAATCATAGCTACGACATCAGGATGATCATGAGGAATTGGAATTCCGTTAGTTCCGTAAGTGTAAGCTAAAACTCCGATTGCAATATCGTTTATTATGACGATACGCTCTATTTCCCTATCCTCTTTATTGCGGTAAACACCTACATAGTCCATACCAATCTCTTCATAATAATCAAGGGCACTTTCTATTGCGTTCATTCCACGATCAAGTGTGTGATTATTTGCTCCGATGACCATATCAACACCTAATTTTTGTAATGTTGTAACGATCTCTTTCGGGCTATTAAATGATGGGTATGTAGATAAACCAATTTCGACTCCTCCAGGCATTGATTCCTGGTTAGCCATTAAAAAATCAGGTTTTTTTAGTAGCGGTTTTACTTCATTTAGCATCGGATCAAAATCATAGGTGCCATCTGGCTTTTTTGCTCTTTGGTACACACGTTCATGTAGAAGTACATCTCCTATCGCTCCAATGGTGATAGTTACTTCCTCCACACCTTTTAATTCCTCTTTTTCAAAGAAATTAGATTTAAGGACAGATGAGTGATCTCTGATAGGTTCTGTATGCTGGCATCCAAAAAGAAAAAAGGAAATAGCAAGAAAAAAGAATAACTTTTCGATCATGTTTTTTACCTCCCTCTATTAGAGACAAATAGAGAATTAAGTTAAAGGTCTTCGCTTCCCGTCGACCTTTTTTATCAGTAATTATGTCTATTTACTGAAGTCCTCATCCATTAAATTCACTTTTTTTCAAATAAATCCCTTATTAAATAAAATCAAATTTCTTAGATCTTCCTGTTTTCATAGCATGGAATAATACTTATCCGTGTATTCTGCTCCAATGATTAGAGCGTTCCTTAATTGATAAAATATTTTCCACCCTAAACATTCTTAACAGCTTACTCTTATGGCATATTCCTAGAACTCGACCTTTTCTCCGACTTTCTTGATTGTAATGATGCGTTGAGTAATGATTTCTTTTTTAGAGAGATAGATCATCTCAAGAGGTAATCCTGATAACAAAGCGCATTTTAAAATACCTTGCATTTTTTGTTCGCCTCCTTATACAATATTATACGAACAAATGTTCTAATAAATCAAGTTCAAAAAGGAGACCAATTTATGTTAAAGGACCGTGGAAATAAAAAATGGACCTCCCTCATGTTACCAGAGCATGTTAGACAGCTTAGAATAATGGCAAAGGAACTAAACAAAATTCCGCAACCAACAATTGATGAACAACAACTTGAGGAATTTGAACGAAAAATAAGTGAAGCGATCGAAATTGACCAGACCGTTACAATCTTCTACTGGGAAAGCGGTGAAATTTATATTGTTGAAGGCAAAATTCAAGGAATAAATCGCTCTGAAAAAATGGTTAAATTAATTAAAGAGGATGAACGAATTGCTTTCATTTCCTTCTATAGTGTCATTGAAATAGAATTTAGTTAATTCTGTATTTAGGTATAATGACAGTTGTTGAGAATTAGATCATCATGTGAAATAGGAACATTAACTGCTCCCAACTATTAAAGAACCATTCGCAACCAGTTGCTCCGAATGGTTCTTTCGTAGTTCATTAAATTTTATAAAAACACCAATTTGGTTATTATGATAATAATGTTTGAAAACAATTTAAAGTGTCACATCAACGAATTTAGTATTTACTGCTTTCGAAAAGGAAATTGTTGTGTTTGGTATACATCCCCTGATGGAAATGGGTGTGTCATTGGTCCTTCCATAAAATCGTCCATCATTAGTGGCATCATACCATGATGTTGTTGAGTGTGTGGCATCATTTGCGGCATCATGCCATGGTGTTGTGTGTGTGGCATCATTTGGGGCATCATACCATGGTGTTGAGTGTGTGGCATCATTTGTGGCATCATACCATGATGTTGTTGAGTGTGTGGCATCATTTGCGGCATCATGCCATGGTGTTGTGTGTGCGGCATCATTTGCGGCATCATACCATGGTGTTGAGTGTGCGGCATCATTTGCGGCATCATACCATGGTGTTGAGTGTGTGGCATCATACCATGCATGTGAGAATGTGGCATACTGCCGCAACATGATGGCATCATATGTTGATGATGTGGCATCATCGTATGCATATGGTGTTGGTCCATTAATGGCATTGTCATCCCTGGCTGTGTCATCATTCCGTGATGATGCATATTCGGCATCATATTATCTAATGTTAATGGAGCTTTACTCTTATTTTTACAATTGCAATTTCTATCCATAGAAAACCATCCTTTATAAGTTTACTTCTCTTCCTTTGTATGCAAATACCTAGAAAAGCGAGCGGGCTAATACCTAAAATTAGGTAAATTTCCTAAGTAATTAAAAAACAAAAGATTTGACATCACCTTTTCCCTTTACTATAATTTGAGTTGTAAATAGTATGTATAGCAACTAAATGAATGTGAGGTACCACTTTGAAACTCTCTTTGCATGACTACATTAGTATTAAAATACATCAAACTGACCTTCATTTGACGAGTTATATAAAAACCAAATTAGAAGTTTTTAATATAGCACCAGAACAAAATTTAATCATGATGCTTCTTTGGGAACAAGATGGTCTAACTCAAAATCAGATTTCTCAAAAGTTGAACAAAGATAAAACAAACATCGCTCGTATGGCTTCTAATCTTGAGAAAAAGGGATTTATTTCAAGAGTTAATTGTCATGATGACCGTCGTTCAGTGAAGCTATATTTAACTCCCGAAGGTAGAGCGTTAGGAGAGAAAGTTATTCCGATCACTGAAGAATTCAATGATATTGTCACTAAAAATATTTCAAAAGAAGAACTTCAGCAATTAGAAAAAACGCTTAAAAAAATGAGTAATAATGTAGACTGTTTTCTAAAGTGAAACAGCTACTTTTTACCTAAATAGTTGCTATTACAACATCTTGTATTTATGATTTATTAGTACTTAGTTGCTACAACAACCTTATAGTACTTTAGTTGCTATACCAACTTCTCAATTTAAACATATTCTGGAGGTTATTATGCCAAATGTATTATTTATTAAAGCGAATTCAAGACCAATTGACCAGTCAGTTAGTGTAAAACTATATCAAGCTTTTTTAGAAAGCTATAAAGAAAGTAATCCGCAAGATCAAATTACAGAGCTTGATTTATTTAGTGAAAACTTACCCTATTACGATACAAACATGATCAACGGTATGTTCAAGTTAGGTAAAGGAATTGACTTGTCAACTGAAGAACAAGCGGCCACCGAAATCGTGAACAAATTTTTAAACCAATTCCTTGCAGCTGATAAAATAGTCATTGCCTTCCCTCTTTGGAATTTTACAGTACCTGCTGTGCTACACACGTATTTTGATTATTTATCTCAAGCAGGCCAGACTTTTAAATATACGGCTGAAGGTCCAGTAGGCTTAATCAATGATAAAAAAGTTGTTTTATTAAATGCTCGTGGTGGGGTTTACTCTGAAGGTCCAGCTCAATCAGTAGAAATGGCTGTCAACTATGTACAAAATATTCTTGGCTTCTGGGGAATTCAGGACCCAACTACTATTATTGTTGAAGGTCATAATCAATTTCCAGATCAAGCTGAAGCGATTATTTCTGAAGGTATTGAACAAGCAAAAAAGGTAGCAAAAGAATTTTAACCTTTGCGTTTCGAGACTAGTAAATTTTTTACTTTATAACTCTAGTCTTTCTATAACGATACAATATTAGGAGGAATGAACATGTATGATGTAGCAATTATTGGCGCTGGACCTGCAGGGGCAAGTGCCGCCCTATTTTCAGCTAAAGCGGGGAAGAAAACTATCATATTTGAAAATGATAAAAGTATGACTAATCGTGCTTGGGTAGAAAACCACTATGGTGTAAATGGTATTGAAGGTCCTGCCCTACTTGAATTAGGGAAAAAGCAAGCGGTAAAACAAGGTGCTGAAGTAGTTAATAGAACGGTCGTAAACATTGACAAGGAAAGTGAAGGATTTACGATCACAACCGAAGAAAACCAACAATTTCAAACGAAGTATGTTTTGTTAGCGACAGGTGCAATAACCGATCTTGCTAGCAAAGCTGGTGTTAATTTAGTTGCTGGTACAGAACCGAGAATAAAAACCATCGTAGAAGTAGATGCTGATGGCAAAACGAATATCGATGGGATTTGGGCAGCAGGAACTATCGCAGGAGTTAGTGTTCATACGATTATTACAGCAGGCCATGGTGCCTCTGTAGCAATAAACATTATTAGTGAATTAAATGGTGAACGTTATGTTGATCATGATGTACTAAAATTATAGAATTAAACAGGGTGATCATACGCATCACCCTGTTTTTATTTTATACTAGTTTATTAATATACTAGTTTTTATTTTGGAAATATGGAAATACAGGGAACTTTAGAATAGAGTTATTAATCGGTTTTGATAGGACTTGGTCTTGAAGCCTTTGTAATTTAATTTTTGATACGTCTCTTCCGTCATAGTAATTTGGCTCGTTAATATTTGTTTTCATAATAAACCTCCATTTTTGTTATTGTAAAATTACTTTAGTAACCTAAATTTACATAACATAAAAAATAAATCAGGACATTTTTTCCTTATTAAAAATTTCTAGTATAATTGCAACCAAAATGGAAGCAAAGAATGAAATTGCAAGAAAAATGATGATCAGTATATCATATATCCCCTCAAACCCTTGAGAAATGAATTGCAATTTTATGTAAAAGAAGAATATTCCAGCTACAGAAACTTTCGCTGGTATGTACTTAACTAGATTTTTAGATTTGGCCTTTCCTATTTGGTATACAGACAATGAGACTAAAGCAATTAAAATAACTCCAATAACTAAAGTATATTGTACGGCCATTTTTTAACTCCCTTAGTTTATTTCTCAAAAAATGTATAATATAGGTTACTATGATACCATTTCTATAGTATCATATTTTCCATCTAAACACTTAATATTTTTTAGTAAAATAAGTACTAGTGCTCATATTTAATAAATTGAGAAAAAAATCAAGGGGAGTTTCACAAGTATTCGTAGTGTGATTTTATACTTCCTACTCCCGCTTGCATCAATATAAAATGTGGGAAATTTTGTTCTAATATTTTATACGGAAAATTAAACGTTTTGTACGGTGAGGATCACTTTTCGAATTAGGCACCCTGTTATTAAACCTGGAATAACTGAAAGTATAGGTAACCAGACAGGCCCTAGCAAGACATTATATACTGTGATTTTTGGTGAATACATCGTACCAACGGTGACAAAAAAAGCGGAAAAGACGAGTGGTAGAAATGAATATGGCCCTCTACCTCCTCCCGCATCTTTATATGCGTCCCACATGGCAAAAAAATAAAGACACGGGTAAAACAATAACCATTGAAAATCTGCTCGTTCAATGGCAGCTTGGGTTTCTCCAAGAAAGCTTAACATAATGATTTCATTAAAATTCGCTTGTACATTAACAAGGAATTCTAAGAATATAAATAACACTCCTTTCAAATAGTTTTTGCTTAACACTTGCGCAAACCCTGGAAGAGCAATGCTCCAAAATATTGCTTCGGATTTCTTCATCAAAGCACTACCTCTGTATTAAATTTTTCCGAACGAACATTTTTATTTTCTCTATAAAATTACAATTTATGTAAGTTGTTAGTGATCTGTATAAATAAATTACTGATAATAAATATTTATACGTAATTCATTATAAAAATTCTAAGAGTGTACTTAAAATAAAAGCACCTCCAAATTTGAACTCTCCCTGGCTAGTAGTCAGTTGAGTTATAAAATTTGGGGTGCACCATCTTTTATTCGTTTCATTTATCTATTTTTTTACTACCCAAAACATGCATTCACTGGAAAACGACTTAACTTCTTATGTTTCATCGAATAGGTCCTTCCTATAAAATCCCTCAAAGAATTTGAAATTGGCTAAATATATGGTTTCTTTTACTTCATCCTCACTTGCAATATCCTCATTCTTAAAATATTTCTTTAAAACGTAATTTTCCGATGCCCATAGTTCTACTTCATGTGTTGATTCACGATAACCTATCTACTACATTCTCAAAGGAGTCTATAATGAATTTTTATCTATTTCCATCATACTACCCCCATGTTCTTTTTTGTATAGTTTCATACTAAATAATTACATCATTTTACTTAAAAGGTGACAGACTATATATTATGAAAAACGGGATCGAGAAAATTACTCATTTATTTAAGCAAATCCATGAAATTAACAATCAGCATATCGATTTATGGAGTGAACATGTTTTATTTACTTGGCAATGGTGGTTTGGTCTTTTCCTTAGTATAATACCTTGGGTAATTTGGTTTTTATTTAGAAAAAAGGACAGTACATTAAGATTACTAACAGCTGGTTTTTTAATGATGTTTATCGCTTCGTGGCTAGATAGTATTGGGATCCAATTAGGATTATGGTATTATCATTATGAGGTAATCCCTTTTATCCCCGCTTTTATTCCTTGGGATCTGTCGTTGATCCCAGTGGTTACGATGGTTATTTTACAAATTAAGCCTCATGTTAGTCCATACATAAAAGGAGCCGTTTTTGGAATTATTGCTTCATATATTGCAGAACCATTTTTTATTTGGATTGGCTTATACGAGCCTATAATATGGAAGCATATTTATTCATTGCCGATCTTTTTTATCTTATATGTAATCGCTCATTTTTTATGTCATGGAAAAGCATATCGAGCTTTATAACTAGTCGGTTGAACCAGACAAAGAGCACTTCTTAACAGTAATGGCTTGATACATCCATCAAGCCATTACTGTTTTATAGGGGTGACCGATCATTTTTTTCTCGTAATATCCCAGTGTCGATATACGTAATTTTACCAGTGTGAGCATTTATTGTAGCTATAGCACCGTTTTCACCTGGAAAATTGATCAAATACGCAAGATCATAGATTGAGGGCTCATCAAATTCTTTTATAGACCACGCTAATTTCAAGTCCATTTCTTTAAAATATAGTTTTTGTGCTTCTACAATACTTAGTTTAGGTGTAAGGTCCATTGATTGTAGACGGGTTTCATTTATAAATGATGTAGAACATTCGCGGATTAAACCTGAATAAATGCCAACATGAATATATGCGTTAAAGCCTTCGATCTTCATGCCACGATGTTGACGGATAAAGGTAAACATCTGGGTTGGCTCGTATAAATTAGGCGTAGCGTTATCACCTTCAACGTATAGCTCTTCGAGTTGCTCATCAATTTCTTCCTCTATGATTGTTGGCTCTTCTAAAAGGTATTTTTCATGTATCGTACCAACTACTTGTTCCAAATATTGCAGGGCTTGTTCTTGTAGCTGATTTATAGATAATTTGTTTTCCTGTTTTACCCAAGGAGAGCTTGAACTACTAAAGTGCCCTGTTTCATTGTTAACAATCGAAACTACTGGTTCAAGTTCTGTATCCTCTTGTTTTGTGTTTAGGTGGTCTGTTTCCACCCATAATTGCGATTCCCCATCGTCTTTGTACCTAATTAAATTTTCATATAATCCGAGCAATTGCTCGACGCTTTTTTCGGGTGTGACAGGGGCAATGGTATGCATTCGTAACTCATTAACGCCCATGAATTCATATACATTATCAACTTCTCCATCTACCTTAACACCTGTTATTTCTGGAGTGGCTCGATAGATGAGCTCCACTTGTCCATCATCTTCAACTTGAAGATGTAATTGAATGAGTTGTTCATTACGCAAAAGTTCTTTTGCTTCCTCTTTTTTAACGGTAACCTGTGGATACGTAAGAGTGTATGATGGTATCCCGATATTAGCTGATTTAATCTCCCCATTTGCGTTCATATAAATCGTGCACCCTGTATGGGGAATGGGGAGATTTAATTTATCATCGTTTTCTTCATAGATGATCATATAATCACTTTCGTCCCATTCTACTAACATGCTGAATTCGACCTTTTTTGGGACAAAGTCCTTTATAAACTGTTCTGCTTTCCCGATCATTCCGTCAATTTGAGTTGAAGTTTCCTCGCTTCTCTCTACAGGTTCACAATCCTCCCCCAACATCCATAATTCTAAGTCTAAGCTACTGATTGAACCGTTTTCAAAAAAATCTACAGTCCCATACCACTCACTTGTTTGTGCATCAACAATTTCATAGTTGTATTTGTTTTGAACAATTTTTATTTCAGGTTGGCTTTTAATATATTTGCAAATTTTTAATTCTAGTTGCTCCATTACAATGGCTCCTTTTTAAGGTGTATCATACTACAATTATTAAAAATTTTATCATAGTGCTCTGTATATTGTTCTAGACTAATAGAATATGTTTATCTTATCAATAGAATTATGGGAATTATTATGAAAAAGTGAAAAGCATTACAAATCGCCTATTGGAGGAATGAGAAATGAAGAAGTATGTTCTACTTGTTTTTTTAACCTTGCTGGTGGGTTCTATAATTTTTTTAAATGAAAAAGAAGTCGAATGGGAATTGAAGGTCTACGATCAAAATGAAGTAGAAAGTGCACTTGAAGACTTACAGTTCAAAGTAAAGGTACCTACTTATATTCCTAATGGTATTACAATGCGGGGTGCTGTTATTTATGTACTAGAAAGGGAGCATCGGTCAATTGAAATCCGTTATTTAAATGAAGACAATGCTGATGGACTTATATTCGATGCATCTTTAGGAACTTTAGAGTCGTTACCAGAAAATATACAGTGGGAACCAATAAGCCTTAATGGCCAAGTTGGATACATCGGTCATGCTGATGATATGGTTGAATTATTTCTTGCTTGGATGGACAATGGCATCATGTATCAAATTACTAGCTATACTTTAAGTGAGGAAGAATTAGTACGAATTGCCAATTCGGTCCCTTAAAATCCTCAACAATGATCCTTCAATTAAGTAGTTAATCGAAGGACCTGTTTTTAATTATTTGGTTTCTTTTGCTTGAGGTCTAATATTTCCGCTTTTAATGGGGGCTTTAATATAGTTTTCTCTATTTGTTGGTGCATCCGCAAGTCTACGCAACATGATGAGCTGACCGATATGTGTCATTGCGTCAGCTAAGGGGCCTTGTAAGAGCTGCTCGTTTTTCGCTTTCATTGGTAGTTCTTCTGCAATTGCTTGGTCTAATTTTTCTAATAAATGATAGTACCGTTCAACTTCTTCCTCCCACTTACCAACAATTCTTTTTCTTTCAATCTCTTGGAACCAAGAATAAGCCAGAGTAAGAACATCTGATGTATGGGCTAAAATTTCTACTGGGGTACGTACCCCTTTTCCTACGTTAAAATCAGGAAAATGTGAAGGTGCATCTTTGATAGCCACAGTTGCCCGGTAAGATAATGTAGCGAGAAAATGTCTGAATAAGGTCGCTTCCATAATACACTCTCCTCTAATTTATTATTTTATATTTAAATATACAGTTTATTGCAAAAATTAATGCGTTTAATTTCAGTATATATGATTAGTAGGTTCAATTAAAACAACTATTTATTAAAAATAAGAATAATTATGGCTACGCTCTACTATTTATAGAGGTATTGGGCTATAATTATAGTATCCATCTAGAGAGGGTGATACGATGAAGAAAAATTTGTATACTAATGGTGAACAGGTAGTAATTAAAGCAACAGATGAAACAGTAACCGTCTCTAAATGTCAATATGTTAAAAACATGAAAAGATATTCATATACGGTCAAAGAAAAACCAACGACGTTTTTCTTTGAGGAAGAATTAACGAAAAAGTAATTATATGATGGATAAAGTTGGCACCCGATTTATCGGGTGTTTTTTATTTTGCGACAACAAAGAGTCCTTCACAAGATGATAATTAAAGAACAAATTAAAGTCCATTTATTCCGTCACTAACCTTTACCCTATCTCAGTAAAAGCTATAGTAATACAAAAAAAGAGAGAGACATTCATTATCTCTCTCTAGTATTCATGACATTACTTCCGTTTTTATATCATTGGAAGTTTTTGTCTGTATTGCCGCCTCTAATTTATCGAGTGTATTGCCAATTTCTTTTGCCATCACTTCGATTACAGGGATTGTTACTGAATTTCCGAATTGCTTGTATTGTTGAGCTTTGCTTATTTTAGACGGGAATGAGAATTGATCTACACCGTCTTTCACAAACCCATAATTGATAAATCCTTGTAACTTCCCCCACTCTCTTGGTGTCATCATTCGAATTCCTTCATCATTCAGCGGAGTTTGTTTTCCTTTAACAACTGTTCCTCCAATTCCATCTTGCGGGTCATAAACTAAGTTTCGTTCTTTTCCAGAACCACCTGTTGCTAAGAGAGCGTTAGAAATTGGATTTTTGATACCTTTTTCATTAACAACTATATAACCATAGCCGTTTCCTTTTCCTCTATGACGGTTTTTATGGTCTTTAAGTGTTTGTAAGTAACCAGAAGCTAAGTAATATTCCTGATTGGCATTAAACTCTAATAAGTCGTTTAAATCTTTATACATTGGTTCACCAGGGCGTTTTTTCGGCAGCTCTTTCATGGCAAGGTCTGTAGTAAGTGAACCATATCTGTTTTTATCGAAGCCTATAATGTATACTCGTGGACGATTTTGTGGTAATCCAAAATCTTTCGAGTTAACGAGAAAATCTTTAGAGTTATATTCGAGTTCTTCAGGTACAAGAGAATTTTCACGTACTCCAATAACAGTGTAATTCAATTCTTGTACCAATACTTTTAAGATTGTCTCAAATGTATCTCCTTTTTTATGTCGCAGTAATCCTTCTACATTTTCTAATAGAAAAGCTTTTGGACGAGTTCGCTTTAAAATATCGGCTATATCAAAAAATAATGTTCCTCTTGTTTTATCCATAAATCCTTCTTTTTTACCTGCGATACTAAACGCTTGGCAAGGAAAACCACCTAACAAAACATCATAATCGATCCTTGTTACTTTTTCTTTAAACTCTTCACTTGTAACATCATTAAACGGATCATCTCCATATAAATGTTTATAAGTTTCACATGCGTATTTATCTATTTCTGCTGCAAGAACCGTTTCGAATTGATTCGTAAGCTCAAAGCCTCTACGAATCCCGCCAATTCCTGCGAATAAATCTACTGTTCTGTACATTTGTTCCTCCTACTAAATGGTATCCACCATTAATATTATAATAATATCATAGGTTCCCATCAAATGTTGAGAGAATCCAATGTACTACTTGCCTTCTATCATTTCCGTTTCCCCCATAATTCACTAAGTAGTTCTTCTTTGGTATTCACTTGGTTGTTAAGGAGGTCTTCAAGTGTGATATTTTCTAATATATGAGAAACAGAATTACGAACAAGTCCCCACAACGGTTGCAGTCGACAATTTCCTTCTAAACTGCATGCTTCATAGGAAGTAATACTGACACATCCCATTGGCGCTAAGGGTCCTTCAATTTTTCGAATGACTTCGCCAATACATATTTCGCTTGGATTAACTCTTAGTCGATAGCCTCCACCGAAACCTCTGCGACTCGTGATATAACCTAATTGTTTCAGTTGCATCAATAGCTTTTCTAAATAGGGTGTTGGTACTAATGTTAAATCACTAATTTCTGTAACTGTCATCACCTTTTTTTCATTTTCTCCTAATGTAATTAACGCTCGTAATGAATATTCACCCTTACTTGATATTTTCATCATCCACCTCTAAATTTTTGTGACTCAATAGTCTGTTTTTTTTAGGGTCTCTTCAGCTTTCTGTTAAACAATCCAAACAAAGTACACAATAATGACTGTTACTATTAAATATAAAATATTCAGTGGTATACCCACCTTTAAAAAGTCTGAAAAACGATAGCCTCCTGGACCATAAACGATTAAGTTCGCCTGATATCCAATAGGTGTAGCAAAGCTAGCTGATGCTGCAATTGCAATTGCAACAAAAAATGCCATAGGGTCAACTGCTAATTGTGTAGCAATTGCCAGAGATATTGGGACCATAAGTACCGCTGCAGCATTATTCGTAATGACTTCAGTAAAAACAGTTGTTAGTAAATAAACGACGGCAATTGCACCGATGATACCCGCTCCCTTTGTGAGCTGAACAAAATGGTTAGCAATCCAAGCGGCAGCTCCTGTTTGTTCAAGTGCTGTACCAATTCCAATAGCGCAAGCAATCAACAGTAATACATCGAACTGGATATATTTTTTAGCACTACTAATGGTTATCGTTTTCGTTAAAAACAACACAACGACTGCTAATACAGCAGCTTTAAACATTGGAAAAATATTAAAAGCAGCAAGTAGTATCATAGTTAACAAGGTACTAAGCGCAATAATTGACTTTTTAGGATCAACAATTTCTGGTTCTTCTAGAGAAGATAGTAAATAAAAATCTTTTGAATTTGTCCATCTCGGTTCGAATTCTTTATTTGAGAGAAGTAATAAAGTATCACCAGCTTTTAACTTTATGTCACCAACCTTATCGTTAATCCGCTCATCATTTCTATGTACTGCAACTACCCCAGCCCCATATAAGCTACGAAACTTACTATCTTTTATCGTTTTATGAATTAAAGACGATTGATGCGAAATGACGGCTTCGATAAGAGACGCACTTCCGTTTTGTAAATCCTCTAATTTTAAATAAGTCCCTGTCTCAACCTTAAGGCCCTTGATGTTTTGTATATCAACGATCGTTGACAACATCCCTGTAAAAATGAGGTGGTCCCCAGCCATTAACTTCTTATAGGATGGTACAGAAGTCGTTCGTTCCCCGTTTCGAATAAGCTCAATTAGATAAAGACCACTTAAGTTCCTTAGTCCAGCTTCTTCAATTGTTTTTCCGATTAGTGGCGACTGTAATTCGACAGTTGCTTCCGCTAAATATTTTTTCACATCCTCGCCAAAGGTTTCCTCGGATGTTTTACGAGAAGGTAAAAGTTTATAGCCAATCGTAACCATATACAGGATGCCAAGAAGACCTGCTGGCAAACTAACAATCGCTAATTGGAACATTGAAAATCCAGCAAATCCTTGTTCAAGCATATAACCATGAATGACTAGATTTGTAGATGTACCGATTAATGTTAACGTACCGCCAAATATCGTTGCGTATGATAATGGCATTAAAAACTTTGACGGTGATATATTTCGCTCTTTACACCATTTTCGAACGACTGGAGTAAACATAACGACGATTGGCGTATTATTTAAAAACGCGGATAGACTTGAGATAGGTACCATCATTTGCAATAAGGATCTTCGTTCACTCTTTCCCGAACCTAATGACCTTGTAACGATATTATTTAAAACACCACTTTGTTTAATGGCACCCGCTACTATAAATAGGAGCGCTACTGTTAACATTCCTTCATTGGAAAATCCTTTTAATGCATCTGCTGGTGATAAAATACCTGTTAATAACAAAACAGCTAATGAGCAAGCGACAATAAAGTCTGGTCGTGCAACTTCTCGAATTAGACAAACTAACATTCCAATTACAACAAAAATAACGAATGCCATTTCAAAAGTCATCTGTTTTTTCGCCTCCACTACTAGCTGCTCTTTTATCCTCTTTCAACAAAACTCAACCAATCTAAACAAAACCTATTAGTTTAGTATGAATTATAGTTAAAAAAAGGCTAACACTCCATTTACTCTGAAGTATTAGCCTTTGGTTTGTCCAATCAGCTTCGTATATATTTATTAAATAATATATTATTCTAACTAAACATAGTTGTCAACTATGAATTAAGAGTGATAATTTATATACATTTTGGCATCATTAAAAAGCAAAGCACTCCAATATTATGTGCTTTGCTAGTCGTTTATTTTTATTATTTATTCATGATTAATTTACATACATCATATGCGCTAGAAAAGGATAATTCTGATAATTGTCCTTGCCCTTGGCACCAGTCTCCAGTAAAAAACGTATTACGATAATCTGGGAAGTAAATTGGCATTGCTTGTTGGTTCATATTCCATTTAACTTCTTGAACAACAGCATTCTTAGAAACACGCGGTACAACTAAATTTTCCCGCCAGCCTTCGAAGTGTTTATCATACAGAGCTTCAATTTGTTGCTTATACTTATCCAACGCTTCAGTATTACCAATATCTTCATCTTTCAAATAAGCTACAGCTTGAAGAAGTTGTCCGCCTTCAGGTGTACAGGTTTCGTCGTAATAAGAAATATCTGTAATAAACATTTGATTTTTACGGTCATAAATATACGTGAACGGGCTCTCAACTCGTTTAGAAAGACCAATATCATAAACAAAAACACTTGAAGGTTTATACTTCGCATAATGACTTAGCCAATCTTCTATATCTGTTTCTTTAAATACTTTAAGTAATTCTTTCGGTGGGATTGCAAAAATAAATTCTTCCGCTTCGTATATATCGTCGCCACTAACAATTTGAATTACTTTATTTTCATTTGTTACTGCGTGTGTGACTTTTGCTTTTTCAAAGATTTCTCCATCATTTTCCTTAATGACGCGCACAAACTCATTGATTAATGATTGCCAACCACCACCGATATAAGCAACGGGCTTGTTTGTTGTAAAGATTCGTTTATAGTATTGAAAAAATACTTCTGAAGGAATTTGTTCAGGTTCACTAGTAAAGAAATTGGAAGATGCAAGTGTTAACATCATTTTTTTGACATCCTCACCAATATTTTGTTTTTCTAGCCATTTCCCGATTGATTGGTGTGGAACCCCTGAATCAATGCTTAACATCGTCTTAAAAACTTCCCAAGCAAAGACGACTTTACCTGGTGATGAAAGGATTTTAGTTTTGAAAAGACCTCGAACATTTGAAGGGACATGACTAAGTTCTTCACCTGAGTCATATCTAGCCTTATATGGATTAAAATCCTTCCAGTGTATATTTAGTTTTAGTTCATTTTCAAATTTTTTTAGAATCGAAGTGTCTCTTCCATAGATGGCATGAGCACCAAAATTAAAATTAAAACCTTTAATGGGTAAGGTAACCGCTCTTCCACCTAATTTACCACGCTCTAATAGTGCTACTTTCTTACCGTTAAAAGATAAAAATGCAGCAGCAGCTAATCCTGCCAGACCTCCACCTACAACGACAACATCGTATGATTTCAATTGTTTCTCCATTATAACCTCCAATATAGACCCCATACATTCTCATTTTAAGAAGAAAGTATCTCTATCTCATTATACTTATATAGAAAATTAACAACTCTCTCTATGATAGTACTCTCAAAATTAGAAATCAATGGTTTACACTACGAAAACAGTATAAAATAAATTAAATTCTGTGTTAAAGACTTTTTTTGATTTGGCTTATTTAAATTAAAAGGTTGCTAACGTAAAATTTGTTGCCATTGGGCCGTTAAATCATCAATCATTTAGAAAAGAACCAATTAAAAAATAGCGACTATCACTACTGACTGTCGCTGGAAAAATAGTTCAATCTTTTCATTTTATATCGAAATAATCTAAAATTTCATTTTTCGTCCACTTATATTTTGGATCTTGTTTAATAAAAAAAGTGAACGGGCCTTTTAAAAGTCTTGCTCTTAAAGGAACCTTAAATTTTATAATATAAAAAACAGCTGTACATAGAGATAAGAACCATGTTAATAAAGCATTTTTTTTATGTAAATAACTATATGTATACATTTTCAGGTAGATCGCTGCTGACCAGTAGATATTCCATCCATGTTTAAATCGAATTAATTTTTGTTTTGCTGCCAAATGCTCTATATAAGTTGAAATGATTGTCCATTTTAGAACGTGATATACTTGTTTTGGAAAAGTGTTAGGAAAATGAGATAAATTCGCTAAGACAACTAAGGGTGTAGTAACAAATGTATGTAGGAGACGGATGCCACGCCAATTTATTCCATGGGGGTTAAACTCCCACAGAAGGTACCTTTTGCAAATGTAATAATAAAAAGCATTAAAAAAACTAATGAATACCAATTCCTTAAAATGTTTCGGTAAATGTTTTAAAGAGCCCACAGTTGAAAATATGATCGTTAAAAGTAAAAATAGTTCTTGTTCTTGTTTACGTTTCATGATGGCCTCACTTTATATATCTTATTAATTAACATTATAATTACCAATTTATTTACATTTATGTAAATAAACTTCTGACCTTTTTTAGATTTTAAAGTATTAAGTCATTTTTGTGAAATGTCTGTTAATTTATTCAACTTTTCTATTCTAAAAGCATAAAGTTGTGTTATTATAATTCTTAATATTCTAAAAACTATAAGGTTGTGATCGCGTGGAACATTATGATGATAAAACAAGGCGGGTACTAAAAGAGGTTAAGGAATATTATGGGATTATACCAAAAACGTATTTTGCGGTAGCAGACGCTGGTCTTTTACCAAGACTTTGGGCGCTAGCTGGTGAAACGTTTAAATCAGGTGCTGCTGACCATGAGGATAAAAGAATCTGTGCATCCATCGTAGCTCACACTCTTGGAATTCAAGAGCTACTAGTTGCTCATCTAATGATTTTAAAGCGTTACGGGTGGAACCGCCAGCAGTTCGATGAACTGCTAGAAGAGAACTACCCTTCCAGAATGAGTGAAAAACAAATTCTGCTTGCAAAACTTGCAAAAACCTTGGCTGTTAATCCAGCAAACGTTGACCGAGATACACTCCGTATCCTTCAAGAGCAAGGAACAACAAAAGAAGAGATCGCAGAAATCATCGGGTTACATGGGTTTGTAAGGTACATGGCCACGTTCGTAAGTGTTTACGAAATGGCTTAAACTAAATAATTTTTAAGAGCCATAACTCTTTTTTGCAGAGTTATGGCTTTTTAATATTGATGGATTATCGGTTTAAATCTAAGGAAATAATTGCTTATGAAAGGATGGTAAAAGAAAAATGTTAATGATATTTGAATTAATGAAGGTTGTTGTGAGAATTCGCAAACTCACCCTATTTATCTTCACGATTGTTTTTTTAGTAATGAGTTCTTTCATCATTCATTGGATTGAACCTGAGATGTTTCCTACCCCTTTTATTGGCTTCTGGTATGTCATGACGACGGTAACAACTACTGGTTATGGGGACTTCGTTCCTGATACAACTTTAGGAAAGGTATTTGGCTTATTCCTTTATTTTTTTGGAATTGGATTAATTGGGATTGTTATAGGAAAAATTGTTGAAAGTTTTGGGATTTACCGTAAATTAAAGGAGGAAGGCAAGTTGAGATATAAAGGTTCGGGTCACTATGTAATTATAGGTTGGTCAAATAAAGCGAAGCACACGATGAAAGAAATACTCGAAATCGATGATCATTCTAAAATTGTACTTATTGATCTGATGCCAAAATCTCCTATGGATGAGGATACATTATTTTATGTCCAAGGCGATCCCACGGACAAGGAGGTATTAGAAAAAGCGAATGTTCTCAATGCAAAGGCGGTACTAATCTTTACAAAGGATAATGTAATGGACTCGATTGCAGCAGACGGTAAATCATTGATTATTGTCTCTTCCATTGAAAGTTATGCGAAAGAAATGAACAAAGAAATCTATACACTAGTTGAAATTCTTAAAGAAAAACACATTCCAACGTTTGAGCATGCCAACGTTGATGAATTTATCCTTGCTGACGAGGCATTATCTGACTTAATGGCAAAATCCGCTGTAAATAAAGGGTCTGGTAAGCTCGTAATGAAATTATTAAGTAGGAAAAGTGGTGTTGATTTATGGAAGATTAATAAACATCACAAATGGAAAACGTATAATGACGCCTTTGAAGACTTGAAAAAAGCAGGAGCAAATCTCATATCGGACCGCAATGACTTTAATATCTTAACAAAGCTGGGAGAACCAATTCCTGCAGAAGCAGAACTATATATCATCTGCAATAAAGAAACCTACCAGAAAATAAAGTAAATGTGGTGCCAGGCACCTTTAACGCAACAGCGCATTAAAGGTGCCTGGCACCGTTGTTTTTAACCAGTGAAGACTTCTTCATCAGGGTAACGGATATTCGACTTTTTCGGTCTCGCTAGTGTAAACGCAAGTGTCAAAGGTCCAATTCGTCCGATAAACATCATTACAATAATGACTTGTTTTCCAATTGGAGTTAGTTCGCCAGTTAACCCCATCGAAAGCCCAACCGTTCCGAAAGCAGAAAACACTTCAAAAACAATCATTAAGAATGGTGCATTTTCAGTAATAGTCAAAATAAATAACGTCATAAAAATAAACAATATACTAATAACAATAATCGCAAGTGCTCTAATCTTCGTTTGTTGTTTAATTGTACGATCAAATACAACCGTTTCGCCTTTTCCCCTTAAAAAAGTAATTGTCGCTAATACCATAACTAAGAACGTGGTTAGTTTAATCCCACTTGCTGTTGATGCACTACCTGCTCCGATAAACATTAATAATAAAACTAGTAAGATCGATGCGGTTGTCATATCACCAATCTCTAATGTATTAAATCCTGCGGTTCTTGGTGTTACTGCTTGGAAATAAGCACCCCATAACTTATCAGATAGTGGTAAACTCCCTAATGTTAGTGGATTAGCATACTCTAAAACAAAAATAACTAGCATTGCAATGATATTAGTACCAATTGTTCCAACAATCATTAGCTTCGAATGTAAAGACAGTCGTCGAAAATTCTTTTTATACCATAAATCAGCTAATACGGTAAAACCAAGACCACCTGTGATGAACAAGCCCGTAATAACTAGGTTAACGACAGGGTCTCCAACATAACCAGAGAGACTGTCAGGCCATAGCGAAAATCCAGCATTATTGAAGGCTGATATCGTATGAAACAGGCTTTGATACATCCCTTCCTGCCAACCGTACTCGGGTACCCACCTTAACGAAAGTATGGCGAAAGCGATACTTTCTAAAATGAATGTAAAAATGATCAAGATTTTGATTAAGCGAACTAAACCACCTATTGAAGTTTGGTTAAATGCTTCTTGAATTAGGATCCGTTGTTGTAGCCCAACCTTTTTACCGAGCATCATGATAATCAGTACGGCAAAGGTCATGAGACCAAGACCACCTAGTTGAATAAGACACATGATAACCACTTGCCCAAACACCGTGTAGTCTGTTCCTGTATCAACAACCACTAATCCTGTAACCGTAATCGCAGATGTTGCAGTAAATAAGGCATCCAACCAAGAGATGTAGGTCGTTGATGCAACAGGTAACTTTAATAAAATAGTTCCGATAGCAATAAAAACGAGAAAGCTTAACGCTAAAATTTGTGGAGGGCTAAGATGTATCACTTTCCCCCTCATTTGGTTTGAAGAAAAGAAGGTAGACATTTTAATCACAGCCCCTCTTCTTCAAACCTTTTAAGATCATTCTTATGACCGATAACAATTAATATATCTTTTTCTTCGATCAAACTAGAGGGAAATGGCGAAATATTGATATCTTTATCCCGTTTAATAGCTAAGATCGTACACCCAAACTTAGCACGAATATCTAGCTGTGCTAGTGATTTTCCTGATACTTTTTCTGTTGCGATTAATTCTACTATGCTGTATTCATCTGACAGTTCAATGTAATCAATAATTTTTTCAGATACAATATGTTGAGCAATTCGAATACCCATATCTTGTTCTGGATGAACGATCCGGTCCGCACCGATTTTCTCAAGGACACGGTGATGATAGTAATTCTGTGCTTTAACCCAAACGTTTGTAACTCCCATTTCTTTGAGAATTAACGTACATAGAATACTAGATTGAATGTTGTCACCGATTGCTACGTTGACAAAGTCAAAATTACGTATCCCAAGCGATTGCAATGCGTTCTCATCAGTACCATTTGCAATTACACTATGGGTTGAAAACTGCGTCAAATTATTGACTTTCTCCTCGTTCATATCAATTGCTAAGACGTCATGTCCTAATTTGTATAATTCTCTACAAACACTACTCCCAAATCTTCCAAGACCAATAACTGCAAACTGCTTTCTCACTTTTCTCTACTCTCCTCTTACCTCTGTACCCATACAAAAAAGACCATCACAAATAGAATGGTCTTTGGCTTATCCATAGACCCTTCTCTCTAATAGAAGTGTAACGCTTACGAGGTTAGCTGTCGGATTAGGGACTGAGAGTATCCCCTCTTATTTCAAATAAGACTCACCCCAAGACATATTCCTATGTCAAAAATGGTTCCCCCGCTCGTAATAGATTCAGCGAATAAAAGGTACTAGGTATTAATTTGTTATTTATTATGGAGATAAATTTACTCCTCAAAACCAAAGTTGTCAATATCTATTTTATAAAGAGATATTGGTGCCAGGCACCTTCAATCCGCTATTGCGCTAAAGGTGCCTGGCACCATTTTACTTGAAAGTGTTTTTCTAATTCAGCAGATGGCTCGATGCTTAATAAGCTCAAGACTGACTTCTGATAGCTTCGTTTCTCAGATGAGTCGTTCTTCTTAAGGTAACTTCGTTTTTCTTGCGTTTTTTTGATTAATATAATCATCGTACGTTCCTTCAAATAGTTTGCCCTCCTCCTTGGTAATCTCAACTATTTACATCGTAATTTAACGAATGAAACGAAGGTCATCTTTAGGTCCAACTATTGAAATCCAATCCTATTATGAAAACGCCGTTTAAAGACAACACAAATAAACAGGAAAGATCCTGATAAAAACGCGTAGTCTTCAATTGATTGCTTTCGTAAATAGGTTTAGTACCATTTTGTTTGGTCACCCTTACGTTCATTAAATTAGGCTCTTTCTTATTAATTATTAAAGATTGTTTTTAAACTGGATAAGTGAAGAGAAAGCTTGGTTGTTCACAGATACGTAAGGTAATCAGTAAAATGCAACAAAATAAACAAAAAGAGCCATTAATTAGTTTTACAATAAATTATATGCTAGATTTTGTAAATTGGTAACTTTAATATGTTAACAGATATTACTTTGTTCCCCTGTCAGATAATAGTTCACGACATCTGTATTCTAATTTCTAGGCTCTTTTTCAAAATTCATTTTTCTTAAATTGCCCTTATAACCTATCTAAGTTGTAATGTTACGGTTAGTAAGCTCGGAAAAATCAGCCTTCATTGTTCATCTGGGGTTATGTGATGGGTTCATGAGAGTTACTTTTTAAACAGTATTTCTTCTAATGTAAAAGTACACTCAATCGTTAGATCCTCTACAATATCTAAGCTCATTGGTAATACTACCTTTATTTCAATAGCTTAATAACTTTCTTAAATACATCCCCTTCAGCGATTTCCATTAATTCGAAAAGTGCTGTTTCAACACACCTGTCATTTGAATTCCTGCAGCTTTCATTTTCTCTATCCCTATCTGCTTGTTTACTAATGTTCTAGAAGAAACTGCGTCAGTAACAACCTCGACCTCATACCCCATTTTCTTTAATCCATAGGCTGTTTGATAAACACAAACATGGGCTTCAATTCCAGCCACCAACAACTGACTTCGACCTTTTTTCTTTACTTCTTCTATAAATGCATTTGTTTTACAAGCGTCAAACGTAATTTTTCGAATTGGCGTTTGGTCTAGTAAAAGTTGAGATATTTCTTCTGTTGTTTTACCTAAGCCCTCTGGATATTGCTCTACCCATATGATTGGAATTTCCAATAGGATTAGACCTTGTATTAACTTCTTTAAATTAGTGATCATTGTTTCACTATCATGAACAATTTCTGCCAACTTCCCCTGAACATCAACTAATACAAAAGCTGTATCTTGTTTTTTTAACATTGATTTCCCTCCTAAAAAATGGCATTTTTCTAATTATATTTTAAAATATGCATTCATAAAACGGGTTTGACCTTCAAGCGATTGAAAAAAGTAATTTGCGACAATTAGAGTAATAGTTTAGGACTCAATGTTATAAATATTTATTAGTTTATTAAAAAGGAGCTGGAAATTCTGAAATTTACTCGTTTAGGTCATTCGATGTTTAAATTGGAAAGTCAAAGTGGTAAGAACTATTTAATTGATCCGTTTTTTTCAATGAATCCTGGCTGCGGGGATCTCGCTACTGAAGAATTTACGAAGAGTATAGATGTCGTTTTATTAACACATGCTCATTTTGATCATACAGAAGGTGTAAATGCATTTAAAGACTACAATCCAAACGTACAAATTATCGCACAATATGAACTAGCCTTACTCTTAATGAATGAGGGTTTTCCAAATGTTATGCCATTAAACTTTAGCGGAACATTAAAAACAGATGACGTCAGCATTACGATGGTACCTGCTTTACATACGAGCATGTACGCGGAGTTATCTGACCAAGCAAAGTATGGTGGTGTTGCTGCTGGCTATGTACTTGAATTTACGAATGATAAAACGATTTATGTTTCTGGGGATACGGGCTTAACCCAAGAGATGAAAATTATTTCTGATTTATATCAACCACAAATTGCTCTCTTGTCCTGCTCTGATGTATTGACCATGGGTCCTAGAGAAGCAGAATATGCAGTACGCAACTTATTAGACGTTGACGTAGTCATTCCAGTTCATACATTTCCTAATGAAAAAGAAGCTGTAAGAGGTGATATTTTAAAGCAATTAAAAGAAGCGTTCCCCATTGTTGAGATGATGGTTGGAGCTGACCAAGAATTAGCAGAGCGATTAAAAGATCATAAAACAAAAGTTGTTATCTTTGGATTTGGTGAGACGAAAATAATTAATTGTTAATGTTTGGTGCCAGGCACCTTTAGCGCAACAGCGCATTAAAGGTGCCTGGCACCAAAACCTTTATTTATGAATCCGACAATTTTATTTTTGGAGTTCCAATGTGATTTTGTTGAAAGAGTTTCATTTAGTGTTCGAATTAAAACGTAAACTCTAGAATGAAGGATTTCTGGGTGTCGAGTAAGAGTAATATTTTTTCTGTTTACTTTTGCTTTTTTACTATTTACGTTCATATTTATCGTTGTTTTCGTGTCTCTAACAGTTATTGCGTTTGTTGTTTTGCTCCAGCTATAAGTCATCTTCAAGTTTTCTACCGTGCCTTTTAGTGGAACATAAACTGTTTTATTTCGTGAAAGTGGATTACCTTGTACATTAGCAACTTTCCCATTAATTACTACCGCAATTTGACCATTAGCTGAAAGAGTTTGATTTAGTGTTAGTAAATTTGCATGTATAAACCCACGTGTTTTTCCTGACTGTATTCGATAGAAGTTACCTGTACGCCCAAGAATAGTAATGTTTTGACCTGAACGAACTTTCCCAACTATAGCAGAATTCGTTGTTGCACTTCTTCGAATATTGGCGACATTAACGTTAACCCTTGCTATCACTTGGGTCCCAACTTTTGCTGGTTTGACAGTGGTTTTTGCAGGTATTGGTTGAGTTGTCGGTTGTTGTATAGTGGGTTGAATAGCAACAGGTTGTGGTTGAGCAATCGCTTGTTCCTTAATAGGTTCAGCAACAGGTTGAGACACTGGAATGAATAAAACTTGTCCAACAAGAAGGACATCGGTAGTCAAGTTGTTAGCCGGTTTAATAGCCTGAACCGTTGTTCCAAATAGAAGAGACAGTTTCCATATGGTATCACCTGAAACAACCGTGTGGTAAATCTCTCTTACTGTATTTTGATCTTGTTGATTTGCTGTTGAAGCTATATCATGTCGATGTAAGTCCCACTGATCCATGATTTTCCCAACAACATCCCTGTAATAAATTCCACCTAGGTGGTTATATCCTGCGTTTGCAATTTCATAGAGATATTGTCTCGATGCTTCACGAACACCCCAACCATTGTTAATCCTAGATTGGTAGTTTTGATAGCAAACCGATAACGTTGGTTAACTAATAAAGTACCTGTTAGCAATTCAACTGAATGTTGATAGTAGAAAAGTTTGGTAGATTCGTAGAAAGAGAAGGTTAGGGGTAATACATAGGGGCTATTTTACACAATTTGGATTTAAAACATAAAAATAACCCCTTAATAGAGGTGGTTGTTCCCTTTAAAGTTAAATAACCGCATGAATGGCTTCATTCATGCGGTTTATGTTTATCCTTCTTTATTCACCAGCTGCAATTGTTTCTAACATTGCCCAGAAGCTTGGTTCAGCTCCTTCAGCTGCTTCTTTACTTGGTAAGAACATTGTGAATTTATACAAGTTGCCATTGTACTCTTTTGCAACATGAACGATTGCTGTTGCCCCGCCTTCGACAAGTTCAAGGATAGAATACTCTACATTTGCTAATGGAACATTATATCCTTCGTCAATTGTTCCTTGGGAATTTTCGATAATATGATTTTTTATTTCTTGAGCATCTACGCCCTTCCCTTGTGGATCAATTCGAACAAAAAACTCATCATCATAGTCCATCAATAAAACATCTTTCCCTGGTTCTTCAGACACTAAAGAGTAGCCTTCAAGGGCAAACAGCGAATAATTTAAGTCACTAACTTGTAAGTGGGCAACTCTCTTTTCAACTTGCCCTTCAATTTCCACTTCTAATTCTTTCATTTCAGGTATCAAGAGCATTTCCTCATCATCGTTTACAGGTTCTTCAACACCCTCATTCGAGTCTTGATCCTCTCCTTCACCTGGTGTTTCTACAACTTCACCCTCATTTGGTGTTTGTGCCTCTTCTTCTGGTGTAGCAGTTCCACAGGCTACTAGTGCCCCAATAAGTAGGGTTGCTGTAACGAATAATTTTAGTTTTTTCATAGATAATTCCCCCAAGTGATTTTAATTTGGCTGTTTTCTTAAACTTTGTTGCTAGGTGACAATACTACGATTTACGGAGAGTAAAAAAAGTAAGTTTCACTTCAAACATTTTGTAGAACGGACAACCCTAATCTATCAGCAACCTCTGTTCCATATTGCTAGTCTGCTTTGGAAAAGTGATTAACTAGCCGAAATTTAATTTCTTCATTGTTCGTTTAAAGTCCTGTCACCGTTACTAGGTACCCATTTGTATGTATTGGTTCCATTACCATTTATTATGGTATGTTATAGGAGGTCCGCGATCCCCCAGTTAATAAGTAACTTGATGAAGGGCATGAGGTGATGGAATTCCTGATAAGTTTATTTATATCTCCCTCATCATTCACTCTCCTAGTCTAGCTATATTGGTTTTACTCCCCTATACAAAAGGTAACATTATTACATTTTATATCCAATCAGGTTATACCCTGATCTATACATTCAAAAACCACCAAAATTCTTAGGGATTTAACCTAAAAATTGGGTAATGTCCTATACTTTTTTCTTACCGTCGAAAACCAAAGAACAGCAATCTTTAAAAATAGAGCCTAATAATTTGTAATTATAGGATCATTCATTTCATAAAATGAGAGAAAATAAATCGGTTTAGTTTAAGAGGGTGTATTTTAATACGTGCAAGACTTGTTTTTAATTAGCAAGACAAGGAGCGGATCATATGTCAATAAAACCACCTCGTTTACAAAGTGAAGATACGATTGGCTTAGTTACACTCGGTAGTCCTCTTGATGCGAATATTACAAATTCAAGGATTGAAACGCTGCAAAATATGGGGTTCAATATAGCTTATGGGAGACACGTTTATTCTTGGCAAGGCATTGCAGCTGCGCCTGCTGAGCAACGTGCGGAGGACTTAATGAATATGTTTAGGGACCCTAATGTAAAAATGATCTTACCGACTCGCGGTGGCACTTCTGTTCAAACGATCTTTCCGTATCTTGATTTCGATGAAATAAAAGCAAATCCTAAAATTATTTCAGGTTATAGTGATATTACTGTGCTACTTAATGCTTTGTATCAATTTAGTGATTTAACGACCTTCCATAGTTTAATGCTTATCGATTTCCGACCAGATACACCAACTTATAATTTTAATCAATTTTTTGCAGTTACTTCTACACTTACGTCTCCTAGGGTTATCGAAAATCCACCAGATATGCCTCAAGTTAGTTTAGTTCCAGGTAATGTAACAGGGCCAATTATTGGGGGCAACTTGGCTTCATTAGTCAATACACTCGGTACTCCTTATGAAATAGACACTGTAGGGAAAATTTTATTTCTTGAAGAAATTAATGCACCGACAACGATGATTTTTCGCTACTTTACTCAACTTTTAATGGCAGGAAAATTTGATGATTGCATCGGTATTGTTATGGGTGAATGTTCGAATTGTCTCGTTTCTTACGGAACATCTTATGAAGATTTAATTAATGAATGGCTCGTCCCATTAGGTAAGCCTTTAATGACTAATTTGGCTACTGGTCATGGTTTTTATAAGGCTGCGATTCCAATTGGAGCTACAGTTAATTTAAATACGACCGAAAATACATTAACCGTTATGGAGCCAACTGTTTCACCTTAATTGAAGGATGTCTAAAAAACAGTGTTTACATAAGCGCTGTTTTTTAGTTTGTTTTTAAATTAAAGCATTCTTTATTGTCATCTAATTCATAATCTACATAATTGCTCCATTCAATGAGAGACCGTATAGTTTGTTATTCTTTTGGTTAATATACTACGTGTAAGTTGGTCTAAACACACTATTTCCTAGGAGGGTTTTTACATGGGCTTTTTTGATTGGTTAAATGAAGAAGAAAAAACTCAAAAGGAAAAAGAAGTTCGTAAGGTAGACCGCGTTACAGATACAGAGTTCGCGAATGAAAGTGCACACCTCGACCTTCGTGAAGAAGAATTAGACATTGATAAGCGCCGAGTAGAAACGGGCGATGTTACTCTTCATAAAGATATTATTGAAGAAGAACAAACAGTCAATGTACCAGTTGCACATGATCAGGTCGTTGTTGAGAGAAGAGCTGTAGACCGCGAACCGACAGATGAACGGATTACAAATGAGGAAACGGTACACATTCCAGTAACTGCAGAACAAATCGATGTCGACAAGCATACAGTCGTAACAGGTGAGGTATCTGCGCATAAACGTTCAGTTGAAGAAACACGGCAAGTTCGCGATGTTCTTCATAAAGAAGTAGCAGACGTAGAAACACATGGTAATGCTGATGTAATCAACGAAGACCGTTAATATTGAAGGAGGCTGGCTATAATAGTCAGCCCCTTTTCCTAACTTCTCCGCAATTGGGGTAAATTAAATGAAAGTTATTCAGGAGGTCCTCAATGGGCAAGTCGGTATTAATTGGAGCTATCATTGGAAGTGTAATTGGATGGGTCATGGGTTTTGCAATTTTTACAGGAATTATTGTCGGTGCTATTGTTGGTGGAGTTATTTATTCACTATTTTCAAGAAGAACAACAAAAGCCTCCGATGCCGAAGAACAAATGGTACAACTCCGTGAAGAAGAATTAGATATTAAAAAAGACCGGGTACAAACTGGCGAAGTAAAAATTCATAAAGAAGTCGTTGAAGATACGAAAACAATAACTGTTCCCATTCGTCGACAAGAGATGGTCATCGAAGCTGGTGACGAAGAGCAATACCGTATCCCACTTAACGAAGAAGAAATTGAAATTCATAAACACCCTGTAAAACTAAACGAAGTCTCAATTTCAAAACAGCAGGTTACAGAAATGCAACAGGTAAAAGCTCGTCTTAAAAAGGAAACGGCTAATATTAATGTTGATGGGATCGCAGATGTTCAAGATGAAAATAATTCTGATTAAGTTTAACTAGGTTGATCATTATTTGATCACCTATATTTATTTTATATAATCTAAACATAATAAAAGAAAACCGAGTAATCCTCGGATTTCTAATCCATCAAATGATGATAAGTAGCCCATCCTCCAACCGAATGGTTCATTATAGTTATCACCAACGTATTTTTGGTCAAGCTATGAAATGTTAATTCTTTTCTCTGTAAGGTTATTTGCTCTTGCCTGCTGTTTTTGTTTCACAACAGATACGATAATAGTTAATATCGGTAACACCCATAGAAAGATTGAGTAAGGCAAATAGGCCATTATCGGGACACCAACTATCGTGCTACACATGATTGCTAGTACACTCCATGGGATCATTCCCGGGAACAACATCGTAGAGTCCCCCATTACTCTCGTTAATGATTCTTTTGTTTGGTTTTTAGACCAATGAGGTAAGAAGGTACGACCTGTTAAAATAATCGGTAGTGTTTGATTTGCTGCAATTAAAGAGATACTAAATGTCGCAGCTATGGTTTTAACAGTGTCTTCGACTAACGTTGTTGACTTTATCAGCCAACCATCTAATATAGGTTGAATGATATTAAATTCCTCTAAAAAGCCATTATAGGCACCTGCTAACGCTAAAAAAAGCAATAGTAAGTACATATTAGCAAGACCGCCACCCATTTCATCCACCCCATACACCAATGAATTAATAAGATCAGAAATGGACTTACCTCGTACTAATGATATTAAGCAAGCGACAAGGATACTTGAAACAAAAGCATAAATAATTCCTTTTCGAAAAATAACCGTACCAATTAGTATAAGCGGCGGAAGGAATTGAATTAATGATACTTGTTCCAAGTTAAAAGCTGTTACATAGTCAGCCTTTCCTTCCTTTTGATAATCTAAAATCCCATAAAAGACCATTCCTATAAAGATAGCAAAAATTGTTGTGATCGACATTGCACGAAGCTGCTTTCTTCCCGAGACCTCAACTGTATGTGATAACAGCTGATGAGAACTTGAAAATGGCGATGTTCGGTCACCGACAAATGCTCCCGAAATGAGTGCTCCAGCGACAATTTCAGGTGAAAGGTTTATGGCTAAGGCGCTGCTCATTATTGGAATTCCAACAGCACTTAACGTTCCAACGGATGTACCTAAAATCATTGAAAAAAACATTGCAATGATAAAGGTTAATAAGAAAAAATGTTCGGGTGTAATAATATGTAGTGAAATGGAAACTAATTGATTAATCGTCCCTGACATATACCAGGACGGTAAAACGAAACTGACTAACAGCAAGATAAGTATAACTGTTTGTGTTTTTTTAATACCTTTCATACTTATATCTCCAAGAATTTTTAAAGGTACTCCTTTACGTATTACTAATACAACTAAATAAATAAAACCTGGTAAAAACCCGATAACTAAAGGTTTATCAAAGCTTACGGATAATAACACCCCTAAAAGGGTAACTGAGATAAGGCTTAAAACCTGTATATTTGAAAAGCGATGTGTGTTCAGTATAATTCACTCCCATTTACGATGAAAGGCCTTATAGATTTATTTTCCTGTAATCGTAATATTTCAACCTATTTATACTAACATGAAAAATGTCATATTGTTTATCACCTTTAGTTAAAGTAATATAAAACATCCAAAAAGCGTCCCCACGATTGTAGAAACGCTTCCACTCTACCTTTTGTTATTTGTTTGAGTGAATAAACAAATAACAAAGGATGGTTTGGGTACATCTTCTAAATTCCAGTTCTTATGTTGAAAGAATGAAAAATTACCGATGTAGCACAGTAAGTTTTTTGGCAAACTAAATAAGTATATGGGACTAAAGTTTATCTTTTTCATTTAGGCCGACTTTAGCTTTTATAACATACTGACTTTTCAAACCTTTTTTATCGTCTTCAATTTCCCCCATGGATACCGATTTACCGTGTTCAAGCAAATCATTAATGATGTGTTTTAAATCTGCCTTAATCCATTTCATTAGCTCCTTCAAGGACTTCCCCTTCTTTCAATTGAATTATTTCTTGTTTTAGTAAGCGATTTTCCTCTTCTAATGATTTTGCTTTAGTCGATAGATATGGATCACTTTCCCACCAATCTAAACCAATCTCTTTAGCTTTATCTACAGATGCTACAATCAACCGAATTTTTATCGTTAATAACTCAACATCTGCTAAAGAAACTTTAATATCGCCCGCGATTACAACACCCTTATCTAGTATCTTCTCTAATATTTCTAAGACATTACTCGATTGAGCCGAATGTTGGATAGACATATGCTCCTCCTTATAATTAAAGCAAATTCCCTAAAGGACCGAGGTCAATATTTAGATCCTCACCCTCTAAATTGAAGGCACTTTTTAATTCTTCCATCTTTTCCTCTAGTTGCATCAATGTTACTCCTAAATCCTCAATTTGTTGGTCTGATAGTGATCCACCCTCTACTCTACGCAGGGCTTGACGCTCGACAAGCTGTCTTAATAATTCGATCACAGTCAATACGAGCTTTGCTAATCCTTGTTCAATTTTTTCAGAGTTAAAATTCAATTTTTCCCTAGGTAAAAAATTCGATCCAGCAGCCATTTTTCATTCCTCCGTAGCCTTAGATAATCGTTTCTCCTCTTACTTTTTGGTTATTTAATGACTCCACAGCCGTCACAAGTAACCGTAAATCGACATAAACAAGATCAATATCCGCAACAGATATTAAAATTTCACCACTTATCGTTACACCTTTATCGAGTACAGCATCTAGAATATCTAATAAACTAATATCTTTATTTGAATTTAATCGCAACTCATCCAATTTTTAACCCCTCACGCTCTACGTCCAGAAAGTCATAGGGAGGCCAAGGACCCGTAATTTCAATCATTAACCCTTGCTTTTCATAGTTTAATTGAAATTGTTTGATTACTTTCTTAATTTCGTTAAGAGTATCGTCGTTATTTTCAACTAAATAAACACCATTCCAAACCATTTCTTCCTGCTTACCAGTTACTTGTTTATTCCATATTTTCTTAGACGTATATTGAGTGGAATTTTTGATTAGTAATTCATGAAATTGATGAATTACTTTTTCTATATGACTATCTACTGTATGGATTAATTTTTGTTTTAACTTCTTCTTCATTAGAAATTGAGTTCCAGGTGACATTTGGGAGATTTTTTCTTTTTCTTTTAGTACCGTCCTATCATGTACCTCCCAAAAAGCAAGCCATGTTTCTTTTTGACAATAGATTTTTACATTCCAACCATCACAGTTTTCGAAACGTGTAAATAATTTTAAAATATCTTCTTGGTTTTGCTGTAACTCTTGCTTTAAACTAGTTTCATTTGAATAAATCGTACAAAATTTTAAGGGAACGACAGTGCAGCTTTTGTGAAGATTATTTACAATCTCATGGTGGTGGGTTGCTTTTACTGTAAGCCATTGCGGATCTTGTGTATTTTTTTCAATACTATCAATTGAAAATTCATTAGAGTCTAATTCACATAATACAGCTGTAATATGATCAAATTCTTTATGTGAAATACGACTGTTTCCGTCTATCCCCATCAAGTTCTCAAGTTCGATTTTTCCTTTTTCATTCGATGGAACTAATGCATAAACATAAATCAGCCTGTTCTTATTCATTTCAGCTGTCATATGAGCCCTCCTATTCTTCTATTCCCTCCACATTACTCTGTTCTCTTTCCATTGCGATTTCATAGCGCAGCAATAGCTCTTCTTCTTTGTCTTGAAATTCCTCTTCTGTAATTTCATCCATTTCTAAGAGCATTTGTAACTGGATCAATTCCTGTTGGATATAATCAAGATCATAAAGTTCTCGGTCGGCTTCCTCTTTAATTTTTTCTCCCACTTTAATAACCGCTTTAAAGGGAAGAGTAAATAGTTTATGAAGCATCGCTATCCCTCAACTTTTAATTTAATATTGATAAAATTATAAGGGGGCCATGGTCCTGTATATTTAAACTCTACTTTACCAGCCCATTTTTGGTAGAGTTCGTTTACTTTATTATCGAATTCAGATTCGGCATCAAAGTCTATCAAAAAAGCAGCATTTAAAAGCATTCTTTCATTAACGATGTTATTTTGTTTTGATGATACTGCCAGTTTGGATAAGGGGACAAACACCTCTTCAATAATTTCTTCTTGAAGTGAATCAAAAAAATTCTTTGTAAGTTCCCCTAACTTAATCCGATCATAGTACGCAGCGTCTTTCGATTTTTCTTGGATGATTTTTTTTAGTTTTATTATTTGTGGATTTTGCTCAATTTCTTTCTTTAACCAACCTTTTTGCCCAATTAATTTAAGACCAACTTCAAATTTATTTTTGATTTTCGGAAAAATATCATTGAACTCTTTATAAAGCTTTTTTAATAATATAATGACATCTTCTTCTGATTTAAAAACGTTACCAAAACTTATAGGAATTACGGCATACTCTTTCATGACAATTGAGATGACAGATTGATGAGCGAGGAGATTTTCTTTTTTCGGTGTATAGATTTTAAGAGGAACTTTGGCAACAACCATTGCAATATCTTTGTAGTGAACGGTATAAACTTTTGTTTCTTTTTGATCAATCTTTACGGATTGAAAAGTAGCTGGATCTTCCGTTTTTATTGAACAAAACGTATAGATCCCTGATTTATTTTTCAAAATCCCACCCCCGAATATGTTCAATTAATATCGATAACAACTCCTCTGGGTCCACTTGGTCATCTTTGGAAATAGGTGTATATAATATATCCTCACAAAGAAGCAAAAAATGTTTACTTGAAATATCTATTTTTATATGATTTTTTTGTGCAATTGTGGCGATCATTAAAGAGGAACGAATACTAGGAGCTTGGATATGCTTACTTTTGTAAAGCGTCCGAGCATAGCTTACAATTTTTACGATCGCTTCAGCATCTTTTTTAGAGATGCCAGTTTTCTTTGAGACAATTAAAGTTTCTGTTTTATTATCATAATGCTGGAGGCGAAAAGTGATCATTCGGTCTAAAAGTGCATCTTGCGTTTTATATATCCCTGTATATTCCTCTGGATTACTAGTAAATACAACGGAAAAGTTGGGGTGAACCGATATTAGCTTTTCTTTCGCTTTTTTACCATATAAAATTAAAGATCTCTCTTGAAGAACAGATAATAATAGGTTGTTTGTTTCAGGCTTTGAACGGTTGAATTCATCATAAATAAACAACGATCCTTTTTTAGCAGCGTCTAGTAATGGACCATCCGTCCAAAGTTCCTTCTGCTCTTGTTCTGACTTATAAACAGTATGAATATAGTTATCTACGATTTTCTTCTGTTTAAAACCTGTGCTCCCACCTAGTAAATCTATATTACTTAGTTCATGATTTCCCTGAATGTACGAACAAGGGCGGTTTAGTTTATGGGCAAGATAAAAAGAAAGCTCTGTTTTTCCTACACCTGTTGGCCCCATAAAATGTATAGGGTAACCAGCTCTCATATATGTTAATGCCCTATGAACAATACTTTCTAATTGAGGGGAAAGTATTATTTTTTCTAAGTTCTTCCCTTTAGCCTGTTCCAAACTATACCCTCCCTTATAAATCATTAGGTATTGAACTGCGTGGTCGTAAACATTTTCTTTTAAAAGTCTCTATTTCCATCTGATGATTTAATTGGACATGGTATACACCAATCATTTGATCCTTCGCATGTGATTTCATATATTCTTTTTCTTCTATGACTTCAACCAACACGTTCCATCCAGTATCTGTGCCCTCGATTGTTGTAATTTTGTGTACAGGTAGTAAATATTCTTTAAAGAAGTTTTTTACAGCTTCTAACACCTTAATAATTTCCATACCCTCACCTTTCTTTCAAATTGCAAACCAAGGCACAGGCCTTGGTCATCTAAATAACGTTTATTCTTCAGGTTCATTGCCGTCTTCATCTTCATCTTCATCTTCATTCAGTAATCCAACCGCTCTAGCATACTTTAGCCATGTTTCTACACTTGCAATAACAACACGAGCTTCAATCGCAAGCAATTCTATTCCAACTAACGAAATCCTAGCATAAACATCGATAACGACACCTTTATCGAGTATACGGTCGATAACTTCAGCTAAGCTCGAACTGTCTACACTTTTTTGTATAGCAGCCATGTTCAACCTCCTTTATCATTGATTATAGGAATACCCGTTCACTTTTAGTTATATTTTATGGGCGTAATAGAAATTGGTTACAAGGAATATTTCAGGCTTTTCCTATTAGTTATCATATGTTTTTCAATCTATACGGGTATAGTCATCTTTCCAGAACATTACAAAAAATGAAGTTCCCGAATAATTTATCGAATTGAAAAATCCATTAAAGACTGTCACAAAAAAGCCCCTTATTAAGGGACTTAATTCATGTCTCATTTTCAGCCTTTAGGTTGTTATAAATGTTGTGCTTATCTTCGAGAGGTTGTTCTTATTCTACGAGCGGATGTTCAGCTTTAAGACTGACTGGTTCACTTTGTTTTTCATCATTGTGATGTTCCTGTACGTCAAGTGATTCTACATCTAACTCTTTTGTAATTGGTTTTTCGTTCTTAGTTTCATTTTGTACTCCAAAGCCTGCTAAAGCACTTGCATATAAGAATGGATTTTGAATAATTTCACCATAAAGAGGTTGATCTTCCATAATTGAAAAGCTTTTATATCCATATCGCTTGTTCATTTCTAATATCCAAACATGCTGTTCTTTGTCTATAATAAAATCAATTGCAATATCTCCATAGCATCCGTGTTCATCTAACAATTCACATGCCTTGATACATATAGTTACCACTTTTTTTTCTAGTAGTTTTGCTTCTTCTCCATTGAGCCCAAATATTTTTTCAAACGCTTGTTTTCCTTGGAGCAAATAATCCAGGTGGTGTAAATTAGTTGTTATACTTCCTGGCTTTCCAAATCTAGCAATTAGCCCTGAACACTTCCATTTTTTTGTTGCATCCTTTTGTACATACATTCTGAAATCGACATTTCTAGAATGATGCTCTATAGGAACTCCTTGCTGGATCATATATCGTTTTTTGCTTTTAAGGACCTTTTTAATTAATGAGTGCTGCTTTAGATCTGTTATCGTTGAAACTCTATTTTTATCATCAATTACTTGGAAAACATTTTCATATCGCTTTACCTGAATGATTCCTTTTCCTTGCGAGCCTTTTATCGGTTTTAAATATACTGAAGAATAGATCTCTAGCATTGAATTTATTTGATCTATAGTATTAAACTCCTGTGTATCCGGTAAATGATTTCTTATTAATGTGTTAGGTGACAGCCACTCCCATATATCCCATTTGTTAAAAAACCTGGAATTAAATACCCCACCCTTTGTCATTTGTATTAAATGTTCATTGATGCTTATTGGAACAGATACCCGTTTAAAAATAGCCCCTGGATATTGGAAAATTCCCGACTTCCAGGTCGCTAATTTGCTTTCCGTTTTTGGTTTAAAATAATAGCCCTTTATTTTACGATTATGTGTATCGATTCTGGAAACAGTACTAACGATAATTAATCCATTAAGTGAAACATTATTTTTTATACGCTTAAATAATAGATCTAAACGTTTGTATAAATTTTTCGAAACTAAATATAAAATGACGGGACCTATACTTATACTATTTTCAGTTGTAATTACATCGTAAAAAAGGTCATCAGGAATAAAAACATCTAGTTGTAAATTATGAGAAAGGCCAATCGTATTACTAGGAAGATCTTCTTTATATTCAATAGACACTTCTTTATTCCATGACCCAAAGTGAAAAGTAATTTTACTATTAGAGAACTTAATCTCATTTTTTAATTGTTCAGGTAAATACATAACATCTACTTCTTTAGTTGGTACCCAAGAAATATACATAACATCCCCTCCTTCGGATAACGTATAACTCAACATATGAAAGACATGCTGAGCCTGCATAGACTAATAGAGGAACAAACAAGCACTATATATAAAATGAGAGGATGTTACTATTTAAATCCTATTTATTGCCAATAGGTTAGCATAGTCTATGAGTAATTTATTTGAATACTCATATATTCCGCTAAATCCCGCATCCATGGCCATACGATGTCTTGGATTTCGATGATTGATTTCAATAATCCATAGGTTCCAAGCACAATCTATTGCCAAGTCAATTCCCACGTTTCCTATATTTGCGTCCACTCCTGCTTGTTTTTCAAGGTAATGAACAGCAGATAGTGATATTTCGGTCAGTCGTTTTCTAATTTTTATTGCCTCAAAACGTGGTATTAAAAGCAGGTTTTGTAATGCAAAGGTACCTATCTTTAGATTCCCACTATTACTAATTACTCCGTTTTTAATTCCTTTACGAGCAATTAAACCTACGTCCTCCCACTCTCCATAACCGTTCTTGACCATGATCAGTCTAAAATCAACAGGGTGATTACCGATATATAAGTTTATTAGTTTCTGGATGATATATTTTTTATTAATTCTTTTATTATTAAAGTAATTTATTAGCTCCTCTGAAGTAAAGACCAATGAGTTGCATTGCTTTTTCGAATTGTATTCCACTAAATATTCATTCTCTTGTTTTGTAATTTTATAAATCCCTTTCCCAAAGCTGCTGTTTATTGGTTTTATAATGGCCTCATTGTATTGTTCAAGGAAATTTATAATGTCTTTTGTAGTCAGTATTTTCTGTGTTACTGGTAAATGCTTGCTTAAAGTTGGGTCAGTTGACAACCATTCGTACATTTTCCATTTTGAAAAAGTAAAATTATTTATCATTCTAGTGCCCAATAATTCCCGAAAAAACTGTTGCCACTTCCTAGTTAAGGTAATTCGGTTAATGATTGCATCAGGCATTTTTACTGTTGTCTCTTTCCATATGCCTTTTTCCTTCCAGTAAACATAACCTTTAACTTTGTTTTGTTTTCGTTTAACTCCTTTTAACGAAAAGGCGATAACCTGTCCAGTACTAAGTTCAGCTAAATCCTTTAATTGATGGAGTACCCTTTTTAATTTCCAATTAGTCTTAGCTGCTAAAATACCAATTCTTACATCACTCCTTACTTCGAATACTGTTTTGCTTAGGAATTCACCCTCTCTCTCTTTCATGCTTCGTTAAGCCTCCTTTTTGGTGATGGTCCTTGAATTACATCACTTTATTAAGTTTCTTATATACCGTATGTCTCTTAAATAACTACGGAATAGACTATTCAATCTACTACGTAAGCCTTTTTCTATGAAATTAAGAAAATAGCACTATGATTTACTAGGTCAAAGAACAACCAGTAAAAAAGTTAAAACATATAGATGGAATTATGTTAAGAGAAAGGAGGTTACGTCGATGGGAAATAACAACAATAACGGTTGTCCAGATAGTTGTTGTACTGGTAACGAGATTTTATGTGTTGGAATTCCATGCCCAATTGACATTGTGTTACTTGGCATTGAACTCCAAGTAGAATTACCTTGTGTAAGAATTACGTCCCCAGCTGGTCAATTAACGCAAGATCAAATTCAACAGTTGCTCGGTGTTCTTACTGGAATTCTTGAAGCACTAGGAAATATCGGTACAGGCGGAGCTTTAGAAGAGGAAGAGTAATTTTCAGTAAGGAGATGTGAAAGGTCAGTGCCCCCTGCATTACATTTGGAAGAGTACTAGTCCTATTATGTAACAGGGGCCTGTCCCTTCTCTTTATTTTCCATTTTTATTTAAATATTGTAGTCTATTTAAATTCTTTAGTACTAGAGCTTCGTTTTTATGGACAAGCCTAAATACTATAGTGACTATTAATAGTTGGTACACGTCACTATGTTCGGTGCCAATCAATTAGAATAATTAGTTTTAGGGAAGATGTATTGCGTTACGGGTTATATTTGGATTTATGCCGATATATTTAATAAAAGCATAAAAATTACTGTTGCCTAAACTAAATTGAAGCCCTAATATTCATTCTTCCTGACTATTTCTTAATAAACATGGAGAAAATATGTGGATGATGTGAAGATAACCTACTTTTAAGAGGACCTACACAGCATTGGAGGATGTTATGGAAAAAGATACAGTTCGCATAAATGACGAAGCGAAAAAAATTAATCAGCAGCTCTATTCTAGACGTAATCTCTGGTCTGGTATTTTATTTGGACTTGGCTTAATCGCCTTTTTTGATGAAGTTGTCTTTCATCAATTGCTACATTGGCATCATTTTTATGATTTATCGACAACAAGTGTTGGTTTAATTTCTGACGGTCTGTTTCATGCTTTTAGTTGGTTTGCAACGATTGCAGGTTTGTTTATGTTTGCAGACCTTCGTCGTCGCCATGCATTATGGCCCACTAGATGGTGGGGCGGAGTATTTTTAGGTGCTGGAGTTTTTCAATTGTATGATGGGATTATCCAACATAAAATAATGAGAATACATCAAATCAGATATGTTGAAAATGTAATCGTCTATGATATTATTTGGAATATTTTTGCTGTTGCCTTAATTATTATTGGTTGTATCCTCATCTATAAAACGAGAACTAAAGAACCGACGGAAGGAGTCATTTCTAATGGTTCATCCTAATCATTTGCACCATACTGATACTAGTCATCTTTCCCATACGATTGGGTTAGCGCCACAACTAGTATTGGCAATGCCGTTCTTATTGGCACTATTCGTTTATATCATAGCTGTTATCATTACTCATCGTAGCGGAAAATCATGGCCAATTTATCGGACAAGTCTTTGGTTCGCAGGAGTTTTTTGTGCAGTAGTAGCAGTTGCTGGTCCGATAGCAGAACAAGAACACACAGATTTTACTGTGCATATGGTAGGCCACTTACTACTTGGAATGCTTGCCCCCCTCTTAATGGTACTCGCTGCCCCAATGACTATTATCTTACGTTCACTTCCTGTTTCAATAGCTAGACGCGTTTCGGGGTTGTTAAAAAGTCGATATATTCGAGTTGTAACTGATCCAATTGTTGCATTGATCCTTAATGTTGGTGGGCTTTGGCTCCTCTATACGACGAATTTATATTCAGCAATGCACGAAAATGTTCTTTTGCACGTTTTTATTCATTTTCATGTCTTTCTTGCTGGGTACTTGTTTACGATTTCAATGATTTATATTGATCCTACACCTCATAGAACGAGTTATTTATATCGTTCTATTGTGCTTATTTTGGCGTTGGCAGCCCACGGAATTTTATCAAAATTTATTTATGCATACCCACCTGCTGGTATTGATGTCACCCAGGCACAAATGGGTGCAATGCTGATGTACTATGGCGGTGATGCTGTCGATATACTCATTATTACGGTTCTTTGTTTTCAATGGTATAAAGCTACACGGCCTCGTGGTACCATTCAGTATTCTTCTAATATCTCACACAGTACTTAAGAACAAGATTAAATCAAAAGAATTAAATAAAGCCAATTCCTCTATCTGGGAATTGGCTTTATCGATCTATATACGTGTATTAACTTGTTCTCTTCTGATTTGTACGTGACCATACAACTACTGGGATCAGTATAAGTGCCAGTATTCCGCCAGAAAGAGATAAAAATGTAAAACTTGAATGAGCTACGACCATGCCCGACAAAGCTCCCCCAGAAGCTCCTGATAAGGCAATTAATACGTCAACAGAACCTTGAGTTTTAGCTCTGTTGGATGGTGTGGTTGAGTCAACGATTAAAGCTGTTCCACTTATTAAGCCAAAGTTCCAACCGAGACCAAGTAAGGCTAGAGCAATAATAAGCATCACTAGCGATTCACCTGGTGCAAAGGCCCCTACTATCCCTGCAACTAGTAGAGTAGCTCCTGAAGCAATTGCCATTGTTATACGTCCATATTTATCGACAAGAATCCCAGTAACGAGTGATGGCAAGTACATAGCCCCGATGTGAATACCGATAACAAGTCCAATTTCACTTAATCCGTGACCATGATGACCCATATGTACTGGTGTCATTGTCATAATTGCTACCATAACAATTTGTGTTAAAACCATTATCATTGCCCCTACAACAACTCCACGATTATTCAGTTTGCTTTCATTTTCACTTGAAGAATTATCATCTTTCACTTTAGTATTATTAGAAATCGCTTGAGCAACTAAGAGAGGATCAGGTCGTAATAATACTAAAATGACTAACCCTGCTAGAATGTAAGCTGTTGCAGCTAAAATAAATGGACCAGCCAAAGCAGGAACACCAATGGAAGTAGCAAACTGGCCCATAACTTGAACTAAGTTTGGACCAGCAACCGCACCGAATGTTGTCGCAACTAAAGCCATACTTACTGCGGTTGCTCGTTGTTTTGAATTGGCCAGATCAGTACCTGCATACCGAGCTTGCAAGTTTGTTGCGGTTCCAGAACCATAAATCAATAAAGAAGCGAAAAGCAGGAAAACATTAGACAGTAATGCTGAAATGACAACTCCGATTGCTCCAATACCACCAACTATAAATCCAGATGCTAGACCATAACGGCGTCCAAAACGTTGAGAAAAACGGCCGATTAAAAGCGCAGCCCCAGCTGAGCCTAAAGTAAATAAGGCAACAGGTAGACCTGCTAAACTATCTGTTCCCAACATATCATGGACAAGAAGAGCTCCGACCGTTATTCCAGCAGCAAGACCTGCACCACCGAAAATTTGTGAAATGACGACAATCATTAACGTCCGTTTATATAACTGCCGTTGTTTTTCGGATGAATCTATATAACTCTGTAACAAACTGGCTTGATTTTGTAAAGGTTTTGATTTTTTAATATTAGACATCGCTTCTACCTTTCAATAGATTTATGACCAAAACATCTTTATAACTTTACTCTTCACTTGGTCCCCATCATTTTGTAGTTTAATAGGTATAGAATAAACGGAATACATTTTATGAGCAACTTAATTGCTTGAGACTTTATTTTTGTGAAATGGTTTGAATGATTTACATCAATATGTTCGTGTATAACCTTCTTCTGAATGGGTACATGCCGTTAAGTTTATTGTTGTAACTCAAAAAGCGTCTCTCATTAGAAACGCTTAGTTCTGTTTACCTCTTATAATTATAGCATTATAACCCTGAGTGAAATTCCACTACTTCTAATGCTCTCTATAATGTTCATGGTAATGGTGTTGTTCATGCTTGTTTTTCGATTGATCATCCGACTGCACCACATCTTTGCTAAGCTGAAAGCCAAAAACTAAATAGGAGCCGATACCAACCATCACTAGAAGTGGCTTCAAAAATAACCAAGTTGTATTTTTATAACCATTATTATTTTCTTTGTCATCGTAACTCAATACAAAGAATAACAAGATTGAACATAATGAAAAAGTTAACAAGATCATTAACATGATGGATGCTTGAGCCACTGTTATCATTTCACCGAGCATGGCGCCCATCATACCGCCCATTAAACCAGTCATTCCCCCTTCAATCGATGTTACAATACCAAAGCAAATACCACATAGTATCCCTAGAACTAGACCTATAAAAATAGAAATAACTGTTGAAGTAAATAAGTTTCCTTGGAAGATGACACCAAATAAAACACCAATTGTTAAGCCTATATTCATTGAAAAAGTCATCGCTAAAATCATTTTGTGCATCGGAAGAAGTCTCGCTTTTATAAAATACGATAGAAAGATGATCGTGATCGTAATTAGTAAGAGACTGCAGATGATGTAATAATAAAATGGATTCAAGTCGCCCCCTCCTTATTTAATAGTTATGTTTAAATCACGTTGTACATGTAAGATAAATGTACAGATTTTATATTGTTTTGTATTGGCAGCCTTTCAGGAACCTGCGCTGAAAAAGCAAAAAACACGTGTTACATTAACATAACACGTGTTAGATCTCTACTCTTTTTCATGTATCAAGATTTGGCTTGTTGTTATTCTCTTGTTAAAAAAATTTTCTCTCCCATACCTTCAATAATAAATTGATCATTTGTATTTATATATAGAAGGTTTCGGATCTCTTTAGGGATCGTAATCTTACCTTGGTGAAATACACATTGATTATGGGTTGTATCTTTTATAGTAGGCTCAATGATAATTGCTTCACCTTTTAAATAAACGGAATATAGTTTTCCATTAATTAGGTTGAGTGGCTCTCTTATCTTTTTGGAAAAGTTAATAATTCCTCGGTTAGATATTTTACATACATTCATTTTATTTGAATCACCTTTATTACAAAATATATTTACTTTAACCATAACAATAATACTTGAAGAAAGTGTGCAGATTAATAGTAAATAATATTTCATGATGGTGAGTCTAGTTCTTTTATCTTTGCTGCATACTTTCTTGACAATTTCTAATTAAACTAAACTTATTAACGGGACTGGTTGTTGATAATCGTTGATTATGGTCTTAACATGTGACTGTTTAAAAATGAATGAAAACAACACTCAATAAATAAAAGGTGATTTAGGTGAAATTTTCTATAAAATTAGGACTATGGTTTTTTATATGTATATTAGTTATCGAATCGGTTTCCATGTTATTCTTACACAAAAATGTCGTTCATTCTTTAGTTAACGAAGAACTTCATTCATTACAAGCAAGAGGTAACAGCCATCGTGATGTTTTAGAAATGTCTTATACTAGCGAAACCCTTCATCACATTGCTATGATGGAAACTCAAACAGATACTGAAGTTGTAATAACTAATTTAAAAGGATCAGTTGTGGAAGCCTCTCGGAAGATAGATCCTGGAATTCAGTATATTTTAGAAATAGAAGTAGATGCTCCGCCAAGAAATGGTTATATTATACAAGCAGATTGGAAGGACCAACAATATATATCAACCGTATCACCCTTTGATGATGGTGCTGGAAATCAAGGCTATGTCTATATGCTGAAAAGTAACGATCACATTCAAGCTTTTATTGCTAAGTTGAATCATCATTTTCTTATAGCTATAGTCCTTATTCTTGTCTTTCTATTAGTAACCATTATTTTTCTATTAAAAGTTTTAACAAGTCCCCTTGTATCAATGAAGGAAGCGACAAAGAAATTAAGTAATGGTGATTTTTCTGTAACCGTGCCCGTAATGTCAAATGATGAAATAGGTGAATTATCAAAATCCATTCAGTTGTTGGCAAATGATTTAAGTTATTTAAAAAAGGAACGAAATGAATTTTTAGCTAGTATCTCTCACGAGCTTCGTACGCCATTAACTTATATTAAAGGCTACGCTGATATTGGAAAAAGAAAAACTATCACCGAGGAAGAAAGAATTAATTATATGAATATTATCCATGAGGAATCTGAAAATGTTCATCAACTTTTACACGAATTGTTTGAGCTAGCAAAAATAGATGAAAATATGTTCACTATACAAAAAATGCCTATCAACATTAAGGATTTCCTATTCCCTATTTATGAAAAGGCGCGACATGTATTTTTAGCTCAAGGTCATCAATTGGAATTAGTTTGTCGTGGCGAATGGAGAGTTGAGATCGATCCTCGCCGCTTTGAACAAATTATTTTGAATTTATTAGATAATGCGCTTAAATACTCAAGTGAAAAATCACTGACTAAAATAGATGTTTACAAAGAAAATCAGGAGATCCTAATTGCTATCAGTGACCAAGGACAAGGTATACCTAGTGAAGACTTACCTTATGTTTTTAACAGATTATTTCGAGTTGATAAATCGCGCTCGCGCTTAACTGGTGGATTTGGTTTAGGTTTAGCGATTGTAAAAGAAATCGTTGAAGCCCATTCTGCTAGGATTTCAGTAGATAGTGAATTTGGAGAAGGTACATGCTTTACTATTCGTTTGAAGGAGAGTTTTCATGAAGACAGTTTTACTCATTGATGATGAAAAGAGAATGCTTGATCTATTAGAACTTTACATTTCCCCTTATGGGTACAAATGTATTAAAAATACGTCGGGACAAGATGCGATAAGGCTATTAGACGAAGAAAAGGTTGATATCATTCTATTGGATATTATGATGCCAGGTATGGATGGCTGGACTACCTTAAAAAAAATCCGTGAGTTTTCCAATGTCCCAATCATTATGGTCACAGCTCGAAATGATAAAGGAGATATTATAAAATGTTTAAAAACAGGTGCAGACGACTACGTATCTAAACCATTTGATGAAAAAGAACTACTTGCCAGAATGGAAGCGGTTATTCGGCGGACCAACGGAAAAACCGCTGAAGATACATTATTGTCTTTTAATGATTTAACCATTGATCCCACAACCGTCGAAGTTCACTTTAAAAGCATAAAGATCCCGATGACACCGAAAGAGTTTGCTCTTCTTGAATTATTTTTACAGTACCAAAATAAAGTCTTTTCTAGAGAGCATCTACTTTCAACCCTTTGGGGGCTAAAAGTAGATACCGAAGATCGAACTATTGATTCTCATATTCGGAACCTAAGGGAAAAATTGCGTAAACAAGGTTTTCCTGTCGATGATCATTTAAAAACGGTATGGGGAATCGGTTATAAGTGGAGTTCTTAATCCCGTAATGATTCATTTATTGTCGTATGGTTTAAGGTGAATTATGAGAAAAGGTTAACGTTCCCGTATGTGAACTGCACCTTGTCAAGTAGACATTGGAAATAATAAAAAGGATGTAAGCGGCTTTATCTCTAATTCCATAGGGCTTAGGCCGTTTAATCTTTTTTGGTATCTATCATGATTATAAAAATGGATGTACTCATCTAACGAAGAGAAAGTTCCTCAAATGTCTTATATTTATGTAAATAATACTACTCGCATTTCAGTGTTCCCCAAAAAAAGATTCCATTGATCCATTATCAATACACCGACCAACTTTTGACATAATTTGTGCCATCTTCGCAGCCTCTATCTTACGGTTATATCCTATAGAGGTGTATTGAAACCCACGGTCAGTAGCTCTGCTTCCTCTTTTTCCTTCCACGATTATCTTTAATTACCTCATCTCCATCAGTTTCATACTTCTAACCCATAGGTATACTTGTTGATAGGAAACTTTATAAGTCTCGACTGTTTTTAATAATCTTTTCCGTCCCAAAACAATGCATTACAATTTGAATCCGTTCAATCTAAGTGGTTTTTCAACTTTTAGTCATGGAACTTGTCCTTCCTTTTGAAGTATCCTTTAATTCTCTATGACTATTATACTTGTTAATCCACTGAAGGATGCCTATACTTGTGATTTCATATTTTCGAACAATTTCATATTGAGAGGATTCCCCAGATAAATATTCTCTTACCGCTGCTTCTTTTAATAATTTAGGATATGACTTCAATGTTTCAAATCCATTTATTCCCTCTTTCTCAAATTTCTCTATCCATTTATATAAAGTAATATTAGGAACTTGATACTTTTCCGTTAATTCTTTAAGTGTAAACTTTTCACTCTTAGATGCCGTTACTACATCATACTTAAACTGTTTCGAGTAATATTTATTGGACACAAAAAAACTCCCTTTAAGGTAAAACAGATTTTTATTTTTTAATCTGTCTACCTTAAAGGGAGCATATCAATGGGGGAACATTAATCTTATTATTTTTATTCTGGTTGGTTTGGAACGTTAGGATCTAGTTCAAAAATAGGTTCAAATCCTTTATATATAACTTCTGCAACCATTCCATTGTTCGCATGATGGAACTCATGACAGTGGAACATCCATATTCCAGGATTTTTAGCTTCAAATACAATTTCGTAGCTTTCATCGGGTCGAACATTTAGTGTATCTTTTTTTATCGCTGAGCCTTTTACTAGCTGCCCATTTTTAGAAAGAACGTAGAAAAATTCGCCATGCATATGCATTGGATGATCTACTTCTGTATCGTTAATAATTGTAAATTTAACCACATCTCCTTCCTCCACTTCGTAAACCTCATGGTTAGGAAATTGCTTTCCGTTAATCGTAAAAGTTTCTCCACCGTCTTTCGACCCTAGCATCATTTCATACTTTTTTGTTATTTCGCCAATTGAAAGTTCAATAGGACTACCGTAATTTGTAAAGTCAAAATAACTTGAGAATGTACTACTTTCTAATTCTGTATTTTCAAATCCACTATAAACAATAGGTACGAGTGCATGAAGATTCGATGGGTTTTGTTCAGCGAATACTTCAATTCCCCAAGCACCTGGGTGATTCAATTCTATTTCAATTTCATATCGTTCAGCTGGTGCAATTCGTATAGCCTGTTCAGAAATCCATTCTGGTTCGTTTACTTCTTGTCCATCGTAATGTGTAACTTTAAAAGAATGACCTGGGATTGAAATGACTTGAGTGAACAACCCTGCATTTAAAAAGCGTAACTTCATTAGATCCCCTTCTTTTACTTCAACAGGTGCGATAGCAGGAGTAGCTTTTCCATTAATGACCATCGTATCATACATCATATTCATCATTTCAGAATGAGATATACCGTCATTACCCATTGTATGACCCACGCCATGACCGCCGTGTCCACCATGTCCACCGTGCATGCCACTGTGATCCATGTTTTGATGATCTATGCCCATTTCTGCCATCATAGATGACCATTCATCAATGACAATTAACTCGTCTACATTATATTCAGGTTGATCGTTTGGCTCTACAATAAAAACGCCATATAACCCCTGATCTACTTGTACTGCACCGTTTTGGTGAGAATGATACCAATACGTACCAGGTACATCAGCAGTATATTCATAGGTAAATTCTTCACCAGGCATAATCGCATTTTGTGTAATTCCAGGAACCCCATCCATTTCATTCGGGACTGGGAAGCCATGCAAGTGGAGTGCTGTTGGGACTGAGAGTGAATTTTTCACATTCAATACCACTTCATCGCCTTCTTGTACTCGAATTTCTTGGCCAGGAAGAGTTCCATTATAGGTCCAAGCATCAAAAATCAGTTCATCGTTTAACATCCAATGAGATTCTTTCACTTCAATATTAAATACTTTTTTTCCTTCTGATACATCTACTGCTACTTCTTCAACCGTTTCTTTCTGGTCTTCACCATGATCCATCGTTGAGTGATTAACAGTATTATTACTACAAGCTGTAAGTCCAAAAATAAAGACTAGAACAGCAGTAAATAGAACTTTATATATCATCCTTTTCACCTCAATAATTTTTATCCTACTAAACCATTTTAAAAAAAAAGTTTCAAGAAAGTATGCATAGGAAGACATTTGCTGAAACTTTGAATATATAAAACTCTCTTAAAACAAGAGGGTTAAAGGTTAATTTTTCTACGAAGTAAATCGGTAAGGGAAACTAATTCCATACGTATTAAATTTATTCAAATAAAGCGTTCATCAGCGCTAGTTAGTAAAGGTGTTTGATCCATCATTTTCTCAAAGATGGCTAAGAAAATAGGATGATGCGAATCGTTATTTAAAACTAACCATTCTAATACAGCAATTTTCTTACCACTTCCATTTGTAAGGGAGATCATCCCTGTCCATGGTAACGCAGTTAAATCACCAGAATGTGTTGTTAAATTAATCTGGAGAGCATAATAATCAAACAAATCTAGATTTGTCTCATCTAGTATTTTTACTGCATCCTCTTTAACATACGGTGAAAGTAGCTTTACTTCAATATCGACACCATCGATATGTTCTTTGTTAGGGTTAGAAGTATGGTCTACTCTTGCCTGTCTCTCTATATCATGTTCTACGAGTCCTTTTAATGTCATTTCATGCGGTTCCTTTCCTAATGGAAGACTTTTTTCAACCCGCCGTTTTTTGGTGTCAATAACAGATAGATCGTTTGGCTGCCTGTGAGTTACAAATTCCTGCTTACCATCTTTAGAAAAGGAAATATGGTTCGGATAACTACCAGTATCTATCGTATCCAAAATTGTAAAAGTGTTACAATCTATCACAGTTACATTATTTGATTCATTATTTGTAGTCCATATTTGTTTACCGACATGGGAAACAGTCACACCATGTACTCCTTTACCAGCTAGTATTTCATCCACAACTTCAAACGTTGACATATCAATTCTTGAAATGCTATTTGAACGAACATTAGCAGAATACGCGTAATCAAGGGTCGGACTAAGGGCTACTTCATTCGGAACTTCTCCCACATCAATTGTAGCTAAATTTTGATAGGTATAAGCATCGACGACACTTATGTATTGGCATTTACATTAGCAATCCAAACTTGAGAACCATCTACAGTCACAGAAACGTGAGCTGGTCCATCATCTGTTTTAATAAGTACAATGGTCTCGAATCTCTCAGTATCAATAACAGCTAGATTTCCGCCTTCTTTCCTAAACCAGCCATTAATGAGATATATAAGTATTTACCAGATGGGTGAATATCGATGCCGTGAACTCCTTCTTTAAACTGGACTGTACTTAAAACTTCGTGGCTTACGGTGTCAATTGCTAAAACACTTTTTCCTAAAAATCCTGTACCCGTGTAAATTATTTTTCATCGGGAGAAACGGCTATCCCGTGAGAGAGTTGCTCATAACCTATATCTATAATCCTCTCTGTATCGCTCTTGTTTACATCTACTATGGAAATGGTTCCATCCCCAGCATTAGCTACATAAAACACGGGGCCATCAGGTGTAGACTGCGATAAAGTAGCACATCCTATAAGTACAGTACTGCTTAATAAAAAACTCCCTAAAACAAAGCTAATCTTTTTCATATTGAATCCCCCAACAATTCTTAATGTCTATTCACAATACGATTTTTTAAAGTTATCTAACTTCATACCCTAACTTTTCGCTTCCTTCTTCCGGTCTTTGTAAGGTTCCATCCTTTTCACTGTATCGAATAGCCACAACTCATTCCTTCCACTTAAATGTTTTCGTCTTTCAAACAGTCCTCCTACTTCAGCATGTTTAATAAAAGCTATAAGACTACAATTTAACAATAAAATATCGAGAATTTATCGAGAAAAAGCTATCTTTAATCAATGACACAAAGTGTTAATAGTTTGGACAAAGATTAGGTATTTACGGAATATAAGAGAAATGGCACTTTACCTTTATAGATAAAGTGCCACGTAATAATTAGACTGTGCTCGATTTAAATTTTCTGAGTCGTAAAGTATTTAATACTACCGAAACTGAACTGAATGCCATGGCTGCTCCTGCTAACATAGGATTTAGAAGTATCCCATAGAATGGGTAGAATAAACCAGCCGCAACAGGAATGAGAACGACGTTATAGCCAAAAGCCCAACCGAGGTTTTGCCAAATCATTTTCATTGTTTGTTTAGAAAGGCGTAAAGCAGTAACAACACTTAATATATCTCCACGCATTAACGTTATATTTGCCGTTTCCATTGCTACATCTGTCCCAGTACCAATAGCAATTCCTACATCAGCTTGCGCTAAAGCGGGAGCATCATTAATCCCGTCTCCTACCATCGCTACAACTTTACCTTGTTCTTGTAGTTTTTTTACTTCTGCAGCCTTGTGCTCTGGGAGTACTTCAGCAATATATTGATCAATTCCAGCTTCTTTAGCAATTGCTCCTGCAGTCCGTTCATGGTCACCCGTCAACATAATGACTTCAATTCCCATTTTCTTTAGTGTAGTTATAGCAGATTTACTATTTTTCTTCAAAGTATCCGCAACTGCAATAATACCAGCAAATTGACCGTCAATCGCAACATACATCGGTGTTTTTCCTTGGTCAGCTAAGGACATCGCTTCTTGTTCATAGGAGGCTAGCTCAATATTATACTTCTGCATTAATTTAATATTACCTATTAATATTTCTTTTTTCTCCAGGGAGGCAATGAGCCCATGACCAATAACAGCTTCAAAAAATTCAGGTTCTTGAATATTTACTCCTTTATCTTTCGCTGCTTCAACAATGGCTTCACCTAAAGGGTGTTCTGACGCTGTTTCAACAGATGCTGCTATTGATAATAATTCATGTTCTGATAGATGATTAGCCGTAATTAAATCGGTTAATTTAGGTTTACCTTCTGTAATAGTTCCTGTTTTGTCCAAGATAATCGTGCTTATTTTATGTGCTCTTTCAAGACTTGTTGCATCTTTAATTAAAATACCATTCTCCGCACCTTTTTCTGTCCCAACCATAATGGCTGTCGGAGTAGCTAATCCAAGTGCACAAGGACATGCAATGATAAGGACTGCGATAAAAGTTGTAAGGGCAAAAATTAGACTTGGGTCTGGTCCCACAAAGTACCATACTACAAATGCGAGAAGCGCAATACCCACAACGGTAGGTACAAAATATGCTGAAATAATGTCTACTACTCTTTGAATCGGTGCTTTTGAACCTTGAGCTTCATTTACCATTCTAATAATTTGAGCTAAAGCAGTTTCTCTACCTACCTTTGTCGCTTCGAATGTAAAACTTCCCGATTTATTAATGGTTGCACCTATCACATGATCTCCTGTTGTTTTCTCTACAGGTAGCGATTCACCTGTTAACATAGATTCATCGACAGCTGACTTGCCTTTTAATACGACCCCATCGACAGGAATACGCTCTCCTGGTCGCACGAGTACTTGATCACCAATTTTCACGTCTTCTGTAGGAATTTCAAGTTCATTTCCATCACGAACAACTCTGGCGGTTTTAGCTTGTAGACTCATCAACTTTTTAATAGCAGTTGACGTTTTCCCTTTTGCTTTAGCTTCAAAATAGCGACCAAGTAGAATTAACGTTGTGATTACCGTAGTTACATCATAATAAAGTTGATAAGGAAAACCAATTTCAGTTAACTGAGTAGGAAATAAAGTCATTGCTCCACTATAAACCCAGGCAGCTGTAGTTCCCATTGCAACAAGAACATTCATATCAGCTGATTTATTTTTCAGCACCTTATAACTGTTACGGTAAAACCTCCAACCTGGTACTAATTGAATATAACTCGTTAATACTAGAAGAAAGAATGGACTAGCTAGAAAATCAGGCACCCGAGTTCCCCATCCGTGCATCATGTGAGGAATACTTCCAATTAAAACGATTGTTGTTAATATTGCTGCTACGGTAAAATCCTTAAATAATTTCTTTGTTTCTTCTTCATTATCATCTTTAGCTTCATTTTCATTACGTTCATCTAGTAATGCTGCTTCATAACCGATCTTCTCAATCGCTTTAATGACTTCATCCACTTGGATGATCCCACTCTCTCCTTCGACTTGAGCTTGATGAGCAGCTAAATTTACATTTACCTTTGTAACCCCATTTACCTTAGAAATCATTTTTTCAACTCTATTTACACAGGAAGCACACGTCATTCCTTTTACGGAAAACAGTAATTTTCTTTGTCGTTCTTCTTCATCTATTCTTTTCGTTTCATAGCCAAGCTTCTCGATCGCTTTAATAATCTGCTCAGATGTCACTTGGTCATTGACCTCAACTTGAGCTTGGTTGGAGGCTAGATTAACATTGACTGCTTCTACGCCATCCACTTTAGAAACCACTTTTTCAACACGACTCACACAGGATGCGCACGTCATACCTTTTACAGTAAATAGCATTTTGCCCATAAACGACCCTCCTTTATATCATAATCGTAGTAAAATACAGCTATAGGGTATATGATTCACTTTATTTTTGTTTTTAAGCTATAAACTACTGCTCGAAAACTTTACTTCTTAAATTATCAAATCCGTATCGGTTCACAAATTTGTAAAATGGTTCTCGCTTTTTACCGTATTCAGCGTATATGTCTAGTAACAGTTCAATTACTTTATAGAGTTTTTCAGGTTCGAGTTCCATTTCAAATAACTTTCCTGCATGAGCATCTGCACCCTTTGTCCTTCCACCTATATATAGGTCGTATTCATTCTTGCCTACTTTCATTACGCCAATATCATTGATTAGTGGCTCTCCGCAACCAACCTCACAGCCTGTATACGCAGGACGTAATGTAAACGGAACAGACTTGCCTGCAATTCGCTTATTTAGTTCGATTGCGACAGGCATGCCTTCTTCTTCTGCACCTTTGCAAAAATTACACGTTCGTAAACTCTTCACAAAGTTCCCAACAGGATAACAGTACAATCCGACGTCATTGAGTTTCTTTTCGATCGTCATTTTTTGACTTTCTGGAACCTCAATGTAAAGTTGTTGAAACGTTGTTAATTCGATTTCAGAATCATCATCCATATATTCAGCAATAACTAGTAATTGTTTTGTATTTAATTTAGCTCCGAAGGATACCCCAGCATTTAAAGCAAGCTTTACCATTTTATCTTTATCTTCCATACAATTCCTCACCTTTAATTGTTTAGTTATGTGATTCCGAATCAAACTTACTATACCCTAGTAAGGTATGTCAATAACAACGTAAACTGCCTGTTTGCCACAGACAGTTTAACTTACTTAAGTTCTATACAACTTAAAGGGATTTTTTGGGAAAATAGACTTATGCACCTGCTGTTATTACCTTTTTCATACGTCTATATTCTTCTTCGTTGATTTCACCCTTTGCGAATCGTTCATTCAAGATAGAAATCCCACTATTATCATTTTGGGTTGTTTTATCTTTTGAAAATGTTTTTACTAAATAAATAATAAAATAAATTCCCCCTACTAAAACAGCGAAGTGAAATAGCATCATAAAAATCATAGATGTCGTACCTATTCCACTCATCATCCAATTAAAATGCTCCCCATAATTCATCATTTTATTTCCTCCTATAATGTCTTAATTTTTCTTTTAGTGCTTTATCTTTAACTTAATTTAGCAAAAAAGTATCGAGAAAGTATGGAGAGAAAATTTATCCCTTAATTTGTCACAGGTAAAAACATTTATTTTTTATGAAAAATACAATAGAAATAGAGTCAGCAATACCTACTGACCCTACTTTTATTTACTGTTGTTTACTTCACGAGCTTCTTTATTTGTAAGTTATTTGTTTTGTGCGCTTAACACTTTTCATACTTTATGTTATTTTTGGGCGATGATTATACATGGGAAGATGCTTGTTTGGTAAGTGCTCAACAGTTTTGCATGCTCCATAATAACTTCGTTTGTTTTTGTGTCGATCGAAGGTGACGGGTCAATGTCACATAGAGTGTTAGGGTTCGGACTTTTTACAACATAGAGATCTATTTTAATTTGAGAAAAAGAACATTCTTCGAGTTCTTGTTGCCAACCTTCCTTTGTCATCACTTTTTCTAAAGTGTAAAAATTTTTGATCTTTTCTATATCGGCTATCGGTAAGGCACCACCTTGAGTCATTTCTATTGCAATTAGCATTCCTTTTGGTTTTAAAACACGATAATATTCCTTCAAAGATCGTTTTATATTTGTAAAAGAAGTTACTGACTCGGAAATGATAATATCAAAGGTATCATCCTGAAAAGGTAAAGCTTCTGAATTACCATATATTGCTTTAATAGGTAGGCTCTCTTGTTGAAATCGTTTATTCGCTTTTTCAAGCATGAGAGGATGAATATCGCATGCTATAACTTGGCATTTAAAGTGATGATACAAATAAGCTGAAGTTTGTCCTGTACCACACCCGATATCCAAAATACGAGTATTTGTACTGATCTGTTCTGATCTCACTAACTTTTCTGTTAGTAACAATCCGCCTGGGTGAGCGCCCCCCACTCCTAACTTTGCTAATGCATCTAAATACATCTTGGTAACCCCTTTTACTATGTTTCTTACTTATATGAACAATGAACTAAAGTGGTTCCCTGTTACAATAATCAAAAATAAAATATGAATAAGGCACTTTCCTTGTTAGAAAGTGCCTTATGGTTTTTATTCAGTTTATAAGATGGGTGATAATAGTCGTGAAATGGATTCTTTAAATCTAATTACTTTTGAACGTTGATCATACAAATCCTGTGTAAGCTCGAAACATAATTCCATATCTTTTTCAAATTGTTTAGCAAGTTGTTCCGATGTCTCCTGATCATAAATAAAAGCGTTGACTTCAAAATTCAATTTAAAGCTTCGCATGTCAATATTCGCTGTTCCTACTGAATTGATTTTTCGGTCAACGACTAACATTTTTGCATGGATGAACCCTTCTTCATATATAAAAACTTTTGCCCCTGTTTTTATCATCTCGCCGACATGGGAGTATGTTGCCCAATATACAAATGGGTGATCAGGTCGGTTTGGGATCATTATCCGAACGTCTTTACCAGATAAGACAGCAATTCTTAATGCATCTAGGAGACTCGGGTCTGGTATGAAATAAGGCGTTTGAATATATATGGATTTTTTTGCTGCCATAATCATATAAATATAACCGTTTTTCACTTGCTCCCACTCAGAGTCTGGTCCACTTGATACAATTTGCATCGCTGCTTTTCCTGCTCCAATTTTTTTAGGAAAGTAGTGAGGATCATAATTAATATAATATTGTTTAGAAGCTTGGTTCCAATCCAAGATAAACCGTTTTTGGATTGAATCAACGGCTGGTCCTTCTATCCGAAGATGGGTATCTCTCCAGTAGCCGAACCTCTCATTCAATCCTAAATACTCATCACCAACATTAAACCCACCAATATATCCAACGTACCCGTCAATGTTTACTAGCTTCCGATGGTTTCTGTAATTAAGACGTAGGTTTATGGGAGCTAATTTAGAAGGGAAAAAGACTCCAATTTCTCCACCTGCTTGAACTAGCTCTGCAAAATCTTTTCTTTTTAATTTTCGTGAGCCAAGTTCATCATATAGGACTCGGACTTTTACTCCCTGTTTTGCCTTTTTAGTAAGTTCTTTGATAATTTGTTTTCCTAGTCCATCATTTTTAATAATATAGTATTGAATATGGATGAAGCTTTTTGCGTTTCGGATATCCTCTAATAAAGTTTCGAATTTCTTTCGACCGTCAACTAGTATTTCAATTTCGTTTCCCTTCGTTAGCATAGAATCATTGTTGATTAAATGCATATAAATTAAATCTTTGTACTCTTCCGTTACTCTACTATCAAATTGAAATTCTGAATGTTTAATTTGACTGATTTGTTCTGCAATTACCTGGTCAATACCAATTTTCCTCGTTCCGTCTGTATCAAACAATCGTTTTTTCGTTAAATTTTGACCGAGAAAAAGATAAATTATAAATCCCAAGAAAGGAATAAAAAATAAAATCAAAACCCATGCCCATGTTGCACTAGCGTCTTTACGTTCAAAAAAAATAATCATTCCTGCAAAGAGCATGTTTATAAAAAACATGACAGCCACTAATATTGAATAAATTTCCATTTCTCATCCTGCCTAACCATAATTTTCTGCTTTTTCTATTTTAACACTTTTACACTAGAACTTCTTCTTTAATTATGAAAATTAAAGGTGTAGCAGGATTTGAAACCTATTCTCTTGTTTACCTGGGTAGTTACCATTTCATTACTTTTATTACTTAGGTATTTAGTTAGAGAATTTCATTGTACGTTTTTACTAGTGATTACTACCAATCTACATGCGAAGCGCTACTTAATTCTCAATTATTAGTGATCTTTATCTTTACCCCCTAAAAACTCTCTCCCTATTCGAATAGCTTAATAAACAAGTACAAATGTGATTGATCCATACCCAATAAAACTATTTGAATAGGAGAACTATCGTGATTTCAAATACTATGTTTAGTCCACGTAAACCATTAGTAAAGAAACCTAAGCACACATTAGCAGCATTCGATAAGCGTCAACGACAAGAAAGAAACCGTCGTCCGCTTTCTGAAAATGTAGACAAGCAACAAAATTATGGAAGAGTCAAATTATATACTTATGGCCACAAGACGATTAGACACGAGAGTAGTTTTGATGTTAGGGTGTAGTAATTTTTAGACACCATCTCTAAAAATTAAAGGCTGTTGTTTACGGTTCGAAAAATAAAAATAGAGACCGATTATAATTGTAAGTAATGCCAAACCGACAAATATATTACTGTACACGACGACGACGCCTATATTTTCTATAAATGGATTTAAGGGAATTCCAACAAATGAATAATCTAGGATTCTTCCAATAATGGCACCACCAATAGCACCAGATAATAAGTTTCCTAAATTATAAATCCCCATTCCAACACCCATTTGTTCATCGGGAAGGACCGTCGATATTATATTAGCCATAGATGTTTGAAAGATTGGAAAAGCAATAAAATTAATACTAAAGATTATACTAATAATCCAAGGTGCAAATCCAAGAAAGCTAGATAAAAGAAAAGATCCTATTAAAATTAAACTGATTGCAAAGTATCCGACAGTCTGACTACCATATCGATCAGTAAAGCCACCAGCTGCATTCCCTACAAATGCTCCAAGAATTGCTCCTGGAAACAGAACTAAACCTATTTGTACAGTACTTAATCCATGGATGTCTCGGAGTAACAAAGGAAGGATGAATAAATTACTAAACATAATTAATGTACCGAAAAAACTCGTCAAAACGGTTAATCGAAAAACTTTGTTTGAAAACATTGAAGGTAAAATTAATGGATATCGATAAGTACAAATCCACAAAAAAAATGCCGCACTAACAATAATACCAAACAATAAATAAATCCAATTAAAAGACGTTATAAATAAAATAAGGAAAGCGACACCTAAAGCCATTAGAATTGCTCCAATAACATCTGGCTTTCCGCTTTTCTTCTCTTCTTTCGGTAATAATACTCGTAAAAAAGGTAATGTCAAAACTACAACAAAAGAAAATAGAAAAATATAATGCCAATCTAAGAAACCTGCAATAAATCCACCTAGTACAGGTCCTAAGCCAGCACCAAATGCCATTGCAGAAGATAATATACCTAGCATTCTACCTTTTTCATTTGGAAAATAGCGAGATGGAATAACAAAAACGATAGCAATAACCGCAGCTGCACCACAAGCTTGGATCATTCTAGAGATGACAACCATTAAATAAGTTGGAGAGAAGAAACCAATAATGGAACCTATGACAAATAAGGAAATCCCAATTGTTAATAAATTTTTTATCGGATAAATATCACCTAATTTGCCATAAAGTAATGCCCCAATAGAGTAAAGGATAATATAGCCCGTAACAACCCAGCTAACTTGGGAGGGGAGTAGATCAAAATAAAACGCAATATCAGGAACGGAAACCATAAACATGGTCGAGTTCATAATTGAAAATAAAAGCAAAATAGATAACAAACTAATTAGCTTTTTCTTATCTGAATCAGAAATGTTATATTGATTTTTTGAAGTGTTTTCCATTTCTATCCTGCATCTCCTTTAATAAGATGATAAAGCACTGCTATCATCTTAAGTCAATTGATAGAAACACTATACTTTACTATCAATCTAAATTACAATCCTTTGTTATTCGTCCCTTTTTTCAAAAGATTGTAAGTAACATATTACTTAGTGATGAGCTAAATCGATTATAATGATTGGCTATGTACGATCTTTAACACCGCCGAGAAAAAATAATGGTTTAGGTAAAGTTAATTAAAATAGAGGGTATCTTTTGCCCCCATCACTAAGTAATATATATTTCAATAGTGATTAAATCGTATTAAGCAGAATGCTTAAATACATGGAATACATGGTTACAGTGATTTCTAGTTAACATTTCGTGATTGTTGTTTTTTTCTTAATGGTACTTTCAAGATCTTTCCTGTAGCTGTTTTTGGAAGTTCATCTAGAAACCTAAAGATTCTTGGAACCTTATAGCTTGCGATATTCTTTTTACAGTAAGCATATAAATCTTCTTCCGAAATTTCCTTTTTCATTACAACATACGCTACAATTTCCTCTCCGAAAACTTCATGTGCCTCACCAATTACAGCACATTCAATGATATCTGGATGAGCGTATAGCACTTCTTCTATTTCACGGGGATAAACATTATAACCACCGCGAATAATCATATCCTTCTTCCGATCGACAATAAATAAGTTCCCATCTTTATCCTGATAACCTAGATCACCAGTATAAACCCAGCCATCACGAATCGTTTCCTGCGTTGCTTCTGGCTTATTGTAATAGCCTTTCATTGCATTACGTCCACGGAAAATAATTTCACCAACTTCACCTTGTGGCACATCTTTTTCATCAGGTGTAACAATACGAAGTTCCAATCCAGGGACAGGTATTCCAACTGAACCTACAATTTTTTTGCCATGTAGAGGTTGACAAGTGATCATAACCGTAGATTCAGTTTGTCCGTATCCTTCTAACATGGCAACACCGATTTCCTTTTTAATTCGATCAATGATTTCAACTGGAATACTTGCACCACCAGAACCAAAGATCCTTAGTGAGGAATAATCATAATCCTTTAGCTTTGGAGAGTGAACAAACATAGTAAACATAGTTGGTACCCCAGGGAAAACGGTGATTTTCTCCCGCTCTATAAGTTCTAGCATTAGATCTGGGATAAATCGATCTTCTAGATATGCTGTTGCTCCTTTATACATCCCACATAAGAGACAAGCAACCTTAGCATAAGCATGGAATAGTGGTAAAACGACAACGACTTTGTCTGTTTCACTCGTTTCTTGAACATCGGTTACTGTCTTCGTCATCCACAGAACGTTATCATGTGTAATCATCGCTCCTTTTGGATGCCCTGTTGTTCCAGATGTATAAATAATTTGAGCTGTATCATCCTCTTGTCGCACACATGGTTTATCAATTGGCTCATAATTGAGTAGCTTCGACCATTCACATGCATCGTTACCTTTACCATATAACGGGATAAGTATATTTGCTGATTTAAAATCTGCTTTAGCATTCATAACAGTTTCTGTAAAATAATATTCGTAGATAAGGGCAGAGGCATCTGAATCATTTAAAGCATAGGTTAATTCTCTTTCCTTAAATTGTGGATTAATTGGAACAACTGCCGCTCCAACGGCTAATAAAGCAAAATAGGAGATGACATATTCTGGACGATTTGTCATCATCAACCCAACGTGCATATCTTCCTTAATTCCACTAGCCTTTAATCCATTTGCTACCTTAAAGACTTCATCCTTCACTTGTCTATAGCTCCACTTTTCACCTTTGTATACGATAGCAGCTTTTTCTGGTAGACGTTCTGCAGTTGCAACTAGCATGTTTACAACATTCATCCTAATACCCCCTAATATCAAGCTTCTTATGTGAAGGTAAGGTTCTCTCCTCTCCCAACAAAGACCGTTTATAAGGCTTTTTAGAGTATAGAAGACGTTGATTTGGACTCATCGTTTGAATTATAAGCTTCACACGCCTTTTAATATACTGAAAGGGTTGAGTCCAAAATCAACAACAATAATAATAAAGCCAAAGTAAAAATATGATAGTCTAGTAACATTAATTATTTAAGCGCTTTCATAAATCTTTATTGTAGTTATAGACCCATATTTTTAGCAATGATTTGCTTCATAATCTCATTTGTTCCAGCATAAATCGTTGAAACTGGGATATCACGGTACCTTCTAGCAATCTCATATTCTTCCATATATCCATAACCACCGTGAAGCTGCATACATTCTCCAGCCATCTTTTTAGCCATATCTGTAGTCCACCACTTGGCCATTGAAACTTCAGTAACTACGTTTTCTCCAGCCATATGCTTAACAATTAAATTATCGACAAATGTTCTTCCGATTTCAATTTGTGTTGCCATCTCAGCGATCTTAAATTGTGTATTTTGGAACTTACTAATCGGTTTACCGAACGCTTTACGTTGCTTAACGTAATCGATCGTTATTTCTAGCATTCTTTCTGCTGAAGTTACCGCTCCAATTGCTACCATTAACCTTTCTTGTTGTAATTTATCCATTAAATAATAAAAGCCTTTTCCTTCTTCTCCAAGTAGGTTCTCAACAGGAACTCTAACGTCTTCGAAGATTAACTCTGCTGTATCTGCCGTATGCTGACCCACTTTTCTTAGCTTTTTACCTTTTTTAAATCCTGGAACTTCCCCATCAATTGTATCAACTACAATTAGGCTAATTCCTTTATGAGGAGGATTAGCTTGTGTGTCCGTTTTACATACAACGACAATAAAGTTTGTAGAGTAACCATTCGTAATAAATGTCTTCTCACCGTTTATTACATAATGATCACCATCACGCACAGCCGTTGTTTTAATTGCAGCTAAGTCCGAACCTGTCCCTGGTTCAGTCATCGCAATAGAAGAGATGATTTCACCAGTTACACTTCGTGGCAGCCATCTTCGTTTTTGCTCTTCTGAACCGTAAGAGTCAATGTAAGGCATAACAATATCATTATGAAGTCCTGGACCACCAATTCCAGCCCCTACTTTTTCAAGCTCTTCAGAAAATACAACTGAATAACCGAAATCAGCATTCATGCCACCATATTCTTCATCTAGCCATGGGCACAGAAACCCTTGCTCACCTAGCTGTTTCCAATATGTTCTTGGTACTTGTCTTGCTTCTTCCCACTCTTCGAAATGAGGAATAACTTCTTTTTCTAAATACTTTCTTAATGATTTTCTAAAAATTTCATGTTCTTCAGTTATAAATGGTCTAGACATAATTGACACCTCTCTAAAATTATTAAGGACCATTCATTAAACGGTTTTCTCATTCAAATGAATGGCCCTTGTATACTATTAGTCTTATTTTCTATTAAAGCTTATTTAGGTTGCATACGGATTGCGCCATCTAAACGAATCGTTTCACCGTTTAGCATTGGGTTTTCAATGATTGCTTGTGCAAGTTGACCATATTCAGTAGGTACACCTAATCTTGGAGGGAATGGAACTTGTTTGCCCAATGCCGTTTTCGCTTCTTCAGATAATGTATTAAATAAAGGTGTTTCGAATAGTCCTGGCGCAATCGTTACGACACGGATTCCACTTTTAGCTAAATCACGTGCAATTGGCAATGTCATACCAACAATACCACCCTTTGATGCACTATATGCTGCTTGACCAATTTGTCCATCAAATGCCGCAACCGAAGCTGTATTAATGATTACACCGCGCTCCCCTTTATCATTAGGGTCGTTTGCAACCATTTTTTCTGCAGCTAAACGGATTACGTTAAATGTACCGATAAGGTTTACATTAATAATTTTAACGAAACCAGCTAAGTCATGCGCTTGGCCCCTACTCACTGTTTTTTCAGCAAGTCCGATACCTGCACAGTTTACGACTGCATTATAACCACCAAATTTTTGAGTCGCTTCATCTAGCGCCTTTTGAACACTTTCTTCATCTGTTACATTTGTTTTAACAAACATAACATTTTCACCTAGTTCTTCAACTAGACGATTTCCATTATCTTCTGATAAATCAAAAATCGCAGCTTTTCCGCCATTTTCGACGATATTTCTTACTGTTGCTTCTCCTAGTCCCGATGCTCCACCTGTAACAATTGCAATCGTATCTTGCATATTCATATTGATATTCCTCCTATATTTTAACTATTTTTGTATTGTGAAAGTTATCTAATCTACTGCTTAAATTCTTTCAATGATTGTTGCATTGGCCATTCCGCCACCTTCACAAATTGCTTGAAGGCCATAACGTCCGCCTGTTCTTTCTAACTCATGCATGAGGGTAATCATTACACGCGCTCCACTTGCTCCTAGTGGGTGACCTAATGCAATTGCCCCGCCGTTTACATTTAATTTGGCTGGGTCTGCTCCTACATCATCTAACCAGCACATTGGAACTGGTGCAAATGCTTCATTTACTTCATAGAGGTCCATATCATCGATTGTTAAACCAGCTTTCTTAAGTACTTGCTTTGTTGCTTCAATTGGTCCTGTTAACATTAAAGTTGGGTCTGAACCTACCACTTGACGAGCAACGACACGGAAACGAGGTTTCAACCCTAATTCAAGCGCTTTATCTTTTGACATAAGTAGAATCGCTGCAGAACCATCGCTCATTTGACTTGCATTCCCAGCATGAATAACACCGTTTTCAATAAAAGCAGGTTTTAATGAACCTAATTTCTCAAGAGACGTACCTTTACGTGGGCCTTCATCTTGAGTTACAACCGTTTTTGTTCCATCTTCAAGCGTAACTTCAAAAGGCATTATTTCGCGGTCAAAACGTCCTTCTTCTTGAGCTTGAAGCGCTCTACGATGACTCTCTAATGAGAACTCATCCAATTGAGTACGGTTATATCCCCACTTCTCACTAATACGTTCTGCAGAAAGACCTTGGTGAATCATTTCATAACGAGATGATAATTCTTCACTCCAATCAGATCTTTGACGAGTAGCCCCCATTGGGACACGAGACATACTCTCGACTCCGCCTGCAATAACAACATCCATATCTCCACTCGCAATTGCCTGAGTTGCAAAGTGAACTGCTTGTTGACCTGAACCACATTGACGGTCAATGGTTGTACCAGGAACACTGATTGGGAAATCAGCCTGTAAAACGGCAGTACGCGCAACGTTTAAACCTTGTTCTTCGACTTGGGAAACACAACCCATAATAACGTCTTCAACAAGAGCTGGATCAATTCCTGAACGATTTACTAATTCCTTTAATACTTTCGCTGCCATATCATCAGGGCGAACTGTACTTAATAGCCCTTTTCGTTTTCCTACTGGTGTTCGAACTGCTTCTACAATTACTACTTCTCGCATTTTCATTCCCCCTATAAATATAAAAAATTCATCAATGACTATCACACTTTTACTATTGCAATAACCGTGCCAAAATTTATTAGCAGGGGATTACGACATTTTCCAATTATTGTTGAAGCATGTTGTCTGAAATTTAAACAGGGTTAAAAAAAGGATTGTCTTGATATGACTCACAACCGTACACACCTTCTAATCAGTGATAGACGACTAGGAAATATGCTTAACAACTAATTTAAATAAAAAAGTACACAGCACCTTCTGTCATTCAAGGTGTGTGCACTAAATTCATCTCAAACTCACTAGTTCACTTCGATTGTTTCATATTTTTTTAATTTATCATATAGTACCGATCGGCTGATGCCTAACAGTTTACATGCTTGACTCTTATTACCGTTAGATTTAATCAATGCTTTCTGTATAGCGATTTGTTCAGCTTTTTCTAATAAGGATTGTTCAGGATTACCTGTTTCCTCTTCCTCAATTAAAAGATCGTAGCCTACTTTCTTTAATAAATAATCTGGTAAGTCTACAAGACGAACGTAACCGTTTTCAGAAAACACCATCGCTCGCTCCCACACATTTCGTAATTCTCTAATGTTCCCTGGCCAATCATAATCCATCATTGCTTGTTGTACTACTGGGTCCCATCCGATAATACTTGTTCCATTTTGTTTATTTAATTCTTGAATAAAAGCTTCACTTAATAATAAAATATCTTTTTTCCTCTTTCTAAGCGGTGGAATTTCAAATGAAATGACGTTTAACCTGTAGAACAAATCTTCTCGGAACTCTCCAGATTCAACCATTTCTTCAAGAGGGCGGTTTGTTGCTGCAATAATCCGAACATTAACTTCAATCCGCTCTGTTCCACCAACTCGATAAAACTCTCTTTCCTGCAAGACTCTTAGAAGTTTTGCTTGAAGCTGCAAAGACATATCACCGACTTCATCGAGGAATAATGTTCCACCATTAGCTAAATCAAACTTACCCATTTTCCCCTTTTGTTTTGCGCCAGTAAAAGCACCTTCCTCATATCCGAAAAACTCTGATTCTAGTAGATGTTCAGGGATAGCCGCACAATTCACTGTAATAAATGGACCTTGTCCAGAAGAGCTAGAGCTATGAATCGCATGAGCAAATAGTTCTTTTCCAGTTCCACTTTCGCCACGAATTAATATCGTTGTTCGCCCTTTAGCAGCTTTTATTCCACTACGCATTAACTTTTCCATCTGAGGATCTTGAGAAAGAATTTCTTTAAATGTAAATCTAGATGTCTCTGTTTTTCGACTAGAAATTTGCATCTTCTTCTCAATATCTTCATATCTCCTAAATCGCTCACGAACTTCATGTAATTGTCGATAGACAATTTTACCAATAACACCGATTATTTGATCATCTTGATAAACAGGAATTCTTTGGACCATATAATTAATTCCTTTGATTTCCATAAAGTCACTTATATCTGCAACACCTGTTTTAAGAGTTGGTGTTAATTCAAGATGTGGAAGTATATCATTGACTGGCATTTGTTCAATCGTTTTATCGTCAAGCTCAAATAATTCAATAAGAGATGGGCTAATAAATATAATCTCACCATTTTCATTAATCATCACTAATCCATCGTAGGCATTTTCTATGACGGTCTGTAAGATGCTTTTCCATTTCTTGACCATTTGCAGTTCTTGAGCCATATTTTCTAACTCAGATACATTTTGGAAAAGAGCAATATATCCTTTTTTCCCATTCGGCATATTATAATAGGATAAGCGAACGACAAAGTAATCAGAGTCGATATTCATTCGAAAATGGACTTCTTTTTTTAAACTGGAACTTTCCATATTCGGAATTAATTGTTGTAAATCTTTTAACATCAATCTTTCTAACGGTTGTTTCAACATGTTCGTTAATTTATCATTCACAAAGATGATTTTCCCTCGTTCATCTGTCATTAACGCACCTAAGTTAGATGTATGCAAAATCGTTTCTAACTGACCTTTTAGTGATCGAGTACTATGTAAAAAACTTAAAACAGCAGATGAAGTCGTGATTAGACCGATTGGTTTATCAAAGTCGTCTATAACTATTCCTGTACCTACTTCACTAATGGCAATAATTTCTTCTAATTCTTCAAACGTTGTATCAAGGGTAACGGTTCCTATACCCTCTTTAATATAGTTTGCGATAGGTGTTGTTTGCCCTAACCCTAATAACAACATTTGATAAAGAGCGCTACGAGTAAAAACTCCTATTAATTTCCCTGTTATATCTGTCACAGGAACTGTATTCCACTTTGTTTTTTTCATAAATTTAATCGCATCATTCAAGGTTTGATTAGGAGTCAGACACTCATTAACTGGAATCATTATCTTTTTAACTGAATTCAATTTAAATCTACTCCTTCTTATTGCTTGTTTCACGTTCATTCAGATTTTATGTTTTTTGGTACTCTAAAAACAGCCTGATTTAGTTCGCTTTCCTTAATTTTAACATAAAATTGTAAGAATAATCGAACAATTAATACAAAAAAGCATTAAAAGGTAATCTTTCCATTACCTTTTAATGCTTTTTTATTCCTTCTTATTGCTTATTTCTCAATGATTGTGTTAACGAAAAAACAGTCTTTTACATTACCGAACAAGAGCGATCTCGATATTAAGCTGTTCACGCAGTTTCTGTCTTAACGGGGTAATGTAATACCGTTCAACATTTGTATTGTTTAAACTTTCTTTATATAAGGCTTGAATAAGTGTGCATTGTAATTCATTTAAACGACTCCATTTAGTATTAGTATCTTCAATTAAATTGACTTCATTTAAATCATCCATTAGCTGATCTACTATTCTATCGTATCTAAATAAACCTTCATCTGCTTGGATCCTACCAATAAAATCATGTATAGTCTCTGAAATAAGTAAATTCAACTGTGCCTTCGGACTTAAGTTTTCTATAGTTTGCATATCCAAGTTTTTTAATACTGAAATTAAAGCAATTGCCTGTTCTTTTGCCATACTATTATTAATATGTGGGATAATGACTTCTTTTAAAACCTCTGTTGTCGTTTTAAATGTATATGATTTATCTAGCATTGCTTCACCCCCTAGTAGCCTAATAATTCAGCTAGCATCCCGCGCATTAATGGCCATCGATAACCTTGCCTAGCCATACGAAGATCTTTTGTTTTTCCTTTAGCAAAGTCCGTTCCAGCAGATTGTGAAATTAAGACAAACCGTACTTGATGGAAGACTTCATAATAATGGAGCACTTTTTCATCAATTGTTAATCCAGTAAACTTACTATAAGTTTCAAGAAACATCTGCTTATCTAATAAGTAATTTAATAATGGAGAGTCCATACGATTCGATTTTGCACAAACATACGCGACATCAGCCATCGGATCACCAATTTCTGTCGCTTCCCAGTCTAATATTCCAGTAATGTTGTTATTACTATATAAAAGATTACCCGATCTATAATCACCATGAACGACCGAAAACCTTTGTGCTGCTGGCCTGTTAGCCTTTAACCATTCTAGTGCATCTACCATAATTGGATCAGGGCTAATTTGATACTTTATATACATTTCTTCAAATTCTTCAATTTTACTGTCAATATACCCAAATTCCCCATCTGGTTCAGCTAGTTCTTCAGTGAGACCCATTCCTTTATAATCGAGTAGGTGTAGATCTGCTAAGTGACGTACAAATTGTAACGGAATTTCACCTTCCTCATTTGCTTTTTTGAAAAACTGTTGACCTTCCTTTGACCATGGGACATAGCTTTTACCTGGTAACTTATCCATAACAAAAAACGTACCACCTATAATTGATTCATCGGTTTCATACCAATGTACGCCAGGAAGTGGTAAATCACTATTCTTGCTCAATCGATCTAGAATTTTAAAATGTTCATAGGAGTCTTGATATTCTGTCATCAGTCCACCTTTATTTTGTTTACGAATTGCATATCCTTTTTGGTAAGATTCACCATTCTGTTCCCAATTAACCGTAAAAGTGAAAGCCTCATCTGACCAACCAGCTGACGGTTGATGAAACTCGGTAACGTGTATATTTTGACCTGAAGTAATTTTCCCTTTAAAATAAGCCTCAATCGCTTGCTTAATCGTTTCAGCCATATTCCTTCCTCCTTTCTGGATCATTATCCTCTCTATATTAATCACAGTTAGTGTGAATTTATTTCAATGTTTGATGTTAGTCATTACAAATTGAATAATAGGAAATGCCTTCTATAATTGTTACTCTCACCTGATGAAGTAGCTTTAATAAATCAAGATGTCCAATCGTCTCTGAAAGAGTTAAATTTAGTTCTTTTGTATAAATAGTAGGGAAAAGCAATGTCGTCAGTTCATACACAGTTTTCGGCCCAGTTTGTAAAAATTGACGAATTTTTTCAGTTCGGCGCCAGTTACTTTTGAGCCGTTCATGTATTAATTGTCGATGATTAGTTACAGGTTCCCCGTGTCCAGTAAAAACGATATCTATATCTTCATCAGCACACATTTCAAGAGCTGTACGATATTGAACAAGCGTCATTGGTCGTTCATTAGTAGAGTCAAGTGGCGGTTCGATTAAAGCATTCGATGAAATATGTCCAATGATATGGTCTCCACCTAGTAGAACACCGTCTCGTTGACGAAATAACGATAAATGGTCTTGAGAATGACCAGGTGTATAAAGAACTTGCCAATCTTTAAGTCCTGGTACTTGCTGGCGGTGCGCCATCTTAATGTCTACTTGACTTGGATCAATTAAATGCTGGAATAGCTTTTGCTGTCTAGCAAAGTTTTGTTGAAATTCTTCTGGAACCCCACAACTTTTATACAAGTTATAATAAAATTGATTGCGGTATTCTGTAAATTTCGGGGTAAGCTCGATGTAAGGCTGAAGTAACGGGTGCCCAAGCGTTTGGGCACCTGTAATTTTTCTAATACGTTCCACAAGACCTGCATGATCACTATGATGATGAGTAATTAGAATTTGTTTTATATCTTTTAAATGATAACCTGTTTCCTCTATACCTTTTATAAGTATCTCCCAAGCTTCATCCGTTTTAGGACCAGTATCTACTAAGGTTAAGGCGTCTCCTTCGATTAAATACACATTCACTGGACCTACAGGAAAAGTAGTTGGAAGAACAATTTGGTGCACCCCATCCTTGACTTTCTTTGCAAATTGCTGTTTGTTTAAAGGTTTGTTCTTCATATACTCTGTCCCCCATGTAGAAAATTTGTAATCCCAGCTAAAACGGCTTCGTATAGCTTGAAGATACATAGATAATTTGACCAGCTTTAGCGGTGTTTAAAGTTCGCTTTCCGTTTTTCAATGAACGCTTGAACACCTTCTCTTACATCTTCCGTTTGGAACACCCCTGCGAAATAGTCAGCTTCAAGGTTAATCGCTTCATTAAACTCTAATTCCATTCCTTCATTTACTGATTTTTTTATTCGACTTAGTGCCTCTAGCGAATAACGAGCTATTTTTGTTGCCATTTTCTGCGCAACTGCCATACCTTCACCCGTTGGAACTACTTGATTGACTAATCCAATTTCTTTTGCTTCTTGGGCTGTTAAAGGGTCCCCTAAAAACATTAACTCTTTCGCTTTTGCCTCCCCTACAAGTCTTGGTAAGCGTTGAGTACCTCCACCTCCTGGAAACAGCCCCAATTTGACTTCGGGTAAGCCAACTTGTGCATGCTCTTCTGCAATCCGAATATCACACGTTAATGCAAGCTCACAACCTCCACCAAATGTAATACCGTTTAGCATCGCAATTGTAGGCTTAGCTATTTCATCAATTTGATTTAATACTTTATGAGATTGAAGATTCATAGCTTTTAATTCCTCTTTGCTCATATGCAACCATTGAGGAAACTCTTTAATATCAGCCCCTGCCATGAACGCCCGCTCACCAGCACCTGTTAAAATAATAGCTATGACTTCAGCATCTTCTGCTAGAGTTGAAAATACTTCACCTAACTCTTTTGTTACCTGTCCACTTAACACATTCATAGGTGGGTTATCAATCGTAACTGTAGCGACCCCATTAGCTTTTTCAAAACGAACTAATTTTTCCATAATAACTTCCTCCTCATTTTAAATACATTATCTTTATAAAAATCTCTTCATTAAGTTCCTTTACATTAATAAGTAAGTATTTATTGTATCCTCTATAAAATAGACTTCTCTGAATTCTCTCCTCCTCTAATGACAAGTTTGTTTATAGTATTTACTATGCAATATTTATGCCAAAAACACCGAGTATAAAAGATTAACCTAAAAATAAGAACCTCTACACAGCCACTAGCTTAGAGCAACAATCTTTGAGAAAAGAGCCGTTTTTGTTGGTCTAATTCATTAACCGAAATAATGGTTATCTCGAAATGTTTCTAAAAGTGTTCGAATTATATACAAGTCAAAGAATCAAGTTGTATTTTTACTAAACGCTTAATTTGACTCACGTATAAAACTGATGATGTCTTGTACAATTCATGGGTTGGCATAATATTTGCAATATTCAGAGTGAATGTACATTCATTTCCTCCAATACATAAACCTATTTTTCTTCTATTTCCTACTAATTCCTACTAGTATTTATATCACATTCTTAACTTCCATTATTTTGTAAACGCTTTAATTAAGTTGTAATATTAAGCTATTTTCCAATTTCATATGAAACTTAGTCTCATTATTCTATGAAGGAGGTGATGTTTAAGAGTATTTATCCGTTTATCTTTTATAAAGGGGGTTCGCAAGCACTTAGAAAGAATATTAAAATCAATTACTTATGTTGGTAACCTTTGTTTTTTCTACTTGATCGTTTCTTGTTAAATACTTTCTAACTTAAAACTGCTAGCCAATTAAATTGAGGAGGTTTTTTATGTTAAAAATTAATAACCCGTTACTAAAAGCAGGGCTTTTAATTATTTTTGTTTTGCTATTAACTGTAGTAACTGCCTGTGGTGGAAGTAATTCAACGTCTGCCCCTTCAGGTGGAAACGATTCTGAAACAAATGATAATACAGAAACCAATGAAGATGGCGATTCCGCTGCAACTAGTAGCGACGAAACCTTTACATTAAAGATGAACTCGATGTATCCTCCATCAGTATACGAATGGGAGCCCAAATACTTCTTACAAGAAAAATTTGCTGAGGAAGTAGAATCACGAACGGACGGTAGAGTAACAATAGAAATCTTCTACAGTAATCAACTTGCTGGTCAAGCAGAGTCATTAGATGCACTTTCAAGAGGAACAATTGATATGCAAAATGGTACTGCTTCGGTATGGGCTGACCGAATTCCAGAAGGTTTATTTCATGGACTTCCATATTGGAATATAGATGAAGACACAGGAAACTATCTACTTCATGAAACTGAATTAAGAGATTTATACAGTGAGGCTTTAGAAGAATATGGTGTTAAATTAATTGGTAACTGGCCTTCAAGTTTAACTGGTTATATGTCGACAGAGCCGATGATCACTCCTGAAGACTTTAGAGGAAAAGTTGTCAACTCTATGTCAGCATTAACTAGTGAGTATTTTAGAACACTAGGTTCTGGGATAGCAACTATTCCTTTTGTTGAACAATACGAGGGGCTTCTCCGTGGTACTCTAGATGCGATTCCTTTCCCGTTTTATTCCTTAGACACGTATAAACTGCATGAAGTAGTTAACTATATTACCGTTCCACCTATATATGTGGCATATGGCGAAATTACAGCTAGCTTAACTACTTGGAATAAGCTACCTGAAGATCTTCAAAATACTATTTTAGAAGTTGCAAGAGAAATGGAAGAATTAGCTACTGAAGGCTCAAAAAGATTAACTAAATTTGCCTTTGAAGTTGCTGAAGAAAATGGTGTTGAATTAGTAAAAATGTCTAAAGACGGTTATGAAGAAGTTAAACAGGTTGCCATAGATACTGCATGGCAAAGCTATGCTGATATTAATGAGCGAACACAAAAAATGGTTGAAATCTTAATAGAAGAAAACGCAACAATTATGCAATCCGAACAAGGTGAAGCGTTTATTAAAGAATTTTTACAAGACTAATCGTTTATAAGTATAAACATACTAAGCGACCTAGTTTTTAAAGTTTTTATTTATAAAAAAACTAGGTCGCTACAACAATATGACGAAAGGAGTGTATAGATGAAAAAAACGGTCATACAAGTTATGAAAATGATCACAAAACTAAATAAATCAATGATATGGGTAGTAGGTGTGCTTGTCTTTTTTGCTAGTATCTTTTTATTCATTGATGTTCTATTAAGATACTTTTTTAATTCCGCAACAGCTTGGGCTTTTGACTTAGCAGTTACGAGCACAGGGTTTATCGGCTTTATGTTAGGTGGCTATGCACTCGCTATCGGTCAGCATGTTCGTGTAGATTTATTCTATGAAAAATTTTCTCTTCGTGTTAGATCAATCATAGATTTAATAAGTGCTTTATTTTTATTTCTTATGGCAGGAGCACTATTTTGGTTAGGTATGGATTATGTTATTCACTATTACACAATTGGTGCAGTTACTACTGGAGGAGTCCCAATGCCTCTATGGATAAAATGGTTAATGGTCCCTCTCGGCGGTCTTTTAATAGGCCTACAAGGGCTAGTAAAACTTACAAATGACATTTACATTATCGTAACTGGCGAAGAACTCTATAACTCTGAGGAGGGTGTGTAATATGGAAATTGGATTAATTGCACTCATCCTTTTCGGCTCTTTAGTTGTTTTCCTTGCGTTAGGTGTACCCGTAAGTTTTACAATGGGCGGAATATCACTTATTCTTGGATTTATATTTTGGGGAGGCATGCCAAGTGTAGATGGCTTTGTGTTAGGTTCATTTTCCAATCTTACACAATCAGTGTTAACTGCCCTTCCTCTCTACATCTTTATGGCGGCTATTTTGATGTATAGTGATTTAGCTGATGATATGTATGAATGTATTTACCGCTGGTTCGGCGGGTTGCGAGGTGGTCTTGCAGGTGGAACCGTCATTATTTCCTCCATTTTTGCAGCGATGGTTGGGGTTATATCTGTTGCAACGGCAACACTAGGAATGATAGCTAGACCTTCCATGTTAAAACGCGGCTATGATGATCGTTTAACTGTTGGCGTTATTATGGCTGGAGGGGTTTTGGGCCTTCTCATACCACCAAGTATTGTTATGATCATATATGCAGCAGAATCAGGCGTTTCAACAGGGGCATTATTTATGGCGGGTATATTCCCTGGTGTACTAGCAGCATTCCTGTTTATCCTATACTCTCTCATTTTATGTTATGTAAAGCCTGAAAAAGGACCTGCAGTTGAAATCGGAGAACGGTACACTTGGGGAGAAAAATTAAAATCGTTAAAAGGTATTGTCCTTCCTTTAAGTGTTATCTTAGTTGTACTAGGGTCGATTTATTTAGGAATTACCACTCCGACAGAAGCAGGTGCTGTTGGGGTCGTTGGTGCACTAGTTTCTACCGCAGTTAAAAGAAAATTAACTTGGGCCAACATTAAAAAAATATTTATAATGACAGCTCGCCTAAACGGCTTAGTATTTTGGATTTTAATTGGGGCTGTTGCCTATGCTAGAATTGTAGCTGTTACAGGTGTTGGTGGTGCAGTAGCAAGGGTAATTACAGACACCGACATCAATCGTTGGCTGATCTTGATTGCTATTCTATTGGTATTTCTGGCACTGGGGATGTTAATAGATACAGTTGCAGTTCTGTTAATTACAGCTCCGTTATTCTTACCATTATTAACATCACTTGGGTTTGATCTCGTATGGTTTGGTGTACTGTTTACAATTGCCGTCTGTATCGGTAGCCTAACACCACCGTTTGGTATAAGTATCTTTATTATGAGAGGTGTAGCTCCTGATATAAGTACACAAAAAATATATTCGGCTGTATGGCCTTTTATTTTCTTATTGTTAATAGCAATGGCGTTAGTTTTAATATTTCCACAGATCGCTTTATGGTTACCAGAATATATGAGAAATTAAAAAGGAGAGGGGGCGCCCTAAACTGGTCCCCATGTCAAGGACACTATAAAAAAAGAGACTATGCAACTAGAAGGTGATCCCTATATTGAATAGGG
>NZ_WMKZ01000022.1 GCF_019024285.1 Alkalihalobacterium elongatum
GGGCTATAGCCAAGCGGTAAGGCAACGGACTTTGACTCCGTCATGCGTAGGTTCGAATCCTGCTAGCCCAGCCATTTTGCGGAAGTAGTTCAGTGGTAGAACATCACCTTGCCAAGGTGAGGGTCGCGGGTTCGAGTCCCGTCTTCCGCTCCAGAATATATGGCGGCATAGCCAAGTGGTAAGGCCAAGGTCTGCAAAACCTTTATTCACCGGTTCGAATCCGGTTGCCGCCTCCATAAGTTTAATAGCAACAAAGTCCTAGCCGGGGTGGTGGAATTGGCAGACACACAGGACTTAAAATCCTGCGGTAGGTGACTACCGTGCCGGTTCAAGTCCGGCCCTCGGCACCATTCAATTAATTCCTGCACAGTTTGACTGTGTTTTTTTATTACTATATGCCGGTGTGGCGGAATTGGCAGACGCGCACGACTCAAAATCGTGTTCCTTCTGGAGTGTCGGTTCGACCCCGACCACCGGTACCATTACATAAAGTTAAGTTACGTTTAAAACAGATTAGAAACTCAGAAATGTTGATTTATCAACACTTCTGAGTTTTTTGTTTTTTAGAGAATAAGTTAGAAACAGATAGAACGCGATTTGTTTTTACACGAGATTCTACACATGGCTGATATTTTTTACACAAGTTTTTACACAAACAAATCTGCACCTTTAAATAGGATTAAAAAGTAAAACAAAATAGTAATAAGTGTTTAGCTTAAGGTCTCTTTAGCAATACAATCATAAATTTTATTTAAGAATTAGCAAAGGCAATACAATAAAAGCTTATCAAGTTATTATTACTTGATAAGCTTTGACCACATCTTATTTGCTTCAATCACCTTAATCGTATAAACCTTCATACTCTTCAGTTGTAATCTTCTCGTCTTCCTCTTCTGATTCTTCTAAAAGATGAATATATTTTTTATAAGTTGTCTCAATATCACTATGACCTAGACGTTTACTTACATAATGTAATCTTGCACCTTTGTGTATCAGTACACTACCGTGAGTATGTCTTAGTCCATGCACACCAATAAGCGGAAGGATGTTTAAGTAAAGTAAAACTTCTTTTAATAACTTATTCGCACGCTCATTTGTGATCACTTTGTACTTAGATTTTGAATTATAGAAGACCAAACGATTTTTATTGTCCGGTAGTGTTTCAAATAAATCTTTAAACACACTCATTGTTTTTATGTTGACACTAATTATTCTGTCACAGTATGTTCCATTAGACCTCTTTTTTGTACGTCCAAATCCCAATTTTTTTTTATTGCTATATCCCCACGTTTTATCAACATTGATTTTGTTGTTATCAAAGTCAAAGTCTTCAAAAGTGAGACCAACAAGTTCTGCAAAACGTAAACCTGTTTCTAAACCTAATAACAATAAATAATACACTATATCTTCATGAAGCCTCTTGAGTAATTCTTTATACACTAATTTGCTGTCGTTATAGTTTAAGTGTTTTTCACTTTCATCCTTAGCAAGTACCGTGTAATATATATTGGCTTTTTGAGTGAAATTACGAGGAATAATTTGTTCCTCCACTGCTTCCTGAACACACTCGCGTATATGGCCATGAAGCTTTTCGACGGTTTCTTTAGCCTTGTTTTCACCAAATTCATTCAAAAATGCTTGGTAAGATTTTTTATTAATCTCTTGCAATGGTTTACTACCAAAATGTTCTTTAATTCGTTCATATGTGTATTTATAATGGCTTAGTGTTACATCTGATAAACCTTTTTTGTATAACTGTACCCAGTTATCAAAATATTCATCAATTGGAGCATCCTTTAAATGAGGTACTATCCCCCTATATAATCTTGCCTCAAGTTCTGTAGCAGCGGCTTTTGCCTCTGTTCTGTTTTTAAATCCACTTTTTCTAAATACAGTTGTTTCACCATTTACTGTGTGACTTACTGTGTATTGAAACGATTTTTTTCCTCTTTGTTGAATACTAGCCATTTTTTCATCTCCTCTTCTAACCCATTGTGAGAACTTTACAGAAATTCTACGTAATAGGTTGCTAATACAAATTTGAATAAGTTTCCTGGTAGCTATTAGAAACTACTTCTAGGCATCTCTGAGTGTGCTTAATGCACTTTTTCTAGGTAATAGTTATTCAACTTTTAAATTGCAAACTCAAAGTCTTGTAACATAAAATCAACTAAACTCACTATGTTGAATACCAGTAGATAAGCCTAATAGAAGTAAATATTGGTCTGACTCATTATTGATTCTTTTCTTAATCTCACTTACTACTAATTCACTATTGGCAAGTTCAATAGTTTCTCGTTAGTTGTTCTATTTTTAAAGCAATGAATTTTTCCTTTTTTAAAAGTTGCTTTCAATTTTAGAAGCTGCTAATTGTGCTTCTGCTTTCGTCTTAAACCTAGTCTTTGTGTTTTACTTTGTTTTGCCGTTTACTGTGTGGCTAACTGCATATCCCCACGTTTGTTCTCGTTTTCGGAAACTCGCCATTTTTTATCACCTCTATGGTTTATTTCTATAAAATCTTACCCTTTAAAAGAATAAAGGTGAAATTTTCAACAGCATTTTTTTGGTAGTTAGGAAGTTTCTCTAACACTCATTTAGAGAATATTTGTTGAAAATGTTCATCTAAAAATTTTGCCATCTTTGAGGCTTGGAATGACCACTTTTGCCCTTTCGATTCTGGGTAACGTACAAATCCCCCCTTTTTTACATCAAGAACTTTTCTGAATTTAGAAGGATAAAGAATATTTTCTTTGATCCACTCATGTTTGAGATTTATTCTCCTTTCAAGGTCTTCCATTGTCCACCAGGTACCCGTTAGTTGTTGCTGCTTCAACTCCTGTAGTTCTACTTTTGAGATAAGTACAGAGTCTGAAGGAACTGGGATAGTTAAATTTACTGATAGCTGTTGCATTGTTACTTCCTCCTTAAAAGTTTATAAATCTTTGGGAAAATAAAAAGCACCCCAGAACATCCATAAGAATAAGAATCTTAATGGAAAAGTCTGGCGGTGCTTCCGCTCTCGAAATATTCTATTTGTTTAAGATTTTATTTTCTGTGCAATTGTTATCACAGAGTTTATAGCGTTGAGTATTTTCCTTTTAGATTATTACACTAGTAGATCTAATGAATTAAGGTCTCTAAACTAAGTGTTAATGCTAGATTAGCACGGATTTATTGTAATGGATATTATAAGCGAAAAACTTTTTTTAAAACTTTTTATTCATCCCAAGTAGTTTTTGCGTAAAAACTGATTTATAAAGTGAATTGTCTAAATACAGATTAGCATGAACAAAAAAGGATGGATATTGTAAGTGATAAAAATTTTAAAATTTTCTTATTAATTCGAAGTAGCTATTATATAAAAATTTAGAAACTACTAAAACTAGAATATCATGAACTAAATATGATGGATATTGTAAGTACAAAATTTGATTTGTTTTTTCTCACCCAAGTAGTTTTTTCATGTAATGCTATAGAAGAGTTCATTAAACAATGATAATACATTAGTTATCAAATACAACAGGGCTAGATTGTAATTAACCATTACAATACGTAGTAGAAAAGAAGTAAAGTAACTGAAAGGATATGAACTAATGAAGAACAATAAAGAAAGTTGTCCGCTTTGTAATGCTGATTTGCAAGGAGACTCTATACTGAAAGAAAATCAAGGTTCTTACAAGGCTACACACTTTACTCGAAAAATTGGAATTTCAGATATTGAGAGAGACCGAATTGTGAAATGGAAATGCCCTGATTGTAAAGGAGAGTGGGCTATCCAATAAAAAAGAAATTAATGTTAAACTAAAGGAGCCGGATAATAAAAAGGAGATGAACGTAGTGGTTATGCTTTAAATTCACAATTATTTGGAAAAACACACTGCTAAATCAAGAAAAGAATTAGGAATATCTACGTAGATTATATGGTTATGGAGTTTTCTATGAGGCTTAGAGAAAAGGAGAGATTTTAAAATGGATCCAAAGAAAACCGTTTATTGGTGGACAGGTAAAGAAGAGTATGAATTTAACGACGATCATAAAGGTGATTGTGAAGCCTGTGGTGATGAAGCAACTTTAAACGAGGATAATGTTTGTAAACGTTGTTATATTATTTCTATGAACGAAGATGAAGATTTTTAATAAGAATACTAGATAAGGATAACCTTCCATAATTGTAGGTTTTTTTAAAAATAAGCGTACAATCATTAATATATTGGTTGCTTATTCACTTTATAAGCGAAAAAAGAAATGATATTTCTTGTAAAATTAAAAGCAAACTATCTTATGTATAACGGGGAACGTAGTTGAAAAGAGCTATCATTTACAGCTAATCTTTTGCTACACAGTACAACGACTGGTAATTAAATAATCATTTGAAGAGATCATTCTTATTTGGGTGGTCTTTTTCGTATTAGACTAAATACTGCGCAATAAATATCTGTATTTTTTAAGTGACTTTGTGAAAAGAATGTACTTACGCTAACAAAGCGGTAATGTGGAATAAGATGATAAATGCGATATAGCTTTAACCAACAATTAACAAAAACAGATAACCACAAAAGCTGGTTATCTGTTTTTGATTGATTCCAGTAACTTTGTCACTCTAAAATGATGAAAAATTGTCAACCCAATAATAACGACACTGAAAACCGAGGACATAATTGTGCTGTACATTAATCCTTTTACAACATTTTGATTAAACAACCGTATCATTCCTGTCTCTGAGGGATATAGTTCAACGATTATTATTTATTTAATCCATTGAAACTATGCGCATTCAAACGACACTTAAGCTTATTTCTAATAAGAAAGGCAAAAAAACCACAGATCTATTTGCTGTACAGTACAAGGATACTATTTAATAGAAAAGGATGCCCACTTTCGGTCAGTTGATCAGGAGCGGGCTTTTCATTATTACTTTATTTTAAAGGAGAGAGTGCGGTAAGCTTACCGCTTGCTTTAATATTATTAAAGTAAAAAGGTTACAGGCAAAATTTTAAGAAGGGCTGTTTTATGTGAATTATTAATAATTTGGTGGTTATAAGGTTCACTTCTGATTATCTTATTGAATTAGTAAGCAGGGAGGACAACATTTTCTCGTCACATTACATTACCGCTGTCGCTGATATATTAAGCCTGTCTGTGTAACCGTAGTTGAAATTTTATGAGAAAATGTAACCTACACAAAGATCAAAGAAAGCTATAAGAGATGCCATAGAAACTACTCATAATTTGGTTTATTGTATCGTTTGTACGGAGATAAGATAGTAAAAAGGAACGGGATTGTATTGGGGTAATAGGGAACTTTCAAGAAAATTTTTAGGGGCAATAAATATATTCGAAATAATTAAAAGGAACCATGAAACTATATACAAAAACGAAGAGGGCAGGTAGTGCTTGTTAATTATACTGGTAGTTATTGAAGTGCCGCTTGGATTCCTTGTGACCCCTGATGAAAAATTAGAATAAATCCCATGGATATAAACTTTGAGTAACAAGTATAAAAGCTATCTGAATATGTCGAGAACTAGGAGTATTTGAGGTGAAATATTAATGAGGTACTCAAAGTAAAATTTAAGTTTATTGAGATTCCATTCATCTGTGGAAGTTTATCCATGGAGACCATCACATCCGTACAACGTATCAATTTAATTTCTTCTCTTTCGAGTACCCAATATTGACTTGAAGGTAAAAATCTTTCCTCAATTTGTTCGGTTTCTTTGTTAAACTCTTTTTCAATAAATGCATTACCGGAATCATCTACGTCATGTACATCATATATTTCCCCTGAATAAATTACCTGAACATAATCACCTATTACAGCATTACGACAAGGATTATGATAGAACTTCAATGCCATTATATACACCTCCCTAATAGTTGGTTGTTATATGTATATATCGACCATTTTAATAAAGTGTTTAATAAAAAATGAAAAAGATTTCCACTTAATTCGTATCAAGCTGCTTACTCTCTTGGGTGCGATGCTTAAAGTGAGTTTTTTATAACTTGTATAGTTTAAAAAACTAGTGAAGAATTGGGGATTTATAGTAAGGTATTTTAATAAAAAAATTGTCCCTTATAATAGCCTCCACGAAAACGGTGATGTAACCTGTGAAATGTAGATAAAAAAAGGTTAATTAAATTACAAAACATCGATAGAAATTTAATGGAAAATTTATTATCCCTTGTAATAGCCTTCACGTGGAACGGTGATGTAACCTATAATTTGTAGATACAAAAGGTTAAATAAGTCACAAAATATCGATAGAAATTTATTGAAAATTTTTTTATCGCTTGTAGTAGCCTTCACGCAAACGGTGATGTAACCTATGAATTGTAGATAAAAAGATTAAATAAGTTAAACCATACCGATACGAAATTATTAAAAAACTTTTTATCGCTTGTAATAGCCTTATAGTAACTAGTTTATATAAGCTATTTATTGAAGAGGTAAGAAGCTGAGTGAAGTTTAAGCTTTTTTCTACTAATGTACTTGATAACATTTTTACTTCAACAAAATTAATTGTTGCCGCCAGAAGAACTGGGGCAGATGCCTGTAAACAGGCTCTGTTCGAGTTCTTTTTTTTTGACTTTGCGGAGACAGCAATTCCTTAGTGATTGTTAAGTACAAAGATTAGACAAATAAAAACAACTAATTGGAGGGAGTAGCTTTGTTGGTTAAGTAATTCAATTCTCATCGTGCCCTAACAAGATCAGTTCTAATATTTTTTTGAAAGATAGAGGAGGAACCCTTATGAAATATTTAGATAAAACAACCTTTGAGCTAGAGGTCGAAGTAAATAAAGGTTACAATTTTAATTATTCGTTTAGTAAGATACCTGCCGAATTAAAAATGTTAAGGCAGTGGGTACTGTGGAAACTTGAAGAAAGAAATGGAAAGTTAACCAAAGTTCCGTATATGATTACTGGAAGTAAAGCAAAGCCTAACGATCCAAATACATGGTCTACATTTGAAGAGACTTTAGGAGTTTATCAAAAAGGTGACTATACTGGATTAGGTTTTATGTTTTCGGTATCAGATCCTTATTGTGGTATTGATATTGATAAATGTTATTCTAATGAAGAGTTCTCGCAGTTGTCAGTAGACCTTAGAAATCTTTTTCGTTCATATACAGAATTCTCCCCATCGAAAACAGGGATGCACATAATTGTTAAAGGGAAATTAAATATAGAGGGTACAGGTAAGAAAAACCCTAAGTTAGGATTAGAGATTTACGATAAAGGTCGATTTTTCACTTTTACCGGTTGGTGTTTTGGTGAAGAAGAGAATATAGTAAGTTGTCAAGGCGAAATTGGTGAGTTTATGGAGAGATATATTCTCAAAAAATCAGTGAGCCTACAGCAGCCTGATAACTTTCCAAAAGAAGCTAAGAGTAACGGAGTTGATCAAGAAATATGGGAAAATATGTTTTCAAGTACATCCGGAGATAAAATAAACCGGTTGTACAATGGACAAATTTCTGATTATAAATATGATCATTCTTCAGCTGATCTGGCACTTTGTAGTTATTTATCAATGTATACAAACAACGATAAACAACGAATGGATAGAATGTTCCGTCAGACGTTGCTTTATCGTCCAAAATGGGATGAATTTCGTGGAAATCAAACTTATGGAGAGTTGACGATTAACAAAGCAGTAGGGGAAAGTTCGTTTCAACAAGTTCCACAACAAAATGCGAAAAAGGAGAAAATGTCACAGGCTGAAAAGTTAGTTGAAATTGCTCAACAAGCAGAATATTTTGTTACTCCAGAGGGTAATACATATGCTAAATTTAGTGTGAATAACCACTTTGAGAACTGTGATGTAGAGAGTAAACGCTTCAATCAATGGCTTAGATTAAAATACTCAGAAGAGACAAAAAGGATTCCAAGTAAACAGGCAATACAAGATGCTATTAATCAACTAGTAGCTGTTGCTTCCTTTGGCTTTAGCTCTAAAAAACCTGTTCATGTTAGAATCGCTGGAGATTTTAATAAAATCTATGTTGATCTAGCTAATGACCTATGGCAAGCTGTTGAAATTACAGCAGATGGTTGGAGAATTATCGATAACCCTCCAGTAAATTTCAAACGAGTCCAAGGCTTACAGAAACCACTTCCTTATCCTGTTAGCGGTGGTGATGTTAAAGAAATTAAAGATTTTGTAAATGTAACAGATGACGAATGGCCTTTATTTATTTCCTATGTAGTGAGTTGCTTTCATCCGGAAGGACCTTATCCACTCCTTGTTTTCCAAGGAGGACAAGGAAGTGCAAAAAGTACACATTCCCGAATAGTTAAAAGTCTAATAGATCCATCGGAAGCAATGCTTAGATCATTACCTAAAGATGAAAAAGGTATAGCTCTAGCGGCAAATAATAATTGGTGCCCAGCTTTTGATAATCTATCTGGTCTTTCTTCTAGTTTGTCAGATGCACTTTGCCGTTTGTCAACGGGGGGATCACTTGCGGATAAGAAACTATATACTGACGATATAGAACAAATTTTTACTATGAAGAGACCAGTAATTTTAAATGGTATTGATGATATAGCTGAACGAGGAGACTTAGCTGATCGTGCAGTTGTTATTAATTTGCCGCGTATATTGAAAGAAGACCGTAGAGCTGAATCGGAACTGTGGAATAATTTTGCTGACGCTCAGCCTAGAATTTTGGGTGCTCTATTTGATTGTATAAGTTCTGCATTACGAAATTTACCCCATGTTCAATTAAAAGAAAATCCTCGTATGATTGATTTCGCTAGGTGGGCAACTGCAGCGGAAGAATCTTGTGGACTACAGCCTGGTGAATTTATGAAATCTTACAGTCAGAACCAAGAAAAGAATGCTTATACAAGTATTGAAAATGATGAGATTGCTTTAGGTATATATAAGTTGATGAAGAGTAACCAGCATAAAGAATGGGTTGGGAACTCGGAAAAGTTGCTTACGATATTAGCAAGCCGTAATCCTGGTGTTAGAAGATGGCCTCATAGTACTAGGCTAAAAAGTAGGATTGTACGTGTAACTCCTTTGCTAAAAGTTTTTGGAATAGAAATCGAGCGATGTAGAAACAGGATGTATCGAATAACGATGCTAAGAGGAGAAGGTAATAAATAAAATAATTCTTACCCTATAATAGCTGAATAAAGGTAAGTTCCCTTCTTTTGTTCATTATAGTCCAAATCATTTTGATTTGGACTATTTAAATTGATATAAATAAAATGGGATTAACATTGAGGTCAATACGGTAAAAAAATAATGACTGTAACCACAAAAGCCTTACTCCTGTTGAGCTCCTTCCTAATTAATACGGTCGATACGGTCACATTTTTCTTGTGAAAAGAAGAAAAAAGAAAAAGATATAAAAAGGCAAAGAGTTTATGAATAGGATATCAACCGTATCGAGCGTATCTTACAGAAATAAACTTTTTAAATTCGTGTAATTTAGATATTCCGCGAATTAGCACCAGGAAATATGTATAATGAGCTTTTTTAGATAATAGAACATATATTATTGGCAGTTTTCTTTTGAAAGACGGAGATTATCAAAAGTACAGGTTATAAAAATCGAATTCTCGAAAATGAAATTCAAAGACAGATAAACTTAAAAAGGATGAAGCTTATTCTGCTCCATAAGTATTTATAACGTTATAAACAACCAGCTGTTAGATGAAGCGTAATTGTCTCTTTTATGAAGGGCCCCTACTAACTGGAGGGCAGTTGACATTAATATTCTAGCCTTCTATAAATTATACTTTAAATCCTTCTCACAATGGCTCGATCTGTTTATTTCAATAACTTTTAAGCCTTTTATACTTTTAGAATTGAAAGCTTACTGTAAGTCAATTGAGGACCTTTAAAGTGAAAAGGAATTTTATTTATAAATAAACTGTGAAAATTTTCCCTTTCGCATTAACGAAATAAAACAATAAAAACATTATATATGATGACAAAGAAAATTTAGAAACTGATGCCAAGAGCAGGGTCTGAGTATTTGTTCGAGACTAGATATTTTTTAAATAAAAATATGGATAATCGGCCGATAATTATTATCCATCGATTATCTATCTTTTTATCCACTTTTAAGTAGTTGTAAATCGTGATATATCATATGTTTTGGACGTTTTTTTGTGTGTTGGAAATAAATTTAAAAAAATGTTGCTAATTAGTACCGTATAACAAAAAATTTGTATCTAATATTTATATAGACTAGAGTAAATTCTTTTAGGAACATTTGCTATTGGCTACAGATATCTGTTTTCTGATTTAGTACTGGAACACCCGCTCCAGATGGAAAGGTTATACGGTAAATAGAACTAACTAAAGAGAAAAGTGGAAAACAAAAAGGTCAGGATTTAATGTTTAGGGTGAAATATATGAAACTTGAAGTTTTAGATGTTATACACCATATAGAAATATAATTTATGTAGTAGTTAAATATAAAAATAGTCTAAGTTGGACTAGTCTAACTTAGACTATTCTAATTCTTTCTATATAGTATCTATCCTATGGTTGGAGGAGAGTTCAAACAGGCGATCAGAGACCAGTCCTATTGTGATAAATGGTATTCCATTACCTATAATCATCAAACGTGTGAAATTAGTAACTGTGGCCATGTAAGACAGTTATTATGACATTAAGTATGTGTAAAATCTAATAAGAAATATGTGTATCTCACTAAAAATGGAAAGAAAATGAAGAAAGATATTAAATAACTCATGAAGATTTTGTCCATGCAAACACCCGCTCCTTCTTCTCGCCAGAGAGTGGACACTTCTTATAGACGACAAAAATGATGCAAGACGAACAAATAAAAATTTACTAGTTACTCTGGAATTGTGCTTGGCTTAGCTTTTACTATTATATGGTCCTTGTTTAATAATAGAATGAATGACTAATTGGTAACCTTGTTCTTTAAAGTAATCAATAAATCTATATTGATTAGGAAAAGCGGTTAATAAAGCTATCTCATCCTTTGGCATGTTTGTTTTAAAAATTACGCAGTCTCCATTCTTGAGAGAATGGTTGTAAAGTTTATTCATTTTTATCACGTCTCTCTAAAACATATTTTTCAATGAGAGATAAGGGAATTATGTCTAGGCTTTTCTTTACCCCGATGTTAAAAATAATTAACTGTAAAACTGCAATCAATTCGTCATCATTATAGAGGAGCTTCCCTTCTCGCGGCATTTCCCATTTTTGAGGGAGAAAAGACTGGGCAGTATCGAAGTCTAAATCTTGAGATTCTAATTTAAGTTCTAAACTATGTTTATTCCTAATATCGTTGTAATCTTGGTAATAAATTTCTTTAATTTCATCTTTTGTATATGGCAAAGATGCAATTATTTCTTGATCTTCTTCTAACTTCTTCTTAAAGTAGCTCTCAAATTCTTTATCTTTGTCCATTCGTGTTACAACTCCTCTGAACTTTAATAGAATTAATAGAGTTAATTGGGTATTACTTTAAATATATTATACTCTTCAATGTTTAAAAATTTATACAGTAAAACCTATATACTCTATAATTAACTAATATGTTGATGGTTTATCCAAGAAGATAATTATAAATAAAAAAGGACAGAAATTTCTTTCCATCCTTTTTCAATGTGAACCTATACAGAATTTTGGTTGAGCTCTTTACTAGGGGAAATGTGTGCTTATCTTAGTCAGTCATTTACATACTTTAAAGAACGATATGTTTTAGGAGGCAATTCTCCTATACCTACGTGTATTACTTGATACTTTTTATTTTTGTTCTCATAATCCTCGACAATCTCATCTAAATCCAAATCCCTATCTATCTTGAGGGTATCGTTTAAAAAATCTCGTGTTTCTTGATTGTAGACAACTAACCAAAAAGTAGCTTCCGTGTTTTTCATTACTTTTCACCTCATTTCTATTAATAGATTAACACCTTGAGTATCATGACTAAAATTATGAATAGCAGTATTTTTGAAAGTAAATCTTTAAAAGAAGTGTAAAGGAGCGGGTTAGTTTTGGAAATGAGGAATGCAGCCTTAGCGGTTATAGAAAATCAAATACTGGCATCTAAAAGGTTTTTGAAGGAAGAGTATGGCATTATGGTATTAGGTATATTTGGTTCATATTCCCGCAATGAACAAACCTCTTGTAGTGATATAGATATTCTTATTAAATCTGACATGGCACTTGGATTTGAATTCCTTTCAATTAAATATTACCTGGAAGATAAATTAGGCTTAAATGTTGATTTAGCCACCGAAGCAATGATTTTGGCCAAGCCAGAATTGCGAGATCAAATATTAAAAGAAATTGTTTACTTGTGGAAGGAAGAGAAGTAGCTAAACTAAGAGTGACAACATTTGTTTAATCGCAAAAGGGACGTTAGGGATATTTACGATGAAGATTAACTTTATAGCTTTGTGTCATAAATTAAAAAGTTTAATTTAATAGTCTAAAATCAACTAGTCTACTTTAGACTATTGTTATAAAAATGATCTTGAGGAGTTTGGTAAGCTAATAGTTGTCAATTTTCCACCTACCCTTCCGAACATAATAAAGTGTATTTTAAATTGATTGGTACTAATGAACGAAGGAGGTATCACCTTATGGAAGAAAGGTGCTTTACCTTATAATCTAAACCTGTATTTCTAGTTCATTAATAGGGAGCGGGTTTAGGGATGCATCTTAGGTAATTGTTAGTATAGGGTGATCAGGGCACTAAATTCATTAGGAGCTAAGTGGTAATTAGTATTAAAGATAGTAATATTTTACAAAATTAGTTAAGCTGATTTTATGGAAATTTGAGATAATGGTAAATTGGTAAAGGGGGCATTGGCTTGAGGGATGTTAGTGGAAAAGATCGTCTTCTAAAGATAAAAGATTTATTGCAAAGAGAAACCGATGAAAGCCATGAGCTAGCAATTGACGAAATTATTGAGAAGTTGAGATTAGAATTCGGGGATAGTTTTAGTGTAGATAAAAAAGCTGTTAAAGATGACATTGAAAGTTTGTCTAGATGTGATTTTGAGGTCATTGAACATCTGGGGAAGTTTGGGAAGAAGTATTATAGTTATCAATCTCGGCTATTTGAACTCTATGAATTAAGGTTATTAATTGATGCTATACTTTCTGCACGATTTATTACTAAAAAGGATTCAGAGGCATTAATCTTAAAAATCAAAAAGTTAACAAGTAAACATTTAGCTAAGAATCTCCCAAGTCAAATATTCTATGATCAATCTGTTAAAGGTAACTACTATCCCATAAAAGTAGATATTGACCGTTTACATATTGCGATAACTGAGAACAAGACAGTGAAATTTAAGTACGGAAAATATAATGTGAATAAAGAATTTGAGTATAGAAGAAATGGGATTTTCTATCAAGTTAAACCATATGCACTTGTTTGGAACAATGATTTTTATTATCTACTTGGTATTTTTGAAGATGAGAAGGAGTTGAGACCTTATCGGGTAGACAGAATGAGGAAGGTTGAGGTCACAAATAAATCGTTTCAAAGAATGCCAGTTAATATTTCTGAACATGTCCATAAAACATTTCATATGTATGCAGGTAAAGAAGAGTGGATAAAAATACGTTTTAAGAATGATTTAATCAATGTAGTATTTGACCGCTTTGGGCTGGATGTAGATATTAAAAAAATAGACGATTCCTATTTTTTATTAAACACAAAAGCAGCTGTGAGTGATGGGTTAGTCGCTTGGATTTTAACATGGGGTAGTGATGCGAAGGTTATTGCACCAATCTCACTAGTTAGATTAGTTACAGAAGAAGTGAAAAAAATGTTTCAACAATATTAAGTAATAAATTTTTAAGGGTGTACGAAATTTCGTGCGCCTATTTTTGTATATTTATTACAGATAGTTAGAGGTTCGATGAATATCAAAAAGTAGAACGTGTTATTGGAGGTAATCAAGTGCCTAGATATGCATATATCCCGTTTAATGATACATATAAGACAAAATTATACAATCTTGAAACTGATGAGTTTAGAGGAAAGAAAGTATTTAAAGTTGACTCTACTACTCTTTCAGATGAAGAACTTTCTTTAATCAAGAATAGTTTTAAAGAAAGTTTCTACTGCTTTTCATGTGATTCTAAAATGAAGTTCAGAAAACTAACGAACAGACATAATCATTTTGCTCATATTAGTAGAAAGGATTGTTTTGAGGCGGAAAGTTTAGCTCATTCGTCTGTAAAAAAAGATTTATATGAACGATTTAGGAAAAGAGGATATGAGGTCTCGGTCGAACGCGTTTTCAGATCAAATCAAAAACAGGTTCGTACAGACGTAGCTGTAATAAAAAAGAGTGATGTCCTAGCAATAGAAGTACAAGCCAGTGCTTCGATCAAGCGATCTACTATTGCAGAGAGAACAAATACTTATTCAGAAAATGGAATACCGACTGCTTGGGTTCTAGTATTGGATTCCTTTTTTGGCGAAGGTAACTTCACTTCTACTAAGGAAGAAATACTTGTGAAAAATGAGGATGGTACATCACGCTATGAGGAAAAGCTACTTCCATACTCAAAAGCAACACCTTTTGTAATAACAGTGGATACTCCAAAGAGCTTTAATTTTTTGTTAGAGATCTATAAGTATATTATCGCGGTCAATCACGAAGGGCACTTTTTTGTGATAAGAAGAACTGATGTCACAGGGAATACTCTTGAAATATTCCGAATGGAACAAGATAAAGTAGTTGATTCGTTACTAAATACAGAAATAAAGACAATCGATTATACTTCCCAGAAAAGGGAAGATAAAAAACCAATTTATGAATTACAACATACGGAAGGGATCCACTCAGATGAAACAGAATACGAAGGAGAGAAAGTCCTAAGAGGATATAACATTGATTTTAATCAGGCTTTTGAGGAAGAACAAGAACAAATAAAGAATGATAAGCCGATAGATATTATACAAGTAATTGAAGAAACGAAAAAAAGAGAAAAGCTATATGCTAAGAAAAAATTGATATTGGATAGCTTAAATCAGGAGTTACTAAATTTAAATGATGAGAATTTAGCTATCTGTTCAATTTATAGCCATTTGGAGGAAAGTTTAAAACGACAATTTAAAGATATAGAAAATAAGTACCGAAAGAAGATCGAAAAAAGTCAGTTAGATAAGGATCAGGAAAAGTTACGTCTACTGGAACAGCAAAGGAAAAACGAAGTAGAGAAGGGAGATAACCTAAAAAAAGGTAAATCAAATAACTATACTGAAAAGAATAATAGAGTAAAAAGCTTATTGTTAAATGAAGTTAAAAAGAAATTTGAAAAGAAATCCTTAAATCAACTAATACCTTATGTATCTAAGTATTCACCTTATATAAGAGAATCCCTATTCAATTACATGATTGAGCAATTGGAGAAATCGGTTAAAGAAATAAGTAATGAAGTGTTTGATATTTACGAAATTCAAGCAGTTGAAATGGGCGTAATATTAAAAAGTGTAATACAGGGGAAAAATGAGACACAGCGAACAGATCATACTTTAAGTACAAAGGATGAAGTGGTATATGATAATTCAAATCATAAATTAAATGAAGAGCAGTTAATTCACGAAAATAAACAAAAGGACAAATTATGCAAAGAGATTGAAGAAATGCAGAATAACACAGGTATTTCGATTGTTAAAAGTATTGAGGAATTAAGGAAAAGAAAATTAAAAGAGATCAGGGAGATTCATAGAAACGTCTCAATGCAATATGAGAGACTAACGCAATTATCTTTATTTTAAAAGGATGATAAATTTAACTGTATAATAAGCTTTACTAAAGTATCTATACTAAGAGATAGAGTATCGGAAAGATTGTTATGTATATAATTTCGAATATTTTTAAAAATCTAGGCATTCTAGGACTATTTTTCTGAGGTGATATAGATGAAAGGGCTTAATAAAAATCAAAAAAAAGCAGTTGAAATAACAGAAGGTCCGTTATTGATCATTGCAGGACCAGGTTCAGGAAAGACATATACACTTGTTGAGCGGATTTATTATTTAATCACTGAAAAAAATGTTGCAGCTGAAAATATCCTAGTAGCTACCTTCACAGAAAAAGCCGCACAAGAACTAATGACTCGTGTTTCAAACCGACTGCATGAGGCAAATATTTCATTTAATTTAAATGAGATGTATTTAGGTACCATCCATTCTATTTGTTTAAGGATCTTAGAAGAAAACCGCGAGTTTACACGTTTAAAAAAGAATTTTATGTTAATGGATCAGTTTGATCAACAATATTTTCTTTATCAGAAAATATATGATTACGTTAATCTCCCTAATGCTAGTTTGTTATTTAATGAAAGAGAATCAAGGTGGAAGAAAGCGGAGACATTGCTGAAATGGGTTAATAAAGTAAGTGAGGAAATGTTGGATATAAAACGCTTAAAAAGTTCATATGAACCTCAAGTGCAGGCTTTAGGTTATTGTTATGAACTATATCAACAACATTTAGAAGAAGAAAATGCCCTTGATTTTTCTACTATTCAATTAGAAACATACAGATTGTTGAAAGATTGTCCCGATATAACTGAGCAACTAAATGAGAACTTACATTATCTAATGATTGATGAGTTTCAGGATACCAACACAATTCAAGAGGAAATACTTTTGTTATTAGCTGGAGAAAGACAAAATATTTGCGTAGTTGGTGATGATGATCAAGGTCTCTACCGTTTTAGAGGGGCTACTATTAGAAACATTTTAGAATTTCCAAGTAAATTTGAGAAAGGGAAATGTGAACAAGTTGAGCTATCTACCAATTATCGTTCACACCCATTAATTATTCAATTTTATAACGAGTGGATGGAACAAAACCAATGGGAACATGAAGGAAAGTCATTTAGATACGACAAAATAATAAAACCTATGGAAGGAGATCATTCTGATAGTAGCACTGTTATAAAAGTGTCAGGGGATGACGGGCTTGGTAATTGGGAAGAGGAAGTTTACCAATTTCTCAACTCTATGAAAGCAAAAGGGAAATTAACAGACTGGAACCAAGTAGCCTTCCTTTTCCGCTCTGTGAAAAATGACAAAGTTATTGCATTAGCGAATTATCTTGAAGAAAGGAATATACCGGTTTATTCGCCACGCTCAAATATGTTTTTTGACAGAGAAGAAATCAGGATGTTAATAGGGGCAATTTTGTTCTTATTTCCACAATTTTCAGCAGTAAGAAAATGGGATGAAAGTGCTCACCTTCATGAATGGGAAATATATGATACTTATTTGAGAGAGTTCGCCGTTGAGTTACGAAGACCAGAGAACCAATCGTTATTAAAATGGTGTCAAAGTCGGGCTAAAAATCATATGAACCTTCAGTACAACACTGATTATTCATTTTCGGGGTTATTTTATCAGTTACTACAATTTGAATTATTTAGCCGCTACTTAGACCAAGATTCGTATAAGGTTAAGGATAGTCGAGCGGTAAGAAACTTGTCATTGTTTTCTAAGCTCTTAACTAAGTTTGAATATCTTCATCGCATAACAGTATTTACCCCAAAAACAATTAATAAAAATCTAACTACTTTCTTCAACCAGTATTTACGCTTTTTGATCAATGGGGGTATTAATGAATATGAAGATGATGCAGAATATGCTCCTAGTGGTTGCGTATCTTTTTTGACAATACACCAATCCAAAGGATTAGAATTTCCAGTTGTAATTGTTGATTCTTTAAATACTACTCCTCGGAAACAGTATTCTGATTTAGATGAAATTCTTCAGGAAAATTATTATCACAAGGAACCATTTGAGCCATTAGATCTCACGAAATATTATGACTTTTGGAGGTTATATTATACTGCGTTTTCAAGAGCCCAAAATCTATTGGTAATGAGCTGTCAAGAAAACAAAGCAAGTGGACAAGGTTCTAGAAATGTTCCATCGAAGCCATTTGTTAAATCTTATCGTCCATTGAAAAGTTGGAGAGATGTTAAAAGCATCTATGAGTTAGAGTTAGAGAATGTAAAGGACGTTAATATTAAGAAAGAATACTCCTTTACTTCTCATATTAACCTTTTTGAAACTTGTGCACTTCAATATAAGTTTTATAAGGAGTTTGAATTTTCACCAGTACGTCAAGGAGCCACGATTTTCGGGACGATAGTACATCAAACAATTGAGGATATTCATAAAGCAGCAACTCGTGGAGAAGAAGAAAAAATAACAGAAGGTAATGTAGAAGATTGGTTTAATTCAAATTATAATAATTTAGTCAAAAAAGAACGAGTCTACCTTGCCCCTCAAACTCAGAAAGCCGCATTACAACAGGTGAAAAATTACGTAGAAAAACAAGGTAATAATTGGTCGCACATTAAAGATGCTGAGGTTGATGTTTCTTTAGTTAAAGATGATTACATTCTAAAAGGGACCATTGACTTGATTAAGGGCGAAAATAACACTGTTGAGATTATCGACTTTAAGTCAGAGAAAAAACCTGACTTGGTTAAGGAAGAAGAAATGTTGTACCATTATAAAAGACAGCTTGAGGTATATGCTCATTTAGTAGAAGAAAGAACGGAGCAAAAAGTGAGCAAAATGCACCTGTATTATACAGGAGAGGAAAATAGTAATCCATATGTAACTTTTCCAAAGGATACAAAGGCAATCGATAAAACTATCTCGACGTTTGATGGGATTGTTAAGAGGATAGAGGGTAAAGATTTCACAATAAAAAAACGCCCAACAAAGCACTGTAGGAACTGTGATATGCGATTTTATTGTGATCGAAAATTATAGAGGAGTGACAGGGAAATTGAGTAAAGATGAACAAGAATTGAATGTAGAACAGTATGAGTTTGAACCAATCAAAGGTTACCCAATGTTGAATTGGAAGGGGAAAAGACCCTTCCGTTCAACGCAATACTACCCAGCACAACTGAAAGAAACACATGGGGAAATGGTTGATGGATGGCTTAATAAAATTTTTTGGGGTGACAACTTGCAAGTAATGAGTCATTTGTTAAAGGAGTATAGGGGGAAAATAAAGCTAATTTATATAGATCCACCTTTTGATTCGAAAGCGGAGTATAAAAAGACAATAAAAACAAAGGGCAAATCAGTTAAGAATGATCAAAATAGTTTTGAAGAAAAACAATATAATGATTTATGGAATAATGATCAGTATTTACAGTTTATGTATGAAAGAATTCTATTGATGCGAGAGTTGTTAACAGATGATGGTACATTGTACCTTCATTGTGACTCACATAGAATGCACTACCTTAGATGTATTTTGGATGAGATTTTTGGATATGAAAATTGTGTAAATGTTATTACTTGGCAAAGGTCGTTGGCACACGGTGATACTGGCCAAGGAGCAAAGCACTTTGGACGAGTTTGTGATTATATATTCATTTATTCTAAAACCGAAAATCATGTATTCAACCCTCAATATAAAGCATATTCTGATGAAGTAATAGAAAGAGATTACAAGTATTTTGATGAAAATAATGAAAGGTATAGGCTAGTGCCGGTAGATGGTCCTGGTGGAGCTGCAAAAGGGAATCCTTTTTATGAATTTTTAGGTGTTGCTGGTTATTGGAGGTATTCAAAAAAGAAGATGCAAGAGTTGTATGAGGCAGGAGAAATAGTACTTTCGTCTACTGGGAAGACTTTGAGTAGAAAGAAATACTTAAAAGATGCTAAGGGGATTTCTGTAACAGACTTATGGAACGATATAAATAGAGTAAGCCCAACGTCGAATGAAAGAATTAATTATCCTACTCAAAAGCCAGAGAAGTTATTAGAACGTATAATAAAAACTTCTTCAAATGTAGGCGATATTATTTTAGATTGTTTTATGGGGTCCGGGACAACTCAAGCAGTTGCATTAAAAAACGGACGTAAATTTCTTGGAACAGATATAAATTTAGGTGCTGTTCAAACTACTACAAAAAGGTTAATAAAAATTTCGAATGAAAATAAAAATAAATTTCCAGGTCTTGAAGTATATAATGTTAACAATTATGAGATTTTTCGCAACCCTATTCAAGCAAAAGAATTACTTATTGAAGCACTAGAAATACAACCAATTCATAACAATGCTTTTTATGATGGTGAAAAAGATGGAAGAATGGTTAAAATAATGTCGGTTAATCGCATTGCAACTAAAGCCGACCTTAATGAGTTAATCACCAATTTTGATTACAAATTATTTGAGAAACGACAAAAGGAATATCCAAACCAACCAGTAGAAAAATTATTATTGGTATGTATGGGACATGAGCCAGAGTTAGCAGCTGCTCTAGAACAGGAAGTTGGTTATAAGCTTGATGTTGAGGTAGTAGATATTCTAAGAGATAAGTCAAATCTTGAGTTCAAACGTGATTCAGAAGCTGAAGTTGTTGTTGAGGGTGGAAAGATAACGGTTAAGAATTTCTATCCGATGAATCTGCTACAAAAATTAAGTATTATGAAAGAAAACGTAGAAGATTGGACAGAACTTGTTGAGTCAGTGATGATTGATTGGAATTATGATGGTGCAGTTTTAGAACCTACGGTGGTTGATATTCCAGCTAAAAATGAACAAGTAGCGGGTACATATGAAATTCCAGAAGATGCTGGAACGATTAGAATTAAAATCACTGACCTTCTTTCAGAGTCATTTGAGGTGAATATTAATAATGGCTAAAACAAAAGACTTTGCATTAGATTTTGCATTTTTTAATTACTTAAGAGATTTTTATGAAGAGAATAGAGGGCGGATAAGAAACCACTATAGAAATTTATCAAAGAAGATTTTAGACTTTAATGATTCAACTAATCCGCATTCCTACCTCCGTACTCCACAGTTTGAGGCATTAGAAATGTATATTTTTTTAAAGGAATATATAGATAACAAGCATGTTCATCAAGTCTTTGAGGATTGGTACTATAAGAGGAATGGTTTTGAAAAGCGAAGTGATTTAGGTTTTACAGAAGGGGAACAAGGAACTCTTTTTGGTATTGATGCAGATCAATATAAATCTGTTTTTTCTCGAATGAAAAAATTTGCTCAAGAATACCCAAATTATATATTCGCTTTAACGATGGGAACAGGAAAAACGATCTTGATGGCTACATGTATATTTTATGAATTTTTGTTAGCAAATAAGTTTCCGAAAGATAAAAAGTATTGTCATAATGCTTTAGTTTTCGCTCCTGATAAAACAGTTTTACAATCACTAAAAGAAATTCAGACTTTTGATCGGTCGAAAGTTGTACCACCAGAGTACTTAAATTGGTTAAATACTCATTTGAAAATTCATTTCCTAGAAGACTCTGGAACTACACTAAATACAATTGACCGATCAAAATATAATATAATCATTTCAAATACACAAAAGATTATTTTGAAGAGGCAACATAAAGAAAAAAGTAAAGTTGATCAACTTTTTAGCGTGCCTGCTTTTGAAACTGGATCAGCTTATGATGACATATCAGACTTGTATGGTTTTGATCAACCAGAAGATGAGGGTGAATTGCTTGACAATCAACGTTTTTCTAAATTAACTCGGCTTGAGCAATTGGGCATTTATGTTGACGAAGCTCACCACTCATTTGGAAATGCCTTGGCAAAAGACATGGGTTTAAAGGCTGCTAAAACTAGTTTGAGACTAACAATTAATGAATTAGCCAAGGCCTTAGAGAAAGCGGGTACATCAGTAGTAGCATGCTATAATTACACTGGTACACCTTATGCGGGTAAAGAAATCTTTCCAGAAGTTGTGTATGCGTACGGATTAAAGGATGCTATCGATAAGAAATATTTAAAGGAAGTCACCGTAAATGGGTACTCTAATCCTAAATCAAAAGAATTTATTCATTTAGCTGTTAGAAGCTTTTGGGATAAATATAATGGAGAACGTTATGAAGGTTTGTTGCCAAAGCTTGCTATTTTTGCAAGTACGATTGATGAACTTCAAAATGAGCTAAAACCAGTTCTCGAAGAAGTATTAAACGAACTAAATATACCATTAGATAAAATACTGGTGAACGTTGGCGATGATAAATTAACAACCAATGACGATATAAGAGAGTTTAACCGCTTAGATTCCCCTTCATCAGAAAAGCAATTTATTCTACTCGTTAACAAAGGACGAGAAGGGTGGAATTGTAGATCATTATTTGGTGTTGCCTTATTTAGAAAGCCAAAATCTAAGATTTTTGTATTGCAAGCTACAATGAGGTGTTTAAGAGCTATTGGGCCAGTTCAAGAAATGGCAAATGTTTATCTCTCCGAAGATAATATGAAAATACTTGAGGATGAACTTGAACAGAATTTCCGAATGAGTATAAACGATTTGTCGAAAAAGGACAACACTAATAAACGGCACGAAATACGATTAGTTCCGCCACCAGTAAAGATAAAAGTAAATAGAAAGAAAAAGCTCCATGAACTCAAGGAAAAAGAGGTAACACATTCGGTTGATTTTGAATTTGAAAAGGTGGAACTAGGTAAATATAAATTAGTTCATACTGAGCAAAAAGGGTTAATTGCAGGTAAAATCTATAGAAATGTAAGTGAAGATCTAACAGAGTATCGAGTCAAAAGAGAGTTTAGTCAACTTACACTTGTTGCTGAAATATCAAGATATTTAAATCGCTCTTGTATAGAGTTAGACAAAATTCTAGATAAGTCCAAGCAGGGTTACTCTGTTATACTTGAATATGTAAATAATTACAACGAACTTCTTTACGACTGGATCATTCCTAAGTTATTTAATGAAATATATACACTAGAAAGCTATGAGAAGAAAGAAACAAGAGAAATTGAGCTGGTTAAGGAACCTGAGGAAGGTTACTACCAGGTTACGGCTAATCCGAAGTTAGTTGTTGAAATAAGTGATACCCGTTTTAAAGACTTTATTAACAAAAGCTTTCATTTGGATACGTATTGTTTTGATTCCAATCCAGAAAAGCTTTTCTTTGAAGAAATTGTGCGTCAAGATGATATTAAGAAAGTATATTTTACTGGTATGCTTACGCACGGACAATCCGACTTTTATATTCAATACATTGATCCAGAATCAAATACCGTTAGAAGTTATTACCCAGACTTTTTAGTTGAAAAGAATGATGGAAAAATGTTAATTGTTGAAGTGAAAGGTGATAATAAAATCGATGATCCGATTGTTCAAGCAAAAGAAAAAGCAGCTAGAGAAATTGCTTCTGCGAGTGAAATGGTATACCGAATCATTGCAGGTAGTGAGGTTAATAAAGGTTTTTCAAAATCAATTATAAATAATTAAAATCAAAGGCACTACTCAATAGTGCCTTTGATTTTTTTATTAATTACTTAGGTTGTTTTGCAAGTTGAAATACATTAGTGAGCATAAGGTTTTCATATAGAAGATTATAATAGTAATCACTTTAAACAATAGATTCAGCTAGACCTGACTTTAAGTAGAAGGAAATGATAGGTTTTTTGTTGAAGACTTAATAGAGGTCAATCACTTTCAAAAATCATCTTATCAGCAAGAAATTTGCCTCCAATGAATAATCAGTAAATTAATCTAGTATCGATATTCAGCTATAGACATCAAATCTCAGTGACATTCATTCTAGAAAGTTTTTTGGCTGACCTTTTATTATGTGAGTTATAAATAGAATAAGAAAAAAATCCATATTAAATCTAAAAGGAGTTTCATTATGACTGTTTGGTTATTTCGTGCAGGAAAACACGGGGAATTTGAAAATAAATTTTTAGATGATGAAAAAATCTATCTAACGTGGGATGACCTTAATATTAATTTAAAGCAACTATCTTCAAAGGAAAACTTATATAAACGCTTAGTTGAACACTATGATCTAGACAAAGAGAAGACTGCAATAAACTGGGCATCCCAAATCTGGCCAATTGCACATGCGATGGAGAAGGATGATCTAGTCGTCTTGCCCTCAAAATTCAACAGAACAATCCATATAGGAAAAGTGATTGGTGATTACGTGTATGATGAATCACTCGGTAGTCCTTATTATCACTATCGTAGTGTTAAGTGGATTGTTAAAGATATCCCTAGAGATCGTTTTGATCAAGATATATTGTATTCATTAGGGGCATTTATGACAGTTTGTAAAATTCATAGAAATAATGCTGAAGAGCGTATAAATGAAATGCGAAGTAATAATTGGCGTGTACCCAAAAATAAAAATGTTAAGGAATTAGTTGAAGAAAATGAAGAAGCAGTCTCAATTGATTTAGAAGAATATATCTATGATCAAATTTCTGAGAGAATTATTCAACGTTTCAAGGGACATAAAATGGAAAACTTAATTGAGGACATCCTTAAAGCCAAGGGTTTTACCACGTATAGAAGTCCTGAGGGTGCCGATCATGGTGTAGATATTTTGGCAGCTTCCAACACATTAGGTTTTGGAAATCCAAGGATTTGTGTCCAAGTAAAATCATCTGATACACCTCTTGATAGACCAACATTAGATCAATTGATAGGTACAATGAGTAATTATAGTGCTGATTTTGGATTGTTAGTTTCATGGAGCGGCTTTAAGTCATCAGTTACAAAAGAAATACCTAAGCAATTTTTTAAAGTACGTCTTTGGGATTCAAAAACTATTATTCAACAAATATTCGAGAACTATGAAAAGTTAAGTGATGAGGTTAAAAAAGAAATTCCTATTAAAAGAGTATGGATGTTAGATGCTGAAGTAGACTAGAGCGGGAAAACCAGCTGGACTTTGGGACGCATTTTAATGAGGAAGATTGGTTACCATCACTACCAAATGAATAAAAAAAAGGTACGCTGATGGAGATTTTCGTTAAATATCCTGAGTGAAGGCAATGGTACTGAAACCATTGCCTTTATATAAAATATGATGTTAAAGACCAATTCCACTAGCTGCATTATCATCAAATAGATTCGCTTTTTTAATATATCGCTGCAGCGAATCACTTCTCTTATGTCTAGTTTGTTTCATAATTTGGTGCTCCGCTTTACCAGCTTTTGCAGCCGTACTACAAAAACCACTCCTTAAACTATGTGCTCCATACCGCTCGGGATCCAACCCCACACTTTCACAACAGTGCCTAACAACCAAGCGTACCGATTGAGGCGTTAATCTCCCCATAATATTTCCATGCCGATCAATTCTTCGAAACACCGAACCATCTGTTATGTCGGAAGTTGCCAACCAATCTTCTAAACTACGAACTGGACAAGTTAATGGATTACTTCCATAGGGAAGTGCGATATCGTGTCCTTCTCCTTTTTGATCGGTCTTACTTTTACCTAAATGGAGAATGACTCCATCCCGTGTAATGGAAATGTCTTCAACATTTAAAGAAACCAATTCACTTCTTCGTAAGGCCCCGCTCCAACCTATGACTAACAAGGCACGGTTCCTCACACCAATTATCTTATCCTGGGGAATTACCTGAATGATCTGACGAAGTTCATCCAGCCATAGTGCCTCTTTCCCTTCTTCTTTGATTCCGATGGATCGTTGAATTCCGTCCCATACTCCTTTTACTAGCGCTGTTTTTGTGGGACTTAAATATCCAGCTGTTTCGTGACGTTGTGAAATGGCAGTCATTTTTCGTTTGATGGAGGATGCTTTGAATGACTTCCCTAGAAACGTAATGTAGTAGACGAGAGTTTCTGGATTAGCCGGGAGGTATTGAAATCCGTTCTTTTTACACCAATCGGAAAATTGGGTCCAATCGTTTCGATAGGCTCGTTTGGTATTTTCAGCTTTTGAATTGGCTAAATGATTTTTCGCTTCCTCTTGAAGTTCTAATATCTCGATGGACAGGGAGTGATCTTCTTGATTTTTTAGTTCTGAATACATAGGATTTCCTCCTTTCTATATATTGGTACTTTTGGTTATCAATAGTTAGCTAGATTGAATAAAAATTTTTAAAGATTAACCCTATATATTTCATTTTATCAATTAAAATACTTATCTGTAAAAATTTAATAAGGAACCTTACTTTGTTATATACGCAAACGAATAACTTTTAGTTTTGAGACTATTGTCCGTTATTTTAGGGGAATTTGGAATCGTTGTTAACAGTAGTCGCCAGTGGATTACATCTAGATTAGAATGTTAGGTTATGAAAATTATTCTTCACATTAAAGTACTGATAGTAATGCAAATAAACAATTCAGGGGGGAACGTTTTATGAATGTTAAAAAACGTATTAAAGAAATGAAAGAAGAACTTTCAGTTTTAAAGGAGCGAGGGATTGTTGTTATTGATTTTGGTGATTTTTATATAACTTTAGGGGATAACGGCATTTATTATTTAGGTGAAAGTGATAAGGATGAGTGCTTATCTAATTGTGAAAGTGAAGATGAATGTATTTGTAGTAGGAAATTTCCTAATGCTTATTCATTTTTTTCATTTGAAGAAGTTGCAAATTATATTGTTTTAAATTATTTTGATGGACAAGTTGCATATCAATTAAAAGTGAATTGAAATAATAATGTAGAAACAAAATAAAAAAAGCACTGGATAAAATTTTAATGCTTTTTCCTCTTATAGGAACTATTACACTTTTCTCAAGATTAACAAGCCCTAATAAAGCTCCTTATAGGGCTTGTTTGGATTATGACTTAACCCCTTTATCAACGCCTCAAGTCCAGCAATTGGCATCTCTGGACCCATCGCTCTTAATCTTCCATTGTTCTCACGAATTTGAAATCGAAAACATGGATTACCTATTTCTTTTTCAACCCTGTAATACGAAAAAACTCCTTTTTTCCACCATAGTCTGAAGAGTAAAGTTCAACAAACATATTCCCACGACTATCATGCCCCAAAACCATTCCTATCACTTCCCTGTAATCATCGTTACCTGTAGTATAAAAGATCTTTAGATATATAGATAGCAACAGACTGGGTAGCGTTTTTGAGTTTTGACTAGGAGCCTTTTAAATACCCCATAAGGAAAAACATCGATATTCGTATGAGAAAAGTGCTGATAACAACCAGTGATATTAAACTAGTTGTCATTCTATGCCTGTTAGTGAATAAGCACAATTTCGTTAATTTGAATACTTATTACTAAAGGTAAGTAAATCTTTATAAAATATGTTAACCGTAAGACCCATTATATTTGTATAATAAAAGTGTCAATTCAATATAGCTAGTAAGAGAGGGACACTAATGCAAGAGCTAATAGAACTAGAAAAAATTAGAACAAAAATTACTGATATTGCAAGAACGGTATATCCTATGATGATCAAAGAATCCGTCTATGTACAGTTGATAATAAATGATTTTAGTAAGACAAGTGAGGAGACAATTAAGTCTGTATTTAGCAATTCAGAGAAGAGTGATATTCCATTCGTTAGACCTGTTGATTTAGGAGAATCGAATTATTACATTTATACTCCAAACAATAATAGTGAGCTTAGTCGGTTACTGTTTGTCCCTTCGTTGTTGCTCGTTTACTCTATCCATCAATTCCCTATTAAATTTCCTATCTCACTCACTCGAATAGTAAAAGAAACCTTAGAGTTCTTATTTCGAGACGGCCGAGATGTTGGAATAAAAGTCCAGTATATAGTAGAAGAAGAATTATTATTTCACTTAGAAATGTGTGAATATCTAGAAGATTTGAGTAGTCTTGAAATTAAGTGCCTGTTAGATGAAACAATCTCAATTTATTCGGAGGAATTTAGAGTGGTTAAAGCTGATGGGGAAAAGTATTACTTTTTTCGTAAACAGTAGGTGAGATATAACAAGGATTGTGAGTTTAGTCTTATGACTGGACACGCAATCCTTTTTTATTTTAGTCGTGTCTTATAATCGTGTGCGTAAAAATATTGTGCTACCTCTTATTTATATATTTAAAGGGTGTAGAAAATGGTAAGAAAAAGAATAACAATTATTGAGGAATTACACGAGGAGGAACAAACCTTAGTATGTGAAGGTGAGGACTTTCAGACTTGTCTAGATTTTAAAGGACATGACAATGAGAAACCTTGCTTATCATACAAAGCGTTAGTGTTCCACAGATGAGTTACCCTCTCTGTCTATTTTCCTTTATTTATATTAAATCAGCCATAAAGGCAGGCTGTTCTTAACAACTGTTTATAAAATATTAACCATACCTTAGAAAAAGTAAATTGCTAGGGCTTCTAAAGAGTCTAAAAGTATACCTTTATAAACGAAGTAAACAAACCAAAAAAACAACTATCAAGAATAAATATAGAGAAGAACGAGAATAGAACGGAACGCTTGAAAAATAAATTAATAGAATACGGTAAAATTGTGTTTTAATCAGTAATGGATTTATAAAGTTGAGAGAAGAAAGAAAGAAAAAATAATATAAATGCAAAACAAAAAGAGCTGTCAGATTTATTTTCTCTGTTTTTTCGTGGGAGCTTCTTACATAGACCTGGTAATCATTTAGGGAAAATTTTGGGAGAGCCGAACGATCCATACAAAAATGATAATGAAATAAAAAAGATGAATTTAAAATTTAAACAATTTTAAATTCAATAAAACTTTTGTAGTAAAATAGGGTTAAATCTTGCTATAAAAGGTCTTAGTGATTGGATTTAACCTTCGAAAATAATATATTTTTGTCTTTATATAGGAATCTCATTTTTAACGAATTGGAGTGAACCCGATGAAGGATTTTATTGAAAGTGAGTTATTAAAGCTGAAGCAAAATTATGAGAACCTGCCTTTGACCATCATGAGCGATTATCAAAACGAACAAGAAAAAATGAAGGACTATAATGGCCGCCAGCTCCTGGAAATGCTTCAAAATGCAGACGATGAATCAGAATCAGCGGTTGAAAAAACAGCCTATATTGAGCTGACAAAATCCCACCTAGTGATAGCGAATAATGGGAATCCCTTTTCTAAAGGGGGTCTAGAATCATTAATCTATTCCAATGTCAGTCCAAAGGCGCTGCAACAAAACAAAATTGGGCATAAAGGGACTGGTTTTCGTTCGATCCTAAGCTGGGCCAAGTCCGTTTATATAAAAAGCAAAGGGTTGTCTGTCGAGTTCTCACGCCCTAACTCAATCGAGTTCTTGAAAGAGTTACTAAGGGAGCACCCATTTATTCAGGAGAAACTGAGAAAAAAAACAGATGAGCCTTATCCCATCTCAATTTTAAAAACTCCAAAATGGAGGGAGGAAATTGGGACAGAATTCAATTTTTTTGACACCTACATTGTATTGGAGATAAATGAGGAGAGCCGGGAAGATATTGAGGAGCAAATGGACAGCGTTGAACTAGAGGTTCTATTATTCTTACAGCACCTTGAAAGGGTGATTTTAAAAAGCGCCGAAAAAACAAGAGTGATAGAAAAAGTAAACCATGGGGAAGGTCGGGTTTCTATCTCACTTAAAGAAGATTACGAAATCGTAAAGAAAAAAACCTGGAATGTCCGGAACCGGACTGGTACGGTTGAAGGGAAAAACTATGAATTGAAAATGGCGTATACTGATGAACTGGATGACCATATTCAATTGCTATATTCCTATTTTAGGACCAATGTGCGATTACCATTTCCAGCTCTTTTTCATGGGACATTTGAATTAACCGGGAATCGTAATCAGTTGATAGTATCAGAAACGAATGAGTTTTTGATGAATGAGTTGATTCAACTGATGATTGACACGGCAGTTGAAATAACCAAGAGTGATCGCAAGGTATCATGGGATGCAATGAGGCTGCTTATGTTTGATCATAATTTGGATCAAGACTTTCTGAATATGAAGTTTGATGAAAGATTAATTGAAAAGATTAAGGAAAACCCCCTGTTTCCTGTGATAAGTGGCAAATATATCACCTACCATGACAAGCCAGTTTCGTATAAAAATCCCTATTCCTATATTTTGCCAGATGGGAAGTTCCCCAACTTAACTTTACATACAAATAATGAAAAGCTTCAAAAACTTATATTTGAAGAAATCGGTCGTTATTACTATAAACCACAACATTTCTTCAGAACATTAAGTGATGTTTCAGAAGACTTAACCTTGGAACAGCGTGCTGCGTGTATTCGTTATTTAATAGAAGATTATGGAGACGAATTGAAAAAAGAGGAAAATCTTTGTTTGCTGAATTTATTTATTGACCACAATGGGTACCCAATCAGTGGGAATACGGAATTGTTTTTGCCACCGGAGAATAAAAGAATTAAAATTCCTGATTTTGTAAACATCAAGTTCATTCATGAAGGTCTATACAAAGCGTTATTAGAGGAATTTGCTATTCGTGGAACTAGAGCCCTTACTAATAATCTTGTCTTATTCAATGTTCAGGAATACAGTTTAGAGACGGTCCTTCGCCGAACGATTTCAAATACAAAGGAGCTCATTGAAGCAGATAAGGGGAAAAAGAAGAAGTATATCAGTGAACTTTTGGTTGCTTTGTTCCAGATTTTTATCGAGGGTAAAGAGGGTGAAGATTTCCCAGGTCAATTGAATGTACCTTTAATGAACCGGCATCGGAAAGTCACCGATTCCAAGAAATTATACTTCGGCAAAGAGTATGATTGGGGATTAATGGAAAATCTACTTGGGTCAGTTTCATCCAATTATTTTGTAGGTTCTTTGAAAACTCTCGGTCTCGATACTTATGAGAAGAGTGCCACCAGACGGTTTTTGCAGTGGATTGGAGTTGCTGAATTCCCAAGAATGACGGTGAAAGAAGTGACTAACCGGGACTACGAACAATATGTATTAAAGCATATTCCGTATCCAATCACTCTTGAGGGAGAAACCTTTCGCTCGTCCGAAGAGCTTGTAAATGAGATTACCGGGCCAAGCAGGATGTGTGTAGAAACGGTTGACATGCTTGACGATATTTTAGCTAAAGCTGCATTTGAAGATATCTTGGTTTGGCTCATGAAGGACCCTGTTGTTTCCCAGTTGATTAGAGAAGGGCATGAAAGAAGCAATAAGGCCTATTTCAATTTGTATTTGAAAAGGAAATTAAATTATCGCAGGTTGAATCCACAAAAGATAAAGGCATTCCTTGTCTGGAAACTCCAAACGTCAAAATGGATTGAAAACGCAGATAAACAAAAAGTGGAAACCCGAATTTGCTGTTTGTCTAGAGCGATAGGACCAGAGTTTTCACCTTTGATAGAGGTGCCAGCCGTTTATGAAAATCAGGAAAAGTGGATTAAACATAAAATCACCTTGATGGAGATTGAGAATTTTCTCCTTAAAATTGGGATTGGTCCTGATCTTCGTTCATTTTCTAACGAGACTATATATACAATTTTGTGCAAACTACCTGAGCTTGATCCGCACGGAAAAGTGGCTAGAGCTATTTATAAACAGATCATTATCGGTAAACCTAGAATCCATGGGGGGAACCAGGCATATCAAACCTTTATCGATAAAGGTTTGGTACTCGTCAAGACTGAAGGCGAGCGGAAGTATGTTCCTGTAAACGAGGCGTATTATGTTGAAAATAGAACCTTCTGTAAGGAAATTATGAAGCAATTTCCGATTCTAGAGTTGGATAAACGTTTGGGAAATAAACAGGTAAAAAGTGTCTTGGGCGTTCACCCATTAGAGGGATTAAAGTTTAAGTTGACGACGAAGCCTAAGTTGCATCGATTAGATGAACGGTTTCAACTAGATTTAGAGGAATTTAAACCTTACATCTATGCGTATCGTCTTGAAAAAGACAATAAACGTTCAGAACTGGAACGGTTGAAGAATCTAAGAATTTACCTCTGTACAGAAATTAATGCGACTTTTATCCATAAGAAGCAAGAAAAGCCTTTTGACGTTCAAAACTATGAATATATTTCTGTCGGCAAAGGAAAGCAAATTTACTTAAAACTCGATGAAGACCAATTTCATACGTTGGAAGAATTAAGAGAAGATACACTTTTTAATGAGGCCATTTCAGATATAATTTCAGGCGTGCTAAAAGTCGAGGAGAACCGAAAGGATTTTCGCGAGATGTATTCGAAAAAAATTCCTCAACGGGAAGAATTGATTCGGCTTGAGTTAGAAGATCCACAGCTACTTAAGTTAAATCAGTCGCGAGGCCTGCTCAAAATCACGACAGACCCACAACGGATTTTTTGGCTGGCAGTGTTGAGAGCAGCAAAGGTAAAACCAGACTTTGATATGGAAAGTGAAACAGTGTTTAAGAAATCAATTTCGGAAAATCTTTACCTTGATGATGCCTATCTGGAAAGGGTGTGGACAACTTTAGATTGTGAGGAAATCGATGCCCACAGTAATGCCCCGTTGCTGATCTCATTATTCAAGGACATCAGTATTGACTGCGCCCAGTTCAATCAATTTACATTAAAGGAAATAGATTTAACACACTATTATCGAAATGAACTGGAACGGCTTAAAGTAGATTATAAAGCTTTAATCTTTACTCATTTGTTTCAACAGCTAAAGCAGGGTTCCCTCGAGGAGAAAGAGGGGTTGATTGAGGAACGTGACAGGTATATGTATTTCACAGATTTCGTAATTAATAATTCTATTTCCTTTGATTGTGAGGCGACATTCGCCCAGTTTCTAAAAGAAGAATTTAACATCAAGATGAAGGAATTAAAAGCGGTCTCTTCACTTGACCTGAATAAGGTCTTTAATAATAATGAAGAGTTGTTCCAAGAAAAACTTCTGGCATCATCTATGGTTAGTAGGCACCAAGTAGAAGCATTTCTTGAAAAAAAAGAGATTCGCAGCTTGATTTATTTTGGGGAACTTGAAGCTATAGTCAAGAAATTTACTGAATGGAGGAAACAGACTGGATCAGGTGGATCGGTAGGTGAAGTTGCCGCGACCAAAGGTATAGAGGAAACTGCTAGCGCCGGTGAATCTTACAGTAATCTATTTGTTTTCCTGAAACAGCAAAGCGATGGGCAATCGATTAAAACCATCAAACCTGTTCCATACAAAAACAAACGGAAGAAATGTAATGGCCGAAGTAGCAAAGGTAGTAAAGGCGTAAAGATTCCTAGTCAAAAATCAACCGAGGAAATTGGTTTCCTCGGTGAAGCCCATGTCTATCTTTCTCTTTGCAATCGATATGGGAACGAGAATGTAGAATGGGTCTCAGAAAATGCGAAAAGGGCAAAAGTAAATGAGTATGGGAATAACAGCGAGAATTATGATATTCGTTACAAAGACGGCTATGGAAAGCTTAGATACGTGGAAGTGAAATCAAGTGTAGGTACAGATTTCGTTTTTCATATCAGTAAACAAGAGGTAGCTTTCGGTGAAGTAATGAAAGATGCATATGAGATATTTTTTGTAAGTAACGTAAAATCAGAAGAGGAAAGGGAGATTCGCAGGGCCACGAAATTTTTTAAATATAAAAAAGACGAATCCTTCAATCACAATTCGCGGTTTAGTGTCGAGAATAGCAGCTTTGTTATTAGGTTTGATGAGGAATAATTGAGAGTAGGCTTAAAATAGCTGGAAGAGTTTATACGCAGAGAAAATGGAATTTTAAAAGGGTACGCGAGGAACTTCACAAAGAAGGAGAAAAATGAAAAGTACTCTTGAGACAACTACAGAAACATCTTTCAAAAAATAAATCAGATGATTTCATTATGGAAGCGCTAGATATTACGCAAGAGCGGCTGGAAAAACTTAAAGAAAGTTTATACGAAGAAAAATGAAGCGGTTGGAGGTGAGGGGATTTGGTTAAAATTAGGCTCGAAGGTTTACCTGACGAAGTTGATGAAATGATTGAATTATTAAAATCAAATTATGATGTTTTGGCCGTAAGTGACGAATATAAAAATAGTGGAAACACTCAATATGTTCAAGTTTATATAGAAATGAGATTAAAAAATAACAATAAACGGGTTGAAACTATCAAACTAAAATCCCAACGACAAATAAACGAAGAAAGAAAAAGAGAGCGCGAAAAACGCAAAGCACATCTAAAAGCTGAGATTGAGAAGATTCGCAAGGAGCCGAATCGTCACATTCGTGCAGATGAAATTTATACGGTAGCACGTTGTGATAAATGGTATCCAGGAAAAAACCGCATGACAGAGCAAGAACATTTAGATGTGATTGACGAGTTGAAGAGAAAAGAGTAATTTAAATTTAAATTTCGCAAAGCACTGTTTCGATTTATATTTAAATCATTATACCCGCTCCAATTCTTAAACGGAAAGGAGTGGGTATTTATATTGACAATTATTCTCGTGTAATAATCTAAATCCTGGCTAGTTTTTTCGGGGGAAATAGGCACCCACATCAAAAAAGTTTTTAATACAAGTCTTAATAGGTGATTACAGCCATTGAAATTTAACATCTTTACTACTTATTATTTTTATAAACCAATTCCACTTGCAGCGTTGTTATCAAATAGACTGGCCTTTTTAATATAACATTGTAACGGATCACTTTGTTTAGGTCGAGTTTGTTGCATGATCTGATGCTCTGCTTTTCCAGCTTTCGCAGCTTGAGAGCAAAATCCACTTCTTAGGCTATGTGCACCATATCTTTTTGGGTCCAATCCAACTTCTTCACAAGAATTCATCACAACCATCCGAACAGAAGCTGGGGTCAATCTTCCCATAACATTACCGTGTCTATCCATTCTTCGAAATAATGGACCTTCTGTGATTCCCGAGGCTGAAACCCAGTCCTCGAAGGCGCGAACTAGACAGGTTAAAGAGTTGCTGCCGTAAGGAAGGGCGACATCTTGCCCTTCTCCTTTTTGATCTGTTTTACTTTTAGTTAAATGGATGATTAAACCGTCTCGTGTTTTTGAAATATCTTCAATATTTATCCCAATCAATTCACTCCGGCGAAATGCACCAGCCCAACCGATGACTAACAAAGCACTATTCCGAATGCCAATGAGTTTGTCTGTGGGAAGAGCCTCAATCACTTGGCGCAACTCATGAAGCCAAAGTGCCTCTTTTCCTTTTTCTTCTATACCAATCTTTCGCTGTAATCCTTGCAAAACACCTTTGACTAAAGGTGTTTTGCAAGGACTTTGATATCCTTTTGTTTCGTGGCGTTGGGAAATGGAAGCCATTTTTCGTTTGATAGTCGATGTTTTTTTGTTTTTCCTAATATAGTTATTGTAATAAACAATAGTTTGTGGTTTTGAAGGTATTGACATAAATGAATTAGATTTGCACCACTCTTCAAAATGCGACCAAATTAGGAGCGGATTTTTGAGAAAAAATAATTTTATGCCTTTTTAACGGTAACAAGCATTTGCTGTTAATTCATTACTTACTAATAGAAGGAATATTTAAACTCAAAGGCCCTTCCTATCTAAAAACCAAAAAATTCTCCAAAATACATTACCTAGTTTTTTACAGAATGGAATTTGGATTGATAAAATAAAGATAGATTATTGTTTGCAAACATTAGCTCTATACCTCGATAACCGATATAATCAAGGTATAGAAAAAGGGGGGAATCAAAAAATGACCGATTATTCTGATTTACAATTTCAAAATTCAAATGAGTTATCTACCGATTTCCAAGAGCTTCACTCCGAAGCGAAAGAACATCTTCTAAATTCAAAAGCAAAAAATACACAACGAGCATATGCTTCAGAAATCTGTTTAGAGTGGGCTTTCGTCAATATCAAAAGGAGAGGGTGCAGAGTTTCTTATAACCATATTCTTCGTTATCGAAAAGTAATGGAAGCGACTAGAAGAGTTATCCGGAAACGAAACAACATTAACCTACTTTTCACAAGACAAGCCCTATCAGAACGTTAACACAGGAATAACAAAAACTACAGAATAAGAAGAGATGAACAGAAAGTAGAAGAAAAATGGGCTTTATGAAGAATTGATCATTAGTTTTGAAATTAGGAGCGGGTATAATGAAATTTTGATTTTAACAATCTTGGTTTTCAATTAGGCGTAGTTAAAAAGAGAGATATATGTTCTTATACTTGAAACAGTTTCATTGATGGAATACTATTTAGATAGTGACAAGTTTGTTGAAGGTATAGCAACTTTATGAAGTTGTTGGCTGCGTTGAAGTCCTAGTAGTTATATTAACCGACTAGGACTTCAACGCAGCTAACCATCATCGCCACATGGTGGTTAGGCAATATAAAAAAATGATACTTTGTATGGACTATGGGTGACAGGTCGCTTGCAGATTGACGATTACCTTGTCATTTAAAGTTCTATACGATTAAATGTTATTGGGCAACAGTGTAATAACCTGATAATCTAGCCACTGAGGGGGCTAGTTCGTTGGTGAGCAACAGAAATTACCATTATAATGTTCAATGAAGTAAATAGCTAATTGTTTAATGATGAGGGAGTTTATGCATGAATTCACAAGAAAAGACGATTTTAAGAATAATGTTTAAAAATAAAATATACAAATGTGATGGTCAATCATTTGAGGATTTATTTACATCTGTTATGAATTATGCAGAGAAAGACTTTCAATCCATTAAACCTTGGGGGAATATTGGAGACAGAAAAAATGATGGTTATGTAAAACCGACCGGAACATACTATCAGGTTTTTGCACCAGAAGAAATTGAAAAATCTTATCCGAGCACCGTGAAAAAACTTCATACAGATTTCAACGGATTAATTGATCAGTGGTCCCCAGTGAATAGCTTTTATTTTGTTATAAATGATAAATATAAAGGCGTAAATGCTGATGCAGAACAAGAAATTCAACAAATAAAAGAAGATCATAATCTAGAGAATGCAGGAATCCTTACTGCAAAGGATATTGAAAACATTTTGTTTGAGTTGGAAGAGGATCAAATATTTAGTGTTGTAGGGATGCTACCAGATCCAAGTAATATTAAAAATATTGATTACTCCATATTAAATGAAGTTATTGCGCATATAATGGAACTACCAATACAATCTGAATTAAATGGGAAAATGGTGTTACCTGATTGGGATGATAAAATACAATTTAATAATTTGTCTGATGCAGTGGCAGGGTATCTGAATACAGCTTCATTTCAGCTTCATAATTTGGAAGCATATTTATCGGATAACAGTAGCTTTGTTGCAGATGCGTTGAGAGATAAAATAAATGAAGTTTATGAACAAGAAAAGAAAAACAAAAATGGCGATCAATTATTTATTGCTATGGTTGAACAACTTAGCCCCAAACAGACTCAGCCATACCAGAATACGGTTATTATTATAATGGCGAAATACTTTGAGACCTGCGATATTTTTGAAGAACCAAAGAAGGAGGAAGAAAGATGATTATGCCAACTAAACATACCCATTTTTCAGAATCTTTACTTGGTTTCGGTGGGTATCTCCTTAAGAAACTTAATTCCAAAAGAACAATAGATTCACTGTGGAATGAGTATCAAAAAGATTTATCTAATAAACACTTCACAGCAAAGCATAACTTTGACAATTTCTTACTCACTCTTGTATTTCTTCATTCCGTTGGAGCGATTGAAGAACGGGGTGGAGGTGTTGTAAAGTGCAACTAATAAAAGTGTCTGCGAATCAACCTACTTTTAAAACAGTTAATTTTAATAAAAGTGGCTTAAACTTTATTGTAGCTAAACAGAAGGATGCTAAAAACAAGGATGTTGGGAAGACCTATAATGGGGTTGGGAAATCTTTGTTAATTAGTATTATTCATTTTTGCCTGGGGTCTAGCACAAAAAATTACACTTCCTTTTGTGATAAATTGCCTGGTTGGGAATTTTCCTTAGAATTTGCAGTAGGAGAAACTCATTATACTGCAACACGTTCAACGGTTAATCCGAATAGAATTCAGTTAAATGGTGAAGAATTAACTTTATCCAAATTTAATGCAAAGCTCGAAGATCTTTGTTTTCAAATCCCTGATGAAGTTGCCAATTTATCCTTTAGGTCATTGCTGCCTTTCTTTATTAGACCTAACAAAAAAAGTTATGTGAGTTTTGATGAAGCTTCAAGAACTCATAATCAATACCAAAAAATGCTGTACAATGCATTCCTGTTAGGTTTGGATGTATTCTTAGCGCAAAAAAAGAATCACTTAAAAAAAGAGCAAGATCGAATTAAGAACTTGGAAACGAACTTTAAGAAGGATGATCTATTAAGGGATTTCTTTTCCGGACAGAAAGATGTTTCTCTAACTATCGATGATCTAGATGAACAAATAGAAAAATTAGCGAAAAGTTTGAAAAATTTCAAGGTGGCAGATGATTACTATGATGTTCAATTAGAAGCGGACAAAACCGAGAGGAAATTATTTCAATTAAACAATAAAATAATATTACTGAAAAACAATATAGCTTCTATTGAGAAGAGCTTAAAAATCGAGCCAAGTGAAGATAACTTCGATGACATACAAAAAATTTATGAAGAAGTAAATGTACATTTTGCTGATTCTGTAACAAAAACCTTATCTGATTTAGAATTGTTTTATGAAAAACTTGTTGCCAATCGTAAAAGAAGGTTGCTGGAGCAGAAAAACAAACTTGAATTAGAAATTGATGAAAAGTCTGAAGATGCTCAGAAGTTGCAAACTAAATTTGACAACCTCATGAAATATCTTGGGGATCACGAAGCTTTAGATGTTTTTGTTGCTCTGAGCGAAAAAAGTTCAAATTTAAAGTCCAAACGTGATAATTTGAAGAAATATCAAGTTCTTCAAACAGAATATAAAGAAAAATTAAGAGAAATTGAAAAAGATCAAATTGAACAATCTGAGGTAACGGACGATTATTTAAAGGGAATGCAGTCAGAAATTAGTGAGCTGCGGAATTATTTTCGTAATCTCGTTAAAAGGTTTTACCCGAAAAGCGTAGCGGGTTTGACCATTGAAAGTAACGACCGTGACAATCTGCAAAGATACGATATTGATGCTAAGATTGAGTCGGATAATTCCGATGGAATTAATAATGTGAAAATATTTTGTTATGATTTGACACTGTTATTCAAAGGTCAAAACCATAATATGAATGTTATTTTTCATGATAGCCGATTGTTTGATGGAATTGATGAACGTCAAAAGGCTGAACTTACGAAAGTTCTTCATGAGAAGTTTTCAAATACGGATAGACAGTATATTGCTACAGTAAATCAGAACCAACTCAATGAAATGTATAATATATTAGGTGAAGATATATATAAAGACATAATTGAGGATAACACAGTTCTTATATTAACTGACGAAGATCCTTCAGAGAAATTGCTGGGTATCCAAGTGGATATAGAAGATAATTAAATATTATATTTTGGTATCAAAAGGCTCATCATAATGAATATGGTGGGCTGTATTTTTTATGATTTTCAAAGATAATATCCTCATTTGTTACATACAATAAACATTTTTGCTTGTGTCTTCATCCTTGTGTCCTAATCCTTATTTGTGGAAGACTTACCCCTACCTCAGCTAATACAGACATATGAGTATTACGTAATGAACCGGTTTTAAGTTAAGGGTTTAATTCGGCCGATTATAACAATATTATTAAAGTGGGTAACCGCGGAAATCGCTATAATGTAAGTGCCTATTTCTGTATAAATTAGTCTCTTTTCAAGATATAATACATAAGTTATAATATAGGTATGGATAATTTACAATGGGAAACAATAGAATATACAAAAGAAGATGGAGTAGTTCCCGTATACGAGTTTTTGGATACCTTACCTACGAAAAAAGCCAATAAAGTCACTGAGGATATTGAGAAACTGGAACGGTTTGGCCCAAGGTGGGGAATGCCACATGTGGATCACATCGAAGAAAACATTTACGAATTACGAACTAAACATGGTAGCGATATTTTTAGAACCTTCTTTTTTATATGGCATCATACTGTACTTGTTCTAACCAACGGGTACTATAAAAAGGGGCAAAAGATGGATCCGAGGGAATTTAAAAGAGCCAAATCTTATCGTGACGATTGGATAGAAAGACACGGGAAGGGTGTGTAAATATGGGTTTTGCAGAACGTTACATGAAACATCGTTCGTCATTTGATAATGAATTCGAAAAGGAATGGGAAAAAGGTCGTTTGCAACGTGAATTATCTGCTCAATTAATTGAATTAAGATTAAGCCTTGGTTTAAATCAAAGCCAATTTGCTAAAATAATCGGCGTGAAACAACCTTATTTATCACGTTTAGAAAATGGCAACGAGAATATTTCAATTCAAACCTTGCAAGATATTGCAAGAAAAGCTGGAGCGAGTGTAAAGATTGATTTGACATTAAAGGAACCTGTAACTAGTTGAAAAGATCAAAAAGAGGAATCTGAATAACAATGTTTAATAAAAAAGGCCTTTGTTAATGAAGGTCTTTTTTGTTTATAGATGTTATAGAAAAAATAACAAATGAATGTAGAATAAGTCCAGTTTCTATAATTTTGGACCTCGATGAATAACTCGACACTTCATAAATAGCAATTTAAGTAAAGAGCCTATAGTAATGGGCGCTTGATGTAAGGGGTAAAAAAAGACAATCTTTCACTAAATCTATAGGAGAACACTGTATAATATCTCATTATAAGAATGGAGTTACCAATTTTACATATTCCAGTCAATTTAGTTGCGGGAACTTCACATAGGAAAATTAAGTTCTGTAACCCTAAAATTTCCAATACACAATTTTTACACAAAGCTTCTATAAACCCTTGGTAAATAAGGGTTTTCATGGCTATCTCTAGACCGACCACCGGTACCATATTTAACTTTTACACAAACACGAATTTAACCAAGGTTTCTTGCGAAGTTGCAGAAACCTTTTTCTTTTTCCCCTCAATCTTCTCAGAACATAATTAAAACCATCAACTCAATCGAGCCCATGGTTTTAAGACATCTACTATTTAAAATGCTTTTTAATGTATTCTGCTTCTTCCTTTTCTGTAAATAATCTTGTCGCTTCTCCGACAGTTCCACCTTGGATCCTCCAGATGCGATTATGATCTTCGACGGCTTGACGAAAGTCTCCAGCTTTCCATCTTTTGAGTATGTCTAGATAAGTATTCCTATAGGTATAGTTGTTTGCTTCGACTACTTCTATTAACCTTTCAATCCTCTCTTCGGTTATACGCTTATGTCCCCATTTCTTATTAGCTGCGACTTTTTGATGAGACATGTGATGAATGGCTTTTTGAACTTCATATTCTGATAAGTCTAAAGGAAATTCTTCAGCTACTTCTTCAGCAGATGGAATATCCCCTACTATCGGTTCTTCGTTATCTTGTTCGACTTGTTCACTTTCCTCGGGTGACTCAGTTGTCCCCGTTGATCCTATGTCTTCGGTCGATGCTTCGTTTGATAGTGAGGTAAAAGCATAAAGTCCTACAGCTATAAGTAAAGCGATGGCAATTAATACGATTCTATTTGTTTTCATAGATCTTTCCCCCTATATATTGTTATTTTAACTGAAACTTCCACATAATTCTTGTAATTATTCTTTTAAAAATCTATTTACAAATTATTAATAATTTTATAATGAGTCTTTAAGTCTAGTAGGATTATCCCAATAATCTGATTCTTCTACATATTGGTATAGACGTAACTGAAAGCAAAAGGAGTCACGAATTTAAAAATTTGTTGAATTTTATGTAAGTCATTTAGTAATTGCCTTCGCCAAACGCCCCAATCTATTGTCTCTAACAAACTGACGTACAAGCACTCGAGAACACCAGCATAGAAAAGAGATAAATGTAAAAAAGTTTTCAAATATAACAACTGAAACGTAAAGGAACTGATCCCAACTTTGTCTAATAAACTGAAGGGGAAGGTTGAGTTTATAATTATCTTTGTCAAATTTAATTTTTCTAAAGGGAAATGCTAGGGAGAAGGAAAAGATAGAGGTGAAATAATAAATGAGGGGGAAAAGTGTTTGGATAATAGAGAAGCGCTAGGTTACATGTTATTAGCATGTAAAGAGTTAGGTTATTCTAAATCACAAGTGAGACTGTTACTAAGAGAAATGAGTTATATGATTTTGACAAAGACTGTTGAAGACACAGAGGGAGCTCATGAATGGTACACTCATTTGGTGGAAAATGAGCATGAGTAAGGACTTAGTGTAGAGGTGCTGATAAAGATTGATGGTTAATTTCGGGCCAAAAATAGAGGGTGGAATGAATTTTATAAGAGAGTCTATTTGCTCGTTCCATTCATTCCATTTTTTGATTTTTTCAGTTCCTGAATGGCATTTAACACAGATAAAGTACAAGATACAGGCGTGGAAAAAAAGGTAAGACAAGCCTATGTTTCCTTTTTCCCACAGATCCCATAAAAAAAGATGTTTGTAATATCTTCGGTTAGCGGTAAGATTTTTTGGTATACCTCTTCCTGTTGCATATAATCTTTTAACATTTTTATATAAAACAAAATGGCTTCGTGGGATAGGTTTTGATCTATATAGCCCTGTTTCTTGCCATCTTCAATTAATTCCTTAAAATAAGGGATCGTCTTTTCAATATATATCTTTTCTATATAATTACCCTCTGTTGTATATTCTTTCATCATAAACTGATAGAATTCTTGATGGATTTGAGTGCTAACCTCTTTTTTCGCAAAGATTAGTTTATTAATTTTCTCCGGAAAAGGTAAGTCACTATATATGATTTGTTCAAAATCAGTCGCTGCTTTGTCGACATAATAAATAAAGACATCTTGGATTAGCTTATGCTTGCTTTCAAAGTAGTTATAGATTGTAACTTGCGAAACGTTTGCTTTCTTGGCAATTTCAGATATGGAGACTTTTTGAATGCCATATTCCATAAATAAGGCGAGGGCTGCCTCTAAAATATTATTCTTTTTTAATTCCCTACGTCGTTGAAACCCATCCATTTATGTCACCTCAATGTAAGTGTAATAAAAATTTTGAAATAAAACAAATGAAATATTTCATAAGTATATTGTAAAGTAAACAAAATATATATATTATGAACTATATAAGTTAAAAAATTTCATAACTAGCTAAATAATATGAACCAACGTATTCCAGGAAGGTAAGAGGAGGCATCGCCCATGACGATATTAAGAACAACGGATTTAACGAAGAAGTTTGGGAATTTCAAAGCTTTAGATGGTGTAAATATGGAAGTGAATGAAGGCGAAATTTACGGTTTCATTGGTCCAAATGGAGCTGGAAAATCCACTACTATTCGTGTTTTGCTAGGTGTCTTGAAAGCAACAGAGGGAGAGGCAAAGATCTTTGGCTTGGATGCTTGGAAGGATGCAGTTGAAATTCATAAGCGAGTAGCGTATGTACCAGGTGATGTAAACTTATGGCCTAACCTTACTGGTGGTGAAGTCATTGATTTATTTATGAAGCTTCGCGGAACAACAAATAAAAATCGCCGTGAAGAATTAATCGAGCTATTTAAATTGGATCCTACGAAAAAATGTAGAACGTATTCCAAAGGTAATCGGCAGAAAGTGGCGCTAGTTGCTGCCTTTGCCTCTGATGCGGATTTATATATCTTTGATGAACCAACCTCTGGACTTGATCCGTTAATGGAGAATATATTCCAAAACCGTGTGAATGAGGCGAAAAGAGAAGGGAAAAGTGTACTACTGTCGAGTCATATTTTATCAGAAGTCGAGAAGTTATGTGATAAAGTGGGCATTATTCGAGAAGGAAGGATTATTGAGACAGGTACATTAAAAGAACTCCGTCACTTAACAAGAACGCAATTACTTGTCGAAACGAAACAACCTATCTTGTCATTAAATGAATTAAAAGGTGTCTATGACATTGAAAAGAAAGGGGAGGGGCTTTCTTTTCAAGTTGATGGGGAAGAATTAGATTCCGTTATGAAGCATGTTAGTCAGTTTGGTTTAATTAAACTAGAAAGCTCACCTCCGACTTTAGAAGATTTATTCATGCGTCATTATGAAGGATCAGGGACCGCTTCAAACAATGGAGTGGGAGGTGTCTAGAATGTGGAAGGATCTATTCAATCAAACAGGAGTACTTACTCGTCTCGTTATTAAAAGGGATCGGGTACGACTTCCTATTTGGTTAATTGCAATCAGTTTTATTACGGTTATTACAACTTCGTCCTTTACTGGTTTATATCAAACTGAACAAGAGCGACAAGTGATTGCAGAAACAATGAAAAACCCTGCGATGATTGCCATGGTTGGTCCAGGTTATGGATTAGACAATTACACTTTAGGAGCCATGTTAGCCCATCAGATGTTATTATTTACGGCAATCGTTGTAGCCATTATGAGTATTTTACTTGTTACAAGGCATACACGTGCCGATGAAGAAGAGGGGCGTATTGAGCTTATTCGATCATTGCCTGTTGGTAAATTATCAAATATTACTTCTTCAGTACTTGTGGTATCGGGTGCTAATGTTATTTTAGCTTTACTAACGGGTTTTGGGTTGTTTGCCTTGCAAATTGAAAGCATCGATTTACAAGGTTCTCTCCTTTATGGAGCTGCATTAGGGGCCACTGGTATCTTTTTTGCCAGTGTTACTGGAGTGTTTGCACAGCTTTCGGAAAATTCAAGAGGAGCGATTGGTCTATCTTTTGCGGTATTAGGTGGTGCTTACTTATTACGTGCAGTAGGTGATGTTAGTAATGAGGTTCTTTCTTGGTTTTCACCACTCGGATGGATTGTAGGAACGCAAGCCTATGTGAACAATTATTGGTGGCCGATTATTTTAACTTTGGGTGTGGCCACGGTACTGCTGTTCATTACATTATATTTAAATACGATCCGTGATTTAGGAGCAGGGTTCATCCATTCTAAGCCAGGTAATAAACATGCATCACGTTTTTTGCAAAGTCCATTTGGTTTGGCTGTTAGATTACAGCGTACGAGTATAATAGCTTGGGCAATTGGGATGTTTATTTTAGGCGCTTCGTATGGTTCGGTATTTGGGGATTTAGAATATTTCTTTGAAAGTAATGAAATGATGGCAGAGTTTTTAAATCCAGTTGAAGGGTTTTCATTAATTGACCAATTTTTACCGATGTTAATGTTAATTATATCAATTATATGTACTGTTCCAGCCCTTCTTTTTATACTAAAGCTTAGAAACGAAGAAAAAAAGGATATGACCGAACATATTTTAGCTAGAGCTGTATCACGTACGAAATTAATGGGGAGCTATTTGTTAGTTTCGCTTATTTTTGGAACAATGGTCGTATTTCTTGCTATCCTTGGTTTATGGTTTGCTGGGGATTCGGTAATGGAGGAAACGATATTGTTTTCTTCGGTCTTTAATGCAGGTATCGTTTATTTACCTGCGATGTACGTTATGATTGGGCTTGCCGTACTGTTAATAGGCTTTTTCCCAAGACTCACTAGTATAACATGGTTGTATTTAGGGTATTCGTTCTTTGTCGTTTATTTAGGAGCTTTACTTCAATTTCCAGAGTGGATGGAGAAAATATCACCTTTTGCTCATGTTCCACAAATTCCAGTAGAAGACATGGAGATTTTACCTATAGTTATTATGGGATTTTTAGCTGGAGTTCTTTTTGTCTTAGGGCTGTTTGGATATAACAAACGAGATATAGAAGGATAAAAAGATAGGAGAGTCTTTCGGGTATTGTTACATTGGGAGGCTCTTCGTTTATGGAGAAGCGGTCAAGAAAAAAAGCGCTTTATTTGCGCCCCTGCCACCATGTGGATTCTCCTAATAAACCTTTATAAGTGTTACTTTCAACTTTTTCCATTTTTGGCATACATTCTGAACAATATTTCGTTTGATCTTTGTTAGGTTGGACTATTAAGTCTCTTCCACATTGACTGCAAAAAAAGGGTGAATTCATCATTTTATCGCTCACCAGCCTTTCTTATTAATCATAAATACGCTTTGAACTGATCATAAAGAACAGCTACTTTTATTGTTCATTATTGTATGCAAAAAAGTAAGGAAAGGTTTTTTGATGAAAAGAAAGCTAGTCTATAAAAAATAAAAACTACCATATCGTTTTAATATGGTAGCTTCACTTCGTTATTTATAAACTTTTACGTTAACTTCTTGAACACCATAGTTGATGGCATCTTGCTTATCTGGGATGAAAATATCAATTTTGTTTCCTTGGATAGCACCACCAGTATCGCCAGCGATCGCTTCTCCGTAACCTTCCACGTATACTCTTGATCCTAATGGGATTACATTTGGATCAACCGAAATTACTTTTTTATCTGGGTTATCTTTTAAATTTATTCCAGTCGATGTTATTCCAGAGCAACCCTCACAAGATGCAGTATAAGCAGTTGCTGTCATCGTAAGCTCCATAGCTACACCATCTTCTGTGGTATTGTATTACTAGGTGCTTCTTCTTCTTCTTTTACAGGCTCGTCCACCTCTGCTGCAGCTTCTTGGGCTGGCTCTTGCTCTTGACTAACTGGCTCTTCAGCTTTTTTATCTTGAGCAGTTGCGATTTCTTTATTTAGATTGACGGTATTTTCATTAACATTCGCAGTTTCATTTACAGATGTACTTTCTGGTTGAGCTTCATTGGTAGAAGTCCTTTGTGTACTTCGTTGTTGTGGATTTCCTTTTAAATACACGGTTAGAGTATCGCCAGCTAAGATGAAATCGGCATCTTTAATTTGATTCCATTCTTGTAAAGCATGATAAGAGATTCCTTCATACTGTGTGGCAATTTCAGATAATGTGTCGCCTCTTTCAATAAGATATTCTTCGGTCAGGGCTACTTTTAAACGATCCTCTGGATAGATAATGTCACTAGTAAGTCCATTCCATTCTTTTAAATCTTCTACTAATATATCATTTGCTTTGGCAATTCCCCACAACGTATCACCTTTTTCAATGATAACTTCTTTAGCTGATGTACTAGCTCCGAAACTAAAAGTGCCATAGATTGCAGCTGCTGTAACTAAAGAAACAATACTCTTTTTCATATGCTACCTCCAAATATTTGTTGTTACTACCTTTGGTGGTTTTTATGATAGCACAAAAAAATCTAGGACAAAGAACAAGCTAATAACAATTCCTTTACACGAATAACGGTCGTATGAACAAACGATTACTTGATATCGTAAACTCCTCTAAAAAAGTAAAATGTTGTGTAAAAGGTATGAAATTTACACTGATTGTTCTTTTTTCTCTTCAATGAAATATCTTCTATATTGGAAGGGAATGGTCGATTATTATAGGAATAGCTTAATTATTCTTAGGAAAACAAGAGCAATAAACAAGATCAATAGACAAAACGGGTAAGGTGGGAGATAGTTTTGGGAATAATTCTTGCGGTTTGTCTCAGCCTTTTCATGGTGTTTAGTAGTTTACTTATTTTAAGAGTTTATTTTCAAAGAAGAATCGTTAATAGAAGTAAACAGCTTGTAGATGGTGGTGGAGTTAGTCAGTTAGAAAAATTATATATTGGTGGGACTAAACAGTATATTTTAATAGAAGGAAAGAGAAAGGATTTACCGTTATGTTTATTTTTGCATGGTGGACCTGGAGCTCCCTTTCCTTTTGGTGTTAGTTCGCGAAGCTTGTTTCCTGAAGTAACTGAAAGTTTTTTAGCAGTTTACTATGATCAAAGGGGAGCGGGAAAGACTTATTCTAAAGACATAGACCCTGTTTCAATGAAAATAGAACAATTTTTAGCTGACATCATTGAAATCGTTGATTATTTAAGAGGAAAATTTAATCAAAATAAAGTTTTTTTAGTAGGTATGTCATGGGGGACTGTACTTGGCACGGAATTAGCCCAGCGGCATCCAGAAAAAATTCACGCGTATGTTGGAATATCTCAAGTTGTTCATGACACAGAGTCTCAAAAGCTAGCTAAATCTTGGTTAATAGAATTGGCTAAATATGCAGGAGATCTTAAGGCACTAAAGGTAATTGACGAAATTGGAGACGCGCCGTTTTTGGGAGAGCAGGATGAACAGCTTGATAAATTAATTTCTAAGTACAAAGGTGATCTTTATGAGGATAAAAATATAAAGAGGCCTAATCTCTTTAACCTTGTAAGGGGAGCTTTTATATCCCCCGACTATACTCTAGCCGATATTTGGAAAGCACTTATCTCTGGGGCTAAATTTAGTTTAGTTGAAAGTAAAGCATTACAAGCAGAGATTTGTAAAAAAAATTACTTGAAAACAATCACAACATTCGATATTCCCATCTACATCATCCAAGGAAAACACGATAAAACAACAAACTATCAGCTAGCGAAGCAATTTTACGACCATATTGAAGTACCAACAGGAAAGGCATTTATTACTTTAGAGCAGTCTGCGCATTATCCGAACCGTGATGATTTCCAATTAATAATTAATAAGTTAGTTGAGGTTTCTTCATTTCAAAATAAAAGTAAGAATAAATAGAGTTAACTTTTAATTGTCTAGAACTCCTGTGAATAACAAGGGGAGTTCTAGCTTTTTTATGAAATTAAACCCACTAAGTAACAAAAGAAGGGAACAAGGGTTAACGAATATAAAAAATCTGGTCTCTCGATTAAGAGACCAGATTTTAATCACTTATTTTATTACTTTAAGAAAGAACGGAGCATCCAGTTATGCTTTTCTAATGACTGATGAACGGCAAGAAGCATGTCAGCTGTTGTTTCGTCGCCAAGTGTGTCAGCTGCTTCCATTCCTTCTTTTAATTCATCAATTAATGTATCAAAATCTTGAATGATCGATGATACCATATCGTCAGCCGTTTCATTACCAGTTGCTTCTGAAACAGATGCTGTTTCTAAGTATTCTTTCATCGTAGCAACAGGTTGTCCTTTTAGTGCTAATAATCTTTCTGCTAATTCATCGATATGTAGAGCAGCCTCATTATAAAACTCTTCGAACTTGTCATGTAATGTAAAGAACTGAGGCCCTTTAACATACCAGTGATAATTATGAAGCTTAACGAATAATACACTCCAGTTTGCAATTTGCTTATTTAATATTGCGGATACTTTTTCTTGTGTCATGGTCTATCATCCTTTCAATTGTCGTCACACCTTACTATTTCCCATCTTAGCGAATAAATAAACCAAATTCTACAATGTTTCTGTGAATTATTTTCCAATTATGTGACGATTGAACATTGAAAGCTGCCACCATGAACTTGAGTAAACATATTTCCAACCGATTGAAGCAATTGTTCGCATTCATCCTGATCCATCGATGGCTGGAGATAGACGAGATGAAGGGCAGCGGTGGTCGCTTCAGATACAATCGAGCGTTTTGAATCGACAATGGGACTGCCAAAAGCACCTTTCTCATCAGCTGATAGAAGTTTCCCTTCCATATTATTCTCACGTCCATTAATTCCTAGGTAACGATCTTCTTGAGTACCTATACGGATAAAAACAGGATTACCTATTGCACTTAAATCATATATACCAAAAGGAATTTGATGACGTAAGGAGAGAAAATTATTGAGATCAACAGCAGAATTAACGGAAGGTAAGAAATCGTTCTTTTTAATTCTTCGTAAAAGAGCTTCGAATGACGGTCGGTAACGGCCAGGATCAATACCTAGGGTTTTAAAAGTGCGTCTCCATTCAGAAATACCTTGAAAGTCGCTTAACTCCTTATTTTCCAGCTGAATAGCTAATTCTTCTTGAAAAAAGCGTATTCGCCCTTTTAACATTTGCGGAGTATCAGAAACGACAATTGAATGATAGGTAATAGCCCCGATACTGAATTGAGGTATAAGGCTTTTAACTTCCTCGTTTATTGTAAGCTGCACCATATCTTCCAAAAGAACACCTCTTTATTTTTAGTTTTCATTTAGTGTAGCATATAATTGATGTAACTTAGAAAGAAAGGGTTTTTTATATGGCATATGCCCAGTTAAAAGATGAAATTATTGCATATAGTAAAAGTATTGACATAGATAAAATTGGCTTCACTAGTGCTAATCCATTTTTAACATTGAGAGAAAGACTAACAACCCATCGTGAATCAGGGTACGAATCTGGATTTGAAGAGCCTGACCTAGATAAAAGAGTTGACCCAAAAAATATTATGTCTGAAGCTAGGTCTATTATTTCAATTGCATTAGCGTACCCTTCAAAAATGAAGGATCCCCCTAAAAGTAAGAAAGGGGAGAGGCGAGGAGTTTTTTGTAGAGCATCGTGGGGGAAAGATTATCATCATATCTTAAGAGAAAAGCTTCAACTATTAGAACAGTTTATTTTAAAAAAAGTACCTAATGCTCACATTACATCCATGGTAGACACAGGAGAACTTTCAGATCGAGCAGTAGCTGAAAGAGCGGGCATTGGATGGAGCGGAAAAAATTGTGCCATTATTACCCCAGAGTTTGGTAGCTATGTATACCTAGGGGAGTTAATTACATCTATTCCATTTTTACCTGATACACCACTTGAGGAGCAATGTGGTTCATGTACTCGATGTATAGATGCTTGCCCAACAGGTGCACTCGTTCAAGGTGGGCAGCTTAATTCTCAAAAATGTATTGCGTACCTTACACAAACAAAAGACTTTTTACCTGAACGGTTTCGAACTAAATTAGGAAATCGTTTATATGGGTGTGATACGTGTCAACAAGTTTGTCCAGAAAATAAAGGAAAAGATTTTCATATTCATGGAGAAATGGAGCCTGATCCAGAAATTGCAAAACCGCTTCTTTTACCGTTGTTATCGATGAGTAACCGAGAATTTAAAGAACGGTTTGGTCATGTATCAGGAGCATGGAGAGGTAAAAAGCCAATTCAAAGAAATGCTATTATCGCATTAGCACACTTTAAAGAAACTGAAGCAATTGACCCTTTAACTGAATTAATGAAGAAAGATCCTCGCCCTGTAATTCGTGGAACTGCAGCCTGGGCACTAGCAGTTATTGGAGGCAAATCTGTAGAAAAACAGCTGAAACAGGCGAAAGACCAAGAAAAAGACACGGATGTTATAGATGAGATAAATAGAGGGCTAAATATCATCTCTCAAGAGCTCTGACGTTCGTGGAAAAGATTTTGTTTATTCAGTAAGATAGGTACAAGACTGGAGTTGGAAGGAAGGGATAACATGTCGGCTCAGTCAACGGTGTATTATGATGAAATGGAAAGTCCAATTGGGACGCTAACAATTTCTGCAACTGAACGAGGCGTATGTCATATCCACTTTGGTACATCGGAACATAGTATACCGACCCTTAAAGCGTGGATGAAAAAGCAAGGAATTAAAGGAGAACTTGAACAAAATAAAGAAAAGATTTCTCCAATTATTGAACAGCTAACTCAGTACTTTGTAGGTGAACGTCACGACTTTCAACTTCCGATCGATCTTTATGGAACTGGTTTTCAAAAGAAAGTTTGGGAAGCACTTAGAAACATAGGGTATGGAGAGACACGATCATATAAGCAGATTGCACAAGAAATTGGCGCTCCTAAAGCAGTTCGAGCAATTGGGGGAGCAAATAACCAAAACCCTATTCCAATCATTATTCCATGCCACCGTGTAATCGGTAGCAACGGAGCTATGGTAGGGTACGGTGGAGGACTAGATAAAAAAGAAATTCTCCTACAAATGGAAGGTGCAATTGAAAAAATTTCATAAAGCCTAGGGAGACAGGAGATGATCCTGTCTTTTTTGTCTTTTATAGGTATTGGTCAACCGTTTAATTCCTAAAGGATTTCAAGGCTATCCACTTCAAGTGTTCTTTCTTTTCTTAGTAATGAATATGGATCTTCTGTAAGGAAAAATGATTTAAGGAGGGACTGCTCCTAATGACAGATCACTATGAACAGCTGAAACACTTGATTGAGAAAAGAAATTACATGTTTGTAGATAGTAAACGAAATGAGGATGTAATCATCTCAGAAATTGACAAGAAGTGTCTAGATCGAAAATTAACTAGCTTACATTCAAGAGATAGTGAACTAGTTAATTCAACCGTCAATGCACAGGTACTTGGGCAACAAACTTACGATCACGAAACTAAAGTAGAATATGCTCTACACTATCAACAATCGATTAAACAACGAAGGAATTTTTATATAGAGGAATCTATTCAACACCGAATTGCCACTTTTAATGGCAATGAATTAATGGATGACGTTGAAATAATACCCTCTAATGTAGAAGAAACAACCCCGAATCTTGAGCGGATACCAGATGTTGAGGAATCAGAAGAGCGCTGGAACTATGACAGGAGAGAAGCAGTACGTTATGCTGAACGATGGTGGAACGATTACAACCCAGAATTTCGTAAGTTTACGGATAACTGTACAAATTTTATCTCACAATGCTTAAGAGCTGGAGGCGCCCCTATGGTTGGGAACCCTAATCGGTCAAGAGGATGGTGGTATCAAAACAAGAACTGGAGCTACAGTTGGTCTGTTGCTCATTCCATGCGCTGGCATTTAAGTGGTGCAAAATCTGGCTTAAGGGGAAAAGAAATGCCGTCAGCTAGTGAACTGTCTCCAGGTGATGTGATTTGTTATGATTTTAATGGTGATGGTAGATGGCAACATACTACAATTGTTGTTGCTAGAGACGAGAATGGTGAACCACTTGTCAATGCACAAACTACAAATAGTCGAATGCGCTATTGGAAATACGAGGATTCAACAGCCTGGACGCCTAACATCAAATATAAATTTTTCAGAATTACTTAGTCATATGAATGAACTAGGTACCTCAAGAAAACTTTTGGGGTATCTTTTTTTTGTCTGAGTATTTTTCTCAATAGTGGTGTTTGCAATGGGGTATGGGAATATAATAAGTATCCTAATTCTTTTCTTCCCCAAACTAAATGGTATAATAATTCATAGCAAATTAAATTTAATTGAGGTGTACATAAATTGGGATTACATATTGTATTATATCAGCCTGAAATTCCAGCAAATACTGGGAATATTGCTAGAACATGTGCGGGAACAGATACTTCCTTACATTTAATTCGTCCATTAGGTTTCTCAACCGATGATAAAATGCTAAAACGAGCAGGATGCGATTACTGGCCTAATGTAAAAATAAATTATTATGACTCTATGGATGAATTATTTAATACATTCCCAGCAGGTCTTTTTTATTTTATTGAAACTGTTGGAACAAAAAATTATAGTGAATTTGACTATAGCGATGAAAGCAAAGACATCTTTTTTGTTTTTGGTCGTGAAACGACTGGATTGCCAAAAGAATTATTAGAGGAACGAAAGGATTATTGTCTACGTATTCCACAAAATGAAAAAATACGTTCTTTAAATCTTTCGAATACTGCAGCTATCGTTATATATGAAGCGATCCGCCAGCAAGGGTTTCGTGGGTTAGTGTAATTTATAACTTCAATAATAAGTGAATATAACATAGACCAAAAATAGACCTATCCTCAAAATGAGAATAGGTCTATCTTAGGTAAGTATTAATTTTTGTGAGGCTTTTCTTCGTAACCAGCAGTGAAGATAGCTGAAAGAAATGCTACACAAACGCCTAGAATAAGTAGTAAGCCCATTGTAGATTTTCCTCCTTAAAAGCAATCAAACCTATTTCCTTATTATAATGTATCATAATCGTGTTGTGAATGTATGTAGCTAAGTTTTCTTCGAAAGAAATATGATTTTTCTATGAACTGTCCATTAATTTCTATAATTGACATACTTTTGTGTATAATAGGAGAGTAAAAATAAAGGAGGGACCAATATGTATGTAGTAATGAATGAGCTTCACGTACCGAAAGAAGCAAAGCAACATTTAGCAGATCGTTTTGGAAAAAGTTCTGAGAATATGAAAAATGTTCCTGGCTGTTTAGAATTTTTATTTTTAGACAATGAAACAGAAGAAGGTAAACAAGTTGTGTTTACGAAGTGGGAATCAAAAGAAGATTATGAGGCATGGTTACATAGTGATGCATTTAAACGTGCTCATCAGGAAAAGCGTGAATCAAAAGAAAAAGGCCCAGCTACAGGAAATGAATTAAACGCATATCGTGTTATTCACCACACATAAAGGTACAATGTTTTAGTCAGGCACCAGTTTATCTGGTAGCCTGACATTTTGTTTATTGGTGATCATTCATTAGAGAGTCAAGGCAGCAAAAGATTAGGAGAGTTATTTTTTATGAAAAATAAGTATATTACGAGCCACTTTCCCTTGTTTTCAATCTTAATTTATAGTACTTCGATCGCCCTTTTTACGGAAGGATTTATTGTTAATCAACTTGAGATATTAGGTATATATGATGGGATGATGCAATTTTTCTCTGAGAGTGGAATTAAAATAACGTTATTATTTTTATTATTACTATTTTTCTTTATGGTATTTTCGGCTTTAAAATTGATTGCTGATACAGTAGTTCAGCTGTCTTTGTTATTTTTTTCTCAGGATGAAAAAGGTGATGAACTAAACAAAATCCGTTCGGGTACTTGGATATACTTAATATCTAGTCTGATTGCACTTATCTTTTTTCATTCTATCGTAGTAATTATTATAGTTTTTGTTACAGCTACCTTTTTCTATTTTGTATTCTTTTTATATAAATTAAGTCATTCCTTAACACCACTACATATGTTTGGGTTGATTATGTTTCACTTACTATTTTGGTTTACTTTTATTATTAGTGTTGCTTATGCAACGTTAAAGCTTTATAACAGCTTTATTGCCAGTTTACCCTTATAAAAATTCGAGTTAAAATAAAAAGCAGTTCCATAACGTCGAGATTATTAAATTAAACAGCCGTTTCTCCACGAAATCGGAACGGAAAAACTTACTTTGATAGTGGGGGATGAAGGAAAACCCCCACTCAAAAAAAGTTTCACTTTATATTACGCATAATATCTCTCCAAATTACTATGTGTGGACCCCTACTATAAATCGATTGAAGGGAGGAAGGCTGATCTTTTCCTACCCACACACCCGCAGTGTAATCGTCTTTGATGCCGACAAACCAAATGTCATGAAATGAATTTGTAGTCCCCGTTTTTCCACCGATATATGTGCTTGGTTGATTTGCTCTTTTACCAGTACCTTCAGTTACTACTTTATTAAGGAGAACCTTCATTTGTTGATTGACACTCGAGTTCCATAAATGCTGCGGAGTTTCATTCCATTCATATAGAACATTTCCTTTAAGGTCTGTAACTCTTCGTATGCCATAAGAACTTTGGTATATTCCATCATTCGCAAAAGTCGTATACGCTTTCGTTAACTCAAGAGGTGACATCCCGTTTGTAAATCCACCGAGCGCAGCAGATAAACGATAATCATTAGGAATTAAACGACTGAAACTGAATTTATCTAAATAGCGAAAAGATGTATCAACTCCAGTTCTATCAAGAATTCGAACAGCAGGAGTATTATAGGAATGCTTAAAGGCAGTTTCAAGCGAAACAATACCGTACTGAGCCCCACCAAAATTTTTCGGACAATAATCTTTCTTACAAAAGTTATCAGCATTCACTGAACTTTGATTAGAAACGCTATGTTCAGCAATATAAGGAGCGTAAACGAGCAAAGGCTTTATTGTTGAGCCAGGTTGTCTAAATGCTTGATAACCACGGTGGAAATCAAACTTTTTATAATTTCGGCCGCCAGTGATGGCAACAATCTCTTTTGTTGGGTGGTGAATGATGACAGCTGAACTCTGTATATCGTTATTTGGCAAATTTCTTTCGGTCGCTTCAATTGATTTGCGCTGAAGATCAGGGTCCAAAGCGGTTTCAATTCGAATACCTTTCTCGTACATCTTTTGGACTCGTTCGTCCAACTTTTGTTGTACAGCTCGTTTACTTTCGGAAGTAGCATTTTCTAGTTGCTGTTTGTACCCTTCTTTATAGGCAATAAGCTGGGTTAGTTCATAGTGTATATACGTGACATAGTCAGGATAGAGATCAACTTTCTTCGATAATGCTAATTGAATTGGTTCATCAATTGCTTTTTCATACTCTTTTTGACCAATGGCTTCTGCTTCTAACATTTTTTCTAAAATCCATTGTTGCCGTAGTTTAGTATTTTGGCTGTTTTTGACTGGATTGTAGTGAGATGGGTTATTCGGTATCGCACATAAAAATGAAATTTCAGCTAGAGTTAATTCATTACTCGGTTTACTAAAATAATAGTGGCTGGCAGCTTCAAAACCGTATACACCATTGTGAAAAAAGATGGTGTTAATATAAAGCTCAATAATTTTTTCTTTAGTATACAATTGCTCAAGTTTGTAAGCATATAATAGTTCACTAAGTTTTCTGTCATAAGTTTGGTCATGGGATAGAAATAAATTTCGAACAAGCTGTTGCGTAATAGTACTTGCGCCTTCTTCAATACTATTATTCTTATAATTTGTTATAAAAGCCCTTACGATCGATGCAGGGTCATATCCTCTATGCTCAAGAAATCGCCTGTCTTCTGTTGCAATAAATGCATTAATAACGGTTTGGGGGATGTCTTCAAAAGGTAAGTAAATACGATTTACAGCTTGATATACTTCTGAAATTAAATTTCCATGGCGATCATACATGTAGCTATTAGTTGATAATTGAACTTCTTTTATTTTAATGTGTTCATCTAAAACGGATTGGATTGACTGTATATTGGACATTTCATTCACAGTGTTAATCGTCATGAATGAGAAGATAACTAAAAGGACTGCGGTTAGAAATAAACCAGTTCCGATACGCATGTTGTTCACTCTTCTCTTTAGTGTTTTATCTTTCATATTTTATATGATTTAGGACTATGAAACTAGTTCTTTTAACGCAATCCGACAGTTTATTCTGTTTAGCTTGTACTAAGACTCCCACTTCAAGCCTTGGGGAAGCGACTAAGTGGTAGACGATGGAACACTCACTAAAATCGCCACTTCCTGTAGCGACGTGTGTGACCTACGTAGGGCACAGTAACAACCCAATTGGTTCAAATAATTTTCATTGAGGAGTGAGAAACCGCCCACTAAAAATTTTCACTTTATCTATCTTGTAAAAAGTATCCTACTTGTCAATGAATCTAGAATCAAGGGCATGATTATGTTATTGCGTGCATAGGATGAATTAACAACGGCAAATGTTTAGACTTGAGAGGAGGACCAAATATATGGATATTTTAGGTAGAATTAGGTACCACCGGGAAGAAGAAGAGAAACTACATTGGCGCGGTACATTTGCTGAGTACTTACAGATCATTAAGGAAAATCCACAGGTTGCTCAAACTGCACATTCTCGTGTTTACAATATGATTAAAGATGCAGGTGTTGAAGAAGAAAACGGCAAGAAAAAGTATAACTTTTTTAGTGATCAAATTTATGGGGTAGAAGAGTCGATTGAAAAGCTTGTAGAGGAATATTTTCATTCCGCCGCTAAGCGTTTAGATGTAAGAAAGCGTATTTTGCTATTAATGGGACCTGTAAGTGGTGGTAAATCGACGCTAGTTACAATGCTAAAACGTGGGTTAGAACAATATACACGTACAGATGCAGGCGCTGTCTATGCCATTGCTGGTTGTCCAATGCATGAGGATCCGCTTCATTTAATTCCACAGCATCTAAGAGGGGATTTCTATGAAGAGTATGGAATTAAAATAGAAGGGAATCTATCTCCTCTTAATATGATGAGGGTTGAAAAAGAATACGGTGGCCGAATTGAGGATGTTCTAATTGAAAGAATTTTCTTATCAGAAGATAGACGTGTTGGTGTTGGAACGTTTAGTCCTTCAGATCCAAAATCACAGGATATTGCAGATCTAACAGGAAGTATTGACTTTTCAACGATTGCTGAATATGGATCGGAATCTGATCCTCGTGCCTATCGGTTTGACGGGGAATTAAATAAGGCGAACCGAGGGATAATGGAGTTCCAGGAGATGTTAAAGTGTGATGAAAAGTTCTTATGGCACTTACTATCTCTTACTCAAGAGGGGAACTTTAAAGCCGGTCGATTTGCACTTATATCTGCAGATGAATTAATTGTAGCTCATACAAATGAATCAGAATACAAATCGTTTATTGCTAATAAGAAAAACGAGGCACTTCACTCTCGGATGATTGTAATGAAAATTCCGTATAATCTGAAAGTTAGTGAAGAAGAGCGAATTTATAAGAAAATGATAAAAGATAGCGATATTTCTAATGTACACATTGCACCACATGCTTTAAGAATAGCTGCGATCTTTACGATCCTAACAAGACTAAAAGAGCCTAAGAAACAAAGTGTTGATATTGTAAAGAAAATGAAGCTATATGATGGCGAAATTGTCGAAGGCTTTAACAATCAAGACTTAGAGGAGTTAAAGAAAGAGTATCCTGATGAAGGTATGACAGGAATCGACCCAAGATATGTCATTAATCGTATTTCCTCGGCAATTATTCGTAAGGAAATGACATCTATCAATGCATTGGATGTGCTAAGGTCTATTAAAGAAGGATTAGATCAACATGCTTCAATTTCGAAAGAAGACCGCGAGAGATATATTGACTTTATTTCGATTGCACGGAAAGAATATGATGACATTGCGAAAAAAGAAGTTCAAAAAGCATTTGTTTATTCGTATGACGAATCAGCGAAAACACTTATGGATAACTATCTAGATAATGTTGAAGCTTATTGTAATAAAAATAAGCTTTATGATCCATTAACAGGTGAGGAAATGTCACCAGATGAGAAGCTAATGCGTTCGATTGAGGAACAGATCGGAATTTCTGAAAATGCTAAAAAAGCGTTCCGTGAGGAAATTCTTATTCGTATTTCTGCTTATGCACGAAAAGGGAAGAAATTTGATTACAATTCTCATGAACGCTTAAGAGAAGCAATTCAGAAAAAGCTATTTGCTGACTTAAAAGATATTGTTAAGATTACAACTTCAACAAAAACTCCTGATGAGTCGCAATTGAAAAAAGTAAATGAAGTTATTGCAAGGTTAATAGATGAACATGGTTACAATTCCGTCTCGGCGAATGATTTACTTCGTTATGTAGGTAGTTTATTGAACCGATAGTTCAATAAAAAGACACCCTCAGTCAATAGTAGACTGGGGGTGTATACATTTTAATCATGATTTCTTTTATTTTAGTATAAAAAGACATAGGAGTATAAATGAAGGGGTTTTCGAGTTCTATTGGTGAATTAAACTGATCTTGGTTTTCATTAATACTAATAATATCAAATGAGTTATTTCCAGTGAGCTCATTGTTTACTGATTTTCGTATTTTCCCTTTATGAGACAAACCATTAGCCAGTTCATCGTAAGTGTCGTGACTTTCTTCGCCGTTAATAGTGAAACTTAATTTATAGCCATTAACTAGTGGGGCATTATAGACCGATTTCAGCATGGCTGTAAAGTAAATACTGTAGGTTTCACTTTCTAAGTAGCGGCTTGGAGGTGGCAATATGGTAACCGTTTGTTCATTATCATTAATAATTAAGCTGTCTACTTTATTTCCTATAGAATCAAGAACAAAGAGGGTGTTTGGAGCTATTGTATCAGGGTTGATTTGATCACTAAACGTAAATGTCCAAGTTTTATTATGAGGAACATCCTCATAATAGCCAAGAGACTCAAAAACAACGTCTTCATTAAAAATCCTTATTGTATCTCCTTGTTTATACTCAACTGGTAGCTGCTGTTTACTTTTTGTTATTTGATCAAATGGTTGCTTGGCTTCTAAAGGGTCTGGTTCAACTAGACGATAATAAATATCTAGAAATCCTTCGTAGTAGTTCCACTCACGAATATCAATCTTATAGTCTTCTGTTAGCTTCTCATCCCATTGGAGCGTGACTGTACTTCCGTTTATATCGTATGTAACGTTTTGTTTTGGTTTATTTTGAGCAGATGCTTCTGGAATAATTAGTGAAATAAAAAAGGTGAGAATTAGAAGCGTTACTGAACATTTTTTCATAGGAACCTCCAATTCTATAATGTTGCCATTATATATATTTAGCCATAAAAACTATCTTTTATGCAGTGCTTACAGACTTATCTTTCTACTATACTATAGACGTTATTTCACCAGGAAAAGTTTCAAAAATAAATAAATCAGACATTTTAATTAAGACCAATCGATTATTTTGTTAATTACTCCAATTATATAGACATGAAAGCGGAGTAATTGCGTATAGTTATCGTTATAGATAGGAACGAAAAAGTAGGAAGAGTAACTTGTCCATAAAAAAAAGAACTCAATTTGTCAGAATTTATTGTCAACTCTCTTGTCTAGTTGCATAGGATAGAGTAAGCATCTCTTTTAGTTATTGTTTTATTAGAATAACTAAAAAGGGCAGTCTCAAAAGTATTATATGTAGAGACGTTGAAGGTTGTGAATACAAATTTAATTGTGAAAAGTAGTGTAGAGAGAGAGTACAAAAATCAAGGAGGGGAATAAAAATGAAAAATAACAAAATCAACTATGCCGTCTCACAGGAGAATTGGTCCCTCCACCGTAAAGGATACCAAGATCAAAGAAGACATCAAGAAAAAGTCCAAGATGCAATTCGTAAAAACCTACCTGATTTAGTAAGTGAAGAAAATATTATTATGTCCAACGGTAGAGAGGTTATTAAGATACCTATCCGGTCGCTAGATGAATATAAAATTCGTTACAATTACGAAAAAAACAAACATGTCGGGCAAGGAAAAGGTGACAGTAAAGTAGGTGACGTTGTAGCAAGGGATCCTAATGCGGCTCGTCAACAAGGACCAGGAAAAGGCCAAGGTGCTGGAGACCAAGCAGGAGAGGACTATTATGAGGCTGAAGTTTCAATCATGGAAGTTCAAGAGATGTTGTTTAATGAATTAGAGCTACCAAACCTACAAAGAAAAGAACAAGATGAAATTATTGTTGAAGAGATCGAATTTAACGATATTCGAAGAAAAGGGTTAATGGGAAATATCGATAAACGAAGAACCATTCTTTCTGCAATAAAAAGAAATGCATTAGAAGGAAGACCTGGAATTGTTCCGATTTATAATGACGACTTGCGTTTTAAAACATGGAGTGAAAAAGTAAAGCCAGAATCAAAAGCTGTTGTTTTAGCAATGATGGATACTAGTGGAAGTATGGGCCGATGGGAAAAGTATATGGCTCGAAGCTTTTTCTTCTGGATGACTCGCTTCCTAAGAACAAAGTACGAAACCGTTGATATTGAGTTTATTGCACATCATACAGAGGCTAAAGTTGTTTCTGAAGAGGACTTTTTCTCAAAAGGAGAAAGTGGTGGAACCATTTGTTCGTCAGCTTATCGGAAAGCATTAGAACTTGTAGATGGCAAGTATGATCCAAAGCGTTACAATATTTACCCATTTCATTTCTCGGATGGTGATAACTTAACATCAGATAATGCTCGCTGCTTAAAGTTAGTGAATGAGTTAATGGGTGTATCAAGTATGTTTGGATATGGTGAAGTAAACCAATACAGTCGTCACTCAACTTTAATGTCCGCGTATAAGAATATTAAGGATGAACGTTTCCGTCATTATATTTTGAAGGAAAAAGCAGACGTATTTCATGCAATGAAGAGTTTCTTTAGGAAAGAAGAAACGGGGATAATGGCATAGATTATTAGTAGTTTAAGGCTATTTGTTTCATATTGGAGCAGCTAGCCTTCTTCTTTGTTTTGCTTTTTAAGAAAGATCATTTATAATAAAGGAATAATAAAGGAAACTTTCCTTTAATATAAAACAAGTAATAAATGGGTTCAATTGAACTATGAACTTAGCATTTAGTTATCTTAGATACAAGGTTATGCCTGTCTTATTTTATGAGTACATAAATTGATTTCAACAAGGAGAAGGTGCAATGAGACCAATATTAAAAGGTAAAGGTGAGAAGATAGCAGAAGAAATTATTGAATTAAGGCGCCAATTTCATCAGCATCCAGAATTAAGTGGTGAAGAATTTGATACGTCAAAAAAAATACAACAAAAGCTAAGTGAATATAAGATTTCCTTTACAACTGGTTATGCCAAAACTGGAGTTCTAGGTGTCATTGAAGGCGGCCGGCCTGGTAAGACAGTAGCACTACGAGCTGATATGGACGCTTTGCCAATTACTGAGGAAACTAACCTTTCGTATGAATCAAAAGTAGTTGGGAAAATGCATGCTTGTGGACACGACGCCCATGTTTCAATGCTTCTAGGGGCGGCTCGTATTTTAAATGAGACAAAAAATAAACTTCCAGGGAAAGTACTACTTGTATTTCAACCAGCAGAAGAAATAACACCAATTGGTGGAGCGGAACCAATGATGGAAGATCGAGTATTTGCTGAACATACTCCTGATGTTATTTTTGCTCAACATGTATGGCCTGATTTACCAGTCGGACAAATTGGTGTCCGTCCTGGACCGATGATGGGAGCTTCAGACCGGTTTAAAGTGGAAATCGAAGGATCAGGGGGCCATGCTAGTATGCCGCATCAAGCTGTAGATGCAATTATTGTGGCTAATACTGTCATTTCTAATTTACAAACCATTGTAAGCCGCAATGTTAACCCTGTAGATGCAACAGTATTAACAATTGGAAAAATCGAAGGTGGATACCGATATAATGTAGTTGCTGACAAGGTTACTTTTGAGGGAACGGTCCGTACATTTAAAAATGAAACAAAACAGATGGTTAAGGAGCGGTTTTTCTCAATTGTTCAAGGTGTTTCACAATCGATGGGAGCAAAAGCAAAGATTGAATACTTTGATGGGTACCCTGCAACTATAAATGATGAAAAATGGGCGCACCGTGTAATGCGTACTTCTCATGAATTGTTAGGAGCACAGTCCACACCTTTAGTAGAGCCTTGTTTAGGTGGAGAAGATTTCAGTCGATTTTTATTGAAATATCCTGGAGCGTATTTTTGGTTAGGATCAGCAATTCCTGGATTAGAAAAGCAAAAACCGCTTCATGATCCTAAATTTACGCTGAATGAGAAGGCGATACCAGTTGGAATTGAGTTGATGGCACAAGTTGTTGTTGACACACTTTTCCAGTTGCGAGATGAAGAAATAAGTGAGAATTCAAATTTATTAAAAAAAGTCGTAAATCATATTTAGATATCGTTTAGATGTCTAATAAGAGCAGGTGAAAACAGAAAATGAAAGTTCGGATTGCAATTGTTGGTCCTGAAGATTCTGTACAGCAAATCTTGTACTATGCAGAAGAATTTTCGAGGAATGAGAACATGGAGCTAGTCCCCTTTTCTTATGAAAAAACAGAAGAGACAGAGCAAATTATTCAAGCTAATAATGGGAGAATTGATCAATGGCTGTTTTCTGGACAAGCTCCGTATTATTTTGCGTTAAATAAGAAGTTAATTAACGCTGAAGTAGCAACATATTTGACTCTACATGGATCAAGTTTATTAGGAACATTCCTAGAAATCTTACTTCAGGAAAAAAATACGGTCAAAGAGTTAAGTTTAGATACGATCCAACATGAAGCTGTCATGCAATTACAAGAAGCGCATTCGTTAAATTCACTAAATATCTACACATATTCTTATTTGGGATACGAGCCAGCAGAAGAAATTATTAAATTTCATCAACATCTATATGAACAAGGAAAAACTAAGGTGGCTGTAACCTGTATTAAGGAAGTACATATCCAATTAAAAAAATTAGGTATTCCTTGTTATCGAGTAATCCCTTCAGAAGCAGCCGTTAAAAGAGAACTGACATTATTAAAAGAACGAGGGCAGTCAAGTTGGTACCGACAATCACAGATTGCCATTTTAGGTATTGAGGTTATCCATTCTGATACGAGCTTAGAGGAACATTATTATTCTTATGAAATGAAGCATAAAGAACTAGATTTAAAGCATGTTTTATTACATCATGCAAAAAAAGTACAAGGATCCTTTGTACAAATTGGTGACGGTCTCTTTTTTGTGTACACAACTAGAGGAGAAGTAGATATCCGTTTTAACGACAGCACACGCTTCTCATTGTTAGATGATGTATTTTTACAAAGTAAACTTCATATTAGAGTAGGAATTGGTTATGGATTAACTGCTTATCATGCAGAACAGAATGTCCGAAGTGCATTAAGGCATGCCAGGGAATATAATGAACCGATTATCGTAAGTGTGAACGAAAAAAAGGAAGTTCATGAATATTTTAAAAATGACGAAACCGAAATGATTTCCTACGTAGAAAGAAAATGGGGGGAAGAGTGGGAGGATAAGTTTAAAGAAGCACAACTGAACCCAAAAGTCGTTTCAAAAATCGAAGCCATTTCAGAACGCTATAAGACGAAAAGTGTTACAGCTAGTGAAGTGGCACAATGGCTAAACCGGACAGAAAGAAATGCACGTCGTATACTCACAGAACTAGAAAAATTAGGTCTAGCTACTATTGTTAGAGAAGAGCAAATAGGGAGTCGGGGACGTCCGAGAAAAGTATATAAGCTGCTTTTCCAATAAATTGCGTTGTCTTAATCCCATTAATTGTATAAACTTAATAAGTAAGGTGTATTACTCCCCGTCACAATAGAAAATTATGCAACGGGGATTTTAAATGTTCAGCATATGGAGGTAGTGCAATGGACTTGAGGAATTTTTTTGAATTTTCTGTAGAGAGAAGTCGTAATCGTGTTGCTGTAATTGATAGTAACCGCAAGTTAACCTACGATGAACTAAATGGAAAAGTAGATAGACTAGCAGCTTCACTCCAAAAACTTGGATTAGGAAAGCAAGATCGTGTTATGGCGCTCTTAAAAAATAGAGTAGAAGCGGTCATATTATTTTGGGCTGTTCAAAAGCTTGGTGCGATATTTACTCCGATTAATTTCAGGCTTTCACATGAGGATATCATGTACTGTATTCAAGATGTTGAACCAAAGTTTGTTGTTTTTGAAGATGCTAGTGAACATTTAATTATGAAGCATATCTTTAAAGAGCGTCCTATTTTTATTAGTATAAAGGAAAATAATCTTCTTGCTGATATGAGCTTCAAAGAATTAGAAGAACATAGTTTGACATCTTATGATCGTGTGAGTATTCAAGACCAAGATATATCCATTATTTACTATACATCTGGAACAACAGGAGTTCCAAAAGGAGTTCCTCGTACCCATAAAAACGAATATGCTTCGGCAATGGCTCATATTGTTCAATGTGGTTATAAACGTTTTGATACAACGTTAGGAGTTTTTCCTTTATATCATGTAATTGGCTTACGTTCATTGCAGGCAATAACTGCCCTAAACGGAACCTATTATGCCCTAGCTGATTTTGATAGTCTTGAGTCTTTACAGATTATCGAAAATGAAAAAGTTAATTGTCTTTTTCAAACCCCAACGATGTACCATGACATGGTTTCACATCCATATGCAGATGAAGTGGACTTCTCTTCATTACATACTTTGGTTTACTCGGGTGCTTCAATGTCAAAAGAATTAATGAATAAATGTGATGAGTTAATGAACCCTGAACGTATTGTAAACCAATACGGAAGTACAGAAATTTATACATTTACATATTCTGCTGACGTTAGGAGAAAACCTGGGACCGCAGGAAAGCCAGGTATTCATCAACATATAAAGCTCGTTTCACCAAATTATGAAAAGGAAGTCTCATCCTCTCCAAAAGTAGTTCCAATTGGTGAGATAGGTGAAATCATCGTAAACATGAAATCACCAGAAGCGTTTAAGGGGTATTGGAACAGGCCAGATATAACGAAGCAGTTTATCTATGAAGGTTGGTATTACACAGGTGATCTCGGGTTTGTTGATGAGGAAGGAGATCTTAATATAGTTGGGCGTGTCGACGATATGATTATATCAGGGGGAGAAAAAATCTATCCAGAATTGGTTGAAAAAGTGTTAATAGAGCACCAAAAAGTTAGTGAAGCTATTATTATTGGTGAAGAAGATGAACGATGGGGCCAAATAGTTGTAGCCTATATCGTCCCGAGCGACCGTTCAATCAGCTTTCAAGAGTTAGATCGGTTTTGTAAATATCACGATCAGCTATCCAGTTACCAACGACCAAGGAAATATGTTTTTCTCGATTGTATCCCTAAAAGTCCAACAGGAAAGATATTAAGAAAGAAACTAAAGGACAACATCATTAGTCCTTAAGTATGTGCTCATAAAGTATTAAACGGCTTACGTTATATTGCTTCTTAGTGAAGATATTGTGACCTAAAAAAGGGAGGGAGATGCATATGGCGGATATTTTAATAGTTGATGATATAGAAAGTAACCAAGTGATCAAGTCACTTTTAGAAGAAACTCCGTATCACTATTTCTCAATTCGATCAGCAGAAACGGCTAATAAAGCGATGCAAATGGTAAAACAAAAAGAACCGTCTGTATTGTTTCTAGATGTATCTCTACCTGATGGAGATGGAATTGAATTTGGCCAAAAGGTATTAGAAATGTATCCAAATGTGCCAGTAGTTGTACTGACTCATCTACAAATGTTTGATACTGTACAAAGATGTATTAACGCAGGGTTTTCTGGTTATTTATTAAAACCTGTTGTTAAGAGTGAATTATTGTCTACCTTCAGCCGCATTGTTTCCCAAAATTCAGCCAGAGAAAGTGTACACGAATTACAACGAAAAAGTGGTGCGAACGATAGTTTTGAAACGGATCTTGCTAACCCTATAGAAACAGCAAAGAAATTTATCCAATTGAACTTTTACGAATCCATTACTCTAAAAGAAGTTTCAAACCTTGTTTATTTAAGTCCGTCTCACTTCAGTCGTATGTTTAAAGAAGAGACAGGTTATAACTATGTTGAATATTTAATGAGATATCGAGTTGATCGTTCTAAAAATCAATTAAAGATGACTATGTTACCTATTGAAGTTATTGCTTGTAATCATGGGTTTTCAAGTGCAGCTTATTTTTCAACTACCTTTAAAAAATTAGAAGGCGTTACTCCTAGTGAGTATCGGAGTTTATTTTCAAGATTAAATGTCCAAAGCAAATGAGCAAAAATTTTAAAGAGAATATCCAAAAAATTTAAAACAGCTATAACCTAAATTTTCATAAAATTAAAATAATAGAGAAGATTAAATACTAAAAAGTCTCTTTCTAACTTAAGCGAATGTTTTCTAGTATTTTGAAAGCGTTTTACTTAAGAGAAGACTAAAAAAGAAGAGTGGGGGAACAGTATGCCGATTTATGAAAGAAAAGAAGGACAGGAACAGCCGTATTGGCCAGTAGGACCATTTAAAGTAAGGTTACCTTTTGTCCATTACAGATGGGAAAAAGCAGAGTTTATTCAAGCACTAATCATGTTTGTTGTTAGTTTAGGGATGATCCCGTTACTAACAGAGTATTTAGGCCTTCCTTATCAAGTAGCGTTAGCTTATATCGTTATTGGAGGCATTGGATTTATGCTTCCTACACTTTTAGGGGTAGCAATGGTACCTGGTTGGATTACACCAGCTATTCCAGTTGTATTACTCTTCTTAGGGAATTTTGAGCCTGGCCCACAAGCTATTCAAGCCCTATTTGCTTTACAATTCATAGTATTTGCGATCTTTTTTATCATGGGAATTACAAAATTAGGAGGAAGGTTAGTAGAACTTGTTCCTAATTCATTAAAAGCTGGTATTTTAATTGGGGCAGGACTTGCTGCACTAATGGGTGAAATTCAACACGGCGGCCGATTAATGAATACTCCAATTTCTTTAATTATCGGAAGTTTAGTTGCTTTTTATATTTTATTCTCTTTATCTTTTAAACATTTAGTAGAGAAGAACAAACTTGCTAAATCGATTGCTGACTATGGTCTGGTTCCAGCAATGGTCATTGCGATGGTTATTGGTTGGATGGTAAGTGAGTACCCGTTAGCCAATGTAGAGTGGGGAATTACGAAGCCTGACTTTGTTGGAATGTGGAGTTATCTCCCATTTGCAGTTGGTTTTCCTGGATATGAAATATTTTTAATGGCTGTGCCTACAGCGATTATTGCCTATATTATTGCCTTTGGTGACATTATTGTCGGTAAGACACTTTTACAACGTGCTGATGCTAAACGTAAGGATGAACTGATTGATACGAACGTAAACCGTGTTCACCTTGTTACATCAATCCGTAACTTAATTCATGCATTCTTTGCTCCATACCCAGGGTTAGCTGGACCATTATGGACACCTGTTCAAGCGACATTAGTAGAACGTTATATGCATGGACGCAAAGCAATGGATTCTATTCATAGTGGAATGGGAACGTTCTGGATTGCAGGGTTTATTGCATTATTTATTCTACCGCTAGTCAGCTTATTTCAACCAGTATTGCCAATCGCTCTATCATTAACATTAATAATTACTGCTTACGTATGTATCAGTGTTGGTGTTGAACAAGTTCATACAACAACAGAACGTGGGGTAGCAGGGATCATGGCTGTTGTTCTAGCAGTACACGGTGCAACATACGGATTAATTGCAGGGGTTATTTTATACTTCTTAATTGAAAAAACGAGCTTGTTTAAGGCAAAAACGAACAAAGATGACGAGGGCGAAAAGGAAGAAAAAGCTAGTTAAGCTATGAAAAAACAGTTATGGGTAGGAGGAGATTCGAGATGAATTTTAACAAAGAATATGCAGCAAAGCTTAAAACGCCAGTAGAAGCCGTACAATTTATAGAACCTAATACCGATATCATACTACCAGTAATGGCTGGAGAGCCTCCAGCTTTACTTAAAGCTCTTCCTAAACATAACGAGTTAAGTGGAAACCGTCTTTATAGGATGCTACCTGTTTATCCCACTTTGGATATTAGAGAAGACAGGGTTAAACAAGTATCATTGTTTTTAGGTGGATTTGACCGAGCTGATTTTCATGATGGAAAGGTAGATTTATTGCCTAACCATTTTTCCGATATCCCATCCTTATTAAAACAAGTAACAAAAGAACGCGTAGTCATGGCAGTCGTTTCACCAATGGATGATGAAGGATATTTTTCACTCGGAGTAAGTCCTGCTTATACGTCTGCTTTGATTGCTGATGCTAAACAGATTATTCTTGAAGTAAATGAATGTATGCCAAGAACATACGGAGAACAAAATAAAGTTCATATTAGTCAAGTGACCGCACTAATTGAAAATCATAAAGAGCTTCCAGCTGCACCTAATCCTGTACTCACGGAGAAGGATGAAAAGATAGGGAAAACAATTGCGGGAATTATTAATGACGGTGATACGCTTCAGATTGGATTTGGTGCGATGCCTAATGCCGTTATGGAATTTTTAACTGACCATCGAGATTTAGGCGTATACACTGAGATGCTTCCTGATAAGATAGTTGACCTTTATGAAGCGGGAGCAATTTCAAATGAAAGAAAGTCATTATATAAAGGGAAGACGACAATGACTTTCGCTTTTGGAACAAAAAGACTTTATGACTTTATGCATGAAAATGAAGACCTTTTTATGCTCCCTTGCGAGAAATCCAATGATTTGTGCACTATAGCAAAAATCGATAACCTCGTTTCAATCAATGCAACAGTTGAAGTAGACTTTTTAGGACAATGCAACTCAGAAACGGTAAAAGGAAAGTACTACTCATCATCAGGGGGGCAAGCTGACTTTGCTAAAGGCGCCAGGTTAGCAAAGAACGGACGAGGAATTATCTGCTTGTATTCTACGGCAAAGAATGACACCATTTCAAAGATTGTACCTACTTTGCCACAGGGTGCTGTTACGACTACATCGAAAAATGATGTAGATCTCATTGTAACAGAATACGGTGTTGCGGAGTTAAAAGGTAAGACAGTTCGTGAACGAACTGAAGCATTAATAAACATCGCGCACCCGAAGTTCCGTGAAGAGCTAGAATATGAAGCAAGAAAATTAGGTTTTTTACCTAGTCGAAATATTTTTGTGTAAAACAATTAATTCAAAAGACAAAGAAAAAAGATGCCACAACAGATAATTTTATGGCATCTTTTTTTTGTGGAATGAAGAGCCAGGTTTCTAAGTTGTTTATAAAATTCTATTTGTTAAATATGATTATAAATAAACACTTTGTCGCTCTTTACCTACGAAGTAAACCCATTCTTTAAAGCCAATTTCCTTTAAACGTTGCTTTACGATACTAAGTTCATCCCCGACTCGGTCTGGTACGTGTGCATCAGATCCGAAAGTGACTGAAACGCCATAGTAAAGGGCTCGTTCTAATATTTCATCAGAAGGATACCATCCCCCTGCATCTTTCGTTTTTCCCGATGTGTTAATTTCAATAGCTAGATCAGCTGCTGCTAGTATAGGTAAGGTTTTTTCAATAGCTTCAGTTTCTATTTTTGAAAACTCAGGATAAAAGGCTTTCATTGCATCAATATGACCGAGTACTTGAAACATACCACTGCATGCAGATTGCTCAATGAGGTGGTAATATTCTTCTTTCGTATTCTTTTTTTGCTCATTAGTAAGTTCTTCAAACCGTCCTTTCTTAAAGATACTAATGTTTTCCACAAAATGAACTGAACCGATAATATAATCAAATGGGTATTTTTGTAATTCCTTTTGATAATGCTCCATTTGTCCAGGGAAGAAATCGCATTCAATTCCTAATAGTACTTGAATTTGATCCTTGTATTTTTCTTTTAGTAATAGTACCTCTTCTACATAGTTTGGAAACTCGCTTTTAGCCATTGTAATTCTAGGGCTTGGGTGATCTTCACTTTTATGAAAATACGGAGCATGATCTGCGATGCCTATCACATCTAAGCCGTTCTCAATAGCAGCTTTAATATAAGCTTCAATATTTCCTTCTGCATGGCCACAACGTTCATGATGAGTATGTAAGTCGAATGTACTCGTGGAATGATTATTTTTCATTAAAGTTAATACACCTCGCAATAAATTTTATTTTTCCTATTGTTGGTCGAACAAGCTCACCTGTATTTTTCCCTCCCTTTCATTTTAATACAAAAATTTCCATTTATACTAAAAGCAAAAGAATTTAAATAAAAGCTTGTGTTAAGGAGTTGAATTCACCCAAGGAGACGAAAATGAGTAAAGAGTAAAGAGTAAAGGACGGCTTGTCGTATATGGAAAGTTAGTAAAAAGATAAAGGCAGACGCATACATTATGCAGTCTGCCTATCTTTTATTAGCTAGCTGTTTTCTTTGGAAACAACTTTTCATTTTTCGGTGGTTTATTTGATGAACTTTCGCTTAATTCTTGGTTAAGTGCTTTGACTAAGCCGTAACACATGACTAAGACGATAAAGGTTAACGGAAGAGCACTAACAATAATTGCGGTTTGTAATCCTGCCAATCCGCCAGAGGCCATAAGTACAAGTGTGGCTGCAACTAATATAATCCCCCAAGTTACTTTCACGCGGCTAGAAGGATTTAATTTTCCTCCTGTTGTCAGCATCCCTAAAACGAAGGTTGCTGAATCTGCTGATGTAACGAAGAAGGTTGTAATTAACGCTACTGTTAAAATCGAAAGTAAAATTCCAAACGGCAGTTGTTGATATACATAAAATAAAGCTGTTTCAAGACCTTGACCAGAAACATTTAATCCTTGTATTAATTCTAAATAAATTCCTGTTCCACCAAAGACAGTAAACCATAGAGCACATACGAGTGATGGAACTAGAAGAACAGCTACTGTAAACTCACGAATGGTACGCCCCTTCGATACACGAGCAATGAACATCCCGACAAACGGTGTCCAAGAAATCCACCAAGCCCAATAGAAAATTGTCCAACCTTGAGTCCAAGCTGCTTCATTGGACTCAAAAGGAGAAATTCGTAATCCCATTAGAGCTACATTCTGTATATACGTACCTAAGCTTGTAGTAAACATATTGAGTAAAAATAAAGTAGGACCTAGAATTAACATGGCAACCAATAATAAGGTGGCAATTGTCATATTTGTGTTACTTAAATATTTAATTCCACGTGAAATGCCTGTGTTTGCTGAGATGATGAAAAGAATAGTGATGATCGCCATGATCACCATCTGAACCATAAAGTTGTTTGGAATACCAATGAGATATTCTAATCCAGCATTGATTTGTTGTGAGCCTAATCCAAGTGATGCTGCTACACCAAATAATGTGGCAAATACGGCTACTACATCAACCGTACGCCCGATTGGACCTTTCACCTTTTCACCAAGCACAGGGTAAAGTGTTGCACTCATTAATCCAGGAGCACCTTTGTTAAACTTTTGATAAGCAAGAGCTAATGCAACAATGGCATAAATAGCCCACGCGTGTAAGCCCCAGTGAAGCCACGTATAACGCATACCTAACATGGCAGATTGTTCTGTGCTTCCGTCTCCTAGTGGAGGAGTTGCAAAGTGAGCAACTGGTTCTGAAACACCATAAAATAAAAGACCAATCCCCATTCCAGCCGAAAACAACATCGCAAACCAAGTGGGTCGACTGTATTCCGGTTTTGCATCTTGTTTTCCAAGTTTAATTTTTCCGTACTTACTAAAGATCATAAAAATAGCAAAGCCGAGGAAGAACGTTGCAACTAGTTGATAAAACCAGCCAAACGACTCGAGTACAAAGCTTTGTGCTACTCCCATTGCAGCACTTAATTGGTTAGGAATAAGCACCCCTATTAAAACAAATACGGCAGCTATCCCTACTGAAATTTTAAAAATTGACCTATCACTACTGTCCAAATTCATACACTTCCTTTTCTTTCTAAGTTGTCTTTTTCAAGCACATTACCACACATTACTAGTAAACCATATTCTAGTAAATTAATAAAAAAGGATACACTGGAGTATTTTTAGAAAATTACTTATTAACAAGAGAAGCATCTGATTATCTTTTATTCATAAAGAAATACTACAAAATAAGACGTAATTCTCCATGATGCTACAAATATTCGAAAATAAGAGGTGTTAAGTACCTTGAAATTCGTAGATTTGAAATTTTGTGAGTGAAAGATGCCAGGGATATGATAAACTATAATTTGGGTAATCATAAGATATTAAGATTGATTTCCTTGAATTTCTACTAACGGCTAGGAGGAGTAAAAATGGAGAAAGTATTTGTCTTTGGACATAAGAATCCAGACACTGATTCAATTTGTTCTGCTATTGTTTACGCTAACTTAAAAAATAAACTTGGAATGAACGCCGAGCCTATTCGTTTAGGTCAACTTAATGGGGAAACACAATATGTGTTAGACCATTTTCAAGTAGCGGTCCCTCGTTTAGTGGAAAAAGTTTCAGAAGAAGTTAAAAGTGTTATCTTAGTGGACCATAATGAGCGTCAACAAAGTGCAAACGATATTGATGAAGTTCGCGTGTTAGAAGTAATTGATCATCACCGAATTGCTAATTTTGAAACAAGTGATCCTTTATACTATCGTGCAGAGCCAGTTGGTTGTACAACGACTATTTTAAACAAATTACATAAAGAGCATGGTGTAGAAGTAACGAAAGAGATGGCAGGATTAATGCTATCAGCGATTATTTCAGATACATTATTATTAAAATCACCAACTTGCACAGACCAAGATGTTGCGGCAGCTCGTGAATTAGCACAAATTGCTGGAGTAGACTTGGAGAACTACGGTTTAGAAATGTTAAAAGCTGGTGCAGATTTAAGTACAAAAACAATTGCTGAGCTTATTTCCCTTGATGCAAAAGAATTCGAAATGGGTTCAAAAAAAGTAGAAATTGCTCAAGTAAATGTAGTTGATACAAACGATGTACTAGGTCGTCAAGATGAACTAGAAGCTGCTTTAGCAAAGGTTGTTGCTGATAAAGAATTAGATTTATTTTTATTTGTTGTGACAGACATCCTAAATAATGACTCAATTGGAGTAGCAATTGGTAAGGCTACAGCTGCTGTTGAGCAAGCATTCGATGTAAAATTATCAAACAACACAGCAACTCTAAAAGGCGTTGTTTCACGTAAAAAGCAAATCGTTCCAGTCCTTACAACAACTTTAAGTAAAATTGAAGTATAATTTTTAGCACATCTATAAAAGGTGACTCTGTCCATAGAGTCATCTTTTTTTATTGAGGGTGTATGCTGCGTGTGGTGGGTTATGAAAACACTAAATTTAAACAATAATTTAAATTTTCAGAAGGATTTACACAAGTAAAAAGAGAAAGGAAAATAGTATTACTCAAAGTTAGGAGGAAAGAAATGCAGTCTAAGCTTATTTTTCCACAGTTAAGTTATGTAGGGTTGGGCGTTATTGAAAATCTTTATAATGAAGTTGAAAAGCTTGGTGTAAATAAAATAATAGTTGTTACAGAAAAAAACTTAGTTGACCTAGGTATTTGTTCGCAAGCATTAAAGTCGATACCTTCAACATATGACATCGAAATCTATACAGAGGTTGTTCCAGAGCCGCCTCTACAAACAGCAGAAAAATTAGTTAAATATATAAAAGATCAAAAATTTGATTTAGTGATTGGTATTGGCGGCGGAAGTGCGCTTGATTTGGCTAAATTGGGGGCTGTATTAGCAGCGAATGAAGGTCAAGTTAAGGAATATTTGAATTTAACAGGAACAAAGCAAATTAAGCAAAAAGGTTTACCGAAAATCATGATACCAACAACATCAGGAACTGGCTCTGAAGTTACTGATATAGCGGTTTTATCTTTAGAGGGAACAAAAGATGTTGTCACTCATCCGTATTTAATATCAGACGTTGCAATAGTAGACCCAGTGTTGACAATGTCCGCGCCACCCAAAATAACAGCAGCTACGGGAATTGATGCATTAACGCACGCAGTTGAAGCTTATATTTCGGTTAATTCTAACGATGTTACAGATGGAATTGCTGTGAAGGCAATTGAACTTATAGGTATGTCTTTAGAAACTGCGTTTTCAGATGGAAGTAATGAAAAAGCAAGGGAACAAATGAGTACGGCAAGTTATATGGCAGGGTTAGCATTTTATAATGCGGGAGTTGGCGGGGTTCATGCATTGGCTTATCCACTCGGGAACCGATTTAAGCTACCGCACGGAGAGTCCAATGCCGTGTTGCTACCTTACGTAATAAATTATATCCAAAAAGGGTGTCTAGAAAAATTAGCTGACGTCTTCTTGAAATTAAATAGAGAGGTACAAGTAAAGTCCTCTCCAGAAGAACTGGCAAAAGGATGTGTACAAACTCTATTCAAATTAAATCAAAAATTGCAACTTCCAACGAGTTTAAAAGAATATGGAATCGAAGAACAGCATCTTGAGATGTTAACTGAAGATGCTATAAAGCAAACGAGGCTGCTGGCACGAAGTCCTGTTCCTTTACATAGAGAGGACATTTACAAGATTTATTCAGCGGCATATGAAGGGAAATAATGTAATCGTATTAGACTAGATGAAAGAGGTGTTAAGATGTTTAGTAAAACCATTGAGCCGCGTGTCTCTGAAACAGATGGGGCTGGGCACATAAATAATACAACTATACCGATTTGGTTTGAATCAGGTAGAGATGAAATCTTTCGTTTATTTACACCAGATTTATCGTTTAATAATTGGCGTTGTGTCATTTTAAAGATAGAGGTTGAGTATACTAGCCAGATTTATTATGGACGTCCCGTTATTGTTCAAACATGGATCTCGAAAATTGGGAATACTAGTTTTGGAGTTTATGAGGAGATACAACAAGATGGAAAGGTTTGTGCTAAAGGCAACGCAACTTATGTAAATTTTAACTTTGAAACTCAAAAATCAGAACCTATTCCAGAAAACATTAAGAGCGCACTTGCTGATCATTTGTATGAGGATCATAAACAAGAGTAGCTTACGAAGTAAAATACATACAAAAAAACTCAAGAGAAAATCCCTAAAAAAACCAAAGGGAAAACTAACGGGTTTACTTGAGAGGTGCAAAACGGTAAAACACAGACAAATTCACACACTAAATCACATATCTTTCGCAACTAAAATTACAGTATAATTCGCATATTAAAAGGCACGAAGAACCGATTTTTCGTGCCTTTGTTTTCATGTTTTCTTACTTCACGA
>NZ_WMKZ01000023.1 GCF_019024285.1 Alkalihalobacterium elongatum
GGCGGAATTGGCAGACGCGCTAGACTTAGGATCTAGTGTCTTTGACGTGGGGGTTCGAGTCCCTTCACCCGCACCATTCTTACTAACATTAGTGAATAGTACATAAAAGCAAAAAAGAGTTACCTCGTTGGAGGTAACTCTTTTTTCAGTAGTGCCAGGCACCCTCTTTTAGTCAAGTTGGTGAGGGGGGGCACCATTTTCGTGTTTTCGTGTTTTAGGTTCTGTAAAAAGTGTTGGCGTTGTATTTAAGTGGGTAATATTTGGGGGTGGTGGGCTTACTGGGTGGGTTGCATGAATATAATCCAATAGGGTCTGAATATCCTTTTTAGTAGCCAGTTGACTTTGTTCATCTAAAATGAGACCAAGCTGACCACTTACTTCCACAGTTGCCCATTTTACTTGACTGATGTGTTGGACATTCGATTGGCGTAAGCGCATTTCAAGTTGATCAACAGTTAGTCGTAATTTCTTTAAGTTTTTCGTATTTATAACACCGTCTTCTATAACAACGATGGCTTTTCCAGTAAAAAAGCTTTCAACCTTATCTGATTTCACTTGGAGAAATTCAATAAATATTAAAGTAAGAACGAGTAAAAGTGCTATTAAAAAGGTTATCCAAATATTGCGCTCACTTACAGGTTGAATCATTAAGTTTCCAATGGAAATCATAATTACTGTTTGTGAAACAGTCAATTGAGAGATTGATTTTCTGCCACCTAGTCTTAATATCATAATTCCAATAAAAACAATTATTATGGCTTTCCATACCCAATGAAAATCCAAAAAAATCCCTCCAACCCTCAAGTTCATTCGAGGATAGGTTATGCAAAAATAGTAAATTATACACAATGAGAGGTGGGAATAAGGTGTCACTAAAACTACGAAGAGGGTTATGTTATCTTATAGGACTTTTAATACTAGCAGTTGGAATTACATTTACGATAATTTCAAATCTTGGTGCAGGTGCTTGGGATGCACTAAGTGTTGGTTTGTCGACGCGTTTTGGTTTAACCGTAGGTACATGGGTCATCTTAATAGGAGTTATTTTAATTATAGTGAATGCTCTTTTGTCTTGGTCACGTCCAGAGATCCATTCATTAATTACTGTCATCATTTTAGGATATTTTATTGATTTTTGGCTTTTATTTGTGTTTCAAGATATCCGATTATCCGAGTTAGCTCTTCAAGCAGGTGTATTACTTTTAGGCGTTATTTTAATGGGAATTGGTATTTCTACATATCTACAAGCTGATTTTGCGATCATTCCAATTGATCGTTTTATGTTAAATTTAAAACGAATTTTTCGGTTACCATTAATGGGAGCAAAAACAGTAGCAGAGATAGTTGCTTTAGTCTTTGCCTTGCTTGTTGGAGGGCCAATTGGTGTTGGGACGATTGTTGTTACCTTAAGTATCGGCCCGCTTATACAGGTGTTCTTTAAGAGAGTAAAAAAAGTAGTTAATGTTTAATGTAAAGGCTTCGTAATGAAGTCTTTTTTAGATGGATAAATTTTTATAGATTGAAAAAACTAAGATCAAATCGCACAGTAGTTATCGAAAGAAGGAGGAAAAGTCGATGCGAAAGGTATCGCTATGTGTTTTTGTTTTACTTATATTTTTGTTGTTACCGTTAACGGGGTTAGCTGAAGAAAATAAAGAGGAAGAGAAGATTACAAAAATTCCTGATTACGTATTAGACATTTCAAAGGAAAATACGTATCCAAATCCTACACAAGATCTTCCATATTTACAACCAAGTGAATTAACGCAGGAGTTATTGGATTCATCAGAGGTAGAAATTACAAATCCAGAATTAATTCGATTATTAAACGAGTCATCAATTAATAATTCGAAAACAGCATTACTGTTCAAAGCGTCTATTTATTTAGGTCAATGGCCACTTAATTATGAATCAGGTAAGACGAACGTAAACTGGGAATATAACAGAGTGAATACTAACTATGTGGATAACCGTGGTGGACGTTCTCCGCAAAAGTTAACTTATACACAGGAGCAGCAAAAGAAAGTTTCAGGTGGATTAACGGCTGAAGTTCCGAACAGTGAAGAAGTAAAAAAGATGATGATGATGAAAGCAGCTGAAAAAACTGGCTTACCGTTAGCATTTGACACCATAATTGGTTACGGTACGAAAAAGGGACAAGTTTATAAAATTGCTCCTAAAAATGTAGGTTATTTATATTCTTATGTACCAGCAGCAAATGAAAAAGGTAAAGTTACGTATGGAGAGGTTTATTTAACAATTAAGAACGGGAAGAGAAAGCTTGAGGTAAAGAATGTGACCCAACAAGGTATTGGTGCTTGGATTCCTGTTCAGGATCATTTAAGCTTTAAGTTTTACACAGCTAATCAACCACGTTAATAATGTTTATATTCTTTATAAGCATATAATACTGGACGACGAAAAAGGAGTACCGACACATGAACGGTACTCCTTTTTAATTATATATTCGATTTATTGTTTTTAAAGGATACGTTTTGATAATAAGTATCTTTGACAAGAATGTTTGGCCCTAAGCATTTAACTGCTGGGCAATGACAGTTTAACTCGGCAGCGAGTGTAGAAGCATTCCACGTTTCATATGCTTTTTGTAATGGTGTTGTTTGGATGTTTCCTAATGGTGGTGCGTCACCAAAGTCTGTCACGATAATATTTCCATCGAAGATATTTACATTTAACCTTGAACGGCCATCTGGGTCGTTACGGACAGTGACATTTTTAGCAGAGTATAACCGTTTAAGTAGACGTAAATCTTCTTCATTGCTACTACACGCATAAAACGGTAGTGTTCCAAACAGCATCCATACAGCATCTTTTCTATAATCTAGAAGTCGATGCACGGCAGAACGGATTTCTTCAAGACTTGCTACTTGTAGACCACTCGCAAAGTCACTCGGATACATTGGGTGAACCTCATGGCGTTGGCAACCCATATCCACAATTTGCTGATGTATCTTTTCTAGATGTGGTAATGTCCGTTTATTTATCATCGTTTCAGCAGAGACCATGACTCCAGCTTTTGTTAATGCTTGTGTATTTTCAATCATCCGTTCAAAGTAGTTCGCACGTTGTTGATAACTAGGCTTTTTCTCCATAACAGCAAAGCCAATATCCACAAAGTCATCCACACTTCCATAGTTGTGTGAAATATGAAGAACATCTAGGTATGGAATAATTTTTTTGTACCTCGCCAAATCAAGGGTTAAATTTGAGTTTATTTGCGTCCTTACCCCACGTTCATGAGCATATTTTAATAAAGGAACGACGTACTCATTGACCGATTTTAAAGATAACATCGGTTCACCGCCTGTAATACTTAATGCCCTTAGGTGAGGTATTTCTTCTAGTCGGCGAATGAACAGATCTAATGGCAATGGTTCTGGATCTTTTGAAGTTAACGTATAACCAACGGCGCAATGTTCACAACGCATATTACAAAGTGTTGTTGTGGTAAATTCAACATTTGTCAGTAATGGTTTACCAAATTCCTCTATATCTAAATAAGCTTCCCAAGGATCATATGATGGTTGAATTTGTATCGTTTTTTGGTCAATCAAGTTAAGTAACTCCTTTTAATCGTTGTTTCATATCTATTAATCATAACTGAATTAAACAAATAGCAAAAGAACTATATTGAAAATACATTGAATTGCCAATACTAATACTGTATGAGAGAGTTTTTAACCAATTACAAGTGAAGCGGTATTTTCTTGAGTGTCTTTCATATTTTTGTTAAAGTTACGATGACATGAAATAAAGGAGAGATTTTGATGGGTGGAGCAGTAAACGATAAAAATGAGCAATTAAATTATTTAAATCAAAAAATACAAATGATTGGAGATTTACTGGATGCAATAGAACCAGAGGATACAACAGTTGAAGATATTGACCGTATTCTAGAGATGCTTGATCAACTAGAAGGCAAGTGTAAAGTGTTCCGCAATTCATGGGAATCAAAAGGAGCGGAGTAGGTTGTATTTATATTTTATTCGCCATGGTGAATCTGAAGGAAATAAATTAGGGATTATTCAAGGAACGAAGGACTTTTCCTTATCTGGCCTTGGTCAGAAGCAGGCAGAGCAGCTGGCTCGTTATTTAGAGAACCAGCAGCTTGATTATATCTATAGCAGTGATTTAACACGAGCTTATGAAACAGCTAGTGCTGTTGCAAATAGAAAGCAATTAACAGCTCATAAGTGGGATCAGTTAAGAGAGATCAATTTAGGTCCACTAGAGGGGAAAACACGTCAAGAGATATATGCCGAATATCCAGAAGTTAAGGAGCATTCAATTCTTACTTCGGGAGTGACAGGGACAGAAACTATAGCTGATATTACAGCGAGGTGTCATTATATAATAGATCAAATGAAGCTAGCTCATGAAGGTAAGCATGTTGCATTAGTAGCTCATGGTGGTTTAATTAGTATTGCGCTAATGTACATCTTATTAGGTGAGGACTGGCATTTGCACCATCGCCCTTTTCAAATCGAAAATACGAGCATTAGCTTAATAGAATTTAAGAGTGATCGACAGCCGCTCATTCATTATATAAATAAGACGATCCACTTAGAGCTAGATATTCTTAAAGGAAACGACTCATTACATAATAAAGAAGCCTAGCAACATAGAAGGGGGACGTTGTGAAAGCCTATGTGTTAATCATCATTGCCATCTTATTTTTTTCGGGGAACTTTATTGTGGGAAAGCTAATGGTAGGAAACATTCCTTCCTTTACTCTATCGTTTCTTCGATGTAGTCTTGCCTTCTTAATTATGGTTATTATTGCTCGAAATGATTGGAAGAATCATAGACAGATTTTACTTCTTAATTGGAAGCCAATCTATGCGTTGTCACTAACGGGAATTGTCATATTCATAGGCCTTGTTTATTTTTCTCTACATTACACAACGACTATTAATGCATCGATTGTAGAAGCGTCAACACCGATTTTTGCTTCAATTTTAGGGTTACTTTTATTAAAAGAGCGCCTCTTAGTATGGCAATATGTAGGTATTATCATTTCTTTTGTTGGCGTTCTTTGGATCGTGACAAACGGTTCAGTGCAACAATTGCTAGCCTTGCAATTTAACATTGGCGATTTAATGATGGTTGTTGCTGTTCTAGCGTGGTGCATCTATTCGATCCTCGTAAAAATACATATGGGTGGCCTACCGACGAAAGGAACACTGATGGTTATGCTTGGTATGGCATGTGTGACATTACTACCTTTTGTTGTAATTGAGTGGCTTATTTTAGACATCGCGATTGTATGGGATGCTCCGACAATTCTATCGGTTATATACCTCGGTATTTTCCCTTCTATTATTGCGATTATTTGTTGGAACAAAGGTGTCGAAGCTATTGGCGCCTCTAAGGCTGCAGTACTTTTAAATCTTATTCCTGTTTTTACAACGATCCAAGCGGTTCTAATATTAAAAGAAAGCATTTATATCGAGCAGTTATTTGGTGGACTTTTAGTTATTATTGGTGTCCTTGTAACAACAAAACTTAAATCGGAAATAAGGGTAAGAGAGCCGTTAAAATTAGGAAATTGATTAATGCGCTTTCATACCCCCTTTCGAAATTTTTTGACAAGGCGTATAATAGGAGATGTGTAAAAAATTCGTATCTGTAATTCCGAGGGGGAGAGAACAGGATGGAGAAATTTAAAGATAGTATGTACAAGCTGATTGTAGAGACATCTACGAATCTACCATACGATGTACGCCATGCGATCAAGGCGGCAAAAGCAAAAGAAAATGCAGGGACTCGTGCTGCATTATCACTATCAACGATTACTGAAAACATTCAAATGGCAGACGAGAAGATCTCGCCGATTTGCCAAGATACAGGTATGCCAACATTTGAAATTAAAGTGCCTGTTGGTGCTAACCAAATTAAGATGAAAAAAGCAATTAAAGAAGCAATCGTTCAAGCAACGAAAGATGGTAAGCTTCGCCCGAACTCTGTAGACTCACTAACTGGTGCAAACAGCGGTGACAATCTAGGTGAAGGAACACCTGTATTCCACTTTGAACAATGGGAAGAGGATTATATCGATGTTCGCTTAATTTTAAAAGGCGGCGGCTGTGAGAATAAAAACATTCAATACAGCTTACCGTGTGAACTTGAAGGGCTAGGCCGTGCAGGTCGTGATCTTGATGGAATTCGTAAGTGTATTATGCATTCGGTTTACCAAGCACAAGGACAAGGCTGTAGTGCTGGGTTCATCGGTGTAGGTATCGGTGGAGACCGTTCTGCTAGTTACTTATTAGCAAAAGAACAACTTTTCCGTACAGTTGATGATGTTAACCCGAACGAAGATCTTCGTAAACTAGAAGACTATGTAATGGATAATGCAAATACACTAGGAATTGGTACAATGGGCTTTGGTGGAGAAGCAACGTTACTTGGCTGTAAAGTTGGGACAATGCACCGTTTACCAGCAAGTTTCTTTGTATCTGTTGCTTATAACTGTTGGGCATTCCGTCGCTTAGGTGTGAAAGTTAATGCGGAGACAGGAGAAATTAACGAGTGGTTATATAAAGATGGTGAAAAAATCGACTTTGGTTCATTAGCAGAAGAAGAAGCTGCTGCAACAGCTGAAGTGACTTCTGATGTTCGTGAGGTGGTTTTACAAGCACCAATTACTGAAGAGCAAATTCGTGAGCTAAAAGTAGGTGACGTCGTTATTATTAACGGTATGATGCATACTGGACGTGACGCGATCCACCACCACTTAATGGACCACGATGCACCGATCGATTTAAACGGCGAAATCATCTATCACTGTGGACCAGTTATGCTGAAAGATGAAGAAGGCGAGTGGCACGTAAAAGCGGCTGGACCAACAACAAGTATTCGTGAGGAGCCTTACCAAGGTGACATCATGAAGAAGTTTGGTATCCGTGCTGTCATCGGTAAAGGCGGTATGGGACCGAAGACGTTAAAAGCTTTAGAAGAGCATGGCGGCGTGTACTTAAATGCAATCGGTGGAGCAGCTCAATACTATGCTGACTGTATTAAAAAAGTTAAAGGTGTAGATTTAATGGAATTCGGTATTCCTGAAGCGATGTGGCACCTAGAAGTAGAAGGATTTGCTGCAATCGTAACAATGGACTCACACGGAAACAGCTTACATGCAGATGTAGATAAATCTTCATTAGAAAAGCTAGCACAATTTGCTGATCGTGTATTTTAATAACGAACACACTAAAAAGTAGGTAAACATAAGTTTACCTACTTTTTTCGTTTAGGTGAAACCTTTTCTGAGATAATTCGTAATCAGTCATAAAGGGTTTTTCTTAATCTAAGCTTGGTTTAGTTTGAAAAGCGGAAAGGATATACCGATGGCACTTCAAAAGCACCATAAACAAATGGCGGTCTTTCTATTTTGGTCAGGTAGTATTTTATATTTTATAGGGTTGATCGTTCTATTCTACGGTACACAGGGTATATCTTTAGACAAGATTTTAATTTACTTTATTACGTTTGGTCTTGGGACGATCACATTGCTACTAGCTTATTGGCGAGTAAAGCAAATGAACGAAACTGCATCTCAGATGGATACTGTCGTGAATACGGAAGAATTTTTTAAAGCGAGACGGTTAATGTTTGTTTCGTCAGTAAGCTTAAGGGAGCCGTATACCTTTTACACATTAGATGGAAATGTCGTTGCAAAGTTTCAGGAAGAAGTTATGTCAGCACAACAATTTTTACGGTTGATTGTGAATATCGTCTTTCCTTTTAATGTGTTCCCGCTCGTTATGTATTTAAAGGCTGGCAAGCGGACACTAACGGTCGAGAAACGAGGTGGTTTTTTTCGTCCTTTTGAAGTTTACGATGAACACCGTAAGCTTTTAGGAAAATTTGAATTAGGTAAGAAAATTATTGCTCGTTACACATTAAATATCTTTGACGAAAAAGGCCAATACTTAGCAAATATAAATGATGTAAGTACACAATCAGCATATACAGTCAAATTAAAAGATGAAAAAGAAGCTATGTTTATTCGAATTGGCGGTATACCAACAGAGGCACTTCAATTGTTTGGAACGATCGAAGGGGATATTGTCGATATTGAACGCGAGCATTTAACTGAAGAAGAGTTCTTACTAATGATTATAACACCACTAATTATTAAATATACGACAGCAAGATAGCACACTTTCCTAAGAGCTGAACGAGGTTCTGCATAGTTTTTTATTTGTGTGAAAAGCTAATAAAAAACTTAGGGGAGTTAGGTGTTGAAAATGAAAAAACTACTTACGTTTATAGCTATCATCGCGTTCATTTTTACTGGTCTAGGTTCGGCACAGGCCTACGACACAAAAGTTTACCACTGGAATTATAAACCAGAGAAAGATAATAAACCAGTTACGACTGAACCCCATTACTTACAATTACTTGAAAAGTACGGTGGCTATTTTATTGGTGATACAACAAAGAAAGAGCTGTATTTGACTTTTGATAATGGTTATGAAAATGGTTACACGGCAAAAGTATTAGATGTATTAAAAGAAAAAAAGGTGCCTGCAACGTTTTTCGTAACTGGACATTACTTAAAAAATGAGGCAGACCTCGTAAAGCGGATGGTAAATGAAGGGCATATCGTCGGAAATCACTCTTGGCATCATCCGAGTTTGCCTGAAGTTAGTGAAGCGAGGTTAAAGGAAGAACTTGAAAAAGTAAAAAAAGAGTATGCAAACATAACTGGCCGTCATGATATGAATTATTTAAGACCACCAAGAGGTACATTTAGTGAAAAATCGTTAGCTCTTTCGAATGATTTAGGTTATACGAATGTATTTTGGTCAATGGCATACAAGGATTGGGAAGTCGATAAACAAAAGGGCGCCGATTATGCCTACAATCAAATCATGAGAAGAATTCACCCGGGTGCCATTATGCTTCTACATTCTGTTTCAAAAGACAATGCCGAGGCATTAGGGCGTGTCATAGATGATTGTCGTAAGCAAGGATACACGTTTAAAAGCCTAGATGAATTGTTATTAGAGAGATTGATGATGGAGCAAGCTCGAAATAATACATCTTCATAAAAATGATATAAGCTGATAGTTCAAAAAAAAAAGGCTGACAAATGTGTCAGCCTCTTGCTTATAGTAATCTCTAGTTGGCAAAGCTTTCTTGACCAATTGCTTCTGCAATCGTTTCTAATGTAGTAACATCGGTAACGTCAAAGGCAATCGCCTGCATGCTTCTAACAATCATGACTCCAATTTTTTGTCCCATTGAATTGGTAATTGGAAACTTTAATTCAGCATTACTTTCCCACTGGAGATCATCTTCGTCTGATGCAGCGACTAATTTGCTTGAACCCTCTTCGAAAATTAGGATACCGACCCAATCTATGTATGGGACTTCACTCACTAAACTTTCACAAGTTTTCTCAAAAACAGATTGAAGGCTCATTTTTTTGTATACATGGGCCATTATTTGTAGGGAAGCTACATCTGTTGCAATCGACATGAATATCTCTCCTTCGCAGAACGTTTTACTTCTCTTATTGTAGCAAATTCTATACGTTTACGAACTAGTAAGTTTAGGCAGTGTTGGAGAGGCATGCTATAATAATAGAACAATTTTCATGAAATGACGGAGTGAACCAAATGACAGATAAAAAAACTGAAACTATAACGATTAAAATAGGCCAACAATTTCCACTGACGATTAAGAGGCTCGGTATTAATGGGGAAGGGGTAGGCTTTTTCAAAAAAAAGATCGTCTTTGTTCCAGGAGCACTACCAGGAGAGATTGTAGTGGCTGAAGTAACGAAAGTAAACCCTAAATTTGCTGAAGCTAAAATTAAAAAGATGAGAAAACCATCAGCGGATCGCATCAACCCGCCTTGTCCAATATACGATAAATGTGGTGGGTGCCAACTTCAGCATTTAAGCTATGAGGCACAACTACGTGAAAAGAAAGATATCGTTAGACAAGCATTTGAGCGCCATACGAAGATCATCCCAGATAAGTTACCATTGAATGATACAATTGGAATGGAAGAGCCTTGGAATTACCGGAATAAAAGTCAATTACAGGTAGGAAAGCATAAAGAAAAAGTGTTAGCAGGACTTTACGGTATGAACTCTCATCAATTGATTGATATATCAGACTGTATGATACAGCACCCAATGACGAATACAGTCACACAACAAGTGAAGAGAATACTAGAGGATCTAAACATTTCAATCTATAACGAGAAAAAGCATAAAGGAATTATTCGCACGATTGTAACTCGTGTTGCTTTTGCGACTGGTCAAATTCAACTCGTGTTAATCACAACACAACAAGAAATTCCGAAAAAAGAGTTACTCATTGACGAGATCAAGAGGAGGATACCTGAAGTTACGTCCATCCTCCAAAACGTAAATGGAAAGAGAACATCATTAATTTTTGGCGATGAGACGATCCATTTAGCTGGAGAAGAAGTCATTCAAGAAACACTAGGTGATGTTTCCTTTGAGCTATCAGCTAGGGCCTTTTTCCAGCTTAACCCCATTCAAACTGTAAAGCTATATGACGAAGTAAAAAAAGCTGCACAGCTTACGGGTAAAGAAAAAGTCGTCGATGCCTACTGCGGGGTAGGTACGATCGGAATGTGGGTTGCAAAAGAAGCAGGAGAAGTAAGAGGAATGGACGTCATTGCTGAAGCAATCGATGATGCGAACGCCAACGCCAAAAAACATGGGATCAGTAACGCACGTTATGTCGTTGGGCCAGCTGAAAAGCTCCTTCCAAAATGGGTCAAAGAAGGTTGGAAACCAGACGTTGTCATCGTCGACCCACCTCGTACAGGATGTGACGATGCCTTGTTACGCACTATTATTGAGGTGAAACCGAAGAAAATGGTGTATGTCTCCTGTAATCCGTCTACACTGGCGAAAGATGTTAATCAGTTGATGAAGGCTGGGTTTAAGTTGAAGTCGCTTCAGCCAGTGGATATGTTTCCGCATACCTCGCACGTGGAATGTATCTCGCAACTCATTTTAAAAGAAGGCAACTAACCCTTATGGGCGTTGCCTTTTTACGTTTTTTGTAATGGATATGAAAAGAACTTGGAGAACTTCAAGGGAAATATGCTTTAACTCTAGGGATGCGACGTTATTTACACAGAAGGTTTCTCTTGTTCTATTTTTTCCGCCACAGCGATAGTCATTTTGATTTGCTTTAACCACATTCCCTTTTCGCATTTATAGAACATTTGTAAGGAGGTGTTTTTTTGGAGTAGTTGCTTTTCTTGTTCGGTTGGCCATCATCTCTTGAACAGTTTAAACGTTTCTTTGGAAATGGTGCGATACTTGAATAAGCTTATTTTTAATGCACTAGCTATATTGCTTTACCGCGGTGGGGGGACTTTTTTTGTATTCTTTAAGCGCCAAAACAAATGCTAAGTTAAACATTTCCAGTAGTTATGGAGGACCTGAAGGCTGGACCATCGCAACCAATCTTTCTCTTGATCATCGATACGTTAATGACAACGCCTTTAGAAGAAGCGGTGCAAACAGGTTGCCTGATAATGGCCATGCATCGATGGGCTCATTTTTTACTAAGCTTAATAAACTTTTTGTGTAGTGTTTTTATCATACCGCTTATAAAACGACACTAGTTATCCTCATCAACTTCTTTTCCAATAATAATTCTTTAAATAAATCCCTTCACCTTTCTATAGAAACTACAAATCTTCCCCTGAATTTGAAAAACATATTTTCCTTTTCGACATATAATGTATGGTTTATGTGGTTTACTTTTTTATCAATATTAAATTTAATAATGGAGGTTATGTGATGAAATTCTTTTTACCTTTTGTAGCTGGACTGCTGTTGTTTTTTCTAATTGGGTGCGGCAATTCTCCAGCGGAGGAAGCAGGTAAAGAGGCCAATGATCCCAAAGTAGAGGAAACAACAGAAGAACAAGATTCTGAAGCTAACCCACAAGAACCGAGGAATGATGGAACTTCAGAAGCAGGAGAGCAAGAGATAGAGAATTTAGCAATGATGCCAGACGAAGAGCAAATGATTCAAGTGGTTAAAGATAATTTGCTAGCTGCTAATAATAAAAATATTGATGATTATATGGCTACTATACATGTAGAGTCCCCCGTATATCAATCGACGCGGGATACCACGTTAGAAATATTTAGTGTTTATGATTTAGAGTACTCTTTTGTTGAAATCGAGGTCATTGACGTTTCTGGAGATACAGGGGAAGTATGGTTTATTCAAACAACGCGAAAAATAAATGGCCCTGAATTTAATGACAACCAAATAGAAGGTATTAATATTATGAAAAAGTATAATGATGAGTGGAAGATATACAATACAGAAGTTCTAGACATTGTTTATTTGGACTCAGAACAAGGAGAAGCCAATGCTGGAGCGTCTACAAATAGGGAAGATGCTCACATAATAGCAGAATTTTTTGCCATGGCAATTCCGTTAGTTGACGAAATAAACGGAAATACCCCTGGTCAGGTAATTCCGAATGACACATATGCTTTTATTAACCAACACCCCGATTTATTCCCTGCAACGGAAGAAACTATAGAAAAAGGGCTAGACTTAATAAATATTAAAATTGACTACCGTCATTTGTCCAAAAGCTTACATGATTATACTTCAACAATGTTTTTTGATGCAGGCTATGTCATCGAAATTTATGAGAATTTTATACCAGATATTAATGATTATCTGTCTGAGCTTCTCGTCATAACGAATTACGGCGAAGTTTATCAGATAATTTATCCTGGCCCGCTAGACGGTGTGTTTTATGATGATTATGTAGAATTCATCGGCTTACCAGTAATTCACTCGAGATTTGCCAACTTGGGTGGTGGATATACGAATGTCATTGTTGTCATTGCTAGTCATGTGGAATAAAAGCATAGAATGTTGAGAGGCGTTAGGTAAAATGTGACTATAACATTAAAGGTAAAATTCACTGAGAAAAGACCGTCGGTACGTCCCCGTAGATCCTAATAATCTATGACAGGGATTTTGGGAATTGTTAGATGTTTATCCAATCTATTTCACCTCAACAATCTTTTATCTAATAAATAATGAATTAACTAGCTTCTGGGACTTTACTGAAGAACAATATAACATATTAGAAGCTATGCTTGTTAATGCGTAAAACACAACAACACCCCATGTGTTGCCACATACTGGACATGTGGAGTGTGTAGCAAGGATATATAGGACTTAAAAAAACGTTGATATAGGCTCCCATTTCGTGCTAATCGTGAAAGTTCTTTTGCAATAATTACATCAAACTTTCTTTTCTTAGCATCCTCAATTAATTTTTGGAGATTATCACGCTTTGCAGTTGTACCAGATTCGATATCAATGTAAAAATCATGAATAGTCCAAGATTGTTCTTTGATGTAATTTACAAATAAATTCTTTTGATTTTGGATAGAAGGCTTTTGTTCTTCTTTATCTGTTGAAACCCTTATATATGCAGCACACCTCATATTAGTATTCCCCTTTGATGAGATGTAATTACTCTATTTTTCCTTGTATGTTATTAATTTTAAAAAAACAGAATATTAGGTCAACAAAAAAACATCCTTATATTTGGATTAACGGATTCAGTTTGAGAAATAACAAAAAGCAATAGAAATAGCATACCAATTCGCAAATTATTTGGTACGCTTGTTTTTTGATAGTATATCAACGTATTATTAAAATTCCCACTAAAATCAGCAGATGTACCGTGTTATTTTTAGAGGAACCTAATCTTTAGTTATTATGTAATAGTAATTTGATGGTAGGGTTAGCAAGGACAATGTTTTTCAACTAACGCATCCCATATATACAGTATCAGCAAAAAAACATTGATGTGATGCACCCTTTATCTTTGTTTATATGTATTCATAGATAAGCGTTTAAGGACTTGACTTGGAGCCTCTGTGGGTACGATTTGTCTTGAAAGGCTGAAGCAGTTGTTTCATCAGGCAAACGAGCCTATCATACCCACCTCTCCAAGTAAAGTCCTATCGTTGTTTACGTTGAAAACTATAAATACTACTTACTGAAACTATCCCTTTTATTGACCCATTAAATGAAATAAGAAGTAGACATTGATGTATTGTTTTTAATTAAAGCTGTAAATACAGTAAAATGTATAACTGTATTTACAGCTATTTTCACCTCTAATGGGAACAATAAAGCAATAACTTCTAGTATGTGTGTTAGCATACACTTATAAGTTCGGTAGAAATTTGCTCTATTTTATCGTAAATCTTCTTTTGTATATAAGAGAGATATTAATTTAATCCCTTCTAGCTTTACGTGCGAGGACATTTCCGAGTGATTGAATACCTTGTACGAACAGGATGAGTACTAGACAAGTAGAGATGACGACAAAAGTATCAAATCGTTGATATCCATAAGATATTGCGAGATCTCCAACTCCACCGGCACCAACAACACCAGCCATAGCCGTCGCTCCAATAAGCCCGATGGTCGCTGTTGTAATACTCAAGATAAGTGATCCAAATGCTTCTGGTAATAAAAAGTACCAAATGATCTGAAAAGGTGTCGCCCCCATGGCTTCTGCAGCCTCCACAATCCCCGGGTTAACTTCAAGTAGTGAGTTTTCAACTAGTCTTCCAATGTAAGGCGCAATATATAATGTTAAAGGTACAATTGCTGCACTTGTTCCAATGGATGTATTCACAATAAGTTTCGTTAATGGAATAATAGCAACAAGTAAAATAATAAAAGGTAAGGATCGAACAATATTAATAACTGGATTTAATATACCATACACCCATTTGTTTTCAATAATGCCATTTGGTCGAGTTATTACTAACAAAATTCCTATTGGAATACCAATTAGAGATCCTAGCAATAAGGAAACACTGACCATATGTATCGTTTGATAGATTGCTAACATAAATTGCTCAGAAGTTATCGTTGTTGAAATCACTAGTTATCCATCTCCTTTACGATTACATCATGCTTCTGCAAGAAATTAATGATCTCTTTTATTTCTAATTCATCTGCGTTTAACTGAAGGATCATTGTTCCTATTAAAGTTCCTTGAATTTCGGTTGTATTTGCTAACAGAATATTGGTTTTCACATTAAATCTTTCAATTAAGGAGTGAAGTATTGGCTCTAAAGAACTTTGTTTTAAGAAATTCAATTTTAGTAAACGATGGGATTTATCGTTAATAATCGCTTGTTTCATCGTACTAGGGATGTCTGTTTGAATGACAGTACTAACGAAATTTTGAGTTGTCAGATGCTGGGGGTTTCCAAAGACGTCAAGAACCGATCCTTGCTCAATAATTTCTCCCTTTTCCATTACAGCAACATGATCACAAATCTTTTTCACTACATCCATCTCATGTGTGATCATCAACACTGTAATCCGGTACTCTTCATTAATTTTTTTTAGAAGTTTCAAAATAGAATCTGTTGTTTGAGGATCTAGAGCTGATGTTGCCTCATCACACAACAAAATAGAAGGATTGGATGCTAGCGCACGAGCGATACCTACTCGCTGTTTTTGTCCACCTGATAATTCATTAGGATAATTGGTTGCTTTTTCTTCTAATCCAACAAATTCTAATAACTCCTCCACACGCTTTCGAATTTTTTGTTTATCTTGTTTTATGAGTACAAGTGGTAAAGCGACATTATCAAAGACGGTCCTTGTTTCTAATAGATTAAAATGCTGAAAAATCATACCGATTTGCTTTTTTTTGTTACGAAGCTGCTTCGTATTATAAGAAGCTAAATCAACGCCATCAATGAGTACCTGTCCTTCTGTTGGCTTTTCAAGATAGTTAACAAGGCGGACTAATGTACTTTTTCCAGCGCCACTATAACCAATAACACCTAAAATTTTTCCTTTTTCAACTTTCAAGTTGATATTTTTTAATGCAGTAATTGTCGATGTTTTCTGCAAAAATGTCTTCGTTATATTTTTTAATTCAATCATGCCAAATTTCATCTCCTTCTAATTGAAAGATAATCCTTAGTAATCAGATATGTTTTAATGATTATGGTAGCGTTCTTTTCCTTTTCTGTCAATTTAATTTAAAATTGAAAAATTAATTGACGAATTGTGGAAATGGTGCTAATATCTTATCATTCCGATTAAACAACTATGATTTAAAGGATATCAAAAATTAGCGGATAAGATGGAGAGGGGAAAAGGTTATTATGAAGAAATTAGTATTTGTTATGCTTGCAGGATTATTACTATTTGTTACTGCTTGCTCAAGTAATGAAAAGGTAGATTCGCAGGCTGAAAATGAAGACAAAAAAGAAATTAATGTAGGCTTCGGAGTAGGTACATATGAAGAACAATTTCGAAATGGAATTTTGCCTATATTAGAAGAGAAGGGTTACAAAGTAAATATTAAAACATTCTCTCAAAATATGCAGGTAAACCCAGCAATGGATGAAGGATCTCTAGACGCAAGTGTGTTTCAAAGTACGGCCTACATGGAAGGGATTAATGAACAATTGAAAATGAATATGACAGGAGTTGCTTTTGTTCCAAGTGCTCCGCAAGGGTTATATTCAACTCGACATACAAGTCTAGATGCTGTAGGGGATGGAACAACAGTTGCTTTTCCAAATGATCCTGTGAATCAGGAACGTGCTGCAAGAATTCTTGAGGAATTAGGATGGATAACCGTTGATGAAAATGCAGGAACAACAGATTTTAATGTAAATAGCATTAAACCAGGTGCATATGATATTGAGATTGTAGTATTAGACCCTGCGCAAATTTTAGTTTCATTAGATGATGTGGATTTTGGAGTTGTTAACGGTAATTATATTGCAAATGCAAACCGTAAAATTACAGAAGCATTAAAAATTGAAAATACACCTAAAGAACATCGTATTATTGTTTCCATTAATAAAGAGGATGAGGGTGCACAATGGGCGAAGGATTTAATTGCAGCCTATGAGTCACGAGAATTCGAAGACTATATCCATAGTGAAGAAAAATACGATGGATTTATTCTGCCAGAGGCTTGGGAATATAACTAAATAGGTGTTTAATAAAGAATAGGGTATCTCAAAAGGTAAAATCACCTTTTGGGACACCCTATTTTAACAAATCGCTGTCAAGGGGAGAAATGAGTATGGATCTTTTTATAAAAACGGATGAACAAGAGAGGCTGATTGAAAAAATTAATGAATTAATCCCAACTTTTCAAAAGAGAGAACCGGAATTAGACGAACTAGGATCTTTTCCTTTTCAAAATATAGAAGACCTTAAAATGATTGATTATCATACTTTAACATTGCCGAAAGAATATGGTGGACAGGGATTCGGTTTGTATGAATTTATCTTAGGTCAAGAAGCTATTTCAAAAGGCTGCGGCTCGACAGGTCTTTCCATTGGATGGCATACTGGAACTGTTTTAGAGTACGCGGAAAATCGTCATTGGTACGAAGATGCTGCAAGTTGGGTTTTAGAGGATGTCAAGAATGGAGCCCTTATTAACACAGCGGCTTCAGAAAATAATGCCGGTAGTCCAACTCGTGGTGCTCTTCCGAGAACAACAGCAGTTCTCGAAGGAGATGAGTGGATAATTAATGGAGAAAAAACATACACTTCTTTGTCCCCTGTTCTTGATTATTTCTTTGTTACGGCAACAAAGGATAATGAAGAAGTGATGACGGTTATCATTCCAAAAACATCTCCAGGTGTCTCGATCGATGAATCATGGGATATGTTAGCGATGCGAGGAACCGCAAGTCATACACTTGTTTTAGAAAATGTAAGAATTCCTAAATCTCATATTTTGAAAGATCCTAAATTAAAAAAAGTGAAAGCAAATGGATGGTTACTTCACATACCTGCTTGCTATTTAGGAATTGCAGCAGCAGCTAGAGATTATGCCATTGAGTTTGCTACATCATATGTTCCATTATCACTTGGGAAGCCAATTGCGGAAGTTCCACATATTAAACAAACGATTGGTGAAATTGAATATGAGCTATCAACGGCAAGACATCTTCTATACGGAACCATTGAACGTTATGAGCGAGCAGAAAACAAAGGAGACTATGAAGAAGCCTTAAGTATTAATAAAATAGCGATTACTCATGCTGCGATTAACATCGTTGATAAAGCAATGAAAATTGTCGGGTCAAGAGCACTGTCCGCCTCAAATCCGATGCATCGTTATTATTTGAATGTTAGGGCGAGTTTATATAATCCGCCAATGGAAGACTTAGTTAAAAATCAATTAGCTAGTCGTGCGATTCAATCTTTTTATAAAAAGTATGGAAAATGATGAATATAGGGGGATGTGAGGAGTGGTTGTAGTAAAAGGTTTCTATCTTTTACTACAACCTTTTTTAAACTGGAGGTACGGGGAGATTTCAAATGGTTGATTTATTAGGCGGCAAGGCTATTTTTTCACTACTTATAAGTAGGCTTATGTTAGTTTTAGAGATAGTAATTATCGTAATTGTTTGGGTAATACTATATATCTTTTTAGCACTTAGAAGAAGCCTTGTGTTTTATAGAAAAGCAAAGCGAACTAGTTTAAGCAAGCTGAAACATTGAATATTCAGGGGGAGTCTCGACTCCCCCTGAATTGAAGTTCCCACCTAAGCAGACGCTTTGAGGTGGGGGTCTATAACCCTTTATATTCCCCTAGACGAGTGTTGGGGGAATATTTGATTATGTGGGTCCAATTACTACGGAGAATGCAAAAAACAGTAGAATTTTTATATAGACAGTAGTTTTTTTACTAGTTTTTCTCGTGCATCTTTGACTTTTAAAATTTATACTATCTCGAAAGTATATGCAATAGCTAAAGCCTCATCGTAAACGCCTTCAATATTTTCATGATATTTATAATTTTTCCCAACGCTTTCTTCTATTACATTTGTCCAAAATTTGATGGCTACTGGGTTTTTAGGATGTACTGTCATTTCCCATTTCCCCTTATGTAATTTAAATACCTCTTTTGCAGCAAACTTACCAATGTCCTGTTTTCTATATTTTTTCATTACAAAGAATTCTGACATAAATAAAGTGTCTGGGTCCTTAGATATATAGCAATAATCACATACCATCACAAAGCCTGCTAGCTTACTATTTACCTTAATAAAATAAGGGAAACGCCCCTTCTCAGTCCAATAATAGTCCAAGTATGAATATCCATAGAGCCCCAGGGCGTTAACATCACTATTTTCAAACTCTGAAAAATCATATTCGTATAATTCTATTAGACGAGCTAATATTGTCTTTTCTTCCTCCAACACAGGAATAATCTCAATTTGCATTTATATCAAGCTCCTTTCTCATTATTCTATTCTTAACTCTCACCATTAGTTTTATATTAAACCTATACTAAGTTAGATCAAGTGGCAAAGCGGAACTTGTTACGTCTGGAGTGGGGTTTTCTTATGGGGCTGAAAAGAAAGTGGGATACTTAGATAGCTAACATCATATCTATTAATTAGTTTTGCTCTTTCTATTGACTAAAATTGTAAGAACATTCAAACTATAGGTAGCTACATAAGATTGCAAAAAGGACATTTTAATTGAGGAGTGAAGATATGGAATTTCTATCATTAAAACAAACTGAGGATATTGCTTATGTCACCCTAGAAAACCCAATGGAGTTCAATACATTATCAATGCAGTTGCTTGAAGAATTAAATTCAGTATTAAAGGAAATAGCAGAAAAAAGAGAAGTGAAAGTCGTTGTTATTGAAGGTTCTGATAAGGTTTTTTGCGCTGGCCATAGTTTAAGAGAAATAGAATCTAAGACAGAGAATGAAGTATTAGCTCTTTTTCAAACATGTCAAGTTTTAATGAGAACAATGAGAGATATACCACAGCTTGTAATTTCAAAAGTTCGAAAGGCTGCTGTAGCAGCGGGTTGTCAGCTTGTAGCTGCTAGTGATTTGGCGGTAGCTAGTGATGAAGCAAAATTTGCAACTCCAGGCATTAATAGTGGACTATTTTGCAGTACTCCAGCTGTATTTTTAAGTAGGAATATTGGAAGAAAAAAAGCAGCTGAATTATTATTTACTGGGAACTTTATGTCAGCAGAGGAAGCATTACAGTATGGACTAGTAAATAAAGTTGTGTCTGCTGACTCTTTAGATGAAGAAACAGAAAAGCTAGCGAAAGATGTAACGAAGCAAAGCTTAAATATCATTGAGTTAGGGAAGAGACAGTTTTACCAGCAAATTAATATGGAGGATTTCCAAGCACTTAATTACTCGACAGAGGTCATAGCCCTAAACAGCAAGCATCCTGATGCACAAGAAGGGATTCGTTCATTCTTTGAAAAAAGACCTCCTGTATGGAATGATACTAAAAAACCAGTTTGATTATGACCGAATGAAAATGAAAGCGGATTAAGTCTTTAGGAGACTTAATCCGTTTTTATTAAAAACATTAAGGTTTCTGTCTAAATAAGGGCTTCTCTGATCGCAAAACATCGGCCAAATATCATATTAGTCGATCATGGTGTGAGTAGCTCTGATAATATTTAAACTGATAACTACCAACATTTGTAAGTGTTAATAAGTTACTTAAAATTGGTCAATCCTCAATGCATCGTGCCACTGGTTCCTTACACTTTTTACATTTTCCTTTAAGTAGTATGCCAGCTGAGTCATTATCAAGTATACTATAGTCGATAATGGTTGTTACTCCACAGTTTAAGCAGAATACATTATTTAGAAGGGTTTGTTTGAAGTCATCAGGAATTGCTTTCCATTTTCGCTAGCATTAATATCTATTGTGGACATTTTATTGCTCCTTAATTTTTGGTATTTAAATAACTATGTACCTTATTATAAAGAACTGTATAGGGGGAATTCTAGATGAGTCAACATAAACATGTTCTAAGTATAACCGATTTTCAGGATACGCAACACAATACGACTTTTGTGATATTTTCAGTGTACGATGATATTTTGGGCAAATATTTTGAAGGTGAAGTAAAGTTTTTGGGTGGTAGGCCATATGGAGATATCATTCATGAAGAGAGGTCTTCCTTATCAACTGAGTGCAGGCAATTTGTGCAAGAGACGTTGTTGGAAAAATATAATAACATGGAGTTTCATTAATACAATGTTATAAATGTAGCAAATTATAAAACGACTTTTTATAGTTGAAAAAGCCGTCTTTGTCATATGAAATTATTTTGTTTGTAAATAATAATTGCTCTTTTATACTTTTTCCTCCCACCAGCCAAAGGCTACTTTTGCATATACTTGCCTATTTCCTTGGGACAAAAAGAATAAGGAAAAGGAACTTCCTGGTGGTAAGATAAACATACCTTGAAAATCATGTTTTGTAAGGGTCACAATAGGTTCAACCCTTCTTACAAAGGCGTGTGTACCGCCTCTAGGTTTTCCTGATACAAAGCTAGCATTTTTAATTTTAGCCTTGGGCATTGGCGGCGGAGTAATGGCTTGGTTTCCAGCAGCAAAATATGGCGATGTTTTTCCTTTACCAGGAAGGATGCTGCTAAGCCAAGCTTCAGCTGTTAATGGTTCATTCGAATAGTTTGAAATGGTATAGGCATTCAAATACATATTTACCTTGGAATCTACTGGGTTCACTAGTCCGCCCCATCCATTGTATTCTCCTCCTAAGGATATGATATCCGTTTGACCTAGAAAGTACTCACCAAGGTAAGATCGATATACATTTTCTGGAAGTATAGTGACCTCGTGAGGTTGTTTTTCATTATCCATTGATACAAAACTCATATTTTGCCTCTCATAATCATGCATTGACCTATTATTCATTTGTTTCCTCCCACCAGGTGAAAACGATTGTCCCTGTGATGTATTCAAATCCTGGCGATCTTAAAAGTATTGAGAAGGAGCCTCCAGGACCTATAATGATGGAGCCATTGTGTGAATCGCTTACAAGGGTGGAATTTTGAGTAACAATTCTATCAAAAATATTTACACCTTTAGTCATGGGTTCAGTGGAATAACCAGAATATTTCATTACCGCCTTTGGTTTTGGAGGAGTTAAAATTGCTTGATTTGTTGGTGTTACATCGTAGGAGATAACTGCATTTTTAGGTGGATGGGCATTTAACCAAATTTCACTGATAAAATTTTGAGTTGTAAAGTTTGTTATAGTAAAAAGATCGATATATAGATTGACTCCAGAATTACTAGGGTTTACTATTCCCCCCCATGCATAATATCCGCCACCGAAATTCAGTACTTTGGTTTTACCAATAAAATATCTTCCAAGCTTTGAATTCAAGGCTGGACTGGTGATATTCACCAATTTGATTGGCTGTTTATTCGTTTCATTTTCCATCTTATTACTCCTAACTGTGCATTAATGATGATTTTATAATATGAAACAGTATAGGTAGATGTGTAAACTTAATTTTTCTAAAATTTCTTTAAGACAACATCCTCTAAGAGGTCAGGTGTTTGTCGATCAACAAAACCATATTATTCTACACCTCGCTGTAGGTATTTCAAAAGTAAATATAAAGGAACCCAAAATTTTAGCTAATCTACTATCTTTTTACATTCATTTATAGGTGAGGATTTAAATGGTCTAGCATAAAAGAACTTGGTTATAAGCACTTTTTTGCAAAATTGGGTTTCTTGTCTAACTCCTCTCTTATCTATTGAATATAAAGATAATAGCTGTTTTTTCTTTTATAGGATAAAGCTAGGGAGGAAGAATTATATGGGAGAGGGAAAAGAAATAAAAATTGGAGCCATTTATCCTTTTACAGGCTCTCTCGCTACTGTTGGAGAAGATATTCGCCAAGCCATTGATTTGGCTGTTGAAATAGTAAATAATCGATACGATTTGCCTTTACCTTTAGCTCGTACTATTGGACTTCCTTTATTAGGGAATCGAAAAATTAAAGTGATCTATGGAGATTCTCAAGGTATACCAGCAATTGGTCGGGAGGAAGCCGAACGCTTAATTGAACAAGAGAAAGTTGTAGCACTAATTGGCTCTTATCAAAGTAGTGTGACTTTACAAGCTTCTGCTATAGCTGAAGCGAAAAAAGTTCCTTTTGTAACCCCAGAAGCATCTGCACCGTCGCTTACAGAGAGGGATTTTCAATATTTTTTTAGAACAGCACCAAATGATCATTTGTATACGAATCTTTTCTTTGAGTTATTTCATTTTCTTAGAAGGTATAGAGGTAGAGATATTAATAATTTTGCTATTTTGACTGAAGATTCTATTTTTGGACTAGAAGCAGCTGCGATCGAAAAAAGTCTGATTCGAAGGTTCTCAGGAGAACTTGTAGAACTTGAAATGTACACCCCGACTGTTACATCGCTATTGGATGAACTCGCTAGGATTAGAAATAGTAATGCACAAGTCGTTTTTGGGCAACAATTCCTTTCTGACGCTATTCAAGTGGTTCAAGATCTTAAAACGTTAAATTGGTTTCCTGAAGGACTAGTTGTCCAAAATGCAGGTTACACAATACCTGATTTTCTAGAAGCGGTAGGAGAAGATGGCAATTATATTATTAGTCGTGTTGCTTGGGCACTTGGTTTAGGGAGAGTCAAACCAATTGTAACGGAAGTCAATGAACTTTACCGCTCAAAATATAATGAAGATATGAATGAAACCAATACGCGAAGCTTTACAGGGTTGCTCGTCCTAGCTGATGCAATTAATCGAGCTGCAAGTATAAATAGAGATGAAATAAGAAGAGCTCTTCGTCAGACCAACATTCCAGGACAACGTTTAATTATGCCATGGCAAGGCGTCCGCTTTGATTCCACTGGGCAAAACACACTAGCAGGTGCATTGCTAGCTCAAATTATTAATCAGGAGTATAAAATTATATGGCCATTATCTGTTGCCGAGGCAAAAATCGTATGGCCAGCACCATCATGGGATGAGAGATAGCATTGGTAAAAGTCATATACTCATTACGGTTGGCGTCTTGAAGAATTCTTTCGGATGGTGGGAAGAAAAAGATAGAATAAACCTACTTGAAAGGTGCCTGGCACCACTAAAGGATATTGGAGCAAAGATAAAATTAAATAATAGTTTTAAAACAGTATAAAACAAGTTTCAGTATTCAATTTTTAGGGTATGAGAGAGGTAGTGTTACCTCTTTCATACCCTTTTTATATTGTTTGTCTATTAATTTATATTTTTATTTAATAATTATTATAAATAAGTATTGATTTTTAATTGAAATCTGTTATCATTTAGTTATAGCAAATGAGCTATAACATTTTACGAGGTGATAAGCTTTTAGCTGGAGTTGGGTTAATTATTCCATTAACTCTCTCTAAACAAAAAGAAGTATGAACCTCTGGTTTACTAATTATTCCTCAAATTTCAACTGGTCTATCCTACTAGGTACGAGAATAAACATATTTAAGTGAAGGGACCAAGCTCTTTGTATGAAATCATGGAAAGTAGACTTCCACCAACTGTGTCATTATTTCTATAAGTTTGAATAACTTTATAATAATAATTATTAAAAAGTTATTATTATATCTATTTTTATAAGTTACCTTCGACTAGTGGCTAAATGCTTTACTACTTTATTTACTTGGAAAGGGGAAAAATTATATGGATACTAAAAACAATGCTAACACTGGCGGATGCCCATTTCACGGAGGTGCTACTAGCAGTAAATCTAGTGGTACATCAAATAGAGACTGGTGGCCAAATCAGTTAAACTTAAATATTTTACATCAGCATGATAGAAAAACTAATCCTATGGGAGAGGACTTTAATTACGCTGAAGAATTTCAAAAATTAGACTATGATGCTCTCAAACAGGACCTTCAAAACCTAATGACAGACAGTCAAGATTGGTGGCCTGCTGACTACGGTCATTATGGACCATTGTTTATCCGTATGTCATGGCATGCAGCGGGTACATACCGTACTGGTGACGGTCGTGGTGGTGCAAATACAGGAAATCAGCGCTTTGCTCCACTTAATAGCTGGCCTGACAACGGTAACCTAGATAAAGCTCGCAGATTATTATGGCCGATTAAGCAAAAGTATGGTAACAAGATCTCTTGGGCTGACTTGCTCGTTCTAGCAGGTAATGTTGCTATTGAGTCAATGGGTGGTAAGACTTTTGGTTTTGGAGCAGGACGTGCAGACATTTGGCATCCAGAAGAAGATATTTACTGGGGTGCTGAAACAGAATGGTTAGGAGATAAACGTTATTCAGGTGATCGCGATCTTGAAAATCCGTTAGCTGCTGTTCAGATGGGTCTAATTTATGTAAATCCAGAAGGACCTAACGGAAAACCGGACCCAGTTGCAAGTGGTAAGGATATCCGCGAAACATTCGCTCGTATGGGAATGAATGATGAAGAAACGGTTGCTCTAATAGCTGGTGGTCATACGTTTGGTAAGGCACATGGTGCAGGAGATGCTGCTCACGTTGGTCCAGAACCAGAAGCTGCTCCTGTAGAAGCGCAAGGATTAGGTTGGTTAAGCACGCACGGCAGCGGTCAAGGGCGTGACACAATTACGAGCGGTATTGAAGGTGCTTGGACTGCTAATCCAACACAGTGGGATAATGGTTACTTTGAACTATTATTTAAATATGACTGGTGGTTGACAAAGAGTCCTGCAGGTGCTTATCAGTGGCTTGCGGTTGATCCTGACGAGGAAGATCTTGCACCAGATGCAGAAGACCCATCTGTTCGTGTTCCTACGATGATGACAACTGCGGATATGGCATTACGTTATGATCCAGAATATGAAAAGATTTCTCGTCGTTTCTATGAGAATCCAGAGGAGTTTGCAGACGCATTTGCTCGTGCATGGTTTAAACTGTTACACCGTGATATGGGTCCTAAAGCAAGATATTTAGGTCCAGAAGTTCCAGAAGAAGATCTTATCTGGCAAGACCCTGTACCAACAGTTGATTATGACCTAACAGATGCAGAAGTAGAAGAACTTAAAGCAAAAATCTTAGCTTCTGGACTTACAGTTAGCGAGTTAGTAACAACGGCTTGGGCTTCTGCTAGTACGTTCCGTGGTTCAGATAACCGTGGTGGTGCTAACGGTGCTAGGATCCGTCTTGCCCCGCAAAAGGAATGGGAAGTTAATCAGCCAGTACAACTTGCGAAAGTTCTTGCTGTGTTAGAAGACATTCAAAGTCAATTAGATAAAAAAGTCAGCATGGCTGATTTGATTGTATTAGGCGGAAGTGCCGCTATTGAAAGAGCTGCACAGGATGCAGGCTTTGATGTTACAGTTCCTTTTGCTCCTGGACGTGGTGATGCAACACAAGAGCAAACAGATGTAGAAGGATTTGAAGTGCTAGAGCCTATCGCTGATGGTTTCCGCAACTATCAAAAGAAACAGTATAGTGTAAGTTCAGCAGAGCTTCTAGTAGACAAAGCACAACTACTTAAACTTACTGCACCAGAAATGACTGCACTTATTGGCGGTATGCGTGTACTAGGTACAAACTACGGCGACACAGAGCATGGTGTTTTCACTGATCGTGTTGGAACTCTTTCTAACGACTTCTTTGTTAACTTGCTTGACATGGGAGTAGCGTGGAATCCAGTAGAAGGGGATGTATTTGAAGGACGTGACCGCAAGACAGGTAAAGTAATTCGTACAGCAACGAGTGTTGACCTCGTATTCGGTTCAAACTCTGTTCTACGTGCGATTGCAGAAGTTTATGCTCAAGACGATAACAAAGGAAAGTTTGTAAATGACTTTATCGCTGCATGGGTTAAGGTCATGAATGCAGACCGTTTTGATCTTAAGCTTGATAAAAAGGCTCAAACAACAGGTAAATAAATCAAAGGTAACCGCCGTCAGTTTATTGATGGCGGTTTTTACTTCTGAAGTTTCTGCAACCTTAAATTAACACAGAGTTTTTAACACCGAAATTAGAGTTGAAGTAATTATATGTAAGAGAGAAATCAGCTTAACGGTCATAAACTTCCCTGTACTTTTAAGCCGTTCTAGAAGTTTACAAACATTTTTATTTCACAGACAGTCACTTAAAGTATAACAATTGTACTTCTTTTATGTTCAAAATTTGATCACATACTAAAGCGGTTTCGAAAATATTTTTAAAAAGTATTGCGTTTAAATTTATGGGCATATATAATTAATTTACGAAAGCGGTTTCTAGAAAAAATGATACAGTAAAGGTATTATTTCGGTTTATTTTACAAGATAGTTGAAAATGTAAGTGCTTTCCTATTAGTATTAAGATAAAAAACGGTGAGTAGTAATCAACAGAAAACATTTTTACGAAAGTGCTTTCATATTGTGTAAATTAATTATTTTTGGTTTTTTTTTACTAGTTTACGAAAGGGGTTTCGAAATGTCTATTATACAATTTCCGAAAGACATGAAGTGGGGTGTCGCTACAGCATCTTATCAAATTGAGGGTGCTGTAAATGAAGGAGGAAGAGGGGTGTCCATTTGGGATACGTTCTCTAAAACTCCTGGGAAAGTCGTTAATGGTGACAATGGTGATGTGGCTTGTGACAGCTACCACAGATACAATGAAGACATTGAAATTATGGAAGATTTAGGAGTTGATTTCTACCGTTTTTCAGTGGCTTGGCCAAGAATTTTTCCGAACGGTACAGGTGAATTGAACCAAGAGGGATTAGATTATTATCATGGATTAGTTGATAGTTTGCTAGAGAAGGGAATTGAACCCATGTGTACCCTCTATCACTGGGATCTTCCTCAAGCACTTCAAGATAAGGGTGGCTGGGGCAACCGTGAGACGATTGATGCTTACATTAACTATGCAGAAGTAATGTTTAATGAATTCAAAGGGAAAATTAAGCATTGGATTACTTTTAATGAACCATGGTGTGTTTCATTTTTGTCTAACTTCGCAGGTATTCATGCACCAGGGAATCAAGACCTTCAATTAGCTGTCGATGTGGCACACCACTTACATGTTGCTCATGGGAAGGCGGTCATTCGCTTCCGTGAGCTTGGACTGGAAGGGCAAATTGGTTACGCACCGAATGTGGAGTGGAACGAACCTTACAGTAATAAGCAAGAGGATATTGAAGCTTGTAAACGTGCCAATGCTTACTTCATGGACTGGTTTTTTGATCCAGTATTTAAGGGGTCATACCCACAGTTCATGGTAGATTGGTTTGAAAAGAAAGGTGTTACGTTAAACATCGAAGAAGGTGACATGGAAATCATCCACCAGCCAATTGATTTCCTTGGTATCAATTACTATTCAGGCAGTGTCGGTCGTTATAAGGAAAATGAAGGATTATTCGACCATGAACGGGTTGACACTGGTTATCTGAAAACGGATATTGGATGGAATGTCTACCCCGAAGGTTTCTACAAGGTATTGACGCATATCGGAGAGACTTATGGAGATGTGCCGATCTATATCACAGAAAATGGATCTTGTTACAATGACGAACCAGAGCATGGACAAGTGAAAGATAACAAGCGTGTTGACTATTTAAAACAGCACTTAGTATCTTTACACAGAAGTATGGAAACAGGTGTAAATATTAAAGGATATTTAACTTGGTCCTTACTAGATAACTTCGAGTGGGCTGAAGGATATACTATGCGTTTTGGAATAGTTCACGTCAATTATCGAACAATGGAACGTACGAAGAAAGATAGCTTCTATTGGTACAAGCAAACGATCTCAAATAATTTCTTCGAGGTAAAATAATTTGTTTTCACTGTCATAAAGGCAATTCAAGAGGCGCTCCCTGCTTTGATAGTCTATCAATTACTAGTTGAAACGGGGAGTTTCCACAGAATTTCCGCGACAACTAAAGCGCTTTAGTTAATGGTGTGAAAATGTTCCTATAGTAAGCGCTTACTACGAAGAAACTAGAAGGGACCGAGATTATAATGCCAGTTACAACAAGAAGGAAACTAAGATCGGACCCTTTTATATGAAAGTTTGCTCTTTAGAAAGAGATCTTTTGAGGAGGTGATGGAGCAGCGGATTACGATAGGGGTTACTTGTTTCACTAGATAAAAACAAAAATTAAATTCATTCAAGGGGGAAAAGAAAAATGTCTAAATTTTTGAAACTAGCAGCATCGACAGTATTAGCTGTTTCATTCCTAGCGGCGTGTGGTGGAAACGACGATGCTCCAGAAGAGAACGTAGTTGACGACGCAGCGACAGAAACAATCGGTGATGGTGATGTCGAATTAGTATTCTGGGAGTTCGGTAACACTGGGTACGATAAATTAATTGAAGAATACGTTGCAGAGAATCCGCATGTATCTATCAACCTTCAAAACAGTGACATGAATGACTTACACGACAACTTATTTACTTCTATCTCTGCTGGATCTGGTGCGCCAGATATCACAATGATTGAGGAAGCACAAATTGAGAGATATCGTAATGCAGAGCATGCATTTACAAATCTATTTGACCATGGTGCAGAAGCTGTAAGAGATAATTATCTTGATTGGGTATTCCAAAACGGTGAAAATGCTGATGGCGACTTCCTATTTGGATTACCGACGGATATTGGTCCAACAGTAATGTTCTATCGTACAGATGTTTTTGAAGAAGCTGGTTTCGAGTCTTCTCCAGAAGCTGTTTCTGAATTAGTTGCAACTTGGGATGATTTCGAAAAAGTTGCTGAGGAAATTAAAGAGAAAACGGGCAAACTTATGACAGACGCTGGTGAGCTTATTTACAACGCACGTCGTGATCAATCAACGCAACAATATTTTAATACGAATGACGAGTTAATTATGACAGAGCACAACCAAATTAAAGATGGTTTTGAGTATGTTGCTAATCTACTTGATAAAGGTTTAGTTGGAGATATTCCTCTTTGGACTCCAGAATGGTTTTCTGGTATGGGTGAAGGAACTTACGCAACAATGTTAGCTCCAGCTTGGATGCAAGGTGTAATCAAAGACAACAGTCCAGAACCTGGAGTTTGGTCAATCACGACAATGCCTGAAGGCGCTGGAAACTGGGGTGGGTCATACCTAGCTGTACCAGCTGAAAGTGAGCATGCAGAAGAAGCTTACAAGTTCATTGAGTGGTTAACAGCACCTGAACAACAATTAAAAGCATTTTTAGATTACGGATTATTCCCATCAGCACCTGCTGTGTATGATATGCCAGAATTCTTGGAGTATGAAGATGCTTACTTCGGGGGTATTGCTACGGCTCAAATATTCTCAGAAGCTGCGCAACAAGTAGTACCAGTTTACAAAGGACGTTTATACTATCCAGTAGATGATGAAATGAAAGAAGCACTTGATAACGTAGCTGCTGGTGCAGACGTAGGCCAAGAGTGGGACTCTGCCCTTCAAAGAATTGAAAGAATTATAGGACGCTAATAGCTTCATTAAAGAATAGTAGGTGTCCCATAATACTTTTTCAAACGATGGCAGTGGCTTTCGTTGATCCTTTCCCACTATGAGAATACTACTCATAGTGGGGTTTTAAAAAAAGTGTCTACTTCTCTTATTGCTTACAGGTTGTCGTAAGAGGTCTGGAGATAACCACCATATAAAATTAAGTATTTCCATAAAGCTGTTCTAACTAGTAACCTTGTTGGTTTCGAGGATGGCTTTACTATAGAGATATTCTGGAAACTGATAAGAAGTATTGTATTCCTATCCAAGGACATTCTCGAAAACCAACAAGAAAAGTGTCATTGCCAATGGTTAGCTGCCGACTGAGGCGAGTAAAGTGTCTCAACGTCTATGGGCGGTCAAGCTAGACTGTTTTTTTAATTAAAGAATTTATCTTTACATTCATAGTAAAAACATAAAAATATTTCCGTGAGGGGGTACCAACGTTGGAGACGACTAAAAAGGCCAAATGGCTAACTGAGAAACGACGAACCGCTTTATCAGCATATTTATTTATCTCTCCATTCTTTATTTTATTTGCCATTTTTGGATTGTTCCCAATGATATTCAGCTTCTATTTATCGTTCTTTCGCTGGGACGGTTTGAACCCGATGACATTCAACGGTTTCGATAACTTTAAATTTATTCTTAATGACCCAGTATTTTATTCGGCGATAAAAAATACGTTTATTATCGGGTTGCTAGGAACATTGCCACAAATCATAGTAGCGATCATCATCGCTTTTGCTTTAAATTCAACACTTATACGTTTCCGTAATACATTTAGAACGTTCATTTTCTTACCATATATCACATCTATTGTAGCTGTGGCCATTATCTTCGGGGTTGTATTTAATAATCAGCCATTTGGATTTGCCAACTACGTTCTGAGCTTTTTTGATATGGGTCCAATCCGTTGGAATGCAGAATATTGGCCGGTAAAGATTGCTATTGCCACAATGGTATTTTGGCGTTGGGTAGGGTACAACACAATTATTTTCTTAGCTGGGATGCAGAGTATTCCTAGAGAGCTATACGAGGCAGCAAAGATTGATGGAGCAACTCTCTTTCAGCAGATTCGTCTCATTACACTCCCGATGCTGAAGCCTATTACAATGTTTGTTGTATTCACAGCAACGATCGGAAGTTTGCAGTTATTCACAGAGCCATTAATTTTCTTAGGACGAGGCTTGCGTGAAGAAGGGATTACAATGGTAGCTTACCTATGGAGAGATGCATTTGTTTACAATTCATTTGGAACCGCATCTGCAGCAGCAATTGTCCTGTTTTTCATCATCATTACACTTACGGCAATTAACCTATTCATTACGAATCGAATTGGCCGTTCGAAAAAAGTTAGTTAGGGGGGACTATTATGGCAGTCAAAAAAGAAGTTGGAGAAGGGAAATTCTCAATTAAAAAAGCATCTATCTACTTATTTTTAACCGTTGGATCTTTAGTTTCCCTGTTTCCATTCTATTATATGTTCGTGATGGCGACTCGCTTAAATAGAGAGATTAACGCAGTTCCACCACCGTTTACACCTGGGAAACATTTGGTGGAGAACTTTCAAAAGGTAACGAACAATATCGATTTCTTCGGAGCAATGTGGAACTCCTTTTACGTTGCCACAACGATTACGATTGGGACATTATTCTTATGTTCACTCGCCGGTTATGCGTTTGCTAAACTTGAGTTTAAAGGGAAAAATGTATTGTTCGTAATGATTTTAGTGACGATGATGGTGCCGCCGCAGTTAGGATTAATTCCACAATACTACATCATCACTACTCTTGGCTGGTTGAATGACTTTAAAGCACTTATTATACCTGGACTTATTAATGCATTCGGAATCTTTTGGATGAGGCAGTACATTAAAGACGGTGTGCCTTATGAAATTATTGAGGCAGCGAAAATTGACGGATGCTCTAACTTCCGAATTTATTGGAATGTTGTAGTACCAATGATACTTCCTGCTTTTGCAACGCTAGGGATAATCGTGTTTATGCACGTGTGGAACGACTTCTTATGGCCGCTTGTCGTGTTACGCGATCCGTCAGTGCACACGCTCCAAGTTGCATTACGTGCGTTGAATGACGCTCGTCAAATGGACTATGGTATGATTATGTCTGGAACGTTCTGGGCGACAGTTCCGTTAATTATTGTATTCTTATTATTTAATCGATTATTTATTCAAAGCTTGTCAGAAGGTGCTGTGAAGAGTTAATAGGTTTATTGAGACAGTTGGGCAAGTTTAGAATGCTAAACCTTTATTCGAAAGTCTACGGTGTTTCTGTCACCTAGGTTACAGGAACACCATATAAATTCTCTACACCATACATCGAGAAAAAACGGGGTGACTAAGTTGGGCAGAATAATTTATTTAATCGCAGATACGGTCTATCGCTTCATAGCGTTAAACATTTTATGGTTGTTGTTCTTTGTAATGGGACTAGGTGTGTTTGGAATTATGCCAGCGACGGTAGCCTTGTTTCGAGTGGTAAGAGAATGGATAAAAGGAGATCCGCATTTCCCTCTTTTCAGCAACTACTTAAAATTTTATAAAGGGGAATTTATCAGGTCGAATCTTCTAGGTGCATTCTTTGCAATAGTGTTTTATATTATTTATGTGAACTTCTCATTTGTTACGTACTTTTACCAAGAGTCGATTCACTTCTATATCTATCTCGTTATATTCGGAATTGGAACCATCGCAGTGATGACCTTTTTAAACACTTTCTCCGTAATGGCCCATTTCGAATATAAAAAGACGAGCCAATATTTAAAAGCAGCTGCAGGACTTGTGTTTGCCCGTCCGTTGACTGCATTGTTGCAGCTATTTTGGCTGTTTGCTTACTTGTTGGTAGCTATTAATTTCCCAAAAATTTTCATTGCCATTGGTATCAGTGTCTTTGCCTATGTGCTGATGAGTATTAACTATTCGGTCTTCAAAAAATATAACGCAGTCTAAACGTAGATGTTGAGGAAGCTATGCAATAGCTAAGAGAAAGGGGGAACTAAGTAATGGCTACGATTTATGATATCGCCAAAAAGACAGGCTATTCCATTAGTACTGTTTCAAAGGTTTTAAATAACTACTCCGATGTAGGAGAAAAAGCTAAGAAAATAATAAACGAAGCTGTAGAAGAATTAGGTTATTTTCCTAGCTCTAGTGCCAGGACGCTCTCGACCAAGAAATCTTGGACAATTGGGGTCGTTTTCGTAGAGGATTCAGGAATTGGAATGGAACACCCTTTCTTTAATGCTGTTATTGAGAGCTTTAAAAAATCTGCTGAGAAGGAAGGTTATGACCTTCTTTTTGCATCCAACAATATAGGAAATGAACCGAAATCCTATTTAGACCACTTCCGTTATCGAGGTGTTGATGGGGTTGTAGTCGTTTGTTCCAAAATGAATTCACCAGATGTGGAAAGGTTAATGGAGTCGGATATCCCATCTGTTGTGATCGACCTCGATATGAGAGGAGCTAGTGCCGTATACAGTGATAACATCCATGGCAGTGAGTTAGCGGTGGATTACTTGTATTCTTTAGGACACAAAAAAATAGCACATATTTCCGGAAGTAAGAAATTGTATGTAGGAGAACAACGTTTGAAGGGCTTCCAGAGTGCCATGAAGAAGACTGGGCTCCATGCTCCAAAGGAATACATCGTGGATGGTGGAGTGTTTACCTACGATGGTGGAAAAGAAGCAATGGAGAAGCTCTTGAAGCTAGAGGATAAACCAACAGCCGTTTATGTGGCTGGAGACTTGATGGCCATTGGTGCTATTACGGCCATTCAAGAAGCGGGGTTGAAGGTACCAGATGACATTTCCGTCATCGGTTTTGACGATATTCAAATTGGAAGATACATGACCCCTGGTTTAACGACGATCAAACAGGATACAACGCTTATTGGTAAAACGGCGGCAAGCCTCCTTTTCGAACAAATTAATTCGAAGGAAAAGCAGTTTATGTCTATAAAAATACCAGTTAGATTGATTGAAAGAACATCTTGTAGACCAATAGAGTAGTTTATTGGTCTACAGATATATTTTTTTATTGGTTACGAAAGCGCTTTAGTTGCTTATGATAAGTAGATGGAACACTTGGTATTTTCGTCTTCAGAAAAAAAGTGGGAAGGTGATACGATGTACAAATTAACGGAAAATCAAACGTTTGAAATTAGTAATTTTCAAGAACAAGCCCCTTTTTCTAGTTTTTTACCAGGCATTGCAGGAGTTAATGGAATCCCTATGTGGGTGTTCTATGTGAACCGTGGCCAAGGGATTGCTAGCTTTGGGGTTCAAGATAAAAATCATGCCATGATGGAGTTTCTGCCAGCAGATAAATCCTATCAAAACGTGCAAGTACAAGGCTTCCGGACATTTATTAAGGTGATAGAAGAGGACAAGGTGACCTTCTTAGAGCCCTTCTCCCCACAAAGCAGTGCGAGCGAATCAATTGAAGAAAAAATGACCATCTCTGAAAACGGCCTAGAATTAGAATATGTTCATCATGAAATTGGTCTAATGGTCAAGGTAGAATACTTTATATTACCTGAAGCAGCCGTTGCCGGACTCGTTCGACAGGTGACGCTTAAGAACATTTCAAAAAATGAGCGAACAATTGAATTTCTCGATGGTTTACCCTCCCTTTTTCCGAGTGGTGTGCCGAACGCAGCTTATAAAGAATTAGGGAATACAATCAAAAGCTGGTTTGATGTAGAGAATTTAGAACAAAATATCCCTTTTTATCGATTACGAGGAAGCATAGAGGATTCATCCGAGGTGAAGGAAATTCATCAAGGGAATTTTTATGTCAGCTTTTCCCGTGGCCCAAATGGTGAAAAAATCGTTCGACCGATGATTGACCGGGACATTATTTTTGGGACAGATACGTCTTTGCATGTACCACGCCAATTTTTAACAACATCGATTGAAAACCTACGATCTCAACCTCAACAAACGACAAATAAAGTTTCTTGTGGTTTCTCTGGGGAACGAGTTACGTTGAAGCCTGACGAAGTGTTTGAGTTTCATACAGTCATTGGCCATGGAAGAAGTCTTCAAACCGTGCAATTATACGTAACGAAGGAACTTACCATCAGCAAGCTCATGGAGATGAAGGAAAAGGCGAAGTCGATTACGAAACCGATTACGGAAAAAATAAAAACGCGTTCTGGGCAGCCTTTGTTTGATGCTTACACTCAGCAAAGCTTCTTAGATAATGGCCTTCGTGGCGGTTTTCCTATCACATTTGAAAATGAGACAGCAAAGAAAGTGTATTACTTGTTTTCAAGGAAGCATGGGGACTTAGAACGGGATTATAATTTCTTCTCCATTAGTCCGACGTACTACTCTCAAGGGAATGGAAACTACCGCGATATTAACCAAAACCGCCGTTGTGATGTTTTCTTTGAACCGAAAGTCGAGGACTACAACGTGAATTTATTTATGAATTTAATTCAGCTCGATGGTTACAATCCTCTAGCTGTAAAAGGAGTGCGGTTCCGTTTAACAGGGGAGCTGGATCTTTCTAAAGCCAGTCATGTTGGTCATCAAGAAAAGCTAAAGGCCTTCTTTGCTTCAAGCTATACGCCTGGGGAACTGAAGCATTTTGTGGAAGAGGAAGGAATTGACCTTGCCGACAGCTTCGAAGCCTTTTTAACAAATGTGCTGCTTGCGTCTGAAGAAGAGCAGAAAGCTGAGTTTGGCGAGGGATACTGGATGGATCACTGGACATACAATTTAGATTTAATTGACAGTTATTTAGCGATTTATCCTGATAGGAAGGATGACTTTTATTTTAAACCTACCTACCGCTTCTTTGAAAGTCCAGTTCGTGTAAAGAGCCGAAAAGAAAAGTACGTGGTGAACAATGGAAAGCTAAGGCAGTATCATGCCGTGGAAAAAATAGAAGAAAAGGCTACGAAAGCAACGGCCAATGACGGTGTTCTTTGGATCAGAGATAACTTTGGTAACGGCGACATCTACCAAACGAACTTATACTCTAAGTTATTTATCCTTGGGTTAGTGAAAGCATCAACTCTAGCTCCATTTGGGTTAGGCGTTGAGATGGAAGGGGATAAACCTGGCTGGAACGATTCATTAAATGGTTTGCCTGGGATGTTTGGATCAAGCACCTCAGAATTGTTTGAGTTAAAAAGATTGCTACAGATACTACTGGAGGTGGAAAGTGGCGGAGAACTTGTCCTGCCAGTGGAAGTAGACGCATTTTTGAAAAGCATCGTGGAAGAGATGCAGACCCTTGAGAGGGAAGATTTGTATCGAATCGAGCACTCCGACCTTGACAAAGAAATGGATAGCAGGCCTGATGCGGACCAGTTGGAGCTTAGCTATTGGGATCGAGTAACGAAGCATAGGGAAAATTACCGTGACGCTATTTATGCAGGTATAGCCGGAGAGGAAGTTGTTTATTCCCTTGATAAGGCGAAACAGATTATTAACATCTTGAAAGCCAGAGTGGACAAAGCGGTTGAAAGAGTCGAAGCCTATAGCACCCCGTTGATCCCAACTTATTTTTACTTTGAGGCACAAGGAACGGTGGATGATGAGTTAAATACAGCAGCTCTACAATGGGTTCCAAGACCTGTAACTCCGTTTTTAGAGGGAGTAGTCAAGCAGTTTAAGGTTACTGAGGACCAAGGTCTTGCAAAGGAACTTTACGATAAAGTGAAGGCTTCTGATATTTATGATAAAAAACTTCACATGTATAAAACGTCCATGAGTATTGCAGAAGAACCGTTGGAGCTAGGTCGTGCGAAGTCATTCACGCCAGGTTGGCTGGAGAATGAGTCGATTTTCCTCCACATGGAATATAAATATTTGTTAGCTACGCTCAAGACTGGGTTAACGGATGAATTCTTCGAAGATATGAAAAAAGTGATAATTCCATTTCTCGATCCAAAGGTATATGGCAGAAGTACTCTGGAAAACTCTTCGTTCATTGCCAGCAGTGCTAATCCTAATGAAGAGTTACATGGACGAGGGTTTGTCTCACGCTTAAGTGGTTCCACTATTGAGTTTATGAACATGTGGTTTTTCATGATGGCAGGGGAAAAACCATTCCGTTTTGAGGATGAGATTGGAAAAGACGGGAAGCTTGTATGTCAACTTAAGCCGACACTTCCGAGCTGGATGTTTGATGAAAACGGCGAGGTCTCATTTAAGTTCCTTGGAAAGACCGATGTTACTTATGTCAATAAGAAGAAGAGAAATACTTACGGAACCGATGGCGTTGTGCCGGTTTCAGTAGAGTTGAGTTTTAAAGATGACGCTAGCCTGACGCAGCGAGTGGGAGCCGATGAGCTAGTGGGTGATTTTGCCGTAGCGATCCGAAATGGAGAAGTTACAAAGATGGTGGTAGAGCTAGGGTAAAGGCTTTGGGAGAGGGGCGTAACTGTCTCTCTCTTAACCCATCACTTACAATTCCATGGTCAGTTCTTGAAATATACGAAAACGCTTTCGTAATGTTGGGGTGAATAGTACAGAGCGTTTCACTTTATTATTCCATGACTTAAGTATGGATATGAGGTTGTTCCATACCGTACATAGTTTCAGGATGTGTAAGGTTAGTATAAAAATTTACATTAAAAAGGGAGAATTAGAATGCTAAAGAAATCGTTTAGTTTGTTCTTATTATTTTTGTTACTTGGCTCCAACTTCAACTTTATCAAGAATACTGCTAGTGCGGAAGGTACCAGTGGCGGCGGAGATGAAAGGGATTGGTCACTTGTCTGGGAAGACACGTTTGAAGGTGAGCAGTTAGATTTAAGTAAATGGAGTTATGATATTGGAAATGGTTTTTATGATAACGGCACGTTTATTCCTGGATGGGGGAATGAAGAACTACAATCCTATCAGGAAGATAATGTGCGTGTGGAAAATGGACAGTTGATTATTCAAGCGAAAGAGGAAACGGTATCTGATGACACGGGGACATATCACTACACCTCTGGGAAAATTCATACCCAAGGTAAATTCAGTCAGAAATATGGTCGGTTTGAAGCGAAAATGGCACTCCCTGCTGGACAAGGATATTGGCCTGCTTTTTGGATGATGCCTGAAGATGACGTGTATGGTGGCTGGGCGGCGTCCGGTGAGATTGATATTATGGAAAACGCTGGGGCAACTCCACATAAAATTGGTGGAGCGATTCACTATGGCGGACAATGGCCAAATAACACGTATACTGCTAAGGATTATTATTTTCCAGAAGGAAAAGATGTAACCGATTTCAATGTCTATGCTGTCGAGTGGGAGCCAGGGGAAATTCGTTGGTATGTGAATGGGGAGTTATATCAAACATTAGATAATTGGAGTGCAACAAGCACTGGTAATCCAGCTAAATTTGCTTATCCAGCACCGTTTGACCAAGAGTTTTACCTTATTTTAAATCTTGCTGTTGGTGGTTGGTATGGTGGAAATCCTGATGAAACGACTCCGTTGCCTGGGGAAATGGTAGTTGACTATGTACGAGTATATGAGTTACAGGAAGACCAATATAGAGAGCCGGTAGAGCCAGCTTTTGAAGTAGTGGATCTTCCTAGTAATGCAAAAATAGCCATAGACGGAAATTATGTTTATGACCCGAATTTTAAAGAAGGGTTCACAACGATTTCCAATAATCAAGAATTAACAAATGATTGGGGCCACCTTTACTGGAATTTAGTTTATTTGCCGGATTTTAATGGCAGAGGGATAGCGAAAATCGACACTCTTGAAGGGGAGCAATTTGCAAAGGTGGATATTACCCAAGGTGGTAGCCAAACCTATTCCGTTCAGCTCATTCAGAATGTGACGCTTGGAAAAGGACGTTGGTACAAGCTTAGTTTTGAAGCTAAGTCAACAGCTGACCGTAATTTGAACGTGAAGCTAGGTGGTGGACCAGAGCGCGGATACACAGCCTATTCTCCGAACCGTGATTTTAAGTTGACGAATGAGCTTCAATCCTATGAGTTAGCTTTCCAGATGCAGCATGATACGGATGTAGCATCTCGTTTGGAATTCAATATGGGACTGAATACCAATCCAGTATGGATAGGGAATGTTAAGGTGGAGGAAATTGACCCGTTAGATCCTTATCAAGAGGATGGGGTGAAAAGGCCGTTACGAAATGGGAATCATGTCTATAATGGAACCTTCGATTTAGGTCGCATGGATAGAATGACATACTGGAACTTCCATGTGGATAGTGCCACTGCAAAAGCGTCTGTTGACCCTAGTACGAGGGAGCTTGAAGTAACCATCGTGGATGGAGGCGCTAGCCCAGATGAGATTACCCTTGTTCAAAAAGGGATCAATTTATTAGCAAATGATGAATACAAACTGACTTTCAGCGGGCGAGCAGAAGCTCCACGGGAAATCCAAGTTGCTTTGTTAAGTAAAGACGGAACAATTAATTACTCTGGAGTTGAGCCAGTGACACTTTCTACAGGGATGGAAACTTTTGAGGTAACATTTACCATGCCTAATGTCACAGATGTGGAAGGACAGCTTGTCTTTTTCTTTGGAGGAAGTGATAAGAATGTCTTTCTGGACGATATTACAATGGTTCGTATAACAGACAACAATGCTGTGTTAGATTTCGACGCTATTTTTCCACTGAAAAATGGTGATTTCTCTAATGGCTTTTCAAACTGGGAAAAGCATATTCAAGGGGACCACGAGCCAGGAACCTCAACGGCAGTGATTGAAGTGGTTGATGGTGAGGTTAAAGCCAGTATTGAAAACGAAGGCTGGGAGCCGTGGCATGTCATTTTGATGCAAAACAATATGAAACTACTTTCGAATCAAACGTATGTGATAAAATTTGACGCAAGCTCGACGATTGATCGCAAGCTCGAAGTAGTGCTGGAAAATGCTTCTTACAATAGGTATTTTTCTGAAGTTGTTGAATTGTCTACTTCCATGGAAACGTATCAGTTTGAGTTCCAAATGAGTGCCGATGACACGGTGGATTTGAAATATCTGTTAGGCCAGGTTGCAAACGGCAGTGCTATCGGTGATCACGTGGTTACGATTGATAACGTGAAGTTAGAGATTCAAGGAGAAAGGGAGAAGTTGTTCCCATTAGTAAACGGCGGTTTTAATGCTGGACTTTCTAGCTGGCAGGAGCATTACCAAGGGTTGTACGATGGACCGTCCCGAGCTAGCTTTGTAGAGGAAATGGGAGAAGCGAAGATTACCATCGAACATGAAGGTGTAAATCCTTGGGATATCTCCCTATCACAAGAAGAGCTCGCTATGTATGAGGGTCAGACCTATGTTTTAGCGTTTGAGGCAAGATCTACGTTAGAGCGAAAACTCGAGTTGGTAGTGGATAATGGTGCACCAAGCTACCACCGTTATTTTGATAGGATAATAGATTTAACGGACTCGATGCAAACGTTTAGCTTTGAGTTTGAGATGCCAGCTGATGATTTAATTGGATTGAAATTTTTAGTAGGAAGAGTAGCTGGTATTACGATTGAACAGGAACATGAAATTTTTATTGATAACGTAAGACTGGAAGTGAAAGGTGCGAGAGAAGCCCTTGGCGGTTTGAATGATTCAGGCGATCAAGAGTCAGAACCGAGCAATCCAGGTGACTCATTGGAGCCAATAGAGCCAATAGAGCCAATAGAGCCAGTAGAACCAATAGAGCCAGTAGAACCAGTAGAGCCAGTAGAACCAGTAGAGCCAGTAGAGCCAATAGAGCCTGTAGAACCTACAGAGCCATCAGACCCTGCAGACCCTGCGGAAAAACAGTGGAGGGAAGTTGGGGAAAACTTGTTATTTGACGGCTCGTTTAAATCGACAACGGAATTTGGCTTTGGGGAAAACTTGCTTGAAGGTTGGAATATTCATAACCAAGGTCTGTACGAGGAGTGGGCAGGTCTCGCTGAATTCTCAGTAGTTGATGAAGCCGTAAATATTACGCTCCAACAAGTAGGTTGGGATTGGTGGCAAATTCAATTGTTCCAAGAGGGAATTGAAGTACCAAATGGCATGTACAAAATTGCCTTTGATATGAAATCTGAATTAGAGCGTCCAGTTTATGTTGAGTTAGCAGACTCAGGAGTTCCAATCCAGACATTTACAGTGGGAAGTGAACTTCAAACCTATGAATCTATCGTTGAGGTAGGTGAAGAAGGAACGTACAAGTTCTTGTTCGGACTTGGAAGATCGGGAGAAGATGCTGTACTGGAAGTTCCTTACACGATTACCATCGATAATGTAAGGCTGGTCACTGTGGAGGAAGTGGAAGAAGAGCCAGGAAGCGGTGAACCAGGTAAAGAGGAAGAAGAGCCAGGAAGTGGTGAACCAGGTAAAGAGGAAGAAGAGCCAGGAAGTGGTGAACCAGGTAAAGAAGAAGAAGAGCCAGGAAGCGGTGAACCAGGTAAAGAGGAAGAAGAGCCAGGAAGCGGTGAACCAGGTAAAGAGGAAGAAGAGCCAGGGAGCGGTGAACCAGGTAAAGAGGAAGAAGAGCCAGGAAGCGGTGAACCAGGTAAAGAGAAAGAGGAGCCAGGAAGCGGTAAACCAGGTAAAGAGGAAGAGTCGGCTCCAGAGACTACTGTAAAGAAAGAAAAAGAAGAAAAAGAAAAAATGGAGGTCATAGAAACAGAAAAGAGTAGTGAGAAAGGGAAAGAGAACAAATTACCTAATACAGCTACAGCCGTCTATAATAACCTAGCGATAGGTTTGATCTTACTTGTTATAGGTACTACTCTGTACTTGGTAAGAAAACGAAAAAAGCAAGTAGAGATGTAAGGTGAAAAACGAGAGTGCCGTATTTAAATGGTACTCTCGTTTTATGTGACAAAAATGAGTAAGTATAAGGAAATGGATGGAAAAGAAGTGCGCATATTAGGAGTCGGGGAAAGGAACCCAAAATTAACTGTTAGAGAATCGAAAGGTTATTGTAAGAAAAAGGGGTAACCTCTGTTAAAATACTTAAGGCTGTTGATGAAGTGTTCTCAACAGCCTGTTGTTTTGAGTGGAAGGGGAGGCTATCTCTTACTGTACCCTTATCCTCCATAAAATTTGTAAACTCCAGTGAAACTTTGTTGCAGCGGGAAAGCAAGGTCAGGGATGCTCACACAGACGAGATGTATAGTAATCGCGTTTAAAAGCGATAGAGGAAACCTATGACTTTGATGATGTATTTTGTAATCACGCGGGTCATATGAACAATGGAAGAACGGCATTAAAAAACAAACTAAATTATTTATTGGACATACAAGGAAATATATTAAAGCTGTATGAGGGAGGGAAGACCCCAGAGGTAATTAATAATGAGCTGTTTCCTAGAAAATATCCGATAACGTTTTTTTCTGCTGGGGAATGGGACTCCATCCATATTGTCAATTCCATCATTAAACAGGAACCTTTGTATCACAAACATTGTAATTGAATAACAAAGTCAAACTAAGTGGATTTATAAATAATCGTAACCCTCAATACTTCAGTTACCAATACCATTTTGCTTTATATTAAAATTTTAGTTGGGGAAGCTATATATATTAAAAGCAAGCTCTCTTTGATGGGAGGACGAAACATGAAAGTATTGTCAATGATTCAGCCCTGGGCCAGCCTTTTTGTTCTACGGGAGGCCCAGTATGAGACGAGGAGTTGGAAGACTAATTATCGCGGGCCCTTATCGATACATACAAGTAAAAAAATTGATAAGGCTGTATGTAACCATCGTGCCGTACAGTCATTATTAGCCAAGCACGGGTATACAGTTCAGGATTTACCAACAGGGCAAATAATTGCAGTATGCCAGCTTAAAGAGTGCCTTAAGGTAATGGAAAACCACCAAACTTGGGCAGTCTTAGAAGATGGACGACAAGTATCTGGTAATGACTACTTCTTAGGAGGTTATCCTGAAGGCGGCTATGTTTGGGTCGTTGAGGGTATGCGTATGTTAGATCACTTTATTCCAGCTAAAGGAAAACTTGGGCTATGGGAGCATGATGTTTAATTCTTTTTAAGAGCTGAAGAATCAAAAATGAAGTTCTAACTACTGGCATCATTCATAATGGATGGTGTTTTTTATTTGCTGAATTAACTGTATAGAGACCATAGGACTATAAAAGGGGTGGGGACTACTAATTTTTGTGACTTTTCTCACATCTACAACAGTGCTTCTTCTATATAATGTTTATATATATTCAACCGCACACTAGGTGAATTTGGTTAATAAGTAATAGATCTTCTAACAAATACGTGATCTTAGAGTGCGCAGAAGGAGAAGACAATGAAATGAGAAGATTATCGATCTTTGGCTTAGGTGTCCACATCATGAACAGGCTTACCTACCTAAAAAAGTTTGGATTAATATTACTATTATTTTTAGTCCCACTACTTGTCGTATTATTCTTTTTGATAGATGACGCCAATGACAGAGTTACCTTTGCTGAGAAGGAACGAGAAGGAATTGAATATATTAGTGAATTAAGTCAATTTGTTCAATTTGTCCAGCAACATAGAGGTCTTTCTGTCACGTACTTACAAGGAGGAACCCAGGTTAAAGAGGATATGGAACAAAGACAGAAAAATATCACAGAGGTTATTCAGAACATTGATCAAATTAATGAGCGCTTAGGTAAGGATTTACTTGTGGAACATAAGTGGGAGGAGATGAAGCAAGATTGGAACGGAATCCATTCCAACGTATTTTCCTATAACTCTCAAGAATCGATTACCGTACATAGTAAATATATTAGAGAGCTAGTAGATTTTCAGATGTATATTGCAACGACTTCGAACTTAATTTTAGATCCAGAAAAGGCCAACTCATTTCTGGTTAGTTCACTATTAGAGGATCTCCCTAATATGGCAGAATATATGGGGATGTCACGTGCGATTGGTACTGCGATTGTAAATAATAAGGAAATGTCAGATAAAGAACAACTAGATTTGTTATTCAATATAAAGACAATGGAGAATTATCTTAATTCTACGAATAGAAAATTAGCATTTGCATTTACAGCTAGTCCAGATGTTGAAAGACAACTTGCAAATGAATATAGAGACGCCGAGTTAGCAGCCGAAAAAGCTATTCACTTAATTGAAGAACAAATAATAAATGCTTCGTCAATCCAAGTCGATCCCAGTACATTCTTTTCTACAATTACCGAATCACTTGATAACGTGTACGTATTAATGAACAAGGGAATGGTTGTTATCGATAGTCGCTTAGACCAGCAAATTAGTGAATTAAAAACGAGAATGATCATGGTTATCGCGATTTCAATTTTTGTAACATTATTAATCATTTACTTCTTTGTCTCTTTTTATTTTGGTGTTCGATTAACAATTACACATATTAAGGAAAAAATGGAGCAGTTTTCAAATGGAGATCTTACTGTTAAGACCAATTTGGAAACGAAAGATGAGTCAACTCAAATTGGAGAAGCTTTTAATAAAATGGCTACCGAGTTTCAAGAGATCATCCTAAGTAATAAAGAAATATCGGAGCTAATCGCGGCATCATCTGAAGAACTTACAGCAAGTATTGATCAAACAACGGATGCAGTAAAACAAGTAGCAACCGTCATTGAAGAAGTTGCAAATGGAGCAGAAACACAAGTAAGTAGTGCAACCGAAAGTGTGGTAGCATCTGAGGAAATGGCTGAAGGAATTCAAAAGATTGCGGAGGCATCTGCAACAGTATCTGACTTTTCTACGAAAACAACAGAAAAAGCGAAAGCTGGAAGTAATGCTGTTAATGAATCAGTACATCAATTTAATATCATCAAAGATTTTGTCCTGAATGTTTCTCAAGTAATCAATGATCTGAGTAACCATTCGAAAGAAATTGGTAATATCACGAGTTTGATCAATGGCGTAGCGGAGCAAACAAATCTACTAGCACTGAATGCAGCCATTGAAGCAGCAAGAGCAGGGGAACATGGAAAAGGATTTGCTGTAGTGGCTAACGAGGTACGTAAGCTAGCAGAAGAAACGAAGACTTCTACTGCTCAAATTTCCAAAATTATCCTTCAAGTTCAAGACCTAACCTCGCATGCTGTAGAAGTAATGGAAGAAGGGACTTCGCAAGTCGAAGCAGGTACACGAGTGATTGAAAGCTTAGGATTAGACTTTAGTGAAATCATGTCATCTATTGATGAAGTCAGTAACCAAATTCATGATGTATCTGCTGTATCACAACAGCTATCTGCAAATTCAGAGGAAGTAGCTGCAACAATGAATGAACTATCAAAGATTGCCCAGGAGAGTTCAATGAATTCGCAAAATGTAGCTGCATCAACCGAAGAACAGTTAGCGACAATGGAAGAAATCAATGCATCGGCAACTGAGCTAAGCAAAGTTGCTCAACAGTTAAATGATATGATTAATAGGTTTAGATTATAAAATACCGATTGTATAGGGCTGGATCGTATTCAGTCCTTTTTTAACGTAAGTTTGTACAGAAGTAGAGTTCTATGGATATTAGGTTTAGGTGAAAAAGATTTGTTGTTGTATTCAATATCTGTTGAGGGGTATAGAAGATCATTTTAATAGAAGAAGAAGGTCTCTAATAAGGTATTAGCTCCACCTATTCCAATGGGAGCCGAGAATAGGCAGTGAAAGCTATAGCTGCCATCATCATATAAACATTCTATACCTTAACTATTTTAATAAAAAAGACTGAAATCTGCTATACTTTCTTTTACTATATACAATATAATTTTAAGCTTAGATTTATTAAAAGGGGAGCTTTTGCCCCCCCTTTCTCCAAACATTTTTAATTAATATTCTTAATTCCTACGATCCTCAAACCAGCCAATAATATGCTGTAAACGCTCTAACCGGTGCTTTGGCTTACCAGAGCGTGAAAGGTTATGGTCTTCATCTGGGAAGCGGACTAGCATTGTTTCTACACCTAGACGTTTAAGCGCCACATACCATTGTTCTGCTTGTTCCATTGGACAACGTAAGTCTTGTTCACTGTGTAAAATGAGCGTCGGTGTTTTTACGTCACGGGCGTAATGAAGAGGTGATAGCTTGATTAGTTTCTCTACATCGTCCCATAAGTCTGCATGCCCATGCTGCCATTCAGTAAAAAAGAAGCCAATATCACTCGTGCCATAAAAACTGTGCCAGTTACTAATACAACGCTGGGTAACGGCTGCTTTGAAACGATCTGTACGCGTAACGATAACGTTTGTCATATATCCGCCGTAACTTCCACCAGTCACAAATAATTGATCGTGATCGATGTAGTTAAAGTTGTCTAAAGCATAATCTACACCAGCCATAATATCCTTATAATCCATTCCGCCGTAATCCCCGATAACAGCATTTACAAACTCATGCCCATATCCGTGGCTTCCTCTAGGGTTAGTGTAAAGGACGACATAACCTTTAGCGGCCATTAATTGCATTTCATGGTGCAACCCATTACCATAGGCTGTTGCTGGACCACCGTGAATTTGAAGGATCATCGGATAAGTTTTCCCTTCCTCATATCCATAAGGCTTCATAATCCATCCTTCAATATCCCAACCATCCGTGCTCTTGTAGTGGAAATTTTCAGTGGTACTTAAGTGTACCTCGTTATAAAGCTCTTGATTCCAAGCTGTTAACGTATTAATGTTATTCACATTAGTTAAATCTTGAGTTACTAAATCCCCTGTAGAATGAGGAGTAGCAAGAGTCAGGACAGCTTGATTATCGTTTACGATATCAAATGAAGTGACTGATGCAACAGTAGGAGAGAGGGGAGGTGAAACCTCTCCATCTAGGTTCACTTTAAATAACTGACAGTCTCCGCCAACAGTTGCATAAAAGTAAATGTTGGTGCTAGTAGAGTCCCAAATTAATCGAAGCGCTGCTGTGTCATACTTCGCATCCACACCAACAAGGTTACTAACCGTATAATCAAAGCTTTCTGTTAAATTTGTTAAGGCACCTGTCTCAACAGAAAGTAGGAGGACATTCGCGTTACCTTGACTTCTTTCTCCTCTTGTATGACCTGCAACAGCTAACCACTTACCATCTGGTGAGAAGGAAGGCGCCATAATATACCCATTTCCTTGATAGAAAAGGCTCTCTTTTTTTGAAGAGATATCAAATTTCCAAATGGCAGGAAGGTAGCCCCACTCTTTATCTTCAGCCTTCGTTCCAATATAGAATAAGCTTTTCCCGTCTGGAGAGAAACGAGGTTGCGAGAAATCATGCTCTCCATTAGTAACCTTCGTAAAAGATTTTGTATCCATGTTAAATAAATAAACATGTTTGCGGTCGTCGTTGTAAATACCAACTCCATCACCTTTATAACGAAGTCTAGTAATCACTTTAACATCACTTTTTTCTTCGGCCTTTACTTCTTCCTTATCAGAAGTAAGCTTCAATTCACCGGTAATCGTTAAGGCGAGCTGGTTTCCATCTGGAGACCAGGCAAAGTCTCCAACTCCTTGCTTCACATCGGTTATTTGAACAGCCTCACCACCGTCAATAGGTAAAAGCCATATTTGATTTTTTCCTGAACGGTTTGAGCGGAAGGCAATCAAGCTTCCATCTGGAGACCACTTAGGAGCAGTGTCTTTTATTAATTTATCTGTTGAATAATGAGAGGTAAACTGTTTACCGTTTCCATTTAGGTCAGTTACATAGATATAAGAATAATAGCCATCTTTCTCTTTATCGACGTGAGTTAAAACATAGGCTATTTTGTCTTTTGTAGGGGACACTTGAGGGTCTCCTACAAAATTAAATTTACATAAATCTTCTGCTGTTATTGGACGTTTAGTCATCATACATTCCTCCATATTTAGCAATCTACAATTCTATCTTAACATTTCGGGATTCGAAATAAAATAAAATTATTTTCGTATATTTAAAATAGAAGGAACATTACATATGATGACCACGTGCCTAATTCATAAAAGAGAAGCTCAACCCTTAAGTGAGCTTCTACTTGTTATTTGATTCGTTTCGAGAAACATTTTGTGGAACAAGGTTTTTCGGGGTATCAAAGTGATTCTCTCAATAATTCCATTTCCTTCTTAACCAGGCACAGGTCGTTGGAGAGCCAACGGAAGTGGATTAAGCCGCCATCTAGTGTAGCTGCACCGACGCGGTGATTTTTGCTCTTTTCAAACGAGGATAATAATTCTTGTAAGTTGATGTGGTCTGTCTCGGGTGAGAAGTACCATACTGAGCCTAAGTAACTCGCCATCTCAAAAAAACCAATCTGTTGAGGAGCTACTTCTGACCAATTTAGGTTGGTGCTATCGAAGCATTGGCAGACACCATCGACGTATATTTTCATCGCTGTTTTAACTCGCTTATATCGAAACGACTCATTACTTTTTTCACGACCAGAAGACAGGATCTCGCCATAAAAAAACGTAGACTCCGAAGTTAAAGAAACGTTTGTTTCCGAGTGGAAAATGGCATCCTGGAAGGGGATTGTTGTTTCTGGTAACCACTCCAAAACAGCATTTTTTCCCACTTCTACCGTTGTCTTAAGAGTACTGGCTCTATCTGAAGTTGAAGGGTATATTTTTAAAGCTGATTGAGGGATTAAGCAGACGTGACTGCCTTCATCGAGAGTCACGTCTACTTGATTATCATCACCAGAAACCATTCCTCCTGATGTTTCTACTAAATAGACCGTCGCTTTATTACTATCATCTAAGTATAAAGCACGACCTGCTTTCAATGGCGGAACTTGCTTACAATTTACGAGTCTCGTTTTCTCGCGTTTGGGAGTAAAGTGTAAAGAAAGCTGACCAGAAAGGTTGTTCATCTTTAACTTCCTATCGTTTCATTTCTTAGATCTTCAAGGAGCAATTGGTGCTTGATCCAAGCAATTACTTCATTTACCCCAATATCTTTCTTCTGATTTGTAAAAATAAACGGACGACCATCTCTAGCGCGGGTTGCGTCCTCTTTCATGACGTCTAGATCAACCTCAACATACGGTGCAAGGTCAATTTTATTAATTACGAGTAAATCGGAACGAGTTACTCCAGGGCCGCCTTTTCGGGGGATGTCCTGGCCTTCAGCAACGTCGATGACGTAAATAAAGCCATCCACAAGTTCTGGACTGAATGTAGCTGATAAATTGTCACCGCCACTTTCTAGAAAGATAATATCAAGGTTTTCAAAACGTTGCTCGAGTTCACGAATTGCTTCAAAGTTCATGGACGCATCCTCTCGAATGGCAGTGTGAGGGCAACCGCCCGTTTCTACTCCAATAATTCGGTCAGGTGAAAGTACACCATTTTTGGTTAGGAACTCGGCATCTTCTCGTGTATATATATCGTTAGTAATAACCGCTAAATTATAGTCATTATGCATCGCGCGAGTTAAGCGTTCAACTAAGGCTGTCTTTCCAGAGCCAACAGGGCCTCCAATTCCGATACGTACTGGTTTCATTAGTAAATCTTCCTTTCTATATTCAAAGTTTATTTTTTAAGAGATAAACAAGCGTGAAAATAAAAATTGGTGCTCCATTGATGCTAATTCAATCCCAATGGAATTGTTGGCAAGGTCATCCTCTGTTAGTTGCAGAACATGATGGGCTGTTTTTTGAAAATCGTCTAACAAAGAATGAATTGCTTTTACTCCGTCAGTTTGTCCTAGCGGTATCGCTCTTACAGCATTATGTATTAAAGAGCTAACCGATGAATAAAAGAACGTTGAGATTGATAGTGATAAAGGGATATCAAGTAGGGCAGCATAAATTCCATATGTGACGGCAAAATGCCCCTTTGTTCTTTTTTCAATAACTTCACGATTCCACCATGAGAATAGATCTCCATCTTCGATATTGGAGAGCGTTTGTAGAAATTGTCTGCCCATTCGCATACTTCCATTTCTTGATTCTGTAGCCACTTTCATGCTATTACATAGAAAATCGAGTTCACGCAACGCTTCAAGATTTTCCTGTTTCGTATGAAGATAAGCTAATTTCACAATAATGCCATCGCCACAAGCTAAATTGGCCTGTAAGTATGTTTTACAAAATGACAACAATGTTTCTCGATTATGGATTGATCCTTTTTGAATAAATGTCTCCATCCCAAAGGAATGCGTATAGGCACCAATCGGAAAAGCCGAATCGTGTATTTGCATTAAATGAAGAATGTTCGGATTAATGGTGGTGTCCGTTGTATTTAATTGGTTGTGAAAATCTTCTTTCCGTCTTTTCAAATTGAACACCAACCTTTTTAAATAGAGGGACTAATGTTTCATCATATCTTAAAATGATCTCATTGTTCTCGTAGACAGCAGGCGTATGGCGATTGCCAATCTCCCATGAGATTTTACCCATTTCTTCAATTGTTTCAGGTTTGACGACATAAGCAGGCTCAAGCTTTGTACGAATAGCAATCATCACATTATCATCTTTATACACGATATCACCAACATGGAGATGATGGTCTTCGTTTTCAAACGTAATGGCTACCTCTCGACCTTTATTAGTCGTTTTTCTAAGAATACGCTTCGTTAACTCTTCCCAATCCAACTCAATCCATTCAATCGTTTCATTATTTTCAATATCCTTTACGTTCCCAATAATTGTTTTTAAGATCATAGTTTTCGTCTCCTTTATATATGTTCTATTCATTGTTTAAAATAAGAAATACCGTTGTGTCATAGCTACTTCTTTAAATGGCTCGCACTCAATTCGTGTTCCATCAACTTTTACTTCATAGGTTTCGGGATTAATGTCAATTTCAGGTGTGCCGTCATTCCATTTCATATCCTTTTTAGAAATATTTCGACAATTTTCAACGACCCCAATCAATTTTTGTAGGCCGAGTGTATGATGGACATTTGCTTCAAATGCGGACTGTGAGATGAACGTCATGGAAGTTGCAAAACGTGCTTTTCCAAAGCTAGCAAACATCGGTCGTTGGAAAACTGGCTGTGGTGTAGGGATAGAGGCATTTGGATCTCCCATTTGTGCGTGTGCTATGAGACCGCCTTTCAATATGATTTCTGGTTTGACACCGAAAAAGGCAGGTTCCCATAAAACAATATCTGCTAACTTTCCAATCTCTATAGAGCCAATCTCATGTGCCATTCCATGAGTAAGAGCAGGATTGATCGTATATTTCGCTACATAGCGTTTAATTCTAGTATTATCATTTTCATTTGCAGCATCTTCAGGGAGGTAACCTCTCTGTTTCTTCATCTTATCTGCTGTTTGCCAAGTTCGTAGAATGACTTCACCAACACGTCCCATTGCTTGAGAGTCTGAGGCGATCATACTAATGACACCTAAGTCATGTAAAATGTCTTCAGCAGCAATTGTTTCAGGACGAATTCGTGAATCAGCAAATGCAACATCTTCAGGAACATTAGGGTCTAAGTGATGACAAACCATTAACATATCTAAATGTTCATCTATGGTGTTAATAGTAAAAGGTCTTGTAGGGTTCGTTGATGATGGAAGAACATTATTGAAGGAAGCAATCTTCATAATATCTGGAGCGTGCCCGCCGCCTGCACCTTCTGTATGGTACGTATGAATGACTCGATCATTGATAGCGGCAATCGTATCTTCAACAAAACCAGCTTCATTTAATGTGTCAGTATGGATAGCAACTTGAACATCTAATTCATCAGCAGTTGTTAAGCATGTATTGATGGCTGCAGGTGTTGTACCCCAATCTTCATGAAGCTTTAATCCAATAGCACCTGCGTGAATTTGTTCTCGAAGAGGATCTAATGCAGAAGCATTACCTTTTCCTAAAAAACCGAAATTCATCGGGAATTCCTCGACTGCTTCAAGCATACGATGGATATTCCAACGTCCTGGTGTACATGTTGTTGCATTGGAACCAGTCGCTGGCCCTGTTCCACCGCCAATCATGGTTGTCACTCCAGAAGCGATCGCTGTATTAATTTGTTGGGGAGCAATAAAGTGAATATGGGCATCGATCCCGCCAGCCGTGACAATAAGTCCTTCGGCTGCAATGGCTTCAGTACTAGCTCCAACAATCATATTAGGATCGACACCATCCATTAAGTCTGGATTTCCGCCTTTCCCAATCCCTGAAATGCGCCCATCTTTTACTCCGATGTCTGCTTTATATATGCCTGTGTAATCAATAACGGTTGCGTTGGTAATAATTAAATCTAATACGCCTTCATCACGTGTTAGCATTCCATTTTGTCCCATCCCATCACGTAGGACTTTTCCGCCACCGAATTTACACTCATCGCCATATACGGTGTAATCCTTTTCGACCTCAGCCCATAGATCAGTATCAGCAAGGCGGACTCTGTCACCAGTTGTAGGGCCAAATAAGTTTGCGTATTGTTTTCTCGTCAGCTTCATTTTCCTCACCTACCTTTAAATCCGTTAGATGATATCACAGCTGCAATGTTATCTACATCTGTTACTGATCCATCAGTTAGATTATTAATACCGTATACCTTTTTGTCTCCACCGATTTCAACTAGTTCAACATCTTTTTCTTCCCCAGGCTCAAACCTAACGGCTGTTCCTGCTGCAATGTTTAAGCGCATCCCTATAGCAACTTTTCGATTAAAGGAAAGAAATCGATTAGCTTCTGCAAAGTGATAGTGAGAACCGACTTGGACTGGCCGATCACCAGTGTGGGAAACTCTTAACACGATTGTTTTTCGACTTTGATTGCATTCAATATGGCCTTTTGCTACTCGATATTCACCAGGTATCATTGAAAACCTCCTTACATTCTTGGTTCTTATCGTTATGCAATAAATTATTTATTGAATAGGTTCATGAATAGTGACAAGCTTTGTACCATCTGGAAAGGTTGCTTCAACTTGAATTTGATCAATCATTTCAGGGATGCCTTCCATAACATCATCTGCAGAAAGGACTCTTTTGCCTTCCTCCATTAATTCAGCTACTGTTCGTCCATCTCTTGCTCCTTCTAATATAAAGCAGCTAAGAATTGCACAAGCTTCAGGATGATTTAGTTTGAGTCCGCGTGCTTTTCGCTTTAATGCAAGTTCACCAGCTGTAAATATCATTAATTTCTCAATTTCAACAGGTGTTAATTTCATGCTTACTCGTTCACTCCTTCCTAACATCATATGTGAGGTTTTGTTTATCGTATTTGATATTACTAATAGGGAGCAAGGTAATTGTTAGAAAATCTTACATAAAAATTCCTAACATCGTTTGTAAATTGTCTGTCAGATTAGATGACATAAAGAATGAATATTCGCACTTTTCTGTTTAGAGTGTTCATTGTGGAAGGAAAACACAATACAGAAAAGGGGAGATATCATGAAAAAGAAAAAGGGTAGGGTTAGTAAAGTTTTAAAAACGATCGCAAGCTCTGCTGTCTTATTAGGTTTACTGACGGCATGTGGAGGAGGAGAAAGTAGCAGTACACCTGCAGCAAGTGATGAAGGTGAAGCTGTTGAAGTAGGTTCTGATGAAATTGCGGTCGGAATTCTTCATTCATTAAGTGGGACGATGGCTATGAGTGAAACATCATTAAGAGATGCTGAGCTTCTAGCGATTGAAGAGATCAATGCAGCTGGAGGTGTTTTAGGAAAACAGCTTGTCCCAATTATTGAAGATGGTGCTTCTGATTGGCCGACATTCTCGGAACGAGCAACAAAACTGTTGCAACAAGATGAAGTAGATGTTGTGTTTGGAGGTTGGACTTCTGCAAGTCGTAAAGCGATGCTACCAGTCTTTGAAGAAAACAATGGATTACTTTTCTACCCTGTTCAATATGAGGGTATGGAGGCTTCACCTAATATCTTCTATACAGGAGCAGCACCAAATCAACAGATTGTTCCAGCAGTTGACTGGCTACTTGAAAATAAAGGAACTGAATTTTTCCTATTAGGATCTGATTATGTTTTTCCTCGTTTAGCTAATCAAATTATTAAAGCGCAGCTCGAGGCTAGCAATGGAACAGTTGTTGATGAGCAATACACACCTTTAGGTCATACGGATTATAACACAATCATTTCTCGTATTCGTGACTCTAAACCAACAGTTATTTTCAACACACTAAATGGAGATAGTAACGTAGCGTTTTTCAAGCAATTAGCTGATGCAGGAATTTCGCCAGATGATATTACGATCATGTCTGTAAGTGTAGCTGAAGAGGAAATTCGAGGTATTGGTGCTGATGTTTTAAAAGGGCATTATGCTAGCTGGAACTATTACCAAACAACAGATACTCCTGAAAATAAGGAGTTTGTAGAAAAATATAAAGAAAAATTCGGTGCTGACCGTGTGACTGGTGACCCGATTGAAGCTGCGTATATAGCGGTGTACTTATGGGCAGCTGCTGCAGAAAAAGCAGGATCTACAGATGTGGATGCAGTTAAAGCTGCTGCTGACGGAATTGAATTTAATGGTCCAGGTGGACTCGTTAAAATTAATGGTGAAAACCAACATATTTATAAAACAGTTCGTATTGGTCAAGTGCAGGCAGACGGTCAGTTTAAGGAAGTTTGGAACTCTGGAGAGCCTATTAAACCAGACCCATTTTTAGAGAACTATGACTGGGCTAGTGGAATTAGTGGAGCTATACAGTAATACGTGTAATGGCTGATAACGTTAGTTGTCAGCCAATCTACTACTATTAACAAAGGATGTGCGAGATATGGAAGGGGTTATTGTCCAAGCGTTTAATGGAATTAGTCTAGGGTCAATCCTTTTGTTGATTGCCATGGGCCTAGCAATAACATTTGGATTAATGAAAGTTATAAATATGGCCCATGGAGAATTGATCATGATTGGGGCTTATGCCACTTATGTCGTTCAAATGACATTTCAAAAATATCTACCAGCAGGCTGGTTTGATATGTACTTCTTTCTAGCAATCCCGTTTGCCTTTTTGGTGGCAGCATTAATCGGAATGCTATTGGAGTTTCTCGTCATTAGGCATTTATATGGGCGTCCTCTAGATAGTTTGTTAGCTACATTTGGTGTCGGCTTAATCTTACAGCAAGCGGCGCGTTCAATTTTCGGTGCACCTAATGTGGGCGTTGAGTCACCAGGTTTTTTACGAGGTGGTGTTCAAGTGATGTCGGTCACACTACCATACACGCGATTATTCATTATTTTACTAGTGCTTATTAGTATCGGTTTACTCTTTATCTATTTGTATAAAACAACAAATGGTAGACGTATTAGAGCCGTTATGCAAAATCGGAACATGGCGCTTTGTTTAGGAATTTCATCAAGACGAATCGACTCTACAACATTTGCGATTGGAGCAGGCTTCGCTGGTGTAGCTGGAGCAGCATTAACACTTATTGGGCCAATTGGTCCTTCCATTGGAACGTATTATATCATTGATGCGTTTATGGTCGTGGTCGTTGGAGGAGTTGGAATGTTAATCGGAACTGTCATTGGAGCAATGGGTATTGGGATGTTTAACACGGTACTTGAGTATTGGACGAATGCGTCAATGGGTAAAGTCTTAGTATTTGCTCTAATCATTTTATTTTTACAGTGGCGCCCTAATGGGATCTTTTCTATCCGAACACGCTCACTTGATTAATAGAAAGGAAAGGAGAGAGATAAACAGTGGAAGCATCCTTATCAAAAGTATTATATGATCGCAGATGGTTATTTTTAGCGATCGTTGTCATTCTCTTATTATGTCCTTTGTTTCTATCGGACTTTCGCTTAAATTTACTTGGTCGCTTTTTAGCATTTGCTATTTTAGTTATTGGTTTAGATTTACTCTGGGGATACACAGGTGTTCTAAGTCTTGGACATGGGATTTTCTTTGGAATCGGCGCTTATATTATGGGAATGTATTTAAAGCTCGAGGCAACAGCAACAGTACCCGACTTTATGATGTGGAGTGGAATTACAGAGTTACCGTGGTTTTGGGTAATCTTTCAAAATCCGTTGATCGCTATTTTAGGGGCGATTCTACTTCCGATGATTATAGCTTCCATTTTAGGTTTTGTAATCTTTCGTAATCGTATAAAAGATGTTTATTTCACAATCCTTACCCAAGCATTAGTGATCGTAACCGTAACTTTGATTGTTAGTTGGCAGCAATACACAGGAGGAACTAATGGATTAACAGGATTTTCTACCGTATTAGGCTACTCTCTAGCTGCTCAAACGACACAGAAGGCTATTTATTTTATTAGTGTTGCTTGCCTAGTTGCTGTGTTCTTCCTCTGCTATAGACTCGTAAATAGTCGATTTGGAAAAGTGCTCATCGCTATCCGTGATGGGGAAAACCGACTTCGTTTTTCAGGATACGATACATCTATTTTTAAAGTATTAGTTTTTACAATATCAGCAGGAATTGCAGGATTAGCAGGGATGCTGTTTGTTTTACAAGTCGGTATTATTTCACCAACAATGATTGGAATTGTCCCTTCGATCGAGATGATTTTATGGGTGGCGATTGGAGGTCGTGGAACGTTAATTGGACCAGTGATCGGGGCAATTGTTACGAATGTAGCAAAGACGCATTTTAGTGAAGCTTACCCAGACATGTGGTTGTACTTTGTTGGAACTGTCTTTGTAGTTGTCGTATTATTTTTACCTGGGGGCTTAATGAGTTTAGTCAGCAAAATAAAATCAAAATTAAGAAGGGGTGAACGTAATGTCACAAGTAAAACAACAAGTGAACGAAACAATCCTGCAGTGTAAAGATATAACCGTGGCGTTTGGAGGCTTTGTTGCAATTAATAACTTTTCCTTTTCGTTAAAGTATAATGAGCTTCATTTCATTATTGGTCCAAATGGTGCGGGGAAAACGACGTTTCTTGATGTGTTATGTGGAAAAACGAAGATGGTAAAAGGAGATATTCGCTTCAAGAACGATGAAAAAATTACAAATTTAAAAGAATACGAGATTGTTCGCAAAGGTATCGGGCGGAAGTTCCAAGCGCCATCCATTTTTCCTAACTTAACTGTTTTAGAGAATTTGGAACTTGCGATGAAGCAAGATAAGCGATTGCTTGCTATCTTGAGAGCGAAGAAAAAGGAACAGGAAGAGAAAAAGATTTATGAGATGCTAGAGTTGATAGGGTTAACAAAGGAAGAAGATGTCGAAGCGAAAAGTTTATCCCATGGGCAAAAGCAATGGCTTGAAATTGGCATGGTCATGATGCAGGAGCCAGATCTTCTATTACTAGATGAACCGATTGCTGGCATGACAGAGGAAGAGGAACATAAGACGGGTGAATTACTATTAAAGTTAAAAGAAAAGTGTACGGTCGTTGTTGTTGAACATGACATGGATTTTGTTCGTCAATATGCTGAAAAAGTGACTGTCATGCACGGCGGGCAATTATTATGTGATGGTAAAATGGAACAAGTCCAACGAAATGAACGTGTCATGGAAGTGTATTTAGGTAGAAAAGGTGATGAAAAATATGCTACAGCTACAACAGGTTGAAATTGCTTATGACGAAAGTACAGTTATCCGTGATGTTTCACTAGAGGTAAGACCAGGTCAAGTTGTCTGTTTAATGGGACGTAATGGTGTTGGGAAAACAACATTAGTCAAAGCGATTATGGGCCTTTTAAAACTAAAAGGAGGTTCCATTTCCTATGACGATGAGGATGTAACAAAGAAGGCGCCAAATTATCGAGCCAGAAAAGGTATCGGATATGTACCACAAGGAAGAGAAATTTTCCCACAGTTATCTGTTCATGAAAATTTACTTTTAGGTCTTGAAGCGAATAATACCATTATGAAAATTGATGAAAAAGTATACGACTTTTTCCCAGTCATTAAAGAAATGAAGGATCGGAATGGAGGAGACTTAAGTGGTGGACAACAGCAGCAGTTAGCTATTGCTCGCGCCTTAGTGGCAAACCCTCGCTGCTTGTTGCTTGACGAACCAACAGAAGGCATTCAACCAAACATCGTTCAAGATATTCAAGACGTTATTCGTGAAATTAAAGAAACGAGTGAGGACACATCGATCTTACTTGTGGAACAGAGCTTTGATTTTGCCAAAAGTGTAGCTGACTATTTTTATATCGTTGATAAAGGGAGGATCGTATATGAAGGTAGTGAACTAGTTGAAGAAGAGGTAAGTAAGTATTTGAGTGTTTAAAAATATTTTAATGATAGAGAAGGTATCTCAAAAGGTATTTTTGAGATGCCTTCTTTTATGATGTTAAATTTTGGTTTAATATTGTGGTTTTTAAGAAAATTGATGGGTTTGAGGGATTTCGAGGTGTCACAGTGTCGCTTTAAACCACTCTTTCCTCTCTTCAAATTGCTTTTTTCGGTGGCCGTTTGCTCCAGACGGATGAGGAAAATCAAATAGTATCGTTTTGTGGTGGATTTTCCCTTCCACTTTTAAATAACGTAAAACATCGGATACAGCTTTACCTGCTGGGATGATTACAGCATCTTTTACTTCGTTTAGCTCGGGTACTAACAGTTCATGAATCATTTGTAAAAGCAAATGATGCCTCAGCATTGAGGGTGATGAGCCTGTGTAATTTTTCTTTTTAATAAACACTGGATATCTAAGTGTAGAAGAGGAATGGAGGAGATGGTTCATATCCCCGTAAAGCTCTGCGCAGCTATTAATGTTTAGGTGCTGATTCAACTCTATACCATCTAACATCTCAATTAGGTTTTTTCTAATCCCTTTTCCGCCAAAGCTTGCCTGTTTTTTAGCATTTCGTAGCATTACTTTTTGTTCTTCCAAGCCGATGTTTTTCCGTACATAATTATAGGCTAGTTGCATTTGTGTCCACCCTGGAGTAATTCCTAGTATAATTACTTTTGCTTCTTTATTTATGTATTCAAATGGAGCCCAGAATACGTCAATATGAACGTCTTGGGCGTAAAGGAAATGATTGGTCATTAAGTCTGCTTTTTCATAAGTTTCTTTAATAGGTAATTGTAAAAGGCTGTGTTCATAGTTTTTAAAGAAGAACATTTTATATCCCCCCAGCGATAATCCGATAAACTATATTCATAAAAAATCTGTTTCTTTTCCGATAGCTAAAAGGTTTGCAAAGTACATTCTTTATTAATCAACTGTTATGATTAAGTGTCTTCAAACGTTTTGTCGATATACTAAATTTAGTTTAAACTAGGAATATCCAGTGAAAGAAAGAGGGAGAAAAGTAATGAAATTTTTTATTTCAGCAGATATTGAAGGGGTCACAGGTGTCGCAACGGGAGTACAGCTAAAAAAGGAAAGTGAATACCAGCGTTTTAGAAAACTCATGACTCAAGATGTAAACGCTGCAATTGAAGGCGCTTTTAATGGAGGAGCTACAGAAGTTGTCGTTGCTGATGGTCATGGAAATATGTCAAATATTTTCATAGAGGATCTTGATGAGCGTGCAAGTCTTATTTCCGGGAATAATCGTGTGATGTGTCAACTAGAAGGACTAGATGATACATATGATGGTATTCTGTTTGTTGGTCATCATGGCCGTGAAGGTGGATCCGAACGTACAGTTATTAACCATTCGTTAGCTGGTATTTGTGTAAACGAATTCCGTATTAATGGAAAGGTTGTAGGTGAAACAGAGCTAAATGCTGCTGTTGCAGGCGATTATAACGTGCCAGCACTTTTAATTACGGGAGACGACGCATACGTAGAAGAAGTAAGGGAGACATTACCTCATATCGAAGCGGCTGTTGTCAAACGAGGGATTGATCGTTTAGCAGCTGAACTGCTTCCGCCAAAAAAGACTCAGCAATTAATTAAAGATAAAGCAAAATTAGCTGCGGAAAAAGCAAAAAACATCAAACCTTATAAAATTGAAGGACCTATTACATTTGAAATTGATTTTAAAGGGACTAATCAAGCTCTCATGACGACAACAATTCCTTCTGTGGAACTCATCGGTCCAAAGACTATTCGGTTTACGTCTCCAGATATGGTAACAGCATACAAGCATATGTGGGGATGCGTTATTATTGGTATGGCAGCAACTCAAGGTGTTTTAGGACAAGCGAATGCATAGGTAAATCCTGTGTTAAGAGAGCCGGTCTCGTAAAAATAAAAGCAAGGGGTAATTCCGTGTGTTCAAAACAGGTTGCCTTTTGCTTTTTAATTAAGCAATGTAAAGTGAGTGTATTAATAGCTTTATCTCTTTGCTCATTCGTTTCGTAGCTATTTTTTTAGTAATAAGGACATTCGAATAACAAAAGTTATGGGATAGTTCTAAAGCGTGTTTCTCATAAATTGTTGCCTATAGCTATTGGTCCGCTAACCAAGATTATTAAAAGGCCTCTAAAAAAACAAAGCTGGACGCTTTTATATATGAAAGCGGTTTAAAAAGAGACAATGTTTGTTCACTGTTTCACAAACTTTTACATGCTAATATTAACTTATGAAAGACAAAAGGAGTTGATCAAGATGATATTATGCCAATGGAAAGACTTTTCTACAGATACTGAAACCTACTCACTAGAGATGTTTGAAGCTCTCGTTGGCGATGAGTTTGAGGCAATGATGTTTGAAGAGGGGAAGGAAATTCCGACATATATTTGGACAGTAAACTTTGTTTGTATCATTAATGAGAATTCCAAGCTTTATAACGATATCTCCATTACTAAAATTCAAAGAAATCCAGTTTGCGAGTAATTAATGTATGTATAATGAAGTTTTGTGGCTGCGCAGTTTAATAAACTATTATTAGAAAAAAATTTTAAAGATACATGCTCACCATTTCACAAACTTTATGTTTACTTTTTAAGGGGGACTTCACAATGGGAGTTTTAGAAAAGGAAGTAAAGAAACAAAATGATGTGACGATGATGATTGAGAAATTGGTTGAAAACGGGCAGTCTGCATTAGCCCAATTTATGAGTTTTGACCAAGAAACGATAGACGGCATCGTAAAGGAAATGGCATTGGCAGGACTTGATCAGCATATGGCATTAGCGAAGATGGCTATTGAGGAAACCCAGCGCGGGATTTATGAGGATAAGATCATTAAAAATATGTTTGCAACCGAGTATGTCTACCATAATATAAAGTACGACAAAACCGTTGGTGTTATTGAAGATAATGACCACGAGGGTGTTATACAAATTGCGGAACCTGTTGGTGTTGTGGCAGGGGTAACTCCGGTAACAAACCCAACCTCTACTACAATGTTTAAAGCGTTAATTTCAATTAAAACGAGAAACCCGATTATTTTCGCTTTCCATCCATCAGCCCAGAAATGTAGCCGTGAAGCGGCAAGGGTTTTGAGGGACGCTGCTATAAAAGCAGGCGCACCAGAGTATTGTATTCAGTGGATTGACACTCCATCTATTTCAGCAACCCAACAATTAATGAATCATCCTGGGGTTGCACTTGTACTAGCAACAGGTGGAGCAGGGATGGTAAAGTCGGCTTATAGTACAGGAAAGCCAGCTCTAGGAGTAGGACCAGGAAACGTGCCTTGTTATATAGAGAAAACAGCAAATGTAAAACGTGCGGTTAATGATTTAATTCTATCGAAAACGTTTGATAATGGAATGATTTGTGCATCCGAACAAGCGGCCATTGTAGATAGGGAAATTTATGATGTAATAAAAGAAAAAATGAAGAGTAATGGCTGCTACTTTCTGAATAAGGCAGAGCAGAAGAAAGTAGAGAAGCTTGTCATTAATGAACAGAGTTGTGCAGTAAATCCAGAAATAGTAGGTAAAACACCTTATTTTATTGCTAGATTAGCAGGTGTAGAGGTGCCAGAGGATACAAAGATTTTAATAGCGGAATTACAGGGTGTGGGGCCAGACTTTCCACTATCTAGAGAAAAATTGAGTCCAGTACTAGCATTCTATAAAGTGAACTCTACAAAGGAAGGTTTAACTCGAGCAGAAGAAATGTTAGCTTTTGGGGGACTTGGTCACTCTGCTGTCATCCATTCTGAAGATGATTCTGTCATAAGGAAGTTTGGTAGTCAAATGAAGGCTGGACGTTTAATTGTAAATGCTCCATCAAGCCAAGGGGCGATCGGTGACATTTATAATGCCTTTTTACCTTCATTAACTTTAGGTTGCGGTTCATATGGACGTAATTCGGTATCTTCAAATGTAAGTGCAGTTCACTTATTAAATATAAAAAGACTGGCAAGAAGAAACACGAATATGCAATGGTTTAAGGTTCCACCAAAGGTTTATTTTGAAAAGCATTCAACTCAATACTTATCAAAAATGCCAAGTATCTCAAAGGCGTTTATTGTCACAGACCCTGGAATGGTAAAGCTAGGGTATGTAGATAAAGTTCTTTATTACTTGAGAAAACGTAATGATTATGTACACTGCGAAATTTTCTCAGATGTGGAACCAGACCCATCAATTGAAACAGTAATGAAAGGTGCAGACATGATGCACAACTTCCAGCCAGATGTAATTATTGCACTCGGTGGGGGATCTGCGATGGACGCAGCAAAAGGGATGTGGTTATTTTATGAGCATCCAGAGACGGATTTTAAAGGCTTAAAACAAAAGTTTCTCGATATTCGTAAACGAATTTTTAAATATCCAAACTTGGGAGGTAAAGCACAATTTGTTGCTATCCCAACTACTTCAGGGACGGGTTCTGAGGTTACCTCTTTCTCTGTAATTACCGATAAAGAAAACAATGTGAAGTACCCATTAGCCGATTATGAATTAACTCCTGATGTAGCTATCATCGATCCTCAATTTGTAATGACTGTACCAAAGCATGTTACAGCAGATACTGGAATGGATGTATTAACACATGCAATTGAAGCTTATGTATCTATTATGGCTAATGATTATACAGACGGTTTGGCTATGAAAGCCATTCAGCTTGTATTTGACTATCTTCCAACAGCCTACCGTAATGGAAGTGACGAGCTTGCGCGAGAAAAAATGCATAATGCGTCAACGATTGCTGGAATGGCCTTTGCTAATGCTTTCTTAGGAATAAACCATAGTTTAGCCCATAAACTAGGAGCAGCATTCAATATTCCGCATGGGCGTGCAAACACGATATTAATGCCACATGTCATCCGCTATAATTCAACACAGCCTAAAAAGTTTACTGCATTCCCTAAGTACGAGCATTTCATTGCCGACGAGCGTTACGCAGATATTGCAGTAATGCTAGGCCTACCTGCCAGAACGAAGGAAGAGGCCGTTGAAAGCTTAGTTCAAGCGATCATTAACTTGGCAGAAGAATTAGACATTCCAATGAGTATTGAAGCATGCGGAATAAAGAAAGAGGACTTTGAGTCTAAGGTAGAGCAGTTGGCTGAGCGTGCCTTTGAAGATCAATGTACAACAGCGAATCCAAAGCTACCATTAGTCCAAGAGTTAGTGGAAATCTATCGAAATGCGTATAAAGGAGTTTAAAGCAAACTTCATAATCTAACGAATAGTTTTTTAAAATAATCTAAGAAGTTCCTCGCAAAATGTACCCTATTAGAGTAGGAAATTAAAAAAGCCTGCTTTAAAGGAGAGGAGTTGCGTTATAGTGGAGAAGTATCCTTCATAAGGTTGATGAAGGACATTACAGGATAAATGTTATGTACAGTCAAACAGAAAGGTTGGGGTTAAACCCGACCTTTTTTGTGGTGCTAATTATCTGTTTTTTTACCTGTGATTTTAGGTCTTCTCCATGAAAATGCAACTACTTACTCTAAGGGTACTTTTTTATTTAAGGCAAAAGTGCTTATAATACGCTTTCTAAGATGAGTAAAGGTATAATAAATTGGAAGAAGCAGACAATAACAACGCTATGCGATTTTTAGGAGACTAAACAGCGGATTTCTTAATTATGCTTTAACACAGCCCAAATATAAGAAAAAGTACGGGCATAAAAGCCTGAGAAGTGAAGGAGATAAAATGAGTAAAGACATGAAAGAAGCAGGATGGAACTTGGACAATAGTTATGGTCGTTTGCCAAAACCATTTTATTCAACTATCAATTTTAATCCAGTACGGTCACCAGAGTTGGTCATTCTCAATGCCTCGTTAGCTAAACCTCTTGGACTTGATGCTGAGACACTTAAAGGTGAAGATGCTGTAGCCGTTTTTGCGGGTAACGCAGCCCCCGAAGGTTCCTTACCTCTGGCTCAAGCTTATGCAGGACATCAATTCGGACATTTTACGATGTTAGGTGATGGAAGGGCGTTACTCATAGGCGAACAAATGACTCCAGAGGGTGATCGGTTCGATATTCAACTCAAAGGTTCAGGTAGAACGCCATATTCTCGGGGAGGCGATGGTCGAGCTACGCTAGGACCCATGCTAAGGGAATACATTATCTCTGAAGCTATGCATGCACTCGGTATACCAACTACCCGAAGTTTGGCAGTAGTTACAACAGGGGAGTTAGTCATTCGTGAAACAGAACTACCTGGTGCTATTTTAACTCGTGTAGCTGCTAGTCATATTCGTGTAGGTACTTTTCAATACGCTGCGCAATTAGGTACGGTCGAAGATCTAAGAGCTCTTGCCGATTACACTATTGAAAGGCATTATCCAACCATTAACGATGCTCCGAACAGATACCTTTCTTTGCTTCAAGAAGTGATTAAACGTCAGGCTAAGTTGATTACTCAATGGCAAATGGTTGGTTTTATTCATGGGGTAATGAATACTGACAATATGACGATTAGTGGAGAAACGATTGATTACGGACCGTGTGCTTTCATGGATATATATGACCCTGAAACGGTGTTTAGCTCGATTGATAGACAAGGTCGTTATGCATACGGTAACCAGCCTTATATTGGTGGATGGAACTTAGCGAGGTTTGCTGAAGCCTTATTACCATTGTTACACGATGATCAAGAAGAGGCAGTTAAGCTGGCACAAAAAGAGATTTCTGGTTTTTCAGAGCTTTATAAATCTAACTGGTTGGCTGGAATGCGAGCAAAACTGGGGTTATTCAATGAAGAGATAGAGGATGAAGATTTAATTGAAAGCCTCCTCGGTATTATGAAGGAATATCGTGCTGATTTTACCAATACATTTCGGGCCTTAACGTTTGGTAAGCTAGAGGATACGGGCATGTTTGGTAAAAAAGAATTTGATCAGTGGTATCAATTATGGCAGGCAAGGTTAAAGAAGCAAGAGGAATCGAAAGACGCCGCTCATGAGTTAATGCTAACAGCAAATCCTGCGGTAATTCCTCGTAATCATCGAGTAGAAGAAGCATTAGAAGCTGCAGTTGAAAAAGGGGATTACAGTGTGATGGAGAAGCTTCTTAACGTTCTTTCAAGACCGTATGAACATTCTGCTGACCAGACAGATTACTGTAAGCTTCCTGCACCAACAACATTGCCGTATCGTACGTTTTGCGGTACTTAATCAAAGAGAATAGAAAAAGAAAATTCTTTTATCAGACTATAAAATTCACTCGAAATTTAACATATTTCCGAAAGTGTTATACAAATATAATAATTTTTAACGATAAAAACATGAAGTTTGTCTAATTTTTAGAGGTTTATAAAGAAAAAGACACTTTCCTTTACATGAAGGAAAGTGTCTTGTATTATGTTAGTATTATGTAACCGAGGGAATATAAGGTTACTGAGAATGTTCGCTGACCCACTGTTCAATTAATGGGTATGTGTTTTTAGCAGCTCCTTTACCAACTGTTACTGAAACGTGACCAGCTCGGAGGAGTTTAAATGTTTTATCTTTACTTGAGATCTTATCCATTAAACGCTCCGTCTGTTGAGGAACAGCGATATGATCACGATCTGCTGCGATATTAAGAACATTAGCTTTAATGTTCTTTAATTGAACTTGTTGGCCACGAATATAAAGCTCATCTTTAATTAGCTTATTCTTTTGATAGAATTCGCCAATCCATTGTCTATAAGCTTCACCTGGGAATGGGATACCATCGCCAACCCACTTTTGAAGAAGTGCCCAGTTTTTAACGAATTCCGTATTATCTGCACGATCAATGAGTGAAATATAAGGACCGACAGAATTGACGATAGGTTTCAATAGCTTATTACCAAAGTCGATCGTTTCACCTGGAATATTTCCAAATGTATCAACCATAAGGTCTAAGTTAAAGTAACGTTCGTCTACCCAATTTGTAAATAAACCAGCATCAGAGAAATCAAAAGGACTTGTTAAAAATACGATATTTTTGATAGGCAGGTTTGGATGAAGAGCTGTGAAAATAGCAGTCAACGTTCCGCCAATGCAATAGCCAAGTAAGCTAATTTCATCTGCACCAGATGTACGAAGAACTTTTTTCACTGCACGAGGGATATAGTCCAGTACGTAATCATCTAGTTTCATATGACGATCTTCGTAACCTGGAGTTCCCCAATCTAATAGGTAAACATCATGACCCTTGTCAGTTAGATATTCGATTAAACTGCTTCCAGGGGCTAAATCCAAAATATAAGGTTTATTAATTAATGCGTAAATCATTAAAATAGGAACCTTGTTAGTTTTAGTTTTAGCAGGTTGGTAACGGTATAATTTAGCTTTATTCTTTGTCCAGATTAACTCTTTGGGAGTTTGCCCAACTTGTGGTTCTGGCTCTTTTGTGAGAATATCCATTGCGCGAACAAATCGTTTATAATCTTTACGGTATTCTTCAGGAATTGCATCTAATAATGATTCCATCGACTTAGTCATAGTAGTCATTTATTTTCCTCCTTATTTACGTAATTCTACAATTGAATTACATATAGACTCCACCGTTAATGTTGATACATTGTCCTGTAACGTAACCATTCGTTGCCAAGAAACGTACTGCATCAGCAACTTCATCTGTCGTTCCTAAACGGTTCATTGGGATTTTTGCAATAAGTTGTTCTTTTACTTTATCAGGAATAGCCTCAACCATTTCAGTAGAAATATATCCAGGGCAAACAGCATTAACCGTAATGCCATTTCTTGCTGTTTCTAAAGCTAAAGATTTTGTAAAACCAATCATTCCAGCTTTTGCTGCAGAGTAGTTTGTTTGGCCAAATCCACCTGCCTGACCAATGAACGAACTAATATTGATGATGCGGCCAAATTTTTGTTCAATCATCGGATTGATAACTGCAGAAGTTGTGTGATAAATACTATTTAAGTTTGTGTTAATAACTTCATTCCAGTCTTCTGTACCAAGTTTCTTGAACGTACGGTCTCTAGTTATCCCTGCATTGTTGATTAGAATGTCTACTTTACCATAGTGCTCTATCGTACTGTTTACTAAGGAATGAGCTTCGTCATGGTTAGAAACATCTGCTTGAAAGGCAACAGCCTTCCCGCCTAATTGATTTATCTCAAAAATAACTTCATCAGCAGCTTGCTTATTAGAATTGTAGTTAATAACTACTTCTGCACCATGTTTCGCCATTTCCATAGCAATTGATGAACCAATTCCACGAGATCCCCCTGTTACAATTGCAACTTTTCCCTTTAAACTTAAAACTTCATCTTGTTTTTGAAGCGGATCGTTTAAAATAATAGCCATTGCATATTCCCCCATTTTTAAAATTATAAGTAAAGCAGTAAGTAAATTAGATAACTATTTTTTCTCTGATGATGGTGAAGAAGTAGAATTTGTAGAAGTAGAAGTAGAAGAGGTCTCTTTTGGTAAAGCTTTTAAGATTTGATCCATCTTTTTATCTAACTTCGAGATGCTTGTTTTTAGTTTAGTTATCTCTGAAGAGACATTTTGATTGAAGATCTCATCCTCAAGCTTTTCATCAATGCTTTCAACCTTTTCTTCTAAATTGATTATCAGTGAAGCAATACTTGAAATCTCTTCACGTGTAGGTACGTTAATTTGTTTTAAATATGTGTCTGTAGTGCTTTGGATCATTTGTTGATATTGAAGGAAACCGTTCTGAAGTTGCCCTAACCATTCAGCGAACTCCTCTTTTTGTAGAGTCTCGTGAATTGCGTCGTTTAGATTTGACTCAGTAGTTTCATACATTGTCTTCCAAAATGAAAATGGGTCTAACATCGTTTGTTTTGTCATTACCTTAACTCCTTGTCTTAAATATTTAAAACTCAATTCTTATGTTAAGCCATTTTGAGCAATATTTTGGCAAAAAAAAATCGTAAAATATCTACTTTACTATGTAAAATTAGACAAAAGCTGCAAAAACATTCAAATAATTTGTTGAAAAATGATGGAATTTGGGTTCAAAGGAAATTGTTGACTTTTTCTACTTATAGGTGTAAATTACACATATAGATAATTTTCCTTAGAAGGTGATAGAATGCCCCCTAGAAATAAAAGCAAAGATAAAGCTAAACCTGAAAACATAGCTAATCCACCGAAGAATTTCATGATTCCAGTGTTGTTATTGTTATTAAAAGATTGGAATGCACACGGATACGAATTAATGCAAAAGCTGATGCAGTTTGGTTTTCAATCTGTGGATCAAGGAAACTTCTATCGAGTTCTTCGGCAACTTGAAAAGGATGAACTAGTTACTTCAGAGTGGGATACATCATCGTCAGGGCCAGCTAAACGAATTTATTCAATTACTTCAGCAGGAGAACAATACCTAGATATCTGGGCTAATTCATTGGAACAATATCAGAAAATACTTGATCAATTTTTCAACCTTTATAGTAATTTTTTCACGCCACCTAGATACACTTCGAAGAAAGAAGAGAAAACCGAAGAATAGAGAGTGCTCCAAAGACAAGTCATCAAAATATTTAATTACATAAACTATTATTCTAATATTGTTTATGTTTTTATACCAAGCCATATTAGGCTGTAGGTAATATAAATTATTTTGTGGAGGGACTTAATGATGGTAGAAAAAAAGACAAAAAATGAAAAAGTAATGGATATGTATTCTTTAAACTGGTGGAATCAAGATAATATTTTGGAAGACATGGAACAGAGATCATTACAGGCGATTAACAGTCAAAAAGAATGGATTGAAGGTACACGTGATCAATTTTTTCAGTTTGAAGAAAATGCTAAGAATTTGACAACAGAATGGAAAACAAATGCCCAAACGTTAATGGATAACTATAATAAAACATCAGATGGTCAACAATATCATGAATGGTTAAATAAACTTGAAGAAATTGGGCACAAGTCACAAGCAATTGCTGCCATTCCAGGAAAAACGTCTCTAGACATTATTGCAAAATCAAATGCCCAACTTGAGGAGTTAGTAGTAAGTTCTTCGGCTTACAATAAAAAAATGAGAGAACAAACATCTAAGGTAATGGATGGGTTTTATGATCAAATGAAAGAAATGCAAATGGGAATGTTTAAACCATTTGAGTTCTTTCCTGGAATGCAAAAGTAATTAAAGAAAAAGGAAGGATACAAGCAAATTTAATGAATACGACTTGTGTTTGGAACGGTAAAACTCCAAAAAAAGTTGAATTCAAGATTTGTTCGTTTTCCCTTCCTTTTCCTGTTTAATGACAAGGCTTGTCAACTTTTTATAAACATATCTAATAGTTAAGAGCAACAACCTCTGAAAAAGGGCCAAAATAAATACTAAAAGCCACTTCTTTTTATTAAACAACAACAATAGTACATTTCAGGAAATAACATAGAGAGTACCTATATTCTGAAAATGTAGAAAGCGCTTTCATTTTTAGTATATAAAAGGAGGTGGAATTTGCAGAGGGGATAAGAGAATGGGTTCCGAGTTGAGTTCACTGAACAATACTAATAGGTAAGGAGAGATGCAAATGAGATTAAAAGAAAAAGTCGCGGTTATTACTGGAGCATCTAGTGGCATAGGTGAAGCGACTGCAAAGAAATTCGCCACAGAGGGTGCAAAGTTGGTTTTGGTAGATTTGAAGAAGGTGGATGTTGATCGGACGATAGAAGATATTAAAAGTCTTGGTGCGGAATGTATTGGGATAGAAGCTGATGTGACAGACCGGCCTAAAGTTGAACAACTAATGAAAGCAACTGTCGATCATTTTGGGAAAATCGATATAGTCATTAATAATGCGGGAATTACACAGGACGCCAAGCTGGAAAAAATGACTGAACAGGAATGGGATAATGTTATTGATGTCAATTTAAAGGGTGTTTTTAATGTAGCACAGGCTGCTGCAAAGGTAATGATTGAGCAAAAAAGTGGAGTTATATTAAATGCTTCTTCTGTTGTAGGGATGTATGGAAACTTCGGTCAAACGAATTACGCTGCTGCTAAATGGGGTGTAAACGGTATGACTAAGTCTTGGGCAAAGGAATTAGGAAGGCATGGTATTCGTGTTAATGCGATTGCACCTGGATTTGTGACTACTCCATTGGTTGATAAGATGCCTGAAAAAGTAAAAGAGATGATGAAGGGTAAATCGGTATTAGGTAGGATGGGAAAACCAGAGGATATAGCGAATGGATATACATTCCTAGCCTCCGATGAAGCTCAATATATAACTGGTACAATTTTAAGTATTGATGGTGGGACAGTACTTTAAGATGATTATACTAACTGGTTAGTATGTAAATGAGAGAAGAGCTTTAGAACAACTATAAAAATAGATGTTGCACACTTCAATACTATATAATGAAGAAACTAGTTTTATTTACCTACTTTCATAAAAAAGAAGCCGAAACTCTTAGAGTTTCGGCTTTACTTGAGAGGTGCAAAACGGTAAAACACAGACAAATTCACACACTAAATCACATATCTTTCGCAACTAAAATCACAGTATAATTCGCATATTAAAAGGCACGAAGAACCGATTTTTCGTGCCTTTGTTTTCATGTTTTCTTACTTCACGA
>NZ_WMKZ01000024.1 GCF_019024285.1 Alkalihalobacterium elongatum
ACGGTCGCCGTGTTTCCTTTATCTCATACGGTGGGCTCCAGTCCGTACGTCGCTAAACGGGCACTTTCGCTTTTCTTATTGCATTGCTGGCATACTTTCAGAAGCAAATGTAATCGACTCAATAACTTTTAGTAAGGCTTCTGCTGTATCTAGTGATGTTAAACATACTACTCCATTTTCAACTGCTTCACGGCGAATACGGAAGCCATCACGAGCTGGTTGTTTTCCTTTAGAGAATGTATTAATAACAAATTGAGCTTGCCCTTGACGAATGACATCTAATAAATTTGGCTTTTCAGCACCAATTTTATTAACGGTCGTTACTGGGATGTTCATTTCTTTAATCAATTGTGCAGTACCCTCTGTTGCTAAGATGTTATAGCCGATACGGTGGAAACGATGAACTAGCTGTAATCCTTCTTCCTTATCCTTATCAGCAATCGTAAATAGGACAGAACCAAACTTCGGAATTTTCATTCCAGATGCGATTAACCCTTTATATAAAGCTTTTTCAAGTGTGTAATCACGGCCCATAACTTCCCCAGTTGATTTCATTTCAGGTCCAAGTGAGATGTCTACTCGGCGAAGCTTTGCAAATGAGAATACAGGTACTTTTACCGATACTTCTTTTCCTTCAGGGTGATAGCCTGTTTCGTATCCTAATTCAGGGAGCTTCTTACCTAAGATTGCTTTTGTTGCAAGGTTTGCCATAGCTACCCCTGTAATCTTACTTAGGAACGGAACTGTCCGACTTGAACGCGGATTTACTTCTAGCACGTATACCTCATTGTCATGCAGTACAAACTGGATATTTAAAAGTCCGATTATCTTTAATCCACGAGCTAACGAAATCGTACGCTCAATTACTTTTTCTTTGATTTCAGCAGATAGTGTTTGTGGTGGATATACAGCGATTGAGTCACCAGAGTGAACTCCAGCACGTTCAATATGTTCCATAATTCCAGGGATAAAGACATTTTCACCGTCAGAAATTGCATCTACTTCAATTTCCTTCCCTGTTAAATAGCGGTCGATTAGAACTGGGTGCTTGGGATTAATCTTTACTGCATTTTCCATATAGTTTAGTAGCTCTTCTTCCTTGTAGACAATCTCCATAGCTCTTCCACCTAGAACATAAGAAGGACGTACTAAAACTGGATATCCAATCTCACTAGCAATTTTTACAGCCTGATCTACTGATGTTGCAGTCTTACCTAATGGCTGTGGTATAGCTAATTCTTGTAATGTATTTTCAAACTTGTCACGGTCTTCAGCACGATCCATGTCTTCTAAAGCTGTTCCTAAAATTTTAACCCCTCGTGCTGCTAAGCCATCGGCTAGGTTAATAGCAGTCTGACCGCCAAACTGAACGATAACACCTTCTGGTTGCTCTTGTTTAATGACATGCATCACGTCCTCAAGTGTTAATGGCTCAAAATACAGCTTGTCAGATGTACTGAAATCTGTAGAAACCGTTTCTGGGTTATTGTTAATAATGATTGCTTCATAACCAGCTTCTTTAATTGCCCAAACCGTATGAACTGTCGCGTAATCGAACTCAATTCCTTGACCGATACGGATTGGACCAGAACCTAATACGAGAATACTCTTTTTATCTGAAATGAACGATTCGTTCTCATCTTCATATGTTCCATAGAAATAAGGAGTTGCAGATTCAAATTCAGCTGCACAAGTATCGACCATTTTATATACTGGCATAACTCCTTCTTGCTCACGTAAGTCGAAGATTTCTCCTTCTTCCATGCCCCACAGTTTAGCAATTGTTATATCAGCAAAACCTTTTTCTTTTGCTTCCGTTAACAATTCAATGTTACCTTTGTTATCTCTTAAATCTTTTTCTAACTTCACGATATCTTCCATTTTGTTTAGGAAGAAACGGTCAATCTTACTCATTTCCCAAAGTTGCTGTACAGTATATCCACGGCGGAATGCTTCCCCGATAACGAATAAACGTTCATCATCTGCAACTGCAATACGTTTTTCCAACTCGTCATTTTCAAGCGTTTCTAAACCACTTCTTTCTAAATGGAAAACACCAGCTTCTAATGAACGAATTGCTTTTAGAAGTGACTCCTCTAAGTTACGACCAATTGCCATAACTTCTCCTGTGGCTTTCATTTGTGTACCTAATGTCCGGTTCGCTGACTCAAACTTATCAAAAGGCCAACGTGGAATTTTACTTACTACATAGTCAAGCGCTGGTTCAAAGCTTGCATATGTTGTTTTCGTAATAGGGTTCATGATTTCATCTAATGCATACCCAACAGCAATTTTTGCAGCTATTTTCGCAATTGGATAACCTGTTGCTTTAGATGCAAGTGCTGATGAGCGACTTACACGTGGATTTACTTCAATAATGTAATATTGATAGCTATCTGGATCAAGTGCGAATTGAACATTACATCCGCCTTCAATACCTAATGCACGAATAATTTTTAATGATGAATTACGAAGCATTTGATATTCTCGGTCAGAAAGCGTTTGGCTCGGTGCTACAACAATGGAGTCTCCTGTGTGAACCCCAACAGGATCGATATTTTCCATGTTACATACAACGATCGCTTGGTCCTTACTATCGCGCATTACTTCGTATTCTACTTCTTTAAATCCTGCAATACTTTTCTCTAATAAACATTGTGTTACTGGACTATACTTCAATCCACTCGTTACGATTTCGATGAGATCATCTTCGTTATATACGAGTCCGCCCCCAGTTCCTCCAAGCGTATATGCTGGACGAACAATAATTGGATAACCCACACGTTCAACAAACTTATAAGCTTCTTCGAGATTATGAACGATATCACTTTCTGGAACAGGTTCGTGTAATTCATTCATTAATGATCTGAATAAATCACGGTCCTCGGCACGTTTGATTGCATCAAGATGCGTTCCTAATAATTCGATGTCATACTCTTTTAGAATGCCTGCTTCCTCTAATTCTACTGCCATATTAAGTCCAGTTTGTCCACCTAAAGTAGCAAGCAAGCCATCTGGGCGCTCCTGGCGAATGATACGACTAACAAATTCATACGTAATTGGTTCAATGTATACTTGATCAGCCATTGTAGTATCTGTCATGATGGTTGCTGGGTTTGAGTTAATAAGAATTACTTCATATCCTTCTTCTTTTAAAGCTTGGCATGCTTGTGTTCCTGCATAATCAAATTCAGCTGCTTGTCCGATAACGATGGGTCCTGACCCAATCACTAAGATCTTGTTTATATCCGTACGTTTTGGCATGTTGTCTCCCCCTTATTTGTTTAAACGCGCACTTTACTTTGTTTATGTTCTTCAATTAAATTAATAAACTTTGTGAACAAATGGTTTGAGTCTTCTGGTCCAGGTGATGCTTCAGGGTGATACTGAACACTGAATGCTGGATAGTCTAGATGAGCAACTCCCTCAACTGTTCCGTCATTAACTGCTTCGTGTGTAACAATTAATCGCGTATCTTCAAGTGAGTCTTTTTCAATTGTATAACCGTGGTTCTGCGATGTGATATCGATTTTTCCTGTTTCTAATTCTCTTACTGGGTGGTTGGACCCACGGTGACCAAATGTTAATTTCGCTGATCTTGCTCCGCAAGCTAATGCTAGTAATTGATGCCCTAGACAAATACCAAAGATCGGTACTTTACCTAGTAAATTTTGTATCATCTCAATACCTTCTGGTACATCTACTGGATTTCCTGGTCCGTTTGATAACATAATGCCATCTGGGTATAAACGAAGAATTTCATCAGCCGTTGTATTATAAGGTACGACGATTACATCACAATCTCGTGAAATTAAGTTTTGAATGATGCCATGTTTTGCTCCGTAATCAACAAGGACAACACGATGCCCTCTTCCTGGACAATGGTATGGATCTTTAGTGGAAACTCGCTTTACTTGATCATTTGGTTCTTCTGTTGAATTTAATTGTTTAACAACCTCTTCAATATTTACTTCCATGCTACATAATTTCCCTCTTAACGTACCATGCTTACGAATAAGACGTGTTAACTTTCTCGTGTCAATTCCTTCTAAGCCAGGAATACCTTTCGCCTTTAATAAGTCATCAATTGACTCCTCACATCTCCAGTTACTAGGATGAATTGCTGCTTCTTTAACAATCAGACCATGGATAGCAGGTTCAATTGACTCAAAATCATCTCTATTTATTCCATAATTACCGACTAAAGGATATGTTAATGTAACAATTTGTGCACAATACGAAGGATCTGATAAAATTTCCTGATACCCTGTCATACCAGTATTAAAAACAACTTCCCCTTCTTTTTCGTTCTCACTTCCAAAAGCTTTTCCAACAAATACCGTTCCATCTTCTAAAATTAATTGTCTTTTCATTGCTGCTCCCCCTTTTTCCAAACAAGCTCTCCAGCTACAAATGTATGTGTCGGCCAACCTTTACAATTCCAATTTGCAAATGGTGTATTCTTCCCTTTAGATACGAATGTTTCAGGGTTAATTACCTCTTCATTAGAGAGATCAATAACTGTAATATCTGCTTCTACACCTTCAACAAGTGTTCCATATGGTAAGCCGAACGTTTCTGCTGGTTTAATTGTTAACCAATCCACTAATTGCTTTAATGTAATCGTTCCTTTTTCAACCATGTTTGTATATAGCAATGGAAATGCTGTCTCAAGACCAACAATCCCAAATGGTGCTTTTTCCATACCTAGTGCCTTTTCATCTGCACTATGAGGTGCATGATCAGTAGCGATGAAATCGATCGTTCCATCTAGTAAACCTTCGATTAAAGCCTCAAGATCCTCTTTTCCTCTTAGTGGTGGGTTCATTTTATAATTTGAATCTAACCCTGAAATATCTTCGTCACATAGTAGTAAATGATGTGGAGTTACCTCTGCTGTAACTTTAATTCCTGCCCTTTTGGCATCGCGAACTACTCTTACTGACTCTTTTGTACTAATATGACATACGTGGTAATGCGCATCCGCTGCTTCAGCTAGTAACACATCCCGCGCGATATGTACTGATTCACACACTGAGGGGATACCATTAATGCCATGTTTCTCTGAAAACGCACCTTCATGGACCGCACCTTTATGGATTAGTGTGTTCTCCTCACAGTGTGCAACAATTGCTTTTTTAATTTTTGCAGCTGCCTTCATTGCTTGAAGCATCATGTCTGCACTTTGTACACCCACTCCATCATCTGTAAAAGCAAATGCTCCACTCTCTGCAAGTTCTTCGAAGTTTGTTAATTCTTGACCTAGTTCACGAATGGTAATTGAAGCATAAGGAAGTACTCGAACATGCGCTGTTTCCTTAATCCGATTTTGCAGCCAATCTAATTGTTCCTTCGTATCTGGAACTGGTCTCGTATTTGGCATTGGTGCTACTGTCGTAAATCCACCTTTAGCTGCTGCTAATGTTCCAGTTTCAATTGTTTCTTTATGTTCACCACCAGGTTCTCTTAAGTGGACATGCAGATCAATCATTCCAGGAATGACTAAGTTCCCGTTAACATCAATTATTTCATCTGCTTGTTCTTCTAGTTCCTTACCGATTTTGATAATTTTACTGTTTTCGATCAAAATATCACCATTTGTTAATTCACCAGCTTCACTAAGTAACTTTCCATTTTTAATTAATGTTCTCATTTATTAAAGTCCTCCCTTTTCGATCGCACGTTTTAATACTGCCATTCTAACTGCAACGCCATTTGTCATTTGCTTAAAAATTCTTGAACGTGGACATTCAACGAGCTCACTTGCAATCTCAACATCTCGGTTAATTGGAGCAGGATGCATAATGATACTGTCTTTTTTCATTCGTTGCTCTCTTTCAATTGTTAAACCATATTGCTCGTGATAATCGCTCTTTGTCGTCACCATTTTAACTGCATGGCGTTCGTGTTGGATCCGGAGCATCATCATTACATCAGCCATTTCCACAGCATCATCAATATCTATGAAATTTCCATAAGGGATACTTTCATCAATCCATGAACGCGGTCCTGAAAACCACACGCTGGCACCTAGGCGGTGAAGTACTTCTGCATTGGATCTAGCTACTCGACTATGTCTAATGTCTCCGACGATGACGACCTTTAATCCTTCGAAGGTGCCAAACTCTTGCTTAATAGTTAATAAATCAAGTAAAGATTGAGTAGGATGGTGGCCACAACCATCTCCTCCATTGATGATTGGAATTGAAATTCTCCCTACAAGATCATCAAAGTAATGATCTTGCTGATGACGTATAACGACAATATTTGTTCCAATCGCCTCTAACGTTTTAACCGTATCGTACAAAGTTTCCCCCTTAGTTACACTCGACGTTTGAGCTTCAAAGTTTAAAACTTGTAGACCTAGTTTTTTCTCTGCCACTTCAAAGCTAAATTTGGTTCTCGTACTCGGTTCAAAGAAAAGATTGGCTACGAATGTTTCTCGGTTGGGCATCCAACGGTCACCATTTAGGAAAGCTTGAGCATCGTGTAAGATTTGGTGAATTTCATTCGTCTCTAGTAATGGCATCGTTAATACGTGCATAATCATCTTCCTCTCCTTAATTTTCACTTCATTTATTATAAAAAGAAAGGATGGCTCATTAATGTTTACACATCTTTTTAGATGTCATAAACAAATCATTGAGTCATCCTCTTGAAGATAGGCAGAAAAAACAACTGCCACTAGTTCTAACTCCTTCAAAGCCTCTCTGGACCTTTGTTAAAGGATGATTAATTTCTACTGATTATATAGTTAATTATTAATTATTGATTATCATCGTCAAACATAGATTTCGTTCCGTAACTTACTTCTTTATCTGGTAGCACCAAATGAAGTACAATCCCGATAATTGTTGCTAGTGCCATACCAGCAATTTGGATTTCATCTGAAACTTGGATGAAGGCTCCACCGATACCGATGACAAGTATAGTAGAAGATATGATTAAGTTACGCTTTAATCCCATATTGATACCATTTTCGATTAACATACGTAAACCAGATGAAGCAATAACTCCAAAGAGTAAGATTGATACTCCACCCATAACTGCAGTTGGGATCGTTTGAATTAATGCAGCAAATTTCCCAAAGAAAGCTAGTGTCATAGCCAGTACAGCCGCTCCACCGATAACGAATACACTAAATACTCGAGTAATCGCAAGTACACCAATATTTTCCCCATAAGTTGTATTTGGAGGCCCCCCAAGGACAGAGGCGATCATTGTTGCAACCCCATCTCCTAATAAAGAACGATGTAAGCCTGGCTTTTTAATGAAATTTTTCCCTACCACTTTACTCAGAACCATTTGATCCCCAATATGTTCTGAAATTGTTACTACTGCAATTGGTACCATAATCGCTGCGATTTGCCAACTAAAACTTGGTGTATAAGTGACAAACGGTATGATGAAATCAGGTACTGCAAAAATTGAAGCTTCTCTTACAGGTGTTAAATCTATAACACCCATAAAGTATGCATAAACATATCCACCGATAATCCCAAAGAGGAATGGAATAAGACCGAAGAATCCTTTTAGAAAGAAAGCTGATAAAATGGTAATTCCTAAAGTGACAATAGCTACCGAGAATAGAGTTCCGCTATATTCGTCTGTACCAGGAACATACATGGCCATATTGATCGCAACTCCTGCTAGACCTAAACCGATAACCATAATAACTGGCCCTACGACGATTGGTGGTAAGATTTTGAGTAACCAATTTACTCCGCTCGCCTTAATTACAAGTGCTACAATCCCGTAAATAATACCTGCTAGAAAACTTCCGATCATTGCTCCTTCTGGACCACCGATCGTTGTTGCTGCGATTATCGGCGCAATAAACGCAAAGGATGAACCTAGGTAAGCTGGAATTTGTCCTCTCGTTATTAACAAATACGCTAGAGTACCTAATCCACTTGAAAAAAGTGCGACTGCAGGACTTAAATCAACTAAATATGGAACTAAAATGGTTGCACCAAACATTGCAAATAAGTGCTGTATACTAAATGTTAACCATTTATCAAACCTTGGTACTTCATTAATACCAATTTCTTGTTGTTGTGACATTTTATTTTCCTCCCTTAATCTTTCTCATGTTAGTAAGCTTTGTTGAAATGGTGGAAATTATTAAAAAAACCTCTACGTCCAATGTTGACGAGAGGCTTTTACACTTTAAAAAAGGACATAGTCCAAGTAAGTGTATTTTCGTCTCTTGTCAGCCTCACTGGACTGCTTTAAAGAGTCTTATTTAATTTCTTCCTTTTGAATGATACTCACTTCATCAATTTCATCTACTTCATTTAATTTAGCCGTAATAATTTCACTTTTCGAAGTTGGGACATTTTTACCGACATAATCTGGACGAATTGGCAATTCACGATGACCTCTATCAATTAAGACTGCCAATTGGATTTGTGATGGTCTTCCTAGATCCATTAACGCATCTAAAGCTGCTCTAACTGTTCGACCCGTATAAAGCACATCATCAATCAAGATTACTTTCCGATCAGTAATATCAGTAGGAACTTGTGAACCTTTTAGAAGAGGGTCTTGGTCATCCGTTTTTACAGTTAAATCGTCCCTGTAAAGTGTAATATCGACTTCACCTACTGGGATCTTTTCACCTTCAATTTGTTCGATTCGTTCTGCTAATCTTTTTGCTACATATATACCGCGGGTTTTAATTCCAACTAAAACACAGTTCTCAATACCTTTATTCCGCTCAATTATTTCATGTGCAATTCTAGTTGTTGCGCGGCGAATAGCTTGCTCGTCTAAAATTATTCTCGCCATGTGAAACACCTCCACACTAAATAGTATGTCCTAACGTGAAAGCGGTGGTTTAACAAAAAACCTCTCACCGTTATGATGAGAGGTTTAGTGAATGTTCGATAAATGGGCACAATCCACCCAATGTTACCTTAAATCCGCTTCCTTCTCAGCCTCACGGGACTGTAGTTAAAGGATCTATATTGTTGTTAACGTTATTATTCCACTATTCGACAATAAAGTCAATCTGTTTTTCTAATTTAACAATAGTAAAACAATTCACATAACTTACCTTCTTAATTCTTCTAGTAATTTTATCATTTCTTGAGGAAGTGGAGCTTCAAATATTAGTTCCTCTTTTGTACGAGGATGTACAAATCCTAATACAGAAGCATGAAGCGCCTGTCCATCAATATCCAATGTCTTCTTCGGTCCATATTTTGGATCACCCGCTAGTGGGTATCCTATATATTTCATGTGAACACGAATTTGATGAGTTCTGCCAGTTTCAAGTTCACATTGAACGTACGTATAATTATCGAATCTCTCTAGTACTGTAAAATGAGTAACAGCGTCACGGCCATCTTCAGTTACAGTCATGCTTTGTCGGTCTTTTTTATCACGACCAATTGGAGCTTCAATCGTTCCAACATCATGTGAAATGACACCATGAGCAATTGCTTTGTAGATTCTTTTGGTCGTTTTTGCTTTTAATTGTTCTACTAAGGACTCATGCGCAGCATCATTTTTGGCCACCATCAACAAACCTGATGTGTCTTTATCAATACGATGAACAATACCTGGACGAATAACGCCGTTAATCCCTGATAAATCTTTACAATGATACATCAGGCCATTAACGAGTGTTCCTGAATAATGACCTGGTGCAGGATGTACTACCATACCCCGTGGTTTATTCACGACGATTACGTCCTCATCTTCATATACGATATCTAAATCAAGCGGTTCTGGCTCAACTTCAAGTAATTCTGGTTCTGGAACTTCTAAAACCAATAAATCATTTAACTGTACTTTATAATTTGTTTTAATTGTGTCACCGTTAACTGTAACATTTCCTTCTTTTATCCATTGCTGGACTTGAGTTCTTGACCAATCTGAATGAAAAGTCGTCATTAATTTATCAATTCGTTCATTTGCTTGTTCCTCAGTAATTATAAATTCATATTGCTCCATTATTTCTTCCCCTTTGCTATTCTTTCGTCGTTAATAACTTTAATGAAGATCAGAGCAACTCCAACACACAGTGCAGAATCAGCGACATTAAAAATAGGGAAATTGTATGTAAAGATAAATGTATCAATAAAATCTACAACCTCACCCCGAAAAACTCGATCGATAAAGTTACCAATTGCTCCACCTAAGATTAACCCTAGAGAAACCCCAAGTAGAATGCTTTTTTTAGCTTCTTTTTGAATGTAATATACTAAGAAAATTACTACAAACACTGTAATGATATAGAAAAACCACATTTGTCCCTGTAAAATTCCAAAAGCTGCTCCTTGATTGCGATGCGAAGTAAAGTAAAGTACATTTTCTATTAGTGGAATTCGTTCACCTAATTCCATTGTTTGTACTACAATCCATTTTGTCCATTGGTCAAACAAAATAATAAATAATGCAATAACATAATATAACCAAATCAAAGTCATTTCCTCCATCTCATTATGCATACGTTAGCATTTTAGCATAAAATGATGAAAGTGTCTTATGTTTAAAATAAACGTTGATAATTAGTCGATCCAATATAGAGTGGCTGACTCTAAAGCGCCAGGTAAGACCTGACACTCTTATAGAGCCAGCGTTGTTCTATTTTTCGTTTAAATACTGATCGTAATGCAGATTTCTTTGAAAATCGACAGATTCATCACCTTGATAACCATAAATATCTGTAGAAGCAAATGCCTCCAGTTCCTCAACATAACCGATTAATTCTCCCGTACGATCGAGTGAAGAGTCTTCAAATACCATACTATTTTCATTAAAAGATGCGACTGATTGATAAGCGTCCTCTGCGTCAAATTCAGACTCGTCATCACGATTATCGAAGTTATACTCATCAAAGTTACCTAACACTTCTTCTTCAACTGGGCGATGATTAGCTAATTGACCTTTAGAGTGCTCAACGACAGTTCGTGCAGTCGGGTTGGCTTCTAGTCGTTCATAAGGGATTTGTTGTCCAGTAACTTCACAAACACCATAGGATCCATTCTGCATTTTATTTAACGCATAGTTGACATCTTCCAGTTCTTTTTCCAACTTTTCGTAGAGTGCAATGTCTTTTTCGCGTTCATATAAGTCAGTAGCAGTATCAGCTGGGTGATTATCATATTGTGACAACTCTCCTGTTGAGAAGCTTGAAGTAACAGATAATCCATAATGGTCCGCTTCTTTTATTCGTTCTTCTAACGTTGCTTTTCGCTGCTCTAGCTCCCGTCTTAAATCACCATATTGTCGCATTCTTCTCCCCCTTTTTGTACAGTCTTTTGATGATGAACGTGTACAATATTAGTGTGACCGAAATGATTGTTGTTAGCCGAAACAACATTTGTAATGTATGTCAATTAAAGAAGGGGTCATCCTGTCTTAAACAGGACAACCCCCAAAGTAAATTAACCCATATAATTTTCGGTAACAATTGTAGCACAAGAAGTACATAATGTCGGATGAGCCTCGTTTTGGCCAACAGTTTTTGAAACAACCCAACAACGTTCACAAGTTTCACCTTCTGCTTTATTAACAACAATTGCTAAATCATCATATACATCTGCATGTTCTGGAGCTGTAGTCTTCTCTCCACCAATTACAGCTTGGGATACGATAAACAATTTTTGTAAATCAACATTTTCAAAAGTTGCCTTTAAGTCCTCTGAAGGGTACAAAGCAATTTGTGCAGTTAAAGATTTACCAATTTTCTTCTCGTTACGTGCATTTTCTAGTGCTTTTAAGACATCATTTCTCACGTTCATCAGACGATCCCATTTTTTAACTAGCTCATCTACATTCGTAAATGCTTCTGCTTTTGGCATATCGGTTAATTGAACACTCTCTCCTTCGATGCCAGGAATGTGAGGCCATACTTCATCAGCGGTATGCGATAAAATCGGAGAAACGAGTTTCGCTAGAGCAACTACTGTCTCATACATTACCGTTTGAATTGAACGTCGAGCATGACTATTTGGTGCGTCTATATATAATGTATCTTTTGCAACGTCCATATAGAAAGAACTCAATTCAACCGTACAGAAATTATTTAGCGCATGATAAACGTTAGAGAATTGGTATTGTTCATAACCTTTGTTAACTTTATTAATAAGTTCATGCAATTTCACAAGCATATATTTATCCAATTCTGGTAGGTCAGCAACCGCAACTGCATCTGTTTTCGGATCAAATCCGTTTAGATTTCCTAGCAAGAAACGGAATGTATTTCTAATTTTTCGATACACTTCCGAAACCTGCTTTAAAATATTATCAGATACACGTACATCAGCTTGATAATCAACCGAAGCTACCCATAACCGTAGAATATCTGCTCCTAATTGCTTCATGACATCATTAGGGACTACGACATTTCCTAAAGACTTACTCATCTTACGGCCCTCACCATCAAGGGCAAATCCGTGACTTAAAACACCTTTGTAAGGCGCTTTACCAGAAACGGCAACACTTGTTGATAATGAGGAGTTAAACCAACCACGATATTGGTCAGAACCTTCAAGATACAAGTCTGCTGGGCGTTGTAAATCATCACGCTCTACAAGAACTGCTTGGTGTGATGAACCAGAATCAAACCAAACATCCATAATATCCATTTCGCGGGTAAATTTACCGTTTGGACTATGGACAGATGTAAAGCCTTCTGGCAGCAGTTGCTCTGTTTCCCATTCAAACCAAATATTTGAACCATGCTCTCTAAATAAACTTGAAACATGATCAATCGTCTCGTCTGTAATTATTGGCTCTCCATCTTCACCGTAGAAAATCGGAATAGGTACTCCCCATGCGCGTTGACGTGAAATACACCAATCTCCACGGTCACGAACCATATTATAAAGACGTGTTTCACCCCAAGTTGGGATCCACTCTACTTCATTAATAGCTTGAAGCAACTCTTCTCTAAAGTCTTTAATAGATGCAAACCATTGTGCCGTCGCTCTAAAAATAACTGGTTTTTTTGTTCTCCAATCATGCGGATAAGAGTGAGTAATAAAAGACAGCTTTAAAAGAGCACCTACTTCAGTTAACTTTTCAGTGATTGGCTTATTCGCTTCATCGTAAAATAATCCCTCAAAACCGACAGCTTCTTTTGTCATAACACCTTTATCATCAACTGGACATAATACTTCTAGATTGTATTTTTGACCGACGATATAGTCATCTTCACCATGACCAGGTGCTGTGTGAACACAACCTGTACCTGCATCTAGAGTAACGTGGTCTCCACACATTACAAGAGAGTCTCGATCGTAAATTGGATGTTTTGCAATTACGTATTCTAACTGCTCACCTTTAAATGTTTTTAGTACGCTGTGAGTTTCCCATTCTAATTCAGTTACTAGCGCTTCTAACAGCCCTGAAGCAACAACAAACTTATCGTTTTCTACTTGGACAACACTATATTCAAGTTCAGGATGAACTGTAATTCCAAGGTTAGCTGGAATAGTCCATGGTGTTGTTGTCCAAATGACAATTTTCTCGTCTCCATCTAAAACACCTTTTCCATCTCTAATTGGAAAAGCCACATAAATTGACGGAGAGCGTTTATCATGGTACTCAATTTCAGCTTCTGCCAGAGCAGATTCTGAAGATGGTGACCAGTAAACAGGCTTTAACCCTTTATAGATATACCCTTTTTTAGCCATGTCACCAAAAACTCTAATTTGTTGTGCTTCATATTCTTTGTTTAAAGTAATATAAGGGTTTTCCCAATCACCTCGAACACCTAACCGTTTAAATTGTTCACGCTGACGATCTATTTGTTCAAGTGCATATTCTTCACAAAGCTTTCTGAAGTCAGCAACACTCATCTCTTTACGTTTAACCTTTTTATTTTTTGTAAGAGCAGTTTCAATCGGAAGTCCGTGAGTATCCCACCCTGGCACATACGGTGCATGGTATCCACTCATAGATTTAAAACGAACAATTATATCCTTTAATACTTTATTTAAAGCATGCCCCATATGGATATCTCCGTTTGCGTATGGGGGACCATCATGAAGGACAAATAACGGACGACCTTCTGTTCGTTGTTGTACTTTTTGATAAATATTCATTTCATCCCAGTTTTTTTGCATTTCAGGTTCACGATTAGGTAAGTTTCCACGCATCGGAAACTCAGTCTTAGGCATTAATAAAGTATCTTTATATTCCATTCTGTTTCCTCCTAAATAATATGTAAAACGAAAAGCTGTAGACGCTGGACGCTATAGCTAGACATTCGAAAAGCGGTAGACAACAAAAAAAACCTTCTCGCCTTATAGGGACGAGAAGGTTACCCGTGGTACCACCCTACTAAATAATAACAATTTAAATTTGTCATTATTCACTCTCATTCGTATCGGGAATAAACCGCTATAGCCTACTAGAAAAACTTTCGGTATAGAACTCAAGGGTGATTTTCCCATTAACACTTCATATCAGGCTCCCACCGCCCCTGACTCGCTATAACGAAGGTTGGTAAAGGTACTCTCCCTATCATAGTTTCCATCTTTTCAGTTTGAGACGAATTATATAAAAAATTTATACAAATGTCAAATGATGTTTATTCTACAGTTTCTTTTTCCACTGTTTCCTCAACTTTTGAGAGTTCATCCCAATCATCGGTTTGGAGCATTTCTAACTGTGCTTCTACAAGCATCTTAAATCTTATACGATAAACAGAAGCTTGTTTCTTTAACTCTTCAATTTCTAACATCACTTTTCTTGATTTCGTTAATGCATCATTAATTATTCGATCCGCATTTTTCTCTGCTTCCTTAACAATTAATTGTGCTTCTTTTTGAGCACTACGACGAACCTCTTCGGCAGATTCTTGAGCTACTAAAATTGATTTATTTAAAGTTTCCTCAATTTTGTTATAATGCTCTAATTTCCCATCAAGGTCCTGTACCCGTTCAAACATTTCCTTCTTTTCCCGTAGTACAGCTTCATAATCTTTTATGATTTGGTCAAGAAACTCATTAACCTCATCTTCATCGTAACCACGGAATCCGCGAGTAAACTCTTTATTATGAATATCAAGCGGTGTTAAAGGCACAACTCCACCTCCAAATCTTGTCGTTAAATTCTTTGATATATTCGACAGAAAATGAACATATCCTTCTTTTTCTATTAATAATTTATTTTTTCCTTCCAAATAAAATGCGAATTTTTCCCTTTTTTGTAGAACCAGCGATCGATAATAACTTACTTCTCCCAAGTCCTCTTACAGAAAAATAATCTCCTTCTTGGATCTGAAAGGCTCCATCTTCAACCGTTTTCCAATTCACCTTAACTAGTCCTCTATCGATAAAAAGAGATGATTTAGTTCGAGAAATATTGTACATTCCAGAGAGCAAGGTATCTAGTCGTAAGGAAGAAATAGTTGTTGACTCTTCAGTCCACTCTTCTAGTGTTTCAACGATATCTTCTTCATTTATTGGAACAATTTTAACTTTAGCTTGTCCAACTTTTTGTAAATTTAATTCAATAAAGCTGCCTACTTCATGGGCGACCATTAACTGAACCACTTCACTATTTAAGATGATATCGCCAAATTTTTCTCGCTTCATACCTAATCCCATCATAGAGCCGAGTATATCTCGATGTTCTAATGTTATAAACTTTCTAGGATATCTTAGCTCAAAAGCTTGAATTTGAAAGTCATTCTTAGAAAGTTCAAAAAAAGAAGGATAGATCATAGCACGTTTGCGCTCGGTATAAGAAGTGCCTCCCCAAAAGGAGAGGCATATTTCCTCATCTTTACCTATAATCGTTTTTAATATATCTTGCTGACGGGGATCAAGAAAGTCAGTTAGTTTATATGTGTATTGAACGATAACTTCCTGTTTCCAATCTAATACTTGATCAACAAATACTCGTTCTTCATTCCTAAAGTGCTGGTAAATATTCATATTTTTTTATCACCAGTTACATTCCGAATAATGCAGCAACTCCGTATCGTGCAAATGATAAGGCAAAAATAGCTACAATTGGCGAAATATCAATCATACCCAGAGGAGGAATAAACTTTCTAAACGGTGCTAAGTAAGGTTCTACAACTGAACCTAAGAATTGACCGATAGAAGACTCCTTTGCGTTTGGAAACCATGACATTAGAATATACGCAATGATCATGTATGAATAAACCATAATTGCTAAATTTAATAAAGCTCCAATTCCTTGCATTTAATTAATCCACCACCATTCTAACGTTGTTCAAATCTCTCTTGCATCATTTCTGTTATTGATCCAGAAACGTCTACATTATCTGGAGTACATAAAAATATACTTACTCCAAGCTTTTGAATGTCTCCTCCTATAGCATACACTGTTCCACTTAAAAAATCGACAATTCGCTTTCCTTGCTCATTTGAAATTCGTTGTAAGTTTATAATTACAGCTTTCCTATTTTTTAAGTGGTCTGCTATATCTTGAACCTCGTCATACGTTCTAGGTTCAATTAAAATAACTTTTGCTGCCGCTTTTTGTACACTCTGCAGACTGACAACATTTTGATTTTTAGCTTGTTTCTCATTCCTACGGTGCTGTGGTACCTCTTCTTGGGCTGCAGCAACTTCCTCATTATAAGATTCATAATCTTGCGAATCTTCTTCCAATTCAAAAAAACGTTTAAACCTCGATTTCATACCCACTAAAATTCCTCCTTTGACCTCGATTTTTAACCGACAAGCGAAGATCCGATCCGAATGAAAGTTGCACCTTCTTCTACTGCAATTATGTAATCATTTGACATCCCCATTGACAATTCTGTGCACGGAGCATGTTCAAGTGATAAAGCTTGTACTTCTTGCTGTAATAATCGAAGCTGCTTAAATACAGGGCGAGTTTCCTCTGAATTCTCAACAAAAGGAGCCATAGTCATAAGTCCAACTACTTGAATTGCAGGGAATAAAGAGAGATCATGGATGAACGAGATTATTTGATTTGGATCAAGGCCTGACTTCGATTCTTCACCCGAGACGTTTACTTGAACAAAGCATTTCAATGGTTCTTGTGAGCTCCATCTTTTTTGTATTTCCTCTGCTAAGGATAAACGATCTAATGAGTGAAGATAATCGATATGATCTATCACTTTTTTGACTTTTTTCGATTGAAGAGATCCGATAAAATGTAAAACTGGATCCGCATTAATGGAATTTGTTTTTTCGAGTAAACCTTCTACTCTGTTTTCACCAATATGAAAAACACCTGCATCTAATGCTTGTTGAGTTCTTTCAACAGTCACATATTTAGTGACTGCAATTATTTTTACATCATTAAGGTTGCGCCCTGAACGTTGACAGGCAGCAGCAATTTCTTCTTGTATTTTCTGTAGGTTTTCTTTAACTGTCAATCGAGCGTTCTCCTTTCTATTTACATACAATTAAATCCTATATAACTCATCATCCTGCCCGTTTTCCCGAGCTCTTTTCGGTGAGAAAAAAATAAATTTGTCTTACTAGCTGTACAATATTGGCTAGTTTTTATATTATCACTTGGAATACCTGCATTAATCAGTAATTGCTTATTTAACCTCTTTAAATCTAATAAGTAGTGTCCAGGTTTAGAAGGAATATATGGTCGCTCCTCACTACTTGGTAATGCATTATCGACTGCTCGAATAACATTAGTATCAACCTCATACTCTTCTTGACTAATTGCTGGTCCAATTACAACCATGATATCATTCACATCTATTCCCTCAACGGTTGTCCAATCTTCAATCATTTTAGGACCAATCTTACCAACCGTTCCTTTCCAACCTGCGTGTGCTAAACCGATCAGCTCATGTTTTGGTGCAAAGAAGTATAACGGTACACAGTCAGCATATAAACTGACAAGTAGAATGTTTTTTTCTTTTGTATATAATCCATCTACACCATCGATAGCTGTCTTGGTTGAAAGTCCACCTCTACTGGCATCACCACTAGTCACTTTTTTTATCTTGGCATCGTGAACTTGCTCACCTACTACCCAATTTTCAATAGGAAAATTAAGAAATTCAGCTACAATTTGGCGATTTTTTAGAACGATAGAGTCCTCGTCATATACATGTAGCCCTACATTTAATGAGTCATATGGTGATTTGCCGACACCTCCTAGACGAGTACTAAAGCCTACACAGAGATTATTGTCCTTCTTTTCCCAATCCGAGATTACTAATAATTCGTCTCCCGTTTGGTTAAACGGTTCATGGACCAAAAAATCACTTCCTATCCATGTTTTTTCGTTAAGCTTTAAACAACAAAAAATGCCATAATTTTGATTGTTTTTATCTATTTTAGCATATTTTTCTTGCAAAGAGTATTAAGTTTCGCCTTTTATCCCTCGTTTTTCTTAACTTCCACCTGTCGAATATGGTTGATAAGGCTCTGGTAAGTGCACTAAAATAACATCGTTTCCTATTTTAACAATATTACTCCAAGGAATGACAAACTCTTGTGTTTCTCGATTAAAAAAACTCATCATTTTGCCTGTTCCATTGATAATAATAGCATCAATTTGACCTGTCGATAGGTTGATATCGAGATCAGTTAAATTACCTAGTCGTTTCCCATTTTCCATATTAACTATATCCTTTGATTGGAGATCAGATATTTTCATCATAATTAACGCCACCTTCCATAACGATGCTGTAATACTTCATCTATATGATAATACAACCAATAATATCTCAAAAAATATCCAAAGGTACTAAAGTATACAAAAAAACAGCCTTGAAAAAAAAGCCATTGAAAAAGACCGAGTAACATTTTTGTTACCCGGTCTTTTTATTAGCTTTGAGCGTGTTTATTCATTTGTTGGATGGCTGCTTTTTCAAGCCTAGATACTTGTGCCTGTGAGATACCGATTTCGTCTGCAACTTCCATTTGAGTCTTTCCTTGGAAAAACCTCATATTTAAAATTAACTTTTCCCTGTCATTCAACCGGATCATCGCCTCACGAAGTGCAATTTCTTCAACCCAATTAACATCTTTTTGCTTGTCATCACTAATTTGGTCCATTACGTAAATTGGATCTCCACCATCATTGTAAATCGGCTCAAAAAGGGATACCGGATCCTGAATAGCGTCCAAAGCGAACACAACATCCTCCTTTGGAACATCCAGTACTTTAGAAATTTCTTGTACCGTTGGTTCGCGGTCTCTGTTCTTCTCAGCCATTAGCTGATCTCGAACTTGTAAAGCCTTATAAGCAATGTCACGCAAAGACCTCGACACTCGAATTGGATTGTTATCTCTTAAGTACCTTCTAATTTCACCGATGATCATAGGGACAGCGTATGTAGAAAACTTTACATTTTGGCTTAAATCGAAATTATCGATTGATTTCATTAAACCTATACAACCAACTTGAAAAAGATCATCTACATATTCACCACGGTTATTAAAGCGTTGGATTACGCTTAGGACAAGCCGAAGATTACCATTGACTAACTTTTCACGGGCACTAATGTCACCGCTTTGCATTTGCGTAAATAACTCACGCATTTCTTTATTCGTTAGTACAGGTAATTTCGCTGTGTCAACTCCACAAATTTCAACCTTATTTCGTGTCAATTCTTTCCCTCCCAACAGGAGAATGATGTTCATGTAAAGTATCTCCTTGAGAGGGAAAAATATGCACTAAAACTCGTCGATTAAATTCTGATAAATCAAATCAGTTCATGGTATTACAACGTTTGTAGGCATTCAAATATTTTTTTATCGAAAATTAGACCATCTTATTAAATTCTTTTCTTAATCGCTTAATAATACGTTTTTCAAGGCGTGAGATATAAGATTGAGATATCCCTAGTAAATCAGCAACATCTTTTTGAGTTTTCTCCTCATCTCCAGCTAGACCAAAACGAAGTTCCATTATTTGTTTTTCTCGATCATTTAATGTGTGTAATGCTTTTACTAGTAATTTACGGTCAACTTTTTCTTCTATTCCTTTTGTAATAATATCTTCTTCAGTTCCAAGTACGTCTGACAATAGTAATTCATTTCCATCCCAATCTATATTGAGCGGTTCATCAAAAGAAACTTCAGAACGAATTTTGTTATTACGTCGTAAATACATAAGTATCTCATTTTCTATACAACGTGAAGCATATGTTGCTAATTTAATTTTCTTTTCTGGGTTAAAAGTATTAACTGCTTTAATTAATCCAATTGTTCCAATACTAATTAGGTCTTCGATATTAATGCCCGTGTTCTCAAATTTACGTGCAATATATACGACAAGCCTTAAGTTTCGTTCAATCAACATGGCACGAACAGCCTTATCACCAGTTGGTAACTTACTTAATAGATGTGCTTCTTCTTCTTTTGATAATGGTGGGGGTAGCGCTTCACTTCCGCCTATATAATATATTTCGTCTGGTTTCATTCCCAAGCGGTATAATATTCTCTGCCACATCAACGTAAACTTCAACTTTAGCATGTTATTGCCTCCTCAATAAATGTAAAACTAAGCTAATTTTTTTCCTTCTCCTGCAACAAGCATCTTCGGATGAACAATACATTGATAGTCTCCATCGTTTGATAGTTTAATATCGTTAATCCCAATTAGCACTTTTTTTACAAGATGCTGCTCATTAGCCGTTGTCACTTTAACATGATCAGGCTTAATAGCAATCATAAATTGTTGGTCCTTGCCTACAACTCGATATGGGATAATTCTAATCCTTTCACAGAAAGGATGGTTCTTTTCGTATATTTTCTCTAAATTTTCATAATCGAGAAGTAGTTCAATTTCTTCGTTGTTTAGCATAGAATGTAATGCGTCCTTTTCTATGACCATAACTGGAGCTCTAGTAATTGGATCATGTAATTGGTTCCCACTATCGACTAGACCTTTCATGCTTAACATATCTTGACCAATTGAGATTTCCACATTTACCACTTGTTCATAATGAATTTTTCTTGTTTCCACTTGTTTTAACTGATGTTTAGAAAACAACCATACAAGAGGGAAACCGATTAAAACAAATATCCAGCTAAATGTGCTTCCGAATCCCGATGTTTTTGTAAACATAACTCCATCCAATATCTCAATCTCCGTTTGCCAAAAGAAGTGAAGAGCAAACAAGCCTCCCCCCGTCATAAAAGTAACAAAGTAAAACATAAATAAATTTTGAATAAAGTACGTTAATCGATAAAACCCAAATGCGATCCATACGATTGCCATTGAGTAAAGAATTTTCATCCAAGGCTGGTAAAACAAATGGCCAATTGGTGTAAACATAAAAAAGACAATAAGTGACGCAAAAAGAGCTGCTAAGAATAACCGCCATTTATGTATGTTTCTTTTGAGTGTTATTGCAGTTATCCAGATTAAGAGAAAGTCAATACATAAATTAAGAAACCAAATAACATCCAAATAAATGGTCATTGCATGTCCTCTCAATCATTTTTGGTATGTTTAGCCAAGTATATATCAGATTCTATTTATAAGTCTGTCAGTTTATGACGAGATTAAATAGTTATTTTGATAGATTTGCACTTATACTGTCAAAGGAACATGGTAATTGATTGACAATTTTTTGCATAAAAAAAGAACTGACCCATATGAGCCAGTTCATTAACATTTTTACTTAGAACGTCTTCTACGGTTACGTAAAAATGTTGGAATATCTAATGTTTCTGTTTGTTCAGGTTGTTGTTGAACTTGTGGTTTTAACCTAGGTTCTTTAACTTCCTCATGTTTCGGAGCTGTATTTCCAACCTTTTGTTGTACGGATGGTCTTTGTAATTGCGGCGGAGCCATCGTATTACTCTCACTATCTTCAAAACCTGTCGCAATAACCGTTACTACAATCTCATCCTTTAAATTTTCATTGATAACAGATCCAAAGATCATATTAACTTCCGGATCCGATGCCGCAGAGACAATCTCAGCTGCTTCATGTACTTCATATAAACTTAGATTAGAGCCACCAGTGATGTTCATTAGAACACCTTGAGCTCCATCTACTGAAGTTTCAAGTAATGGACTAGAAATAGCCTTCTTGGCCGCTTCTGCTGCACGGTTTTCACCCGTCGCAATTCCGATCCCCATTAATGCAGATCCTTTATCCACCATAATCGTTTTTACATCGGCAAAGTCTAAGTTGATTAAACCTGGAACTGCAATGAGGTCTGAAATACCTTGTACACCTTGACGAAGTACATTATCAGCTTCACGGAACGCTTCAAGCATTGGTGTATTCTTATCAACGATCTCTAATAGGCGATCATTTGGGATAACAATTAACGTATCGACTTTTTCTTTTAACGCGTCAATACCACCACCAGCTTGATTTGAACGCTTACGTCCTTCAAATGTAAATGGTCTTGTAACAACACCGACCGTTAAGGCACCTAGTTCTTTAGCAATTTCAGCGATTACTGGTGCAGCACCTGTACCAGTTCCGCCTCCCATCCCTGCTGTAATAAAGACCATGTCAGCACCTTGTAAAGCCTCTTCAATTTGTTCTTTACTTTCTTCCGCAGCTTTTTTTCCGATATCAGGATTTGCTCCTGCACCAAGTCCACGCGTAAGCTTTCCACCTAATTGTAGCTTTATTTCTGCTTTCGACAGGTGTAAGGCTTGCGCATCTGTATTCACAGCAATAAACTCAACGCCTTGTAAACCATTTTCGATCATACGGTTTACAGCGTTACTTCCGCCTCCACCAACGCCAATAACTTTAATTGTCGCTAGTTGATCCATATCCATTTCAAACTCTAACATGTAAGGTCCTCCTAATTCATCATGTATGCCGTAAATCAATATTGAAGGTTATCCAAAAAGTATAAGAAACACCTCTAATGAATTACTAACGTGTTACAATATTTAAGCCAACACTCATTAAATTCTAGGATTCTATTTCTTTTTGAACACGCACTATTATTCAAAAAATACTTTAAACCAACTTTTTACTTTTTTCATACCTTCTTTATCCTCTTTCGCCTTAGGAGCTGCTTTTTCCTTCTTAGAATTAGTCTTTTCTCCTTGATTCAAGTCAGAAACTGATGCTGCCACTTCTTTCCCTTGAATTTTTACATTGCGGTATGCAAATTGTATTAAGCCTACTCCAGTTGTATATTGTGGTTCACGAACTCCAATATAATCTGGAATAGCGACTCTCACATTACAACGTAGAACTTCACGGGCTAGTTCTAGCACACCTGGAACCATTACTGCCCCACCAGTTAGTACAAAGCCTCCTGGTAAAACTCCATAGCCTAAGCGTTGAACTTCTTTTTCGATAAGTTCAAAGATCTCATCCATCCGTGCCTCAATAATGTGTGCGATATCGTATTGAGAGAACTCATCTTGATCATTACTTCCAATAACAGAAACTTTGAAGATTTCTGCATCAGAAGCTTCATCAATGTAGGAATGTCCATGCTTTAACTTAATGCGTTCAGCTTCTTCACCAGAAGTTCTTAAACCAATAGCAATATCATTTGTAACATGGTCACCACCAATAGGGATAACTGAAGTCGCTTTAAGTGTTCCTTGTTCGAAGATAGAAATTGTAGTTGAGCCACCACCAATATCTACAAGACCAACTCCAAGGCTCTTCTCATCTTTTGAAATCGCAACTGCTCCCCCAGCAAGTGGTTGGAGACAAATATCAGCTATTTGTAGTCCAGCACGTTCTACACATCTCAATAAATTATGTAATATCGTTTTTGATCCAGTGATAATAGTGCCTTCCATCTCTAGCCGAACACCAATCATGCCTCTTGGGTCATTGATCTCATCTAAACCGTCTACAATAAACTGACGAGGGATGACATCAATAATTTCACGTTCTGGCGGAATGGATACCACCTGAGCCGCGTCTATAACACGAGCAATATCTTCATCACCAATCTCGCGGTCTGGACTTGATACTGCAACTACACCATGACATGGCTGTAATTGGACATGGTTACCATTCACACCTACAATTACTTGCTTTATTGATAAACCGATCATTCTTTCTGCTTGATCGACAGCTCTCTTAATTGATTTTACAGTTTCATCAATATCTACAATGGAGCCTTTCTTAATCCCATGGGATTTCGTATTTCCAACACCAATGATGTTTAGTGATCCATTGGCCATTTCTCCAATGATTACTCTTACATTGGATGTACCGATGTCTAAGCTAACGTAAATATCATTGTTGTTCATCTGTGGCACCTCCTTTTGTTCTGTGTAGCAAAAGACTGCTAAATAATAACTAATTTTCTAAGATTATCAAATGCCATAATGTTTAAAAACTCTAGCGAGAAAATAGAGAAGGAAAATTTATTTAACTATAAAATAATTCAACATTAAATAGCTTTTCCCTCTTATTTTTTTGTTTTTCTTTAAAAATCTCACATTTTTTCAAAAATTTGCTTGTTTTCATCACTTATGAGACTATGAAAATATGTCTCTAAGCTTTGTTCTCATTCCTTCTTTCTTTCCAATTCGACAGCAACATTCGACGAATTACAGCGATGTTGTTAAATAGTCGCACACCGAAAGCAAAAATTGCTGCTAAATATAAGTCTACACCAAGATGAACACCTAGAAAAGCTAAACCTGCAGCAAGAAGGATATTAAAAAAGAAACCAGTCAGAAATACGTTTGAATCAAAACTATTTTGCAAATGTGCACGAATTCCACCAAATAATGTATCTAATGCAGCTAATACCGCAATTGATAAATAATTGGAATACTCGTCAGGAATACGAAATTCTGTAAAAAAACCTAATATTACCCCTAAAATCAATCCAATAATTGGCAACCACATTGGTTGGTTAATCCTCCTTCACTTGCTCCATAAACCTCACTCTTGGTGTATCATCAAAAGCTGGTAATTCAAGAAAATTAATCGGTGTAGACGTTAATTTTAAATTATCTATTTCAAAGTATTCTACAGATTCTGAAACAACCATTTCGTTATGAAGTTTCTGTGCATCATCTGTTAAGACTTTGATTTGTATTGGCAATGGCGGTAGCCTCCTATTATTTACACGAGTTACACCATTTACTTCTCGAAATGCAGTTGTCGAAATAATTCTTTGATTACCGATTGCAATTTCTTGGGCACCATTAAAGTTCAATTCGTTAATGAGAAAGCGGAGTAAAACTGGAGAAATGGAATGTCTTTGATGACCAAAAAATTGATCTTGATAAAGTGGTTCAATAGTAAGGATAATCCCTTCTCCTGTAACCTCTGTTAAACCAGCATCTTTTCTGAGGCTTTCTATTTGCTCTTCCATTACACTTTCAACATCTTCCTTCTTGTCATTTAAGGATGCTTCATACTGAGCGATTAGTGTAGCGTATTTTTCAATCTCCTGTGTAAGCTGTTGATGTCTATCCTGCTCGGCTCTTAGTTCTTTCCTTAACTCTCTAATATCTCTTGTATCCCTAACAACTGGTTCTTTGGTAGACTGAAATTGAATGGCCAGCATGAAGCCAATGATGAGAGTCACAATCATAAAAATAATTTTTTTATTCATGAGGTCACCTACTTTCAGCTAAGTAAGGTTCCATAATGATCTCGTTTTTTTGTTGCATCCTTACTTCAATAAAATCATTAACCAATTGGTCTCTGACTCCTCCTGGTAGCGTCATGGATCCTTCTAAATTTAAAGGGTCTCCAATTGCAGTTATAACGAATGGAGCATAAGACGTGTAACCATCGATATAGATAACAGGGCCAATGCATTGAATAAAAGAATTATTTGATAAACGATATCCGTTGATCGCCACGGCTTCAGCGCCCGCAACTAACAACTCTTGAACAACCTTCTGTATTTGCTCTTCATGGACGATATAATCATTAGGGTTTGCTCCATCAGGTATATACGAACTATCAGCGAGTGTAACTTCAATTCCTGGACCTTTAACCTTTACAGTTCCTACTAATTTTCGGAGTCTATCTAAATCTTCTATTAAAGAAGCAACTCGTACTTCCTGTTCCACAGTTAAATCTGAGATTTGTGTTTCAATTTCTCTCAACTGTGTTTGATATCCTCGTAAATCTTCTTGTAAATTCCTATTTATTGCTTGTTCTAATATTATGTTGTTACGAAGTTCATCCTCATGTCTCCATTGGCGCTGAGTGATCGGGTTTGTATCTTGATGCTCTTTAGCGAATTGATAAGATATTGCTAATATAAAACCTGTTACCAATAGGACAAGTGAAAGAATAACATGTTTACCATTCACCTTCACCTTCCTCTTCCTCCTCACCAATAAACTCCTCAAAATATGGCGTCATTCTCATATGAATTATACCTAATTTATTTGAATCTATTTCTTTAACAATAGAAGGGTATGGTGCAATTTTTTCTGAAAAGTTTCGAACAGTGGAATGCACTTCAAACCCGTCATTCATATAAACAATTATTCTAAGAGGGTCCGTTTCCGTTGGCGTATAATAAATTTCCGATATTCTATTAAACAATCCATCGGATAACTTGGTTATTTCTGTTGCTAGCTCTTGTGCGACAGGACCAGGTTCCCAATCTTTTAGAATTGGTGCATCAACAGGCATCTCATTAGGAGGTAACTCATCTAAGAATACACCTGTACTTAGAATGGGAAAATATTTTCCTTCTTGGTACATATAAGCAACTCGTTGATGTTCAACGACATGAAGTTCAATAGTATTAGGGAATTTTCTCGAAAGGTCTACTGATTCAATTTCTTTTAAATTGATCAACCTTTGTATAACTTCGTCTTCATTTAGTTTCCAAATGCTTGTCCCACTCTGTAATCTAGAGGCTTTAACGATTGTCTCTGATGGCAAGTAATAGTTTCCACGTACTTCAATCGTCTTAATATGACTTAAAGGAGATTGAAAATAAATAACTAAGAGGATAAGTAAAAAGAAAAACGACAAAAAGAAAATTAATCTACGGTTTGCCCGTTGTTTTCTTTGTTCCTTTAACTTAGGTATTCTGTCGTTGATGGTAATGACCTTTTCATCAACCATAATCCAACCTCCATTGCAAGTGTTTATACTTAGAAAACGGCATAAAAGATTTATGCCGTTCACATAAAATTTAAGGTTACATTATTGTATTATAACACAAATAGAAGGTTATGCTCATTCGTTGTTTTCTTTTTTTCCGACAATCTCTACTTCTGTTTCTATTTCGACTGCAAACTTTTCACGAATGGTTGATTTGATATGTTGAATTAAACTTAAAACATCATCAGCCTTAGCATCAGCTATATTGACAATAAAATTCCCATGCATCTCTGAAACTTGGGCACCACCTAACTGGAACCCTTTTAGCCCTGCTTTTTCAATCAATTGTCCAGCATAATTGGGTAGCGGGTTCCTGAATACACTACCAGCGCACGGATAATTCCATGGCTGTGATACCCTTCGATAATCTTTATTCTTCTGCATGACCTTTACAATCTCATCACGATCTCCAGCTTTCAGCTGAAAAACTGCTTCAACACAAATTGCTTTTTCCTTTTGTAATCTAGATGTACGATAAGAAAAGTCTAGCTCCTCATTGGTTAGCCATTTCATACTCCCATCTTCAAATAGGATGTGTGCCTTTGATAATATTTGGGATATATCAGACCCATGGGCACCAGCATTCATAAATACTGCTCCACCGATAGAACCTGGTATTCCACTAGCAAACTCTAAACCAGAAAGACCTTTTTTACTAATTACCATTGCTAATTTGATAACAGAATAGCCTCCACCCACTTTGATTTCTTCGCCATCAATTTCAAGATGACTAATGCCATCTCCTAATTTAATGACTACTCCCTCTATACCATTATCACTTACAAGTAAGTTAGATCCTCTTCCGATTACACGCCAAGGAATGTTTTCTTTACGAATTAATTTCATTAGTTCCTTTAATGATTCAACATCATTTGGCTCCACTAATAATTCAGCAGGCCCTCCAATCTTCCATGTTGTATGGTTGGCTAATGGTTCTTGGACGAGGACTTTGCCAATATTTTTTTCTCTAAGTTGTTGAATAAATTGTTCCATCGTCTTTTATCTCCTCACTTATTGAAAAATAACTAACTACAAGTGGTAAACTACCTTAAAATTTTATTATTATTGTATGCAGCCGCCTACTCCGCGTGTTCACCTTATTATTTTTTAGATTGGGACAAATCAGCAAGGAGCTCTACAAAGTGCTTCGCTGCTTCAGGCATTCCAAGTGATAGAGCTGCATTATGCATTTCTTCCCATTTTCCAGGCTTTTTAAAAATTTCATCAATATCCTCAAGTAAAACTGTACCACTCATTTCTTTTTCTAACCTAACAATTGCTGCACCTTTTACACTTAAAGAACGTGCATTTTTCTCTTGATGATTATTCGTTACGTAAGGACTCGGTATTAAAATGCTAGGAAGGCCTAAGGCTGTTATTTCAGCTAAAGTTGTTGCCCCAGCTCTGGCTACAATTAGATCGACCCCAGCTAATACTTCAGGCATGTTATGAATAAACGGCTTAATAATAACATTTTCAGGGTTACCTTTCGCTTTCACTTCTTCCATGACTCTATCAAAGTGAACTTGGCCAGTTACATATAAGAACTGATAATCAAATTTATTCATCTCTGGAAGGACTTCTAGGAATGCGTCATTAATCGGTCTAGCTCCTCGACTCCCACCAACTATAAGCACCGATTTTTTCTCCGCATTAAGCCCAACTGACTCTCTTCCACGCTCTGCATCAGTTAAGATTACTTCTGACGCCCTTGGGTTTCCAAGATAAACCGTTTTAGTCTCTGGAAAGAAGTTTTTAGATTCGGGAAATGATAAGACGATCCTATCTACATAACGGCTTAAAAATTTATTAGTAAGTCCAGGTACACTATTTTGTTCATGAATTACTGTTGGGATTTTTAATTGTGAGGCAGCATAAACAACTGGGCCACAAACATAGCCACCAGTACCTACTACAACATCAGGATTAAACTGTTTAATGAGCTTCTTAGAGTCGCTTGTTCCTTTAAGGAAACGATAAATCGTCTTTACATTTTCAAAAGAAATCTTTCTACGAAACCCAGTAATTTTTATCGTTTTAAATGGGATATTTTCACGAGTAACAAGCTCACTCTCTAATCCATTCTCTGTTCCTATGTACAAAATTTCTGCATCCTTATAATGCTTTTTTATTTCTTTGATTAATGACAAGGCAGGATATATATGCCCTCCAGTTCCTCCACCACTAACAACTACTCTCATTTAATTCCTCCATCATCTCTGTCTTAATATAAATGGCTGTTCTCGTAAATTTCGGTTGCTATTGGATGTTTTTAGCTTCACGTTAAAGCCTGAATAACCAAGAATGCTTGGTTATTCGCTCAATAGCATACAAGCGTTAAGAAAAGTGCCATATGAAAAGTTTCCAAATATTTAAAAGAAGTAAAAGTTCCGTAAACTCCATATTAACTATTTTCTATTACCATTTTATCAGAACGATACCTTGGATTATACATAATGCTTATAAAGGATTGTGTAAAATTTTATAAAGTGTACTAATTTAGTGTTCTTTTTATTCAATTGTAAACAGGACCTGCAATCTCAAAACATAATCTTATACAAAAAACACTGTTAAAGTTAGGAACCGATATTAACAGTAATGCACTAACACAAAGAAATATCCCTCTAGTTAGGAGATACCTTACCGAGAGGGACATATAATTATAGCCTTGAGAACCTACTAATGTTAAGTAAAACTCCTATTGCAACAAGCATGAGGGTGAGAGAGGAACCGCCGTAACTTAAAAACGGTAAGGTAATTCCTGTTACTGGCATAAGCCCCGTTACTACCCCAATATTAATCATAACTTGAATTGCAACCATGGATATAATACCTACTGCCAAGAAACTACCAAATAAGTCTGGAGCACCTAAGGCGACTCTAATTCCACGCCAGAGTAGTATTCCAAATAAAAAGATAACAACTGCACCACCGATAAACCCTAATTCTTCAGTTAGTATTGCAAATATAAAGTCTGTTTGTGGTTCAGGTAAGTAGAAATACTTTTGCCGACTTTCTCCAAGTCCCAATCCAAGTAGCCCTCCAGGACCTATCGCGTACAATGATTGAATAATTTGAAAGCCACTTCCTAGAGGATCGGACCATGGGTCTAAAAAGGATGTAATACGTTTGATACGATAAGGAGCTGAAGCGATTAACGCTACAAACCCAGCTACACCAATTAAAGCTAAACCAACAAAATGAGCAATTCGTGCGCCTGAAACGAAAATCATAATAACACATGTTCCAACCATTACCGCACCTGTCCCAAGATCGGGCTGCATCATAATTAGCCCAAAGGCTAACATGACTAAGGATAGTGATGGTATTAATCCTTGCTTTAGCGAAGTAATTTTCTTTTGATTTTCAGATAAGTATTTTGCTAGGAAAGCAATCATCGCCATCTTCATAAATTCTGATGGTTGAATGGAAAACGCTCCAACTCCTAGCCAACTTCGGGCCCCACCACGAACGAGTCCAACTCCAGGGATTAACACGATAATAAGCAGAATAAAACATATGATTAGCAATACCTTTGACCATTTCCTCCACGTCCAATAATCAACATTCATAATGAATAACATCGCAGCGACCCCAGCCCCTGCAAAGAATATTTGACGTTTGGCAAAGAAAAATGAATCATCGAACTTATATTGAGCCCATACCGCACTTGCACTATACACCATAATAACACCTATCGTTAATAGTGCAATTGTTGCAATTAACAAAAGAAAATCTGGTGCCGTTTTTGTTTTAGGCAACTGTAACACCTCACTAACTAAAAAGTGTGCGTACAATTAATTTCAATCGTACAACCTCTATTACCTAAACATATGCACCAGACTGTAAGAACATGTCCTTTTATCTTTGTATTAACTTTTCAACCGCATTAATAAATATATCTCCACGTTGTTCAAATGTTTTGTATTGATCCCAACTAGCACACGCAGGTGAAAGTAGGATAACATCACCAGCACTGGAAAGATTATAAGCAGCTGGTACGGCCTCTGCTACGTCTAACACTTCCTCAATTATTGCAACACCTGCTTCCTTTGCTGCAGCCTTGATCTTTTCTTTTGTTTCTCCAAAAGTAACTACAGCTTTCACTTTTTCTAGTGAAGGGATAAAAGCATTAAAGGAATTGCCACGGTCCAGACCTCCCGCTAAGAGGATGACTGGATCAGTAAAAGCAGAAACTGCAGCCTGAGCCGCTAAAATGTTTGTTGCTTTTGAGTCATTAAAAAACTTCCGGTCATTGAATGTCGCAACGTACTGAACTCTGTGCTTAACACCAGTGAATGTCTTTAACACGTTAATGATTTCCTCATTATTTGCTCCCATCGTTTTCGAAGCAGCGATAGCAGCAAGAATGTTTTCTAAGTTATGCATACCAGGAAGAACAATATCTGCTACACTCATAATTTTCTCATCTTTAAAATAAACAAAATTATCTTTCAGATACGCTCCGTCTACGACTTCTTTTGTTGTTGAAAAAGGAACCTTGACTGCTTTTACACTGTCTGCAAGCTTTACAACATCTTCATCGTCAACATTAATAACATAAAAATCATCGTCATCCAGATTAGCAAATATCTTAGCCTTAGCAAGACCATATGCTTCCTTCGTTCCATGATAATCTAAATGAGCATCAAACAAGTTTAACAATACTGCAACTTTAGGATGAAAATTTTCTGTTCCTTGAAGTTGAAAGCTTGATACTTCTGTCACAATAATATTTTCTTTAGTAGCTTTTTCAGCAACTTCACAAGCTACTGTACCAATATTTCCAGCAACTAAAGGATCTCTACCACTATTTTTTAACATTTCAACAATTAATGTTGTTGTTGTCGTTTTTCCATTTGAACCTGTAATTGCAACCATTTCAGCTTCAGATATTTTAGACGCTAATTCTACTTCAGTAACGACAGGAATTCCTCGCTTCAAAGCTTCAGCAATTAGTGGATTACTGTATGGTATCCCTGGATTTTTAACGATAAAGTCAATTGGCCCATCCAATAATGTTAATGGATGAGCACCACAAACGACCTTTATTCCTAAGCTTTCTAAATCCTTTGCTTGAGGATTTTCTTCCAATGGTTTAGCATCGTTGACTGTCACGTGTGCACCTAGTCGGAATAATAGGCGGCTCGCAGCATCCCCACTTTTTGCTAAGCCAAGGACGAGTACATGTTGTTTTTTAAACTGTTGTTCGTTCTTCATCTAGATCCACACCTCTAAGTAAATTCCTAATATAGCAAATAGCATACCTACTAACCAAAATGTAACAACTACTCGCCATTCCGACCAGCCAGATAGCTCGTAATGATGGTGAAGAGGACTCATTTTGAATACCCTCTTACCTCTTGTTTTGAATGAGATAACTTGAATAATGACTGATAGAGTTTCAATAACAAATACCCCACCGATTATAACTAGTAAAATTTCTAATTTTGTTAGAATTGCAACCGCTGCAATTGCTCCACCTAAAGCGAGTGAACCCGTATCGCCCATAAATACTTTCGCAGGGTGTGCATTAAATACTAAAAATCCTAAAACTGCCCCTACGACTGCTCCACAGAAGATTGCCACATCGAACATTTCTGCATTCCAAGCTAATATCGCAAATGCCCCGAATGCTATTGCGCCAGTTCCAGCAAGTAGGCCGTCTAATCCATCTGTCAAATTAACTGCATTTGATGCTCCAACGAGCATAACTATGATCAGTGGGAAATAGAGCCATCCAAAATCAATTGAAAAGTTTGTAGCTGGTATAGCTATTTCTGTTGAGAAGTCAAGCATACGTAATCCTAAGTAAAAGATAATAGCAATAATAAGCTGACCTACTAATTTTTGTTTAGATGTTAGACCCAAGTTTCTCTTCATTACAACTTTAATAAAGTCATCTAAAAATCCTAATAAACCGTAGCCTAAAGTTACAAACAATAATAACCATATTTCTGTCGTAAAAGTTAAAAATTTTGAGACGATAATAATAGTCGTAAGAAGGATAGATAATAAAATCATTACCCCACCCATCGTTGGAGTTCCACTTTTCTTTTGATGGGATTTCGGTCCCTCGTCTCTTATACTTTGTCCAAATTTTAACCTTCGCAGAAAAGGAATGATAATTGGGGATAGTATTACGGCAATGAGGAAAGATGCTATTAATGTAAATAATAATGTGATCTGTTCAAACATAGTCATTGCCTCCTTTCTATTACATTAAATGTTTAGTAATCGTTTCTAATTGTAGTCCCCTCGAAGCTTTTATGAGCACAATCGTTTCGTTATCTAAGAGTCTTTTAGTACTATCAATTACATCATCTTTATTTAAAAAACTTTGTACTATAAGCGTATGGTCATTTTTCTCATTAAATGCGTCAAGAATCCATTGTCCTTTTTCCCCCACTGTAAATAAGTGGGTAATTGGCTTTTCAATTGCGCTTGCTACCGAGTGATGAAGCTGTTTTTCATCAGGACCAAGCTCATACATATCTCCTAAAATTAATACCCGTTTAGAGAAGTCTGGGAGTTCCTTTACAGCTTGAATTGCAGCTTTCATTGAAGTCGGACTGGAGTTGTAAGCATCGTTAATTATAGTGGAACCATTTGAGCCTTGGAGACGCTCTAATCTCATCCCTGTTAAGTTTACTTGTTTTAATCCACTCTGTATACTTTTTTCTGTTAATCCTAGCTTGCGACCTACCATAATTGCATAAGTTGCATTCTTAATATTATGACGACCTAGTAGTGGAAGCTCATATATAGTTTCTTGGCCTCTTAGAGTAAAAGTAAAGCCGTATTCACTTGAGGAAACATCAGTAATCTGTGTATCACATGTATCTGCAAAACCACAAGTACTTACATTCTCACGGTAAAAAGGGGTAAGTAATGGCTCATCACCATCAACAAATACTTTTCCTGTATCCCTTAAACCTGATATAATCTCCATTTTAGCTTGAGCGATCCCTTCGCGACTACCTAATTGTTCAATATGAGATTCTCCAATATTTGTAACTACTGCAAAGTGAGGCTCTCCAATATTACTCAATAACTCAATTTCACCAAAATCACTCATACCCATTTCTAATATGAGTAGCTCACAATCATTCTCCATCCCCAATATCGTCAACGGTAAACCAATGTGGTTATTGTAGTTGCCTTGGGTTTTATATGTCTTAAATGAAGTCGATAAAACAGCATCTAAAATATCTTTTGTCGTCGTTTTACCATTACTCCCTGTTACTCCAACTACAATGGGATCAATAAATGCTAAATACTTTTTTGCAAGTTGCTGCAATGCCTGTAACGTTTCTTGGACAAAAAACAGTTGAAAATCTTCAGGTAAGTTGTCAGGTATAGATTTATCCTGTTGCCACAATGAAGCTGTAGCTCCTTTTTCAATCGCAGAATGTAAAAAATCATGACCATCAAAACGTTCACCTACTATAGGTATAAATAAACCATTGGCCATTGGCTTACGGCTGTCTGTATATACCCCAGTAAAAGACATATTAATATTTTCCTTTCGTACTCCATCTGAAACTTCTTCAACTAGCTTTCCTAGTAATTTCATTTCATTCGCTCCTCAATGATCGCTCTTGCTACTTGTCTGTCATCAAAATCAATGACTTCATTACCAACAATCTGATACGTTTCATGGCCTTTTCCAGCAATTAATACAACATCATTTTCTTTTGCTTGAGAAATTGCATGTTCTATTGCTTCTTTTCGATCAATAACTGAAATAAAATTATTACTTTTCACTCCTGCTTCCATATCTTTTAAGATCTGCTCTGGCTGTTCACTCCGCGGATTGTCAGATGTAAATATAGCTTTATTTGCATATTTGACAGCGATCTGTGCCATGATTGGTCGTTTGGTTCGATCTCGGTCGCCTCCGCACCCTACTACACAATAAATATTTCCTTTAGCCAACTCTTTAACAGTTGTCAGCACATTTTCTAGACTATCAGCAGTATGAGCGTAATCAACAATGACCGTGAAATCTTGACCTGCATCCACCGTCTCAAATCTACCGGAAACTCCTTCTACACCTTCTAAGCTTCTTTTAATATCCTCTAATCTAATTCCATGCGCTAAACAAGCTGCAGTAGCAGCCAAAGCATTATATACACTAAACTTTCCAATTAGCTTCAATTCAACGTTTGTCTCGCCTTCAGGAGTTGTTAGGGTAAATGTTGTTCCACCTGATGTCATCTTAATATCTTTGGCTCTAACATCACTCGTATCATTAATTCCATACGTAATAACTTGGGCAGCTGTCATCTTTTTATATTCATTTGATGCGTCATCGTCATCATTTAAAATAGCAATTTTTGTACTAGTGTGATCATATGTATTACCTAGCTGTGAAAAGAGAAGTCCTTTTGCATATTTATATGCTTCCATCGTTTCATGATAATCTAAATGATCTGGTGTTAGATTTGTAAAAACAGCGATATTAAAATCACAACCTCTTACTCGTCCAAGATGAAGTGCATGTGAGGATACTTCCATAATAGCAGTATCTACCTCTTCATCTACCATTTGCTTAAATGTCTTCTGTAATGTAAGTGACTCAGGTGTTGTATTTTTCGTTTCATATGTTCGATCACTAATTTTTGTATACATCGTACCGATTAGACCAGTACGCTCACCTACATCATTTAAAACTTTCTCAATTAGATGTGTCACTGTCGTTTTTCCGTTTGTACCAGTAATTCCAATAAGTGAAAGTTTTTTTGTTGGGTGAGCATAGAAGTGGTTTGAAAGAATTGCCATAGCTCGTTTTGTATCATTAACTATAATTACAGGAACAGTTGCATTCACTTTTCTCTCTGCTATTATCGCACTTGCTCCATTGCTAAGCGCTTGATCTACATAATCGTGACCATCAACCGTATATCCTTTAATACAAATAAATAAACTACCTTCTTGTACCTCTCTTGAGTCCATCTCAATTGATGTAATTGAAGGATTCGTTTGATCGTTTAAAAAAGTAACATGCTGAAGTTGTTGTACCAGTTGCTCTAATTTCATAATCAATACCCTTTCTATTACTTACATTTAATATCTATCGTAGGAAAAATAAGCCTTATTTAATCAAAATTAACGATTTTATTTCGTTTTCTATTACAAGTGTATGTTCACACCTCATGGAGAAGTCCCATTTCCTACAATGTACCTCTATAACACAATGAATCCCCCCGAAATAAATACCGGAGGGAAATAAAAGTGTTACAGAACCATTTTAGTCGGTTGTGTCGGATTTGTCACCCATATAAAGTCGTATCGTTGAACCTGCTTTTACTTTTACACCAGGTTCTGGTGCTTGGGCTAACACTTTGGACCCACTCCCAGAAGCATCAATTTTCAGATCGTAATAAGCTTGATTAATTTCACGAATAGAGAGCCCAACAAGATCTGGAGTTTCAATGATTGGCTCATCATTCCAAGCTTTTTCTTTTTCGATCTGGTCTGACCGTTTTTCAACTCCCATGGCAGCTAAGCTATCGCCAATAATTTTACCAACAATTGGGGCTGCAACAACACCACCAAATTGAACGGTTCCTTTCGGATTATCAATTGCTACGTATACAACAATTTCTGGGTTATCTGCTGGGGCCATACCAATAAATGAGACGATGTGATTATTTTCAAGATATCGACCGTCTTTGGCCTTTTGTGCTGTACCTGTTTTACCTCCAACACGGTAGCCATCAACATATGCACCTTTACCAGTACCAAGTGCAACAACACTTTCTAATGCATGACGTATTTCTTTAGAAGTTTTTTCAGAAATAACTCTCCTTTTTAAAATAGGAGCTTGTGAACTAACCACTTGTCCTGTTTGTGGGTCAATCCATTCTTTTGCAATGAACGGTTGATACAAATATCCTCCATTAATCGCAGCGGAAACAGCTGCAACTTGTTGAATAGGTGTTACCGAAACCCCTTGACCAAAAGCGGTGGTAGCGAGCTCTAGCGGACCTACTCTGTCGCGATTAAAAAGAATACCTTTTCCTTCACCCTGGAGATCAATACCCGTTTTTGAACCGAAACCAAACTTTTCAATGTAGTCAAATAAACGATCTTTACCTAGTCGTTCACCTAAAACGACAAATCCAGGGTTACAAGAGTTTTGTACAACTTCTAAGAATGTTTGGTGTCCATGCCCACCTTTTTTCCAACAACGTAACCGGTGTCCAGATACTTCGATAAAACCAGGGTCATTAAAAGTTTCCTTGTGTAAATCAACTTCACCTTCTTCTAAAGCAGCTGCGATCGTTATGATCTTAAAGGTGGAGCCTGGCTCATACTGCATCCAAACAGGCTTATTCTGGTTGTATATTTCTGGTGGAACCTCACGAAAGTTTTCAGGATTATAATGTGGCCGACTGGACATCCCAAGGATTTCACCTGTATTTGGATCCATCGCTATCGCAATTGCACCATCTGGATTATAAGTTGCTTCTGCTATATCTAATTCTCGTTCAATGATCGTCTGAACTTTACTGTCAATCGTTAGTCTTAAATTAAGTCCATCGACTGGAGGCGTGTACTCATCTGCTAAATCTGGTAACCTCTTACCTTTAGCGTCTGAGAAAAAGGATACATGTCCTTTTTTTCCACTTAAATGTTCATCATAAGTTAACTCTAGTCCTGTTAACCCTTGGTTATCAATCCCTGCAAAACCTAGTACATGAGCTAAAAACTTTCCATTCGGGTAATGTCTTTTACTATCTTCTGCAACATAAACACCTGCTAAATCTAATGCTCTAACTTCGTTAGCTTTTTCCTTTGATACTTTTCTTCCTTCTGGATTAATCCTAACTGACGATGCACTTTTCGTGATTAATTCATATGCTTTCTGTCGGTCCATATTTAAAACGTTAGCTAACTTCTCGGCTGTCTGTGCTGGGTCTTTTACTTGACGAGGAACTACTAGTATCGATGGTGCACTAACATTGGTAGCCAAAATCTCATCATTTCGATCTAATATCTCTCCTCGTTTCGCTTCAAAAGGAATATCACGACTCCAAGAATCTTCTGCTCTGTCAGTTAACCAGTTACCCATCCCGAATTGTACATAGCCAAGGCGGATGGCAATGATTAAAAAGATGATTAAACCACTTATTAATACAAACACTAAACGTTTTCGTACGGTAACATTGGACACTCGCACTACTTGTACCCCCGATTTCTAACCTAGATTTCACAATATTAAGGCTTGTCATGCTTGTTTAACTTATATGCTGAAATCTATATAATTAGAACTTTTAGGGGAATACTTATTGTTCTTCAAGTGAACCGTCTTCTTCTAGATCTTCATCTTGTTGTATAGTTTCGTAACTAGGTAACTGTAATTCAACAGTAATATGTTCTTCCACCCTTAAAGGGCTTCCTTTAGTAATGCTTTGACTTGTTACATAGCCTGTCCCAAATATATTCATATTAAGGTCTAATGCTTTTGATAATTTCATTACATCTCGGAATGACCAACCTTCAATATTTGGCATTGTGTACCCTTCACCATCAGAAACTAAGATAATACGCTCATTTTCAATTACATATCTCCCTGAAACTGGCTGTTGCCCCTCAACTTTTTTGCCATCACCAAGGACAATAACATCCATACCTTCACTTTCCAATTCAGCTTTTACCGTTTCTAACGTTTTACCTTTATAGTCTTGTAGCTGAAAACCAATTTGTTCGTTTTCAACTACTTCTTGATAACCTGGATTAATACTTAAGTATTGTAAACTGTGTTTCATAACCGTATTAAATATTTGTGAAACTGGTGCAGAACCAGCCTCTGTTTCTTTTAAATTGGGACGGTCTACAGCTACATAAACGATAACTCGAGGATCATCTTTAGGCGCCATTCCCAAGAATGAGAAAATGTTTTTTCCATGTCCTCTTAGGTACCCTGGTCCATCTGGATTTGGTACTTGAGCGGTACCTGTTTTTCCAACTACGTCAAACCCTTCAATATAATAAGGAGTACCAGTCCCAGCGGAAGATGTGACAACCGTTTCTAGTACATCGATAACTTGTTTTGCTGTAGCTTCTGAGATAGGTTGACCAACAGAAGTTGGCTCATTTTTTTCAATAACCTTCCCTGTGTCATGGTCAACAACTCGATCAATCACATATGGTTTCATCATCACACCATTGTTTGCAATTGCAGTTGCCGCCTGGACCTGCTGAATAGGGGTTACAGCAGTAGCTTGACCGAAAGCTGTAGATATCGCATTAGATGCATTTTTTGCTGCAACTAAACTCGTTGCTTCACTCGGTAAATCTATCCCTGTCGGACGAGTAAATCCGAACAAATCAAGGTATTCATATAATTTATCAGAACCTAATTTTTCATTAGCAATCTTTGAAAATGCTACATTGGAAGATCGTTGCATGCCTTCATCATAAGTAATTGTTCCCCACCCTCTACCTTGATTGTGGTCAGATATTACCCTTGATCCTAAGCGGTAAGTACCAGATTTAAATTCTTCATTACCGTTATAGACACCTTCTTCGATAGCTGCTGCTAAAGTAAAGATTTTCATCGTTGATCCTGGCTCAAACCGATCACTTACAGCAAAATTTCTATAGTTAGTAATTTCCTCATATAGATTTGGGTTAAAGCTTGGGCGATTGCTCATTCCTAATATTTGTCCAGTTTTAGGGTCAGCCACAATAGCTATCATTCTTTCAGGTTTGTAATCCTCTTCAACTTTTGTCATAATTTGCTCTAATGCAGTTTGGATGTTAGAGTCTAAAGTTAAATAGACATCATGACCATTTTTCGGGAGCTCAATCGTCTCCTTTGGATCAGGTAAACGAATACCTTTGCGATCTCTTTGGTACATAACAGAACCATGCTCTGCGCGTAATAATTCATCCAAACTAAGTTCTAAACCCATTCTAGATTTCTCCATATCTCTTTCTGTATAACCAATGACATGAGAAGCATATGTTTGTTTTGGGTAGTAACGACGTGGTTCTTTTCTAAATTCTATTCCAGGTAACTCATACTCTTTAATTGCAGTCATTTCCTCATGACTCATATTTTTTGCCCCAGCACCTAGTTCAACTTGGAAACGATCACTAGAGAGAAGCCTTTCTAGGTTTTCTACAGACATATTTATATGAGGTGATAAGATTTCGGCTGTTTTCCTAGGGTCCTTCACAAAGCTATTTTGGCCCCTATCTAAAACAGCAAACATTGTATACGAGTTAATTTCTTGGGCCAGGGCACTACCATCACGATCTAAAATCGTTCCACGATTTCCTTCAATTATATTTTTAGTCATCCACCTTTGTTCAGCCATTTGTTGTAGATCATGACCACTTACTTCTTTTGTTGTTTGTATCATAATTATTCTTCCAATCAGTATGACAAAACAAATAAGAAAAATAGCCATAATGAAAACGGCTCTCTTGTTAGTAACAGGTCTCTTATGAATTTCCATTTGTCATCACATCCTATCATCAAAAAGCAAAAGAAACTAAAAACTGACTTAAAGTTCTATATTACTCTTTTTTGCTTAAAAAGAAAACTAGCTCACAGCGGAACTAGTTTTGTATAACTTTTACCTTATTGTCATTTAAAGACATTCCAAGTTTTTCCGTTGCGATATGTAGAATTCTATCGGGTGCACTTAATTCAATCACTTGCAACTGAAGACCATCATTTACTTGTGATTGTTGTTGGATGTCGCGTTGGAGGTTATGGATATCTCTATTGAGAGAGTAAGCCGATGCATAATTTGCAATAATGAACGTAATTGCTACTGAAAAAGCAACAACTGCTAGTAAAACTAATCCTTTTTCACCTTTAGTAACTGAAAACTTCCTTTGTGTTTTCGGTGCCTTTTTTGGTTGTTGCTGCTGGTGGTTAATTTCTTTTGGCTGTTGCTGATATTGACGAGCTAAATTACTCATAGTGTTACCTCCTTTTAATTTTTCTCTGCTATTCGCAGCTTTGCTGACCGAGCTCGATTATTCTTTTCTAATTCATCTATGCTTGCTATGATAGGTTTCCTTGTAATTAAGTTAAGCTTTGGCTCATAACCTTGAGGAACCATCGGCATACCAGGAGGCAATTCAGGACCTTTACTTTCCTTTTTAAACATGTCTTTGCAAATTCTATCTTCAAGTGAATGGAATGTAATCACACAGATACGCCCTTTAGGTGCTGTAATCTCGATCGAGTCAGCAAGTGCTTGCTCAAAGGCACCTAATTCATCGTTAACAGCAATCCGGATTGCTTGGAATGTTCGCTTAGCTGGATGCCCTCCTGTCCTTCTTGCTGGAGCTGGAATTGCTGATTTAATAACTTCCACTAGCTCACCTGTTGTTTGAATAGGATGCTTATCTCTTGCGGCTTCAATCTTTCTAGCTATTTGCTTAGCGAATTTTTCTTCTCCATACCTCGAAATGATCGAGACTAGTTTTCCAAACTCCCACTCATTCACTACCTCATAAGCACTCAATTGAGCGGATTGATCCATTCTCATATCAAGAGGTGCATCTTGGTGATAACTAAACCCTCTCTCCGCCTCATCTAATTGAGGTGATGAAACTCCAAGATCAAACAAAATACCATCAACTTGTTCAATCCCTCTAGCTCTTAGCTCTTCTTTTAAAAAGCGGAAATTACTCTTAATTAACGTGAATTTACCTTCATAATGACTTAATTTTTCCTTTGCATTTGCTATCGCTGTATCGTCTTGATCAAAAGCATATAGATGCCCTTCAGAACTAAGACGAGAAATGATTAATTCACTATGACCAGCGCCACCAAGAGTGCAATCTACATATATTCCATCTTTTTTTATATTTAACCCTTCCACAGACTCTTCTCTCAAAACAGTTATATGATTAAACATTAGCTACCACCTCTTATATGCTTTTCTAAGATGTAATTCTAAAGGTCAAAATCAACGATATTTTCAGCAATCTCACTAAATGACTCTTCCGACTCCATAAAATAGTCTTCCCAGATTGCTTTACTCCAAATTTCCACCCGGTTTGAAACCCCAATAATGACACACTCTTTTTCAATATGTGCATATTCCCTAAGTGGTGAGGCAATATTTACTCTACCCTGTTTATCGAGCTCACATTCAGTTGCTCCTGAAAAGAAAAATCGAGTAAAGGCTCTGGCATCTTTTTTTGTAAATGGAAGAGATTTTAACTTACCCTCTAGAATTTTCCACTCATCTTGTGGGTAGACGAATAAAGACCGATCAAGTCCACGAGTAACAACAAATGACTCACCAAGTTCTTCACGGAACTTGGCAGGAATAATGAGTCTTCCTTTTTCATCGACATTATGTCGATATTCACCCATGAACATAGTCGTTTCACCATCCCCCACTTTATACCTCTAAGTTACCACATCCCCCCACTTTATACCACTAGATTTTCTAATTCTCCCCCCAAATAAAAAATCCTGCTAAAAAGCAGGATTTTTTTAACGATTTCACTTTATTTGTTAATATTTTAGCTTTACTCATATTTTATATTTCAATAACCTTATGATATACATTTATCGTTAAGTCTTGTTCTTTAATATCGTCTAACAATGAGAAACCATAAAGGTTTAAAAATTGAAATATATTATAAATTCGTTCTTGTGGTTTCTGATTTGGAAGGGTCACTTGTTGTAATGCATCATATTTCAATAATTCATATTTATATTTTTCTTTTTGTTGTCGTTCTAATTTTTGATGAAGAAATTCAACTTGATCGATTAAAATTTTAATATTTTTAGCCGCAAGCTTTTTAGACGTTTCATCTAATTGTTCAGCAATTTGACGAAGTGGTTCATGAATTTCAACGATCTGCGCCTTAACTTGATTAGCTACTTTTTCGATATCCCATGTTTTTTGTTGCTCATACCAATCATCTCTCATTTTAGTTAGAGATAAAGATAATGCATCCTCAATATTAATCCCTTTTTTACCTAACCAATCTAAATGTTTTTGTTCTAACAATGTTAAAGAAAGCCTCGGAACAATAGGAGGCATTTTCATTTCTACAGTTTCAAAGGCTTTCTTTAACGTAGACCAATAGGCGATTTCTCCAGGACCACCAACAAAAGCAAGGACAGGTAATAGAAACTCTTGCATAATCGGACGGGTAACAACATTATTACTTAATTTTTCTGGTGCGTACTGTGCAATGGAAACTAAGTCATGTTTTGTATATTTTTTCTCATTAGCTACAAAAGTTACTTCATCTACTCGATCGATTCTATGCCTTTGGCCTCCATCTATAATAAAAAGATTGGTATTTTCTTCATTGGGCTCAATCGGGGTCCCAAAGTTTAGTTTCGCAATTTCTTGACCCTGTATAAGAAATGCTTTTTGGATCGCTTCGTTCTCCTCTATCAGTAGAGAAAACATTGAAGATTCTATCTTGCGAATGTTAGTGTCTGCTGAATCGAGTAATATTAGACCTTCTTCTTTAAAAATCCAAGCCATCAATTGACTAAAAAACTGGGAATAGTTAGTTGAGCTCTTTAATAATGAAGTCACAATTTCAAGAAGTTCTTTTGTAAAGTTCGTTTCTTGCATCGAAGAAAAAACGTCCTCGATCCACTTTGTGGTTATATCGACATCTATTGGCCTTTCAGACAGCGGTGTTTTTAGATCGTCTAATTGATCCATTAGTTGATGTTTGATTAGAGCTTCATTCTCTTGGATAAACAAATGATTAACCTCAAGAAAATCATGGTCCTCCCCGGCCACCCAAAAAATTGGAACTACAGGAATACCTAATAACCTCTCTTGTTCCTTTGCCAAATTAATAACTGTTAACGCTTTATATACAGTATATAAAGGCCCTGTCAATAACCCTGGCTGTTGACCTGTTACTACAACAACACTATTAGGGTCTTTTAGACGTTCTATTTGGGTTAATGTTTTTTCACAGTGAACAAGATGTTCGTTATACTTTGTTAAAGCATCAACTAAGCCTGCTCGATTATATGTACGATTCCTTAAATATTCATACCTACTTAAATATGTTGTTTGCTCTTCGTAATCATACTCAAAAAACGAAAGGAGATCTGCATCCTTATTAAGATAGGCACTAGCTACTTTTGTTGTGGGTGAAAGTTGAATTTCTTTCACGTTCATTATGTAACGCCCTTTCATTAAAAACTAAAAACTCGAACGATTTGATTATATCAAAATGATAAACGTACACAAAATAAAATGCTTAGCACCTCTATGTAATAAAAATACGCGTTATCAACCCAATTGTACTTAAAATAATATACGCAATAAAAAATAAAATAAAATTAAATCGCCATATCCCTCTAAATAATCTAATCAAGTGAACGTCATTAGCCACTTTCCAATGAATTACAGTAAAACAAATAGCTACGATAAAAAAAACAATTAAAATGATCCATAAAAATGACTGGTTCCATATTTCATAACTGATAAAATAAACTGCACTAATAAAAAACACTAAAGAAATATCCGCAGCAAGACGAATAGAATAACTTTTCTTTTTTGTTATTTTAACTGTAATAATATATACTATGTACCACCCTATAATAGGTAGCGTAACAACCGTAGCTATAAACCATGCGAAAGCACTACTCAACCTTCTCCCTCTCTTCCTGTTCTATTCCTTTAATGCTTTCAAACAAAAACTTCGTGATAGGCAGTTTCAAATGTTTCTGTTCCCCTATGCTCAAAACATACCCTAGGATTGCATCTATTTCTGTTTCATTTCTTTTCTCTATATCACGTAACATAGATGATCTGTTATTTGCTGTTTTCTTGCAAACTAACAAAACTTCATTCCACATTTCTTCTATATCATCTAATTCAAGACTTAAAACAGTTTCATCAAATACAGCTCGCATTAATTTTAAGAAGTGTGTGTTTGAGACTAAAACTCCATTCTTTACTCGATATAATGCCGTTAATGGGTTAATACATGAATTAACGACCAGCTTACGGTTCATTATTTTTAACCAATCACTTAATACAACTACCTGAAATTCTTTATGACTTATCGATTTCCAGAGGTCATCCCAGTTGTTTGATCCACCTTTAACTGCTCCAATTTTTATTATTCCTACTCCAGTATGTTCGACTTCTGTGCCAGACAACCTCATAGCACCATGTTCAACAATACCAATAAAAAGTGAATGAATAGGAAGTTCCTTTATAAAGTTGAGATGACTCATACCATTCTGCATAAAAACCATTGCTTGAGGAATGAAAGACTTCTGTTGGAGGGTTTGAAATAAGTCCTCAATATGAAATTGTTTAACTGTAACAAATAAGATATCCGCATTTAATTCAACTACCTCATCAATTGCTTGAGCATGTACAGAAAAAACTTCAAGTTTATTATTTCTATGTAACGTAACACCACGTTCTCTAAGCTGCTTTGCTTGTAATGGACTTCGTGTAAATACAGTTACTTCATTTCCAAATTTTCTTAAATAGGCGGCTGTAAGAAGTCCAATTGCACCACCACCAATAACTCCAAGTCTCACATTATCACCCCACTCAACTAGATCTTAGTTAACGAGTCGACTATTCTTAAACTAAATAATATCACAGTTAGGGAAAAAGACGAATGACGATTTCAGTTTTTATTTATGCTGCCTTCACTGGTTTTGAGAAGGTGCTGTTAATGCTTGTTGTTGTTTTTGGACTCATTATAGAAAACCTTTAAGTTCCTGAAAGGCGTGTGATATTAAAATCTCACACGCTGAGTCAATTAATGGATCCTTCTATCTTTATAATATTATTTTCGAAAAATTTTTTCTTTTTTTAATTCTAGTAGAATTTTTAGTTTTTTATCAATGTGTATTTCTTTTTGTAGTAAAATAGAGTGAGTGATGATTAATTTCTTACACATAAAATATTACTATCAATTAGGGAGGTCATCTTATGGAGAAACCAGAAGTTAAGCGCTTACTTATTAATTATAAAACATTAGAGGAGTTTCAGAACTTTAGAGAGTATGGAGCACCAGAACTTTCAATGAAGGAAGACCTTCAAGCAAATATCATTGAAAATGATAGCGAATCGCCGTTTTATGGAATTTACTACGGGAATAAACTAGTTGCAAGAATGAGTCTTTACCGAGTAAAAGGAAAATTTGATCAATACTTCGAGCCACCACAGGATTATTTAGAGTTATTTAAACTTGAAGTACTAGAAGCATATCAAAATAAAGGATATGGAAAAGCTTTAGTAGATTTTGCAAAAAGCTTTAATTTGCCGATAAAAACGAACGCAAGGCAACGTTCTGATGAATTTTGGAATAAGATGGATTTTGAATCTGTTACCTATCAACCGATGCGTGACCGAGGAGAAAATCCTTATGTATGGTATCCTGAAGGCGTTAAAGAACAAGTCTTATCACAAGAACAACGTTAGAAAAAAGAGGTCAACTCAAAAAAGTTGACCTCCTTTTTTTAATTAGTTTTCTCTTCAGGTAAAACAGCCATCTTTCGAGCACGATCCATTATGCTGATTAACGTCCTATAATCTTCATTAATAGTTTCTTTTTCTTTCTTAACTGCCTTTATTTCCTTTTTTAACTTCTCATTAGACTCTTTTAATTTTTCATTTTCTCGTTTTAATTTATCATTTTCATTTTCAAGCTCATTACTCTGTCCTAACTTACTAGCGTATGTCTTCAAGTAATCAATGACATCTTCAAGCGTCATGTTATTTGAATTCACATGTTGCTCCACTGCAACAGGAGTGACAGGCTCACTTTCCTTCTCAACTGATTTTTGAATAGTCGGTACGGCCACTTCCTGACTAGCTTCAACTTCATAGTTTGCTTGATCTTCCTCTTTCATCACTTTGCCTTTTTTACGTTGCTTTTTCGCTAACGCTATCGCCGCATCATATTTTTTTCGAATTGCAGAGTTCCACCGGAAGCCGCAAGCCGCAGATGTACGTTGTAATCTCTCTCCTACTTCTTCAAATGCAGCTAGTTGTGTACTACCTTCTCGTATATGACGTAAAACCACTTCAGCTAAGATTAAATCCTCATCATTCGTCCAAGCATCCTGCCGAATAATAGACATGTTATTATCCCTCCTAAAACATCTTTTGTCTATACTTATGCATCTACTAGATAAGATAGACTTTTATGTTCTATTAAAGGATTATGTCCTCGATTTAATTAAAGTATTCCTCCCAGTGAATAATGAGTTTTATAGTTAGCATTTTTGTGAGACTTTTTATAAAAGAATCTTTTCTTGAAGAATGTTGCTTAATCGTTAACCGAGCGTATGCTCAGTTAACGATCAAATGCATCAAATTTTACGAAAGCAGATGACAATATTCTATTTAGATAAAAACCTTTCTACGGCAGCGTGATGCTCATCTGATTCCCACAGCGTTGAACATTCTTCAATTTCATTTAAAAATCTATGTTTCACACTCGCTTTATCAAACTGGTCGTTAAAGCGTTTTTTATATGCTCTTAATACAGGTGTCGATTGCTTTAAAAATGGAGTTACCCATTCCTTACACCCAGCTTCAAAATTTTCAGCATCAATAATTTGTTGAATAAAATTAAGTTTTACTGCTTCTTCAACTCCGAATCTCTTAGCAGTCATTAACATTTGGAGAGCGTTTGCCTGGTCAATACGTTCAAATAACATAGTTGATGCGCCCCATCCAGTCGTAATCCCTAGTGTTCCTTGAACAAACCCTACTTTAGCATGTGGTGCGGCTATCCTAAAATCACAAGCCGTTGCTAATTCACACCCTCCTCCTACCGCAGTACCATTAATCGCTGCAACAGTCGGCTTCGGAAAGAAAAATAATCGAAATAATATTTCACCCATTTTTGAAAGCATTTGTTCTGCTTCTTTTTTTGTATGTAGTAAGTGAAAGATAGAAAGATCCCCACCTGAACAAAAAGCTTGATCTCCCTTCCCCCGTATCACAACTAACTTATCTTCCTCATTTTGTTCGATTTCATCTAGTTTTTCTGTTAACAAGTTCATTACATCATAATCAACAGCATTTCTTTTATCCTCACGGTTAATAATTAACCAAGCAATACCGTCTTCTCTAATTAATTGTACCTTTTCCAACATCATTTCCCCCTTTTTTCTTACAAGTATTTCGACATTATTTTTGAATTTCCTCCAGAAAAATCAGAAAATATATTTCCATTTTTCTTAAGGTGTAGGCTCTGTTAGAGAACTTTGTTTTGTATGAATAAGGGCTCCTCGGATCCTAAAACATAATAAACAATAAAAAATAAGCAAAAGGATACGCCCTTTTGCTTATTGTTTATGAAACTCATTTTATTATTTGTTTAAAACGTCTTGGCCTTTGTAAGATCCACACTCTTTACATACACGGTGTGCAATCTTTAACTCTCCACACTCAGGGCACTTTACCATACCTGGTACTGCTAATTTGTAGTGAGTACGACGTTTTCTTTTGCGAGTTTTTGAAGTTCTTCTAAAAGGTACTGCCATCATTCCCACCTCCTTAAAGGGCTATCACTGTTACTTTAAATTTTACATTTATGAATTTATGCGGTTAGTTTCTGCTAACCAGAACAATTAAGGCCGAAAAAGCCGATGCTCCCAATATTACTGTTTATCAAAGAATTTAGCTAGATCTGCTAGACGAGGATCAATACGGTCTTTTTTATTTTCTTCCGTAATTAATTCCCAATCTTGGCCAGCTTGAAGACCTTTTTCATCTGCCTCTTTACTAACAAGCTGAAGTGGAATTTCTAGAAGGATATGCTCCATTATGTATGGAACAAGATCTATTGCTTCTCCTTCAACTGAGTGAACATCATCCTCTTCATCTTCACTTATCCATGCATGGTCATCTAAACTAAAAACTTCTTTTACTTGAAGGTGAAAAGGGAACCTTACATCTATTAACGACCTAGAACAAGGTAACGTCATTTCTCCCTTTATTTCAAGCGGAAACGAAATTAGGTTCTTAGAAAATATCGCTTCACCAATCACTCGAACAGGACTAATATCCCTGATCTGCGGATCAATTTTTTTAATATCACTAAGATCTAATGTTTCGTCAAATGTTAATCCTTTACTTTTTAAACCATTCAGTTGTTGAATTGTCCATTTCAAAAGAATCACCTCAAGGCAACAAGAGTAATTATAGCTGTGTAATTATTATTTGTCAACTTATTTTCTTTACACTATTTTCAAGAGTTTACTTTATCATTTTTCCCCTTTAAATTGCAAGTTCTTTTAGAGATGCTATACTTTTTAAAGACGAATAGTTTAAATATTTTCGTTGACATATTCTAGTTTACCTCATTACTAGAGGTTGTGTTAAGGTACATTTTTTATAATAAGTACTTTAAAATAAGCGTGCAAAAGTTACGTATTTTTATTGCTATAATCGTCAATGAATTAAAATTAAAGCTTACCGATGTTGTATTGGTATTTTATTTGGAGGATAGATTATGAAGGCTGTTGGAGTTGTTGTTGAATATAACCCTTTTCATAACGGACATTTTTTTCATTTGGAAGAGTCACGGCGTGTAACAGATGGAGACGTTGTTATAGCCGTAATGAGCGGAAACTTCTTACAGAGAGGCGAACCTGCCATCGTATCAAAATGGCAAAGAGCAAAAATGGCATTAGCATCAGGTGTAGATATTGTTATTGAACTACCATATGCATACTCTACTCAAAAGGCCGAGATTTTTGCATTTGGCTCTATATCATTACTACAAGCGCTAGGAGTAAAGGAGGTTTGTTTTGGGAGCGAGGCAGGGAATATTGACCTTTTCCATGAACTATATCATTTTATTACAGAAAATAAACAATGTTTTAACGACAAAATTCAGACTTATATGAGTCAAGGAAACAGCTACCCAAAAGCTACCTCATTAGCATTTTCCTCGATTAAAGGCGATCAACAAATGCTTGACTTGTCTCAACCTAATAATATATTAGGTTATCATTATGTAGAAGCGATCTATCAACTAGGAAGCAAAATGAAGGGCCAGACGATTCAGAGAAAATCTGCTCAATACCACGATGAAGGTTTTGCATCTGAAACGATTGCAAGTGCGACGAGTATTAGAAATGCTATATTTAATCAACAGAATAACTCTAAACATACAATTGACCGAGTAATACCAAGTAGTACATTGGAACTGTTAACAGAATACGAAACGTTGTTTTCTACTCTTCATGACTGGGAATTGTATTTTCCTATGTTAAAGTATCGAATTCTCTCATCGACAGAAGCAGAGCTAGCTACTATTTATGAAGGAGAAGAAGGGTTGGAGCATCGTTTAAAGCGATTTATTAGTATTGCTAACAGCTTTAATGAATTTATGAATTTAATTAAGACAAAACGATACACTTGGAATCGTTTGCAACGATATTGCTTACATATTTTGACAAACACAAAAAAAACTGATATGGAATGGGCAAGTACAAAGAAGCAACCTCCATACCTTCGCTTGCTTGGGATGAGTAAAAAGGGACAAGCATACCTAAGTAACATTAAAAAATCGGTTGATATTCCTATTATTACAAAAGTCACTTCTTATAATCATCAACTTTTAGATATAGATAAAAAGGTTGCTACGGTTTATGCCCTTGCATTACCAAGGTCAGTACAAACAGAACGGCTAAAAGACGAATACTACCAGTCTCCGATACGTTATCCCCAATAAAAAGAGGAGTGACAAATAAAAGTCACTCCTCTTTCATTATTCATATTAACCTATTTTTTTCTATCAAGACCCTCTAAGAATTCTACTGCTTCTGCTAATGTATTCACGCCAACCACTTGTGTTATAGTCCCTAATTCTTTTGCTGTTAAAATTGCTTCTTCATAGTTTGAACCTTCACGACCGCCTTCTTTAGGCACAAAGAATATATCAGAACCTGCATTATGAGCAGCTACTACTTTCTGTTTAGCCCCTCCTATACGTCCAACGTTACCTTGTTCGTCGATCGTTCCAGTACCCGAAATATTATACCCCTTCGTCAAATCTTCTGGAGTCAATTGGTTAAGTACTTCTAATGCAAACATAAACCCTGCAGAAGGTCCACCGATATTGCGAACGTCAATTGTTACTTCTGGATTAAATGAAAGTGTTCGGTCAGCAACAGGATACATGATCCCAAGCCCAACTCTTCCTTCCCCACCTTCTACATCTTTTGGAAATGGTGATAATGGTACAGTAATTTCAATTTCATCACCAGCGCGAAGAACTGTTAGAACTACTTCTTCTCCTGATTCTTTCCCAGTAAGTCGTTTATTTAATTCGGTCACGGTTTGAACCCGGTATCCATCTACTTCTAAAATACGGTCATCATATTTTAAGTATTCTTCTCCATACATTCCTTCAATAAATGAAGTAATCATAATTCCGTTATATGAAATATCTACTTCTTTACCAGCATGTTCATAAGCTGCAATTTTTGCAGCGTCTTGTGATGTATTCATCATCATTTGTTGGCGATGAAGGTAGTCTTCTTCTGTTTCATCTGGACGTTTTATTTGATCCTCTGGATAGATATCTCTATACTCACTTAGGTGAGCCCAGGCATAAAAGTATACATTCGTTTGACCCATTAATACTGTAGTTAACATAAAGGTCCCTTGCTCTTCCTTATAACCACCTTCTACTTCTACAAACGGAGCTAACTCTTTTGCATCTCCTGGTTGAGAGTAATAAAAGGGGAGCTTATAAAAGTGAAGGATAATTAATATTGCACCAACTATCCAAATCTTACTGATCTTTTTCTTTTTTTCGATGACCATCCGATTGTTTCTCCTTCCACATGTCAATTTGTTCACGAATTGAGTCGAGATGTTTTTTTGCCTCTTCCTCACCAAGTCGAATATATTCTTCCACATTTGTAAAAGCGATTGAGCTTGCTTGCTTAACCATTGGACGTATCATGATATCGGTATCAATTTCCCTGAGACGAACCATCTCTCGTTCCATGATATCCATCGTTTGTAATATTACATTGTAGATCGACGAAATAGGTGGATCGACCTGAAAATACGAAACGTCAACAGCTATAGTTATATCTGCTCCCATTTCTTTTACAACAGAAACTGGTACCCGATCAATAACACCACCATCAACTAGAAGGCGCCCATTCCATTTTTCTGGAACAAAGATACCTGGGATAGATATACTGGCTCTTATTGCTGGTGCAGCTGGCCCTTCTTTAAAAACAACACGTTCGCCTTTTAGTAAATCTGTGGCAACAACCCAAACTGGTGGAGAAAGTTCTTCTAGGTTTTTCCCTTTAGCTAATATGTGAATAAGCTCTTTTACCTTTTTCCCAGCAACGAAGCCCATCTTCGGTACCGTAAAATCCAAATAATACTTTCGCCGGAATAACTTTGCAAATTTTTCAAGGGTATCAGGATTTTGCCCAGCACCATATAAAACCCCAGCTAGTGACCCAATACTACTTCCTGCGATGAAATCAATTGGTATATTGGCTTCTTCTAATACCTTTAATACACCGATGTGAGCAAAACCTCTAGCGCCACCAGACCCTAGAGCTAATCCAATTTTAGGACGGTCCAAAAATATCAACTCCTATCTTACAGCTTACAACCCCTGTTTTCAATCATATGGTCTAATTTGACGAGCTATACGTATATTGAATAGTGGGACAGGTTGAATTGGTTTCAAGTGTGTGTTCAAAAAGGAGGAAGCCCTCTTGAATTCTTCAATGTTTAAAACAATTATACTTGCATTATTAGCTACTTCACTCACCGCCTCATTAATGATTTATCCAAAAGAATCATTTGAAGCCTCTCTGCGTGGTTTAACAATGTGGTGGGAAGTTGTGTTTCCTTCATTATTGCCTTTTTTTATCGTTTCAGAACTCCTTATAGGGTTCGGTGTCGTTACTTTTATTGGTACACTACTCAACCCATTTATGAGGCCAGTGTTTAGAGTACCAGGTGTCGGTGGTTTCGTGTGGGCAATGGGCTTAGCATCTGGTTTTCCAGCTGGTGCAAAGTTAACTGCACGCTTACGCCAAGAAAAGAAACTTAGTAGGTTAGAAGCTGAACGGCTCGTAACATTTACTAATGCTTCGAACCCACTCTTTATTTTTGGTGCAGTTGCAGTAGGTTTCTTTCATAATCCAGCTTTAGGAGTTATCCTTGCTATTGCCCATTATTTAGGGAATTTTTGTGTTGGTTTCATCATGCGATTTCATGGTGGTAAAGAAACACCCCCCAATACACCAGGTGTTTCGCATACGAAAAGTTTCAAACAAGCCATTAACTCTCTTCACGAAGAACGCTTAAAAGATGGTCGGCCGATCGGAAAATTACTAGGTGATGCCGTTCAATCTTCCATTAATACTCTATTAATGATTGGCGGATTTATAATTTTATTTTCAGTTCTAAACAAGCTTTTAAGTTTGATAGGTGTACTTACAATATTATCTTCTTTTATTTCAGTTCTTTTTACTTTTTTATCTTTACCTAATGAATTAAGTATGCCTCTTATCGCTGGACTTTTTGAAATAACACTCGGCAGCCAATTAACTTCAGAAGCAGACGCATCGTTGTTTCAACAAGTAATTGTCGCTAGTTTTATTTTAGCCTTTAGTGGCTTTTCCGTCCAAGCTCAAGTGGCTAGTATACTAGCAGAAACGGATATTCGTTTTAAACCATATTTCATTGCCCGGATTTTACACGGTTTATTTGCTTCAGTAATCGCTATTCTTCTATGGAAGCCACTATATCTAAATCAAGTTAGTGCTCATCCAGATGGAACAGTCCCAGTGTTTCTTCAAGAACAATCCTGGTCTTGGTTAGTAATAGGCTGGAATGGACTCGTTCAGTTTGGATCTTTCATCACTCTTTTCTCACTTCTAATCTATATTTTAATCCAGTCGAAGCGAGCCTTAGCGGTAAAATAAAAACCATTTCATATGAAATGGTTTTTATTTTAAGTCTGTATATTTAGTTCGTAATGCTGCCTCTACGACATCTGGAACAATGTCTGAAACGTTTGCCCCGTATTTTGCAACTTCTTTAACAATGCTAGAACTCAAGTATGAGAATTGATTGTTCGTCATCATAAAGAAAGTTTCAACCTCTGGATCAAGTTTTCTGTTAATTGAAGCCGCTTGCATTTCATATTCGAAATCTGATACGGCTCTCAACCCCCTAATAATGGTTGACGCTTTTTTCTGCTTTACATAATCGACTAATAACCCATTAAAGCAATCAATTTCAACATTATTAATATGAGCGGTAGCTTCCTGTAAGAGTTTTACTCTTTCTTCAACTGTAAATAGAGGCGTTTTATTGCGGTTATTTAAAACTGCAACGATTACTTTATCAAAAACTCTGGAACCCCTTGTAATAATGTCTAGATGTCCAAATGTAACTGGATCGAAACTTCCAGGACATACTGCAATACTGGCCATTGTTCTTCCTCCTCATGTACCTATTAATTAATCATACGAATAAAATGAAATAGCTGTATCCCCATATATCTCTCGTCTTTTACAGGAGAAAGAGCCGATGTTTTCGGCAAGTTCAATCGATGCATCGTGTTCAGCAACAATTGTTCCGCCAGCCTTTAATAAATTAAAATCATGAATTATCCCAATTTCAGCCTCAATTTTTTGTTCGGCATACGGTGGATCTAAAAAGATATATGTAAATGATACTTCTCTCTTAATAAGTGCCTTTAATGCTCGTTTGGCATCATTTCGATACACTTCAGCACAATCTGTGTAAGAACATACTTTTAAATTCTCTTTAATAATATCAACAGCTTTTCTATTTTGATCGACAAATATTGCTTTCTCTGCTCCTCTACTCAGTGCCTCAATACCTAAATTACCACTTCCCCCGTATAAATCAAGCACCCATCCCCCATCAAAATATGGTCCGATAATATTGAATATCGATTCCTTCACCTTATCTGTTGTAGGCCTCGTTGTTGTTCCTGGAACAGCTTTTAATGGCTGCCCTTTTTTTTCACCTGAAATGACTCTCAATGTATATACACCTTTCCTTCATGGGTTGCTAGCGATCTTCATTGTTTTTTTTATCCTATCACAAAAGGTTTAAAAACTAAAGAATATCATAAATTCAGTTATTGTTAGAAAAAAATTTGAAATCGATGTATTAGTCAAAATTATTGTGGTCATAATAAGATTAGCAACATTGAGAGATGTTGCAACAACCGCGGAGAAGACTTACGTTTCCCCATAAGTTCTTCCTCCGGTTTCTCCTCTCCCATAGCCTTGTACATACATTGTATGTTGTAGGGCACCTCGCAAGGAAATCCTTGCGAGGATTTTTTTCGTTTCTACATAATTTATGAATATATATGGTAATATACATCTAGACCATAGCCAAGCAGACGCTTGGCTATTCACACTGAACAAGAAATCTTTATAATGCTAAAAAAGTATGTCGAACACTGCGTTAATAAAGGACCAATAAGGAGAGACCGATTATGCTGCAACGTTTTATTGAATTAGGAGAAGGGTATTCTGACCTTTATGAATTGATGGAAATTGCTAAAAGTAACCATCACCGCATTCATCATCTCATTCGCTTAGATACTACTATTGATGAAAAGAAGATGACTTCATTAGTTGTTGTTTTAAAGCCAGTAAATCCTGGGAACTATATGCCTTTATACATATGCCGAGAAGGTATACCACAGCCCGAATGGAAAGAAAATAAACGTTTTTCCCTCTTTGAAAAATTAGCGTTAAACCTAAACCAAGATATTTTCCAACTAGAAGTAAAGCCTTCAAATATCTTTAATGAAAAGCAATTATTTTACCAATATTTAATTGGAGTTTTACGCTTAAATCATTTTATTCCAGAACTGAAATTCTAAGGGAATGTTTATAAAAAAAGGGACTGAATAACAGTCCCTTTTTTTATATGCCCATTTTATAATCGTATTCTTTTGCTTTATCAGGCTTTGCATTTTGGTATTGTGTTTTAACAAAAGGTCTCATTGAAACTTCTACATTTTTAACAAAGTGAAGTGATTGGAGGCGATCAACCATGCCATCAATATCCTCTTGGTCACAGTATAACACAACGTATTTCATCTTTTTAGAGACATAATGAACGTTGCCGAATTTTCGTAATTGTCTGGCATATTTTAACGAATGTAACCATACTGCCAAGCCTTGTCTGTGACTAGCAAGCATATATATTTCCCCTTTTCACATATCATATAACTTCTTCAGTCTAGCAGAATTAATGTTATCGAGCAATAGAATGCAAATTTATTTTTGAAAGCACTCTCATAAATGAAGCTTTTTTGCTTCCTCAAAAGGTTTGAAGTCGAGTCTTAGCACTAGTTAAACTTGATAAAACAAGATAGATGTCCGATCTGCAGCACCATACAATTAATTAGAAAAATATAGCTAATATTGTATAATAATTGTATAACTTTTTTATAAAAGAGGGATTAATTATGGGTGAAAAAATTTTAGTAGTTGGTGGCGGGATAGGTGGATTAACTGCTGGTGCTTTATTAGCCGAAAATGGATACGATATTACTGTACTCGAAGGGTCTAATGAATGGGGCGGTTGTGCAGGAAAATTTAGTAGGAAGGGTTTTCTTTTTCCAGTCGGTGCAACTTTAGGTATGGGCTTTGAAAAGGGCGGTATCCATAAGCGTGTTATCGATTATTTAAATCTGTCTGTTACATCTCAGCGCTTAGACCACATTATGACTGTACACATTGAAAATAAGATGCAAATACAGGTCTTGCAAGATCGACTTGAACATCTAAATAATTTAAAATCTCATTTTCAAAGAGATAAACTAGCGATCGAAGCTTTTTACAAGAAAATTTGGAAATTATCAAACGAAGTTAAAAAGCTTATGATAAAGCTTCCTACTATCCCTCCTCAAAACATGAGAGAATGGACTTTTCTCCTTCAATCTTTATCACCATCATCTCTAAAATTATTTCCTTATATAAATCAAACCTTATTAAGTCTCTTGAGGAGTTGTGGTTTTGAGGAAGATCACCTTTTTACGCAATATATTGATGGCCAGTTAATCGATAGCATGCAAACAACGAGTAAACATTGTCAATGCATTCTTGGCGCTTTAGCACTGGATATTTATCATGAGGGTGCTTTTTATGTTGAAGGTGGTTTATACGTTATTGCAGAACTACTTGTTCATCATATAAAAGAAAAAGGTGGCCAGGCGCTGAAAAGAAGGAAAGTTGTCAATGTGAACAAAAAAGGAAATGAATGGGTATTATCAGATCAAAAAGGTGATACATGGCATGGTTCCCATGTAATATTTAATGTCCCTATCCACTCATTACGAGAAATCCTTAATCCAGCACTGTTCGAACAACTTCCTTTAAAATATAGAAAAAATGCAAGTACTCCTACTTGGGGAGCGTTTACGATGTATTTGGCTTTGAAAGAAGACCAGTCTTTAGACAAATTACCTTTGTTTCAACAAGTTATCTCACAAGAAAATAAATTGAGTGATGGAGAACATATTTTTTTATCACTATCAAAAAAAGGTGATACATTAAGAGCACCTAATGGCTTTAGAACCTTAACGATCTCAACCCATACAGATGTTAATAGATGGTTTAATATGGAAAACTATAAAGAAAATAAGTTACAATTAGAACAGAAGATATTTAATCGGACTCAAATTGCTATTCCTACTATCGAAGATCAGATAATTTATAAATTGTCTGGCTCTCCCAAAACGTGGGAAAGGTTCACACATCGCCCAAGAGGAATGGTAGGTGGGTTTCCACAAACTAGGCATAACAGTTTATTTTACAGTCTATCTCATCGTACACCTTTAAAAAATGCATGGTTATGTGGTGATTCCATTTTTCCAGGAGCAGGAACGATCGGGGCATCAGTTAGTGGATATCATGTTTTTCGTTCTATAACTAACTACAATATTCAAATTTAAGGAAGGTTACCATGTCACTTGAAAACGTTTGGAATAAATTTTTAGAGCTCCTAGAAGAAAATCCAAAAATAAAATCTGTAATCAAAAAAAATATTACTAACCTCCCTTTTATTTATGTCCAATCAAATGTAATGCATCAAGAAATTGATCTTATCTTAAAATCGGCAGCGATGACAGTTATGAAAGGGAAGCGTTTAACTCTTGAAATGGTGTATGTTAGAAAAACAGAAGATACGTATGTTTACCGGCTTCGTTTTCTAGTACCGAGTGAAAAAATGTTCTGTTGTGGAAATGGATGTATGGACTGTATACGATTTAAAACGTAAGTACCGTTATAAATTGGTATTTATTTAGGAGGTCCCATTCCTTTAAACTAATATTTCACATAGACCAAACAAAAAATCGGAGGTTAGAATTAACCTCCGACCTTTTAATTTGAACTACTATTTACATCCACAACTTCCACCACTACCACAGCCGCCCCCACATGCAATTTGGTCAAAGTAGGGGTTTCCCGTAGGAACCTTGATATGTGGTGAAACATTACTTGCAATAATACTACTTATTTCAATAAGTAATTTCTCTAACTCTGCTTCGGCTTTCTTATATTCAGAGATCACAGGATTTAGGTCTATTTCACGCTTTACTTCCCTGACGATTTTTGAAGTTTCATGAAAATTAGGATGATATTTTCCAAATCGCTGGACTTCCTCATAGTCTTCTTTTATCTGAACAAAACGCTTAATTAATTGTTGTGCTTGTTTGTCTTGCTGCATTTTATATTTACACTCACTAAAGTGATAAAACACTTCAGAAGATAATATAGCTTGTGATAATTGGTGTGTTTCCTCTAGAATATCAAATGACGTCATAGACGTTATCATTTGGCCACCTCCTGTTATCGTATTATAACATGAGAGATAATTATTGGCGAATGCTTAAGTTCATTTATATACAATTGTTGCTTGGGAAATAAATGTACAGTTCTTTTCGGTTTTTAACTCTTTCATTAATTGAAACAAGGCCTGATCTTTCTTTTTAGCTTCAATCATGACATCAATTCTATCACAGCTTCCATTGACCATCTGTAAAAATTCCACAAGGCGCTCTTTATTTATATAGTCATGGTGTCGTTTATCTTCTGGAGAAGATTTAGGACTTGATATATGTATTTTAACTGGCAACGGGCTGTTATTCCATGTATTTACAACACGAGGCCACAGTTCTTTTAAGTGACATTCTCCGTAATTTACATCGTGATGATGAAGGTCAAGAATTACAGGTATATTTAACTTCTCACCTAAGTATAGTGCATCCTCTAAATTATAAACTGTATCATCGTTTTCAAGCATGATCATTTTTCCAAGATTGGTTGGGATGCTAGAGTAATTCTCGACAAATGCTTCTAACCCTTGAACTTTGCCCTCTTTTTTACCGCCAATATGTAACACACATCTATGCGTCGGGTCTATGTGCATTGCTTTTAATAATTTATAATGGTATAGCAAAGTTTGTAGTGAACGTTTAAGTATATCTTCATTCGGACTATTTAAAACAACAAAATGGTCTGGATGAAAATCAACTCTCATCCCATTAGAATGAACAAAATCCCCAACCTCTCTAAGAAGAGGTAGTACAGCCCTTTCATATTTCCACCCTTCTGTTAATGGATGATTAACTAGTGGAATGAGCCTTGAAGAAAGCCTAAAAAACGAAATATCATGTGCTAAGTTATGTTTTAATAATCTTAAACAATTCTCAATATTATTATTTGCAATCCGCTCTAACTTCTTTAAACCCGCTTCTCTATCTTTTATTTTAGCAAACTGTTGCGCTGTCATTGTTTGTGAAGGAGATGCGTTCGTTAATACTTCACTCATAGCAACATATCCAAAATTCACTATCACTCCTCACACCTCCTTCATTACCAATTATGGGATTTGAACAGTAAACTCTTCTGAAATACCATACAAATCATAATTGTTTTTCACTAGTTCTATCTTGATTGTATGCTCTCCACTGGGTAGTCCTTTGATGATAAAGGCTGCTTGATATATGGAGTCGACACGTTGTCCGTCAACAAATAAGTGGACATGACCTTCCCCATCAACGTGATTTTTACCCGCCTTTTCTTTGGCAAAAGTAAACTGGTCAATGATACACTCTACATATACATCTGATCCTTTAACTTCATGATTAACCGTCAACATACGTTTTTCTTTACTCACTGACACTTGAACAATACCGTTACCATGCATGGGAATGATTTGTACTTCGTCAAGTTCATCTGCAACTACTTGTCCTACTGAACCTAATAAACATACAATAGCAGAAAATAAAATTAGTATTGGATATTTAAACATTAATGCCCCCCCCTTTTTCTATTGTATTTTTACCATGCCCCCTGAAAAATATCCTGAATACCCTGTTTTATGGGTGGGTTAGAAAATCGCTATCTAAGTAAAAGTGCCAGGCACCCCAGTAAAAAACGGAGTGCAGACACTAACAGTCAGATTTCATATTACTCCATATTAGGTGGCTGTTCTTGTGCACCACCAAATGAATTCATCTGTAACATTTGAAGAAGCATCATGGCTAATTGCAAATTATTTTGAATTCTTTCCATCCTCTGTGGAAAGGTTTTACCATAAAATTGATTAACCTCAACTTCTAATTGTCTTATTTGGTATGGATCACGACTCAACTTTCGATACCAATGTGGGTGCTGACGGATAAATTGCTTTATTTCTGGCTGACTTCTTAAGAGGACATTAATATCATTCCGCACGTTAGTTTCCTCCTTTAAAGATACATGTTTTTTCTTTATTCTCTCTGTTAAAGTCAGTGTTGAGTTTGGGCTCATTCATAAAACCTTTCACACGATGAGCCCAAAAAACAACAACTGTACAAAACTCTCACAGCTTCTTTATTGGAAATAAATGGTGCCACCCACTAAAATAGACATATCAAATTATTTTCATTTGAAAAAGTGCTTAATGTCTTCTAAAAGAGAACGGGTCATCTTGACGAGGCTGCTGTTGACTTTGTTGATTGTTTCCTTGGAATGATTGCATTAATCCTTGGACATTTGTAATTACACTACTCACTTGGGCCATATGATGCTGTAAGTCATTAAAATTAATATTTTTTAGCATCCCAAGGAGATTTGCTGCAGTAGTAGAAGAACTTTCACTGTTATTTTCATTAGTCTCAGCATTGGAATTTTGGCTGTTATTTATATTTTCACTCGACTCATAAGTATCCGTTTTTGTAGTTCTTCGATATTTCTGCCAGTTGGGATGATCTTCTCCTAGAAGAGTCCATTCTTCATAATAGTCCTGCCACGTTCTATTCCCGCTCCTTACTTCTCTTATTAATAATGGATGCTCTTTTACAAACGCCTTAAACTGCTGAACTGATGGATGTAAGTTATTTGAATTAGAAGGCATATTAACGTTTCCTCCTTTGCCTAATAATCATCTCTCTACATCATATCGTTTTGCCCAGTTTAGCGTTCGCCCATTTTTTTAAAAGACTGTTTTCTTAACGCTCTTTTCTAAAAGATTGTTGCTGTTATCTATTGACCATTTACCAAGCGGAGGCTAGGCTTCTGTTTCTGGAAGAGGTATTACCAGTAGGGAATGAATGAAGCTGAAATAATTGCTACTGTTAAATTAAATTTGTTAAAATATACTAATGAAACTTATAGAAAGAGGAAAATACATGGAAGAAAATCAAATTATTGCACAAATAAAAAACATAATTCAAAATGGATCAGATGAAGATAAACAAGCACTTGCTTCTGTCGTTGAAGGGATAAGCAAAAAACAAAACGGTGAGTGTAAAACGTACTTAGCGGGTATAACACATGTAAGTAGTCAATTTCTTGACGACGGAAATTTTGAAGTTATTATTCCTATTCAGCCACTTATTGAAAATCCACTTAACATGGCGCATGGTGGCATAACTGCAACTTTACTGGATACAGCAATGGGGTCAATGTTAAACTTAAAAACCCCTGAAAAAACAGCCTGTGTGACCGCTGAATTAAAAGTAAACTATATTCAACCTGGACGCGGAAAATATTTACGTTGTATAGCGACCATACTGCATCAAGGTAAACAATTATGTTTTTCAGAGGCAAAAGTTTATAATGATGAGAACAAACTAATTGCTTCAGGCTCGGGAACATTTTTTGTTATTCCTCTTTAGTAATCTTTGGAAAGGAGGGATAGTTTGTTGGTTGCTGCAATTGTAATTCCAATCCTTTTTATCGTTTTTTACTTTATTGTTAAAAGAAATAATGCGTCATATGAACAAAAGTGGAAAGAAGTTGGAAAAATCAGAGAGCAAATCACTTTAACAGGAAATTTAGAACGCTTTTTTGTAGAGAAAAAAAGGTTTTACCAACATCGATACATTTGGCATGTTCAATTGTATCTTAAAGAAAATAAGAACGTTATAAAGGTTATTTTCGAAAAACCAGCCCAAACAGACGAGCTTCCTATTCAACTATCCATAAATGAAAAGGTCAAATGTTATGGTCACTGGGATCAAAAAACATTTCTAGCTAATCGAATAATAAAAGAATAAGCAAAAGAAAGAGAGGTGCTTTGTCGCACCCCTCTTTCTTATTCTGATTGACTTGCATTAATCCGCTCCGCTGAACGATACGCATCTACCATCCCCCAAATCCAAAGGATAGGTGTGGTTAAAAAACCAATAAGTACTAACATTAATAGTGCAGAGATAAAGTAGGCAATGATAAACGCAATCCCTTTTGCAATTTCCCCATTATATATCTGTCCTAAACCAGCAAAGAAAAAACTTAACACTGCAGCAATACCTGGATTTTTCATTCACTCCTCCTTCTAGTGTACCGTCTTGTTGTTTTGAGTGCTATTATAGTAAATGTTCCAGGTAGTGCATTTAGAACTATTTTTATTTCAAATATAAGATCAGCCACTACTAAAAAGCTATTTTATTGGATAGCCCAAGGGGTCATAAAATTTTGTGTATAATATCTTTCATACACCCCAACACCTAAATGAGTAAACTCTTCGTTGAGTAAATTAACACGATGTCCTTCACTGTTTAGCCAACCTTCAACAGCTTCGATACTATCCACATATTGTGCAGCTATATTTTCACCAGCAAAATAAAATGAAATCCCCTCACGTTCGAACCTATCTTTTAACTCACCAAACGTAGGAGATGTATGAGAAAAGTAATTATTTTTATACATATCTTCACTATGACCATAGGCAACCGTCGATACTTCACTCTCCCACTTTAATAAAGGCAGTCCGTGTCTAAGTCTAATAATGTTTGTAACATCAAAGATTTGACGTTCTGCTCCTATTTCGATTTGCCTCCATTCTTCTTTTGAGAACTGTTCTTCTTGGGGTAATTCTCCGCGATAAGTAACAGAATAAGGTCTCTGTCTTAATAAAATATCACCTGTTAAATACCTAACACTCGACAGCTTCCTTGTAAACGTATCAAAATATAGTTGTACCCATATATCCTCATGAATTTGAATAAGTGGACGACTAACTAACTCCGCATCAGTTAGCTCAAACCTATAAGAACCAACCCCCTTACTCAATGAAACATGTTCTTGAAAAGGATAATTCTGAACTAATTGTTCATAATCCGTTCCTGATATAAATGGCTCAGAAATGTCCCCTACATCCATAGCATATATAGTTACAACTTCGTTACTTTCAATCCCAATTTGCAGGTAACCTTCCTCATTAGCGTTGTAAATCCACCACTCATAGCCATAAGACGTGGGGTCTACTCTTTCTGGGCGGCCAAATTCAAATTCAACAAAACTAGATGAGTGACCAATTAAACCCTGTAAACCGTTCTCATTCGTATAGTTAGGTATTTCCTTATTCTCAAGCTTAATCTCTGGTATTGTATGTTCAATTTCTGTATTTTCACGTTCTTCAATGGTTGTTTGGGGTAAACCAAATTTTGATAGCATTGCAGAAAACTCATCTGGAAAATATTCAAATAGAATAATTATAAGGATGCCTAATGCAATAAATAGGCCACACCCTAACCTTTTCATTTAACCCTCTCCCTGTTTTATTGTAAATACCATTTTCTTTTTTCTAATTTATAATCCTGCTATTTTATATCAGTATGCTAATAATAATGAAAATAGGTAAAGTAATAAATAAAATCTTAACAGTCAAACTGGTTTTGAGTCAACGAGAGATGATCTCGTGAAAACACAATACCAATACTTCACCGGTCTGGTCTCTTTGTAGATCAAAAATAAGCCCTTAACAAACTTAAATTCAAACAAAAAAAGAGCACCCTACTATAAGGATACTCTTTAACAAAGTCTGTGTAATTAATGATGAGCTTCTGGAGTTTCAGAAATTTCACTAAGTGCAAAGCTCGCTTCATCCATCGTTCCTCGATGAACTGCTATATCACCTAAAGCAACAATTCCTACCAATTTGTTATTTTCAACAATTGGTAAACGACGGATTTGTTTTTCAGCCATCATTTTAGCAGCTTCATCCACCGTCATATCTGGACCAGCTGTAATTAATTTTTCGCTCATAATTTCAGTTACTTGAGTTGAGTTAGGGCGCTTTTCAGCTACCCCACGAATAACAATATCACGGTCTGTTATCATCCCAAGCAATTGTCCGTTTTCACAGATTGGAATAGCACCACAATCTTCTTGTTTCATTTTTACGGCAACTTCAAACACGTTATCAACTGGTGTACAATATTCAACATCTGTTGTCATAATGTCTCTTAAATGTTCCATTTTATTGACCTCCTTTTCAGAATATCAAGCAATAGTTTACCCAATAATAAAGGAAGCATACGATTAACGATTAATTCATTTGTTTCATTAAATATTCAACAATATTCGTTGCATCTTAGTTCTTTTCATACTATGATTAGTTAAGTATAGGGTATTTGTCTAGGAGGGAAAAAGATGAAATTCGAAAATTTACAGTTTGAAGGAAAAGAAATAAAATTTTCTACACTACAATTCGCTGCAGAATCTGCTGGCTTCGTACATGCTGGCCAATGGGATTACGAGCGAGTTACTTTCGATTACAAGATCGAAACACACGAAACTAATGTTACATATTATTTAAGAGTACCTGCTTACGCAGTTGAAGGTGATATCCCATCACCTGATGCGAAAGTAAAATTACTTACTCCAATTCTTGGAAAACATTTCTATCCACATGGTGTTGAGTATGATGAGGATTTCCCAAAAAATATTGTAGATAAATGTAATAAAAAACTACAATTATTTAATGAGAAATTAGGAAAATAATAAAAAGGAGGGGATTATTTCACCCCCTCCTTTTTATCTTTTCATAATGGAAACAATCCGGAAACTTTCATTATGCTCAACCATCTCATAAGTGATGTTGTTTTCCTCAATTGTTTTTTCACCACGACGATCCGTCTTTTCTGTTACTTCATATGCATGAACATGAAGGACCGCATCCTCATTCACAAGAACATCACTTACCGTGTGTTCAATGAGTGTTAAAGTACTTCTTTCCTGCTGAAGGTCATTCACATGACGTCTTAACAAATGGTAGAACGTTGTATTAGGAATTAGGTAAGGTTCTAATTCACTGAAGTTTCCTTCATTTACTTGATAGACCATGTCTTCTTTATATTTATTAACGTATTCGATTGCTGATTGTGTTAATTCTGAATTAGCTTGAGAAAACATTTCATTTTCGCCGCCACAACCAGTTATTAATAATGTTAGAGTAAAACTAATAAATATGAAGAATATAATTTTTTTCATTTTTAAGTACTCCTTTTATCTAATCTTTTACAAGAGTACTTTAAATCAGGAAAAACTTCAATAGAAGGAGGCATTCATTCGCCTAATCGTCAAAATGTACATCTTCAATTTTAATACCTACTCGCTCTACGACAAATCCAGTGCATTTTTCAATTTCGTTTTTGATAAAATGCTGAACTTTATTAGATAGATAACGAATATCCGTTCCATATAAGATAGACAAACTTACATCAAGTTCTAATGTTTCTTTTTTTACTTCGACTAGGATACCATATTTCTCATTTGGATTTAAGGAGTTTCTTACTCGTTTCTTCCATTCACTATATGGTTTAATATAAGGATAGTGCTTCTGTAATGAAAAGTAGATAAGATCTATGATTACTTTCTCTTTAATATGAAGATGACCATCTTCAAGCAATTGAATTGGCATAAGACTATTCTCCTTTTCAAAGGTTTAATAAAAAAACGTCAAAAGCAATAAAGTTTACGAAAACAAACCTAATATTTAAAGAAAGCCTTTACAAAGCCTGTTCAATGTATTGCGTTCATACTATAATATAATTACATGCCTTTAAGATAGAAAGGGGTTTGAAATTGTCCGCCATTTTCACTAAACGAAACATTATATTAACAATAACAATCGTACTCATTATTATTGCAGGTTATTTCATTTTACCTGTTTCTCTACCGCTTGTTTTAGCATTGTTTACAGCCCTTATACTTACACCTGCTGTAAAGGCTCTTTGTGAGAAAACAAAAATGAAAAGAAACTTAGCCGTTATGATTGTTTTTACCTTATTTGTATGCTTTATTGGGCTAAGTGGTTACTTTATAGTTACAAAAGCAGTTACACAGGGCGTACAGTTAGCGGAAAACTTACCTACCTATATTAATGATATTAATCGTGCTTGGGTTTCATTTCAAAGAGATATGGAACACAAATATGCTGATTTACCTCCAGAATTAATTTTTGAAGTAAGTGATCACGTAACAAACACATTAAATAATCTAAGAATAGATTTTCAAAATAGAGATTTAATTAGGGATATAACATCATTAATTACAACCATACCTGCATTTTTGGTAAACTTTCTTGTCTATTTAATTGCGTTATTTTTATTTATATTAGAACTACCTAGACTTAAAAAACAGTTATATTCATACTTTTCAGATAAAACAGCTGATAAAGTAAACTTTATGGTCTCACGATTATCATATGTAATCGCTGGATTTTTTAAAGCACAATTTTTAGTTAGTATTATTATTTTCATTGTTTCACTAATTGGACTGTTACTTATCGTGCCAGAAATTGCGTTACTGATGGCATTTATTATTTGGATCATCGACTTCATACCTATTATAGGATCAATTGCAATTTTAGGACCATGGGCACTATTTTATCTGTTAACAGGTAATGTAGGTTTGGGTACGCAACTATTGATCTTAGCTGGTGTACTTTTGATTATCCGTAGAACGGTTGAACCTAAAGTTATGGGACAGCATATTGGCCTCTCTCCTTTAGCAACCCTAATAGCAATGTATATAGGTTTAATGCTATTCGGAGTCGCTGGCTTTATTATTGGACCGTTAATCGTAATTGCTTTTACATCAGCTAAAGAAGCTGGGATTATTAAATTAAATGTAAAAATTTAAAATAAAAACTCCTGCCAATATGGCAGGAGTTTTATTTTTATCATTATAAACATCAATGGATATCATATGCTTTAATAATATGGTGAGATGAGAATATAAACTAGCACCCCTGTTAAGCTTACATATAACCATAAGGGCATTGTCCATCTTGCAATTTTGCGGTGTCTTTCATTCTCCATATTCCAAGCTCTAGCAACCGTTGTTAATGCTAGTGGAACAATAACCGCTGCTAAAATAATATGAGTAATCAAAATAAAATAATATATATATTTTAAAATGCCGTCCCCGCCATATGTCGTTGATGCTGAAAGAAAATGATGTCCGACATAGGTGACAAGAAATAATGTGGTTGTAGTAAACGCTAGATATATAAAACGCTTATGCCAATTGACATTTTTCTTGATGATCGCAATTAATGCAAATAACAGGAATAAGAACGTGAAACTATTAAAGATAGCGTTCATCAAAGGCAATATTTTAACATCGAATAAATCAAAGTTTTCCACACCTGGCAATCCTGAAAGAATAATAACCAAACCATTGATTACAATGGTAATCGCTATGATCCACGGCTTATAATTTCTCTTTTTAAATGATGATTCATTCACCGTCTCTTGACCGTGTTCCTTCATCGTTTTCACTCCCATCTAATAAATACTAAACCACTTATTATTATACACAAATTTAGACAAAATAACTGATTTTTTGCATGAAGTAATTTTACAAAACATTGAACTTTAACAGGCAAAATCTAGTAAATCGAGTAGGAGGATAATCATTAATTGATTATCCGACCTCTCACACCACCGTACGTACGGATCCGTATACGGCGGTT
>NZ_WMKZ01000025.1 GCF_019024285.1 Alkalihalobacterium elongatum
CGTGTCCAAAGAAACGGACACTTTTGCTGGCCCTCCAGCGCTTGTCGCCGATAAGCAGGCCCCTTGCGCTTTTCTTTTATTACAGTGTATGATCAGTTTATTAATATGTTGAGGGTGATTGATTTGAGTCATGTAACTATAAGTATATACGGAGCCGAAGTAAAGTGTGCAAGCTGCGTCAATTTACCGACTTCGTTAGAAACGAAGGAATGGTTAGAGGCTGCACTTGGACGCAAATATCCAGACGTAGCGTTGCAATTTAGATACGTTGATATTGAACAGGACGAAGTAGCAGAAGACGATCAACCATTCGTTGAAGCGATTCAAAATGAGGAATATTTTTACCCGCTTATCGTCATAGACGATGAAGTGGTTGCTGAAGGTAATCCTAAGCTAAAAGTTATTTGTGAAAAAATAGAAGAGTTGATCAAGTAACCAGAAGAAGAGTGGTTTCAGGCTGACTGAAATGATGGTTTGGATCATATTTTGCTCAGTTCGGATCATAAATGACTAGGTTTGGATCATAAATCCAAAATTCGGATCATAAATCTCAGTTTCGGATCATAAATGATCATATTTGGATCATAACTCACGAATCCATACAAAATGGAGTAACAAAAAACCCCTTGGAGCACTACTCCGAGGGGTTTTGCACAGCCGCTTTATAAACTTGATCAAATCAACCTGAATGATACTTATACATCCAGAGTACGCCGCTTTTAAGTACACGTGGAACGCGGCCAAGTAAAGTGCGTTCACCCATTAGTCCGAAGCCATGTTTCTTACCAAGTGAGCCAAGAACACCTTTTAATTTAATCTTAGGAAGTGTTTCTGGGATCGCTTCACCGTTCCAGCGTTTTTTCAGCACCATGACAATTTGTTCGCCTTGACCTTCAGCAAGCTGAGCACTAGGTGCGTGAGGTAAGCTTGCACAATCACCGACAACAAATACATTTTCATCATTTGGCAAGTGGTGGTGTGGAGTTAATTTTACTCGACCTTGCTCATCTTTTTCGGTTTTTAAGTTTCTTACGACTTCAACTGGTTGGATACCTGCTGTCCAAATGATCGCATCACAGTTGATGGGTTCGTTATGATTATAGAGTATATTTTCTTCAACTGAAGTAATATTTGATTTATTGAAGACTTCGACACCGTGATCTTCAAACCAGTTTTGTACATACGTACTTAAACGACGCGGGAACATCGATAACACAATTTCTCCACGGTCAAATAACTTAATCGTTAAATCTGGGCGGCTTTCACGCAATTCACTAGCTAGCTCAACTCCGCTTAATCCTGCCCCAACAATCGAGACGACAGCGTTAGGACGGAGGTTGCTAATAGTTTCGTATGTTTTACGTGTCGCTTCCATACTTTGAATACTTAATGTGTGTTCTGGGGCACCGGGTACATTGTGGTACTTGTCTTCACAGCCTAATCCTATGATTAATGTATCGTATGAAAAAGCTTCATCATCTTGTAAGTCGATCAATTTATTTTCTAAGTCGATATTTTCGACCGTAGCATATTTTATTTTTAATCGTTGGTCATCTGGGAAGTGGACACGAATATGATGGTCAGATTCGGTACCAGCAGCTAGTGCATAATATTCCGTTTTCAAACAATGATAAGGCATCCTATCAATTAAAGTGACTTCAATATTGTCAGGCAGGTCATTGGTTAGTAAGCGTTGTAAAACTCTCATACCACCATAGCCGCCACCTAATACTACGAGTTTATGCATGTGATGATTTCCCCTTTTTTCTAATATTGCCTGTATACAAATGTTGATTAACTCCATCATTTGTTTCATTACTAGAACCTTCGGCTGTTTGTCGGCAAATTTAACGAGACCATATAAAAATTGACTATTAATTAAATGGCTCCATTGCTCCACACATATTAATTGCTTTACTTCGTTCGATTCAAGGGCTTGTATTAATAAGTTTTCCCAATATGTATGAATAGTCTGCTCCGATTGCATGGAATGAACCCACATTTTTACGGTTAATTCAGGATTACTGTCATAATCCGCTAGTAATTCGGCAAGGACCTTTTCAATTTTTACTAAAAGCGCTTTCTTTTTGAATGAAGTATCATTGATTAAATGAGTTACAGCTACTAATCGTTCTTCAATTAACGTTTGTAATATCGATTCTTTAGTAGGAAAGTAATTAAAAAAAGTACCTTTTGCTACTTCTGCAGCTTCCGTAATTTCTTTTACTGTTGTTGAGTCAAATCCGTTCTCACGAAAAAGAACAATTGCTGCGCTAACAATTCGTTCCTTTGTACGTTCTTTTTTATTTTTTTCCATTTCAGTACTCCTTAAAAGTGACCGTGGTCAGTTTGAATTATAACAATTCCATGTCTAAATAACAACAAATTTGTGAAAAATTTAAGGTGTTTTAAAGATGAGTTTAGAGTAATTTATATGAAATCATGTTAAAATTGAATTATTGTACTAGAGAATGTAGCTTTATGAGCAGAGTGAGAAATAGAGGTGAAAACGGTGATAAAACCAATCATAGAATTCTGTCTTAGTAATTTAGCTAGTGGAAGTCAAAAGGCAAAAGAAGAACTAGAGAGAGATCCTAATCTTGATGTAATAGAATATGGGTGCTTAGGTCATTGTGGACAATGTGCTGTATCGCATTTTGCTCTCGTAAATGGTGAATTCGTATATGGTGAATCAACAGAAGAATTAGTAAACAACATCTATATATATATTGAAGAAAATCCAATGTTCTAATAAATAAGCCAGCTCTTGTTTCATAGAGCAGGCTTATTTTATTTCTGTTTGAACATCCTATAGAAAAAGTTGTATAACACTAATTAATAAGCGCAATAGAAGCAATGACAATGTTTATAGAGTTAGATATACTTGATAAAAAAGGAGTTTTACGAAAGTGGATATAATTCCATTTGAAAATACATGGCCTTATGAAAAAGTGATGAAAGATATTTATTTTAGCGAATGTCCATATTGTGAGACAGAAAGCGTTCTAATCCACTTAAAAGAAAGAGACTTAGAAAGAGCGAAAGAAGGTATAAAAACAAGTGTTGTTATGCCATGCTGTCACCATAAAATGACAATCTTAGAAGCGGATGATGACTATTTTTGGACGGACGAAAAGCTTAGAAAGTGAGGAAGTCAAGATGAAATTTACGAAGATGCATGGACTGGGGAACAGTTATATTTATGTTGATATGTTTCAAGAACAGCTCCAGGAAGAGGAACTACCGCAATTAGCCATTGAGGTTGCTGATAAAAATAAAGGGATCGGCTCCGACGGGATGATACTCGTATGTCCGTCTGATGTGGCACCAGTCAAGATGCGTGTCTTTAATAATGACGGGTCTGAAGCTAAAAACTGTGGTAACGGACTACGATGTGTAGCTAAGTTTGCTTATGAAAAAGGATATGTTACCAATCCAATCTTTAAAATTGAAACATTGGGGGGATTAGTAGAAGCTACTGTTCACTTGGCTGATGGTCAAGTGGAGGAAGTCACAGTAAATATGGGGCAGCCTCGGTTAATGCGTAAAGATTTACCGATGATAGGGGAGCCTGATGAGCGAGTAATTGCAGAACCGATTGAGCGGGACGGACATTCTTTAGAGCTGACAGCTGTTTCTATGGGGAACCCGCATGCTGTATTTTTTGTAGATAAAATTAGTGATGCGCCTGTGGAAACATTAGGTCCTGTTCTTGAAAAAGATGAAATCTTTCCCGAGTGGGTAAATGTTGAATTTGTCCAAGCAGTTAACGCAAATGAACTCCATTTTAGAGTGTGGGAAAGAGGCTCTGGCATTACACAAGCGTGTGGAACAGGTGCATGTGCTGCAGTGGTAGCGGCTGTCTTAAATGAAAAAGTGAACAAAGGTGAAGAAGTCATTGTTCATCTACTCGGTGGCGACCTAAAAATCACTTGGACACATGACGGCGATGTCCTGATGACTGGAGCAGCAGAAACCATTTGTACAGGTGAATATATCCGTAAATAGCAGGGGGCATAGCCCTCTGTTTTTTTGTATTTGTGGAGAGCGAGAGCAATGCTGATCGCGAGCCTAGAAGATTACAGAAAGTACCGAATGAAGCCCGAGAGCATTGGAAAAGAGAGATGTCGGTCACTAAAGAGACGGAATGAAGCCCGAGGGGGAGGGAAAAGAGAGATGTCGGTCACTAAAGAGCCCGAATGAAGCCCGAGGGGGAGGGAAAAGAGAGATGTCGGTCACTAAAGAGCCTGAATGAAGCCCGAGAGCGTAGGAAAAGAGAGGTGCCAGTCACCAAAGAGTCGCCGAGAGCCCTCCAAGAAGCAAAAAAACCAAAATGAAAACGTAACAAAAAACACCAGGAGTTTGATCTCCTGGTGTTTCTCAAATTTTACGTTACAAGCTTGTCCACAACCGTCTAATGTATTAAATAAACATTTAATTAATATTCTTTGATGATGTTATAGAACGTGTCTCTTTCAACTGGAGTTTTTCCAGCTGTTTTAATAATGTGGATTAACTCATCGCGAGTGATACCTGAAGAAGTTAACGCGCCAACCGCATGAGAAATACGTTCTTCGATTAATGTACCGTGAATATCATCCGATCCGAACGTTAACGCCATTTGTGTTAACTGCACACCGATATTGATCCAATACGCTTTAATGTGATCAAAGTTATCTAACATTAACCGGCTAATCGCAACGGTTCTCATGTCATCGAAAGCTGTTGTTCTTCGTTTTAGACCTGCATTAACCGAGCGAGGTTGCATCGCAAGTGGAATAAATACCATATAACCATTCGTGCGATCTTGAAGCTGACGAAGACGATCCATATGAATTAAGCGCTCTTCATACGATTCAATCGATCCGTAAAGCATTGTCGCATGTGTTTTTAGGCCAAGTCCGTGTGCAATTTCATGAGCTTCTAACCATTGATCTGTTGATGCTTTGTCAGGACTCATTTTCAAACGGTAGCGTTCTGTTAAGATTTCAGCTCCACCACCAGGCATTGTATCTAGACCTGCTTTAATTAACTCCTCTAGAACTTCTTTCATAGAAATTCCAGCAATTCTAGAGAAAAACTCAATTTCAGCACCAGTATAAGCTTTTACAGTAGCTTGTGGATAGTGTTTTTTCAATGTACGAATAGTATCTAAATAGTAGTCGAATGGAACCTCATGATTATGCCCACCGACGATGTGGAACTCGCGAATATTATCGTTCCAGCGATCACCTACGTATTTTAATAAAGCTTCTTCGTCCATTGTATATGCACCCTCTTCACCTGGCTTTCGCTTAAAGCCACAGAAACCACAGTTTGCTTCACAAACGTTGGTAGGGTTAATATACATGTTTTCGATGAAGTAGACTTTATTTCCATTCTTTTTTTGGTTAACTTCGTTTGCTAACTGCGCAACTGAAAGTAAATCAGGTGTATCATATAAATATAGACCGTCTTCAATTGTAAGACGTTCCCCGTTTCGTACTTTGTCTGCAATTTCCTGCATCCGTTGATCGAGAATAAGAGTAGACATTTAATTACCTCTTTCCATAGTTTTATTACCGCTAAGATGTATTGAAAAAACAATAGAGATATATACATACCGCTTTAAGATAATGATAAAAAAACCTGCAATAATTCTGATATTTTATAATCATTGCTATTGTACCACCGATATCATTATCTCCCAAGTTATGCGTAACATTTTCTAAGTCACATAAAAAAATATAGTAATGTCCTTGAATTATAAGAGCTGTTACAGAACGTTGTTAATTTTATTATCCTTTAAAAAACAGCCTAGTAAATGAAACGATTGCTCTTCTATTATACTATCAGAAAAAAATATGAAAAAGAAAGAGAGAAGAACTGTAAAAAACTAGATTATTATGTTTAACATTTTCTAAATAGGGGTAAACCGTAAATAACAGGGCAAAAAATAAGCCTATTTTTAAAAAATCTGTGACTTTTTCAATTTATTTTGTAAATAATAGGGCAATTTGGTAAAATGATAGTAATAGTTTGTCCTTTAAAAAAAAGAAAAAATGGGACTAATGATAGGGGTGAGTGGTTTGGAGAGAATTAGTTGTGAAGAGTGTTTATCAACAATTGAACTTTTAAGAGAAAAAATGGTATCAACTGCTCTGCTATATGGATTTAACCACCCTCTCGTGCTTGAGTACAGCCAAAAAATAGATGAGGAACATAATCAAATTCTAACTAAGCAAAAAAAACAATTAATTTTTCAATCTAAGTAAAAGAAATTCTCCTTCCTTGAGAACAATATGCATAGGTAGTAAAATAAGATGTAGTAGAGGAGGGATTTTAATGTTAACGATAACAGAGTCAGCGATTGCTCGTATCAAAGAAATGTTAAAGGAAGAAGAAGAGCAAGGCTTAAAGCTTCGAATTGGTGTTAAGGGTGGCGGCTGTAGTGGTCTTTCATACGGCATGGGCTTTGATAAAGAAAAGCAAGAAGATGACAAGAAATTAAACTATGATGGATTAGAAGTAGTTGTTGACGCAGAAAGCGCACCTGTCTTAGATGGTGTCGTTATTGATTATAAACAAAACATGATGGGTGGAGGATTTACGATCGAAAATCCAAATGCGATCGCATCATGTGGCTGTGGTTCTTCGTTTAGAACAGCAGAGAATGCTGGTAAGCCTGAAGAGTGTTAAAAACTAAAATTAATGGATAAAACCTTTTTAATGATTTTTCGTTAGAAAGGTTTTTTATTTTTTATAGGTCTATTAATGTTTGGTACTGTAACTCATTTTTTCACTAAAAGGTTTAATTTCATTTAAATAACCGCCTCCATGTTGGAAGCGGTCGAAATCTTTTTATCAATTATTTGCCTCGACTTTAATAGCACGCTTGTCTTTACTAGGTCCCATATGTAGCATGTAATGAATAGGGTGTAAACCATGTGTATCAAATGCGTTTTCTCCGTGGGTATTATAATGTGGGTTATTAAAAATTTTACCGTTTGTTAAATCAGTACCGTGGAATGGTTCCTCTTTAATAATTACTTCCTTTCCTCCAGGAGTAATAATTTTGTGCTCATGCGCTCCAACTGTACTTGCTGCACCTAGTATAAACGTAGCAGCTAATGCCAAACTAATCCCTTTTTTAAAAGTTTTCACTATAAACAACTCCTTAACAGTAAATTTTACGCGTTATGTACTTCTATAGAAAGGTAATAATTCCTTCCAGTTTCCATAAATGATTATAATCTTATTGGAAAAGGTTGTTATTTATTAAGAGAAATTATGGACAGTTAACCTAGCTTATGATAAAAGCATATAGCATTCATACAATCAAAAAAAGCGCTAACCATAGCTGGTTGCGCCGATGTTTTACTATTTACTAATGCTACGGATCGAGCGAATGCTATAAAAAGGAATAAAGAAAGCCAAGAAATTATAGTTATTTTCACGTTTGTATGTTTCTGTTGTTTCGAAAACATCGATATCATCAATAACATCAATGTTATCAATTTCACCCCTCTGTGTGTATTCAACTACACGAATATCATCAATATCGTTCCAATGATCTTTATCATACATAATAATCACCCTCCTAAAGGATATTTATGCAGGAATTTTCAGAAAATTATACAAAGTTCAATTTTATTTACAAAATATTTGCAAAAGTAAAAAAACAACAATCCTTGGAAAACATCATTGCAAAATAAATCACCTAAGGAATGGTGTAAATACAGCGTGAACAAAACTTATTCAACAATTGGCTATATTTAGTTAACATCAAGTCACAGTGCCAGAACCATTAACGAAAAGTTATCTAAAGTTGGGACACAAAGGTTTATTTATCAAAGTAAAGTAGTGTTGGATGAAATTGGATAGTGAACAAAAGTATAAAATTTGCTTAACGACATATGTTATACATACATTATACAAAGGAGGAATTAATCATGGCAAACAACAACAATTCAAATCAATTAGTAGTTCCTGGAGTACAGCAAGCGCTTGACCAAATGAAGTATGAAATTGCATCAGAATTTGGTGTTCAATTAGGTCCAGACGCTACGGCACGTGCAAACGGGTCAGTAGGGGGAGAAATTACTAAGAGACTTGTTCAAATGGCAGAGCAGCAACTAAATGGCGGCTTTACAAAATAAAAATACCCAAACCACACCTCCACTATGTTGATATAAAAAGGCTGAAGCAAATTCAGCCTTCTTGGTATTTTATTCCGCTTATCTGGCACTAAGACTTCCAGTTCAAGTCTCTTTGAGGAGGCAAAATAGGCTAAGTGCGAGATAAGGAATTCCCTCAATGAAAAAATTTCACTTATTAAAACATATTTTAGAGCTATGACCTAGTTGTAGTTTTGCATCAGGACCATGTATGATTTTGCATGATTTCCAGCAGTTGGTGCTCAACCGACCGCAAGTAATTTTACTTTACCATCGTATGTCGCGATGTCCCCAGCAGCATGTATTCCTTTATCGTTCGTTTCCAATTTAGAATTAACAATAATAGAGTTCTTTTTTATCAAGTCCCGATTCCTTTGTTTGGTCAAGTAAAGAAATAAAGCCAATAGTCTGTCTAATTCCAACGTACAAGGCAATATTAAACTGACTTGACCTCACTAGGTGCTATAGCAACTAAAATAAAGGAAGAAAATACATATTATAAATAGTGTTATTATACTTATAAAAATTGTAAGAAATATGTCCAATGATGTCGATTGTAGTGCTTTTCGTAATACTTGACATTCCAAATAAATACACGCATAAACGTACTCAAATAAGAAGAAATTATAAAAAAGATAGTTGAAAAAAATATCGAAAACCAATATGATTATAAATGTGATTTGTGACTTTTTTACGAATTTATTTCATATCCTTTAGGAAATTTTAAAAAATTTTAACTTTTTAAGTGAAGTAAATCACAAACTAGTAATTTACTTCAGAGATTAACAGTATTTAACTAAAAAGAAAATGGAAGTGATAAAGTTGAAAAAACCAAAAATTGTAATATTAGGTGCGGGCTACGGGGGAATGATTACAGCATCTCGCCTTAGCAAAGAGCTAGGCTATAATGAAGCAGACATTACGTTAGTAAACAAACATAACTACCATTATCAAACAACTTGGTTACATGAACCGGCAGCTGGAACGTTGGACCCTGAAAAAACACGTATGAAAATAAGCGACGTGTTAAATCTAAACAAAATTCATTTCGTTAAAGATGTAGTTGTTGATATTAAGAAGGATGAGAAGAAAGTAATTCTTGAAAAAAACAACGAACTTGATTATGACTATTTAGTTGTAGCTTTAGGATCTGAACCTGAAACATTCGGCGTTCCTGGAGTTTTCGAACACGCATTTAGTAAATGGACGGTAAACGGTGCACGTCAAGTCAAAGATCACATCGATTACATGTTCTCAATCTACAATAATGAAGATGAAAAGCGCGATGAGTTATTAACGTTCGTTGTAGCTGGTGCTGGGTTTACTGGTATTGAGTTTATCGGTGAATTATCAGAGCGTGTTCCAGAGTTATGTGATAAATACGATGTACCTCGTGAAAAAGTAAAAATGTACGTAATTGAGGCTGCACCAACAGCTTTACCTGGCTTCGATCCTGAATTAGTTGAGTATGCGATGAACTTATTAGAAAGCCGTGGCGTTGAGTTCAAGATCAGCTGTCCGATTAAAGAAGTGACTGAGCACGGTGTACTTCTTGCTGATGGCAATGAAATTAAAGCAGAAACGGTTGTATGGGCAACAGGTGTACGCGGTAACTCGCTTATTGAAAAAGCTGGATTTGAAAATATGCGCGGTCGTGTAAAAGTAGATCCAGACCTTCGAGCACCAGGTCATGAGGATATTTTCATTATTGGAGATTGTTCATTAATTATTAATGAAGAAATCAATCGTCCATATCCTCCGACAGCTCAAATCGCAATGCAACAAGCGGCAGTTGCTGCGTCTAACCTTAAAGCATTAATTCATAACGAATCAACAAAAGGCTTCAAACCTGAGATCAAAGGAACTGTAGCTTCTCTAGGTGGTAAAGAAGCAATCGGTCTTGTATTCGATCGTAAGCTTTACGGTTCTTCTGCAAACTTCATGAAGAAAATGATCGATAACCGCTACTTATATATGCTAGGTGGAACTCCACTTGTTCTTAAAAAAGGGAAAAACCCACTATAAAAAGCGGTCTCCAAAGCTGACTCATTCTGTTGAGTCAGCTTTTTCTTTTTTTCTCATTCATGGTGCCAGGCACCTTAAGTCCATTAAAGCCGCCTGGCACCATTACAAAAATTAATGATAAAAATGATAATTGAGGGTGAAATTCGAAGATATTTTTATTTGATTGCGCTTACATGAACTAAAACAACCTTTTTTATGTTTTGCAATTTCAATGATAAATTGATAAAATTATCTGAAACTTCAGAAATATTAAAGGGAGGTTATATATAATGAAAAAAAGACAGGTAATCCTTAAAGACGGTCAATGTCCATACTGTAACGGTAATGGATATTTTGAATTATTTTTAGGTGGTAGCGAAACGTGTGATATTTGTTCAGGGCAAGGTGAATTAAATAAGAAAGTAGAAAAGAGCGTAGTATCTTAATACTACGTTTTTTTCTTTGTCTATATCCAGCGCTTGTCGCCGAAAAGCGGGCACCTTCCGCTTTTCTCTGTCTAGCTGCAGCGACCAGCGTCTAGTGTACTTCACTCTCCTCCTTACGATAAGTCAACATCGGCTCACTGGCGATCGCCGTGTATCCTTTATCTCATACGGAGAGGCTCCAGTCCATACGCCGCTAACCGGTCGCTTCCGCTTTTCTTATTGCCTAGCTACAGGTGCCATCTGCTCGAGGTCGCTTCGGTCCATCCAACGTGTCCAAAGGGCAGGACACTAATGGTTGGCCCTCCAGCGCTTGTCGCCGATAAGCGGGCACCTTCCGCTTTTCTTATAAATGTTCACATGTCGTTCATGTATTGAATATTGACGGCTTTACGTAGATTAAGTAAACTTACCTTTGTAGTATTATGTATAATTCCACTTTAGTTAAGTTGTTTTTTGGGGGTGTAGTGTTGGATTTCCTTATGGGTTTGCCCGTTTTAATTATATCGGTATTATTATTTCTTATTTTATTTTTTGGGATCGGCTTCTTATTAAATATGATCTTACGTTCAACTTGGGTGATGGCAATTATCTATCCGATCGTTGTCATTCTTATTGTCGATAACGTCGGGCTATTAGAGTATTTCACGTCTCCTATCGCTTCAATAAGGGCTCTTGGAGCGGATTTAATAGCTCTTAAGCCTGCTGATATTATTATTTTATCAAGTGGAATGTTAGGTGCAATCTTATCTGGTGTAGTAATTAGAATGCTTAGAGCTAGAGGGTATCGAATGTTTTAATAATGTTTTGAAAATGGACTTGCCTATTGATGGCAGGTCTCTTTTTTTTGGACTTGGTGCTGTTGAAGTTGGTGTTGATTTTGAACTCATTAATAGCTTATCGGTTCCTAGTTTTAAGACGGTTATATTAAAAATAGTAAAAAAGTCAGAAAAGTATAAACTTAACCTTTTCACTTCTCTTTTTTGAATAATTTTTTTGTTAATGGAGAAGCTTAGTCAATGAGAGGAGTGAAGAAAATGGAAGTTGCGAAAAATACATTTCGCAGAATAGCCATGACGATCTTATTTAGTTTAGCATTTTTCACAACTTATCAAGCGATTTCAGGAGCCAGTGTACAAGATCTCTCTGACTGGTCTGAGTTTGGCTTATTTGAACGACCTAGTGTAAATGATAATGGTATGAAAGATAGTAGTTTAATACAGAAGGAAATCCCGAAGCTTCACCATGAGTATGTGGCTAAGTCTCTTCCTGTGTATGACGCGGACTCTGTTACATTAGAAGAGGCGGTGGATTGGGAACGTTATCCTTCCCAAAAGGTGGTAGCAACAGGTTATACAGCAGGATATGAGTCGACTGGAAAAAAACCAGGACATCCGAGTTACGGAATTACATATTCTGGTGTACAAGTACGAAGAGATTTATATTCAACGATTGCAGCCGATCCAGGTACATTTCCCATTGGAAGCATTCTATATATCCCAGGCTATGGGTACGGTGTAGTTGCTGATACAGGCTCTGCAATTAAAGGAAATAAGATTGATTTGTATTATGACACAGTAGCCGAAGTCTATAACGAATGGGGTAAAAAAGAAATTGATGTTTACGTTGTTAAAGAAGGTAATGGTAAACTATCAGAACAAGATTTAATTGACTTAAATGAAAATGAAGCGGTTCAAGTATTCCGCAGACAAATGTCATTTTGAGGTGCCAGGCACCTTTAACACTTTAGTGTTTTGAAGAGAGACTGTTACACCTGAAGGGACAGTCTCTTCTTTTTATTAGTGGAGAAATTATATTATAGTGTTTTACTTGTATTGCCATGTAAGATCGGATCTTTATCACTATCGAAAGCTGGGTATTTATCAGGATGAAGTAAGGAAGCGATCTTCTGTAAGCCCACTAATAATCTCGGAGATGGGCGACAAAATAATGGCTCATCTAAAACGTGAAGCTTATCTTCTACAACTGGAGTAAATTCTCTCCAGCCTGGACGTTTCTTGACGATTTCTGGATTGACTTTATCGTGATCTACGCCAACCCAGACGAGACAAATATGATCTGGCTTTCTTCTGATCACATCTTCCCAATCTGTTTGGACGCTAGCTTTATCGACATCAGCAAAAACATTCTCTCCTCCAGCTAACCGACTAATTTCAGTGAGCCAATTGATCTTTCCAGGAGTAAATACAGGCTTTGGCCACCATTCCCAATATAAACGCGGCTTATGTCCAATCCCACGACTAATGGTATCATATTCACTTAATAAATTTTGAATACGTCCTACGACCGTTTGCGCCTGATCTCGCTGACCAGTTAATTCTCCAACTTTCAAAAGATCTTCGCATATTTCTTCAAATGAGTTCGGATTAAGGACAATATGCGGAATGTTACGTTCTTTCAAGCGTTCAATATTTTTCTCCATACCTGGAACGCTTAAAGAAGCGAGAACAAGATCAGGTTCAAACACAGCTAACTTGTCCATATCGATGTCCAAATCTGGACCTAGACGTGGCAATGATTGAATAGACTCTGGCCAATCGGAATAATCATCAATAGCAACTAATTGTTTTTCAAGACCTAAATATCCAAGCAACTCAGTATTACTTGGACAAATTGATATGATTTTCATCTTTTGCTTCTCCCCCTAAAAAATCTTTATATTGAGCTCATTTACTTATAGCAACAGTAAGTACATGAACTTTTAAAAACTGGTATGAACGAAGGTGTTACTGATCCGTATAAGCGGGTATTTGGACATTAAAGCCAGAACAGAAACAAGCACCAAACAACAATAAGAAAAAGGATGAGACATAAAGAAAGACGACTCAATCGTAAAGTGTCTACTCCTAACGATAAGAATGATAAAGCCCTTTCTGGAGGGCAATCCTTCTTATGTAATAATAAGGAAGTGGTCACTTATGAGTCATCCATTTTATATTTACTATACCATTGTATGAAGGAAAAGTGTTAAGACAATTCCTAATAATCCGCCAAAGAAGACTTCTATCGGTTGATGTCCTAAAAGTTCTTTTAATTCTTCTCTTTTTTCTTCTTCATGCATTTTAGGCCAAGATTTTACTTCGTGAACTAGTTTATTAAAATCAGCAACAAGTTGATTCAAGACGGTGGCATGATAGCCTGCATGTCTTCTAATCCCTGTTGCATCGAACATAACGATAATTCCAAAGACTGCCGAGATGGCAAAAAGAGGAGAGCTTAATCCTTCCTCCAGGGCAAGAGCTGTCGACAAAGCAGTAACAGCTGCCGAGTGGGAACTTGGCATTCCCCCTGTACTTGTAAGAAGTCTCCAATCAAATTTTCGTGTTGGGATAAAAGCAAGCGGTACTTTAATAAATTGCGCAAAACCAATCGCTATAAGTGCGGCCCATAAAGGGAAGTTCTGAAAAATATCCATCGTTTGACGTTCGTCCTTTCTATATAAAAAGAAAATAATTACGACTTAACATTTGCAATAGGAACATACTTAGTTTATGTTTTCAGTGAGCTGACATACTTTCTATTCCCGATTATTTATCATTTGTAACATATTGAGAGGTGTAAGGAATGGGTGAATCTTTATATCCAATGGAATACTATGAATTTTTTGTAAAATTCAATGAAGGTGATTACTATACATGCCACGACTTATTAGAAGAAATATGGATGACAGATAAAAGTAACTACTTCCTTAAAGGAATGTTACAAATGACTGTCGCCATCTATCACTATGAGTATGGTAATGTAAAAGGAGCAAGATTAATGATGTCTGCAGGGCTCCATTATATTCAACCATATCGACCTTTTTACTGGGGGGTCGATTTAGAAGAAATTGATCATTTTATAAAAATGTGCTTGTCTATTATACCACAGGACATTGAACGCGTCCCGTTTGAACAAGTAAATGAGCTCCCAAAACTTCCGCAACTTGCTTTATATTTGCAAGAATAAAAATAAATTCGGTACTCGAAATAGTAAAAGTATATCGTTATAATAAAAGAAACCATAAAAGGGGGATACATGATGTATAACATTAAGGGATTGAATGATTGGAAAAATGAACAAGTAGATGGTCTGTTTTTAGGTTTATATGAAGATGATAAACAGTCGTCTGAAGTACTTGATGAAATCGATACGGCTATTGGGGGAAGTTTAAAGCAGTTATTAAAGGAGAACCGTTTTAATGGCAAAGCAAAGGAAATTTTTTCTTTCCATACTTTAGGTCAATTGACTGCCAAGAAGGTTTATATCGTAGGTGTAGGTAAAAAGGCAGAAGCAAGTGATGAGCAGTTTCGCAGTGTGTTTGCGTCTTTAAGTAAAGTAGTCCATAGAGATCAATTGCAAAACACAGCGGTCATACTAGACTCCTTTATTAAGGATAAAGAGGACCTAGACCAACTTAGCTATCTTTTAGGGGAAGCGTTAGAGCTAACAAGTTATAAGGTGGCGAACTACAAAGAAAAAGATAACCAAGTGGAAAAGCAATTAGAGGGTGTCACTATTTTTACTAACGGGTCAAAGGACGCTCTATTAGAGGAATTACAAGCTGGAAAAGTTTATGGTAGCGGTACCAACTTAGCACGTGCATTGGTCAATACACCAGGGAACTTAATGACGCCGACAGATTTAGCTGCAGCAGCAAAGGATATTGCAGAAAGTCACGGAATGGAAATTGATATTTTAGATAGAGAAGATATGGAGAAGCTTGGAATGGGTGCACTTCTTGCTGTTGCTCAAGGAACAGAACAGCCTCCAAAGATGATCGTCTTAAAGTATCAAGGAAAGAAAGAGTGGAACGATGTATTAGCATTCGTAGGTAAAGGTCTTACATTTGATGCAGGTGGTATTAGTATTAAACCAAGCTTAAATATGCATGAAATGAAAATGGATATGGGCGGGGCAGCGGCTGTTCTAGGGGCGATGGAAATCATCGGTCAAATGAAACCAGAAGCGAATGTGCTAGCGGTCATTCCATCTTCAGAAAATCTACTAAATGGATTAGCAATGAAGCCAGGTGATGTAATTACATCATTAAGTGGTAAAACAATTGAAGTAAGAAATACAGATGCTGAAGGACGTTTAATCTTAGCAGATGGTGTTACATATGCGAAGCATTTAGGTGCTGACTATATTGTCGATGTAGCTACACTTACAGGAGCAGTCATCATTGCTTTAGGTGAGTATACGACAGGAGCTGTTACGAACAATGAGGAGCTCATGGAAAAATTATTGTACTCAGCTTACGAATCAGGGGAGTGGGTTTGGAGATTACCGAGCTTTGAACCGTACCGAAAAATGCTGAAAACGAGTGATGTAGCCGACTTGAATAACTCACCAGGCCGTCCAGGAGGAAGCATCACAGCTGGTTTATTCGTTGGTGAATTTGCAGGCGACACGCCTTGGGTACACCTCGACATCGCAGGAACCGCGTGGAGCTCAAAAGGAACCGAAACAGGACCAAAAGGCGGAACAGGAGCAATGGCGCGCACATTAGCCAACCTCGCAGAACAACTCAATCAAAAATAAAAGATTTCGGTGCCAGGCACCTTTAATGCGCTATCGCGCTAAAGGTGCCTGGCACCGTTTTCTCTTTCATTCATCTTCTATTCCTCTTTCAATTTGTTTCCTTTTCCTTCATATTTATTTGAACCACTTTTCAACGAACTTTCTATCCCCTTCTTTCTTCCCAAATTACCCTTTTTGGGAGTATTTAGCCATATATGCAAGGAGATAAGAGGATATCTATATATGACTTGGGTAAGTTTCCGTTACGTGAATATATCGTAAACGATCAAGACAAACGCCTATATAAGCCAGTTGAGTTGGAAATATAATCCCAGTATCATTAATGTATGTCGTGTTTTCAGACAACTTAGAATACATAAACGAGGAGGCTAAACTATTTGAATATTATTCAAAAGGTTGACCGTGGAATAATGAAAGTCGAAGAGTGGATCTTGAGTTATTCGGTCATTCTCATTGCTGTAATGGTTGCTGGTAATGTTCTTAGCCGTGCAATTACAGGGAAAAGTTGGGCTTTTGCAGGTGAGATTAGTGAATTTGCGGTTATCCTCGCGACATTTATGGGGATTAGCTATGCAGCAAGAAAAGGTCGACACATTAGTATGTCTGCATTTTTTGACATAGCCCCGCCAAAGGTTAGGAAAGCACTTGCGATATTCATCCCAGCCGTGACAGCTATTATTTTATTCACACTTGCTTATTACGCATTTGGTTATATGTATTCCGTCCTAGAAAGAGGAAGAGTGACGATGGCGCTCCAAATTCCTGTTTGGATGTTGCTTAGTTTTATTCCACTCGGGTTAACATTAGGAGGAATTCAATTCTTACGAAATATGTGGATAAACATAAAGGAAAAAGAGGTGTATTTAGCAACAGAGAAAAAAGATTACTCGGAGAATTGAGGGCTCTTTTACCCTCTTAATCTATGAAAAAAAATGAATAGAGAGGGACAACTATGGTAGCAACTTTACTGACGTTAATGGTTATTTTTTTAGTGCTAGGTTTTCCGATGTTAATTCCTTTAATTGCTGCACCACTTATCGTTGTCATATTTTTTATTCCAAACATCGATCCGATATTTCTCATTCAGCAAATGATCCAAGGAATATCTCCTTACGTTCTATTAGCGGTTCCGCTGTTTATCTTTGCAGCAGACATTATGTCTACCGGAAAAACATCGAAACGGCTATTAGATTTTGTCGGTTCTTTTATCGGACATCTTAGAGGCGGTTACGCAATTACAACCGCTGCTGCTTGTACGTTATTCGGTTCGATCTCAGGTTCAACTCAGGCAACAGTTGTAGCGATCGGTAAGCCTATGCGCGAACGATTACGCTCGGTAGGCTATAAGGACTCCAATGCAATTGCTCTCATCATCAATGCGAGTGATCTTGCCTTATTAGTACCGCCGAGTATTGCGATGATTATTTACGCACTTGCTGCACCACGAGCTTCTGTAAGTGAGCTATTTATGGCTGGAATTGGTCCAGCAATTTTAGTTTTCACAATGTTTGCGGTGTATAGCTACATTTATGCACGAGTAAAAAACATCCCAATGGTACCAAAAGCTACATGGAAAGAGCGATTGGTATTTACGCGTAAAGCATTACTTCCGCTAGGATTTCCAGTCATTATTATCGGGGGAATTTATTCAGGGGTTTTTAGTCCGACAGAAGCGGCTGCGATCTCGGTTTTATATGCACTAGTTTTAGAGGTCATTATTTTTAGAACGGTAAAAATAAAAGAAATCCCGAAAATTGCGTTATCAACGGGGCTAGTAACATCGGCAGTCTTTATACTAGTTGCTGGCGGTCAAGCATTTTCATATGTCATTTCTTACGCTCGTATTCCACAAATGGTCGCAAATAACGTGATGGGTGGGGATCCATCTGCACTTACAGTTTTATTTATCGTAGCGATTTTCTTTTTCATCGGCTGTATGTTTGTAGACCCAATTGTTGTTATTTTAATTTTAACGCCAATCTTTTACCCAATCGCTATACAAGCTGGAGTCGACCCAATTCACTTAGGTGTCGTTATTACGTTCCAGGCAGCATTAGGTTCTGCAACACCGCCATTTGGAGTCGATATATTTACCGCAAGTGCGGTCTTTAACAAATCGTATTTAGACGTAATACGGGGAACACCGCCGTATATTGTCATGCTATTAATTGCATCGATATTAATTATATTATTTGAAGAAATTTCTCTTTTCTATCGTTATTTCATGTAAGAAAGAGAGTTTCATATAAAAACACAGGGGGTATTTGATGTTTTTTAAACAGAAAAAGTTCATGTTACTTACGTTAGCCATCATGATGAGTGTGATACTTGCAGCTTGTGGTAGTGAAGATGCAGGTGGGGAAGGTACTTACAACTGGACATTCGTAACAGAAGAGATGGAAGGTCAAGTTCAATATGAATATGCAAAAGAGTTCGCAAACCGTCTTCATGAAAAATCAGATGGACAAATTAACATTGAAGTCTTTGAATTTGGAGGTCTAGGAAGTGAAGTAGACCAAGTTGAGCAACTTCAAAGTGGAATTGTTGAATTTGCGATTGTTTCTCCAGGATTTACTGGGACAATGGTTGATGAAGGACAACTTTTTGCACTGCAATTTTTATTTACAGATGATATGGAATTAAATCAAGAGATTTTAAATACAAGTGAAGCTTTAAACGTACACCTTGCAAATAAATACGAGGAACATAATATTAAACCACTTGCATTCTTCACTGAAGGTGCGATGCAGTGGACAGGGAACCGTGAGTTACGTACACCAGATGATTTCAATGGATTTAAAATGAGAACACAAGAATCACCACTAATTGTACGCTCATATGAGGCCTATGGTGCAGATCCAACACCAATGAGCTGGGGAGAGCTATATACATCACTAGATCGTGGCGTTGTTGACGGTCAAGAAAACCCTATCTTCTTCATCGAAGACGCGTCATTCCATGAAGTACAAAGTCATATGACGATCTCTAGACATAATATTTATGTAGCGATGACAACAGTAAATCCAGACTTCTACAATGGTTTACCAGAAGATATTCGCAACATGATTGATGAGACGGTAGAGGAAATGCGTCCAGTAGGATTTGACCTTCAAGCACAGTTAAATGAGGAGTTACTAGACTCTATCATCGAAAGTGAAACGCATCCAACAGAAGTAATTGAGTTAACGGAAGCTGAAAGAGATGCTTTTAGAGCTTTAGCAGTACCAGTTCGTGAGTACTTTGTTGACCAAGTAGTTGGAGAAGATGGCAAGATGATTTTAGAAATGCTACAAGCTGAAATTGAAGATGCACAAAAATAAAATAGTAATAGCAAAGAGACTGACTATGTCACTTTGAACAAATACGTTCAAGGCTGGCAGGTCAGTCTTTTTTTTGTGCTATATGCCAAGCTCTTCCTTGATAATTGTTGATTGGCTCGGTCAGCCTTATAAAAAGATAAATGTCACTCGCGCTTTCAGCTTCTAGTAAGGAACCAATATTCCACATTTACAAGATACCTTTGTCAACAACTATTCTAGAAAAATATTACATTGACTTGAAAGGAGAAAGAATGATAGTCTTTAGCATGTTAATCATTTAATATACTAAAGTGCTTTGGGTGTTAAGGAGGATATTTTAATGAATGCAGTCATCATCGCTGTTCTTATTATGCTAGTGTTAAGCTTAGCTAGAGTTCACGTAGTTATTGCCCTTGTTATTGGTGCATTGGTTGGTGGACTAATTGGAGGCTTAGGTTTAACTGAAACAATTGATGTGTTTACAAATGGACTTGGAGGCAGTGCAAATGTAGCGTTAAGCTATGCGTTACTAGGTGGTTTTGCTATCGCTATTAGTCGCACAGGGTTACCTGATGTTATTGTAAACATGGCACTTGCTATTGTGGGGAAAGAGGGAGACAGTCGGAAAAAGGCATTATCAAAGGCATTAATTTTTATTATTATACTTACTATATCGTGCTTTTCACAAAACGTCGTTCCAATTCATATTGCGTTCATCCCTATTCTAATTCCGCCAATCTTGAAAATTTTAAATGAACTGGGAGTTGATCGTCGCGCAATTGCAACGGTCATTACCTTTGGATTAACAGCACCTTATATTTTACTTCCTTATGGTTTTGGTGCTATCTATCATGATATTGTCGAAGCGAATATGGCGGAAAGTGGACTTGTCATTAATCGTTCGGATATACCAACGGCATTATTGTTACCCGTCGCAGGTTTAATCATTGGACTACTTGTTGCCGTGTTAATTACTTATCGGAAACAACGAAACTATAAAACGAGAGAATTAATGAATAGTCAGCAAATTTTGGAAAAAAACTACTCGAAACGCTCGATTGTTTTTGCGATTCTTGCAATCGTAGTTACATTAATCGTTCAAATTTATACGAAATCAATGATCATATCCGCACTATCAGGGTTAGTTGTCATTTATTTAAGTGGAACGATGAAATGGAAAGAGTCAGATGAGCTCGTTACTAATGGTATGAAAATGATGGCTTTTATCGGCTTTGTTATGCTTTCCGCATCAGGCTTTGCTGCTGTTATTAGGGAAACGGGGCATGTGGATCTGCTAGTTGAACAAGTAGCGGGTGTTATTGGCCAAAACCAAGGATTAGCAGCATTTATGATGCTTCTTGTAGGCTTGTTTATTACGATGGGAATTGGATCATCCTTCTCAACGATTCCGATAATTGCAGCTATTTTTGTTCCTCTAGGTGTGGCTGTAGGATTTAGTCCACTAGCGATCATTGCTTTAATCGGAACAGCTGGAGCATTAGGAGACGCTGGAGCACCTGCATCTGATAGTACGCTTGGCCCTACCGCTGGATTAAATGCAGACGGACAACATGATCATATTTGGGATACTTGTGTTCCAACATTCATCCATTTTAATATTCCATTGCTTGTTTTTGGTTGGCTAGCAGCAATGATTTTGTAATGACTTTGGGCTCATTTTATTTTTTTAGCTCCTAGAAAAGATGTTAAGATAATATTTCACACGATGATCCCAAAATGAACAGGTATTAACAAAATACACGAAACCACTTTTTAGAAAAAAATTTCAGGGAATTTGTAGATTATTGAAACCTAACAATGGGTAAATACGTCTATATAGATGTAGTATTTAATTGTTAGGGGAATGTATATGTGGTATAGATTTAAAAAGGTTAGTGTTATTTTATTTGTTCTTCTCTTAAGTGGATGTTCGTCTATTGATGAAAGAGAAATTGTATATCATTTAAATGAAATATTCACCACTGCATCGAAGCTCTTTCAAAATCATAGCCCGTATGGAGATCTGTTTTACAATGAACAGTTTCATACGTTTGAAGAAGTTAAAAGACTGTTAGATTCGAAAGTAACAGAGGATGGACTTTTTTATATGATTGATCGAATTTTTGATCAGGACGAAGAAATATTAGTCTATAAAGAGCCTTTTCAAGAGTATATTCACGAGTCCAACGTATACAATTCTACAATTAATGTGTCAAATAGTTACTATGAAACGGTCAGAGAGACGATTCTTAATCCTGGTCTTCGTTTAATTCCAGAAGAGGAGCTTCAATTTGAGGAGCACGGCGATACGATTATTGTTACTGGAGAGAATATCTTTATTGAATTTTATGATATAGATAATTATAGTGGATCTTCCCATCAATATGCGAGATATGGCTATCCAGCGAATGATGTTCTATCGGTAACGTTTACGTTCATTAGGGAAGATGACGGATACTTATTAGATTCTTTTGAGATTGAAGATGGAGAGATTGTTTCTTGAAATACAATACCAGTGAAAACATCTCTAAACTAGGTAAAGAAACCGTAAAGATAAAAGTCAATTCATAATTAATGAGGCACTTGGGAGACCGAGTGTCTTTTTGGTTTAGGTGAGTTTTTAGAAAAAATGTAACTTTTTTCAAACTCATTCGTTGTAAAAGTATAAATTTTTATAGAAGGGAGAGAAAGCTTTGGAGCAAGAGGACGTAATAGAAACGATAAATGCTTGGTACACACTTCATAGCAGGGAACTTTTTCAATATATTTTTTTCATGATCCATGAACATGAGCAAGCGAAAGACTTAATGCAAGATACATTTGTACGGGCACATAGTCATTTCCATTTGTTTGATGGAAACAATGCGAAAGGCTGGTTATTTAGAATAGCAAGAAATGTAACGATTGACTACCTTCGTAAAAAAAGAACAAAAACTATTGTGACGAACCCCTTCTTTCTTTTTAAAACAAGTAATCCTTCTGCAGAACACATTGTTACAGCGAATGAAACGGAACGAGAGTTATATTTTGCATTAAGTAAGCTAAAGCGTAACTACCGAGATGTGATAATTCTCCGTAAAATCAAAGGGTTTTCGATAGATGAAACGACTAAAATACTTGGTTGGAGCGAAAGTAAAGTGAAAACAACCTTAGTAAGAGGGTTAAAAGCGTTAAAAAAACAATTAGAAAAGGAGGGCTATTCACATGAAAGAACTGAAAGAGATTACCGAGTATGATGAGCACTTAAGGGCATTAGGCCAGAAAGCAACAATGAGTGAGGTGGAACATACGGAAGTTAGACGTAAACTGAACGACATTATTAGCAGAGAGCCATTAAACAAAGACTTTCATAACCTCAATAGTGTTAAAAAAACATATATTATTGCACTAACCTTTGCGTCGATTCTTATGATTGTTTTATTCGTTCCTAGTTTAGTGGGATTTTTGCAAGGAAATGAACATGCGGTTCCTTATGAGGTGATCGATACTGGGGGAGCTGTTGATCAAGTGGAAGATAGTAGGAAGTCTATTGGTATAGGACCTATGATAATTTTGTTGCTGTTTAGTGGCATTGGCTTCATTTGTTTTTATTTTGCATTTAAGCCACGAAAAAATGACGATAAAAGCTTCCTTGAACTATTCGGCTATGAGTCCTTTTTAACGATAGCCTTCGCTATCCTTTTATGGATTTGTAAAAAAACATTACCAGAAACTGTCTATGTATTCGTCTTCAGAGCGATAGTTTTTGCTATCGGCATCACCATATTTTATTACCTATCCTTATTTATTTAAACGGTGCCAGGCACCTTCAGCACTGCAATATTGTACAGTGTTGAAGGTGCCTGGCACTTGATTTTTTCTGCTTTTATGACGCCACGTCGTAGCCTCTTGCATTTTTCTTCGTTGCATTATAGACACGCTCGCAAATAATAGCTCCAATAGCAGTGACGATAAGGTCTTTAATTAATGGAGCGACCATCCAAACCCATGCCATTTTGTAAGTAAATCCGTCTGGAGCTTGTGCAATCGTAATGTAGGCAAAGTACATATAGTTGGTACCGAGAATATACGTAATGGCAAGTCCTGTGTAGCATGCGAATAAGAACGTTTTAAACGTAGCTACACTAGCTTTTTCAATAATTTTTCCAGTGACATATGCAATTAAAATAAATGATAGGATAAATCCAAAAGTAGGTGAAACAAGTGTACTTAATCCACCTTTCATTTGCGCGAAAATCGGAGCTCCTATTAAACCGACTAACATATAGACAGTCATTGCGGTAGCACCTAATTTACTTCCTAATAAAGCACCAGCCATTATAGCAAAGATAGCTTGAAGAGTAATAGGTACTCCTCCAATCACTAAAAATGACGTTACATTTGCTCCGATAGCCATAAGGGCTACAAACAATGGAACCATGACTAAATCTTTTGTTTTAAATTTAGATGCAGTAGACAATATGTTCACCTCTTTTGATATTTTGGTTAACAATATAATATATAAAAGTTCACTAAAGTGTCAATCTTAATTTTTACTTTCAATCTGGGAGAGCGTGACCGCGAGAGGTAGGAATTAGGAGAAAACGGTAACGAAAGAGCAGTTACGAAGCCGATGGAGGAAAAAATTAGGAGAGATTGGTAACGAAAGAGTCATTACGAACCCGCGAGAAAAAAACCTAAGAGAACTCGGTAACGAAAAGGCAGTTACATACCTACTAGAGCAAAAAACTATAGAATGCATTAGGGCGCTACTTGCTAAGGGACTCTGCCACTTCTTAATGCCAGTAAATAAATCGGAAAACTGTATGTCATTTTTCCTAATACACTTTACAAGTATTTAATAGAGGAATAAGCTATAATTAAAATTATCTATTAATCCCGTTTAACTGGCGCTAAGACTCCCACATCAAGCCTTAGAGGAAGCGCATAGCTAAGTGGGAGACGATGGACACAGACTAAGGTCGCTGCGTCCTGTGGCAACGGTGTGACCCACTTGATGTGGGCCACAGTAACAACCTGATTGTTTCTACTAATTTTCAGTGAGGGATGAGAACCTCCCACTGAAGAAGTTTCACTTTATCTTGGTAAACTATTATTTAAAAGGCATAAAGAAGGGGCTAGTATGACAAAAATTAAAATTGTAACGGATTCAACTGTAGATTTTTATGAGCAATTAGAAGGATTAGACGTTGAGGTCGTTCCATTGTCTGTAACAATTGATGGAAAGTCCTATCTAGATGGTGTTGATATCACGTCCGAAGAATATATTGAGAAACTAACACAAAGTGAGGAAATACCTAAAACATCACAACCTGCTGTTGGTACTTTTGTAGATACATATAACCGCTTAGGTGAAGACGGAAGTGAAATTATTTCCATACATATGACATCAGGAATGAGTGGAACCGTTACTGCAGCTGAAACGGCTGCTGGGTTAGTTGATGTTCCAGTGACAGTAGTAGACTCTAGATTTATTTCTGCTGCATTATCCTTTCAAGTGATTGAAGCGGCAAAGCTGGCAAAGGAAGGGAAAAGCAAGGAAGAAATTTTAAAACGCTTAGATGAAGTACGGGCCAATTCCTCGCTATTCATTATGGTCGATACGTTAGACTATCTAGTTAAAGGTGGACGGATCGGTAGGGGTAAAGCACTTATTGGTTCGTTATTAAAAATTAAACCAATCGCATCTCTTGAAGATGGAGTTTATACGCCAGTGACGAAAGTCAGAACGTACTCTCAATTAATAAAATATGTTCAAGGACAGTTTAAAGAAGATATGAATGGGAAGACGGTAAAATCCATCGGAATTGCTCATGCTGACACGGAATCATTAGCAAATCAAATAAAAACATCGTTCATAAATGATGGTGTGGCAGAAGACAAAATAAACATTGCATTCACAACGCCAATTATTAGTACACATACAGGGCCAGGTGCGATCGCTGTCATGTACTATGCGGAATAAAAAAATAAAAAATGCAAAAAGGCCGTAAAAAACGGCCTTTTTCTTGTACCAATATATTTTACAGTTTGTTCACATAAGTCTTTCTCCAGCTACTCGAAGTCGCAATGAGCAGTAAATAATGTGGATCAGTCCTAAGTTTTACTTATTTAACTGCATCTTTTAATTGCTTACCTGCTTTGAATGCAGGAGTTTTACTAGCAGCGATTTCGATTTCCTCACCCGTTTGTGGGTTTCTACCTTTTCTTGCAGCGCGCTCTCTCACTTCAAAGTTACCAAAACCGATAATTTGGACACTGTCACCTTTTGATAGTGTGTCAGAAATAACTTCAAAAAGTGAATTTACACAAGTTGAAACATCTTTTTTCGTTAACTCCGAGTGTTCAGCCACCGCGTTTATTAGTTCAGTTTTATTCATAATTTACCCTCCCAAATCTACTAATTTTACTTAGTTGCTATCATCGTAACCGTTTTTATAATAAATATACATCAAAACCGCTGTTTTATTGGAAATTTTTACTTTTTGGTTCGGATTTGGACGTTTTTTATGAAGATGACCATCTTTTGGACTCAAAAGCCAAGGAGAAGGTGCGAACAGGGTTTGACCCTTTTATTTGATCTGTTTCAAAGATTTAGGCTATTATGTAAATTTTGTCACAACTAGGCCGTTTCTATTTTAGGGTAGGCGTGAACAACCAACCCGGTGATGATTAACTTTCCAATAGAATAAAAAGGACCAATATCTTTTAGAAAACGGACAAGATTTAAGAAAAAAAGAATTTAATTAAAACTATATTTTCAAATCAATCAACCTAATAGGACTGATAGCCATATTTGATAGCCATATTTATTTTAAATTAACGAACTAAAAAAGAATAAAGCTTAACTAGATGCGGAAAATTAAGGTTATAAAAAGGATAAATTTGAAAATGCTGAATTTTAGTAATTGCCTTTAATCCTATCTCAATATTGTTTATAATAGTTAAATGTGTTTTTAGTATAATAATTTTCTAATAGTTTTTGAGGAGGTTAAGCATGAGAGATAAAAATAGAGGTGTCGTTTACCGGTCACTTGATGTGATTGAAAGCGTCGGAAATAAATTACCGCACCCAGTAACGCTATTTGCTATTTTTGCATTTGCAGTTATTTTACTTTCAGGTATTCTTTCGGCCATTGGTCTTTCTATCGAGCACCCCACAAACGAAGGGGAAATCCTTGAAGTTAAGAACCTAATGAGCGCAGAAGGAATTCAATATATGTTTACGAGTGCGGTAGCAAACTTTACAGGGTTTGCACCGTTAGGTACTGTACTAGTAACGATGTTGGGTATCGGTATTGCCGAACGTTCAGGATTAATTAGTGCGGCATTACGTGCGTTAGTGACATCTGTTCCAAAGCAGTTAATTACAGCTGCGCTTGTATTCGGTGGAATTATGTCTAGTATGGCTGCCGATGCAGGTTACGTTGTTTTAACACCGCTTGGAGCTGTCCTTTTTGCTGGATTAGGCCGACATCCATTAGCAGGACTTGCTGCAGCCTTTGCAGGGGTTTCAGCTGGATTTAGTGCCAACTTATTACTTACTTCACTTGATCCATTATTAGGTGGATTAACTCAAGAAGCTGCGGCTGTTTTAAACCCAGAGTATGCAGCAGCTATGAACTACGCTATGAACTGGTACTTCATGATTGCTAGTGTATTTATGTTAACGATTGTTGGTACGATTGTTACAGATAAGATTGTTGAACCTCGTTTAGGAAAATACGAGGGTGGCATTACAGAAACGGTTAGTAAAATTTCATCAGTAGAGAAGAAAGGCTTACTTGGAGCACTTCTAGCGTTTATCGTAACAAGTGCTGCTATTGCGCTGTTAATTGTTCCAGAGTGGGGGCCGCTACGTGGTGAAAATGGAGAAGTTATTAACTCACCATTCTTTGCGTCACTTGTTCCAGTCATTTTAATTATGTTCTTTATCCCAGGTTTTGTTTATGGAAAGATTACACAATCAATTAAAACCGATAAAGATGTTGCCGATCAATTATCTGATACGATGGCGACAATGGGTGCCTATATCGTTTTAGCTTTCGCTGCAGCGCAGTTCGTCGCTTACTTTAACGAGACGAAGCTTGGATTAATCCTAGCTGTATCAGGTGCTGAATTTTTACAGACAACAGGATTTACGGGACTACCATTAATCTTAACGTTTATTTTCGTAGCTGGTATCATTAATTTATTTATCGGAAGTGCTTCTGCCAAGTGGGCAATTATGGCGCCAGTCTTCGTTCCGATGATGATGAACTTAGGGTATTCACCAGAATTTACGCAGTTAGCTTACCGTATTGCGGACTCAACTACAAATGTCATCTCGCCACTTATGCCTTACTTTGCAATTGTGATCGCATTTGCGCAAAAGTATGATAAGAAGGTTGGAATTGGAACATTAATCTCGACAATGCTTCCTTACTCAATTGTATTCTCAATTGTCTGGGTTATCATGTTAATTGTTTGGATGACGTTTGGTATCGATATTGGACCAGGTTCTCCAATTCATTACCAGCCTTAATTAAAATGCTAGCTCTGTCAACGGTTGTTAATTAACAATATGCGTTAATAGACCTAATGATAAGTACCTCCATCTCTATTATTTGTGGGCGTCTATGCGAATGAATTTTTGCATAAGCCTCACTAGAGAGATGGCTGGTACTTTTTTACTTTTGTTTTTTGTAACTTTTTCACCAGTAATAGCGTCTTTATTGTAAAATAAGAATAAATTGATATTTTTGAAACATACACAGATAAAATCTTATAATTAAAACTATTGGAAGGTGTAGGGGGAAAAATCGTGCCGAAAGATAAAAAGAAAATCATTATAGAAGCCGCAACAAGATCGTTTTCATTATTTGGTTACAAAGCGACAACAATGGACCAAGTAGCGAAGATTGCAAAAGTTGGTAAGGCAACGATTTATACATTTTTTGCAACAAAAGAGGAGTTATTTCAAGAAATTATTGATGACTTGGCGAGAGAAATGAAACGAGTGGCGATGGAGGAAATTAACCATGAACAGCCATTTGCAACCAACTTACATCGAGCCATGTTACGAATTCTCGATTTCCGAGAACAACATTCTTTGACGATAACACTTTTTCAAGAAGTGAAAGAATTCGGTACCCCAGCTTGTATCGATGCGCTTGCTCGATTAGAAGAAGAAGTTCTCTTGTTTATTGAAAGAGAAGTTATTTATGCTTTAGACAAAGGTCAATTAAAGCCTTGTGATCCTAAATTAACAGCGTTTCTAATTTTGAAGATGTATATATCACTTGCTCATACGTGGGGAATAAAAAATGAGCGAATTTCAAAAGAAAAAATTGCGAATTTATTTCACCTGTACCTTATGGATGGATTAGCGAACTAAATGAGTGATACCTAATAGTTACTACTAATTAAAGTAGTGACTATTTTTTTGTTTTACCTGAAACCCAATTGAAAATATTTACAAAATTTAAGTTGCTAAAAGTAAAGTGTTCGAATATAATCGAACTATAAACATTTCGATTGGAGTCGAACAAAATGAAGGTTACCGTTAGATTTCATCCTATCTTTGAGTTTTTAACTAGCTTTTATGTGTTTTCCGATAAAGGCGCACAAAAAAGGATTGATCTTGGAACTAGTTGGGTCAATAAGGTAAAAACAACAGTGAGTGAGGAATTTCTTGAGGAAGTGAGTAAGAAGGAAACGAGAATTAAAGTTGTTGTTATTCAATATTACTTGATGTCACAGTCATTTGATGAACAAGTCGACATTCTAGAACTTTTTGATCAAATAGCAAATGAAGATATGAAAAGCTTAATCACGCCAGCGTATGAATGCACGGAATTTAAGGACCAAATTCCACCTGACGTAAAAGATATCATTCCACTTCTAAAAGAATGGTACGACACTTATTTTACAACGGTGGATCAGCAAATTTTAACGAACCTAAGAGCAAGTGTAAACAAAGCCGAAGAGCTGCTTAACGTAATGGAAGCTCACCAAGTCGTTGAAAAAATGACAAATGGTATTATTCCACCGAAGGATAGTAGTCGAGAGGTTATATTAATTCCACAGTATCATTACACTCCAACAGTTTTGCATGAGAAGACTATCGATCAGTATATTTACTTTTATCCAGTGGATGCAAAGCCAGTGGTTGAAGGAAGTCCATCGATTGAACTAATGAGAAAAATACGGGCTTTAAGTGATGAAAATCGACTGAAAATACTGAAGTACTTGGCTCAAGGGGATCGAACGTTCTCCGATATCCAAAAATTTATTGGGTTAGCAAAAAGTACAGCACACCATCACTTAATTGTCCTGCGTTCGGCAGGATTACTTAGTCTGGTCATTTTTGAAAACCAACAAGCTCAATATCGCTTTAGACAAGAAGGATATAAGGGAATCGAACAATTGCTGAATGAATTTTTTAATGCTTAGGCAGGTAGACTTTCTGTAAAACATTACAAGAATGCAAAAAAACACTTTTTAAGGTTTGGTGAATTAGGTCACGATAGAAAAACCAACAATCTTTGAGAAAAAAGCTAAATAAAAAAGGAAGGCGAAAATAAATGGGAGATTTATTTAAAAATCGTGCGTTTTCTGCCGTTTGGATTGCACAGGCATCTTCTGCACTTGGGGGAACGTTTGCTACGTTTATTATTTCTTGGCTTGTCTACGAGCTTTCAGGATCGAAAATGGCGATGGGAAGCATTTGGATTACGTTCATGGTCCCGTCTTTATTAACGACACTTTTGGCTGGGCCGTATTTAGACCGTTTTGATCGAAAAAAGATTATGATCTTATCTGAATGGGTTCGTGCAGTGGTGTTTTTAGTTCCGCTCGTTCTCTTTCCTTTAGGAATGCTGAACGTATGGCATTTATATGTGGTTGCAGCGATTATGGGGGTAGCAGAACCATTATTCCGTCCAACGAGTATGGCTTATGTCGCTCAAATCTTACCGAAAGATCGGTTACTCAAAGGAAATTCCTTGCTAGAAGGAACGATGCAACTCATGATGCTCATCGGTCCAGCACTTGGTGGATTACTCATGTCTGTGTTAGGCGTAGTTCCAGTTCTGTCGTTTTTAGTTTTTTGTATGGCTGTATCTGGTTTTGTCCTCTTATTTATACCTAGCTCAAAAAAGAAAGTTGCATCAGAAAAAAAGGAAACATGGTTTGTCCAATTTAAAGCAGGGCTTAAGTTTTATCGAATATACCCAGTGTTATTCTGGATCGGAATACTACTTATGGTATCTAACTTTAGTTCTGGGGCAGCGATGCCGATGTTTCTCCCATTTGTCCTTGATCACCTAGGAGGAAATGAGTTTCAATACGGCTTGTTTATGTCAGCATTTCCATTGGGGATGCTGTTAGGATCTTTAGTAACAGGGACATTCAAACAACCGAAAAACCTTCGTCGTATCATGTTAGGAAGCCTATGGATGGGCGGAGCATTACTCGCATTGCTCGGTTGGGTAACGACTTATTGGATGGCGTTAATTGTTGTTATGTTTTCTGGCTTTTTTGCAATGATCTTTACAATTAATAACACCACGTTTTATCAAAAGCGTGTGCCTGATGAAATCCGTGGGCGTGTATTCGCTGTACGGACGCTATTGGCTCAATCAGGAATGCCAGTAGGGGCAGCGTTCGGTGGACTATTTGCTGAAATGTGGAGCTTAACGGCTCTATTTACACTCTTAGGCATTTTATCTATGATTACAATCACTATTGCCTGGTTCGCTAAAGTGTTCTATCACTTGAATGATGAAATTGAAGATGAAAAAGCAACACTTCAAGTAGCAGTAACGAAATAATTGCTAGAAATGAAAACACCTCAATACGAAAATTTAACGGGTTTACTTCAGAGGTGCAAACAAGCCATTAACACGCAAAATCACGTGCGGTTTCACAGCAGAAATCACATGTGATTTTTTGTTGTTATATCAGTGTTTTATTGTTAAACATACGGAAAACATCTGGTAATTCACACACCTATTTCACATAGGTGGAAATAAATATTTACTTCTTGTGATTTTGATGTGATTTGCTATCTGAATTTTAAGGTGAAAAGAAGCATTTGGATATCTATGTTAAAATAAAGGAAAGCAATAGCATTCATCTTTATGGGAAATAGAAATGATAAGATAGTGTCGAAATATATAGAAAACTAATTGACAAATTTACGAATACTATTATACTAAAAATAGTTCTACCTTCAAATCCTTCCTTAATTCTCTTATTATGTTAGCTACTCTTCAGGGCTTTATTTGCATTTTAATTTCTCCAATTTAAGACACATTAAAATTCTTCTTTTCACTCGCAATAACGCCACTAATTTTAAAAATTTTCCTGAGTTCAAATGAATTATTATAAATCGAGATGATTTATTCATGGCATGGAATATGTATGAAAATTAAATACTCATGTTTTTCGATTTTCTTACTATTTAATAACCTACCTGAAAATTCCTTTGAAAAGTATCGGGAAAAGATGTTTGCGAAGTAGGAGTTCCTGAATACATTTTATAATTCGATTCAGGTCTATATAAAGGTCAGTGAAGGTAACACCAATTTTGATAGTAGAAGAAATTGAGGAAAGAACGGTTTTTTATTTTGAGATTTTAATTAAGTCATTTAGGCTAACTGAATAATTTTGAAGTTAGTCTACTCATTTGTTTAAATGATTAAATCAATAGTTTAGGGTCCTTTAAAAGACATGATCATTGGATAGGAGGAGGGATGCTATGGGATTTGAAGAAGAATACCAGATTTTATGAATACTCATTCACAGGCAAGAACCGGTGAACGTTTGCGGCGCTTACAAGAGGGGCATAAACATGCTGAAATGTTGTTTTTAAAGGAAGTTTGGTGGCCTTTATTTCACCATTTTAGGTATCTGTATCCAGAATATGAAGTCAATGATTTCAAGGATGGCACAAGGTATTTGGATTTTGCTTATATCCGGCCAGTTATCCGGATTTGCTTTGAGATTGACGGATACGGCCCTCACTTAAAGAACATAAGCAGATGGCAATTTTCCGACAGCCTGGAACGTCAAAACCAGTTGGTGATTGACGGATGGACCGTGATACGCTTTTCTTATGACCAAGTTAATGAGAAGCCTCGTCGATGCCAACAAATTGTTCAGCAAGTGATTGGCCGATGGTTGGGGGATGAACTTGACCTGACAACTTTATCCTTAGTAGAAAAGGAAGTGCTGCGTCTAGCGATTCGAAAAGGAGAAGCTATATCCCCTATAGAAGTCGAGAAGTATTTGAAGCTAAGTGACAAGACGGTAAAAAAAGTGCTTTCTCAACTAGTCGATAAAAAGATGCTGATTCCCGCATCTGGGGTCGTTAGGGTGCGCTCTTATCGGCTGGGGGAACAGGTTAAGAACCCGATCTGATAAATAAACGGAGAAATTCCGCTTAATTAGTAATTAGCACTGAAAATAGCTTGAATAGACGGAGAAATTCCGCCTATTGACTCAAAAAAACTGAAATTGGATCATTTTTCTTTGCATAATCGGAAAATCTCCCCCTATATACCCCTGTACGAGCTTCATTCTGCATCTAACCGAAAAATCTCCGCTTATTTTACTATGGCTAGTTACTCATTTCTTGACAAGACTTCTTATTTAATGGAGGTGGATTCAGCCCATCTTAATTCAGCCATTTCCCTATAACTAATTTTTAGAATAATGCCGATTGCTTAAGAAGAGTGAATTTTTCAATTGCCTTACTGTCTTTTGCTTTAAGTCTGTTTTGTATTCGCTTTTAAATTTTTTAATGTCGCATTGATTTCCCCACCAATTACAAGGATTAGTCCACTTAAGAAAAACCAAAACATTAAAATAATGACCCCACCTAAACTTCCATAAGTAGCCGAGAAGTTTGCAAAATTCGTAACGTAAATAGAAAACCCAAGTGAAATTAGCTGCCATGTGATCGTTGCAAATAAAGCACCATAGATTACATCTTTAAAACCGAGCTTTCGATTAGGTCCAATCATATACATCACCATTAGGACAACTGTCATAATAGCAATTCCGATTGCCCAGCGAAGGCGGTTCCATAAAATAAAAGCATGATCCGTAATTTGAAAGACCGAGTCAATCGCTTCGAGGATTAACTTACCGAATACTGGTAAAACAAGAGTGACTAAAAAAACGCTTACTAAACCAAGCATAAGAATAATTGATAAAAGACGTACTTTAATAAATGATCTCGTTTCCTCGATATTATGAGATTTGTTAAGAGCACGAATTAAAGCGTTAATTCCGTTTGAAGCTGACCAAATTGTTGCGATGATCCCAAATGAAAGCAGGCCGCCTTTAGGCTCTGCAACAAGCTCTAATACGGTTGTAATAAATAAATCAGCTAATTCGTAAGGCACATATTCCTCAACAAACTCATAGATTTGTGAAACATCTAACGGTAAGTAGGGTAGTAGTGCCAAAATAAAAATTAATAATGGAAAGATCGATAATAAAAAATAAAAAGCAAGTTGAGCGGCCCAATCTTGAATGGGGTCTTTCTTTAATCGCTCATATAATTCGGCAAAAAATAAAAGCGGTGGTACGCGATTCGGTTCCATAATGCTCATCCTTTTCTTTACTTCAATACGAAGGAAGCCAATATGTACATGCATATAAATAGCTAAATAAAAAATTCAACGAGGCACAAACTAATCCCTGCTTTACTATAAATTCCCTAAATAACAATCATTAAACCTGTTTGAATTTGGTAACCCTCGGTTTGTATTTTTAAGCATCTCACCTAGGTTCACCAGGTAACTGCAAAAATAAAAAGCTGTGATTATTCGGAAATCTAGTCCAAACATTCCACAGCCTTTTATTTTATACCCACTCCATATTATCTACGCAGATAGGTTCGTTTCATTCTTTTCATTTCTTTTTCCTTCACGAGCTACAGAGATCCATAAAATGACGCCGCTGATCACGAGTAAAAATCCTGAAATATAAAAGACCATTCCAATCCCAAATGCTGCCGCAATTGTCCCGCCCATTACTGGACCGATGACATTGCCTAAAAAACGAAAGCTGACGTTGTACCCGAGCACTTCACCTTGGACAGACAATGGTGCCAACTGTCTAATATAGGCTGTCATGCAAGGAAGCAGCCCGCCGATTTGTAATCCAAACAGAAATCGTAAAATGATTAATTGCCAAAGCTCTGTGACGAGAGCTTGCGGAATAAAGAATAATGCTGATGTCAAAAGCAAGATGACTAAAACTTTTCCATGTCCAATCTTGTCCCCTAATGCGCCCCATCTGCGTGTTGCCACTAAATTTCCTAGTCCAGTGACAGAAAAGGCAAAGCCAGCAAGAAAGGCTAAGTTTTCAGTTCGAGTTAATTCATGAACATAAAGTGCTAATAATGGCTGAATACTAAAGTTAGCTGCTTGGATGACGAGTGAGATGAGCATGACAGACATTAAAATCGGACTTTTAAAAATGTGCATAATTACATCTTTACGTGTATACACTTTCTTCTCTTCGTTTGGTTCTTTAAAGACAACTTCTTTAATTCCAAATAATACGAGAAAAGAAGCTAAAATAATGACAGCACCAGTTAACGTAAACGTATATTGAAACCCTACTGTATCGGCTAGTATCCCACCGAGCAGCGGTCCGCATAAACCACCGCTTACTGTTCCTGTTTGTAGCGTTCCAAGTGTTTTTCCAGCTGTTTCTTTTTTACATTGTGCGGAGATTAAAGCTGCAGACATTGGAATGAAACCAGTTACGATCCCCATGAAAGCACGGAGAATAAACAACTCTGTAACAGAGGTGATAAAACCCATTAAGAGGACACTGATCCCAATTCCTGCGGATGTAATAACTAGGATTTTCTTTCGACCGTACTTATCTCCAAATCTTCCCCAAAAGGGTGAAAATAAAAAGGCAACGAGAAATGTTACACCGAATACGTAACCTGCCCATTGCTGAACGTATGCATCAGAAAACTCACCTAACGTTTTAATATACAAAGACAAGAATGGTAAAACCATTGTTGCACTAGCAGCAACGAGAAAGTTCGCAAACCACATAATGACAATATTCTTTTTTTCTATCGTCACGGTACACACCTTCTTGTTGAAAAATATTTCGGTACTCTAAATATTATAGAGTAAATGACAATAATATGAAAGGAAAAAGTGCTAGGATCAACTAAAAATGGTACGATAATAATGAAATAACAGCTGGAGGGGAATGTATTGGAGAAGGTTTATAAAACAAAAGAAGGAAAAATGATCTGGGTCATATTGATCTTTTTAACGATAATCAATTTATTTATGTTAAATGAACGGATCATGTTTTTACCTTACATAGCATTAGTAATTTTTGTATGTGCACTTTTTTTGTCCTATGAATTTAAAATAAAAGGAACGACCTTAACGTATCGGGTAATTCTATTTGGTCTCGTTATCGTAAAAAAAGAGGCAGCAGCTAATGAAGTAAAAGAAATATATTTTATAAACTTAAGAGGAATCCCGAACGTACTTATCAAACCAACTAAAGGAATGCGCTGGAAGCTCGCTAGGTTCAAGCCAGATACTTATGCAGATGATGTCTACCAGTTTGCAGAGCAACACGGAATTAAAAAGATTGAATTAAACGGTTATCAACCGACGTTTAAAAATGAACAATAGTGATCGCTAAGGGATGAAGATGTAGCTAGTGATTTTATAATCTTATATAATTTTCAGAATTCATTAGACAAATGCTACTCAAATCCCTTATACTTGTTGGGAAAAAGACATTTTCTTAGAGGTGATCAGCTATGCCAACAGTAGAAAGTTTTGAACTCGATCATACAATTGTAAAAGCGCCATTCGTTCGTCCTTGTGGGACACACAAGGTTGGAACAGACGGTGTTGTTAATAAATTCGATATTCGTTTTTGTCAGCCGAACAAACAAGCGATGCGTCCTGAAGCGATCCACACGTTAGAGCATTTACTTGCTTTAAACATTCGCCGCTTCGCTGAAGACCAAGATCATTTCGACATTATTGATCTTTCACCAATGGGATGCCAGACAGGTTTTTATTTAATTGTTAGTGGGGAAGCAACGGTGGAAGACATTATCGATGTTCTAGAAAAAACGATGAACTACTCAATAGAATTAAAAGAAGTTCCAGCTGCAAATGAGAAACAATGTGGACAAGCGAAGTTACATGATTTAGAAGGAGCACAAAAGCTCATGAAGCATTGGCTATCTCATGACAAGGAATTCTTGAAAGAGATATTTTAAAACCGTTTTATTAAAACCTAGTTTAAAAAAGGAGCAGTGGGGTGCAGTTCATTCTCACTGCTTTTTTATTTCGGTTGATCAAATCATTACAATGGTTTAATCAAAGTGGCTTATGCTCACATTGATTCGCTTTAGTGATGATTTCTTCTATTTTCAAATGGGTTGAATGTGCTGTAGATGCCTTCAGCACAGTTTTCATGAGATGTATGGCTTCTTCATTTACTATTTTGTCATTTGAGGCAACGCAGTCTTCTGGGATATACAATAAAAAGTCCCGCATGTAAGCATCATTTGCTGTAAATTGAACACACATATTACCAGCAACGCCTGTAATAATTAGCGTGTTCACTTTTAAATACTGAAGTAGTAAATCGAGTGGCGTTGAATAAAAACCAGAATACTTTGGTTTTAATACAAAATAATCATCATCGTCAGGTAAAAGAAGCTCTGTAATGGCTTGTCCACGAACACCATCATGCAAACAGTGATCAATGAGATGACGAAAGTCTGATTGCCATTTCCCATAATTATCGTTTACATAGATAACAGGGACATTCTGTTTTTTAGCGCTAGCTTTTAGCAGGGCAATCTGTTTAGCTGCAGGGAGGGCAAACTCGTAAAGCTTTTCACCGTCATCAAACTCAAAATCATTAATCATATCTATAATAAGCAATGCTACACTTTTGTTATCAGGCACAAAATCATGCAAGTCCTTATTAATTATAGGCATATTAAAAACCTCCCTTTAAATTAGGATGCTTTACAAACAAGAGCAACAATCTTTAAGAAAACACTTTAAATAAGTAGTCGTCTAGTTGATCAATCTTACCAGTCTAAAAGTTTACTTTCGTGAATTTTTCGAAAAGTAAGTCCTTAAAGTTTGTTAATATGATATTATAGACGAAATAAAAAATACACATACAACCAATAGCTAGGAAGGGGAGTATCGGGGTGAATAGTAAAGAAATAGAAGTTCTTCAAATTATTGAGGAAAATGGGCGCATTAGTATAAATACATTATCAAAAATGCTAGACCTTAGCGAAGGGGAAGTTGAAGGCATTTTAAAAAAGCTAGAAAAAGAAAAGGTCATACTGAGCTACTCTGCAGTCATTGATTGGAGTAAAGTGTATGATCAGGAAAATATAACAGCAGTTATTGATGTTAAGGTAACACCACAACGAGGAGTAGGGTTCGATGATGTGGCAGAGCGAATTTATCGTTTTCCTGAAGTAAAGGCGCTTTATTTAATGTCGGGTGCTTATGATCTATCCGTGGTTATTGAAGGAAAAAGCATGTCACAAATAGCGCGGTTTGTTTCTGAAAAACTTTCAACGCTCGATTCCGTTATTTCAACGACGACCCATTTTCAATTGAAAAAGTATAAGCATGATGGGGTTGTGTTTGAAGATGGTGAGGAAGATCGTAGAATAGTGGTGACTCCGTAATGACAAATTCAACAAGAGTAAACCAACGTTTGTCAAAAGCCGTTCAGTCAATTCAGCCATCAGGTATTCGACGCTTCTTTGATTTAGCATCCACGATGGATAATATAATTTCTCTAGGAGTCGGTGAACCAGATTTTGTGACTCCGTGGAATATTCGTGAAGCAGCATTCTCTTCGATGGAAAGAGGGTTTACAGCCTATACAGCAAATGCTGGTCTGTTAGAGCTTAGAGAAGAAATTTCTAAATACATGAGCCAAGAATTTGCTCTCCACTATAGTCCAACAAGTGAAGTGCTTGTAACAGTCGGTGCGAGTGAGGCGATTGATTTAGCGATTCGTGCACTCGTTGATCCTGGTGATGAAGTTATCGTTGTTGAGCCAACGTTTGTTTCATATGCGCCAATAGTTTCTCTAGCAGGTGGGGTTCCTGTTTCCGTAGGAACGAAAAAGGAAGATTCTTTTAAGTTAACACCTGCTCAATTAGAAGCAGCCATTACTCCTAAAACAAAACTTGTCATGATTTGTTTTCCAAATAACCCTACAGGCGCCGTGATGACAAAAGAAGAGCTCGAGCTCATTTCACATGTGATTAAGAAGCACGATTTGCTCGTTTTATCGGATGAAATTTATGCAGAGCTATCCTATGATACGACCCATTACTCGATTGCCCGTCTGCCAGGTATGCGTGAACGTACGGTTGTCATTTCTGGATTCTCAAAAGCTTTTGCGATGACAGGCTGGAGATTAGGATTTACACTTGCACCTGAAGATATTACAGCGGCGATGTTAAAAATCCATCAATATACAATGATGTGTGCGTCAACACCTGCTCAATACGGGGCGCTTGAAGCGCTGCAAAACGGGTTAGACGATGTAAAGAAGATGGTCCAAAGCTACCATCAACGTCGAAATTTTGTCGTTAAATCATTTGCCGAAATTGGCCTGCCATGTCACACACCAGGCGGCGCTTTTTATGCGTTTCCATCAATAAAAAATACAGGCTATGACTCGGGTGAGTTTGCAGAAAAGCTTCTCCTTGAAGAACGGGTAGCAGTAGTGCCTGGAAATGTGTTTGGTTCTGGCGGAGAAGGACATATTCGCTGTTCTTACGCAACATCAATGGAAAATTTAGAACAGTCGGTCCAACGTATCGGAAAGTTTTTAGAAAATCATTGTTAAAATGTAAAGAGTGAGCATAGATTGAACGAAAAAGATGCTGTCCTAGAAGTAAAAAGCATGCTAGCAAGCGCTAGTCACTGCAAACCGCTTCAAAGGACAGCATTTTTTATTGTTTTATTTCTACTTTTGCAAGGCGGAATTTAATATATCGTCGGGAAAACAAAAATATCGGCGCAACTTTGGATATATCGGCGGGAAAATAAAAATATCGGCGTAACTTTCAATATATCGGCAAAACCTAAAAATATTATCTGCCCACTAACCAAAATCTCATCGTTAGAAAAGAATCCTAACCCCCAACTGTGAACAATAAAAAAAGACAAGGCATTAAGCCTTGTCTAAAAAGGGGGAATACTATATGGTAGTAAACAGTTATTACCAACCGTACAGAAGTTTATACAAGTATTACTAAAAAATAGATTTAATTTTTAAAAAACGAAATTGGGGTGTTAAGGATGTATGCTTTTGAAAAAATAAAAGAAGTACAACCACTTATCCATTGTATGACGAATGTAGTTGTTACGAATTTTACAGCAAATGGACTGCTTACAATCGGCGCATCACCTGTTATGGCGTATGCAAAAGAAGAAGTACAAGATCTAGCTAAAATAGCGGGAGCATTGCTTTTAAATATTGGCACATTAAATAATGAGCAAGTTGAAGCAATGATCCTAGCAGGAAAAGCCGCAAATGAAGCGGGAGTTCCTGTTATTCTTGATCCTGTCGGTGCTGGAGCTACGTCCTACCGAACAGAGACGACTAAACGCATCCTTGCCGACGTGAAGGTCGATGTCCTTCGCGGAAACGGTGGAGAAGTTGCAGCATTACTAGGTGAAAGTGGTATGATAAAAGGTGTTGATGGGTCAACAACGATACCGAAAGACATGCTCGCCAAAAAAGCGTATGAAGCTTTTCAAACATTAATTGTCATTACGGGAGAAACTGATGTCGTAACAAACGGTCAACTTACATATGAAGTATCAAACGGACATCATTGGATGACGAAAGTCGTTGGGACAGGTTGTTTATTAGGTGCTGTGTTAGGCGCATTTCTCGCAGTAAAAAAAGACAATCCTGTTGAAGCGTTAGCAGAAGGGTTAGCTTTTTACGGAATCGCTGGAGAAATGGCTTTTGAACAGGCAAAGGAAAAAGGAATTGGTACCTATCAAGAAGCTTTTTTAAATGGATTACATCAACTAACTGGTAAACAATATGAACAATACAAGAAGCTTTCAATTATAGAATAGAGGGATAAAATGAGTAAAACGTTTTTAGAATTAGGATTAAATGAACGATATGTAAAAGTTTTAGCAGAAAAGGGAATTGAAACACCGACGAAAATTCAGGAACAAGGAATACCGAATATATTAGCTGGAAAAAATGTTGTCCTACATTCACAAACAGGCAGTGGAAAAACATTAGCTTTCGTACTGCCTTTATTAGAAAAGTTAGATGAGACAAAGCAGGATACTCAAGCTTTAATCATCGCACCTACACAAGAGCTGGCGATGCAAATTTTTCAGGAAGTAAAAGAGTTAACAAAAGATACTACTTATAATGTTGAAGCCTTTATCGGTAGCGGAAATATTAAGCGCCAATTAGAAAAGTTAAAAAAAGCGAAACCGCAGCTCGTTGTTGGGACACCAAAAAGGGTCTTAGAGCTAGCAGAATCAAAATTAAAGCTCCATAATGTGGAATCGGTTGTTTTTGATGAGGCGGACCGACAAATTTTAGATAAAAAGAGCAACGAGGATTATGTTCAACTAGAGCGAAGAATGCCTGGTAATTGTCAATTTATCTTTGCTTCGGCTACAGCAACACCAGAGCTCTTAAATCGACTCTCTCAAAAGGTAAGTGACCCGGTTTTCCTTTCTGTTAATGAGGGTATAGTGAAAAATAAGATTGAGCATTTATTCATTGTAGGGGACAGAAGACAGCAGGTTGATCAATTAAAAGGCATCATCCGAAACTTGAATGTAACAAGAGGAATGGTATTTGTTAATAATTTAGAAAGAGTTAAGGAAACCGTTGAAAAGCTATCTTACCACGGTATTAAAGCAGGTCCATTATCAAGTGAACAAGACAAATTTGAAAGAGCCGATGTGATGAACAAGTTCAGCAAAGGTGAACTTCATATACTGGTTGCAACTGATGTAGCAGCAAGAGGTATTGATATTCAAAATGTAACACATGTGATGAATTTGCAATTAACCGAAGAAAAAGAAGGTTACTTACATCGAGCGGGAAGAACAGGACGAATGGGAAAAGAAGGAACGGTCATCTCATTAATTACGCGACATGAAATTAATAAGTTAAAGAAATGGGCGCAAGCATTTGATATAACACTTCATGAAAAACAATATCAATATGGCAAGCTAACCGATTATAATAAGAGTGATCGTCCACAGGGTAAAAAACCGATTAATAAGCAAAAGCCAATTAATTATAAGCCACAACAGCCAAAAGCTAAAAAGTAAAATTTTTGATTTAATCATAAAGTTATGTTAGACTAAGAAGGTTAAAAAATATTTAGGAGTTGTATATTGTATGGTAGCAAATTTAGAAGTAGGTAGCATCGTAGAAGGAAAAGTAACTGGTGTTAAAGCGTTTGGTGCGTTTGTAGCATTAGATGAAAACACACAAGGACTAGTTCACATTTCTGAAGTAGCCCACGGTTTCGTTAAGGATATTAATGAAGTTTTATCAGTAGGAGACGAGGTGAAAGTTAAGGTATTATCAATCGATGAGAACACGAAAAAGATTTCATTATCTATTCGTGCAACTCAACCAGCTCCAGAGCGTCCAGAAAGAAAAGAGCGTCCTGCACGTCCAGCTCGTCCACAAGGTGGCGGAAGAAAGCAAGAGAAACAAAGTGCAACTCAAGGATTTAACACGCTTGAAGATAAGTTAAAAGATTGGTTAAAACAATCTAACGAAATCCAAGCAGATTTAAACAAACGCTCTAAGCGCTAATTGAATACCAAAAAGGAGAGACCTGATCGGAAACAGGTCTCTCTTTTTTTTGCCATAAATATTATTTTGTAATCATATACATATTAACGCTCTGGCTGAGGACTTCTTTCCAGCTCTTCATCAGGCTTAAAGAGAATGGAAATACAATAAAGTCCAGCTAAACCAACAAGTGCATAAATAAAGCGGGAGAAACCAGCTGCCTGACCACCAAAGATTGCAGCCACTAGGTCAAATCGGAAGAACCCAATTAACCCCCAGTTGATGGCCCCAATGATTGCCAATACCAAAGCTGTACGCTGAATGCCACTCATAACATCCACCTCCGTCAAGTTTTGTAGCACTGATAAAGATTGTGCTCTTCTTTTAGAATGTTGAATTTCATTAAGAAATATGCATTCTTGACTTTTCTTTATAAATTGCAAAAAGTTTAAACTTTTGTTTAGGAGGATTCAAGATGCTAAATAGCTAATAAGAATCAAATAATATTCTAGTGTAACTAGTTTGTTGCAACTTAAAGAAAACTCATTGATAATAAAGGTGAAGGGAGAGTTGTATATACATGCAATCATTTACGTTTGTTAACCCAACAAAACTCATTTTTGGTAAGGGACAGTTAGAACAACTCAGTAAAGAGGTTAAAAGGTATGGAAATCGAGTACTACTTGTCTATGGTGGAGGAAGTATCAAACGAAATGGTATTTATGACAATGTCTTAAACGAACTTGAAAAGATTAATGCTCATGTCGTGGAACTCTCAGGAGTCGAGCCTAATCCAAGACTTACGACCGTACAAAAGGGAGTTAACCTATGTCGTGAAGAAAATGTTGACTTCGTATTAGCAGTAGGTGGAGGAAGTGTCATTGACGCTGCTAAAGCCATTGTAGTCGGAGCAAAATTTGATGGGGATATTTGGGATGTTATTACGAGAAAAGCCCGTCCAACTGGAGCATTACCACTGGGAACCGTTTTAACGTTAGCAGCCACTGGATCTGAAATGAACGCAAACTCGGTCATTACAAACTGGGACTTAAATCAAAAAGTCGGTTGGGCAAGTCCATATTCATTCCCGAAATTTTCAATCTTAGACCCAGCTCATACATTTTCGGTTCCTAAAGATCAAACTATTTACGGAATAGTCGACATGATGAGCCATGTTCTAGAAGCGTACTTCCATCATACAACAAATACACCGCTTCAAGACCGAATTTGTGAATCTATTCTTACGACAGTAATGGAAGTGGGTCCTAAGCTAGTTGAGGACTTAGAAAATTATGAATATCGTGAGACGATCCTTTATTGCGGTACGATGGCATTAAATGGAATCACACAAATGGGTGCAAGAGGAGATTGGGGTACACACAATTTAGAGCATGCCGTTTCTGCTGTTTATGATATTCCACACGGTGGTGGCTTAGCTATCATCTTCCCTCATTGGATTAAGTATGCAATGGGTGAAAACCTAGATCGCCATGTTCAATTAGCAACACGTGTCTTCGGTGTAGATCCTAATGGTAAAACAGATGAAGAGGTTGCTCTAGAGGGAGTTCAGCGTCTATCTGATTTCTGGAATAGCATTGGAGCCCCATCACGTTTAGCTGATTATGATATCGACAACAGTCGTATCGAAGAAATGGCTGAAATTGCAACCGTGTTCGGTGATTACGGAAACTTTAAAAAACTAAACAAAGAAGCCACAGTGAAAATACTAACAGAAGCTTTATAAAAGGCTCATACCTAACATTGTTGCATTTCACGTTTGACGTCAAATGCAACAATGTACATAAAAAGACTTATTAAAAAAGCATGTTCATCCCATGCAAGGGAAAAGCTATTAAAGATAGAGTGGAGAATGAATGTTAATTAGGAGGATAATTAAATGAGCACGATACGCTTTGATTACTCTAAAGCTACACAATTTTTTAATCAACACGAAGTTGATTATTTAAGTGGAGCTATTGAAACAGCACATAATCAATTACATAACGGCACTGGGGCAGGAAATGACTATATTGGTTGGGTTGATTTACCAGCCAACTACGATAAAGAAGAATTTTCACGTATTCAACAAGCTGCCCAAAAAATTAAATCAGATACAGATGTTCTTTTAGTTATTGGAATAGGTGGCTCATATTTAGGTGCACGTGCAGCGTTGGAAGCACTTCAACATTCTTTTTATAATGTGTTAGAAAAAGACAAGCGTGAAACGCCCCAAATCTTTTTTGTAGGTAATAGCATTAGCTCAACCTATATGAAAGACCTGTTAACTGTCATTGAAGGAAAAGATGTTTCAATTAATGTAATTTCAAAATCAGGAACGACAACTGAGCCTGCTATTGCATTTCGGATCTTCCGTGATTATTTAGAAAAAAAATACGGTAAAGAAGAAGCAACAAAGCGTATCTATGCAACAACGGATAAAGCTAAAGGTGCTTTAAAAACGGTCGCAACAGAAGAAGGATACGAAACATTTGTAATTCCTGATGATGTTGGTGGACGTTTTTCTGTACTTACAGCAGTCGGTCTTCTGCCACTGGCAGCAGCAGGTATCGACATTGAAGCGATGATGAAAGGTGCCCAAGATGCACGAGAGGCCTATAGAAACCCAAGTCTTGCGGAAAACGAAGCCTATCAGTATGCTGCGATCCGTAATGTTCTTTACAATAAAGGAAAAACGATTGAATTAATGGTTAACTACGAACCTTCACTTCAGTATGTTTCTGAATGGTGGAAGCAATTATATGGAGAAAGTGAAGGAAAAGACCAAAAAGGAATTTTCCCTGCATCCGTTAACTTCTCGACAGATTTACATTCTATGGGTCAATACGTTCAAGATGGACGTCGTGATTTATTTGAAACGATTATTAATGTAGAGAAAGTACGCGAGGAAATGGTTATTGAAAAAGCCGATAATGATTTAGACGGCTTAAACTATTTAGCAGGAGAAACGGTTGATTTCGTCAATAAAAAGGCTTTCCAGGGAACGATGCTAGCTCACACAGATGGTGGCGTGCCGAATTTAATTTTAAATGTTCCAGAAATGAATGCCTATTATTTTGGTTACATGGTGTACTTTTTTGAAAAAGCTTGTGCAATCAGTGGATATTTACTAGGTGTAAATCCGTTTGACCAGCCAGGTGTTGAAGCTTACAAAAAGAATATGTTTGCCCTTTTAGGTAAACCAGGCTTTGAAGCAGAAAAAGCTGAACTTGAAAAGCGCTTGTAAGACTAATTAAAGCTGTTAGAAAAAAAGCTTTTGAGAAGAGACTCGTTAAAAAGAAGCCACATAAAAATTCGATACTAAAAATTGTCCTGCAACTCGAATGAGTCAGCAGGGCATTTTTTAATGGAAAGAGGGTAAGCTATAGGTAACAACGTGAGTGAAAGGATGAAGCAGGATGATCCAATTAAATTCTGCCATTGAAAATAAACAATTTAAGCTTCAACATTTAGAAGAAAAGTTGAAGCCGCTTGGTTATGTAATCGGTGGTAATTGGGACTATGATCATGGCTTTTTTGACTATAAGGTCGATCAAACAGTCGGAAATTATGTATTTTTACGTGTTCCGTTTAAGGCTGTAGACGGAGAACTCGATCAGAAAGGAGTTAAAGTGGAATTAGGTAAGCCATTCCTTTTAAATCATGACTTCCAAGAGTCACTCGATGATAACATTTTGGAATACAATTCATTTATGAACCAATTTGCAGAGCCAGAAAATAAAGATGCTGAGGTTCCGCAAGATATGATTACTTCTGGTCAAAGTTTAGTCCAAGAGCTTGAAGCTACATTATTGTTTTTTCCGAAATAAAATAGGGCAGAGCAGCGAACACACGCGTTAATTAAACGTTTGTTTAATGCTCTAACGTCATCATTGTTTGTCAAATGTTGTCGTTTTTCCGATAAATGATGTGACTTCGCCGATAAATCGAAAGTTACGCCGATATATTTGAATCTCCGCCGATATCGCAAAAAAGAGAACTGCACCTCAACGAAAGGTGCAGTTTTTCTCATATCCTAAAGTGATTTTAATTATTTAGTGCTATTTTTTATCAATGGCCTTTGCATCTTGCATCACTTCCTCTAACACGTCCATCTCTATCATGTCATCAGCAATCGATTTCTTTTTTTCTTCTTTATGTGGTTGTCGATCATGATTGTTTCTTGCAGCTTGCTTATTCCAATCGCTCATTTTAATCACCTCCATTTATAGGTTTTGAAGAAGGAGAATACTTCATGCATGTTTCTTTAGGAGGAAAAGGAAGTGTGTCTAAATGACTGTTTAGCATTTTTAAATCATGGATATAAAAGGAAAGTCCTATAATAATCGGGGCTATCGTTTCAATTTTAAGGAAAAATAAAAGAGAGATTGTTTGAATTAGGAAATAGTGATATGATTTTTAAGGTTATATAATTTGTCGAAATAAGGTGAATTAAGTTTATATACTAGTTTTATAGAAAAAGTGGAGGAGGAATACATAATGACGTTGTTAATTATTTTACTGTTTTTGGCTAGTGCAGGTTTGTTTATTTATTCTTTTTTTGCTAAAGACTATCAATCTGAAGTAACTGAACAAGTGAGTAATGTTCAAATTAATATGATGAGAGAGATTAATCAATTAAAAGATAAACTAAAAGAAGTGAAAGAAGGAGGGGTTAAGCGTGGATAAACATACAGCTCGTGGCTTATCAATCGGGTTTCTTATTACAGGTATCGTATTATTAGTATTTAAATCAATTTTAACCCCTGCTCATACAACAGCTGAAGAACCAGTATTAACGAAAGAATCAATTGAAATGTTCCTAAGAGAGAATAATTTAATGGTCGTTTCTCAAGCAGACTTTGAAACGATGATTAGCAGTGAAGCTGAAGTCGCTCTTGTAGATGAAGAGCCTGCTAAAGAAAAGAAAGAAAGCAGTAAGGCTGACGAAAAAGTAGAAGAAGAGAAGCAGGAAGAAAGTAAAGAAGAGGAAAAAGAAGAAAAGCAAGAAGAGAAGAAAGAAGAAGAGAAAAAAGAAGAAAAACCAAAGAAACATAAAATTACGATCAAGTCAGGTATGGTAAGTTACGATGTAGCAAAAGTTCTTAAGGATAAAAAACTAATTAAAAGTGAGAGTAGATTTGTGAATAGAGTAGAGTCAAGAAATGCGGCTAACTATATCCAAATCGGAGAACATGAATTAGAATCAGGCATGACGATGGATGAAATTATTCAGGTTATTACGAAAGGTAGAGCAGGATAACGTCTCATAACAACTGTGTTCATCTTTTTTAAAAAGTTTATATAAAATGGGGGTATTGTCGTTTTGGCAGTACCCTTTTCGTATAGAGCGCAGGTTATCAAGCGACTAATGAAGTAGTAGGATCAAAGTGATTTTTTTCACGTTCAAATTCAAATAAGTACGTTACAATGGAAAGAATGAGAAGGAAAGGAGAGAGTGGTATTATGACGAGAGAGGCTATGAAATCACTGTTAAAGAGAGTACCTTTATTTAAGGAGTTAACAGAAAGAGAGCTAGAGTCAGTTGTTGACATTGCCCAACTTCGAGATTTCAACGAACATGAAATGCTATTTTTACAAGGTGAGCCATTAAATCGAGTATTTTTTATCGATAAAGGCCAAGTGAAGGTTTATCGAACAGACGTTAATGGCAAAGAACAGATTGTCTCTATTTTTCAATCAGGTGAAATGTTTCCTCATGTTGGCTTTTTTCGATCGGGGGCTTTTCCCGCACATGCAGAGGTAATGGATGCTGCCACAATCGTCGTGATCCCCATTGTTGAATTTGAACAGCTGCTCCTCAAACGTCCTGAAGTATATATGAAGCTGTTTCGTGTCTTGGGAGAGAAAATTATTGATTTACAAAATCGCCTAGACGAACAAATTTTTCATAATACGTATGAGCAAATTCTCCTGTTGTTTCTCCGGCTATCTAAAAAGTATGGACAACAACAAGAAGATGGTTACGTCAAATTAAATATTCAACTAACGAACCAAGAGCTAGCCAATATGATTGGTACTACTAGAGAAACCGTTAGTCGAACACTAACGAAATTAAAAAAGAACCAAACGCTACAAGTAAGCAGTTCAGGGACTACACTCATTTCCGTCGACTTAATCAAGCAGGAACTTCAAATTGATTAAGGTTATATGCGAAACAAGAGGTTAATTAGAAAAGTCGCACAGGGCGTTAGAAAACCAGTGCGACTCTGAAATTTAGCTACGTGGAGATCGTCTCAAGATGGGACTGTCATCAAAATCCCCTAATCGTGATTCGGCGCTTACAGTCATGAACTCCTCTTCCCTAGTAGGTTCCATATGTGTTTGTTTCACTAGTGGTTTATACCTTATATGAACTTCTTCTAAATATTCTGAAACTTGCTCAGGTGACTGTGTCTGTTTCATTGCGTATAGCCATGTTTCAAGTCTAAAAGTCCCTCGCTCTGTGATTTGACACAGGTCTTCCAGCGAGTCTACCAATTCATTTAGACAATCTAATCCGTTTTTTAACCTAACAATCCCTTTTTCTTTTGCCTTTTCGGTTGAATGTTCTAATCTATACGAATTTTCCTTGTATTGAAATTCAATATAACAGCTGCTGCGATCCCAATTGAAATTGTAAATTTCAACCCTCAACCGCTTCATCACTTTAATTAGCTTTCTTTCACATATTTCCTGCTCCTTATGTGGCATCCATTTAAACAAATCCATCACCTTCCCTATTTCTTTTAGTGTAATCGTGTCGTATTCGCAATATTTCAACTACTTGTTACTTCTGTAAAACGACAAAATTCCCTTTTGTAATCGTTTTACATAAATCGATCTTTTTTTGAAAAAATTGTCTATTTAAGGGTGATGAGGTCCCAACGAGCAAATTTCCATACGATTTTATATTTACCATGATAGAGATATGTCTAAATTTGTATTGGTTTGTTGATAAAAGTTTTTCTTTTTTTACAGTTTTTTGAACAAAGAAGTCTGTTTTTGTTTTCTGTGATGTACATCACAACATTTATCGTTTGAATTCGTTAAAATTTAGATAGTACTAAAAAACATGAATTCAATGAGGGGGCTATATTATGCAAACCGTCTTTGATCTTACAACAAAAACAGGAGATATAGTAACACGATTACCAGAAACAAGTACAATTTTAAAACAATATAAAATAGATTTTTGCTGCGGGGGTAACCGGCCAATTGGAGAAGTTATTGTCGAGAAAAACTTAAATGGTGCCGATGTTTTAGACCAATTAAACAATGCCTTATTAAAATCATTAGAAAAGCCAATTATTACATTGGAGGAAATGACAAATGGTGAATTGATCGATCATATTATCTCAACACATCATGATTATTTGAACGAGCTATTACCAGAGCTAAGTCGCTTTACTACAAAGGTATTACGTGTGCATGGAAGTCATAGTCCTGAATTGGCTAAAATTCATAAACTGTTTCACACTTTAAAGACAGAGCTTGAACAGCATACGATTGATGAAGAAATGAATGTTTTTCCGTTAATTAAAGCTTACGATGAAAACCCGACGAGTGAGTTAATGAATAAGTTATCTGTAAAAATTGAAGAGCTAGAATCGGAGCATGAAGGAGCTGGAGACCTTTTAAGACAACTTCGAGAAGTGACTAGTGATTATAAGGCTCCAGAGTGGGCGTGCATGACCTATCAATTAACATTCCAGAAACTAGAAGGCCTAGAAAGTGACCTATTTGAACACATACATCTTGAAAATAATATTCTTTTTCCTAGAGTCATTAAACAGTTAAAGGAGGCAAACTAAGATGGCGATGCAACAATTAGGCTGCATGAGTGGCATGATGATAAAGGAAGCGGGAGAACTATGTCCTGGACTTGAACAATTGAAAAAAGAACACATTCCTCTAACACAGCAAATGGAAGACTTTTTCGAGCTTACTCAAGTAATTGAAGGGAATGATAAGGCTGCTACAATAGAAACGCTTCAGCAGCTTTACAAACAAGTCACTTCATTTGTCACCGAACTCGAACCTCATTCTGAGCGAGAAGAGGGAATCGTTTTCGAAATGGTTGCCAAATATATTGGTCGTGAAAATGGACCGATTGTTGTCATGGAATATGAACATAACCAAGCGAAAGAAAATTTGAAACAGTTTATGGCGAAGGTAGAACAAATGGGTGAGACAGCGACTCCTAATGAAATTAGATCAATTGCGAATCATGCTGCTACTGCCTACTTCATTTTGTCAGAACATTTTATGAAAGAAGAAAACGTTCTGTTTCCATTAGCAGAGCAACTGCTTTCATCACAAGAAAAGCAAGAATTAACTAAAAAATTAAATTGATTTAGTCATTCAAAGGCAGACTGTATAAGTCTGTCTTTTTGCATTTAACAGAACTTAATTAACGTTTAAGGTACGACTATCTTTAAATAAAAATAACAACTTCAAACAGTTTGCAGGTTTATTAAAAAGGATAAGGAATAAATAAACAATGAAATATAAGCAGGAAGGTAAAAGGAGATAAGAATGAAAATTGTATTAGCACCAGACTCGTTAAAAGGCTCAATTTCTGCAAAGGACTTGTGTAGAGATATTGGCATAGGAGTGCGTAAGGTGATCCCAGATGCCCATTTGATTGAAGTTCCTATGGCAGATGGTGGCGAAGGGACGCTGGAGAATTTAATTCATGCTACAGATGGAATGATCGTTAATGTTAAGGCTTCTGATCCGCTAGGAAGAGTAATTCATTCAGCGTATGGAGTTCTCGGTGATAAAGAAACAGCTGTTATTGAGATGGCCCAAGCGTCAGGGCTCCCCTTACTCGCAAAAAGTGAAAGAAATCCTTTAGTTACTAGCAGTTTTGGCACTGGTGAACTCATTCTGCACGCGTTAGATCAAGGATATCGAAAGTTTATTATTGGCTTAGGCGGTAGTGCAACGAATGATGGCGGAGTAGGGATGCTGCGTGCCTTAGGGGTTAAATTTTATAACAAAAAAAACGAATTAATTACCAATGATGTCGGTAGCTTAATTGATTTAAATAAAATTGATCTTATACAGCTAGATTCAAGGGTCAAAAAGGCAAGCTTTGTTATAGCGAGTGATGTGTCAAATCCACTCTGTGGACCAAATGGCGCTTCTTTTATTTTTGGCCCACAAAAAGGAGCAACACCTGAAATGGTTAAACTATTAGATCAATGTTTGTATCAATATGGCAGGATCATAAATCAATTATTTTCTATTAATATCCACTCTACACCTGGCGCTGGAGCTGCAGGTGGAATGGGTGCAGCTTTAATCGCATTTTTAGGTGCAAAAGTCATGTCAGGGATTAAAACGGTGATGGAAGTTACGAACTTTAATGATGTCATTGCAGGAGCAGACATAATCATTACTGGGGAAGGAAAGCTAGACGAACAAACGCTTTCGGGTAAGGTTATTTCTGGTGTTTGTAACTCGGCCCAAAATCATAATATACCCGTCATTGCCCTTTGTGGCAGTAACGAGTTGACGGCAAAACAGCTAGACGAGCTAGGACTTGCAGCAGCATTTCCAATCGTTTCTGGTCCATGTTCAGTGGAAGAGGCGATTTCCTTAGTCCATCCATTGGTGCAAAATATTACCGAACAAATGATGCGAACGTATCAGTTAGGAAAAAGGAGTAAGTAAGTGTCTATAGTAAATCAAAAAAGATGCTGGATTTAGAATTCAGCATCTTTCATTACATATGTATGGTGGAGCATAGGGGGCTCGAACCCCTGACCTCTACGCTGCCAGCGTAGCGCTCTCCCAGCTGAGCTAATGCCCCTTGTTGTAATTAAGATAATTATAGCTACTCTAATAATTATTTTCAACTAAAAAATCCATTCGATAATAGCCCAAGCAACCCCTGCGATCACCGCAACGATTAATGCACTTAAAACATTTTCTTTTGTAAACTTTTTATGTTTTACAAAGTCAAAAATAATCCACCCGAAAAAAATTGCGATAGCGAACAGTAACGCATCATACATTTGATCAACCTCCTACCAACTATGCTTATTTTAACAGAAAATCGGTGCCCTAGAAAGTTTACTATTTCTTTTCTATGTAACTATATAGCACGAAATAACGACTTATTATTCAGAACCAGTTTAGGAGGACATTAAATGGTAAACGAGTTCCATATCAGAAAAGTGAGTAGTAACGACATACCAGAGCTTCTTAATTTAATGAACATGTACATTGTTGACTTTTACAAACGAGAGAAACCTAACGAATTTAATTTAAGAGCGCTCATTCAGCATTTACTTGATCATCCTGCAAGTGGTCTCCAATTCGGTGCTGAAGATCAGAATGGGAGGTTGATTGGTTTTGCTACAATGTATTTCACATTTAGTACGTTGAATGTAAAGCGACAAGCTATTCTTAATGATCTTTTTGTCATCCCAGAAGCTAGAGGGTGGGGAAGCGTTATTCCAAACCTGCTTAAACTATATTCGGGAGAATGATTTCTCTTCCATGACTTGGGAAACAGCACAGGATAATATAGCCGCACAATCCCTCTATGAAAAAATGGGAGGTCAGCGATCAGAGTGGATAGTTTATGAAATTAGTTGATATTGTATTAAAAGCCGTAAAACATATGTTTTACGGCTTTTAACGTGCTATGGGTAAAACAAGAATATAGGCTTTGTTAATTGAACTACGTTGATTAGGACACAGGTGTGTGAAATGTTTATTTTACACGCTTTTCAAGAATACTTTAACAGTCCCCTAAAAAAATTATTCTTTTACCCCCTAAAAATAAAAACACCTTCCGTATAGCTGTGGGAAAGCTGCTTTCAGTAGAAAAAGATTTTTTATATGTACATAGTTTGTGAGGTGCCTCATGTTAAAAGGTAGAAAAATGTTGTTTTGTTTGCTTGCGGGTTTGTTAGTTGTGACTGGATGCTCATCCGCTTCATCAACAACACCAGAACAAGTCCAAGAAGAAAGTGAACAAATCTTCTTTGAAAATATGGATGCAGGAATTAAAATCTATGAAGCTCCTAACTGGACGTTAGAGCAAGAAGTTTTTTCAAAAAATTTAAATGCCACGTTCAAGTACGAGACGTTAAAAGCGATTGTCTCTGTTATTCCTAGTGAAAAAACAATGGAGCAAATCAAAACGGAACTTCAATTAGGTGATGGACTCATAACAGTCCTCGACGAGAATGATAATTTTTTCTCATTTCATACGAACCAAAAAGAAAGTATTCGGTCGGATCTATTCTTAGATCATGATTACGGAAAAACGTTAATCGTAACCTTTATGTCCCCTTCAGAAGACTTTTCTAGCTACCGTGGGGAAATAGAACAATTTAAAGAAAATATTAAACTTACTCAGTAAGAGTGGATAGAGAAAGGAAGAGTTTTATGAAAAAAATACTTTGTACTCTAGTAGCAGGTTCATTTTTAATTGGTGGAGCTGTAAATGCTGAAGAAAATGTAGTATTACAGGATGTAGTTAAAACAAATCCACAAACAACGCAAAATGAAGAAATCGATATCATCGAAGTTGATGATGTAGTTGAGGAAGACAGCGTATTAGAAACTGACTTTGAACTAGTAGAATTTGTTGATATCTTTCAATCGACTTTAGTAGACTTAACTGATAGTGAGAAAGATAGATTAAGATTATTAATTGAGTTTGTAGCTAACACGAATGTTCAATTAGAAAATCTTCTTCTACAAGGACAATTTGAGCAAGCTGCAATTTTGTTTGAGAATTACAACGAAAAGCTAGAATACATCAATGAGCTAATCCAGAATAAACAAGATGCTATTGAAGAAGCAGAAGAAAACATTGAAGAAGATCAAGCAAAAGAAGATGAAGTAAAAGATGAAGACGAAATTAAAGATGAAGATGAAATTAAAGATGAAGATGAAATTAAAGATGAAGATGAGTTAAAAGATATCGAAGAAGAAATTTCTGAAAAAACGTCAATGCGTGGAGTAAATTTACTAGCGCTATTAGAGCGTGATGATTTACCCGAACAAGCGAAAGAAGGAATCAGAAAAGCGCTTGCTAACCAAGCAAAAGCAGATGCAAACCGTCAAAGAGCACAAGAACGTAAGGAGCTTCGTAAAGCAGAAAGAGAAGATAGAATTGCAGAAGAGATTGAATTAGAAGAAGAATTGCAATCAGAAGAAGTGTCTAATGAAGAAGAAGTAACAGCTCCTAAGAAAGAAAAAGTGAAAGAGCCAAAACAAAAAGATAAAAAGAATAATGAAAATATGAAAAAGGGTCAAGAAAGAGCGGAACAAGCTAGACAAAAAGCAGAACAAAAAGCTAATCAAGCTAAAGAAAACGCAAAGCAAAAAGCAGAACAAGGCCAAAAACGCGGACATGAAGCTAAGGAACCAGGGCAAAGCCGTGGGCAAGACGCTAAAGAAAAAGGCCAAGGAAACTCAAACGGGAACGGAAATGGTAATGGCAATGGGAACGGTGGAAGGCCTTAATAGGTAGCTTTAAGATGGACTGACTCAGATGAAGTGTTATGCACACCTCGAAGAGACGCTGACACTAAAAGAGTCAGTCTTTTTTTCTAACATACTACGGAGGGCTCCAGTCCATACGTCGCTAAACGGCCGCTTCCACTTTTCTTTGTCTAGTTGCAGGCGTCATCGGCTCGAGGTCGCTTCGGTCCATCAAACGTGTCCGAAAAAAGGACACTTTTTGCTGGCCCTCCAGCGCTTGTCGCCGATAAGCTGACGCCTTCCACTTTTCTACCACTTTACCGGTGGTTGAATTTAGCGTATGCTTATCGACATATATAGTAGTGGTTTTATTGGAGAAGGTGTATCGATCATGGAGAGTTCCAAACTAAAAAACTTCCTTGCACAAGCAAATACGGGGAATGATATTGCACGTGAGCAATTAATTCGTCATTATAAACCATACATTCTCAACGTGACTGGCCACGTTTGTAAGAGGTTTATCACGTGGAGTGATGAGGAGTCTAGTATTGCCTTAATTGCTTTTAATCGTGCGATCGATACGTTTTCTGAAGAAGGTGGCCGCACTTTTCAAAATTATGTCTACTTACTCATTAAAAGAGATTTAATAGACTATTTTAGAAAAGAACAAAAGGAAGCCCATTTATCCCTTACTTTAAGTGACTCAGAACACGATATACCTGAACTGAACTTCGAAAATGATCAAGCAATTGAAAAGTATGAGGAAATGGTACAAACGCACGATCTAGTTGATGAAATCTTGGAGTTAGATCAGAAGCTAAGAGAATATAAGATTTCATTTGAAGAACTCGAACAATATTCACCTAAACATGAAGATACCCGGCTGTCATTATTTGAAATGGCCGCTACGTTTACTAGTGATGATGAGTTTGTTGAAAGCCTAATACGAAAAAAGCAACTTCCAATTGGTCCGTTTGCTAAAAAGACAGGGTATAAACGAAAGACGATAGAACGTCATCGCAAATATGTGATAACACTCATCCTAATTAAATTAAATCCACAATGGCTTCACCTCACAGAATATATTAAGGGAACTCAAGAATAAGGGGGGAAATAAAGATGGAGACGATCAAAGGTACTGTGGTTAAAGTGACCGAACAACAGATTGTTTTATTAACGACTGATGGTAAATTTAAGAATATTCCACGATCTCCTTCGGAGGTGCCACTCATAGGACAATCGTTTACACATATAGAAAAGCCGAAAAGAACCATTCCAATATTCAAACTTGCATCAGTTGCAGCAGCCTTATTTTTAATTATCGTCACTTCCTTTATTTTTCCCCTAAGTGGAAAAGGTGAAGAAGTGTATATTATTTCACTTGATATTAATCCTAGCTTTGAGCTTGGAACGGATCGTCATTTACAGGTTACTCGAGCAGAAGGATTGAATGAACAGGGATTGGAGATTGTACAGACCCTGGACTGGAACGAAAACTTATATGTGGTAATAGACGAGATCATTGATCTAACAATTGAAGCAGGCTATATTGAAAAGCAAGTAGAGCCATTGGTTGTCACATCAGTTATTCCCTTACAGGAAGCTTCAGATCAATTGATTGATGACTTAAAAGATGCTATAGATACATCATTAGGAAAAAATCATGCGACTGTACCAGTTACGATTTCCCTAGATGAAAAAGAGGTTTATGACGAAGCCAAGCAATCTAATTTGCCAGTTAATTATTATAAACAATACAAGCAGTTAGAAAAGCGAGGAATTGTTAAAAATAAAGAGGAGATCAAAGGAAAAACGATCTCAGAGTTAAAGAGAATGGAAAATCAGCCGAAAAACGAACGAGCAAAGGAAAGATCTCAATCGTCTAAGTCTTATGAACAGAAAAAAGAGAACGACAAACAAAATAAGGGGAATTCAGATAACAAGAAACCTGCTAAAGAGCAAAAACAACAGGATAACTCAAATAGAGGAAAAGCCCCTGAAAATAAGGGCCAGGCCCCTGAAAAAGCACCAAGCAACGCTGGGAAGTCATCAGAGAACAAAGGCAATGCACCAAGTAACAAAGGGAATTCATCGAGTAATAGCGATAGTAATGGTAATGGAAAATCCCCAGCAAACAACGGAGCTGAACGACAAGAAATTAAGGGACCAGCAACACCTTCTGGACAGCAAAATCAACAAGAACGACCAGGTGCGTCAAAATCAAATCAAGCACCGCAAAATAACAATGGCAACCGCCCATAATACTCATTATGGTGCCAGGCACCTTTCAGGTGCCTGGCACCATTTTTTCATTTCATCTTTTGTTATAATGGTGGAGAGATGTTTGAACGTTAGAAAATAAAGGAGTGTCTTAGATGATTTTTATTGACCCGAAATCGCAAAGTAGGAAAGAAAATTATCAAATCTTAAGTAGTGCCGTCATTCCTCGCCCGATCGCTTTTGTTACTTCTCAAAATGAAGAAGGAGTCGTAAACGCAGCGCCGTTTAGCTTCTTTAACGTTATCACAGCAGAGCCGCCATTAATTTCAATATCAGTAGGCCGTAGAAACGGCGAGACCGTTAAGGATACGGGAAGAAATATTTTAAAAGGCAAAGAGTTCGTTGTGCATTTGGTGGATGAAGCAATCGTTGACCAAATGAATCAAACCTCTGCGGAGTACCCTTCAAATGTAAGTGAGGTAAAAGAAACGGGGTTAACCTTAACAGAAAGTAAAGTAGTAAGGGTTCCAAGTATTAAAGAAGCAAAAATTCGAATGGAATGCAGTTTGCACCAAGCAATTGCTCTCGGAACGGAAGAAGAAGCGAGTTGCGATTTGCTTATAGGAGAAGTAGTTATGTTTCATCTTGCAGATGATATTTTTGCAGATGGAAAAGTCAGCGCCAATGCGAGTCAATTGGTTAGCCGGCTTGGTGGGGCAGAATACGCACGCCTCACAGACGTATTTAGTCTGCAAAGGCCAGTAAAATAAATCTGAAAACCGCCGAACTGGCGGTTTTTTTTAATATTCAGTGCCAGGCACCTTTATTACAACACAGTGATAAAGGTGCCTGGCACCATAATGTATAAGAATACGAAAGCTAGAAGAAAATAATTCATAAAGTAGTAAAAATTATATTAAATTGTAGTTTACAACAAGAAAGCAGCTAAGGTGAGTCAAGATGAAGCCAAAAAAAATGAAAATAAAGCCTCTATCCTCCCTAATCAATATAAAGAAACATGAAAATGAGAAACCACAAAACGTTGAAAATGGAATTAGCATAAATAAACCCATTTTTGCTGATTTAAAAGAGAATATTGAAGAAATAAACACAATGATGGGTAATAGTAGTGACCTCATTATCCGTGATTTCATACGAACAAGAGAACCATTAGTAAAAGGAGCAGTTATCTATCTTAAGGGAATTGTTGATGAAAAGCTTGTCAGTGATTTCATAGTTAAAGCGCTGATTGAAGAACCAATCGATAGTGATATCCAGCCCGAACGCTCCATGGAAAGTTTATTACAATTTATTGAGAGCCAAATCCTTACAGTTGCTAATATTAAGTTTGCAGATGATTGGGATTCAATTATTCATGACCTTTTATCTGGGATGACGATTTTATTTATCGATGGGGCTAACCGAGCTCTGGTTGGAGGAACAGTAGGGGGAGAGAAACGATCAGTAGAGGAGCCGACTTCCGAAATTACGATTCGTGGTCCAAAGGATGGGTTTACAGAAACGATTAGTACTAATATTGCGTTAATAAGAAGGCGTTTAAGAAGTCCGCACTTAAGAGTTGAAATGTTACAAGTTGGTACAGTTAGTCAAACCGATGTAGCTATCGTGTATTTAGAAGGGATCGCAAACGAAAAGATTGTAAAAGAAGTAAGAGACCGACTAAATCGTATCGAAATTGATGAGATATTAAGTTCAGGAAATATTGAAGAATTAATTCAGGATCATAATTTCACTATTTTTCCAACCGTTTTTAATACAGAACGGCCGGATATTGTAGCTAATACAATTTCAGATGGCAGAGTAACGATTATCGTCGATGGAACACCATTTGTTCTTATTGTACCAACGAGTTTCTCACAATTTTTTAAAGCAGCAGAAGACTATTATCAACGCTATGATTTATCGACACTTATTAGAATTCTAAGATATGTTGCTTTTACATTGGCGATGTTAGGGCCTTCAATTTATATTGCTTTGATTACTTTTCATCAAGATTTGATTCCAACAACATTGGTTATAAGCTTAGCTGCGCAACGAGAAGGAATTCCTTTCCCAGCTTTTATTGAAGCTTTTATAATGGAAGCCACGTTTGAAATCTTACGGGAAGCGGGTGTTAGGATGCCGCGTGCCATTGGTCAAGCGGTTTCTATTGTAGGTGCTTTAGTTATTGGACAAGCTGCCGTTCAAGCAGGTATCGTTTCAGCTGCCATGGTTATCGTTGTTGCTGGAACAGCGATCGCAAGTTTTACGACGCCTGCATACAACTTGGCTGTAGCTGGACGTATTTTACGATTTGTGATGATGGTATTTGCTGCAACGATGGGGTTATACGGAATTATGATTGGTCTTATTATGCTTGTCGCCCATTTAAGCAGCTTAAGGTCATTCGGAGTCCCTTATTTAGCCCCGTTTGCACCATTAAATCTTGAAGATCAAAAAGACGGATTGTTTCGTTTCCCGCTTTGGGCGAGCAGGAAACGCCCAAGTTTAATTAGTCAAAAAAGAACAGTAAGGATGAAACAAGGAATGAAACCAGCACCACCTAATGCAAAGGATGAGTCTCCAGATGCGTAAAAAAGATGTTGTCACAGTGCTGTTTACAGTTTCCTTTCTTTTAACTGGATGTTGGAACGCACAGGAACTTACTGATCTTTCATTAATATCAGCTGTTGGAATTGATAAAACCGATCAAGGGGAATTTAATGTTTCATTTCAAATTATTAATGCTGGAGAGGTGGCAACTGGACAGGAAGGAGGACAGCGAAATGCAGTAACAACCATTGTCTATTCCTCACCTGGTCAAACCGTTTTTGAAGCCATTCGCAGGACGACAAAAAAAGTACCAAGAAAAATTTACTTTCCACACACGAGTTTGATTGTCATTAGCGAACAATTTGCAAAAGAAGAAGGGATCGATAAACTCATTGATTGGTTTGAACGTGATCACGAATTTCGCACAAATATTCAAGTTGTTATTGCAAGAAACATAACAGCTGAAGAAATTCTCATGATTCAATCACCTGTTGAAAGAATTGCAGCCAAAAAAATTACAAATGAGATCGAGACATCAGAGAGGGTGTGGGGAGAAAATATCGTCACTGAAATTGATGATGTTATTCAGGCTTTAGTGAGTAAGGGGAAAGAAATAACGATGAGTGGCGTTACTCTTGTAGGCGATATAAAGCTTGGGGGTACAATGGATAATTTACAGGAATCGTATCCACCTGCTTCACTAGAACTTAATGGTCTTGCTCTATTTAAAGATGGACGATTAATTCGATGGTTGGAAGGGAGAGAAGCACGAGGTACTAGTTGGGTGTTAGACCGTATCCAAAGCACAATTGTAAATCTAGACTGTAACGGAAAAACAGATGCCATTGCAATTGAAGTCATTCGCTCTCAAACCAATGTTCAGGCAAATATTGTAGAAGGTAAGCCAGAATTTAAGGTCATAATAGATGAGGAAGGAAACATTGCTGAAGCCGATTGTTCGATAGATATCTCTAGTTTTGAAGTTATTAATCAATTAGAACAACAGCTTTCAGCGAGAATTAAAGATGAGGCACTAAGCGTAATTCAGGTAGCTCAACAAGAAAAAGCTGATATTTTGGGTTTTGGTAACGTTGTTGAAAGACAATTTCCTCACGATTGGGATAAATATGAAAATGAGTGGTCAAAAATTTTTTCTACAGTTGAAGTCGATGTTGAAGTGAACGCTTTTATTCGGCGGTCAGGGATGAGAATAAATTCTTTTCGTAACTAGCTGATTTAACTGTTGAAAGGGGGGTGGGAATGTGGAAAATGCAAAAATAAATGCTTTTCAATTATTTGTTTTGATCGTTCTCTTTGAGTTAGGGAGTGCGATGGTTTTGGGTGTTGGAAGCGCTGCAGAACAAGATGCATGGATAGTAGTATTACTTGGAATGAGTGCAGGGATCATCCTATTTTTTGTTTATTATTATTTATATAAACAGTACCCTACACTTCCGTTAACGGATTATCTACAACTGATTTTAGGGAAATATCTAGGGTGGACGATCGGATTATTCTATGTAATCTATTTTCTTTACATTGGAACGAGAGTGTTAAGGGATTTTGGCGATCTTTTACTATCTTCAACATTACCTGAAACCCCTCTATTTGTAATTAATTTATTAATGATTTGTGCGATTGCATATGTGCTTTATCTTGGCATTGAAGTTTTAGCTAGAACTGGTGAATTTTATCTACTTTTCCTTCTTTTTATTGGTTTCGTAACAAATATATTAATTTTCTTTGCAGGAATTTTTGAGATTGATAATTTACTTCCTATTTTAGGGGGTGGGTTGAAACCTGTTATTAATCATACATTTCCAACCGTTTTTACTTTCCCGTTTGGGGAAATGATTGTTTTTACGATGCTGCTCCCATACTTAAATCAACAAAAAACAGCGTTTAAAGTAGCGATTTCTGCATTAACTTTTAGCGGAGTTGTCCTTGCGTATTCAGCGTGTGTAATTATTGCTGTATTAGGAGCGGATATCGCTAGCCGGTCTACGTTTCCGTTATTAGCAGCTGTTGGAAAAATAAGAGTTGCTGATTTTTTAGAACGATTAGATGCACTAGTTGTTGTAACGTTGGTGATTGGAATGTTTTTTAAAATAGCTCTTTTTATTTACGTTGGTGTTATTGGGATTAAAAGGTTGTTTAATGTCAAAAACCATCAAAAACTAGTTTTTCCGATTGGAATTATTATTCTATTTGGTTCGTTAGGGATTGCGGGAAATTTTTCAGAGCATATGGAAGAAGGCCTTAATTTAGTTCCTTATTATTTACATTTGCCGTTTCAAGTTTACATACCTTTAGTGTTAGCATTTCTTGTTCTTATTCGGAAGAAATTATTTAGTAAAAATCATTCCGTAAATCAGCATTTACAGTAAAATAAAATTAACTTTTCTTTTTAAAGATTTGTCTGTAATAGTATTGTATAGGGATAGCGATGGAAATTAATAGTAATATCAAAAGAACGGTAAATTCTCCTGGATCCATGACCCAGAAAGGGTTTAAGACATTTACTAAACTTTGGTTTAAAGGAATTCCTAATAATAAATCGATTGAAATAAGAACAAGAGTCATAGCAACTAAAAATAAAAAAAAAATCAGTAAGAGCTTAGTCATCCTAACTATCGCCTCTCCTATTTTCTAATGATTAGGTTCTTCAATTATTGTTTCATTACTAAAAAATATTATGAGTTCCCTTTCGAAATTTCGGTCTAATCGCACTTATGTATAGAAGAGAACACTATACCCGTTATTTTAGCCTAAAATAGAAACAGAGCGTGATTATATGTGTGTGTGATAAAGTGTGATGTTATTTGAAATGGTGGGTTTAATCTCTACACTGTAACTAGACCTTTATCATCTTTCTAAATTTCAGTATGAAAAATTCACTTATTCCTTTTCGTAAGTTGAGCATAATAAGTCAGGACTTTATTGAGATGGAGGGTGAAAGGTGAAACAGCGGTTAATCAAACTAGTCACTTTTTTATTGGTCTTAGGCATTGGCTTTAGTGGAACTTGGCAGGAAAAAGCGTATGCTAATGAAATGGGTAATGAAGTGAGAGTCGCAGTGGACATATTGGTTAATTCAGAATGGGTCAGAAAACATAAAGATGCTGTAAAACTTATTGACACTCGAAAAGAAGGCTACGATGAGGGACACATCCCTGGAGCTTTGCAATTCCCGTATACCGAACTACAGGATCCACATCATCCGATCGAGGATTACCTTATCTCAAAAAAGCAATTCCAAAAAGAGATGAGAAAGCTCGGGGTAAGAAATGACCAGACAGTTGTCGTATACGACGATGGCAGCAGTCCATATGCAGCTAGATTATTTTTTGCGCTAGAATATTACGGCCATGAAGACGTACGCTTGCTTGATGGCGGTTTAAAAGCGTGGCTTGATAGTGGCAATGAATTAACAAAGGACGTATATGAAACCAAAAAAGGAAACTTTAAAGCACAACCAAAAGAAACGCTCATCGTCGATAAATCCTTTGTAAAGGATGCAATTGGAAAAGACAATACAGTCCTTCTTGATGTTCGATCTCCTGAAGAGTACCGCGGGGAAGATATTCGTGCGAAAAGAGGAGGGCACATTCCTACAGCTGTCAACTTGGAGTGGAAGGAAGCATTGCAACTAAAAGGAGTTCCATATTTTAAGCCTCTTCATCAACTTGAGGAGCAATTTAACCAAATAAGAGTTACCCCAGACAAAACTGTCATTATCTACTGTCATACGGCCTTACGTTCCTCCCACACCTATTTCGTATTACGATTACTAGGATTTGAGCAGCTGCACGTTTATGAAGGGTCTTGGGCAGAGTGGGGTAACGATCCTGATACACCTATTGATCAACCTTAAACTTAAATAAATGGAAGCAAAGAAGCCACGCTCTTCATGCGGTGGCTTCTTTAAGTTTGTAGGAATTAATAAGAGGTGATAGTACATGTTCCATAAAAATAGCACCAAAAATTTCAATAAAAGAAGAAAACTGCTCTAAGCAGAGAATTAGTACATCTATTTATCAAAAAATGGAAGGTGTACAAAAAAGAGACTTGGTACGATAATTGCCCAGTAAAAGGAAAAAGTGTGTGCTAACAAAAGTATCAGCTCAAATTACTTAAATTTAAGTAAAAATCCTCAATACACAACAATCGACTAGCTACTACTTCATAAAAAATCCTCCTTTTCAAAATATTTTTAGTAAATCATGGAAAAAAATAATTGCAAAACTAATACTATTAGTTATAATAAAACTAATGGTATTAGTTTTTAAAGATGAGGAGAGATTGCGATGAGAATAGTACGAGAGGGTTCAGTTTATCAACTGTCGTTTATGCCACGTTTTTTTCCTGTTAATTGTTACTTTGTTGAAGAAGAAGATGGTTTAACATTAATTGATGCTGCTCTGCCGTTTAGTTATAAAGCGATCCTGAAAGCTGCAGGTGATATGGAAAAGCCAATTCAACGGATCCTCTTGACTCACTCTCATGATGATCATGTAGGCGCACTCGATCGCTTAAAAGCCGCTCTTCCTCATGTGCCTATATATATTTCGGAACGGGACTCAAAAATTTTATCGGGTGACCTAACGCTTGAACCAGAAGAACCGCAGACCCCGATACGCGGTGGTGTACCAAAAAAACTAAAAACACGAGCAGATATACTCCTAAAAGATGGAGATTGTATTGGTTCACTTCTAGCGATTGCAACTCCTGGTCACACACCTGGTCAGATGGCGTTTCTAGACACAAGAAGTAGAGCGATTATCGCTGGAGATGCCTTTCAGACGAGAACGGGAGTAACTGTAGCTGGTGAACTTAAACTAAGCTTTCCATTTCCAGCGCTAGCCACTTGGAGTAAATCATTAGCCGTTGAAAGTGCACAAAAACTATTGGATCAACAACCAACCTTGCTGGCCGTTGGTCACGGTGAAATGGTTAAAATGCCGACAGAGAAGATGAAACGAGCAATTGATGAAGCGAAACAAAGTATGGAAAGGAAAAAATTAAATGTCACCTAGAGTAGGATTAGATACAGAAACAGTTGTAAATGCAGCAATTGAAATGGCAGACGCAAAAGGAATAGAAGCTGTTACGATCGCAACATTAGCAAAAAAATTACAAATACGTCCACCTTCACTTTATAACCATATTACAGGGTTAGAGGAATTAAAGAAAAAAGTAGCGCTCTATAGTTTAGAGCAACTTTATAAAAGGCTTGAGACTGCTGCTCTTCATAAAAAGGGTGATGAAGCGATTAGAGCAATTTCTTATGCCTATGTTACCTATGTACGCTCTCATCCAGGCTTGTACGCAGCAAGCGTCCAACTACCTAATTTAAAAGATCCTGACATCCAATATATTGGCGACAAGATTGTAAAGCTTGTTCTCAAAGCACTATCCGATTATAGCTTAACAGAAGAAGAAGCGATTCATGGTGTACGTGGACTTCGCAGTATTTTACACGGCTTTGCCTCACTTGAACAAAGTGGCAACTTTGGTTTACCACTAGACATTGATGTAAGTTTAAAGCTTTTGATCGAAACTTTTATTAGAGGAATTCATTCCTTGGAAAACCAAAAATAAGACGACTCTTGTTAGGAGTAGTGTGGATGGAAGATTATAAATTAGTCACTGATTACAAACACAATGAGGCTTTAAGAGCGAGCTTTAATCGATTAGCAAAAAACACCTTTGGAATTGATTTTGAACGCTGGTATCAAAAGGGGTACTGGAATGATCGTTATATTTGCTATTCCTACGTAAAAGAAAAACAAATTATTGCTAATGTATCCGTTAATCTCATGGACTTAGTAGTAGACGGAAAACCAAAATGTGCCATACAAATTAGTACGGTGATGATCGATCCTCACTTCCGAAATCAAGGGCTGTCAAAGAATTTGATGGACCATGTGTTAGAAAAATATGAGGGGATTACAGATCTGATTTTTTTATTTGCAAATCAGTCAGTGCTCGACTTTTACCCAAAGTTCGGCTTTAAAAGAATATCTGAAAGTCAATTTGAAATCGAAGTTGGTAATGAATTTGCACAGAGGGGAGTACCTCTACAAAAATTAGATCCATATAACACCGAAAACATGAAAAAAATCTTGAATACGTATAGGGAAAAAACATTTTTATCAAAGAAAATCGATGCAAAGAACGCCGAACACTTACTGACCTTCTATTGCTTATATGTGCTTCCAAACGATATATATTATATTGAAGAATTGGATACGATCATCATGTACAAACTGGAAAACAATCAGCTGAATTTATACAATATCGTTAGTATAAATGAAGTGAGTTTTCAGGACATTTTACCTCATATAAATATGAACCAAGTCGATAAAGTGAAATTTCAATTTACCCCTTCTTTTATGGATATTGAACCGAAAGTATCACCCTTTAAAACGAATGATGATGTATTATTTATCAAATCAAAAGAGGACGTTTTGACAGGGGCGTTTAAGTTTCCTTTAATTGCCCATGCATAAAGGAAAGCTAATTTTATTGACCGTAAAAAATTTTAGGCTAAACCCGCAGCATAAAGTAGTTGAAGGTTTAAACAAGACTGCAATTAAAAAAAGCCACCAATACTCGAACCATTTTGTTTTTATAGAATATGATAAAACTGATTAATGTTTGAGGAGGGGTTTATGTGGCAGAAAACGAAAAAAAGGTAACCGAAGAAAAAACAGATCGTCAGGAAGTACAAATGGATCCGTGGGATATGTTAGTATTTGGTCCTCCTAGGAAACCAGTAGCTCAACCTGAAAATGTAGAGAAGACAGAAAAACCAGCAGAAAAGAAGAAAAAGTAAATATATTAACGGTATAGTTTTAATACAATTAAAATAAAGACCATTACCTCGGCAGATTAATTCAGTTGAATTGAATCTGCTTTTTGTATGTTTATGTTACATCAATAACTTGTCCTATAAGTAAAGGCTGATCATAGTAGCTTAAAGAACTACTATTAATCAGCCTTTTTAAATTCGCTCAATTAGAGGAAAAACGGTAAAAATAACCCACCTAGCCCGAAGAATGGGAAGCGACGGCGTCTAAATCTGCGGAACCGTCTTGGATAACCGAAACCAGGCCCATACCCTGGCCCGTAACCAAATCCAGGTCCATATCCAAATCCTGGTCCATAACCTAACCCAGCGCCAAGGCCAGCTCCAAGTGCTCCAGCACCAAGAGCAGCAGCTCCTAACCCAAGTTGACGTGAATGACCGTGATGGTCATGCTGGTGACCGTCTCCCGTTTCCCCTGTCGGAATTAACATTGTAACTCCTTCGTGATCGACATGTTCAATAATTCCATCAATCGTTTCCCCGTCAATTGTTTGCAGCTGAACAAAGTGTAAGTGAAGGTTCATACACGTGTCGTGCATCTGTTTATTATGATCTTGGTGCCCTGCTGCTGTATGTGGGCCGTGAACCGTAGGGTGTGCCATGTGACCAGAGTAAGTGTGAGCACTCGGTTGTTGAGTCATGTGTCCTGTTCCATGTTGCATATGTCCGCTCGGTTGTTGAGTCATGTGGCTGTTCATATGAGAATGTTGCATTTACATAGCCTCCTTAATGTATTCACCCATATTCTATTCATTTCTTAGGCATTCGTTCATAATTTCATATAAGGACATAAGCCCAAACAAATGACATCTTTCTTGCATACAGTATGGTTGTAAGCATGAAATAAAATAAAGGAGTGAATTAACATGTCAGGTTACGGGTACACTGGAGGATTTGCGTTATTAGTTGTTTTATTCATCCTTCTAATCATCATCGGTGCTTCATACGTTGGTTATGGTTATTAATTAATCAATGAGGGTGACTCCAGGTCATCCTCTTTTTTTGTTCGCCCAGCATGGGCGAACTCTAACGGGTGAAAGTCCCGAGTACAACCTTGTAGCGGTAAGTACATAGCCAAAAGCAAGG
>NZ_WMKZ01000026.1 GCF_019024285.1 Alkalihalobacterium elongatum
GCCCAGAGCGGCTGAAAAAAGCAGGAAACGGTAACTAATACGAATGAATGGAGCCCGTTGCAAGGAAAAAGAGCAGGGGTCAGTCACTAAAAGGAGTGAATGGAGCCCGTCGCAAGGAAAAAGAGCAGGGGTCAGTCACTAAAAGGAGCGAATGGAGCCCAGAGCAGATGAAAAAAGGAGGAAGCGGTAACTAAACCGAGTGAATGGAGCCCGTCGCAAGGAAAAAGGGCAGGAGGCAGTCACTAAAGGGAGCGAATGGAGCCCAGAGCGGCTGAAAAAAGCAGGAAACGGTAACTAAACCGAGTGAATGGAGCCCGTCGCAAGGAAAAAGAGCAGGGGTCAGTCACTAAAAGGAGCGAATGGAGCCCAGAGCAGACGAAAAAAGGAGGAAGCGGTAACTAAACCGACAAATCTACTCTTACCTAGCGCAATATTTTTAAAATCACCTTGTACTTCGTTATACTAGGTATAGTGAGAAAATGATAACCAACATAATGAGGTGAAGATGTGGACGAAAAGCTTAAGAAACAATTAGATGGGTTATTAGAAAAATATACAGAGCTGTTACTAGGTGTTGAGGATGAGGCGTTAAAAGAAAAAGTGCAGGCGTGGGCGTTGTATACACATATTTCGAAAAGTATGCCGCCGCTTGCGAAACATTGGAATGAGCAGTATCCTGATGCGAAAGAAAAGATGAAGGAGCTTGTTACGGAGATTCAAGCGCTAAACCAAGAACACCGAAAGAAGTCCAACTAGTCGCTTAGTTCCAAAGGAGCAAAATTAATATGAAAAGAAAGGAGGCCGACACAAATGTCAGCCTCCTCTTTTCCTTTCCCTTCCCTATGCTCTCAACAAGGCCCTTCCACTTCTCATTGTCTAGCTACAGGCGTCATCGGCTCGAGGTCGCTTCGGTCCATCAAACGTGTCCAAAGAGCAGGACACTTATTGCTGGCCCTCCAGCGCTTGTCGCCAATAATCAGACGCCTACCGCTTTTCTAACTATAAGGAAACTGGTTGCTGTAACCAGAGAATTGCTGGTAAGATTGGTCAAGCTGTTGTTGAGACGCTGCATCAAAGCTGTACCAACCTTTTTTGAACATGACATTGAACAATTCACGTTGACAGTTTTGCGTTTCGTTACAGATCGCATTAATGTCTTTGTACAATTGTTCATGACTCGCTTCGTTCATCGCATAGCTGTAAGAAGCTGTCATGTACTTTTCTGTCGCAAGAACGTCATTTATAAAGTCACGATCTGACATTTGCGGTGTTTTAGGAACTTGTGTTTCAGGGTTTTGGATTTTCGTTTGTTGGTTCATGTAGAAACCCTCCCGTTATTGAAGTGCTTGACTCATTTGATTTTGTTGATTCTGAAAATGTTGCAAAATGCGCTCATAATGCTGCTTGTGCATTTGCCCAGCTTTCTCAATCGCGCCCTTCACTTCAGGGTCTGTACATTGTTGGGCAAAAAAATGACACTTCTTCATGGCGAGCAAGTTCCAAGAAAGCATGTCCGAAATGTAAAGGTGGTCTTTACTTGTAACGACATTCGGAGGTTGAGGCATAACTGCTTGTTGCTGGTTCATCGGCATTTGTTGCTGTTGGTTTTGTTGTTGCTGTTGCATCATGGTGTGTGCAGCCTCCCTTATTAGCCACATGATATTGTATCAATAACGATACATCTTTATCGTGTAGCAATGAGGTTCAAACAATACATGGGAGCTACTAACATGAGGAAAAAATAATTGATAATTTTCAGAAATTACCCTTGCTAATTGGAGTGAAATTCGATATAGTTGAAATAGAACAGAAGTTATTACGCAATTCAATATTTTTTTAATAGAAAAATGAATGAGTATTCATTCAAATGTTTCAGGAGAAGGAGGACAAATATGGTTCGTCAAATTCGTAAAGCAGCTGTACTAGGATCAGGTGTCATGGGTTCAGGGATTGCTGCAGTATTAGCAAACGTAGGAATTCCAACGATATTGCTTGATATTGTACCTCGTGAATTAACAGATGCAGAAGCAAAAAAAGGATTAACTCTTGAAGATAAAGTTGTCCGCAATCGATTAAGTGCAACTGCGGTTCAAAAGCTTTTAAAACAAAAACCAGCACCTTTAACGGTGAAAGATAACAAAGATTTAATTTCTGTAGGTAACTTTGAAGATGATATGCAACAACTTGCTGATGTCGATTGGGTGATCGAAGTTGTTGTTGAAAACTTAGATATTAAAAAGAAGGTATTTACTCAAGTTGATCAATACCGCAAACCAGGTTCAATCATTAGTTCAAATACATCAGGGATTTCTGTTGAGGCAATGGCAGAAGGACGTTCTGAAGATTTCAAAGCAAACTTCTTAGGAACACACTTCTTTAATCCACCTCGTTACTTAAAGTTATTAGAGATCATCCCAACTAATGACACAAATCCTGAAATTGTAGAATTTATGAAAGCGTTTGCTGAAAACGTTCTCGGAAAAGGTGTCGTTGAGGCGAAGGATACGCCTAACTTTATCGCTAACCGCATTGGAACTTATGGACTGTTAGTAACGGTTTCAGAAATGCTTAAAGGCGGATATTCAGTTGGTGAGGTTGACTCTGTAACAGGTCCACTAATTGGACGACCTAAAAGTGCTACTTTTAGAACATTAGACGTAGTAGGTCTAGATACCTTCTTACATGTTGCAAAAAATGTATATGATCAAGTAGAAGGTGAAGAAAAAAATGTATTTGATCCACCGCCATTTATGCGCGATATGGCTGCAAAAGGCTGGATCGGTGCAAAGTCAGGTCAAGGCTTCTTTGTTAAACAAAAAGGCGAAAAGGGTAGTGAGATCCTAGAGCTTGACCCGAACACACTTGAGTATGGTCCACGTAAAAAATTAAAAACAGCTTCTACTGAAGCAGCAAAACAAGCGAAAGGCTTAGCTGCAAAAGTTAAAACATTAGCATATGCAGATGATCGTGCTGGACAGTTAATTTGGAATTTAATTAAACCAGTATTAATTTACTCTGCAGAAAAATGCTACGAAATTTCAAATGATGTTCTTTCTGTCGACCAAGCGATGAAGTGGGGCTTCGGCTGGGAACAAGGACCATTTGAACTATGGGATGCAATTGGGGTAGAAAAATCAGTTGCTAAAATGGAAGCAGAAGGAGCTACTGTTCCAAGCTGGGTAAAAGAAATGCTTGCTTCTGGTAAAACGAGCTTCTATTCAGAGAAGAGCTATTACCATGAGGCTGAATATAAAGCAATCGAGCAAAACAAGAAGATTATTAACTTAAAATCATTAAAAGAAGACAATAAAGTCATCTTTAAAAATTCAGGAGCTTCCCTAATTGACTTAGGTGACGGAATTGCTGGTTTAGAATTCACATCACCAAACAACTCGATTGGATTAGATGTTATCCAAATGATTAACAAGTCAATTGATGAAGTTGAGAAAAATTACAAAGGATTAGTCATCGGTAACCAAGGTAAGAATTTCTGTGTTGGTGCCAACTTAATGATGATCCTGATGGAAGCACAAGACGATAACTACTTTGAGATCGACCTTGTAATCCGTCAGTTCCAAAATGCGATGGCAAGAATTCGTTATGCATCAAAACCAGTTGTCACTGCGCCATTTGGTATGACACTTGGTGGTGGAGCAGAGATTTGTTTACCATCTGCAAGCATCCAAGCTTCTTCAGAGACGTATATCGGCTTAGTTGAAGTAGGTGTAGGATTAATCCCTGGTGGTGGAGGTAACAAAGAGTTATACCTTCGTAACCTAGAGCACCATACAGCGGGATCTGACCTTCAAGCGGTTGCAAACCGTACGTTCGAAACAATTGCAATGGCGAAAGTGGCTACTTCTGCAGACGAAGGTCGTGCAAATGGCTTCTTAAGTCAACGTGATGGTGTGACGATGAATGCGGATCACGTCATTTATAACGCAAAACAACAAGCTCTTCATTTATTTGAGCAAGGATATAAAGCGCCAGCTCGTAAGCCAATCCCTGTTGTAGGTGAGACGGGTTATGCAACGATGCTATTAGGTGCAAAAACAATGAAATTTGGTGGAATGATTTCTGATCATGACTTAAAGATTGCAGAAAAATTAGCATTCGTACTTGCTGGAGGCCGTGTGCCAAAAGGAACTTTAGTCGATGAACAATACTTATTAGACCTTGAGCGTGAAGCATTCTTAAGCTTAGTAAGTGAGCCGAAGTCTCAACAAAGAATGCAGTATATGTTAACTAAAGGGAAACCATTACGCAATTAGGAAGAATGGAGGGAAGAAATTTGAGAGAAGCGGTTATCGTAGCTGGTGCTAGAACACCAGTCGGAAAAGCAAAGAGAGGTACACTCGCTAACGTAAGACCAGATGATTTAGGTGCATTAACTATAAAAGAAACATTGAAACGTGCAGGGGACTTCGATCCAAGTCAAATCGATGACGTTATTATGGGTTGTTCCATGCCAGAAGCAGAGCAAGGAATGAATATGGCACGTAATATTGCAGCTCTTGCTGGCCTTCCTAATACTGTACCTGCAATTACAATCAACCGTTATTGTTCTTCAGGTTTACAAAGTATTGCATACGCATCAGAGCGCATCATGCTAGGTCATGCAAAATCGATCATTGCTGGTGGAGCAGAATCGATGAGTTTAATTCCAATGGGTGGCCATGTTATCGCACCAAACCCAACACTAGTAGAAGAAGCGCCTGAATACTACATGGGTATGGGTTATACAGCAGAAGAAGTAGCTAATCGTTACGGTGTAAGTCGTGAAGATCAAGATGCGTTTGCTGTAGAAAGTCACCGTCGTGCAGCTAAGGCTATTGCAGAAGGTAAGTTTGAAGATGAAATCGTTCCTGTTGATGTAAATCTTCGTTCAGTGGGTGCAGACAATAAGTTAAAAGAAAAGCAAGTGACATTTAGTGTTGACGAAGGAGTTCGTGTAGACACAACACTTGAAACATTAGGGAGATTGCGTCCAGCATTCCATCCTAAAGGGTCTGTAACAGCTGGTAATGCTTCGCAAATGAGTGACGGTGCTGCGAGTGTTCTTGTGATGGATCGTGAAGAAGCGGTAGCAAACGGTCTTGCTCCAATTCTGAAATTCCGTTCATTCGCAGTTGCAGGTGTAGCACCTGAAGTCATGGGTATCGGACCAGTTGAGGCTATTCCAAAAGCGCTAGAATTAGCTGGATTAAGCTTATCTGACATCGGTTTATTCGAATTAAATGAAGCGTTCGCTTCTCAATCGTTACAAGTCGTTCGTCACTTAGGTTTAGACCTAGACAAAGTAAACGTTAATGGTGGTGCAATTGCACTCGGTCACCCACTAGGTTGTTCAGGTGCAAAGCTAACATTAACTCTTATGAATGAAATGAAACGTCGCGGTGAACAGTTCGGTGTCGTTACAATGTGTATCGGTGGCGGAATGGGAGCTGCTGGGGTATTTGAATTAATAAATTAATAGTAGGTTAATAGTTTTATAGATCATGATGAAAGTCCCTTTCCTAAGGGTTGGGGCTTTGATCAAAAAATAGAATTCCGAAAAATTAACGTAACGGAGGAATGAAAATGAGTAATGTTAAAGACGAAATCGTAAAAGGTGGAAGCTTTTTATTAGATAGTATTTCTGCAGAGAAAGTATTTACTCCAGAAGATTTTTCTGAAGAGCATATCATGATTGGTAAAACAACAGAAGAGTTTGTTGTAAATGATGTTGTTCCTGAAATCGAAGAAATCGAAAATCATAATTTTGATGTATCACGTCGCCTGTTAAATCAAGCTGGTGAGCTTGGTCTTTTAGGAGCAGATGTACCTGAAGAGTACGGTGGGCTAGGTTTAGATAAAATTAGTTCGTCTGTTATTACAGAGAAGTTTTCAAGAGCTGGTGGTTTTTCATTAAGCTATGGTGCTCACGTTGGGATCGGTTCATTACCAATCGTATTTTTCGGTAATCATGACCAAAAATCAAAGTACCTTCCAGATCTAGCTTCTGGTGCAAAGATTGCTGCATACGCACTTACAGAGCCAGGTTCAGGTTCGGATGCACTAGGTGCAAAGACGACTGCTGTTCTTAATGAAGCAGGTACTCACTATGTATTAAACGGACAAAAACAATGGATTACAAACTCTGCATTTGCAGACGTATTTGTAGTATATGCAAAAGTTGATGGTGAGCATTTCAGCGCATTTATCGTAGAAAAAGCATTCGATGGCGTTTCTACAGGTCCTGAAGAGAAGAAAATGGGTATTAAAGGTTCTTCGACTCGTACATTAATTTTAGAAGATGTTCATGTACCAAAAGAAAACCTTCTTGGTGAAGTTGGTAAAGGACACGTTATCGCGTTTAACATCTTAAACGTAGGTCGTTACAAGCTTGGGGTAGGTACAGTTGGAGGAGCTAAGCGTGCGCTTGAATTAGCAGCTAAATATGCTAACGAGCGTAAGCAGTTCAAACAACCAATCGCTAAGTTCACTTTAATTCAAGAAAAATTAGCGAGCATGGCTACAGCAACGTATGCTGCAGAAAGTTCAATCTACCGTACAGGTGGTCTATTTGAAGATCGTTTAGGTAGCTTAACGGATGAAGAGCAAAAAGATGGCCGTAAAGTAGCAGAAGCTATTGCTGAGTACGCAATTGAGTGCTCTTTAAATAAAATTGTTGGTTCAGAAACATTAGATTTCTGTGCAGACGAAGCAGTTCAAATCCATGGTGGTTATGGATTTATGGCTGAATACGAAGTAGAGCGCATTTACCGTGACTCTCGTATTAACCGTATTTTCGAAGGAACAAATGAGATCAACCGTCTCTTAGTACCAGGTACAATCCTTCGTAAAGCTATGAAAGGTGAGCTTCCATTACTTGAGCAAGCTATGTCTCTTCAAGAAGAGCTAATGATGATGATGCCAGAGGAAGTTGGAACAGAGCCATTAGAGCAAGAAAAATATTTACTAAAAATGGCTAAGAAAATCTTCTTAATGATCGCTGGTACTGGAGCACAAAAATATCAACAAAAGCTTCAGCATGAGCAAGAAATCCTAGCAAATGTTGCTGATATCGTTAGCGAAGTATTCTCAATGGAATCTGTTATCCTTCGTACAGAAAAAGCGATCAACCGTAATGGTTTAGATAAAGCTGAGCAAAAATTACTTTTAACTCAAGTATATTGCCAAGAAGCATTTAACCGTATCGAAGCTCATGCTAAAGAATCTTTAGTAGCAATGCAAGATGGTGACACTTTACGTACAATGATCTCTATCTTACGTAAATTAACTCGTCACACTCCAATCAATGTTATTGCGAAGAAGCGTCAAATCGCAGAGCGCGTATTAACTGAAGAGCGTTACACTGTTTAATTAACAATTGTTATTCAATTTTGGAGCTTTAGTTCCAAAAACATAATAAAACCTCCTTTCTACAAGGAAGCATTCTCCTCTCTACTAAGATCAAAGAAGTCCCAAATTGGGGCTTCTTTGGCATGTACCACTGTGCACAATGGTGCACAGTGGTACCATAAACAGTTGTTAATTGATGCATTTTAAGGAATAATAAGCATATAGTGTAGGTCAATCGATTGGAGATTGATCTGCTGCATTAACGGAGACTTGGAAAGGGAGAGATTAAGAATGAGTTTACAGTTTTATTGGTACCCGAACTGTGGAACCTGCAAAAAAGCAAAAAAGTGGTTTGAAGATCATGGGGTTAACTTTGAAGCTATACATATTGTCGAACAGCCACCTAGCCGAGATGAATTAGAGTCGCTCTATAAAAAAAGTGGCCTAGAAATTAAAAAGTTTTTTAATACGAGCGGAAAGAAATACCGTGAGCTAGGTCTGAAGGACAAAGTAAAAGAAGCCACTGATGCAGAGTTGTTAGATATTCTTGCAACAGATGGGATGTTAATCAAACGCCCAATCGTAACAGATGGAGAAAAAGTTACTGTCGGTTTTAAAGAAGAGGAATTTGAAGAAAATTGGAAAATGTAACTAGGCTTGTATAACGTTACTAATTTATTATATAGTAACGATGAAGAGATATTATTGGAGGGATACGAGTGAACTTACCAAAAGAATTGAAATATTCAGAAGAACATGAGTGGGTACGAGTTGAAGGAAATAAAGTCCATATAGGAATTACAGACTTCGCTCAATCTGAACTAGGCGACATCGTTTTCGTTGAACTTCCAGAAGTTGGCGATGAAATTTCAGCGGATGAGCCATTCGGAAGTGTAGAATCTGTAAAAACAGTATCAGAACTTTATGCACCAGTGAGTGGTAAAGTTGTTGAAATTAACGAAAACCTAGACGATGCTCCAGAGCTAGTTAACGAATCACCATATGAAAAAGCATGGATGATCGTTGTTGAATTATCTGACGAGTCTGAGTTAGATAACCTAATGACAGCTGAAAAATACCAAGAAATGATTAGTGAAGACTAAGATAAACTTAATACTGGTTCATTTTATATGAGCCATTCTAAAATAGGCTGACATCATTTGGCTGACTTCTTATTGGGAATGTGTATTACATCTCAAAAGAATGATCCATCCAAGATGTCAGCTTTTTTATGTTTTTTAAAAGGGCAGATTATATACACCCCACTGATGTTGGCGACCACTTAATGTCTAGTTTGAAAAACTGCTTTTTAGGGAAATGTAAAAACAACCGCCCGAGTTAAGAAGGAGGTTTTGTTTTATGATTGAAAAGCAAATGAAAAAGGTTGACGTAACAAGCAAGGTCGACGGGAAATTAGAAAGCGGTGCAATGAATTTATATATGGATGATGCTCGTATCGGAAAAATCATTATGACGAACCAAGGTAATCAGTATGAGATGGCTGAAGGCTTTGAATTTGACAGTAATAAAGTATACCGTTATGAGAATTCTCATCCAGAAAAACAAGAGAAATATGTTGATGATTGTGACTTAGGGTGGTGCTAGAAAAAAGCGGGGGTAAGTGGCCCTCGCTTTTTTTGTTATAAACACAATTATTTTGTGAGGTTTTTCCATTGCTTAATCGATCCATTCATCATAAAATAAACTAATCTAATTATGTTTATCGGATTTAGGGGGATTGGTATGAAAGAAATTCCAAAGTCTTATGTTAGAGCCAATCAGTATGTGATGGTTATCCTTACTTTATTTTCTATTTTACTTCAAAATGTATCATTACTAGCACTTACTTTACTGATCGTGTTATTACCGCTACTCTTTGGCCCTAAGGCAAATATTACGTTTAAAGTAGCTAAGATGCTAATTAAAGACGCTTATAACGAAGAAACGGAAGCAGCAGAGCTGCAACGCTTTAACCAAATCATTGCAGCAAGCTTACTAGGTATCGCCTTTATTGTACTAGTGACAACTGGACATTGGTTCGGATGGGTTCTAGTTGGAATGGTTACTGTAGCCGCTTCAGTCGCTTTGCTCGGATTTTGCGTCGGCTGCTTTATGTATTTCCAATTTAAGAAAATTAAGTATGAGATGAAAAAATGAGGTGGCTGTTGTCGCCTCATTTTTTCTGTCTAGAGACAGGGATAGACACCGAATTTAAAATAAATTAATACCAAAACCAAGAAACCCTATGTAGCAAACAAAACTATAGAACTTAAACATACCAAAAATAGGTATAACAAGGGACTAAAATAAGCTTTATAACAGCTTTCTTCCAGTAACAGTTAAATTCATACCCCTAAAAGAAGCTTCGTAACAATAATTTCAAATAGTAAAATTCCAGTGTTAAACCCAACCCCAACGCCAACCAACATTTCACTTTCTTGCATCAACCCCCTTTTTACACCAGCACCTATGATCATCAACTGCCTCTCTTCACCAACAACAACCTCTGTCTCAAACACCGTCTTGTACACATTCCCTTCATCTGCTTTAAAGGTTATAAAGGGTTCTCACATACGCTAATTCTACAAACCCGTAATTTTACAAAAAAATAATGATGCAAAACTCTAGGCAAACACCAAATAATTGACTATTATATTTAGGGTAGCGAAATTTATTTCGGGGAAGGTATGTAGCATGTCAAAATTTTTGGGGGATTGGGGTAATCAATTAAAGAGCTATAATAAAAATGTTCGGTTATTTTTACTCGCATCCTTTTTAGTGAATGTTGGAATGGGCATTTTCATGATCATTTACAACTACTATATACGTGAACTCGGATATGACGACCAGGTAAACGGTAAAGTAATTGCAATGACAGCGATGGCGTCAGCAATTTTTTTATTACCAGCTGGAATTATGAGTGATAAAGTGGGTAGAAAAAAAGTCATATTAGTAGGGGCAATATTTGCTTCTGTTACGATGTTATTACGGTCCGTGTTAGAAGCAGAATCGCTACTTCTTGTTAGTGCGTTTGCTACAGGGATTTTCATGTCATTTATTCAAGTGTCATCTATTCCATTACTAGCGGAAAACTCAACGGAGAAGCAGCGTGTTCATTTATTTAGCTTCAACTTTGCGCTTATCATGGTTGCGAATGTCGTAGGGAATACATTAGGTGGTACATTAAGTGATGTTTTACAAGCATTATTTTCACTGAGTTCATTGTGGAGTGTTCGAATTACGTTGCTCGTTGGATCGATTTTCTTCTTTACGTCTCTCATTCCAATTATGAAGATTAACGAGGAAAGAAAGCTGAAAACTGAAAAAACAGCAGCAAGTTCATTTAAAAATATTTTTAAGACTCAAAAGTCGGGTCTGAAAATGATTGCTCTTTTTGCCATCGCACAGTTAATTATTGGCTTTGGTTCAGGTTTAGTTATTCCATATTTAAATTTATATTTTACAGATCGCTTTGAAATCAATAAATCACTTGTTGGTATCATTTTGTCTCTAGGTCAAGCGATGACAGCAGTTGCTTTTATGATCGGACCTGCTGTAGTTAAACGATTTGGTGAAGTTCGTGCGGTTGTTATTTTACAATTAGCCTCCTTACCTTTCCTTTTACTTACAGCCTATACAGAAAATTTATGGTTGGCAGTTATTGGTTTCCTTTTCCGCCAAGCATTAATGAATGCGGGGAACCCGATCCAGATGTCCTTAATGATGAGAAGTGTAGATGACTCGATTAAGGGGTTAGCGAACTCGGTAGGGCAAATGGTATTCCAGCTCGGCTGGGCGGTTATGGGTCCTGTTTCGATGACGCTTGTCATGATGTACGGCGCGTATCATGGCTATGCCATAGTTTTTACAATTACAGGTTGCTTGTATTTAATTGGTTCGGTTTACTTTTATTTAGTGTTTAGAAAAGTTAAATAATCATTTAATTAAAACCTGTTGACAACAAATTTCGACACATGTTATTATTCTTTCATTGATTAAAGTAATTTTAATAACTGCAAGCTCTTATCTAGAGTGGTGGAGGGACTGGCCCGAAGAAACCCGGCAACCTTTGAAAACACGATAAATGTGTTAAGAAAGGTGCTAAATCCTGCAAGGTGAAATGCCTTGAAAGATGAGAGAAAGGACACTAACATTGTGACTAAACCTTTCTGTTCATCTGTTGACGGGAAGGTTTTTTTATTTGCTAACTGTCTTAAAACCACTATTTAACTGGACTCAATATTAGTGAGGATATTTTGCGCTTTATTACTAGTAAATCAATAGGAAAAATATAGATAGATAAAGATAATAGATAAATAGATAGTAATAATAGACGTGGCGAGAGAGAAAAACGATTAAAGGAGGCACCATGATAAATTTAAGCGGCATTCGCAAACTTTTTAAAACGAAAGATGGAATGGTTACAGCGGTCGACCGTGTAGACTTAGAAATTAAAGAAGGCGAAATTTTTGGGATTATCGGTTATAGTGGTGCGGGAAAAAGTACCTTAATTCGTATGCTGAACAGCCTTGAGCGTCCGTCAGAAGGGGCGGTTACAGTTGCAGGTAAAGAGCTGTCTTCGTTAAAAGGTAAGTCGTTACGTAAAGCACGACAAGAAATTAGCATGATTTTCCAACACTTTAATCTACTATGGTCGAGAACGGTAAGTGAGAATATCGGCTTCCCGTTAGAAATAGCAGGTGTACCAAAAGAACAGCGGCAAAAACGAGTAAACGAACTGATTAAACTAGTCGGTCTTGAAGGAAGAGGAGGTTCCTACCCTTCACAGCTAAGTGGTGGTCAGAAGCAAAGGGTTGGAATAGCAAGAGCACTTGCAAACAATCCGAAAGTACTGCTTTGTGATGAAGCGACTTCTGCATTAGATCCGAAAACAACAGATTCGATCCTAGAATTACTCGTAGATATTAATAAAAAGCTAGGCTTAACAATCGTGCTAATTACACACGAGATGCACGTCATTCGAAAGATATGTCACCGAGTTGCTGTGATGGAGGCAGGGAATGTCGTTGAAGAAGGACCAGTCCTCGATGTATTTAAAAACCCACAAGCAGGGATTACGAAACAATTTGTTAAGCAAGTGACAGATCCCGAAGAAACGAAGGACACGATTTCTCATATTATTGAAGAGAATTCTGGAAAAGTCGTTCAATTAAGCTTTGTAGGGGAAGAGGCAGAAAAACCACTCATTACGAAAATAATCCGTAAGTTTAATATAGAAGTAAATATATTACAAGGTAAAATTTCACAAACACAAGAAGGGGCTTACGGAACACTGTTTATACAAATTGCTGGCGATGTCGTAGAAATTGATCGCGCGATTGCTTTCATTCGTGAAGAAGGAGTACAAGTGGAGGTGATCGACCATGTTTAATGAATGGATTTCAAAGATGAAATGGGACAAGTTGTGGGAAGCAACGGTTGAAACCATTTATATGACATCCATCTCCGTTGCTGCCACTTTCGCCATCGGTCTTGTTTTAGGACTTATCTTATATTTAACGAGCAAAGGCAATCTGTGGGAAAACCGTCCTGCTAATTTAATCGTAAGTACTATTGTCAATGTATTCAGGTCTATTCCTTTTATCATACTAATTGTATTACTCATCCCGTTTACAAGAATGTTAATGGGAACGATGCTAGGAGCGAATGCAGCTCTACCTGCTTTAATTATCGGCGCGGCTCCTTTCTATGCTCGTATGGTGGAAATCGCCTTAAGAGAAATTGATAAAGGTGTTATCGAAGCCTCGCAATCGATGGGGGCAACAAACTGGCAAATCATTTATAAAGTGTTAATTCCAGAGTCTTTACCTGCGTTAATTTCAGGGATTACCGTAACAGCGATTGCTTTAGTCAGTTACACTGCGATGGCAGGGGTTATCGGTGCTGGAGGTCTTGGTCACTTTGCCTATTTAGAAGGTTTCCAAAGGAACAACACAACTATTACGATGGTGGCAACAATCGCAATCTTATTGATCGTATTTATTATTCAATGGATTGGAGATTATTTCACAAATAAAACAGACAAGCGATAATCAAGGGGGAAAAAAGAGATGAAAAAGTTTTTAAGTTTAATTGGGGCTGCAGCAATTTCTTTATCATTAGTAGCATGTGGTACTGCTGAAGAGCCACAAACAGAAGAAGTTCCAGGAGGAGAAGCAGCACAAGAAGAGAATATTAAATTAGTCGTAGGGGCATCAGCTGTTCCACATACTGAAGTACTTGAATTTGCTGCTCCACTTTTAGCTGAAAAAGGGATCGATCTTGAAATTAGAACATTCACAGATTATATTCTACCAAACCAAGCATTAAATGAAGGCGAACTAGATGCAAACTACTTCCAAACGCCAGGTTATTTAGCAATGCAAATCGAAGAATTTGGTTATGAGTTCGAAAGCATTGGACCAATTCACGCTGAACCTATTGGTGTATATTCTAAAGAATACAGCAGCTTAGACGAGCTGCCTGATGGTGCAAAAATTATCATGAGTGATTCTTTCAGTGACCATGGCCGTATCTTACCAATCTTTGAGCGTGCTGGCGTTATTGAGCTAGACGTTGAAGAAGGCCAATTAGCGCAACGTGAACATATCGTGTCAAACCCGAAAAACCTAGACTTCTCAACACTTGTTGAAGCAAGATTACTTGCTCCATCATTTGAAAGTGGAGAAGGTGACGCTGTTGTTATTAACACGAACTATGCACTTGAAGGTGGAGTAGACATCGAAAAATACGGTATTGCGTTTGAAGGACAAGATGTACTTCAACCAAACCTAATCGTTGTTCGCTCTGAAGATGTAGACCGTCCAGAAATTCACACTTTATTTGAAGTATTACGTTCTGAAGAAGTTGTAAACTTCATTCTTGAAACGTATAACGGTGCAGTAATTCCTTGGAGTGAGTAAGTTAAGTTATATGAACTACTAGTGGTATTGGAATTGATTTTCCAATACCACTTTTTGTTGGCTCTTCTCTAAAAGATTGTGGCTTTTGATCTCGGATGTGGGATGTTAATTTCGCCTTTTAATATTGCAAAAAGTAAATATAATGAATAAATCCGTAGCGTGGTCAGTATAAGTGATTCACTAAAATAGCGTGGCGGTTTTATACATGAAATGGGAATACAAAGGAATAATAGGAATGTTAAAGGTGTTCAGATAATAAGGAGGTACATAAACATGGATCAAAACCAAAACCAAGACAATCAGCAAGACAATGTCATTCAAATGGCACTACAAGACTATAAAGAGGGCTTAGGGCAGTTTTTACAGAAGATGCCTGATATTGCTGGGAAGTTCAATGAATTCACAGAAGCTTGTTTTAAAGAAGGAAAATTAACAAAAAAAGAAAAGCAACTTATCGCATTAGGAATTAGTGTGGTTTCGCAAGATGAATACTGCATTATCTATCATACAAAAGGCTGCCTTGATGAAGGGTGTAGTGAAGAAGAAATTTTAGAAGCACTCGGTGTAACGGCTGCATTCGGTGGAGGGGCAGCAATGAGTCAAGCTGTCACGCTCGTTCAAGAAGCTATTTCAGAGTTAGGTTCTTCGGATAATCAAAAGCAACATTAAGAGCGCTTTATGTTTAATTTCCTTCCGCTAGACCTGGCGCAGAGATAACCTAAGCTTTTTCAGTTTTCCCAATTAGCGAGCATTATTGAGTATATGTGCTAAATTGTATAGCAATGATATGTGAGAAAAGGTGAGTATGAATAACGATACATTGTCAGAAAATTTCACACTATACCGCAGTTGGGAAGAAATCGTAAGGATGATATGATTCTTTATAGAGTAAGCGTAACTGAAGCTGTTAACTTAATTTGAGGCTACGCGTCAGTTACCTTATAAAAAAGAAGGGATTGATTTATTATCCAAACGATTCAAACGAATTACACAGGCGAAATGGAAAAAGCGATGCAACAGAGCCATGGAATTGGTTACGAGGAGTACAATCGCAGCCTGGAGAAACGCTTAGAAATTGAAAAAGCGCGCGAAAGAGAATATAAGCGTTCCATTAAACTAGCTATGGAGTTCAATCAACGGTAATATAAGATAAGTAGAAATAAGAGGCTGACTCTTGATCATGAGTCAGCCTCTTTATATAGTGCTTTAATTATTGAATATTTTCGTTTACATTGTGACTTTCAAAAAGTGTGCCCTCTAATTAGCTATAATAGATATTAGGATAAGCTGATTACAACAATACAGGTTTATCGTATATTTCATAACGGACCCAGCTTTAGTACGTATGACATTGCTCTTAAGTTGGAGAAACTATATTTGTTGGACAAGGCAATAAAATACTTTCTATACATAAATATATAATAAGTGTATTAATGTTATTAAAAAAGTTGATCTTACTTTGGATTTGATATAAGATTGTAATGAGAATAAATTGAGAATAAACAAAAGCACTTCTTTCGTCAAGAGAGCAGTGAAATCTTAAGACAATATATTGGAGGTAGTAAAGAATGACAGCACCATACTTAAAGATTGAAAATCTTCATGTAGCAATAGAAGGTAAGGAAATCTTAAAGGATTTTAACCTAGAAATTAACGGTGGAGAAATCCATGCGATCATGGGACCGAATGGTACAGGTAAATCTACATTAGCATCTGCACTTATGGGTCACCCTAAATATGAAATCACAAGTGGTAAAGTCACTTTCAACGGTGAAGATCTTTTAGAAATGGAAGTAGATGAGCGTGCACAAGCTGGTCTATTTTTAGCAATGCAATATCCAAGTGAAATTAGTGGAATCACGAATGCGGACTTCCTTCGTTCAGCGATTAACTCTCGCCGTGAAGAAGGAGACGAAATTTCATTAATGAAATTTATCCGTAAATTAGATGAGAAAATGGAATTACTTGAAATGGATCAAGAGTTTGCACAACGTTATTTAAATGAAGGCTTCTCTGGTGGAGAAAAGAAACGTAACGAAATCCTTCAATTAATGATGCTTGATCCAAAGATTGCTGTTTTAGATGAAATTGACTCAGGTCTTGATATCGATGCTCTTAAAGTAGTATCTAAAGGTGTAAATGCTATGCGTGGAGAAGAGTTTGGCTGTCTTATCATCACTCACTACCAACGCCTACTGAACTACATCACTCCTGATAAAGTTCACGTTATGATGCAAGGCCGTATCGTAAAATCTGGTGGAGCTGAACTTGCTGAACGTTTAGAGGCAGAAGGTTATGACTGGATTAAAGAAGAACTTGGCATTGAAGATGAAAAAGTAGAAGCATAAGGTAGTGAGGAGGGATAATATGTCAGTGGAAACGAAGCTTGCGTTCGACCAAGAGTATGTTAAACAATTTTCTACAGGGCGCGGCGAACCTGAATGGCTATTAAATTTTCGTTTAAAAGCGCTTGAACTAGTAGATAAATTAGATTTACCAAAACCAGATAAAACAAAGATTGATAAATGGAACTTCACTCAGTTTGCTCATCTTCAAGATGTAACAGCATCTTCTTTTGATGAGTTAGATGATGAGGTTAAAGCTTTAGCTGGTGAAGCAACGAATGAACAAAACATTGTTGTGCAAAAAGATGGTGCTACAGCTCGTCTTCAATTAAGCGAAGCTGTTAAGCAACAAGGGGTTATTTTTACAGACCTTGCAACAGCACTTAAAGAGCACGGGCAATTAGTTGAAAAATATTTCATGGGAGACGCTGTCAATGTCGATGAAAATCGTCTTGTTGCTCTTCATGTGGCATTAATGAATGGTGGTACTTTCATCTATGTACCAAAAAATACAGAGGTAACTGTTCCTTTACAAGCTGTTTACAATGTAAGTGAAGCTGCATTATTCAACCACGTAATCGTTGTTGCAGAGGATAATAGTTCAGTTACGTATGTAGAGAACTATGTAGGAAGCCCTAAAGAAGAAACGGTTGCTAACATTGTAGCGGAAGTTTATGCAGGTGCTGGAGCACGTGTTTCATTCGGAGCAGTTGACAACCTTTCAGAGAACGTAACTACTTATGTTGTTCGTCGTGCACATGTTGGCCGCGATGCTCGAGTGGATTGGGCACTTGGTCAAATGAATGACGGAAATACAGTAAGTGAAAACACAACGCACCTGATCGGTGAGGGTTCGTATGCAGATACAAAAACTGTAACGATCGGTCGCGGAACACAAAAACAAAACTTCACAACACAAGTTTTCCATCATGGAAAACATTCTGAAGGATATATATTAAAACATGGTGTTATGCGTGAAGAAGCAACTGCAATCTTTAATGGAATTACGAAAATTGAACACGGTGCTTCAAAATCAAACGGTGAGCAAACAGAGCGTGTACTTATGCTAAGTGAAAAAGCTCGTGGAGATGCGAACCCAATCCTTCTTATTGATGAAGATGATGTTACAGCAGGTCACGCTGCTTCTGTAGGAAGAATTGATCCACTACAAATGTTCTATTTAATGAGTCGTGGAATTACGCAAAAAGAAGCTGAACGTTTAATTATTCATGGTTTCCTAGCACCAGTTGTAAACCAACTTCCAGTTGAATCTGTAAAAGAGCGTTTTACGGAAGTTATCGAAAGGAAAGTAAAATAATGAACGTTCAAGAGGTTCGCAAACAATTTCCAATTTTACATCAGGAAGTGAACGGGAACCCACTTGTTTATTTAGATAGTGCGGCAACGTCTCAAAAGCCAATTCAAGTAATTGAAGCTCTAGATGACTATTATCGTCGTTATAATTCTAATGTACATCGTGGGGTTCATACCCTCGGTACACTTGCAACTGATGGATATGAAGGTGCAAGGGAGAAGGTTCGTAAGTTTATCAATGCGAATTCAACTGAAGAAATTATTTTTACAAGAGGAACGACAACAGCACTAAATCTAGTTGCTAGCAGTTACGGACGTGCAAATCTCGGTGAAGGTGATGAAATCGTCATTACACCGATGGAGCATCACAGTAATATTATTCCGTGGCAACAAGTAGCTAAAGCTACTGGAGCGACGTTAAAATATATTCCGCTGCAGGAAGATGGAAGTATTGATTTAGCTGATGTTGAGGAAACTGTAACTCCACAAACGAAAATTGTATCGGTTATGCAGGTTTCTAACGTATTAGGGGCAATTAACCCAATAAAAGAAATCACAGAGATTGCTCATAAGCATGGCGCTGTGATGGTTGTTGACGGTGCCCAAAGTACACCTCATATGAAAATCGATGTGCAAGATTTAGATTGTGACTTCTTTGCCTTTTCTGGTCATAAGATGGCTGGTCCTACGGGTATCGGTGCACTTTATGGAAAGAAAAAGTTGCTAGACAACATGGAGCCAATCGAGTTTGGTGGAGAAATGATTGACTTTGTTGGTTTGCAAGAATCAACGTGGAAAGAACTTCCTTGGAAGTTTGAAGGTGGAACACCAATCATTGCAGGTGCAATCGGATTAGGTGCAGCGATCGATTTCTTAGAAGAAGTCGGCATGGATGCGATCTTAGCGCACGAGCACGAACTAGCAACATATGCGATGGAACGAATGTCTGAAATTGAAGGGTTAACCATTTACGGTCCTAAAAAGCGGGCTGGAGTTGTTACCTTCAACATTGACGATGTTCATCCACATGATGTAGCGACTGTGCTTGATGCTGAAGGGATTGCTGTTCGTGCAGGTCATCACTGTGCACAGCCATTAATGAAATGGCTAAATGTAACAGCAACAGCTAGAGCGAGTTTTTATTTATACAATACAAAAGAAGATGTTGATGCACTTGTCAATGGATTAATAAAAACAAAGGAGTATTTCGGCGATGTCTTTAGGTAACAATCTCGATACTTTATATCGACAAGTGATCATGGACCATTATAAAAACCCTAGAAATCGTGGAGAGTTCGAAGGAGATTCGGTAACGGTGAATATGAATAACCCGACATGTGGTGATCGTATTCAATTACAAATGCAAGTAGAGGATGGAAAGATTTCTGCTGCTAAATTTGTAGGTGAAGGATGCTCCATCAGTCTTGCGTCTGCATCGATGATGACACAAGCGGTTAAAGGCTTAACTGTTGAAGAAGCATTAAAGATGTCTGAAATCTTTTCTGATATGATGCAAGGAAAAGACTATGATGACTCTACATTTGATTTAGGTGACATTGAAGCACTACAAGGTGTATCAAAGTTTCCAGCACGAATCAAATGTGCAACGTTAGCGTGGAAAGCGATGGAAAAGGGTATTCAAAGCGAAAACGAATAAGGAGGTTTTCTCATGGCTAAGAAAATGCCGGAAATCGGTGAATATAAATATGGCTTCAGAGACAAAGACGTTTCGATTTTCCGTTCGAAAAAGGGATTAACTCGTGAAATCGTCGAGGAGATTTCTCGAATGAAAAATGAGCCACAGTGGATGTTAGATTTTCGTATTAAGTCACTGGAGCAGTTCTACAAAATGCCAATGCCACAATGGGGTGGCGACCTATCTGAATTAAATTTCGATGACATTACGTATTACGTAAAGCCATCTGAGAAGTCAGAGAAGTCTTGGGATGAGGTTCCAGAAGAAATCAAAAACACGTTTGATAAACTAGGTATTCCTGAAGCAGAGCAAAAGTATTTAGCAGGGGTTTCTGCTCAATACGAATCAGAGGTAGTTTATCACAACATGCAAGAAGATCTTGAAGAGCAAGGAATTATCTTTAAAGATACGGACTCAGCTCTTAGAGAAAATGAGGACATTTTTAGAGAGTACTTCGGTACTGTTATTCCTCCTTCTGATAATAAGTTTGCGGCACTTAACTCTGCAGTATGGTCTGGTGGATCTTTCATTTACGTACCAAAAGGCGTAAAGGTTGAAACACCTCTACAAGCGTACTTCCGTATTAACTCTGAAAACATGGGTCAATTCGAGCGTACGTTAATCATCGCAGACGAAGATAGCCACGTACACTACGTAGAAGGCTGTACTGCGCCAGTTTATTCAACAAACTCACTTCATAGTGCGGTCGTTGAAATCATCGTTAATAAAGGCGGATACTGCCGTTATACGACGATCCAAAACTGGGCACCAAACATCTTTAACCTTGTAACAAAGCGTGCAGTTGCTAATGCAGGTGCAACGATGGAGTGGGTTGACGGAAACATCGGTTCGAAGTTAACGATGAAATATCCTGCAGTTGTAATGAAAGGTGAAGGTGCTAAAGGTACGATCCTTTCAATTGCTATTGCTGGTAAAGGTCAGCACCAAGATGCTGGGGCGAAAATTCATCACTTAGCACCGAATTGTTCATCAACGATCGTTTCTAAATCGATCTCAAAACACGGTGGTAAAGTTACGTACCGTGGGATCGCTCACTTTGGACGTAAATCTGAAGGATCTAAATCAAAAATTGAGTGCGATACGTTAATCATGGATAATCAATCCACGTCTGATACAATTCCTTACAATGAAATTCTTAATAACAACATCACATTAGAACATGAGGCGACAGTTTCTAAAGTATCTGAAGATCAATTGTTCTATCTAATGAGTCGTGGTATCTCTGAAGAAGAAGCGACTGAGATGATTGTTATGGGCTTCATCGAGCCATTTACAAAAGAATTACCGATGGAATACGCAGTAGAGATGAACCGTCTAATCAAGTTCGAGATGGAAGGGTCAATTGGGTAATAAAGAAAAGACCTTTATATATCAAGGGTTTAAGAGGTTTTGTGAAGTATAAAATCGAAGGCGTGCCGATTTTGTGCCGATTTAATTTTATCTTTTTGTGTAGGAGGCGAACTTTTGAAGTTCGTCTTCTTCCATTTTTTCGGTAATATCAAGATAGGTATCTGCTGTTGTATTAATTTTTTGGTGCCCTAGTCTATCTGATACAAATTTTAAACTTAACTTAGCTTCAATTAGAAGAATCGCATGTGTATGTCTGAAGCCGTGTGTGCCTTTATAATCAACACCAGCTTTTTTACAATAATCCTTCATTGTTTCACGGATTATAGAAGGTGTTAAATAATGACCGTTATAATTTTGAAATATGATGCCATCTTCGTTTTTACGAAACCTTGGATTTCCTATTATTAATTCATATTGCTTTATTTTGAACTTTTTTAGCTCACGTACTAAATCATTATCCATTTTGATTGTACGATATGATGAAGAATTTTTTAATGTTGTTAATTTCACTTTGTTTTTATCATCACGGCTTGTTTGCTTATCTATGGTTACCTTATCATCATTAATATCTTCCCATCTTAAAGCTAAAGCTTCAGATATTCTCAAGCCAGTTTTGCTTAAAAAGTACATAAGCATGTAATAAAGCTGATAATCAGGAAAGCGTTGGTGTTTATATACTTTCATGAAATCTAATAACTGATTTAATTCTTCAAGGCTGTAATATTTTACTTTTTCTTTTTTTATAGCCACAGTATCTTGAACAGGGACTTTTAATTTATCAGAAGGATTTTTTTCAAGGACTTCAAGTTCGTGTACAGCATGATGCAAAATACTTTTCATTACTGAAAGATATTTCAACCTTGAACCAAATGAATATTTTTCTTTTCCGTTATCACCTAGTTCACCAAATGAAGCAATCCATCTTTTTATTTCATTTCTTTTTATAGTCATAATTTTTTTATCTCCAAAAGAGGGCATAATGTGATTTCTAACAATTACTTCAAGTTGTACAAATGTTGACTCTTTTACATTTGCTTTTTTATGCTCAAGCCAGTCCCTCACAGCATCCTCAAATAACATATTTCGATCGTTTAAGGTTTGACCGTAATAGATACGTTCTTCAACCTTTGCAGCCTCAATTTCGGCTTCCTTTTTCGTACGGAAGGTTCCAATGCTACTTTCTTTACCATCTTTTGAAACTCGTGCTTGCCATTTTCCGCTTGGTAGCTTTCTAAATGTCGCCAATTTTCCTTAACTCCTTTCAATCCTTTAGAATAATTTTGATCATGCTATCTATTTTTGCTTTTTCCTCTTTTGTCAGAAGCCTGTCCTGGTAAAATAGTGGATCATCAGAATCCAGTAAAAAATTAAGCTTCTTTTTTTGTTCTTGCTTTTTTTGTTCTTGCTTTTTTTCCTCTTCTTGCTCCGCTAATGACCATTCTATATCGTCTCTTTCCTTTTTCATCTTTACATATTCATCTGGATCAATATATCCTGCTGCTACCAAAAAATCTTCTTGTGTTTCATCTAAACCTTTTGCCAATCTACTTAAAATTTCAGGTGAAGGTCTATTTCGTTTACCTCTTTCCAATTCAGAAATGTACATAGCTGAAACATTGGTCATTTCGGATAATTTTCGAATAGATAAACCTTTTTTAATTCTTCTTTCTTTTAGGTAGTTGTTAAATGTGGTAAACCCCATGTGTGTTTCCTCTCCTTTCTGCTTACAGTATAAACTATTTCCAGTTGAAATGTAAGTTATAACTTACTTTTTTTATTTTGTTGTATAAAATATAACGTACAAGGTAATATTTTATTGTGTAAGTTAAAACATACATTCAAGGAGGAAGCACATGCTTAACATTTCATTAGATGAAAGTGAATTGAAAAAATTATATTTAGAAGAAGTACGTAAACGCGTTGAAGAAATTGAAGAAGATATGTTCCTTATAGATAGCAAGGAACTTTGTAGAATGCTTTCATTAAGCAGACCAACAGTAGAGAAATTATTTATATACGATCCGAATTTCCCTTCTATGCGAGTGGGTAAGAAGTGGCTATTTAATCGTCAAGAAGTAAAGGAATATATCAACCGTTGGTCAAAAGATGTTAGGAAAAAAGGTGGCGTTATAGAATGGGATTAGAAAGCTTACTTAAGATAGCATTATTATCGAGATGTCATGAGATTTTTTAATATAGTTAAACAAAAAGATGAAAAAGTGAGGTTAAAGGGGTAAAAATGAATGTCAACAAAAATTGCAATGATTGAACCTTTTGAAACAGGTGTAACCTTAACTGTTACTGCATTTACAGACGGTTTTAATCGTAAAGCCACTAAAAAAGACACCGAAAAAATAATGACCTATATGAAAAAAGTGAACGTTTATTTTACCGAGCCACGATATGAACCGATAAAAAGATTTCTTACAATATTAGAACAAAGAAAACCCCATGTTTGTGCCAGCTGGTTTGGCTCGTCCATTTTGCAGGATGAAATTAAGAATTTCAGTTGTAATCTTATGTATTTTGATTTTGATAATGGAATTACGGATTATAAAGAATTTGAAAGAAAAGCAACAGAGTATTTTCATATTATCCAAAGATCATCTTCTTGGTCGGAGCAAAATCCTAAATACCATTGCTACAATATTTTGAATGAATATATTTATGATCTGGAACACTGGTGGCAAGTTTATGAAACATTATTCGAAAAATATGAAGAGGAATTTGGTTTGAAATTAGACGGTTCTATACATCCGACAAAGCTATGTTATGCAGGTTCTAGCGACTATGTATTTCATAATGATTTGCAGTTTATAGAAGTACCACAGAAAAAAACAAAAGAGCGAAAAACAAGTACATTTCTTCAAGGCATCGGCAATAATCACGATTTTGACTTTCGTCTGTTTAAAGAATGTATAGTGAAATTAACTGAAACAGGAATTTTGCTTACATATGAGCATTGGATAAGGTTCATTCTGGCTTTATGTAATTTGTTTCAAGAAGGTATGATTACCGAGGAACAAGCGTTGGAAATTTGTTCGATTATAGATGATGGTAAAGGTGAAACCTTTACGAAATTTGAAAGAGAAAAAGTCAAATTAAACAAATATTCAATAGGAACAATCATTTATTACTGTAAAAATGCCGAGATTTATGAAATCAAAAATGTGCAAAAAGCAAACCTGATTCCATTTCCATTTGCCATAAAAGACGATGTCTTATATAAAACGATTTTGAAAAAAGACGAATATCAAAAAGAGATATTGATGGTTTCACGTATGGTTCCTCGTATTTTAAGAAAGCTTTACAATGTTGAAAGCAACGATGTTTATTATGAGATTGCTTGGAAAGATAATGGGCAGGAAAAAAGGCAAGTGGTTTCAGCAGCAGTGATTTCCACAAAAAAGGAGCTGCTTACATTAGCAGCTAGTGGATTTTCTATTAATGATTTAAATTACAAAGATTTAATTAGATATTTTGATGATTATTTAGCTTACAACCATATAAATCAAGCCTATATGGTGCAACGGTTAGGGCATATCCAAAATGCATTTATCCATCCTTTGAATGCTCAGGGTGTAGAGATTGTTCCAAGTGACTATGGAGATAAACAATTGTTCGAATCCTTTAAAACAAAAGGAACAGTTGAGTCTTGGATAAAAGAACTATTTGATCGGGTTCGTATTTTTCCAAAACCACTTTTTCTAGTGTTAGCTTCATTCGCTTCCGTCATACTACATGATTTAAAGGTGCCACCTTTTATTGTAGATCTTTCAGGAAGCACTTCACAAGGGAAGAGTACAGCTCTACAAGTGGCTAGAAGTGTTTGGGGCAATGAAGGTTTAGTTAATGAATGGAATGCCACTAAGGTTTCGATAGAGCGCAAAGCAGGTTTTTTAAATAGCTTTCCACTTTACATGGATGATACCCGAAAAGTTGATGTGCGTATCTTGGCAGATGTGATTTATCAATTTTCTGGCGGTCGTTCGAAAGGGAGAGGAAGTTTAACGGGATCTAGAGGGGAAATGACTTGGACCAATATTCTTATTAGTACAGGAGAAGTGCCATTAACAGAATACGCAAAGAAGGCTGGAGGAGCTGCAGCAAGGGTAATTTCATTAGTCGATGAGCCTTTTGGAAAGATTAAGAACAATTATTTTTCGGATTTGTACAAAGCGCTTGAAGGGAATTATGGTGCAGTGGGGTTGGAATTCTTGAAGAAATGGCAGGAAGCAAAAAAAGATTTACTTTCGGAGTTTATAACCCTAAAAAACCACTATATTCAAAAGGCGAATGGCGATGAAGTTTTAACTAGGTTAAGTATGTATTTTGCTACAGTTCATTTTGCGGGTTTCGCTTTATCAAAACTACTTAATATTCAAATGGATTTAAAGTTGTTAAATAGACTGTTTGATGAAATGGCAAATGAAAACAATGCTATAGATAAGCCTAAGCAATTGCTTGAGGAAATTTTATATAAGCTAGATTCAAATCGTAAATATATAGCAAATCATCACACTCCTGATACAGTTTGGGCGATTTATAAATATGATACAGTGTGCCTTACACCTGATTTTTTAAGGCAGGAGCTGGGAGCAGAAGAAAAAATGATGCGGAATGAATGGAAAAAACGTGGATTTACACAAACACACCTTAAAGACGGGAAGCAAATTGATTATAAACAGGTTAAGCATAGGCATTGCAAATATAATGCTGTGATAGTGAATAAAGAGTTTTATGAAAAAACAGGCCTTGATTTTGAAGAAGATTACAACCAAGAAGAAGATTCGGATCAGTAGCCTTGCATAGTTGAAAGGTACAAGCTTGAAAGGAGGTGAGAAAATGAATGAGGAAACAAAAGAAATCCTTGAAGCAATTGAAAAAGATTACAATGGGCGCATTACAGCCAATGAGTTTTTTGAATTGCTTGAGAAAAAAGACTTTATGTTAGAAAGAAATTAAAAAGGTGGTTTGCGGCATCCATTAAGGGTAATAGAAAGTACTAAAGGTACCAAAACATTAATTATAAAAATAAAATTTTGGTACCTTATAAACATTGATATATCAAGGGTTGTTATAACAAAGTACTAAAAGTACTAAAAGTACTAAGGAAAATAAATATATATATATAGGACATTTTTAACCCTTATAAATATTTGTATATAAGTATGTGTTTCTATTAAAAGTGGTACTTATAGTACTTTCGGTACTTAATAGGGGAAAACCTTGATATATCAAGGTTTGGGCATATTACAATAGAAAAAAATACGTAGTACCTTTTTGGTACCCACCGTACCTTTTGATTAGGAGGAACAGCAATGTACACTTTTAATTGTCATGTTTGCAATGATGAATATTCACTTAACCTTGACGACTACGAATATTATTCGATTGATGAATTAATTGAAATGGCAGTACGAGTTTCAGCAATGGAACTGGAAAAAGCATGGATTCAAAAGAATGAATTACTTTATTGCGGTTCTTGCAAGCATAAAGGTGCTAAGATATATGAATTTAAGCGACCTACGCAATAAACTATAAATAATTTGGATGAATTACATTTAATATACAACGCTTCATAGTGTGTGTGCGGGTATTATCTTTATTGAATAACACCTCTTCTGACCTCCTCTAAATATAATCATAGAGGGTCTTTTTAATGGTATACAAAAGTTCATAGTATGCATAAAAATGACTCAAATTATGCAAAATAAAAGAAAATAACAAGAAATGTGGTGAATAAGGTGAAAAAAGAAGTCGAGACTCAAGCACTGATCGACAAAGGACGGAAAGCGTATTATCGTCAATATCGGCAGAAACCTGAAAACCAGGCAAAAGCTCGGAAATATCGGGATAGCTTTTTTCTTAAAATGGGTTTAGAGCAGTTAAATGCTAAAGGTGATAATGAGAGTAATATGTTATCGGGAGAGAAAAAAACATGAGTGAGTATATCTATAAAATTATAGGTTCACCATCCAAGAAGATTACAGCATTGAAAACAAAATATAATTTTAAAGAAATGAAGAAGGCAAGGTGGAAACGTGAAAATTAATAATTTGAATGTACTTGAAAAGGTTCAAGGATTTGTAAGACCTCCTGAAGAGAACCTGATTGAGATATACCTAAGCTACGAAGATGTACAGGCTTTAAATAGGTTAAAAAGCCGTTGGAACTTATACGGGAAACCAGATCCTAATGGTGAAGCCATAAGAAGAGCAATCGGTGAACGACATAGCATTAAAGAATTGACACTGTCAAAAACAGGACGTCACAATAATCAAGGTACAGTCTGGCTTGAAAAGGATGTACGGAAGACTTTGATAAAAGAAGCTAATGATGAGGGACTGAAGCCAGCTGAATATATTCGTGGAATAATCTATAGTCTCAATCAAAAGTTAGCTCATGAAGAAATTGCAGAACGTAAAAGCCGAGCTAAAATCAAGCATGATAACAGGGTATTATCATTTAGTACATATGTACAGCCAGAGCTTCGTGAAGTGCTTTATAAAAAGTATGGAAGATTGAGTGATAAAGAACTAATGAAAGCAGTAGAAAAGGATACTGTAGAATGGTTGTCAACCTTGAAATAGCCCCCCCCTATTTTTTGAAAATAGTTAAGCCTTGGGAACAGCGGCGCAAAGGGAACCATTTCCGACAAAGTGTAATTCTGAAAATTTTTTTTTAGAAAAGGGGGGGGCGAATGGTATCTTTTCAAGTTCATCGTTCTGTTGATTACATTGATTCACGAAAAAAGCAGTCTAAAGTAATCCGAACAACTAAATTGAATCTTAAAAAACGGCTGCAAAATTTAAGCGAACATAATTAAATAGTACAGTTTTAATTCATTTTCTTTTGTAATTTTATTAGTTGTAAACAAAAAAACTCCAATCTATTGGCAGCTATGTTAGATATGTAGCTGCTTTTTTATTGAACAATAATAAAATAGGTGTTCTATTTTATTAAAACTAACAGTTAAGAAGGTTGATGAACAGTTAGGGAAACGATCTGTTTACTTTGACAGCCACATCAAAGCATTGGTTGAAAAGAACAGCTTAGGATATCGTAATCAACTTGAACTAGGCTACTAAATAAAATATTTACAGCATAAAAGAGAACAATAGCACCGTGAAAAAGAAAATAAGACTCCTGCTTGAACTGACAGGAAATTTGAGAAGTAAAAGGTTCGACTGTAACTGTACTAAACAAGGGATGCTTGTATTTTATATTTTTTCATAGGGATTATTGTGGTAATATAAGTTATTTGGCCTTAGCCGTATAAAGTTTCCATTTTGACTATGAAAAATTTAAGTTATAATGGAGTAACAGTGTTTATATGAGGGAGATAAAAATGCAGCAGCAAAAATTATTTGATGGAAAAAATTATGTTAAACCACGACCAGTTTTAAAATGGGCTGGTGGGAAAACACAAATGATTGATATATTAGTATCTAATATGCCAAAACAATTTAATAAATATATTGAACCTTTCATTGGTGGAGGTGCTCTATTTTTTGAACTTTCACCTGAAAATGCAATAATTTCAGACGCTAATCCAGAACTGATTAACTTATATAAGGTTATCGCAGATGATGTAAATGAACTTATTGAGAAACTTAAAGAAATGAAAAATGATGAAGAGTATTATTATAAGGTTCGGGCAATTAATCCTGACACGTTAACAAATGTTGAAAAGGCTGCTAGAACTTTATATTTAAATAGGACATGCTATAACGGCTTATACAGAGTTAATAAAAAAGGGGAATTTAATGTTCCCTTCGGTAGATATAAAAATCCTAGAATTTGCGACGAGGACAACCTTCAAGCAGTTAGTAGATTATTAAAAAGAGCAACTATCATTCATGGTGATTACAAAGAAGTGCTTCGGGAATATGCAGAACCAAATGATTTTATATTTTTAGACCCTCCTTACCTCCCTATTTCACAGTATTCGGATTTCAAACGATACACTAAAGAACAATTTCATGAAGCTGATCAAAATGATTTAGCTGAAGAGGTAAAGCGGTTAAGGAATTTAAGTTGTAATGTTCTTTTAACTAATTCAAACCATCCGCTTGTGCATGAATTATATAATGAGTTTGAAATAAGTGTACATCAGACGAAGAGAAATATTAGTAGCAAGGCTTCAAAACGAACAGGAGAAGATGTGCTTGTTAAAGTGGAACCGTATAAGTGTAATATCATTGCGGAGTCATTAGAATTACCAGAGCAAATGGATAAATTTCCTTCGACTAGATTTATGGGCAGCAAAGAAAAGCTTTTGGGTTATATATGGGGAGTTGCATCTCAATTTAAGTTTGATTCTGTTTTGGATTTGTTCAGCGGTAGTGGGGTAGTAAGCTATATGTTTAAAACTCAAAATAAACGTGTAATAAGCAATGATTACATGGCATTTTCCGCGAATAACACAAAAGCACTAGTAGAAAATAGTCATATTGTGTTAACTAATGAGGACTTAGCAATAATTCTTGATGAAACAACACCTAGTGATGAATTTGTTTCTAATACATTTAAGGATTTGTATTTTTATGATGAGGATAACGCTTTCATTGATGTTGTTAGAGCAAATTTAAAAAAGCTAGAAAATGATACTAAAAAGTCACTTGTATTAGCGGCATTAGTGCGTGCTTGTTTAAAAAAGAGACCAAGAGGCATTTTTACTTACACAGGTCATCGTTATGATGATGGTAGACGAGATTTGACATTAACATTAAGGCAACAATTTTTAGAAGCAGTTGAAGCGGTAAACAATGCTGTTTTTGACAATGGTAAAGAAAACGCCTCCCTTCACGGAGATGCATTGACAACTGAACAGAAGGCAGATTTAGTATATATTGATCCGCCGTATTACAGCCCATTAAGTGACAATGAGTATGTTAGAAGATATCACTTTGTTGAGGGACTAGTAAGGGATTGGAAGGATGTTGAAATGCAATGGCATACTAAAACGAAAAAGTTCAAATCCTATCCTACGCCTTTTAGAACACATAAAGGAGCACACGATGCTTTTGATAATTTATTTGAGTATCACCAAAATAGTATATTAATCGTTTCATACTCTTCTAATTCATTACCAAGTAAAGATGAAATGGTAACACTAATGAAAAAATATAAAAAAAATGTTGATGTAGTATCAGTGAATCATAAATACTCTTTTGGAAACCAGGGGCATAAGGTAGGAAATAACAAAAACACTGTAGAAGAATATTTATTTGTAGGATATTGAGTTTAAAGGGGAGGGTGTTATGTCGGAAAAAGCATGGTATATAGGCAACACAACAATTCGGAATGCTAAAAGATTAAAAGATGGACTACGTGTCCTTGTTAACTCTTCATTACATGGTAACTTGAGCGGTAAGAATAATGAACAAGCATTTGCAAAATTACTTCATGATAAAGGTGTTGTCTTTGTAAAAAGACTAGAGGAAACACCTGAAAAAGATGCCAGTGATGTAGGTAGAAAATGGCGTGCAGCTTTAATGCAATTAGGGTTTATCAGACATCCAGAATCTGATAAACCTTTTACTGTTACCCCTAACGGTATAAGATTAATAAATGTAAATACTTTACCCGCGGAGCAGGAAGTTTTTCTAAGGGCATTATTAGCACATCAAATACCCTCTGTAATTGAAGACTTTCCTGAACCAGTATTTAGCCCCTTACGAATAGTTTTAGAAATACTAAATAGGTTGGAAGCTCAAAATTCAGAAGCTAAAATAACCAAGGACGAAATGGCTTTTATTGTTCAGGTAACTAGAAAAATTGATGATGTTAATAATGCTGTTGAAAAAATAAAACAATTTCGCACCAAATTAACACAATTCGATCGGGTAAGGGAGAAAAGACAATATATTAATGAATGTAGGGAAGAAGTTGCTAGCTATTTAACTAGTCAAAGTTCACAAACTTTGAAGGACTATGCTGATTCTAATTTCAGATATTTAAAATTAACTGGACTGTTTGTGGAAAACGGAAGTTCACTAAAGATTGCTTTACACAAACAGACTATTTATAAACAAATTATAACCGAGCCTTATATGCAAATACCATCTGAAGAGTATTTACACATCCTATGGAATGGCGCAATGCTCCCAACAGATAACGCAAGTAAAGCAGTGGAAGCTATAAATTCTACAGTTGCACTTTTGGAATCTAACGGGGAAGCTATATCATTACCTAATCTAACCTTTTTAAATGAACAAGACCTATCTCACCTTAGGTTGAATTTAGAAGAAGACTGGTTAAGAGTACTTGAAAAGAGGTATGCTAGTAATCAAATAAACGAGTGGGAAGATATTCTTGAATATCTAAAGGCGTTAACAAGACCAATTAGAAAAGGAAGCAAAATTCCTCAAGGGGAAGGTCCAGCTTATTTTGAATGGGCATTGTGGCGTGCCTTCTTGGCAATTAACCATTTAGAAAATTTACCTTGGGAAGCTAGACGTTTTAGAGTTGACGAAGAATTCTACCCATTGGGTCATGCTGTTGGCGGTGGGTCAGATTTAATATTCGAGTTTGAAGACTTTGTTATCGTAGGTGAAGTAACCCTTTCGAGTTCTTCTAGGCAAGAGGCTATGGAAGGAGCCCCTGTAAGGAAGCATGTTGCAGATATGGTTAATCACTATGCAAAGAAAGGGAAACGAGTGTACGGTTTGTTTATGGCAAACACAATTGATACAAATACTGCAGAAACTTTTCGCTTAGGTGTTTGGTATCAATCCGATGACACTAGACTGGACTTAGAAATATTGCCAATTACCTTGGAGCAGTTTACTTTGATTTTTGAGAATGGATTTAGAGGTGGTAACAGTAGGTTAACAAATAGAATGATTGAGAACCTCATTAAGAATTGCCGACAAAATTGTTCCTCACTAGACGCCCCATCGTGGAAGTTGATGATTGAAAAAGAAGTTAACCAATTTGCTAATGATATAAAAATAACTTCTTAATTGTTGTTTAATCCATGAATCATTAAATGTATTAATCCGATACTTTAGCTTTGGAAAAGGTAGATGGTAAGTAACAATTGTTATTTACCATCTTTTTAATATTTTTATTGGAAATGTTTCAGGTGTAAAATGCTACAAAAGTAATAAAAAAATTGTGAAAAAACTCAACAGTAGATATTATTAAACTATTGATGAAAATTATTTACATAATTTATTTATTTAAACAAATAGATCTAACATAGGAGGGGAGATCATGAAATTACCTAAAATCCTATTGGCTTTACTTCTAGTAAAACTTGTAGTTAATTCAACTATTGTATATGCTGAATCACCCAATCAATCCGTTGAAGAAGAAACTAATAACCAATATCTAAGGCTAGAAGAAAAAATAAGTAATTTAGAGGATGAAGTAAAGCAGAAGGTGGATAAAGAGCCTTATGAATCTTTATATAAGGCTTCTATTGAGAGGTTTCAAACAGAATTGGAATCTGTTAAAACTGATAGAGACTTTTTTTATTATTTATTAAATATTACATTAGTAGTTCTTGGACTCATAATTGCATTTGGGGTTTTTAATACGATTTATATTACAAATACAGCTAGAAGGTTAAAGAAAACCAACAAGGATGCAAAGGACAAAATAAATAATATTGAGTCAATTGATACACAAGTTAGTAAAAAGAAAACAGAAATTGACAACTTGGGTGATGAAGTAAAACAACAAGTTGAAGTAGTATCAGCAAAATCTAAAGAAATACAAGGGAAAGTTGATGAAATAGAGAATGTTTCCCTAGAAATAGGAAAACTTGAAGATCAAATGAAGGATAAGTTAGAAGAAATGTCAGCCAACTTAGATGCATTACAACAGGCTATAAAAGATTTTAAAGAAACTGGGGATACAGGGAAATTAACTGATGAATTAAAAGTAATTTCTGATACTGCTAAAAAATCAGTTGCCATTGACCCAATTATTGAAAAAGTTAAAAATGGTCACGAGTATGATCGTAAAGTTGGAGAAATAAACATTGAAGATGAAGAACTTTAAAAAACGAAAAGAGGTGAATTTAAATGCAGAATAAAAAAGCTGAAATAAGATTAAAATTAATTAAGGTCACTCAAAACTCAAATGAGTTCTATATTGGAAAGATGAAAGCAACAGACTTAATCAGAATATCAACTATTCATTGGAGAGACAGTGGAGAAAGTAAAGAAAATAAGTATCTTGATGAAGTAAGGCAAAAACTAAATGTTGTAGAGTCCGAGAACGGTATTCAAAGGATTATACAGAAAAAACGGCTTAAAGAAATTGCGGAATATTTAGCAAGTGAGAATGGACTATTACCAAATAGTATTATTGTTTCTTTAAATAACAAGTGGATTAATGACGATATAGAAGATAACTTCCAAACAAATGGGTTTGAAGCAATTGAACTTGATGAAGATCTAATTGAACTTAGAGTTTTAGACCCAGATTTAGTAGATGCATTTATCGTAGATGGACAGCATCGACTTGCTTCATTTGGTTATACAGACGACTTAGCTGTCATGAATAATTATGAATTAGTTGTAACCATCTTTTTAGATCTTGAAATTCCTATACAAGCAGAAATCTTTAGTATAATTAATGGGAAGCAAAGACCAGTTAACAAGTCGCTATTGTATGATTTGAGTGCGTTTAAGGATGATGAGTATAATGAAATAAAAAGGTGTCATTCAATAGTTAAATGGTTAGATAACAATACTATTTCTCCATTTTATAATGAAGTTAAAATGTTAGGTACAGGGGTAGGCTCTATTTCCCAGTCAGCCTTTATTGATGAATTAGTTAGGTATGTGAAAGAAAGAACTTCTAACAAACAGAGGTCATTTTTAAGAGATAAGGGAGAAAAAGAGATTATCCAGATTATACTCAGTTATTTTAAAGCTGTTGAGGAAGTTTTTAATAAGCAATGGAATGATAAAGAGTATGTTCTGAAAAAAACTACTGGTTTTGGGGCGCTTATGAAATTGATGTATTATATCTACATGCTTCTATATGTTAAAGGTCAAGAATTTAAGAGAAGCAATATAAAAAATGTTTTTCAAGCAATTGACCCAGAAATCTTTTCTGTGAAGAAAATTGGTAAGGGCGGAAGTCAAGGCGTCCAAGTCCAGTTATATAAAGAAATGGTAAATGTAATAGTGGGAAATGATGAAGCGATAAAAAAATTAGAAAATCAATTTAAGAAGAAGTTCTTATGATAAAGGAAATTGCAATTACTCTTAAGTTAATCACAAACTTGATTTTGGTTTCATTTTGACCCCGAACAAGATACTTGAATTTATATAAGAGAAATCAAAAGCCCGATGTTGTCGGACTTTTGATAAATTAGATTTGTTTCTAGTTACTTCATAAACTTTAGTGGATAAAACTTTAGCATTATAGCCCCCTTGGCTATACGTTTGTTTATTATTGTAAGTATTCGTGCCGAACTCGTGCCGATTTCATGCCGAAATGAATTTACTTTGCATTATATTCCATTTTTAGAAAACAGGTTAAACCCTTGATATAGAGCCATTTCTTTATAAGCCATTTCAAACTATTTTAGGCACGATTAATCAAGTTCGAGATGGAAGGGTCAATTGGGTAATAAATAAAAAAAACCTTTGTATATCAAGGGTTTGAATGATTTTCATAGTGAGACAAATTTGTATCGTGCTAAATTTGTGCCAACTTGGTGGCGTGCCAAGTTTGTGCCAAGTAAAATTACCTTTTAGTGTAGGAGGCGAACTTTTGAAGTTCGTCTTCTTCTATTTTTTCAGTAATATCAAGATAAGTATCCGCTGTTGTTTTGATGGTTTTATGCCCTAAGCGATTTGATACATATTTAAGGCTTGCGCCTGATTCAAGTAGCAGAACTGAATTATTATTTCTAAAGCTGTGGGTGCCTTAATAATCAACACTGGCTTTTTTGCAGTAATCTTGCATGGTTTCACGGATAGTATAAGGTGTTAAAGCGAAAGAAGATTTTTAATAATAAAAAAACACTGACAGAACTCCTTCGTTTGTCAATGTTTTTTATAACTGCTCGACTTTTTTTAAAAAAATCTTTTTCTTTGGTTTCCATGATCAAGTACCTTCTAAAACATTAAATACTAAATTTCCACAAACAAAAGAATCAAAACCACCTATCATAAAATAATAGGTTACTCCAGCTGTGGCAGTAAAAATGACTCTAGAGGTTAAATCTGGGGAAGCATCATCATTACAGACTATGAATTGCAAATTATCACAGGTTCCTGTAAAAACAGATAGAACGGTATCATAATCACTCCCTGCTGTATTAGCGTTAATCTGCATATCCACCGCAGGTGTATAAGAATACCATACAGAAAAATAGTCACCTCTGTTATCTTCAAAACAAGGACTGTTATAATCGAGTGTAGCATTACAGGTATTGATTGTATTTGAAAATGGAAGAGTAGTAATCGCAGTAGCTGAAGTACATAGATCATTTGGAGGCGGAATTGGACCTAATCCCATATAAATCACCTCTTTCTTTAAAGAATTATATTAATATATGACTCAATAAATTTAATTGTATGGGTATAAATTTATCCAAGAGGGCATTCACTTTAAAAATCCATACATGTCCTTGATCAACAACCCTTGACACAATTCCGCAATCTGCCTTAATTAACAACTTTCATCGATCTTCGTCACCCAGTGCAGAATCATTATGGACGAATTCTAATCTTAAAAAGGTTAAACCTTTGATGTAGAGCCATTTATTTATAAACAACCTCAAACTATTTTAGGCAAAATTATTCAAATTCGAAATTGAAGGTTCGATCGGTTAAGACGAATATCGTAAATTAAAAAATGTTTAAATAATAAAAAAAGACTCAAAGATTGTTATTTAGCAATGCTTTGAGTCTTTTTTTGTTTTCATGAAATAACAAATGTTACCAAATCGAGGGAAGTATTACAAAAAGAGACCAAATTAGAAAAACAATCCAGTTTACATGTAGGGGTATGGGTATTATAATTCGAGTAAATAGATAAAACCAACTTGAACTACTAAAAAGGGGGAGGAAAAGAAATATGTTCAGTTCTAAAAAGAAAAGACCATTTCTTTCATTTATCACGGTGCTGGCTCTTTTGCTGTTGACATTTGGAGGATCTGTAAGCGCTTACCCTGGGTCAGGCCAAGGTAAAGGGGAACCTCATGACATTGATCTTATTGATGCAGTTGCTGATTACATGGATATCGTTAGTGATGGGGCATTAGTGAATCCACTGTTTGATAATCCAGAAACATTTATGGGGGAAACAGCAACCTTTGGGCAATCCTGTCTTACTTGCCATGGGGGATCAGATGGGGCACAGTCACCAAACCAAAAATATCATGAACAAATAACGTACGAATTAATTCGTGTATCAGATGGTGAAAATATGGTTCAACCTGATGGTACGCTACTGTTTGAACTAGATCCAAATGGAGGCGTTACAAAATATAAGCTGATAGTAGGGCTTTCAGAGGATGTATACGACGGTGGTCATGAAGATGACCGTGCACTTGCAGGCTGGCATTTTAGCTTGCCAACAGGGGTACAAATGGACCTACCTTATTGTATGCACATTTTAGGTCCAGGACTAAGTAAAATTTATAACGGTAATTCAAATAAAGTATTTAGTGATATTAATGTTGCAGCACACCCAAGCTTTGAAGGTGGTAAAGGAATTTTACAAATTATTTCTGGGACACAAAATGCTAATCCACATGATATGAAAACGTACGGAACTCTCCTAGTTGACTATCAAATGGTAGAAGGCACTCCTGTAGAAATTGAAGGTTCTTTTGCAGAGCTACCAAAAGCAACAGTCGCAAGTGATATGGTTGCTATTCTAGATAACGTAGGAGATAGTAATGAGGCGGTTGCGACTATGGGAGTAGGTGTTCAAACAGGTGAAACGTCACCAGTTGATAAGATCTGGGAACCAGGAATGATCTTCTATTCTATCATTCTTGTCATCATTGTCGGTCTACTTTTATTCGGTATAACACGAAAAAATGAATTAAGATAAGCATGAAAAAAGAGAGGGTTGCCTGTAAGCTACGTGCAGCACCTCTCTTTTTGTGTTTATTTATAATAGTTAATGAAATATCCATTCAAGAAGGTAGTTGTTTTATTGTGGACAATGCTTAAAGCATAGTATGATTAAACCATATAAAATCTTTAGAATGATATTGAGGGAATGCCATGATTTACATAGGTTTAACAGGTTGGGGGGATCACGATGATCTATATGAGGGAACCAAAGATAAGCTGCGCACGTATAGTAGCCATTTTCCAGTCGTCGAGGTCGATTCTTCATTTTACGCGATTCAACCTGTTCGAAATTATGAAAAGTGGATACGAGAAACGCCAGCCTCTTTTCAGTTTGTCGTAAAGGCATACCAAGGAATGACAGGGCATCAGCGTGGAGACATTCCGTTCCAATCGAAAGAGGAAATGTTTGAAGCTTTTCGTGAATCGGTCCAGCCGTTAGTTCGGGAAAAACGATTAGCAATGGTTTTGTGTCAGTTTCCTCCTTGGTTTGATTGCCGAAAAGAAAATGTTCAGTATTTACGATATGTTAAAATGCAGCTTCAAAACCTCCCAGTAGCGCTAGAATTCCGTCATCAATCTTGGTTCACTTCAGATATGAAGGAGAAAACTATCACGTTTATGAAGGAGGAACAATGGATCCACAGTGTGTGCGATGAACCACAGGCGGGCACTGGTAGTGTTCCGATTGTTCTAGAAGCGACTGATGAGGAAAAGACGCTGATTCGTTTCCATGGACGTAATTACTATGGTTGGCGTGATCCTGGGGATGGTAATTGGCGCGATGTTCGTTATTTATATAATTACAATGATGAAGAGCTAGGTGAATGGGCGGCAAGAGTTCGACAGCTGGAAAAAACTACAAAAGATATTTATATTCTTTTTAACAATAATTCAGGTGGCGACGCTGCTGAAAATGCCAAGCGCTTTCAAGCGATGCTCGGCATTGAATACGAAGGTCTTGCACCTAGACAATTAACATTATTTGATGAATAATCTTCATAGAGACTATTAGTGCTTATAAGCATCAAGAAAAATAGAATAGAGCAACATAAGGAAGTTGGGAAAACGTATGGAATGGTTAGTGTTAGTAATTTTAGGCCTCATTGCTGGAACGTTAGGTAGTTTAATGGGGTTAGGTGGAGGAATTATTGTTGTTCCTGCTTTGATGGTTCTTAGCGGTTACATCGGTATTTTAGCTGGAATTACTCCACAAGTTGCAGTAGGGACGTCATTACTAATTATGATATTTACGGGGATGTCATCTACGCTCGCTTATATCAAACAGAAAAAAGTAGATTATGTCAGCGGTTCAATCTTTTTGACGGGGAGTATTCCTGGGGCTTTGTTTGGGGTTTATTTAAATAAAGGAATAGAAGTATCTAGTTTTCTTATTTATTTCGGACTCTTTATTGTGATTGTCTCATTTATTTTAATGATTAGAAAGTATCTAAAGCCAATAAAAGTAGGGAAAAAAGGGATAAAGCGAGAATATATTAATGATCTAGGTGAAACGATCCAATACGGATTTAGTCCTTGGCTTGCGATTCCGATCGCATTTGTTGTTGGGATGTTTTCTGGTCTATTTGGAATTGGCGGCGGTTCACTCATGGTTCCTGCGATGATCTTACTCTTCGGTTTTCCACCTCATATGGCTGTAGCAACCTCGATGTTCATGATTTTCTTTTCAGCCATTTCTAGTTCAATCTCTCATATTGCGTTAGGTAATGTAGATTGGCTGTACGCGATCGCGTTAATTCCAGGAGCATGGTTTGGGGGGAAATTAGGAGCAGCGATTGGTCAACGGTTAAAGAGCGATACACTTGTTATGTTTTTACGGATCTTCTTAGTAATCATTGGTGCTCGGTTAATTTGGCAAGGGTTCATGGGAGGATAATTTCATGTCCGCATGTCTATAGATGATGTGAACAAAGCCGAAGATTTAAACTAATAAGCATGAAAAAAGCGATCAAATTTAATTTGATGATAAATTGATCAAAGAGACACTAGACAGATAAAAGGAGGCTTTAGGATGTCTTCTGAGCAAACTTTGTTTATCTACCATACAAATGATATTCATAGTCATTTTGAGCATTGGCCAAAAATTGTAGAGTTTATTAAAAAGCAACGAAGCTTACATGAAAGAAAGCATGAAGATATGCTTTATTTTGATATCGGTGATCACGCCGATCGATGTCATCCAATGACAGAAGCAACAGACGGTAAAGGAAACGTTGAGTTGCTTAATGATATAGGGGTTCAAGCAGTAACAATAGGAAATAATGAAGGGCTTACATTTTCAAAACAGACTTTGAATCAATTGTATGAGGCTGCGCAATTTCCTGTATTAGTAGGAAACTTGCTAGACGAAAGTGAAGAGGTTCCACCTTGGGCGAAGCCCTATCATTACATACAAATAGAGAATGGCATGAAGGTTGGTGTTATTGGTATGACGGCACCGTTCTTTCCATTTTATGAAAAACTTGGCTGGAGCATTATTGACCCGTTTGAAATATTACCTAATCTTGTAGCAAAAGTCCGCCTGGAGGCAGACTTTGTCATTTTGCTATCGCATCTCGGTTTTCCTGCTGATGAGGAAATTGCGGAGCATATTGAAGGTATTGATGTAATTTTAGGAGCTCATACACATCATGTGCTTCAGTCAGGCAAAAATGTGAAAGGAACTTTGATCGGACAAGCTGGAAAGTTCGGCTTTCATGTGGGACAAATAAAACTAGTCATTGATACAGAAACAAAAGAAATTATTGAATTTGAAATGGCAGCAATTGAAACGCAAACGATGCCACAGTCGGAACAAACGATCTGTTTATTAAAACGCCTCGAACAAGAACAACAGGAAATTATGAATAAAGAGGTTGTCGTTTTAGGCGAGGATTTGCCAGTAAAATGGTTTGAGCCATCAGAAGGTCCAGAACTTTTAGCAGAGGGCTTAAAAGAATGGTGCAACACAAATATAAGCATGGTTAATTCAGGTGTACTTCTTGATGGTCTTCAAAAAGGGGTGACTACAAGAGGGGACATTCATCGCATTTGTCCTCATCCGATAAATCCGTGTATTGTTACCTTGCGTGGTGATCGACTAAAAGAAACGATCTTGCATGCCTTTACAGATCGAATGCAACGCCTTGAACTAAAAGGCTTTGGCTTTCGTGGTGAAGTTTTAGGGAGAATGGCGTTTTCAGGAATTGAAGTGAAAACAAAAATGTTAGCGGATGATGTTGAGCGTGTCGAGAGTATTTTAATTGAGGGGCAGCCGATTGATTTAAAGAAGGAGTATCAGCTGGCGACATTAGATATGTTCACTTTTGGTAAGTTGTACCCAGCGATTGCGGAAAGTACTACAAAAGTATTTTTTATGCCAGAGCTGCTTCGTGATGTTTTCGTGTGGAAATTACAGCAAAATAGGTAATCGTCCAACCTTTGCACTTTTTTGTTCGTTTTTCATATTGTATAGCGAGGATAGTTAAATGTCTCATGCTAATCGAAAAACGGAGGAGTGATTACTGTGCTTGAAATGAACCCAATTTCAATCGAGGGTCATACCTTCATTGCTGTTACACTTAAGCTTCCAAAAACAAACTTTATGGCAGTCATGAGTGATAAAGGATACATCATGTGTGGCGCACTAGACGTGGCATTATTAAACGAAAAATTAAAAGAACGTAAAATAATTGCAGGTCGCGCTGTTGGTGTTCGTACGATAGAACAACTACTAGAGGCTCCACTCGAATCTGTTACATTAGAAGCAGAGGAAATCGGTGTAAAAGCAGGAATGAAAGGTAGCGACGCATTGTTAAAAATGCTTTAAACAAGTCAAAAAGGTACCTTATTTTCCAATAAAACAAAAGAGACTAACGCATAAGTTAGTCTCTTTTGCCTGTTCTGATTTTTTAACATGACAAATCTAATATGTTGAAATTGTAAGTCTAATAGAGTATTTCCATAAAAAATATACCTAATGAACTGCAAAACCTGTTGGAAGAAGCAAAGTCTTGTTGTCTATAGGGTTAACAACTTGTATGATAAAGAATTAGGTAAAACATTTTACTAAAAATGTTTTAGAGTTATATTCAATCGACTTTGGTTCAATAATGCGGACAAACTCATAAGGTAGTCAATCTTTTTGTTAACGGTCCAATGATATAAAGCAACAATTTATAGATTGAGCCTTTTTTAGATAATTAGGTAATAGAAATCCGAAAATGTAAAACCTGTAAACAGGAGAAAATAATATAAAAAGGGGTTGCGTGTAAGTTGAGTACGAATGAAAATAACTATCTTCAGCTGTGTAAGCATGTTCTTGAGAATGGAATTAAAAAGGAAGATCGGACGGGAACAGGAACGATTTCTATATTTGGTTATCAAATGCGCTTCGACCTAAAGGAAGGTTTTCCGTTATTAACAACGAAACGTGTTCCTTTTCGACTCATTGCCAGTGAGTTGTTATGGTTTATAAAAGGAGATACAAATATCCGCTATTTATTAAAACATAATAATAACATTTGGAATGAATGGGCGTTTGAACGTTGGATTAAGAGTGAAGAATACGAAGGTCCTAATATGGATAACTTCGGTTTACGTTCACAGCAGGACGAGGAGTTCCAAGTCCAATATGAAGAACAGTTAGAACAATTTAAGAACCGAATTTTAACGGATGACGGGTTCGCTGAAAAGTTCGGTGATTTAGGACAAGTCTACGGGAAACAGTGGCGCGATTGGCAAACGTCTTCGGGAGAAACTCTCGATCAGTTATCTGATGTTATTGAAACAATCAAGAAAAACCCTTCTTCAAGACGTTTAATCGTTTCGGCTTGGAATCCAGAGGATGTTCCATCTATGGCCTTACCGCCGTGTCATACATTGTTTCAATTTTACGTATTAGATGGAAAATTATCATGCCAGCTCTATCAAAGAAGTGGTGATATTTTCCTCGGTATTCCATTTAATATCGCAAGCTACGCTTTGCTTACACATTTAATCGCTCACGAGTGTGGTTTAGAAGTCGGTGAATTTATTCATACATTAGGCGATGCACATATTTACTTAAATCATCTGGAGCAAGTAGAAACACAGTTAAGTAGAGAACCTAAACCTTTACCGAAACTCGCCCTAAACGAAAACGTGAAGTCTGTCTTTGATTTTGAGATGGAGGATATTTCGATCGAGGGTTACGATCCACATCCGACTATTAAAGCTCCTGTAGCGGTTTAAGGAGAAGGTTGGATATTAACTATTAGAAAAAAGCATTATCATAAGGCGCCTGGGCCATCAAACATCATAGAAAATTGTGTATGAATGCTATTGCTGGCCCTCCAGCACTTGTCGCCGAAAAGCAGGCACCTTTCGCTTTTCCTGTCTAGTTCCAGCGACCAGCGTCTAGTGGACTTCGCTCTCCTCCTTACGATAAGTCAACATCGGCTCACTGACGATCGCCGTGTATCCTTTATCTCATACGGAGAGGCTCCAGTCCCTACGCCGCTAACCGGTCGCTTCCACTTTTCTATTGTCTAGCTGCAGGTGCCATCGGCTCGAGGTTGCTTCGGTCCATCCAACGTGTCCAAAGGGCAGGACACTAATGGTTGGCCCTCCAGCACTTGTCGCCGATAAGCAGGCACCTTTCGCTTTTCTACACCCAGGGTTATAATAGTCGTTGAGTATTTTTTGTATTAAGAAAGGGGCTGTGTTCGTTGATTTCATTTCTAGTTGCCATGGATAATAACCGTGTGATCGGTAAAGATAACGATTTGCCATGGAGTCTTCCTGCTGATTTGGCTTATTTTAAAAAAGTGACGATGGGACATCCCATTATTATGGGGAGAAAAACATATGAGTCGATCGGACGTCCATTACCAGGCCGAGAAAATATTATCATTACGCGCAATCAGGAATATTCAGCTGACGGTTGTACGGTAATGCATTCACTTGATGATGTAAAGAAGTTTGTAGATCACAGCAACAAAGAAACGTTTATTATCGGTGGAGCTGAAATTTTTAAAGAGGCATTTCCAATCGCAGATAAGCTTTATATTACTCATATTGATGAAGAGTTTGATGGTGATACATACTTTCCTGCTTTTGATGAAAAAGAGTGGAAGGAAGTTTCTAGGGAAAAGGGTATAAAAGATGAAAAAAACCCTTACGATTATTATTTTACGGTTTATGAAAGGGAATAAACTTTTTAATAAATCGTGAAAACATCTGTCTCTAAAGTGGAATTCTCGATAACCATTGGTCATAATTTTGCTCGTCCATACAGAAATTTGGGCTTTTCTCACAAAATTAAGGTCAAGGCCGTCCCCCTTTTGCATATATTTCTTGCAAAGGGGGTTTTTGGAGTGGTTCGTTTTAGACAGCGTGGGGTGTGGAAAGGCCCTCTCCTAAAGCAAAAAAAAGGGAATAGAAGTAGGAAAGGTCCGCTTCCATTTCGGTATGTTCTGTTATTATCTTTTGTTATTTTTATTGTTCTCACTGCACAAGGGCTCTGGCTAGTAGAGAAAGGTATTCGGCCAACGCTTATTCATATTGCCAAGACGGAAACGCAAGTATTAGGTACAGAGGCCATTAATGACGCCATTTCTAAAAAGATTGCCGAGCAGTTAGATATGGATGAGTTACTCATTATTGAAAAGGATCGGAATGGGGATATCGCCTCCATCACCTTTAACTCAGCTATTGCTACTCGTGTTCAAGCCGAAGCTACACAGCGAGTACAACGATATTTGCGCTTGATGGAACAAGGCAGAGTACATGAGTTAGTTCTTCCAGATGGTGTTGAAGTAGATTTTAACGAAGAAGTTTATACCCAAGACGGGATAATCTATACGATTCCCTTAGGTCAAGCGACAAACAATGCTTTACTGGCTCATTTAGGTCCTCAAATTCCTATTCGTTTCACAGCGATTGGGGATGTAAAGGCAAACATGAGGCATCAGGTAGAAAATACAGGCATCAATAATACAATGCTATCTCTATACTTGGATCTGCAAGTCGATGTTAAAATTGTTATTCCTTTTGCAACGGATATGGAAGTTGTTAAGACATCGATTCCGATTGGGATGACGTTAATTCCAGGAAAAGTTCCAGAATATTATAATGTGGGCGGCACGGGGCCAGCACCTACTTTTATTAGAGAATCCGACATTCAGGATGCTGTAAGAGATAATTAACTTTGTGATGATCTGAAAGATGACTCCAGTTGACTCTTATTGAAAAGGCTCTTTTCTTAAAGATTGTTGCTCAAAGTATGGGAAAAAAGTTAGTGTTAACTCTTGTCGAAAGTAGCAGAAATTACATTTGGCGTTTTTCTAGAAGAATGCTATACTATAGCGTGGTTCATGGGTTTTTAGGAAAAGTGAATAGTTACACCTCATCAAGAAATGGTGAGGTAGAGGCGCGAGTTTCAATAGTAATCAGTAGGAGGATGACAACTGTGAGTATTGATGAAAGGGGAACTTGCCGAAGTGAGAGTACTCGTCCAACGTACTCTTGCTGGGGTTGCATTGAATAGGTGCAACACTGTCACAGCTTGCTGTGGAGAACTACTTTAGTTGATGAGGAGCCAATAGATGCTTCTTTAGGAGGCTTACTCTAAGATAATAGAGTCGTCGCTTCAACTATCGTTGAGGTGAAATGACACTTAAGAGTAAGCCTCTTTTTGGTTCTTATTCTTTTTAAGGTACAAGAAAATATGAGGAGGTAAAAAGATGGAAACATCGATATTATCATTAATTCCTCCAGTCCTAGCGCTAGTCTTGGTTATTTTAACTAGACGTGTATTAATTTCGCTAGGGGCAGGGATTATTGTCGGTGCTTTATTGCTTAATGGGTTTGATCCAATAAGCTCTATAGCGCAAATTTTTGGGATTGTAGCAGCCATTTTCTATGTTGATGGGGCGATTAACGATTGGGAACTCTATATTATCTTTTTCTTATTATTACTAGGAATGCTCGCTTCATTAATAGCTTTATCAGGTGGTAGTCGTGCGTTTGGTGAATGGGCGCTTAAACGTGTAAAAACAAGAGTAGGTGCTCAATTAGTAACTGTTGTGTTAGGTATTATCATTTTCATTGATGATTATTTTAATAGTTTAACAGTTGGAAATGTGAGCCGTCCTTTAACAGATCGACACCGTATTTCACGTTCAAAATTAGCGTATCTCGTAGATTCAACAGCGGCTCCAATGTGTGTAATTTCACCAATTTCTAGTTGGGGAGCTTATATCATTGCGATCATCGGCGGAATCCTAATGACACATAGTGTGACTCAATATCAGGCACTTCAGGCATTTTTAATTATTGTTCCTATGAACTATTATGCTTTATTTGCAGTTTTACTTGTACTTGCGGTAGCTTGGTTTAAGCTTGATTTCGGTGCGATGAAAAAACACGAAATGTTAGCTATTGAAACAGGAGAAGTTGTCGATAAAGCAAAAGGAACGCCTCCAGGTGAAAACATGGATATTCAGCCTGTTGATAATGGGAAAGTACGCGATTTAGTATTACCGATTATCACTTTAATTGTAGGAACAATTTTCTTTATGATTACGACAGGTATTCAAGGAACAGAAGGAACAGCAACGCTTCTTGAAATTTTTGAAAATACCGATGTAGCTGCTGCTCTCGTTTATGGAGGATTACTCGGATTAGCGGCCGCTGTTATATTAACATTAACGAAAAAAGTACCAGCGAAAGACTTTGGCTTTGGCTTGTGGGCAGGAATTAAATCGATGCTTCCTGCAATTTATATTTTAATTTTTGCATGGACGATCATTGAAATTATCGGTGATCTTGGTACGGGGGCGTATTTAGCATCATTAATTGATGGAAATATTCCAGTTGCTCTGTTACCAGTCATTATTTTTATTGTTGCTGGAGCTATGGCTTTTTCTACAGGTACATCTTGGGGAACGTTTGGTATGCTTTTACCAATTGCAGGAGATATTGCAGCAACATTAGATATTACGATGTTACTTCCGATGCTAGCAGCGGTATTAGCGGGCGCGATTTTTGGTGATCACTGTTCACCGATTTCTGATACGACGATTCTCTCGTCTACTGGGGCTGGTAGCCATCATATTGACCACGTAATTACACAGCTGCCTTACGCTTTAATCGTTGCAGTCATATCAATCATCGGCTTCCTAATATTAGGGATTACTGGAAGTATGCTAGTTGGTTTTATTGCATCATTTGTAGCGTTTATCGTAACTGTTATCGTTTTAAAGAGAGTAGTATAACGATTGAAAAAATAGAGGCTAACTTTAGTCTCTATTTTTTTCGATTAATTTCGACAAAGGTATTTACAAAGTAGGACAAACTTATTATAATAAAATAACAAATTATCTGAAAATTAGTACTAGAAAGGGGAAAGAACTGTAGAATTCGTAGTAGGTTTTAAAGAATGCTAATGGATTCGTTCCGATTAAATATTCATAATATTTTTAAAAATATTATTTTTTGCTAGACTATCTTAGAGAAAGTAGAATATACTTGCTATTAAGAGAAAGAAAATTTAGAAAACTGTCATGTAGAGAAAGGGGTTATGGAAATGAACGGACGTGAACAATGGGGCACACGTGCTGGATTTATTCTAGCAGCAGTCGGTTCAGCAGTAGGTTTAGGTAACATTTGGCGTTTCCCTTATGTTGCGTATGAAAATGGAGGCGGGGCATTCTTCTTCCCATATTTATTCGCACTATTAACGGCAGGGATCCCACTATTAATTATGGAGTTCACGATGGGACATAAGTATCGTGGTTCGGCGCCATTATCTTATGCAAGAATGAACAAGAAAACAGAATGGATTGGCTGGTGGCAAGTAGGGATTTCATTTGTTATCGCAACCTACTACGCAGTTATTATTGCATGGGCGATGGCTTACGCTTATTTCGCAATCGGACAGCGTTGGGGTGAAGACACAGGTGGTTTCTTATTCGGAGAGTATCTCCAACTAGCTGAAGTTCCTGGTCAAATTGGAAGTCTAGTACCTTCAGTATTTTTCCCATTAATTATCGTATGGGTGATTACATTAGGTGTTTTATTTAAAGGTGTTAAAAAGGGTATCGAGGTTGCAAACCGAATTTTTATTCCTGCACTTGTAGTTTTATTCTTAATTATCGTTATCCGTGCTTTAACTTTAGAAGGGGCAGCTGTTGGGCTTGACGCGTTCTTTAAACCTAATTGGAGCGAAATTATGACTCCGAGCGTATGGGTAGCAGCTTATGGTCAAGTATTCTTCAGTTTATCCATTGCATTTGCAATTATGATCACATATTCAAGTTATTTAGGAAAGAAATCTGATATCACAAACAATGCTTTTATTACAGGTTTCAGTAACTCAAGTTTTGAAGTATTAGCTGGTATTGGTGTATTTGCTGCATTAGGTTTCATGGCGACTCAAGCTGGTGTACCTTTAAACGAAGTAGCAGCAGCGGGTATTGGTTTAGCATTCGTTGTATTCCCGCAAATCATTAATACGTTCCCAGCACTTAACGGCCTGTTTGGTTTCTTGTTCTTTGCTTGTTTAGTATTAGCTGGTTTATCATCATTAATTTCAATCGTGCAAACATTTGTTGCAGGTATCCAAGATAAATTTAAAGTTTCTCGTGGTAAAGCAGTAATGTTTGGTGGAGGTCTTTCAGCTTTAATCTCTGTTCTTTTCGCAACACAAGGTGGATTATTCTTCTTAGATGCTGCAGACCACTTTATTAACACGTTTGGTGTAGCACTTTCAGGACTTGTTTCAGTTGTTACTGTTTCTTGGTTCGTTAAGAAGCTTCCAGAGCTTCAAAGCCATGCAAACTCTGTATCGGATATCCGCTTAGGATTATGGTGGAAAATTTGCTTAGGAGTTATTACTCCAATCGTTTTAGGCTATATGGCTATTCAAAATCTTATCGGTAACATTCAAGAAAACTATGAGGGATATGCAACGTCATTCTTACTTTACTCAGGATGGGGAGTTGCGATTGGAGCAATCATAATCGGATTTATCTTCTCTGCCATCAAATGGGGCCAAAATGACTTAGAAATTCCTAAAGAAAAAGGAGCTGAACTATAATGAGTGCTAGTGCAATTACAATGATGATTATCGGGATCGCAATCGTTTGGGGCGGCTTAGCTTTAAGTATTTTAAACGCAGTAAGAGTTGCGAAAAGCAATAAATAAAAAGAGTAATAAAGAGAAAGCACTCTGATTTTGATCAGAGTGCTTTTTCTTTTTAAGGGAAGTTTTTTGGATAGAACAGAGCTTGCTCGTGCTCGAAAGGACCGTTACGTGCCTTCGAGAAGGAAGAATTTAGGAGAATGCAGTCACGAAAGATCATTACCTCTTTTAGCCCCTCGTTCATAACTACAATCAATCCGTTGTTACCCAAAAAAAGGGCTACGACTCTAATTTAAGTTCATAGCCCTTTAATCCACAGAATAAAGTTTATTTATAGACGTTAAAAATCACTTAGCTCTAGCGCTTTTTACGTCTAGCCGCTCTTTCTTGTTTCTCCCAAGATCTAAGGGATGGGTAGGGATCAAATGACCATTCGGTAATCCCGTTATCCCGATACATTCCATAGTGAAGGTGGGGTGGGAATTTACCTTGTGTTCCTGGTTTTCCGTAGCCAGAGCTTCCAACATATCCAATCACTTGGCCTGGCTCTACAACTGTACCAGGATCAATCCCTTTTTCGAATCCACTTAAATGAGCATAGTAATGGTAAACATTATTTAAATCACGGATACCAATTCGCCAGCCACCGTATTTATTCCATCCTTTTAATTCAACGATACCGTATGTCGTTGAACGGACAGGCACGTTGTAATTAGCAAAAATATCAGTTCCCTCATGAATTCTTCGACCACCCCAGCCGCGACGGTCCCCCCAAGTACTACGGTAGCTGTAGTTATGGTTTAAAGGAACTGGGAAGGCATTTTTCGTTAACTCAAGTGTTCCGAATTTCTCATAAATTTGGGCATGTCCCGCAATGATATTTACCGATTGATCACGATTGTAATGTTCCCATAGGGCAATTTTAAAATCTTCAAAATTAAATCCGTACGTTTCTAAATGTTTTGCCATCGTGTATAGGACATCTTCATCGTCTTCTCTGTCTGCAACACCATCTCCATTACCATCGAGGCCTTTTCCGCCGAATAAGCTTATGGATAGGGGGTTGGTGTCTTCTGGATTAGGGTTTAATGGACCAGCCCATTCTTCAGCTGAAAAGTAAATACCAATAGCTCCTTTTTCTTCAAGGCGGTCTCGTCTAGCTTTTCGTAAACCACGTTCATACGTATCAACAGCCGCTAAATAATTCCAAGGAATATTAGTTAACGTTTCAACCTTCTTATACAAGTCCATTCTTCGTTCATATTTTGATTCGGTTTTCTGTTCTCCTAATACAGTGTAGGGTTGGAATGCAGCAAACAGAAAAGGAATAACTGCAAAAATGATTGCATACTTTTTTAGCATTATGTTATTCTCCTTTCTAGTGGGTTTAACTGGCGATTTTCTCTTTAAGTTCATAATGTTAGTTTGTAATTTATTTGGAATATAATATGAGTTAATTATTGGTAATCAAACAAGGTATTTGTGAGTATCAGGCAAAACGTGATACATTAGTATAATAAAATAAATAGTTGGAGTGAAATGTTCCATGGCTAAAAAAGAAGAACATATTCGTAAACCAGATTGGTTGAAAATAAAATTAAACACGAACGAAACCTATACAGGTTTAAAGAAAATGATGCGTGAAAATAATTTACATACGGTCTGTGAAGAAGCACGTTGTCCAAACATACATGAATGCTGGGCGGAGCGTAAAACAGCTACGTTTATGATTTTAGGTGATGTATGTACACGAGCATGTCGTTTCTGTGCAGTAAAAACAGGACTTCCTACTGAATTAGACTTGCAAGAACCTGAACGTGTGGCTGACTCTGTACAACTTATGGGCTTGAAACACGCTGTAATCACAGCAGTAGCACGTGATGATTTAAAAGATGGTGGAGCAGCTGTGTTTGCTGAAACGGTTCGAGCGGTTCGCAGGAAAAATCCGTTTACTACAATTGAAGTTCTTCCGTCTGACATGATGGGCGTATATGAAAACGTCAAAACGTTAATGGATGCGCGACCAAATATTTTAAACCATAATATTGAGACAGTAAAACGTCTAACGCCAAGAGTTCGTGCACGTGCAACGTATGAACGCTCACTTGAATTTTTAAAAAGAGCAAAAGAATTACACCCAGATATCCCTACAAAATCAAGCTTAATGATAGGGCTTGGTGAGACAAAAGAAGAAATCATTGAAACGATGGATGACTTAAGGGCACATGACGTAGATATCATGACGATTGGTCAATATCTACAGCCGACGAAAAAGCATTTAAAAGTAGTAAAGTACTATCATCCAGATGAATTTAAAGAGCTACGTGAGATTGCTATGTCTAAAGGTTTCAGCCATTGTGAAGCTGGTCCGCTAGTAAGATCGTCTTATCATGCCGATGAACAAGTAAATGAAGCACAAGTTCATATGGAAGCTTCGAAAGTGATTGAAAAAGACGCAAACTAACTTCCAAGTTAGCTGTTAATCAAGCTCCCCATAACAGCCAGGCATTTTACATTGCCTGGCTGTTTATTTTTGGGAGAGCAGAGAGAAATCTCGCTTTACGTATTGCTATTGAATTTTTCGCTCACTGTTAAGATGTCTCTGTGCCTTCATCTTCTGGCATATCCTTGTCGCGCTCTAAAGGATAAGGTGCTTCATATTGTCTTTCTCTGTCTCCACCTTCCTGTAATCGTTCAAGGTTAGGGAAGATCGGGTTCATATCCATAATTTGTTGCTCTAACAGCTCATCGACTCGCGGTGTTAAGCTGCTTAATCCACCAAAACGTTCAATGTCTTCCATCATTTCTGGATTATCCGTAACATAGACGTCTAAGTATCGTGGAGCCATTGATTGCGCTGTTACTTTTACTTGCAGGGCAACATCTTCCCGGTTTTCTTCAGCATCCGCTTTATAAGCTACAAGAATGTATTTATCAGTAACAAGAGTTCCACACTCTTCAACTTGTGGGAGATAAACTGCCATTTTACTGATTGCATCAGCAAGTAGGTCACGGTCTATATAGGCAGCATCGGGCTGACGATGTTGACGTTGTTCCTGGGCTTTTTGATGACGGACAAACCCAAACTCTGCATGCTCGGGGTTTTGCACGGCATTTCTTTCTGAATGAAGAATACCAGCACCACCACCACTTGGGTTATATTGTGTATGCCTTGCTTGCATATTTGGAGCTTCATTTCCCATCATCGTCTGACAACCAGCAGTTAAAAGCATTGAAGAAAGCACACAAGCAGTGATCATTTTCTTTTTCATACGACGACCCTCCTTCTGATATTCGTAAGATTTAGTACTTTGCAAAACCAAAGTCCAAAAATGAATGTTGAAAGATCTCCTTTATAGGTTGAGCGAGTCTTGACTTTTTTAATGAATGAAAATTATGGTTAATATGGCAGTGACGATTAAAAATCAGACAAACGATGTTGATCTAGTACAAATTAAAAAAGAGAGGACTAGGATCGAAAATTAGTCTAAGCGTAAGTAAGCGCCCCGTCTGGTTCAACTAACATACAGCTAAACGAAAACACGCTGTATGAAGTTTTACTTTATGGTAAAATAAAATGACTGACTGATATAAAAGAGGTGGGATCTTTATGGTTCGAGTACAAGGCTTGAGCTTCGAGGTTATAGAAGATGTACGAAACGGTTGGAATGAAGAAGAGTTTGTTGAACGTTATAGTGACGTCTTAAATAAATATGACTATATTGTAGGAGACTGGGGCTATAGTCAGCTTCGCCTAAGAGGCTTTTTTGAGGATAATAATAAAAAATCGAATTACGATAACAAGATCAGTACCCTTTCGGAGTACTTGTACGAATATTGTAATTTCGGTTGTCCTTATTTTGTTTTAAAAAGAGTAAAAGAGGGACGAAAAAATTAAGAGAGTACAGGTAGGATCATTTTACTGCTACTGATAAAATGAGACGTTGGATTGAAAAAATTGTCCCGTATTGGATCATAAATCGTAGTTCGGATCATAAATCGCCGACTTCGGATTATAAAACGAAAATTAGGATCATAAACGGCCAACTTCGGATCATAAAATGAAAATTAGGATCATAAATCGTCGACTTTGGATCATAAAACGAAAATCAGTACCAAAAATTATGAACTTATAGCTTATAATGGACTCAGTATCAATAAGTACATATTAATTAGAAGTATAAAAACAGTGAGGGAGACGTCTCCTCACTGTTTTGCTGTTTATTTACTCGTATAGGGTGGTTCTTCGTTTTTATCTGGATCATCGTGCGTTGGATGAGCACCTGGGAATTGACGTGGTAAGTTTTGATGCAGTGATTTAAATTCATAGTTAAACGCACTATAACTACGTTGGCCTTCACGCCAAGGGGTACTTTTTCCTAATGGACGATTAATTGGTGAACCATAAGGGCCTTCAGGCAACGGTTCAGGTAAGATAAAGTTACGCTGTGTTTCTACGTTAGAGAAATCCGTATAGGAAGCCTCTGTCGCTTGTTCTTTATCTTTACGCTGTGGGTGTTGTTCATCCATAATAAAACCACCTCCTATGGGTTAATATGCCCGAAGAAGGTGGTTTTTAGCCTTAGAGAAGATATTCAAAAGTCCGGGAAAAATAGCTTGGGGATTTCTGCGTTGTCTTGCTTCTGCGTTGCTCACGTATTAAAGCATACGCTGCGCTACTCGCAGCTGCGCCGCCTTGAACTCCTTGGCTCTTTTTGTCCTCCTTTTGAACTTCAATTCAACTGTGCTGTTGAATTGAAAATGACCGTATTGCCAAATGTTGCTTATGATTACATCATTTCTTGTAGAAATGAACGAAGCTCTTCCGCATCTTCATCACTAAGCTTATATACATGCTCCAAGTAGCCTGGTTCATCTAAATCGTCTTGACCGATAATCGCGAATCGGTTCGATTGCATGTCTAAGACAAGCTGTTTACCATAATGACGTGTGGTTTTCACGATAGCAAGATCGAAACGTTGGTTATCGCCCATAAAGCTTACATAGCGCGTTTTCGTTGTTTCTTCCTCATCATATAAGAAAAAACGTTCTGACATTTTTTATCACCTCTATGAATTATGCATTTGTAAATGTGGCTTATATTCTAAATGATGGTGTGCCTTAATATAACGAACCGTTTTTGTTTTCGCACGCATCACAATCGAATCAGTTTCAACTAAGTCCCCACCTAAAAAGCGGACACCTTGTAGTAATTCTCCAGAAGATACACCAGTTGCCGCGAAAATCGCATCGTCCCCACGCACGAGGTCATCAAGCGTTAAAATCTGATGGGGGTCTTCAAGTCCCATTCGTTTACAGCGCTCAAACTCCGCCTCATCCTGTGGTTTAAGGCGCGCTTGCATGTCCCCGCCAAGCGCTTTAATTGCAGCGGCTGAAATAACCCCTTCCGGAGCTCCGCCAATACCTACGAATAAATCAATACCCGTATGTGGTAATGCCGTAGCAATTGAAGCACCAACATCGCCATCACCAAACAGTTTAACACGTGCGCCTTTTTGACGAACTCTTTCAATTAGTTCAGCATGACGTTCTCGTTCTTGAATGATTACGGTTACATCATGAATTCGTTTGTTCGTCATTTTTGCAATAATATCGATCGTTTTTTCAATTGGGTCATCGATACGAACAAGACCTGCAGCTTTAGGACCCACAGCGATTTTTTCCATATACATATCAGGTGCATGTAGAAGAGTTCCTTTATCTGCCACAGCGATAACAGCCATCGCATTAGGATGCCCTTTAGCAACAATGCTTGTTCCCTCAAGAGGATCAACAGCAATATCTACTTCGGGACCATTCCCACTACCGACCTTTTCACCTATATAAAGCATTGGTGCTTCATCTAATTCACCTTCACCAATGACAACTTCTCCCTTACAATTGACGGAATCAAACATGGCACGCATGGCAGTTGTTGCCGCATCGTCTGCTTCATTTTTCTTCCCACGACCAAGCCATTGTGCGGATGCAAGAGCAGCTGCTTCTGTTACTCGGACGATCTCTAGTGCAAGTTCACGATCCAATGTATTCTCCTCCAGTTCTAAAGCTCTTTATATGTTATGTCATGTTTAATCATAACAAAATCATCAATAATAAGGAAATAGTATGGAACAAATATCGAGAAAAATAAATCAATGTCTAGGTTATTTAGGGATTATGTTATACTAATGATATGGAAATGAGCTATCTATCAGGTAAAGAGATACGTTAGTTTTTCTTCAACAATCCATGACGAAATCGATGAAAACTGTTACTATTATAAAAAATAAAAAAATAAGAACATCGGGTGATGGAAAATGTATTTTGTAGACCGTGAAAAGATTGAAAATACGTTAAATCATATTGAGTTATTGCTGAACAGGTACAGAGGCCAAGCAACATGGGAAACCGAGATAGAGAAGTTGGCGTTAGAAAGAATTGGTCATAATTTGATCGAATCGATCATCGACGTAGGCAATGCGATGATTGATGGTTTTATCATGCGAGACCCAGGAAGTTATGAGGATATTATTGATATTCTAGAAGACGAGAAAGTGGTCGAGCCGACTATCGCAGAACAGCTAAGACATGTAATTCGTTTCCGAAAGCCACTTGTACAAGCTTATGTAACCGTTGATCATAGTCAATTACTTAACATTTTAGAAAATAATGTTTCAGCAGTTGAAGCTTTTCCAGGGGCGGTACGTGGTTATCTTGAATCAGAACTAGGACCAGTTTCAGCATTTCTTCCTAAAGATTAGACAAACTGACATAGAAAATTAGGCATTGAAACTGAATAGGATAAAGGGGGCTAATCACAAGCTGATTAATCCTTTTTCTAATGAATGCAAACTAGGGCGATGTTGTACAAGGCATCGCTTTTTTATTTTAGTTGGCATGGCCAAATAGTAAAGTAAATGATACTTATAGAAAAGGTAGAAAACGTACACTAATGACCAATCAAGTGAAAAAGTATGTTATCGTTAATACCTAGTTAATACATAAGGGAATTTGAGGAGGACGATATGCTTACTATTTTCATGGTTATTCTTTTAATCGTGTGTATATGGGAATTTTCTAAATTAAGAAACCAAAATAAGAAAATAATTGAACAAAATTATTTGATTCTTAATCTCTTAGGTGAAATTAAAAACCAAAACAGGCAGTGATTAAACTTATTGGGGTTTCGACATCTAATTTAATAATGTAATCCAAATTCAACAACGTTCTTTAACAGGATTTGGTTAATTCATATGGGCATTTCTGCAGCGCAGCAGGAATGCTTTTTAAATTTAAAAATAGAACAATACAAATTATGGGTAAAAAGTGTTTGCAGGGGAGTTTTCAATCATCTCAATAACAAAAAGTACCGTGATGACGGGTTTTGGAATTACCAACTTAAGCGTTTTATATATATACTAAACATTTTTGTTTAAAAATTTACATAATATAATAAATGGAATACAATATAGAGGAAGGTGGTGTTAGGATGGATAGTACAGCCTCCTCGACTCGAGAGCAAATTTTACAATTGCTAAAAAAACATAAAAGTCTAACTGTCGCAAATCTAGCCAGTCATCTAGGAATAACTGAAATGGCTGTTAGAAGACACTTAGGGACGTTAGAAAGAGACCAAGTTGTTGAAACGAAAATGGTAAGGCAAGCCATGGGAAGACCGACGACCCTTTATTCATTATCGCAAGAGGGTGAAGAGTTATTTCCGAGAAATTATGCTTCACTCACACTAGGTTTCTTAAAGGATATAGAAAAAATTAGTGGAAAACAAATGATCGATGAATTATTTGAGTTACGAAAGCAGCGTATGAAAGAAGAGTTAGAAGAGCGCTTCAAAGGCAAGAACTTTGATGAACGTATTAAAGAATTAGCTGATGTTCAAACGACAAATGGATATATGGTTGAATGGGAGAAGTCCGATGATGGCACGATCCACTTCAAAGAATACAATTGTCCCATTTCTCAAATTGCTAAGGAATATCCAGTTGCCTGCGCTTGTGAGCAATCGCTATTTCAAGAGCTGTTAGAAACAGACGATATTGAATGCGAAACATGTATGGCTATCAATGAAACACCACATTGTTATTATAAAATTAAAGCTCAAGATAAAAAGAAATAGCGAAAAGAAGTATGGCCGATGCTATACTTCTTTTTTGTATTTATCCAGTCTATAATATGAAAATAAAGATAAGGTGCATTTATGGGTGCCAGGCACCATAAAACAAAAGTAAAGGGGTTCTTATGAAAAATTATAAAGGTTTTTTAATTGATTTAGATGGAACGGTTTACCGTGGTAAAGAACGAATTGAAGAAGCAGTGGATTGGATTAATCGAATTCATCAATCAGGTTTACCATACTTATTTGTGACGAATAATTCATCAAAGACACCTGAACAAGTGTCCCATACATTGAATCAAATGGGAGTTCAATCGACGAGCGATCACGTGTTTACAACAAGCTTAGCAACAGCCAACTACATAGCTGAGATTAATAAAGCATCCAAGGTATTTATGATCGGTGAAGTTGGTCTGCAAGAAGCGCTGCAGTCCAAGGGGCTCGAAATTACTGCAGAACAAGAAGCTGATGTTGTCGTGATGGGCATTGATCGCGCTATCACATATGAGAAATTGGCTCAGGCATGCTTGCATGTAAGAAAAGGAGCAACTTTTATTTCGACGAATGGCGATAAAGCGATACCGACGGAGAGGGGACTTCTGCCTGGAAATGGTTCGCTTACGTCAGTGGTTGCTGTTTCTACAGGAGTAACACCTACATTCATTGGAAAACCCGAATCAATTATCATCGAACAGGCATTACAGCAATTGGGTACGAGTAAAGAAGAAACATTAATGATAGGCGACAACTACGATACGGATATTATGGCAGGGATAAAAGCGGGGATTGACACGCTGATCGTTCATACTGGTGTTACGTCAAAAGAAGATTTAAAACAAGTTGAACATCAACCAACCTATTCACTCACATCGTTATCAGAATATGTGTTTGCAGAAGAATAAAAGAATAAAGGTATTAATAAACGGTGCCAGGCACCTTTAGCTCAATACAGTGCTAAAGGTGCCTGGCACCCATTTTTTATTCACAGTTTGCGGCGCGGTGTGCAAGTCGACTAGATGCTGCGGCTGCAATTGCACCGACAATATCATCTAAAAACGTATGGCATTCTTTGGATTCCTTATCATTTAGTTTCTCAAGGATACCAGGTTTTTGTTTATCGATGTACCCGTAATTTGTAAAACCAATCGAGCCATAAACATTAACAATTGACAAAGCAATAATTTCATCGACACCATATAATCCTTCATCGCTTTGAATAATACTCAATAGTGGTTCCTCAATTAGGCCTTTTTCAGCCAGTTTGTCTAGTTGTATCCCTGTAATAATCGCATTTTGTACTTCTCTTTTTGAAAGAACACGATCAACGTTCAACTTACACTCATCAATATCTAAATTTGGATGATATTTCACTTGTAAGAAGTAAACAAGATCGGCAATATCATCTAAGGAAACTCCTCGTTCTTCTAGCGATTTTCTTGCTACTTCCTCGAGGTTATACTCTTCCTTCATCTACATCACCTCATTTATAATTTCAGCACTAGTTGTCCATCTTTCCTGGTAACCTTCATAAAAAATCGTTGCCCGCCGTAAGATTAAAGACACAGACGGAACATAGCATTAACCAGAAACCAGATACCGATAACAACATCATTATGCTTCATAGAGACCCACATTATGAGGATCTCAACTGTTACACGCTTAAAAAAAATATCCAGATACTATTTATTGTATGTTGGTCTTCTAAAAACATACTTGTCATAAATACAACGAGCCCAATCCTTAGTTACACTTTTTTAAATATAGGTCATAGACTATATTATGAAGTAGGCTGACGAGGAGTGAATAAAACATGTTTGAGCGCAATATCTACGACTATTATCAGCTGTACTGTGAGGAACGGTTCATGTTAGGCGATTTTGAAGGCTTTGAAGCGAAGCAGGAATATTATGTATTTGTCCCAATTCAATTTACCGCAGGCCAAACCATTCAAGATATGGTATTAATGTCGGAGCATCTTAAAACAAATGGAGAACAAAGTATAGCAGAGGTAATTCCAACGATTCGGAACCAATCCATTGCTTTAGTAGATGGGGTTGAAGGATTTTTATTTAAGCTTCCTAGCGGTCAAAATGAATGGAGAGGTGAAGGAGAAGGGATTGGTCGAACGCTAGCTTTCTTTCACCATAAGGGGAGTCGTATTCAGTCTGTGCGCCATTCAACCACGAACTATTATGGACACTGGAAACTAATTTGGGAAAAAAGACTAACCCAATTAGAGCAATGGTATCAAAGAATGTTACAACAACTACCTCAAACAGAAGTTGATGAAGCATTTGTAATGAGTTTTCCCTACTATATGGGGTTGACTGAAAATGCCATACAATACGTTGCAGATAGTGATATTGATGAACCTTATCGAGCCAATGAACAACCAGTTATTTGCCATAACAGTTTTAGAGAAAATTCATGGCTTTCTTCACCAAACACACCAGATTCTTTAATAAAGCTTCCATCGAATTTTATTATCGACCACCCAAGCCGAGACGTGGCAGAATGGATTCGAAGTGAATTTCATGGAGAGGAATTTTCAGAAGAAAATATCGTTTCATTTATTTATGATTATGAAAGTGTAACCCCGTTAAGTTCTTATGCATGGCGAATGATTTATGCCAGATTGTTGTTCCCGTTAAACTACTTTGAAACGTTAGAAAATTATTATGGCACTCAATTGAAGGAAGAACGAATGTATTACGGGGAAACTTTTTTTAACTTGATTGACCGAGAACAAAGAAATCAAAAATTTCTCACCGAGTTTTATGATTTGATGGAAAATAGTCAAATGGTCGCGCGGGTCCCAAGGGTTGATTGGCTCCACTATTTATGAGAAGATCGGTTAAAAAAGGTAGGAAATTATAAATGAAGCCATATATTTTTATTACGAGAAAAATCCCAGAAAACCTTTTAACTGAACTTTATGAAGTTGCGGAAGTCAAGATGTGGGACCATGAAGATGTCCCTGTTCCTAATGATGTATTAAAAAAGGAACTGGAAAAAGCTGACGCGTTATTTTCTCTCGTTTCAGACCCGATACGCTCCGAACAGTTAACCAATTGTCCTAATTTAAAAGTAATTGCAAATATGGCAGTGGGGTATGACAATATTGATGTTAAATTAGCAACAAGTAAAGGGATTGTTGTTTGCCATACGCCAGATGTGCTAACAGATACGACTGCGGATTTAACATTTGCGCTATTATTAGCTACAGCCAGGAGAATTCCTGAAGCTACGCGTTATATTTCAAATGATGAGTGGAACCAATGGAGTCCTTACCTTCTTGCAGGAACGGATGTCCATCATAAAACTATCGGTATTGTCGGTATGGGACGAATTGGCGAAGCCGTTGCAAGGCGGGCGAAAGGGTTTGATATGAATATTTTATATCACAACCGCTCACGAAAAGAGGAAGCTGAACAAAAAATTGGGGCAAAGTATTGTACTTTTGAAGAATTGCTGGAGCAATCGGACTATGTGGTATGTTTAGCACCGCTGACGCCTGAAACGAAGGAGTTATTTGATGAACAGGCGTTTCAACAGATGAAAAGCTCGGCTATTTTTATTAATGCATCAAGAGGTGGATTGGTTAAAGAGCCAGCTCTGTTAGAAGCGTTACAAAAAGGGATTATAAAGGGAGCAGGCCTTGATGTATTTGCAGAAGAGCCAATCCGAGCAACGCACCCACTAGTTCAACTTCCGAATGTTGTAGCGATACCTCATATTGGAAGCGCTACGGTTGAAACGAGAGATGCAATGGCTAAGATGACAGTTCAAAATATCACGAGATACCTAAAAGGAGAACAACCGATTGCCGCTGTCAATTTAAAAGAATTAGGAGTGTAGAATGTCTCACCAAATCGAATGTTGCTTTATTAATCGATTAAACGGAAGTGAAGCGATTTTTTCCGATCTTGAAAAAAGAAAAGATGTTAACGTACAAACGTTTAGTTGTATCGGTAACTGTCATCGCTGTGCAGAAGAATTTCATTGCATGATCGGTGGAGAACGATTGACAGCATCAACCCCAGAGCAATTATATGAAAAAATTATTGCGAAACTAAAATAGAAGGCGAAGGACGGTCATTAGGACCTGTCCTTCCTTTTTTTGTTTTTTACCAAATGTTGTTGCTCTAAAAAAACAGAAAATGTTAGTTTCGCCGATATAATTGATTTTGCGCCGATAAATCTCAAGTTACGCCGATATATTCAAAATTGCGCCGATATATTTAAAGAGTTCGCCGATATATTCAAGGTTACGCCGATATTTCTGATATACAGTAGTAAAAAGGTGCTGTTAACGAGTAATAATTTCATCAACCCTCCAAATCAGCAAATTTAATACTCGATCTTCATCCTTTTGCCCCAACTTTTTGTGAAAAGTGAAATTTTACAAGCCTAAAGACTTTTCTAAAGGAATCGCCCAAAACTACATATTAATCATTCATAAAGTTCATATTGTTCATCAATTCTTTATAATCGAAACGAGCACAATGTGTTAGAATTATTTTAATAGAAAAATAATTCAAATAAACCCTTGTAAATTAAAGGCACTAGAATTATAATGTCCTTTATAGATATACATTTGTTTATTCTGGATACACATAAAAAGAATAAAACCAATGTTGAGGAGTGGGGAATGTGAAAGGGATTTCGATCGGATTACTTGGTCTAGGAACGGTTGGTTCGGGTGTTATTAAAATCGTTGAAGGACATCAAGAAGAGCTCATGCACCAAGTCGGATGTCCAGTGACAGTTGGTAAAGTGCTTGTCCGCTCTCTTGAAAAAAAGAGAAACGTAGAAATAGATGAAAATAAATTAACCGAAAATCCAGATGAGGTTATCGACAACTCTAATATTGACGTAGTTATCGAGGTTATGGGGGGAGTAAAAGAGGCAAAAGCCTTTATTATTCGTTCGTTACAAAATAAAAAGCATGTCGTTACAGCGAATAAAGACTTAATGGCTCTACACGGGGCAGAGCTGCTCCAAGTCGCTCAAGATAACGGCTGTGACTTATACTATGAGGCGAGTGTTGCAGGGGGCATACCGATCATCCGTAGCTTATCAGAAGGGTTAGCTTCTGACCGAATTACAAAAATGATGGGGATTGTGAATGGAACGACGAATTTTATTTTAACGAAAATGAGCAAGCAAGGCAGCTCATATGAGGAAGTTTTAAAAGAGGCTCAAGAGTTAGGGTTTGCTGAAAGTGATCCTACATCTGATGTTGAAGGCCTCGACGCAGCGCGAAAAATGGCAATCCTAGCAACATTAGGCTTCTCCATGAACGTTAAGCTAGAAGATGTTGTTGTTCGCGGGATTACAACGATCACTCAAGAGGATCTTCACTATTGCGACCAGCTCGGCTATACGATGAAATTAATTGGTTTGGCGGATCGGAATGAAGGTCGAGTTGAAGTTAGTGTGCAGCCAACTTTATTACCAAGTGAACATCCATTAGCGTCAGTAAATGATGAGTTTAATGCCGTTTATGTGTACGGAGAAGCAGTAGGTGAGACGATGTTCTACGGACCTGGAGCTGGTTCATTACCAACGGCCACAGCTATCGTTTCTGACCTCGTTACAGTGATGAAAAACATGAGACTTGGAGTTACAGGAAGAAATGTCATTGCTCCACTTTATAATAAAGAATTAAAAACAGATGAAGAAATAAAATCCAAATATTTCTTGCGTTTGCATGTTGTTGATAAGGCAGGTACATTCTCGGCGATTACCTCATTGTTTGCACAACACGGTGTAAGTTTTGAGAAGCTTTTACAATTGCCAATTAAAGAAGCAGAATTAGCAGAAATCATTATTATCACACATACGACAAGTAAAAAGACATATGAAGAGATTTACCAAGCATTAAACGACCTAGAGGTTATTCAATCTGTTGAAAGCAGTTACCGTGTTGAGGGGGGAAAGTAATATTATGAGTAAGTGGAAAGGTTTACTAGAAGAATATAAACAATTTTTACCGATAAATGAAAATACACCAATGCTGTCATTACGAGAAGGAAATACTCCACTGATTCCATTAGAAAATCTTTCAAAGGAATGGGGAGTGGAAGTCTATGTAAAAGTAGAAGGGGCTAACCCTACAGGTTCTTTTAAAGATCGTGGAATGGTCATGGCTGTTGCCAAAGCAAAAGAGGAAGGTAGTAAAACAATCATTTGTGCTTCTACAGGAAATACATCAGCTGCTGCAGCTGCGTACGGCGCTCGTGCAGGTCTTCGTTGCATCGTAGTTATTCCAGAAGGCAAAATTGCTTTAGGAAAGCTTGCGCAAGCTGTTATGTATGGTGCTGAAGTGCTTGAAATTAAAGGGAACTTTGATAATGCTTTAGATATTGTTCGAAAAATTAGTGAGCAAGAACCGATCACACTCGTAAACTCAGTCAATCCATATCGTATTGAAGGTCAAAAAACGGCTGCCTTTGAAATTTGTGATGCTCTCGGGCAAGCACCAGATGTATTAGCGATCCCAGTTGGAAATGCAGGTAACATTACAGCGTACTGGAAAGGCTTCAAAGAATATAACGAACATAAGCAAACGGGTCTTCCAGAGATGCGTGGTTTTGAGGCTGAAGGTGCTGCTGCCATCGTGAAAAATGAAGTGATTGAGGAACCAGAAACGATTGCAACAGCGATACGAATTGGGAATCCAGCGAGCTGGAAGCAGGCGGTAGCTGCTGCAGACGAATCAAATGGAAAAATTGATTATGTAACAGATGACGAAATTTTAGCAGCATACAAACTGCTCGCTAGCAGAGAAGGTGTTTTTGCTGAACCAGCATCATGTGCTTCCATTGCAGGACTTATGAAGCAAATCCAATCAGGTGAAATCAAAAAAGGTTCGAAAGTCGTTTGTGTGTTAACAGGAAACGGACTAAAAGATCCTACAACAGCGATGGGGACAGTTGAAGTAAAACCTGTTGTTCTACCAAATAGTGAGGAAGCCTTTATGGAACACATTAAAGGCGGTGTCCACCAATGAGCTTAGAGAAAATGCTCATTACGGTTCCTGCAAGCTCTGCAAATTTAGGGCCAGGCTTCGATTCAATCGGTTTAGCGGTCAACCGTTATTTAACATTAAAAGTTCAACCGAGCGATAAATGGCGTTTTCATTCCAATTCTCCAGAGCTAAAAGGTGTTCCTGAAGGAAAAGAAAATCTCATTTACGAAGTTGCAGAACACATCGCCCATGAGCTAAGTGGTGACCTGTATCCTTGTGATGTTGAAATGGTCAGCGATATTCCCCTAGCTAGAGGATTGGGGAGTAGTGCAGCAGCGATTGTTGCTGGCATTGAGTTAGCTAACCAACTATTACAGGCGAATTTAACGACTGATGAAAAAGTAAGGTTTGCAAGCCTGTGGGAAGGTCACCCTGATAACGTAGCACCATCGATTTACGGCGGATTAGTTGTTGGAAGCCATAGCGCAGAGCGAACGGATGTCGTCTATTGTGGTGTACCTGAAATTGATCTTGTTATGCTCGTACCTGATAAGGAACTGCTAACGAAAAAAGCGAGAAGTATTTTACCTGAACAACTGCCATTTAAAGATGCTATTAGAGGCAGTGGTCTTGCAAATGTCTTAGTGGCTGCAATCATGCAAGGAAATTGGAAGTTAGCTGGACAGATGATGACGCGTGATCTTTTCCATCAGCCCTATCGACTACCACTCGTGGACGGGTTAGAGGATGTAATGAACTCAATCCATGAATTAGGTGGGTACGGTGCTGCTTTAAGTGGGGCTGGGCCAGCGATCATTTGTTTTACAGAAAAAAATAAAGGTGAAGTATTAAAGCAAAAACTATACGAGAACTACCCGTCGTTTTCAGTGGAATTAGTTCAACCTGCGAACGAGGGAGTAAAAGTGGAACACTTTCAATCATCGGTTACTGAAAGATAAAAAAAAGATCCCCAATCTTGGGGATCTTTTTGCATACATTAAAATACTTGCTCGATTTCTTTTACGCCTGGTACTTCTTCTAAAAGAGCGCGTTCGATACCAGCTTTTAATGTGATTGTTGAACTTGGGCAAGAACCGCAAGCTCCTAATAGACGAACTTTTACTACACCTTCGTCATCGATATCTACAAACTCAACGTCTCCTCCATCACGAAGAAGGAAAGGACGAAGCTTATCTAGTACTTCTTCAACTTGTGCACGCATTTCTTCACTTGCCATTTATAACACTCCTTTCTTTCCTCAATTATAATATCCATTCACCAAAAAATCTATGATTGTGCACTGTAAATCCTGAATTTCCAATTTTTCAATAGTGTTAACAGCTGCTTACCCCATACGGAGAGGCTCCAGTCCATACGCCCTGAACAGGCCCCTTGCGCTTTTCTCTGTCTAGCTCCAGGGTCCATCGGCTCGAGGTCGCTTCGGTCCATCAACGTGTCCAAAGAAACGGACACTTTTGCTGGCCCTCCAGCGCTTGTCGCCGATAAGCAGGCCCCTTGCGCTTTTCTTTGTCTAGCTCCAGGGTCCATCGGCTCGAGGTCGCTTCGGTCCATCAACGTGTCCAAAGAAACGGACACTTTTGCTGGCCCTCCAGCGCTTGTCGCCGATAAGCAGGCCCCTTGCGCTTTTCTTT
>NZ_WMKZ01000027.1 GCF_019024285.1 Alkalihalobacterium elongatum
TTTCTTAAAACATTGACGAGATATCATGTATCTCTTTATTTCGCTTGGCTTTTTGTTCAGTTTTCAAAGAACTTTTTTGTTCCCGCCTCAATGGCGACTTTTAAATCTTAACACGATACATTTTCAATGTCAACACATTTATTTATGAGTTGAACTCGAATAGTTTGTTGCATCAGTGCGTAAGAAATACTATAGCATGTCCATTTTCTTTCGTCAACATCTTCTTGAAAAATAATTACTACCTCATGTAATACTAACAACGTTACAATTTCCACGAGGTAGTATTATCATCTAATTTAGGTGTTTATACTGAGATGTTCTTATATATTTAGTACATTCTTTCGGTGATGCAACTCTACGATATATTCCAAAAATAATTTGGTACTTCTCTTCCATCGCTTTTTTTACGACGTTATCTATTCTTGGATCTGTTAAATCAAGAAGTAACTCCTCCATCTCTCTCTTTAATAGATACTCTACTTCTTGTACTTCTTTCATGTTCAATAAAAATCCAAGCATTTTCTTCCACCTCTGCCAATAAATTTGAATCTGTTTTAAAATTGTTTTCTAAAATCAGGAATTTTATTCATATCTTGTCCGTAAATGCATACAGTTATTTTAGAGAATTGGACAGGGAGGGGTTTGATGAAGTTCTTTTTTGTGTTGAATGGAAAAAAAATAAAGCAATTATCAATTATAATTGTTGCTGCTTTCTTTACTGCTGGCATTTTATTTGTAGAACGTAATGAAATGATGGTTTTCTCAACCTCTGATGGACCTCAAGCTTTTTACAAAGCAAAAACAGATGAGAAAGTTATGGCTTTATCGTTTAATATAAGTTGGGGTGATCAAAGAGCTTTACCCATCCTTGATATATTAAAAGATAAAAATGTTCAAGCTACCTTTTTTCTTTCGGGAGCATGGGCTGAACGACACCCTGATATCGTAAAACGCATTATTGATGATGGACATGAAGTCGGAAATCATGGGTACCAGTATGAAAGTTACCCTGCATGGGATGACGATAAAATCAAAAAGGACATCCGACGTAGTGGTCAAGTATTAACTGACCTAACAGGAAAGAAACCAGTCTTGCTAAGACCACCTCATGGACAATTTGATAAAAGAGTCCTTAACATTGCTGATAAACTCGATTATTCGATTGCACACTGGAGTGTTAACTCAAACGACTGGGAAAACCCAGGTGTAGATAAAATTGTCGAAACAACTGTTAAAGGGGCAAGTAAAGGAGATGTTATACTGATGCATGCATCTGACTCCGCAAAACAAACACATAAGGCATTACCGGTCATTCTTGACCAGTTAAAAGGGAACGGATACAAATTTACAACGGTCAGTGAATTAATTGCAAGCACAACAACCAAAAGCAAAGAAATCAAGTAATGAAATTCGACAATATGCTTTACCAAGCTAAAAAAAAGAAACAGTTGGACGATTTGTCCGACTGTTTCTCTTTTTACTATTTTGCTTGATTACCTTGTAGTCTGTGTAAAATTAGTAATTGCCAAGTATTAGCTGTAATTAATGGCGCAAAATAAATCCATAACCATTTTGGATCATTAACTGTTAACGCAGGAACCCATTCAATAGTAGTAACAACGACTATAAAGAATAATGCTGGAATAAATGCACCTTCATTCGTATCTTTAGCTTTTATATACGCAATAATAATACCGTAGATTAAAAGAAGTAACGGCATAAGAACATAATTGAATACCGTTTCACCTTCTTGTGCAAAAGCAAGATAACGCAGATATATTAAATCAAAAATAACAAAGGCAATAACGACAACCTGTACTTTGTTCCATAATTTAGCTGATTTAAATAAGCCTAATCCTAATCGATGCACTGTTAAATAAGCGAAGAAACCCATTTGACTGATTATACTAAAAGCAGCACTGATCCCTAACAACCAAAGTAATCCAAAAATGAAATTCATTGCTCCTTCATTCGTATACACGGACCAGTCAAGAGCAACCCCAACTATTGCACCACTAATACTACCAACTAATAGTGATGTAAAAAACAAATAAACAACTTTTCGGCTATTCACGATGAACGCTCCTCCATCTTTCTAATCATGCTCTATTGATTGTACCAATCACTTTGTAAAAAATCTAGATAATGCCTTGAAGATACGCATAAAATTTGTAGAAATATTGCATATTAATGACAAAATGAGCGAAAGGAAGAGATTTATGGGGAGAATATACAAACTCATCCTACTCCAATCAATTTTCATCTTAGTTATTTCTGGTTGCGCAACAGCTGAAGGCGGTGGCAACACGACACAGCCTGATTACGAAAGTACAAAAAAGATGATGGTTGATATGCTACAAACGGATGAAGGCAAGAAAGCAATTGCAGAAGCTGTAACTGATGAAGAAGTTCAACAACACCTTATTATGGAACAAGCTTTTGTAAAAGACACGATCCAAAGAACCTTAACTTCTGAACAAGCTAGAGCTTTCTGGGAAGATACAATGCAAGAACCTGAATTTGCCCAAGCACTAGCGGAAAGTTTAAAGAAGGAAACGGAAGAAATGCTTAAAGCTCTTATGAAGGACCCAGAATATCAAGACATGATGATGGATATCTTAAAAGACCCAGAAATGGAAAGAGCAGCATTAGACTTAATGAAAACAAAAGAATACCGACAACAAGTCATGACCATTATGGCAGAAGCTTTTGAAAGCCCGTTCTTTGTAGCTAAAGTGAACCAAATATTAGGAAAAGTGACCGCAGAACAACTACAAAAAGAAGCTGAGAAACAAGAACAGCAAGAACAAGAAGGTGAAGGCGGCGGCGGATCATAACAGAAAATGACTCTTCTTCATTAGTTAAATCGATTAATCTCACTAATCGCAAGGAGAAAAGCGAAGTCTAAGCCAGCACCTATTAGTTTTTACCAACATAAAAAGGCAGTCCCACAAATATTAAGTGGGACTGCTTTTTCATTATCTTTGTACTTTATCAATAACACGTTTGGCAATTTCGTTATAGATTTTTCCGATCGGATGATTTTCATCATAAATCGACGGTGCAAAATCGTCTTTATTAATCTCTGGTTGACCTAAAGGAATTTGTCCTAACACTTCTGTCTTTAATTCTTCAGCTAGACGTTCTCCTCCACCTGTTCCAAAGACATACTCTTTTTCGCCAGTTACTTTACTTTCAAAATAAGACATGTTTTCTACTACACCGATAATTTCATGGTTTGTTTTAATTGCCATTGCTCCAGCACGTGCCGCAACAAAGGCCGCTGTAGCATGTGGTGTTGTAACGATAATCTCTTTAGAGGTCGGTAGCATTGTATGAACATCTAAAGCAACATCTCCAGTTCCCGGAGGCAAGTCTAAAATAAGGTAATCTAGCTCACCCCATTCTACTTCACTAAAGAAGTTGTTAAGCATTTTACCTAACATCGGTCCTCTCCAGATGACAGGTGCATTATCTTCAACGAAGAAGCCCATCGAAATGACCTTTACACCAAAACGCTCTACTGGGTAAATGCGTTCTGCAATGACTTTAGGTCTCTCCTCTACTCCCATCATATCAGGGACACTGAATCCATAAATATCAGCATCTATAATTCCAACCTTTTTCCCTAGTCGAGCTAGTGTTGTAGCCAAGTTTACAGAAACTGTTGATTTACCTACTCCACCTTTACCACTTGTCACAGCAATAAACGTTGTATTTTTTGAGGTAAGAAGTGAAGGAGCCTGTTTTTGTTGAACTCCACCACGTTGTTGCATTTCCTGTTCAGTAAGATTTTCAAAGCGAAGTCCCACCGACTCTGCACCAGCTGATTTTAATACATTAACCATCTGTTGTTGAAGTTGCATTTGCTCTGCTGTCCCTGTTTTCGCAATGGCAACTTTTAAACTTACATGATTATCCTTGATTTTAATTTCACGAATGGCATCAGCTTCAACAATGGACTTATTTAAAAATGGATCGATCACTGTTTTTAATGCACTTAATACTTTTTCTTCTGTTAACAACGAGTACACCATCCTTTTTATGTAGATATATTTAGTATAGCATAACTCGTCTTAGGAATACGTTGTTTAACGCTTACGGCTACTAGGATGCAGGAACTGGCTCTTCAGAGTAATATCGAAGAATACCTTGGTAAATCGATGCAGCAACTTTTTGTTGATATTTTTCGCTCTCCAGTAACTGAGCTTCTTCTGGATTAGACAAGAAACCAACTTCCACTAGTACACCTGGAGTTATCGCTTGTTTTATTAAATATACATTCCCAATTGGCTTCGCGACTCTATGGGTATTTTCTAGATTACGTCGAATCTCATCTTGAACAAATTTTGCAATATACTCATTTTCTTCTATTGTTCGGTTATAAAAGGTCTGAGCACCTTTCCATTTCGGTGATGGTATAGCGTTAAGGTGGATACTAACGAACATATCTCCATCCGAACCATTAATTAATTCAACTCTTCTTTTTAAATCTTGAACTTTTCGATGTCGTATTTTTTTAACGTCCTTGTCTGCTAAATCCTTATCCTCTTCTCTTGTCATAAGGACAAGAGCCCCAGCTTCCTGTAAATAATCTCTAAGATCGAGTGCTATTTCTAACGTTACATCTTTCTCAAGTAATCCTGCTTTAGACATTGCACCACCATCTGGTCCACCGTGTCCTGGATCAAGTATAATTACTTTTCCTGACAAAGGGAGTTGCCAAGTTGACCATGAGTCATCACTAATAAATTGATACTGTACAATAAAAAGTAATCCAACAACCGCAAGAGCGAAGCCGCCCCCTTTTATCCACTTTTTCATTCCAGTCCCTCCTACGTCCTCTTCCCTTTATTTATATTTGGACAAGGAGGAAAATATGAACAGAAACTTGTCTAGATTAATGCAGGCGCATTCTATAACGCTTCGTTCCTTCTGTAAAACCTTTTTCCCACCATTTTTCAACAAATTCTTCTACAGCTAAATATAACGAATCTAAACCAATATCTCTGTAGGTATACCAACCTTCGAGTATATAAAATAACTGTGTATAAATATCCCTAATCTCATCTTCACAGCGAAACCTCACATCTCGTAATGCTTCGCCATAGAATCCAAATCGACTAAATTCAGCCCCAATCAAAAATGAATCAATAGCTGCATCAATAATGGGGTCAATTAAAAATGGCTCATATTGAAAATGAAACGGAAACAAAGGTTCAAAATGCTGCTGTGCGTCCTTTTTCAAATCATTCAATGATAATTGTCTTAAGACTTTTCGTTCAAACTTCCATCGCTTCTCACGCTGTTTTTCAGAAAATGTCGTAATAACTGTCATTTGAACCTCTCCTCAATACCTTTTTCATTAGTATCAAGATATTCAATAAACCTCATGCGATGGAAATACCGTTGAATTTATCCAATTTAGTGACAAGTCCTGGTTTAAGCAAAATTTTCATCAAGTAGTTTAAAAAAGATCCATGTCTATATGAGCACGGATCTTAACAACCACTATTTTTACGTAAGAATAATTTTTAATGATCTTAGATTAATTCATTACCTTTTCCATTTTCTTCGGTAAATAAACTCTAAAGGTTGTTCCTTCACCTGATGTACTTTCAAAATCAATTTTACCACCATGATCATTAATAATTTTGTATGTAGTTACCATTCCTAACCCTGTACCTTTCTCTTTCGTTGAGTAGAAAGGCAAACCAATATTAGGGGCTAATTCTTTTGAAATACCGCACCCTTGATCAACAATTTCTATTAAGACGGTATCTTGGCTGAAATCAAAGAGGACTACCTTTATTACTCCTCCATCTGACATCGCTTCAATTGCATTTTTTATTAGGTTAATAAAAACTTGCTTCACTTGATTGTTTACACAACTAATAGCATCAACATGATCATATTCAAATACAATGTCAATATTTTTCATAAGCGCTTGTGATTGTAGTAATGTAATCACATCATTTAATGTCTCTTTTATATTTTCTTCCCCTAATTCTACAGCTTGAGGCTTTGCTAACAGCAATAATTCACTCGTAATTAATTCGATACGTTCCATTTCACTTAGTAAAATTTCAATATGGACAGGATTAATTTCTTCTTGTGCTTGTATTAACTGCAAGAAACCTTTCAGCGTTGTTAAAGGATTTCTAATTTCATGTGCTATTGACGCAGATAACTGCCCCACCAATGATAATTTCTCTGCTTTCTCAATACTTTCCTCAGCTGCTTTTTGCAATGTAATATCTTTACAAATACCGTAAATACCTGTTATTTTATCTTCTACTGTTATAGGGATATTTGTCATCTTACAATGAATAACTCTTCCATTTTTATGATTTACCTTACAATTAAAGGTTTGAGGTGTACCCCTAACTGCCTCACCAAAGTAATAAATGGCTTTTTGAATATCTTCTTCTACCACAAAAGAATAAAACGATTGATTCACTAAGTCTTCTTCGCTATAACCCGATAATTTTTCTAAAGCCTTATTCACACTCATGTATCTTCCAGCTAGATCAAATGAGTAAACTGCATCTAAATTATTTGTAAAAAGGGATTGATAATGCTGGTCTCTTTGAATGTTCTTCCTCTTTAAGTCGGTAATGTCTAGAAAATAAACTGATAACCCCTCAGAAGATGGATAAGCTCGAACGTCAAACCATTGTTTCATCGAAGGATAATAAAAATCAAAGTTGACAGATTGTTGACTCTCCATAGCTGATAGGTAATGGGTATACATCGGTAAATCTATTGCATCGGCAAATTCATCCCACACACATTTCCCTAACAGCTTCTCTTTTGAACGATTTAATATTTTCTCTGCTTCACTGTTTAAGTAAATAAAGTTCCAGTTAGAGTCTAATGCATAAAAGCCATCCGTAATTTTATCTAAAATATCGAAAGTATCTAATTGAGTTATATTCATTTCATTTTGGCCTCCACACATTGCTTGAAGCAGTCAGATTTTTTAATACTACATACTTCTCTAACTTTCTTATAAACCCTTTTACTATTTAATTAATCATTTATTTAAACTAATTGACCGTTTAAAAAAAGCACCTAAATTCACTCAGGTGCTCTTATAAGTTTATCTATCCGTAGATATATCATTTAAAAATCTTTCAACTTCTGTACAATGGGCCAACTAATGAAGTATTCAACCATAAAGGAGGGGTGTTTGGTCGTCGCAGTTGACTACTTGCAGTATTTCGAGCAAGCTGGATTGCTCTCCTGGCATCAATTCTTCCAAATTGAATTGTTTCTCCTGAAACGGATTGGGTTGCAGCACGTTGAATGATCGATCTGATTTGCTTATTAGTCAACATTGGATTTGTCGCCTTAATCAATCCTGCTAGACCGCTAATAAAAGGTGCAGCTTGTGACGTTCCCGATGCAACCCTATACCCCGTCATTAAATCTCCTGAATCTCCAGGGAAAGTCGACAAAATGTCTTGACCTGGTGCAGCTACCTCTACCCATGAACCATAGTTGGAGAATGGTGCAAGCTCGTTACTTTGATTCGTGGCAGCTACTGCAAGTACTTGATTATAGGCCGCTGGATAATGTTCGATGTTTGAGGAGTTATTGCCAGCAGCACCAACTAGTAATACTCCGTTGTTATATGCATAATCGACCGCACTTCTTAGCGTCTCGTTGCTTACTGTCCCACCTAAGCTCAAGTTGATGACATGTGCTCCTTGATTTGTAGCGTAAATAATTCCTTGGGCGACATTGCTGAGCGTCCCTCCGCCTGTATCTCCCATGACTTTTATATTCATAATACCAGCCGAATTATAGCTCATCCCCGCAATTCCATTTTTATTGTTCGTTCTTGCTGCAGCAATTCCTGCCACATGAGTCCCATGACCATGAACATCATCTACTGTTGGGGAGCTTGAGAAATTCGCATAATGAATTATCTTCCCCCTCAAGTCTTGATGATTACGGTTGACACCAGTGTCGAGAATGGCAATCTTTGCTGAGATTGGAGAAATACGTGCCAGATCCCACGCACCTTGGGCATTAACGTTCGCTAGACCCCACTGCTTTTCCAATAGCGGGTCGTTCGTTGAAATACTTGAACCCCCTTCTTCCAATGAAGAAAACTCTGTCGTACTAGTAATTGGTTCAACCTGTATTAAGTGGTCCTCCTCCACAAACTGAACAACTTGTGAGGAATTATATTTTGAAAGACACGATGATAACTGGTTTTCAGGAACAGTAACAACATGTATGCCAATTTCTTTGATCTCATTAACAAGCTCTGCTTTTATCTCTTTGTGGATACTTAAACAACTAGACCTTCTCGTACCAGGCTTAAAGCAGACTATTAGCTGCTTCGTTGTAGCCATGAACATCAACTCCTTTTTTGACAAGCTAATAATAATTTATTCAAAAAAGATGATGTACGAAGCGGTAGCTGTACTAGGAAGCTTATAAACATGATGCAGAATTTTTTAAAAAGAGAATAATTCAAAATATTTTCAAACACCAGACATAATTTAAACATAAAAAGACCCTCATGCATAAATGCGTGAGAGCCTGAAACGTAAGTATATGGATCATTGTTCTTTTTAATCCATTGTTCTTTTAATTTCATTAATTTTACGTGATACTAGTGGATAAAAATTATTTTTAGCACTAGTTGTCGTATTTCCACCAAAGAAACCAGTGCCTGGACAAGTTTTAAAAGAATAGCCCCATTAAAACGATCGTAATCGGTCTCCATGTGTGGCGTTGTTGAATTATACTAATTTTTCGAGTAAATATATGGTTAAATAACCAGCTCCTAAATTCCTCTTTTGTCATTAAAACATACTGTCCTTGCATGGTTAATTTTTTCGGAGGAATTTTTATTTTTTGTCCTATATATATTATATCTGATGTAAGTCCATTTGCCGTTTTTATTGCTTGTACTGTTGAATTGTATTCTCTAGAAAGCTTCCAAAGAGTATATCCAGAAACAACTTTATACGCCATCGGAACAAATAATCGCTGGCCAACATATATCAAATCCGACTGTAATCCATTTGATAGTTTTAAATTCTCTATAGAAGTATTGTATCTATTCGCTATGCGCCATAGAGTATCACCAGATTTCACATCATAAAGATTACTGTGATTTTGGGCATCTGCATAATGAGGGGATATACTCATAAAAATAATAATAATCATACTAAATATAAGCTTTTTTATCATTTTTCGATCAAATGAAAACTTCATTTTTATAAGTTATCTCTATTAGATTGCAAAATGAATATTAGATTATTCCAACCTTTTAACAGGTAAATATAGGAAGGCTATCGTACATATTCTGGACATACAAAAAAGACCCCCAAGCAATTTGCTTGAGAGCCTTGAAACGTAGATATATTAACGTTTTGAGAACTGAGGTGCACGACGTGCTGCTTTAAGACCGTATTTTTTACGCTCTTTCATACGAGCATCACGAGTTAAGAAACCAGCGCTTTTTAATGGTGCACGGTATTCTGGATCAACTTCTAAAAGTGCGCGTGAAACACCGTGACGGATTGCTCCCGCTTGTCCAGTATAACCACCACCAGTAACGTTAACAATAACATCGTATTGTCCAACTGCTCCTGTTTCTTGTAATGGTTGTTCAATAATTAATTTTAAAACTTCTTTGTTTCCAAAGTACTCATTAAATTCACGATTATTAATAACGATACGACCGTCGCCTGGCACTAAACGAACACGTGCAACAGAGTGCTTACGGCGACCTGTACCATAATATTGTACTTGTGCCAAAGTAATACCCTCCTTATTAATTAACCACGAAGCTCAAGAACTTCTGGTTTTTGTGCTTGGTGCTTATGTTCGCTACCAGCGTAAACGTGTAACTTCATACCTTGTTTACGACCAAGTGTGTTCTTTGGAAGCATGCCTTTAATAGCAAGCTCTAACATACGCTCTGGCTTGTTTTGAAGCATTTCGCCAGCAGTCGTTTGCTTAAGACCACCTGGGTGATTCGTGTGACGGTAGTAGATTTTGTCCTGTAATTTTTTCCCTGTAAGAACGATTTTAGATGCATTGATGATGATTACGTGATCACCTGTATCTACATTCGGTGTAAAGATTGGTTTATGTTTACCACGAAGGATAGAGGCAACTTCACTTGAAAGACGACCTAATGTTTGGCCTTCTGCATCAACAACATACCATTTACGTTCAACTTCATTTGGCTTTGCCATAAATGTTGTACGCATGATTTTCCCTCCTATTTAAAGCTTTCATAAATTTTAGTTTCATTTTTTATGGTAATGCATTGTCTATAATAACAAGCCTAAACAACCCGGGGCTAGTGGGTTTCATTTAGAAATACCATCTAACATCTTATAATATATATTCACTAATGTCAACAACTTGTTACACGGGGATGAGTTGTTTTGAAAAAAATTTATACCTATCATCTTTATATACAGAAAAAAAGTAAATCATACCTCATCCTGATAATCAACTTTCCATAAGTATAATCCGTGTCCAGGAGCTGTTTTACCAGTAACTGCCCGGTCTTTGGCCAAAATAAGATCATTCATATCTTCTGCGCTGCGTTTACCTACTCCGACTTCTAAAAGGGTTCCAACAATAATCCTGACCATGTTATAGAGAAAGCCGTTGCCAATAATCTTAAAAATGAGCTCATCTTCTTGCTGCATAATTTCTAAATGAAAAATGGTTCGAACTTTATCTACAACAGGTGTGCCTGCGGAACAAAAAGACGTAAAATCATGTGTACCTAAAAGAGCAGCTGCAGCCTTGTTCATTTCAGCTAATTGAAGCTCTTGCGGGTAATGGTACGTATAGTGACGACGAAAAACGTCAGGCATCTTACTCGTTAGCACTCTGTATCGATACTCTTTTCGCACTACATGAAAACGTGCATGAAAGTCTTGTTCTACTTCCACTACTTCTTGCACTACAATATCATTTGGTAGGTTTGCAGACAGTGCTCGTCCCCATTTTTCGGTTGGAATCAAGAGCGGTGTGTCAAAGTGAATAACTTGTCCAACAGCGTGAACAGATGCATCTGTTCGGCCAGACCCATGCACTTGAACGTCTTCATTCTTATGAATTTTTCTTAGGGCCTTTTGTAACTCTCCTTGGACTGTCCTTGCTTTAGGTTGTATTTGAAACCCAGAAAACGCGGTACCATCATACGAGATGATACATTTATATCGTCGCATTGACTCACCTCACCTTAGACTCTTAAAAAGAATAATCCCACCCCAAAGCTAAGAACTACGATGACAATAGCTGTATCCCGGAATGACCAACAGAGCTGACGTAGCTTCGTTCGACCTTCTCCACCACGATAGCCTCTCGCTTCCATCGCTAAGGCTAAATCTTCCGCACGCTTAAACGAACTAATAAATAACGGGATAAGTAGAGGAATAAAAGCTTTCATGCGATCTTTGAGTGGACCACTTGAAAAGTCGACTCCTCGTGCCATTTGTGCTTTTGCAATCTTTTCTGTTTCTTGCAGCAATGTCGGTATAAAGCGAAGTGATATAGACATCATTAACGCTAACTCATGGGCTGGCAATCCAAATCGTTTAAATGGCGATAATATACTTTCTAATCCATCCGTTAAATCCATCGGTTTTGTCGTTAACGTTAAAAGGGAAGTAAAGATAACTAAAACAAGCAGCCTTATTGCTATAAACACACCTTGGGTAATTCCTGATTCATAGATCTTAATCGGCCCCCATTCAAACACAAGCTGCCCTTCTTTGTTTAACAATAAATGAATGATAACAGTGATGAGAACAAGTAATAAGATAGGTTTTAGGCCTTTATATATAAATTTAATCGGTACCCTTGATAAAAGGATTGTTACTAGACAAAAACTAATAATCACTGCATATGATAACCAGCTATTAGCGAAGAAAACCACAATAACAAGTAAAAAAACTGCTAACAGCTTCGCTCGTGGGTCAAGACGGTGTAGAATTGAATTTGCTTGGACATATTGCCCTATTAATATATGTTGGAACATAGCGTCACCTTTTTTCGAGCATAAACTGCTTAATAAATTGTGCAACTTGATCAACAGTAAATAAATCTCGTGGCATCTGTTGGCCAAAAACTTCTTCCATCTTATACATTAGAGTTAGTGTCTCTGGTACATCTAAGCCTATCGTTTGAAGTTGTTTAAGATTTGCAAAAATTTCAACTGGTTTACCTTTGATGGCAATTTCACCTTGATTCATGACAACTATTTGATCAGCAAACAGTGCGGCATCTTCCATATGGTGTGTAACTAAAATCGTTGTTAATTGTTTCTCTTGATGTAAACGATAAAACATATCCATAATCTCACGTTGACCTTTAGGGTCTAGCCCTGCAGTCGGCTCATCAAGTACAAGCACCTTAGGCTCTAGAGCAAGCACACCTGCTATAGCAACTCTCCGCTTTTGACCGCCGCTTAATTCAAAGGGTGACCGCTTTAGAAAGTCTTCAGACAAACCTACAAGAGGCATAAGCATTTTCGCACGTTCTTTTGCTCTCTTTTCAGGAACACCAAAATTTAACGGCCCAAAGATAATATCTTTTTCAACCGTCTCTTCAAACAGTTGATGTTCAGGATATTGAAAAACAAGCCCCACATTTTTTCGAAGAGACTTTAAGTCTTTCGTTTTTTGATTGGCAATAATCTCTTTCTCGCCAATTTGTAGACGACCTTCAGTTGGTTTTAATAAACCATTCAAGTGTTGAATTAACGTCGACTTCCCTGACCCTGTATGGCCGATAACTGCAGTATATGAGCCAGTCGGTACCGTAAACGAAACTTGTTTAAGAACTTCCTTTTCAAAAGGGGTTCCTTGCATATACGTATGTCCTAACTGTTCGACTTTAATTTCCATAGTTCCTCCACTAGACCGTCCATAGACAAAGTAACTGTGTTTAAAGGAATGCCCTTTTCCATCAGCTGTTGCTGTAATTTTACTGCAAAAGGTACATCGAGACTTTGATCTTTCATAAACATTTCATCAGTAAGTATTTCGCTAGGGCTTCCTTCACGAACAATTTCACCTTGATTCATGACAAGTACCCGATCTGCTAGTGATGCTTCATTAAGATCATGAGTAATCGAAATGACAGTCATATTCTCTGTCTCTCTTAAATGCAAGACGGTCTGTAATACTTCTTTTCTTCCTTGTGGATCTAACATCGATGTAGACTCATCTAGGACAATAACTGATGGTTGGATGGCAATAATCCCAGCAATGGCTAACCTTTGCTTCTGTCCACCTGAAAGCCGATGAGGCTCCTCACCTAAAAGATGACCAATTCCAACCTTTATGGCACTCTTTTGTATTCTACCTTCCATCTCGACTTTAGGTACCCCATTATTTTCAAGACCGAAAGCAATATCATCTTTTACTGTCGTTCCTACTAATTGATTTTCTGGATTTTGAAAGACGAGACCAACGTTCTTACGAATTTCCCACATCTTCTCAGTATCCCTTGTGTCTAACCCATTAATGAGTACTGTACCTATTTCGGGAACGAGCAATCCATTTAAAAAACGTGAAAGAGTGGATTTACCAGATCCATTATGACCTATTATGGCTACCCATTCTCCCTTTTTTACGGTTAATGAAATATTCTTTAATACTTTCTCACCTAACGCATCATACTTATAAGAAAGGTCCTTAATTTCAATTGGATCGAACATGAACAATCACCCTATCTTAATAAAAGCTGTAAATATAAAGAAAAACCCGCCAATTGGCGAGTCTAATAGACGAAGACAGTGGCGTAGTTGCACTTTTACTTTGTTCCAAAATTGGTGACCACGTCGATTCTACTTTTTGCTACCAATTTCTACGTTAACGTATAAAAAAGGGCTGTGAGTTAGAGCAAAATGCTCACAACCTGTCACGCCCTTTGTCGTCAAATATATATGATGTATCAGAAATTAAACTAACTCAATAATTGCCATTGGTGCACCATCACCACGGCGAGGACCTACTTTAAGAATACGAGTATATCCACCTTGACGCTCTTCATAACGAGGAGCGATGTCAGCGAAAAGCTTTTGAATCGCATCTTCACCTGTCTCTTCATTAGCTACTTCACGACGTACGAAAGATGCTACTTGACGACGCGCGTGAAGGTCACCACGTTTACCAAGAGTAATCATCTTTTCAATGATTGGGCGAAGTTCTTTAGCTTTTGCTTCTGTTGTTTCAATTCTCTCATTGATGATTAAATCAGTAACTAAATCACGGAATAATGCTTTACGACCAGCACTATCACGACCTAATTTTGCATATGCCATGTCTGTTTTCCCTCCTTTGTAACACTTATATGTTTTGCCTAAACAGGCACGACGATTTATGGTAAAACACAAGAAAAACAGAGAACAGCACTAGCGTTCCCTATTAGAACCTATTCTTCTTTACGAAGACCTAAGCCTAATTCAGCAAGCTTTTCTTGAACCTCTTCTAGAGATTTACGTCCAAGATTACGTACTTTCATCATGTCTTCTTCTGTTTTTTGTGTTAATTCTTGAACAGTATTAATACCAGCACGCTTTAAGCAGTTGTAAGAGCGAACAGAAAGGTCAAGTTCTTCAATCGTCATTTCAAGAACTTTTTCTTTTTGATCTTCTTCTTTTTCAACCATAATTTCAGCATTTTGTGCTTGGTCAGTAAGACCGACAAAAATATTTAAGTGCTCAGTTAGGATCTTCGCACCTAAAGATACTGCTTCTTCAGGACGGATGCTTCCATCTGTCCATACATCTAAGGTGAGTTTGTCATAGTTGGTAATTTGACCCACACGGGTATTTTCCACTTGATAATTCACTCGAGATACAGGTGTGTAGATCGAGTCAATTGGGATAACTCCAATTGGTTGATCTTCAGACTTATTATCTTCTGCAGGAACATAACCACGTCCACGTTTAGCTGTTAAACGCATATGTAGTCTAGCCCCTTTAGATAATGTAGCGATGTGAAGATCAGGGTTTAATACGTCTACATCACTATCATGTGTTAAATCACCTGCTGTAACAACACCTTCACCTTGTGTATCAATTTCTAAAACCTTCTCTTCATCCGAGTAGATTTTAAGAGCAAGTTGTTTCAAGCTAAGGATAATCGTGGTTACATCTTCTACTACACCTTCGATCGTAGAAAATTCATGTAACACGCCGTCAATCTGTACGCTTGTTACAGCAGCTCCTGGTAAAGAGGATAAGAGGATACGACGTAAGGAGTTCCCTAAAGTTGTTCCATATCCACGCTCAAGTGGCTCAACTACGAACTTCCCGTATTTAGCATCTTCGCTAACTTCAATCGTTTCAATATTTGGCTTTTCTATTTCAATCATTCAACAAACCCTCCTTCAAAACGTCGAACTCCGGTTGACCCGTAAGGATTGCCTAACCGGAATTCCCCATTAGGCAGTTCCCATACGCATTACCATAGTTAATAAAAGCAAGAACCGTTTCATAGGGAAAATCTCGTCTTAACCATTATTAACACTTTTAGGAAATCTATACAAGAAATTGGATTTCTTTTATTACACTCTACGACGTTTTGGTGGACGGCAACCATTATGAGGAACAGGCGTAACGTCACGGATCATGCTAACTTCTAAACCTACTGCTTGTAGAGAACGAATAGCTGCTTCACGACCTGCACCAGGACCTTTAACAGTTACTTCGATCGTTTTCATGCCATTTTCCATTGCTGTTTTACCAGCAGCTTCAGCAGCCATTTGTGCAGCAAATGGAGTAGATTTACGTGAACCTTTAAATCCTAGGTTTCCAGCACTAGCCCATGAAATTGCATTTCCATGTACATCAGTAATCGTAACAATCGTATTGTTAAATGTTGATTTAATGTGAGCTACACCACTCTCAACATTTTTACGTTGACGACGTTTAGTACGTTGATTAGTCTTCTTAGCCATGTTTTTAACCTACCTCCTTTACTATTTTTTCTTATTAGCTACTGTACGACGTGGACCTTTACGTGTACGTGCATTGTTTTTCGTATTTTGACCGCGAACTGGTAAACCACGACGGTGACGAATACCACGGTAACAACCAATTTCGATTAGACGCTTGATGTTTAAAGAGATTTCACGACGAAGATCTCCTTCTACTAGATAAGCATCCATCATTTCACGAATTTTACCTAACTCATCTTCTGTTAAATCACGAACTCGAGTATCTTCTGATACACCAGCTTTTTCTAGGATCTCTGAAGAAAGCTTTCTTCCGATTCCGTAGATGTATGTTAAAGACACTACAACTCGTTTATCACGAGGAATGTCAACACCTGCAATACGTGCCATGTATTAAAGCACCTCCTTGTTATTAACCTTGTTTTTGTTTATGCTTAGGGTTTTCACAAATTACCATAACTGTACCTTTTCTACGAATAACTTTACATTTTTCGCAGATTGGCTTAACTGATGGTCTGACCTTCATTATATTTACCTCCTTATATTACGGAGTGCTCGTATCAAGCTCTCATTTGAGCATAGCAAACTATATCTAAACCGACAAATACCTAAGGATTATTTATAACGATATGTGATTCGGCCACGCGTTAAATCATATGGAGATAATTCAACAGTCACTTTATCACCTGGTAAGATGCGGATAAAGTGCATACGAATTTTACCTGATACATGAGCCAATACTTTATGACCATTTTCTAATTCGACACGGAACATTGCATTTGGTAGTGGCTCAATAACGGTACCTTCAACTTCAATTACATCCTCTTTCGCCATGAATTTACTCTCCTTCCTTCAGTAAATGATATTGTTCTAAGAACTTTTGTATCGCAAACCGCAGCTTGGCATTGGTAACACGACCAGTTTCATTAATGCTATTTTTCACTTCATCTGAGACATAATCTATGACTCTTAGGTGTTGGACGTTCTTCTTTTTAGCTTTGTCGTATTTGCGACTATCACCATCAGCAATGTAAACAAAGCGATGATCAATAATGCTAATTACTACACAAAACCGTTCCCGATCACGACCTCTTATTACTTCAACGATCTGTCCAATAACTGGCTGCGAATCAGGATCTTTCATCTTCCATCACCTTCATAATTACACTTTAGTCAATATTTCATACCCAGTTTCTGTGATAGCAATCGTATGCTCAAAATGTGCACAGTTCTTCTTATCGGTAGTTACCACAGTCCAATTATCCGCTAGTGTTCGTACGTAACGAGTACCAGCGTTGACCATTGGCTCAATTGCAAGGACCATACCAGGTTTTAGACGAGGGCCTTTCCCTGGAGGACCATAGTGTGGAATTTGCGGATCCTCGTGAAGGTTTTGACCAACACCATGACCAACATATTCTCTTACTACTGAATATCCATGTGCTTCAACATAAGTTTGTATCGCATGGGATATATTCGAAAGTCTTTCTCCTGGTTTAGCTTCCTCTAACCCTTTGTATAAAGATGTTTCAGTGACATCCATTAACTTTTGATCACTTTCAGCAATTTCACCGACAGCATATGTCCATGCAGAATCGCCATGATATCCATTGTATTGAGCACCTATATCAATACTAATAATATCTCCAGCCTTGAGAACACGTTTCCCTGGTATACCATGAACCAACTCTTCATTTACTGAAGCACAGATACTACCTGTAAACCCATTGTAGCCTTTAAAGGATGGTACCGCATCATAGGAACGAATCAATTTCTCGGCAATGTTATCTAATTCCTTGGTAGTAATACCAGGTTGGATATGCTTTTTCAGCTCCTGATGTGTGAGGGCAACGATCTTACCCGCCTCGCGCATAATGGCGATCTCACGTTCAGTCTTACAAATAATCATGCATTTATTCCTTTCAGAAGTTGGTCAATGTTTACAAACACTTGCCCAATCTCTTGTAACCCGTCGATATCACGAAGTACTCCTTTTTCTTGATAGAAATCAAGAAGTGGTTTACTTTGTTTAATATTAACTTCAAGGCGTTTCTTTACTGTTTCTGGTTTATCATCATCTCTTTGAATCAATTGGCTACCATCAACGTCACAGATTCCTTCAACCTTTGGAGGATTGAATATAACATGATATGTTCTCCCTGATGTCGGTGAAACTCTTCTTCCCGTAAGTCTATCCATAAGCACGTTTTCTGGAACGTCAATATTAATAACAAAATCAATTTTCTTTTCTAAAGATGTCAGCATACCATCTAATGCTTCTGCTTGAGCAACAGTACGCGGAAACCCATCTAATAGAAATCCTTTTTCACAATCTGCTTGGCTTAAACGTTCACGAACGATACCGATTGTTACTTCATCAGGTACTAATTCACCTGCATCCATAAAAGACTTTGCTTTCATACCTAGTTCAGTTTCGTTCTTAATCGCAGCACGGAACATATCTCCTGTGGAGATATGCGGAATTCCATAGTTCTCAACAATTCTTTCTGCTTGAGTACCTTTACCAGCACCCGGAAGCCCCATTAATATTAAATTCATTTTCTTCCCCTCCATTACCGAATTGATAACTATAACACTAAGGGAAACCTATTTTCCCTTAGTTTCTAGTTACTTTATGAATCCTTTGTAATGACGTTTAATTAACTGACTCTCGATTTGTTTCATCGTATCTAATGCTACACCAACGACAATTAATAATCCAGTTCCGCCAATTTGAATCGCAGGAGGTAATCCCATAAACGCTGTAAAGAACACTGGAATAATTGAGACAACAGCTAAGAACAGTGCTCCAACTAGTGTCAGTCGATACAGGATACGAGTAATATATTCCTGTGTCGTCCTACCTGGGCGTATACCAGGGATATAACCGCCTTGTTTTTTTAGATTTTCCGCTAATTGCTCTGGATTAACCTGTATAAACGTATAGAAATAAGTAAATCCAATAATGAGCAATGCATATAGTACCATGCCGTACGGGTTATTTATATCAAAAATTGTAGTTACCCAGCGAGCTATCGTGTTTTCTCCACCAAAGAAACCAGCAATCGTCGGTGGAAACATAAATAGTGATAAAGCAAAAATTACAGGAATAACCCCAGCTGCATTTACCTTTAACGGTAGATGAGTTGATTGTCCTCCAACAGGACTTCTTCCAACAAGACGCTTAGCATATTGAACTGGAATTTTACGCAATGCCTGTTGAACATAGATCACTCCTACAACTACAGCAAGGACAGCTAGAAGTAGAAGTAATACTGTAACGATGCTTAAAAACAGTTGCTCACCAGCTTCCTGAATTTGTAAAGCATAGATTTGGTTAACTGCATTTGGGATACCAGCCGCTATACCAGCAAAGATGATAATGGAAATACCGTTTCCAACACCTTTAGCAGTAATTTGTTCACCAAGCCACATTAAAAATGCCGTTCCAGCCGTAAGTACGAGTGCAATAAATAGATAGGTAGGAACAGTTGGGTTAGGGATTAATCCTGGGAATATCGTATTAAATCCGATTGACATTCCTAGTGCTTGTATAAAACCTAACACAATTGTTCCATATCGAGTGACTTGAGCCAATTTCCGACGACCTGCTTCACCCTGTTTTGCCCATTCTGCAAACTTAGGCACTACATCCATTTGAAGTAATTGAACAACGATGGATGCGGTGATATACGGCATAATTCCCATTGCAAAAATCGAAAAGTTACCTAATGCTCCACCACCAAATGTATTTAAAAACCCGAACGCATTCGCTTGATCATAGAAATTTAATACATCTTTGTTCGAACCAGGTACAGGAATAAATGTACCAATTCGAAATACAATAAGCATTAATAGAGTAAAGATAACCTTTCGTCTTAAGTCACCTACGCGCATAATGTTGGAGATCGTCCGGAACATTAAATCACCTCAGTTTTTCCGCCAGCAGCTTCGATCGCTTCTACAGCTGTAGCAGAAAACTTATTGGCTTTCACTGTAAGTTGCTTCTCAAGCTTGCCGTTACCAAGGATCTTAATACCATCCTTAACGTTCTTAACTACACCAGTTTCGATTAATAACTCAGGTGTAACTTCAGTTCCTGCATCAAAACGGTTTAATGTCTCAAGATTTACAATTGTAAACTCTTTGCGAGTTGGGTTTGTAAATCCACGTTTTGGTAAACGACGGAAAATAGGATTTTGTCCACCTTCAAATCCTGGACGAACACCACCACCTGAACGTGCGTTTTGTCCTTTATGTCCACGACCAGCTGTTTTTCCGTTACCACTTCCGATACCACGTCCGACGCGGTTACGTACTTTACGAGAACCTTCTGCAGGCTTCAACTCATGAAGTTTCATGTTGCCACCTCCTCTTAAGTAAGTTTCAATTACGCATCGATTTCTTTAACTGTTACTAAGTGTGATACTTTGTTAACCATACCACGAATAGCAGCGTTATCTTGTTGTACTACAGTTTGGTGCATCTTGCGTAAGCCTAAAGTTTTTACAGTAATACGTTGGTCCTCAGGACGACCGATAATGCTTCTAGTGAGGGTAATCTCTAACTTTTTAGCCACGTCTTTTCCCTCCTTATCCTAGCAGTTCTTCTACTGATTTACCACGTAATTTAGCAACCTCTTCAGCGCGCTTAAGTTCTTTAAGACCTTCAATAGTTGCACGAACCATATTAATAGGATTATTTGATCCTAATGATTTTGATAAAATATCGCCTACACCAGCAAGCTCAAGTACTGCACGTACAGGTCCACCAGCGATAACTCCAGTACCCTCTGATGCTGGTTTCAATAATACTCGTCCTGCACCGAAGTGACCTAAGATCTCATGTGGAATTGTTGTACCAACAACTGGTACTTCAATTAAGTTCTTCTTTGCATCTTCAATTGCTTTACGAATTGCTTCAGGAACTTCTTGAGCTTTACCCATTCCAAAGCCGACATGTCCGTTTTTATCACCAACAACTACTAATGCAGCAAAGCGGAAACGACGTCCACCTTTTACTACTTTAGCTACACGGTTAACGGCAACAACTTTTTCTTCAAGCTCCAACGTATTTGCATCGATACGCATTTAGTTTCCCTCCTTTTTACATTAAAATTGTAATCCAGCTTCACGAGCTGCATCAGCTAATACTTGAACACGTCCGTGATATAAGTAACCACCACGGTCAAATACGATAGTAGTGTGCCCTTTTTCAACAGCACGTTTAGCTACAAGTTCTCCAACAGCTTTAGCTGCTTCTTTATTTCCACCGTTCTCTAAGTTAAGTTCTTTATCTAAACTTGACGCAGAAGCTAATGTTACGCCGTTCACATCATCAATTAGCTGTGCGTAAATGTGTTTAGAAGAACGGAAAACATTTAAACGTGGACGTTCAGGAGTACCTGTGATCGTGCGACGAACGTGAGCATGTCTTTTCTTACGCGACAAATTTTTGTCAGGCTTCGTAATCATTGAACGTCATTCCTTTCCGTTAACTATTTATTATTTACCAGTTTTACCTTCTTTACGACGTACATATTCACCTTCATAACGGATTCCTTTTCCTTTATAAGGCTCAGGTAAACGTACAGAACGAATGTTAGCTGCGATAGCACCAACACGCTCTTTATCGATACCTTTTACAAGTACTTTTGTATTTGAAGGAACTTCGATTTCGATACCTTGCTCAGGCTCGATTTCTACTGGGTGAGAGTAACCAACATTTAATACTAATTTTGAACCAGATTTTGTTGCACGGTAACCTACCCCGATTAACTCTAATCCTTTTTCGTATCCTTTTGTTACACCTTCAACCATGTTACTGATGATACTACGAGTTGTTCCGTGTAAAGAGCGGTGTTCCTTGTTATCACTTGGACGTTCGATAACGATTTGGTTCTCCTCTACTTTTACATCCATTTCTGGGTGTACATTACGGCTAAGTTCACCTTTAGGGCCTTTAACCGTAATTACGTTGTTGTTAAGAGTAACTGTTACTCCACTTGGAACTTCAATTGGTTTCTTACCAATACGTGACATATCTTACACCTCCAATCTTACCTTTAATGATTACCAAACGTAAGCTAGTACTTCTCCGCCTACTTGTTGTTGACGTGCATCTTTATCCGTCATAATACCTTTAGATGTTGAAACGATAGCAATACCTAATCCGCCTAAAACACGGGGTACTTCCGTAGCTTTTGCGTATACACGAAGACCAGGCTTACTAATACGTTTTAATCCAGTAATTACTCGCTCGTTGTTTGCACCGTATTTTAAGAAGATACGAATCACACCTTGTTTGTTATCTTCGATATATTCAAAGTCACGGATGAAACCTTCACGCTTTAAGATTTCAGCGATTTGTTTTTTGATATTAGAAGCAGGTACTTCTAATTTCTCGTGACGAACTACGTTCGCATTACGGATGCGAGTTAGCAAATCTGCAACAGGATCTGTCATGACCATCTATATTACCTCCTTCCCATTTAAGGGTTTACCAGCTAGCTTTTTTAACGCCAGGAATTTGACCTTTATAAGCAAGTTCTCTAAAGCAAATACGGCATAATTTAAACTTTCTCATTACAGAGTGCGGACGTCCGCAACGCTCGCAGCGAGTATATTCTTGTACTTTATACTTCTGCTCGCGTTTCTGTTTTGCGATCATTGATTTCTTCGCCAAAGTTTTTCCTCCTCTTCGGCTTTAGCCGATTATTTTTGGAATGGCATGCCCATTTGTGTTAATAACTCACGAGCTTCTTCATCCGTGTTTGCAGTCGTTACAATAACGATATCCATACCACGTACTTTATCAACTTTATCATACTCAATTTCAGGGAAGATTAATTGCTCTTTCACACCTAGTGTATAGTTTCCACGACCGTCGAAAGCTTTTTTAGAAACTCCACGGAAGTCACGTACACGTGGTAATGAAACTGAAATTAATTTATCTAAGAATTCGTACATGCGCTCACCGCGTAGTGTTACCTTCGCACCGATTGGCATGCCCTCACGTAACTTAAATCCTGCGATTGATTTCTTTGCTTTTGTGATTAATGGCTTTTGACCAGCAATTTGAGTTAACTCTTCAACTGCCTTGTCTAAAGCTTTAGGGTTAGCAACAGCGTCACCAACACCCATGTTAATGACGATTTTTTCTACTTTAGGTACACCCATAACTGATGGGTAGTTAAATTTCTCAACTAAAGAAGATACGATCTCACTGTTATACTTCTCTTTTAAACGAGTCATACGATTGACCTCCTTTCAACACTGACTACTTATCTAGTGCTTCGCCAGATTTTTTCGCAATACGTACTTTTTTACCATCTTCTACTTTATAGCCAATACGTGTTGGCTCGCCCGTTTTAGGGTCAATAATCATTACGTTAGAAACATGGATTGCAGCCTCTTTGCTTACAATTCCACCCTGTGGGTTATCTTGAGAAGGTTTAGCATGTTTTTTAACAATGTTAACACCTTCAACAAGTACACGGTCTTTCTTAGGGTATGCTTCTAAAATAACGCCTTGTTTACCTTTATCTTTACCAGAGATCACTTTTACTGTGTCGCCTTTTTTAACGTGCATGTAATCATCGCACCTCCTTATAAAAGGGATGATGTATATTATAGTACTTCCGGAGCTAAAGAAACGATTTTCATAAATTGCTTTTCACGAAGCTCACGTGCAACTGGTCCGAAGATACGAGTTCCACGAGGACCTTTGTCATCACGTACAATTACCGCTGCGTTTTCATCAAATTTAATGTAAGATCCGTCTGTACGACGTACGCCGCTCTTAGAGCGAACGATTACCGCCTTAACAACGTCACCTTTCTTGACAACGCCGCCTGGTGTTGCTTGTTTTACAGAACAAACGATAATGTCACCGACGTTTGCAGTTTTACGGCCAGAACCACCTAAAACTTTAATACATAGAACTTCACGAGCTCCAGAGTTGTCAGCAACTTTTAAACGACTCTCCTGTTGAATCATACGATCTTACCTCCCTTCAGGTTAAAAAGAATGAGTTAGATAATAACTGCTTCTTCTACTACTTCTACTAAACGGAAGCGTTTGTCTTTAGATAATGGACGAGTTTCCATAATCTTAACAATATCGCCAACTTTAGCTGTGTTTTCTTCATCATGGGCCTTGAACTTTTTAGAGTACTTTACGCGCTTTCCGTATAAACGATCTTTCTTGTATGTCTCAACAAGAACAGTAATTGTTTTATCCATCTTATCTGAAACTACGCGTCCGATGTACACTTTGCGTTGGTTGCGTTCCATTTAAGCAAACCTCCTCTCAAATTAGCCGTTGTTAATCCCAAGTTCTCTCTCACGCAAAACAGTCTTTGCACGAGCGATCGCCTTACGAACTTCACGAATGCGGGTTGGATTATCCAACTGGCCAGTCGCTAATTGAAAGCGAAGGTTGAATAATTCTTCTTTAAGTGACTTCGTTTTTTGTTCAATTTCAGATGTCGTTAGGTTACGAAGATCATTAGCTTTCATTTGCGTCACCACCCACTTCTTCGCGTTTTACAAATTTACATTTAACAGGTAACTTATGAGAAGCTAAACGTAATGCTTCACGTGCTACCTCTTCAGAAACTCCAGAAATCTCAAACATAATCTTCCCTGGTTTAACTACTGCTACCCATCCTTCAGGAGCACCTTTACCAGAACCCATTCGAACCTCTAAAGGTTTTGCAGTGTATGGTTTAGAAGGGAAAATTTTAATCCAAACTTTACCGCCACGTTTCATGTAACGTGTCATAGCAATACGCGCAGCTTCGATTTGACGGTTAGTAATCCATGAAGCTTCTAGCGCTTGTAAACCATATTCACCAAAATGAACTTCCGTTCCGCCTTTTGCACGACCACGCATCTTACCACGGTGTTCACGACGGTATTTTACACGTTTTGGCAATAACATAATTATTTGCCCCCTTCCTCTTTTTTCGTTCCTTTCGTTGGAAGGACTTCACCACGATAAATCCAGATCTTAACTCCTAATTTACCGTAAGTTGTATCTGCTTCTGCAGTTCCATAATCGATGTCTGCACGAAGAGTGTGAAGTGGAACAGTACCTTCGCTATAGTGTTCACCACGAGCGATATCTGCGCCGCCTAGACGACCTGACACTTGTGTTTTAATTCCTTTTGCACCTGCACGCATAGTACGTTGTAGTGCTTGCTTCATTGCACGACGGAAAGAAATACGATTCTCTAATTGACGAGCAATGTTTTCAGCTACTAATTTAGCATCTAAATCAGCATTTTTAATTTCAAAGATATTAATATGAACTCTTTTACCAGTTAGTTCATTTAAAGCTTTACGAAGTGCTTCTACTTCAGATCCACCTTTACCGATAACCATACCAGGCTTAGCCGTATGAACAGTTACATTTACACGGTTAGCAGCACGTTCGATTTCGATCTTAGATACAGAAGCATCTTTTAAACGTTTTTCGATATACTCACGAATTTTAATATCTTCGTGTAGTAAGTCTGCATAGTCCTTTTCAGCGTACCATCTTGACTCCCAGTCACGGATGACACCGACACGAAGTCCTACCGGATTGACTTTTTGACCCACGCTTATCCCTCCTTCTTTTCTGAAACAACGATTGTAATGTGACTTGTGCGCTTGTTAATTCGGCTAGCACGTCCCATAGCACGTGGACGGAAGCGTTTCAATGTTACGCCCTCATCTACGAATACTTCTTTAATGAATAAGTTATTTGGTTCCATTTCATAATTGTGTTCTGCGTTTGCGATTGCAGAATTTAAAAGCTTTTCTACAATTGGAGAAGCAGCTTTTGGTGTATGGCGTAGGATAGCGATTGCTTCACCGACTTGCTTACCTCGGATTAAGTCCACAACTAGACGAACTTTTCGAGGAGCCACACGAACTTGTTTAGCTACAGCTTTAGCTTGTTGCATTGTCAAGGACCTCCCCTCTTAATTAACGTCTTGTTTTCTTATCATCAGCAGCATGACCTTTGTACGAACGTGTAGGTGCGAATTCACCTAGTTTGTGTCCGACCATGTCTTCTGAAACATATACTGGAACATGTTTACGACCATCGTAAACTGCAATTGTATGCCCGATAAACTCAGGGAAAATAGTTGAACGACGAGACCAAGTTTTGATAACCTTTTTCTCATTGTTTTCGTTCATAACTTCGACCTTCTTCATTAAATGATCATCGACGAAAGGTCCCTTTTTTAAACTACGGCCCATGAATAAACCTCCCTTCGTGATTGATCCACGGTTCTAATGAACCGTGAAACAACCCCGTTATTTTTTGCGACGACGTACAATGTACTTATCTGAACTCTTGTTTTTCTTACGTGTTTTGTAACCAAGTGTTGGTTTACCCCATGGAGACATTGGTGATTTACGTCCGATTGGAGCACGACCTTCACCACCACCGTGTGGGTGATCGTTAGGGTTCATAACAGATCCACGTACAGTTGGGCGTTTACCTAACCAACGAGAGCGACCTGCTTTACCAATGTTAACTAGTTCATGCTCATCGTTTCCTACAGAACCGATTGTTGCACGACAAGTAGATAGGATATAACGTGTTTCACCTGATTTTAAACGAACTAATACGTAGTCTCCTTCTTTACCAAGAAGTTGAGCTTCTGCTCCAGCAGAACGTACTAATTGTGCACCTTTACCAGGCTTTAATTCGATATTGTGAATTACAGAACCGACAGGGATATTAATTAGAGGAAGTGCGTTCCCTACTTTAATATCTGCATTTGCACCAGACTCAATTGTCATTCCAACTTTTAAACCTTTTGGTGCGATAATATAACGCTTCTCACCATCAGCATAATTGATTAATGCGATATTAGCTGTACGGTTTGGATCGTACTCGATTGTAGCAACGCGGCCTGGAATACCATCTTTGTTGCGTTTGAAGTCGATAATACGATACTTACGTTTGTGTCCGCCACCTTGATGACGTACAGTTAGTTTACCTTGGTTGTTACGACCACCTTTATTGTGTAAAGGCGCTAATAGTGACTTTTCTGGTTTGTCAGTAGTGATTTCAGAAAAATCTAGGACTGACATTCCACGACGACCAGCACTGGTCGGTTTATACTTTTTAATCGCCATCTTGATTTCCCTCCTTCTCTGTTAAACTTATACACCTTCAAAGAATTCTAATTCTTTGCTATCTGGTGTTAATGTAACGATTGCTTTTTTGCGTTTTGCAGTATAACCTGCGTGACGACCGAAACGCTTGAATTTACCTTTGTAGTTCATTGTAGCTACCTTTTGAACTTTTACACCAAAGATTTCTTCAATAGCACTTTTAATTTCAGTTTTGTTCGCGCGAGTGTCTACTTCAAACGTGTATTTCTTTTCAGACATTAAATCAGTTGAACGTTCTGTAATTACGGGGCGCTTGATGATATCACGTGCGTTTGACATTACGCTAGCACCTCCTCTACCTTTTCAACTGCACCTTTAGTAATGATTAGCTTATCGTGCTTAAGAACATCAAGTACATTTACTCCTTCAGCAGAAACAAATGTTACACCTGGAATGTTACGAGCAGATAATGCTACAGCATCATTGTAGTCAGCAGTTACAATTAATGCTTTACGATCTACTGATAAGTTAGATAAGATCGAAACCATTTCTTTTGTTTTTGGTGCGTTTAATGCTAATTCTTCTAAAACAACAATCTCAGCAGCTTTAACCTTACTAGAAAGAGCTGACTTGATTGCTAAACGGCGTACTTTTTTAGGTAATTTATAACCGTAATCACGTGGTGTTGGACCGAATACTACTCCTCCACCTACCCATTGTGGTGAACGGATTGACCCTTGACGAGCGCGTCCAGTTCCCTTTTGGCGCCATGGCTTTCTACCGCCGCCGCGTACTTCAGAACGTCCTTTTGTCTTATGAGTACCTTGACGTAAAGATGCTTGTTGCATGACTACTGCGTCATGTAGAACATGCTCATTTGGTTCGATACCAAATACTGCATCAGATAATTCAATATCCCCAACTTGAGAGCCGGATTGATTAAATAATGCTACTTTAGGCATGATGTGTCCTCCTTTCCATTAAACGTTAGTCGTTTTTAACCGCACTTTTAACAGTTACGTAGCTCTTTTTAGCTCCTGGTACATTACCTTTAACTAATAGAAGATTACGATCTGTATCAACTTTAACGATTTCTAAATTTTGCACTGTAATTTGCTCTCCACCCATACGTCCAGGTAAAGCTTTACCTTTAAATACTCGGTTAGGAGCTACAGGACCCATTGAACCAGGGCGACGGTGGTAACGAGAACCGTGAGACATAGGTCCACGAGATTGGTTGTGGCGCTTAATTGCACCTTGGAAACCTTTCCCTTTTGAAGTTCCTGTTACGTCTACTACGTCACCTACGTTAAATGTATCTGCCTTGACTTCTTGACCAACTTCAAACGTAGCAAGATCTACGTTGCGAATTTCTTTCACGAAGCGCTTAGGTGCTGTGTTTGCTTTTTCAGCGTGTCCTTTTTCAGGCTTAATCACACGGTTAGCTTTTTGATCATCAAAACCTAATTGAATAGCTTCATATCCATCGTTTTCTACAGTTTTCTTTTGAAGAACAACGTTCGGAGTAACTTCAATTACAGTTACAGGAATTACATCACCGTTTTCTGCAAACACTTGAGTCATACCGATTTTCTTCCCTAAGATTCCTTTGGTCATTAGTCACACCTCCTGTGTTTTCACTTTATATATTTTTTTGCCATTATTTTATAGTTAAAATTACGAAAAGTATTAATGAACCTCTCAAACTTTACATATGTTAATATTAAAGTTTGATTTCGATATCAACGCCTGATGGCAGGTCTAATCTCATTAATGCATCAACAGTTTGTGGTGTTGGGTTAACAATATCGATTAAACGCTTATGCGTGCGCATTTCGAATTGCTCACGAGAATCTTTATACTTGTGTACCGCACGAAGAATTGTGTAAACACTCTTTTCAGTTGGAAGCGGGATTGGTCCAGATACATTAGCACCAGAACGCTTCGCTGTGTCAACAATTTTTTCTGCTGATTGATCAAGGATTCTATGATCGTAAGCTTTAAGACGGATGCGAATTTTTTGTTTTGCCATTTAAGCCCCTCCTTTATCGTCCATTTTAATAAACAGACATACTCCGCGAAAATTTCCTCACACCCTGCCATGGCAATGGGGCCGGGTGTGTCAGCAACCTTTCGCATCATCGCTGTCACAGACCAACATTCAATATTATATATAATTGAAAAGTAAAATGCAAGAACATTTTTCTGTTGATCACACTTTTACTATTATATATATTAATTGCTATAAATTCAAGTCATGTATTTAACTATATAGCTTCCATTATTATCAAACACTTAATATTTATACTTACACAAATAAATACCGTTCATTTTGCACTTTAAACAAATAGTATGCATTATTATTGGATAATGTAATTTAACTTTTCCAAAACCTTTTTATCCACTGGAACAACCTTTTGATAACTGATATTACTCCAACTCGTATACTCCGTTCTTCTTCCTCAACGACGCTTCCTATAGAAATTGTAATAAAAAGAAAAACAACTAGACCTTTCGGAATAAATGATAAATGATATATATATATGCCTCTGACTCATTAAACTACTTTTAAAAAATTTGTTTTAAGTGATCACTTTCAATTATGTTAATTGCTACTTTCACCATTTCGGGAATTATATCTAGAGTTTGCACCATGCCAACAAAAAAGAAGTTCCTTGATATCAAGGAACTTCTTATGATTTATGATTACTCTTGGATTGAAGCTACAACGCCAGCTCCAACTGTACGTCCACCTTCACGGATTGAGAACTTTGTTCCTTCTTCAATCGCGATTGGTGCAATTAGTTCAACAGTCATTTCGATGTTGTCACCAGGCATAACCATTTCTACACCTTCAGGAAGGTTACAAATACCAGTTACGTCAGTTGTACGGAAGTAGAACTGCGGACGGTAGTTTGTGAAGAATGGAGTATGACGTCCACCCTCTTCTTTAGAAAGTACATAAACTTCTGCTTTGAACTTAGTGTGTGGAGTGATTGTACCAGGCTTAGCAAGTACTTGACCACGTTGGATATCATCACGAGATACACCACGAAGAAGTGCACCAATGTTGTCACCAGCTTCAGCATAGTCAAGAAGCTTACGGAACATTTCAACTCCAGTTACTGTAGTTTTGCTTGGCTCTTCAGCAAGTCCGATGATTTCGATTTCTTCACCAACTTTAACTTGTCCACGCTCAACACGTCCTGTAGCAACTGTACCACGACCAGTGATTGAGAATACGTCCTCAACTGGCATCATGAATGGCTTTTCGTTGTCACGCTCTGGAGTTGGGATGTAAGAATCTACAGCGTCCATAAGCTCATAGATTTTTGCTTCCCAAGCTTCGTCTCCTTCAAGAGCTTTAAGAGCAGAACCTTGGATAACTGGTACATCATCACCAGGGAAGTCATACTCGTTAAGAAGGTCACGAACTTCCATTTCTACTAATTCAAGTAGCTCTTCGTCGTCAACCATGTCGCATTTGTTTAAGAATACAACGATGTAAGGAACACCTACTTGACGAGAAAGTAAGATGTGCTCACGAGTTTGTGGCATTGGGCCATCAGCAGCAGATACTACTAAGATAGCTCCGTCCATTTGTGCCGCACCAGTGATCATGTTTTTAACGTAGTCAGCATGTCCTGGGCAGTCAACGTGTGCATAGTGACGTGTATCAGTTTCATACTCAACGTGTGCAGTTGAGATTGTGATTCCACGCTCACGCTCTTCTGGAGCTCCATCGATTTGATCATATGCACGAGCCTCTGCTCCACCTTTTTTAGCTAAAGCAGTTGTAATAGCAGCTGTTAATGTAGTTTTACCATGGTCAACGTGTCCGATTGTACCAATGTTAGCATGTGTTTTCGAACGGTCAAATTTAGCTTTTCCCATTTTACTTTTCCTCCCTTAAATACGTTTCAATTATTATGGATAAGAAAGGCGAAATACCCATATATTATCACCTTTCTTAGCTTACAATAAACTCATTAGAGAAACAATAATTACTGAATATTATTGTCCAGTTTGTTTCTTAATGATTTCTTCAGAAATGCTCTTTGGTACTTCTTCATAGTGATCAAAGTGCATTGTATAGTTACCTCTACCTTGTGTACGTGAACGTAGAGATGTTGCATAACCAAACATTTCAGCAAGTGGAACCATAGCACGAACAACTTGTGCATTACCACGAGCTTCCATACCTTCCACGCGTCCACGACGAGATGTTACGTCACCCATAATGTCTCCCATATACTCTTCAGGGACAACAACTTCAACTTTCATCATTGGCTCTAAAAGTACCGGAGCACAATGAGATTTCGCGTTCTTTAATGCCATTGAACCAGCAATCTTAAACGCCATCTCATTAGAGTCAACATCATGGTATGAACCATCAAAGATAGTTGCTTTTAAGTCTAATAGTGGGAACCCTGCAAGCATTCCGTTTTGCAACGATTCTTCGATACCATTTTGTACTGCTGGAATGTATTCACGTGGAACTACACCACCAACAATCTTGTTTTCGAATTGGAATCCTGCACCCTCTTCAAGTGGTTCGAATTCAATCCAAACGTGACCATATTGTCCACGTCCACCAGACTGACGTACGAACTTACCTTCAACTTTAGCCGCTTTGCGGATTGTTTCACGGTAAGATACTTGAGGAGCACCAACATTTGCTTCAACTTTGAATTCACGACGCATACGATCTACGATGATGTCTAGGTGAAGCTCACCCATACCAGCGATAATCGTTTGGCCAGTTTCTTCATTAGTATGTGTTCTAAATGTTGGATCTTCTTCAGCAAGTTTCGCTAAAGCCATACCCATTTTATCTTGGTCAGACTTAGATTTAGGTTCAACAGATAGTGAGATAACTGGCTCTGGGAACTCCATAGATTCTAAGATAACTTGATTCTTTTCATCACAAAGAGTATCACCAGTTGTTGTATCTTTTAAACCTACAGCAGCAGCGATATCTCCTGCATAAACAGTTGCAATCTCTTCACGACTGTTCGCATGCATTTGTAGGATACGTCCGATACGCTCACGTTTTCCTTTAGTTGAGTTAACAACATAAGAACCAGAGTTAATTGTACCTGAGTACACACGGAAGAAAGTTAACTTACCAACATAAGGGTCAGTCATAACTTTGAAAGCTAATGCTGCGAATGGACCTTCGTCACTAGACTCACGAGTTGTTTCTTCTTCTGTATCAGGTAAAGTACCTTTGATAGCTGGTACATCAAGTGGTGATGGAAGATAGTCTAGAACAGCGTCTAGTACTAACTGAACACCTTTGTTCTTGAATGCTGAGCCACAAAGTACTGGGAAGAATTCTACGTTACAAACACCTTTACGGATTGCAGCTTTGATTTCTTCCTTCGTTAACTCTTCGCCTTCTAAGTACTTCATCATTAATTCTTCATCTAATTCAGCAGCAGCTTCAACTAGTTGCTCGTGTAATTCCTGAGCCTTCTCTTTATACTCTTCTGGAATTTCTTTCGCATCCGTACGAGTACCAAGATCATCCTCATAGAAGTAAGCAACCATGTCGATTAAATCGATAATTCCATGAAACTCATCTTCTGCACCAATTGGTAATTGGATAGGAGAAGCTTTTGCACCTAGGCGGTCATGGATAGTTCCTACTGAATATAAGAAGTCGGCACCTGTTTTGTCCATTTTGTTAACAAAAACAATACGAGGTACGCCGTATGTCGTTGCTTGTCTCCAAACAGTTTCCGTTTGTGGTTCAACACCTGATTGAGCATCTAGTACTGCTACAGCTCCGTCTAATACACGTAAAGAACGTTCTACTTCTACTGTAAAGTCTACGTGACCTGGAGTATCAATAATGTTTACACGGTGACCTTTCCATTGAGCAGTTGTTGCAGCAGATGTGATAGTGATACCACGCTCTTGCTCCTGCTCCATCCAGTCCATCTGTGATGCACCTTCATGAGTTTCACCAATTTTATGAATACGTCCAGTGTAGAATAAGATACGTTCCGTTGTTGTAGTTTTACCGGCATCAATGTGAGCCATGATGCCGATATTACGTGTATTCTTTAAGGAGAACTCTCTTGCCATAATGTATTTCTCCTTTCATTCTTCGAATGATTTTTAGAATAGTTTTTTTGATCTTACCAACGATAGTGAGCGAACGCTTTGTTAGCTTCAGCCATCTTATGAGTGTCTTCACGTTTCTTAACTGATGCACCAGTGTTGTTTGCTGCATCAAGGATTTCGTTAGCTAAACGCTCTTCCATCGTTTTTTCTCCACGAAGACGAGCATAGTTTACTAACCAACGAAGTCCTAACGTAGTACGACGCTCTGGTTTAACTTCGATAGGTACTTGGTAGTTAGCTCCACCTACACGGCGTGCTTTAACTTCAAGAACTGGCATGATATTTTTTAACGCTTGATCGAAAACTTCCATAGGGTCATTTCCGCTACGCTCTTTTACTAATTCAAAAGCGTTATAAAGGATGCTTTCAGCAACACCTTTCTTACCGTCAACCATGATACGGTTGATAAGGCGAGTTACTAATTTTGAATTATAAAGAGGATCTGGTAAAACATCTCTCTTTGCTACTGGTCCTTTACGAGGCATTATTTCCCCTCCTTTCGTCTTGTAAACCTATAGTTTTATTATTTCTTAGCTTCTTTAGGGCGTTTAGTTCCATACTTAGAACGACCTTGCATACGGTTTTGTACTCCTGCTGTGTCAAGAGCACCACGTACGATGTGATAACGTACCCCTGGTAAGTCTTTTACACGTCCACCACGAATAAGAACAACACTGTGCTCTTGTAAGTTGTGTCCGATACCTGGGATATAAGCAGTAACCTCGATACCGTTCGTTAAACGTACACGAGCATATTTACGAAGAGCCGAGTTTGGCTTCTTCGGTGTCATTGTCCCTACACGAGTACAAACACCACGTTTTTGCGGTGAAGACTGGTTAGTTTGAGCTTTAATAAAGCTGTTATAACCTTTGTTTAATGCAGGTGAGTCTGACTTCTTAACTTTCGCTTGACGTCCTTTACGGATAAGCTGATTAATAGTAGGCATCTTTTTTCCTCCTTTCGTAAAGAAATTGTTAAGACCACTGATCCTGGTGGTTCATTCTAGAACAAAAGTAAAGTTTTTGCCAAGCGATCGACATCACGTTGGCAAAAACGTTATTACTTTGTCAGTGTTACAGTGGCAGCTCCAACATCAATTCCACAAACTTTTCCAAGTTTCTTCATGGAATCAACTACTGTTATCGGTACGCCTTTTTTCTGTGCTAGCAATTGTACTTTAGTAACTACTCTAGCCTCAGCGTCATTGGCTATGATGACCTCTATTGCGTTCCCTTGTTCGAGAGCTTTGATAGTTTGTTTAGTACCTATGACAACATTTTCTGCCTGTGTCACTTTTTCATAAGACATCTCTTTTAATCCTCCAAAGCTACAGGTTTCTCAGGCACACTACGATATAATATCACTCTCAAATTACGATGTCAACCAGATTTATAATTTATTCTTGAGTTGCAACTTCTTCCATTGGTTCTAGGTGGTCTATTTCTTCTTGTTTATCGTGTTCAGAAATGATTTTAAGGTTGCGATAACGCGTCATACCAGTTCCTGCTGGTACTAGTTTACCAATAATTACATTTTCCTTAAGACCTAATAACTCATCTCTCTTACCTTTGATTGCTGCATCGGTTAATACTCTTGTTGTCTCTTGGAATGATGCTGCTGATAGGAACGATTCTGTTTCTAATGATGCTTTGGTAATACCTAGTAACACAGGGCGTCCAGTTGCAGGTCGCTCTCCTTCAAGAAGTACTTTTTCGTTTTCATCATTAAATTGGTGAATATCAATTAGAGCTCCTGGTAGAACAGCCGTTTCACCGTTATCTACAACTCTAATTTTTCTTAACATCTGACGAACCATTACTTCTACGTGTTTATCACCAATTTCTACCCCTTGCATACGGTAAACCTTTTGCACTTCACGAAGCAAGTATTCTTGAACACCCTTTACACCTTTTACGTGTAAAAGCTCCTTAGGGTCAATTGAACCTTCTGTGATACTTTGTCCTGGAACTAATTGATCTCCTTCTACAACCTTAATTCTTGCACCATAAGGAATTGCGTAATTTCTAGTTTCCATTTCACCCTGAACAACAACTTCTCGTTTATCTGAAGCATCATTGACAGAAACAACCGTTCCTTCAATTTCAGAAATAACCGCTTGACCTTTAGGGTTACGAGCTTCAAACAATTCCTGGATACGCGGAAGACCTTGAGTGATATCGTCCCCTGCTACCCCACCTGTATGGAAGGTACGCATCGTAAGCTGTGTTCCTGGCTCACCAATTGATTGCGCAGCAATGATACCGACTGCTTCGCCGACTTCAACATCGCTACCCGTTGCCAAGTTACGTCCGTAACATTTTTTACAAACTCCATGTCGAGTATCACATGTAAATACAGAACGGATTATAACATTTTCAACACCTGAATCAACAATGGCTTTCGCGATATCTTCATCAATTAACTCATTTTTATTGATAAGAACTCCACCAGTTTCAGGGTTACGTATAGATTGGAACGAGAAACGCCCTACAAGGCGATCATATAAGTTCTCAATAACTTCTGTTCCTTCTTTGATTGCACCAACAACAAGACCACGGTCTGTTCCACAATCATCTTCACGTACAATAACATCTTGTGCAACATCAACTAAACGTCGGGTTAGATAACCTGAGTCAGCTGTTTTTAATGCTGTATCGGCAAGACCTTTACGAGCACCATGTGTAGAGATGAAGTACTCTAAAACCGTTAAACCTTCACGGAAACTTGATTTAATCGGTAACTCGATGATACGACCTGACGGGTTAGCCATTAGCCCACGCATACCTGCTAACTGTGTGAAGTTAGATGCGTTACCACGGGCACCAGAGTCACTCATCATGAAGATTGGGTTAAGCTTATCTAAAGATTTCATTAGTTTTTCTTGAATGACATCTTTCGCTTCACTCCAAATTGAGATAACTCGATCGTATCTTTCTTCTTCTGTAATTAAACCACGACGGAATTGCTTAATTACACGGTCTACCTTTTCTTCAGCTTTTGCTAAGATTTCTTTCTTCTCAGCTAATACAACGATATCAGCTACACCAACTGTAATACCTGCCTTGGTTGAATATCTAAAACCTAGATCTTTCATTCGGTCAAGCATTTTTGATGTTTCTGTAATCTTAAACTGCTTAAATACTTGAGCAATGATATTCCCTAAGAAACCTTTCTTAAAAGGTGCTACAATGTCACGCTCTGCAAATACTTCTTTTACATTTGTTGTCATTGGAGCCATATACTTTTCTGGTAAAGCTTCTTCGAGATTTTTCGCAGTTGGTTCATTTACATATGGGAACGACTCTGGAAGAATTTCATTAAAGATAATTTTCCCAACTGTCGTTAGCAGCAACATACTATATTGCTCTTCTGAGAACGTCGTTTTATTTAATGACGCAACTGGAATTGCAATACGACTGTGTAAATGTACGTAACCGTTTTGGTAAGCAATTAATGCTTCATTAGGGTCTTTAAAGATTGAACCTTCACCCTTTGCTCCCTCACGCTCTAATGTAAGGTAGTAGTTTCCTAAAACCATATCTTGGGAAGGAGTAACTACTGGTTTACCATCCTTAGGGTTAAGAATGTTTTGTGCTGCTAACATCAGTAGTCTAGCTTCAGCTTGAGCCTCAGCTGATAACGGCACGTGAACAGCCATTTGGTCTCCATCAAAGTCCGCATTATAAGCCGTACAAACTAGTGGATGTAGTTTAATCGCACGACCTTCAACAAGAGTAGGTTCAAACGCCTGAATACCTAGTCTATGAAGTGTAGGCGCACGGTTTAATAGAACTGGATGCTCTCTAATAACCTCTTCTAGAACATCCCATACCTCTGGTTGAATACGCTCTACCTTACGTTTTGCACTCTTTATGTTATGCGCTAAGCCTTTACTAACTAATTCTTTCATAACAAATGGCTTAAATAACTCTAGAGCCATTTCTTTAGGAAGTCCACACTGGTACATCTTTAAGTTTGGACCTACAACGATAACGGAACGTCCTGAATAATCAACACGTTTTCCTAATAGATTTTGACGAAAACGTCCTTGCTTCCCTTTTAACATATGTGAAAGTGATTTCAAAGGACGGTTACCTGGTCCTGTAACAGGACGACCTCTACGGCCATTATCAATTAGTGCATCAACAGCTTCTTGTAGCATACGTTTTTCATTTTGTACAATGATATTCGGTGCACCAAGATCTAAAAGACGCTTTAAACGATTATTACGGTTAATTACACGACGATAAAGATCATTTAAGTCTGATGTCGCAAAACGTCCACCATCTAATTGAACCATCGGGCGTAATTCTGGCGGGATAACAGGAAGTACATCAAGGATCATCCATGATGGCTCATTACCTGAATGCCTGAACGCCTCAAGAACCTCAAGACGTTTAATTGCTCTCGTTCTACGTTGACCTTGAGCAGTAGCAAGCTCTTCTTTAAGAGCGTCTACTTCTTTATCTAAGTCAATATCAGCAAGAAGCTTCTTAATTGCTTCTGCTCCCATTTGAGCAGTGAATGAACGTCCATATTTATCACGATATGTACGATATTCTTTTTCTGAAAGAAGCTGTTTCTTCTCTAATGGAGTATCTCCTGGTTCTGTAACAACATAAGAAGCAAAATAAATAACTTCTTCTAGAGATCGTGGAGACATGTCAAGGACAAGCCCCATTCGACTAGGAATCCCTTTAAAATACCAAATATGAGATACAGGTGCCGCTAGTTCAATATGGCCCATTCTCTCACGGCGAACTTTCGCACGAGTAACTTCAACACCACAACGGTCACAAACAACACCTTTGTAGCGTACACGTTTATATTTACCACAATGACATTCCCAGTCTTTTGTTGGACCGAAAATTCTTTCACAAAATAGGCCGTCTTTTTCAGGTTTGAGTGTACGATAATTAATTGTTTCAGGTTTTTTAACTTCCCCACGAGACCAAGAACGGATCTTATTTGGCGAAGCGAGACCAATCTTCATAAACTCAAAGTTATTTACATCTATCAAGGGGCCAACCTCCCTTTCCATCTTAAGGTTTTTAAGGTTGATATGGTGAGAACAACTCTAATGAACAACGCTGTTTGCTTCATCCAAAAGAGTTATCCTCTTAATGCCTCTAATCTATTTAGCCATTAGATTCTGTCGTTTCAATATTTAAATTAAGCTTCTCATTTGCTTGTTCGTCTTCATCATCTAGCTCACGCATCTCAATTTCCTCTTCGTTACTAGATAACATCTTAACGTCCATACCTAAACTTTGAAGCTCTTTTATTAATACTTTGAATGATTCTGGTACTCCTGGTTCTGGGACATTTTCACCTTTTACGATCGCTTCATACGTCTTAACACGTCCAACTACGTCATCAGACTTAACAGTTAAGATTTCCTGTAAAGTATAAGCTGCACCGTATGCTTCTAGTGCCCAAACCTCCATCTCACCAAAACGCTGTCCACCAAATTGTGCTTTACCACCTAGTGGTTGTTGTGTTACTAGTGAGTATGGTCCAGTAGAACGAGCATGTAGTTTATCATCAACCATGTGAGCAAGTTTGATCATATACATGATTCCAACTGAAACACGGTTATCTAATGGTTCGCCTGTACGTCCATCAAATAGTGTTGTCTTACCATCTCGTGCCATACCAGCTTCTTCAAGAGTTTCCCAAACATCTTCTTCACTTGCTCCATCAAATACTGGAGATGCAACATGAATTCCTAAGTAGCGTGCTGCCATACCTATGTGAAGTTCAAGCACTTGTCCGATGTTCATACGAGAAGGTACCCCTAGAGGGTTTAACATGATATCAACTGGCGTACCATCTGGTAAGTAAGGCATATCTTCCTCTGGTAAAATTCTTGAGATAACCCCTTTGTTACCATGGCGTCCCGCCATCTTGTCACCTTCATGAATTTTACGTTTTTGAACAATATAGACCCTTACTAACTGGTTAACACCTGGTGGTAATTCGTCTCCATCTTCACGGTTGAAGATTTTAACATCCAAGACAATTCCATCTCCACCATGTGGTGCACGTAATGAAGTATCACGTACCTCTCGAGCTTTTTCACCAAAGATTGCATGTAAAAGTCTTTCTTCGGCAGTTAGTTCCGTTACCCCTTTAGGAGTTACTTTACCAACGAGAATATCACCGTCTTTTACCTCAGCCCCTACACGAATAATTCCACGCTCGTCAAGGTTTTTCAATGCATCTTCCCCAACGTTAGGAATATCACGAGTAATCTCTTCTGGTCCAAGCTTCGTATCACGAGCTTCAGACTCATATTCTTCAATATGAACAGATGTATAAACATCGTCTTTAACTAAACGCTCACTTAAAATAATCGCATCCTCATAGTTATAACCTTCCCAAGTCATGAATGCGACCATCACATTACGACCTAAGGCCATCTCACCTAATTCCATAGAAGGTCCATCTGCAACGATCTCACGTTTTTCAACGATATTTCCTTCTGCGACAATTGGCACTTGGTTATAGCAAGTTCCTTGGTTAGATCTTACAAACTTTTGAAGGCGATATTTATCTAAGTCACCTTTGATTTCTTTTCCATCGATTTCTTCTAAACGACGAACCCAAACTTCACGAGCTGTTACACGTTCAACAATTCCGCGGTGCTTTGCTACGATTGCAGCCCCAGAATCCTTTGCAGACACGTGCTCCATACCTGTACCTACAATCGGAGATTCAGGACGAAGTAATGGAACGGCTTGTCGTTGCATGTTTGCACCCATAAGTGCACGGTTTGAGTCATCGTTTTCTAAGAACGGAATACATGAAGTCGCCGCAGATACAACTTGTTTTGGCGATACATCCATGTAGTCAACACGGTCACGAGAAACAACGATGTTCTCCCCTTTAAAACGAGAGATAATGTTTTCATCTAGGAATGATCCATCATCACCAAGCTTCATGTTTGCTTGCGCTACAATGTAGTTATCTTCTTCATCCGCTGTTAAGTAATCAATTTGCGCTGTTACTTTACCAGTTTCAGGATCAACACGGCGGTATGGAGTTTCCATAAATCCAAACTCGTTAACCTTTGCATAACTCGATAATGAGTTAATTAACCCGATGTTCGGTCCCTCTGGTGTTTCAATCGGACACATACGGCCATAGTGAGAGTAGTGAACGTCACGAACCTCAAACCCTGCACGTTCACGTGTTAAACCACCAGGTCCTAAAGCAGATAAACGACGTTTATGTGTTAGTTCAGCTAATGGATTCGTTTGATCCATGAACTGTGATAGCTGTGAACTACCAAAGAACTCTTTAATTGAAGCAATAACAGGGCGGATATTAATTAACGCTTGTGGCGTTATCATATTCGGGTCCTGAATTGACATACGCTCACGCACTACTCTCTCCATTCTTGAGAGACCAATACGGAATTGATTTTGTAATAACTCACCTACAGATCTTAAACGACGGTTACCTAAGTGATCGATATCATCTGTATCCCCAACGCTATGTAATAGGTTAAAGAAATAGTTAATAGATGCAATGATATCAGCTGGTGTAATGTGTTTCACACTTTGTTCAACCATACCATTACCAATTACTTTAATAATCTGTTCGTTTTCTTGATCATCTGGAGAGTAAATCTTGATTGACTGAAGTTGTACGTCACCCTCTTCAACCACTCCACCAGAAAGTCCAACTTGCTTAAAGCCGACATTGTTCTCTAAATACGGAATAATACGATCTAGAGTACGACGATCAAGCATTGTTCCTGCGTCTGCAATTATTTCCCCTGTTTCTGGATCAACAAGCGCTTCTGCTAAACGTTGATTGAATAAACGGTTTTTAATATGCAGCTTTTTGTTAATTTTGTAACGACCTACACTTGCTAGATCATAACGCTTTGGATCGAAGAACCTTGACTCTAATAAGCTTTTCGCATTATCTACAGTCGGTGGTTCACCTGGACGTAAACGCTCATAAATTTCTAATAGTGCTTTTTCCGTGCCATCAGTGTTATCTTTTTCTAGCGTATTACGTAGATACTCATCTTCTCCTAAAAGATCAATGATCTCTTGATCAGATCCAAAACCTAATGCACGCAAAAGAACCGTAACAGGTATCTTCCTAGTACGATCTATTCTCACATACACAATATCTTTGGCATCTGTTTCAAGCTCTAACCACGCTCCACGGTTAGGGATAACAGTTGCAGTAAATCCTTTCTTACCGTTTTTATCTATTTTTTCGCTATAATAAACACTTGGCGAACGAACAAGCTGAGAAACAATAACACGTTCCGCACCATTAATTACGAACGTACCTGTTTCTGTCATTAGCGGGAAATCACCCATAAAAACTTCTTGCTCTTTTACTTCACCAGTTTCCTTGTTAATTAAACGAACCTTCACACGCAAAGGAGCAGCATATGTAACATCTCGTTCTTTTGATTCATCTACTGGATATTTTGGTTCTCCTAAACTGTAGTCAATAAACTCTAAGACTAGATTCCCTGTAAAATCCTGAATCGGTGAGATGTCTTGAAACATTTCTCGCAAACCCTCATCAAGAAACCATTGATAAGAAGCAGTTTGAATCTCAATTAAGTTTGGTAATTCCAATACTTCTTTAATTCTCGCATAGCTTCTTCGTTGGCGGTGGCGTCCATACTGAACTAGTTGACCTGTCAACTGATTCACCCCTCAAATCTCGCTTATTATAATGTTCTTCGTACAATGAATCAAATCCATTGAACTATAAGAGTAGTTGGATAATAATCCTATCACAACTAATTCCTACCATTACGACGATTATATAAGTATAACCAACCTTCTCCATTTTATACAGTAAATTTCTCTTGATTTACTTTGGAAAATGTGTCTGAAAATTGGCAGTTATACGCATTAAATAACAATAACACAACTGATAGTTATAGTCAATTTTTTTCTGCACGAATTATAAAATAACCCTTTTTCTTTTCAACAACTTCAACTGCATCAAACAACGTCTTCAACTTTTCAATGGTAGATGGCGCACCCTGCTTTTTCTGAATAACAATCCATAACTGCCCACCCGAAATTAACTTTGCGTAAGCTTGTTCATAGATTTGATGTACTGTGTCCTTCCCTGCACGAATAGGTGGATTTGTTAAAATCGCAGCGAAGTCATTCTTCTCAAACGCATCAAAAAGATCACTTTGGAAGATCTCAACATTACTAATTTTATTTTCAGCGGCATTTTCTTTCGAAAGCTGTACGGCCCGTTCATTAATATCTGCCATGTAGACAGTTAGATCCTTATTTTCTTTTGCTAAAGCTAAACCAATTGGACCGTACCCACAACCCATGTCTAAAATGTCACCTTCAACATTAGGAAATTGAAAGACATCTATTAATAGTCGACTTCCAAAATCAATCTCCTTCTTCGAAAATACCCCCGCATCCGAAATAAAACGTAATGCGTTTCCTCTTAGCTCAAAAGTAAAACGATTTCTATTGCTTTCTACACTCGGAGTCTCGGAATAATAATGATTGGTCATCTTAACAACCCCACATTTCATAAGAACTTCTTTATTTTATATCTCCATTTTTTATAAAATAGAGCCTACTCTAATTATGGTCTAAAAAAGAACACTCGTAGTCATAAAAAACGAAAAAAACTGGGTGCGGCTAAGCCTCACCCAGTCTGTTTTTTAATAATTACTTAACTTCTACAGAAGCACCAGCGTCTTCAAGTTTAGCTTTCATTTCTTCAGCTTCATCTTTAGAAACGCCTTCTTTAATTGGAGCTGGAGCGCCATCTACCATAGCTTTAGCTTCTTTTAAGCCAAGACCAGTGATTTCACGAACAACTTTGATAACGTTGATTTTAGATCCGCCAGCACTTGTAAGGATAACGTCAAACTCTGTTTGCTCAGCTGCAGCGTCGCCAGCAGCAGCGCCACCCATAACAGCTACAGGAGCAGCTGCAGTTACGCCAAACTCTTCCTCGATTGCTTTTACTAAGTCATTTAATTCTAATACAGTCATTTCTTTGATTGCTTCTAAGATTTGTTCTTTACTCATGATAAATCCTCCTAATCAGATCTTTAATATTTTATCCGAAACTTAAATTACTGAAACAATTATGCACCTTGTTCTTCTTTTTGATCCGCAACAGCTTTTGTAGCCAATGCGAAGTTACGAACAGGAGCTTGAAGTACGCTAAGCAACATAGAAAGTAAACCTTCGCGAGATGGAAGTTCCGCTAAAGCTTTAACTTCTTCAACAGTCGCAATACGACCTTCGATTACACCAGCTTTAATTTCAAGAGCTTCATGTTTCTTTGCGAACTCATTGATAATTTTTGCAGGCGCCACAACATCCTCATTACCAAAAGCGATAGCTGTTGGTCCAACTAGTTGTGCATCTAACTCAGTTAGTTCTACTTCAGCTGTCGCACGACGCGCCATCGTATTTTTATATACTTTGAACTCTACGCCTGCTTCACGAAGTTGTTTACGAAGTTCTGTAACTTCAGATACATTTAGTCCACGATAGTCAACAACTATTGTTGATTTGCTATCACGAAGTTTAGTAGCAATTTCAGTTACGACCTCTTGTTTTTTTGCAAGTACGCTCATTCTTACACCTCCTATGGTTCTTTCATACCGTTCAGAAGCCAATATAAAAACCTCCGCATGTAGACATACGGAGGTCATGTTAGTCATAGATATAACATAAATGACAACCTCGGTAGGGAATTAAGCGATTAACGCACCTACTGTCTACGGTATGGTTAGCTATTAACTTTATGGATTAATAGAACACTTTTAGAAGTATACTCTACTAATCGACTATTGTCAACAATTTATTTTGCAATAGAACCTACGTTAACTTTAACACCAGGACCCATTGTTGATGCAACAGCAATGTTCTTCATGTAAGTACCTTTTGCTGCAGCAGGTTTAACTTTAACTAGAGTATCTACAATTGTAGTTAAGTTCTCAACTAGTTTATTTGTTTCAAAAGAAACTTTACCAATTGGGCAGTGGATATTTCCAGCTTTATCTACACGGTACTCTACTTTACCAGCCTTAATTTCATTAACAGCTTTTTCAACTTCGAAAGTTACTGTTCCTGTTTTAGGGTTTGGCATTAAACCTTTTGGTCCTAATACACGACCAAGTTTACCAACTTGACCCATCATGTCAGGAGTAGCAACGATTACATCAAAGTCAAACCAACCTTGGTTGATTTTGTTAATGTAGTCTTCGTCTCCAACATAATCAGCGCCAGCTGCTTCTGCTTCTTTCGCTTTTTCACCTTTAGCAAATACTAATACACGTTGAGTTTTACCTGTACCATTTGGTAGTACAACTGCTCCACGGATTTGTTGATCTGCTTTCTTAGGGTCTACGCCAAGGCGAACAGCAACTTCAACTGTTTCATCAAACTTAGCAGTAGATGCTTTTTTTACAAGCTCAATTGCTTCTTCAGCAGAATAAACTTGATCACGATCGATTAACTTCGTAGCTTCTTGATATTTTTTTCCATGTTTAGCCACTTTCTTTTCCTCCTCGTTTGTGGTTTTATCGGTAGTACCTCCCACTAATAAAGGTTGCGAACCTAACATACTGTTAGGTAAGGATTCCTCCTAATCGCAACCTCAAGCACAAAACATTAGTCTTCAATAACGATTCCCATGCTTCTCGCTGTTCCTTCAACCATACGCATTGCTGCTTCAACATCAGCTGCGTTTAGATCAGGCATTTTTTGCTCAGCGATTTCACGTACCTTGTCACGCTTAACAGTTGCGACTTTAGTACGGTTTGGTTCACCAGAACCTGACTCAATTCCAGCTGCTTTCTTAAGAAGAACTGCAGCAGGTGGAGTTTTAGTGATAAATGTAAAAGAACGGTCTTCAAACACCGTAATTTCAACCGGAATGATTAAACCAGCTTGATCAGAAGTACGAGCATTGAATTCTTTACAGAAGCCCATAATGTTTACTCCAGCTTGTCCTAATGCAGGTCCAACTGGTGGTGCTGGGTTTGCTTTCCCTGCTGGGATTTGTAACTTAACCATTTTAATAACCTTTTTAGCCACGCGACACACCTCCTTAGTCCGTGATGTGGTAACCGGGTTTTTTTACCCTCCCACTCATTGAATGAGTATCTCAATTTTGAATACTCATATCAAACAAAACAATATTATCACTTTAAAACTGAGATATCAAGTTCTTTTAAAAACTATTTATATCCAGTTAGCGATTATAAGAAATTCACTTATCAGTAAAAACACCTGCAGCCAGACAAAGAAAGCGCAAGCACCAGCTTTGACGACGCTACAGAAAAATTAAAGCCCCTGACTCATTAAGGGCTTACGGTCAGATTACTTTTTCAACTTGAGTAAACTCTAACTCAACTGGAGTTTCGCGACCGAACATGTTGACGTGAACCTTAACTTTCCTCTTATCAGCTTGAATTTCTTCAATTGTTCCAATAAAGTTAGCGAAAGGTCCTTCAATAACTCTTACTGACTCTTTAATCTCAAAGTCAATATCAGCTTTAGGCTCGTCTACGCCCATTTGTTTCAATATACCTTCTACTTCTTCTGGTAATAAAGCTGTCGGTTTAGAACCAGCACCCGCTGATCCTACAAACCCAGTAACTCCAGGAGTGTTTCGTACAACATACCAAGAATCATCAGTCATAACCATTTCAACGAGTACATAACCAGGGAATACTTTCTTTGTAACAGATCTGCTTTTTCCGTTCTTAATCTCAGTTTCTTCTTCAACTGGAACAAGAACACGGAAAATTTTATCTGTCATATCCATTGTTTCTACTCGCATTTCAAGATTGGTTTTCACTTTGTTTTCATAGCCAGAATAAGTGTGAACTACATACCAGTTTTTCTCCATACATCTTAGGACTATACTTGTCCTTCCCTCCTCTATGGATAAACTCCAAGACTAACTCGTTCAACTTTTAGCCTAGTATTAAACGGAGTAAACTTGAAATCCCTAGGTCAACTATTGCAAAAAAGACTGAAATAAAAGCAACTGTTCCGAGTACGACTAACGTATAACGTGTCAACTCTTTGCGTGTCGGCCAAGTTACTCGCTTCAATTCAGCCATTACTTCACGTAAAAACTTAAAAATGCTTTTTTTCTCACGGTCAGCCAATCATGACACCTCCAGCACCCATCATTGAGTAAGCAACCATTTATTTAATAAAAAAGACCGCTATCTTTTTATTTTGTTTCTTGGTGAAGTGTGTGGGTTTTGCAAATTTTACAAAACTTCTTCATTTCAATGCGGATCGCTTGATCTTGCATACTCTTTTCTGTTGTATAATTTCTTGATTTACATTCTGAACAGGCTAGTACAGCTTTTTTCCGCATCGAGTACCTCCGAAAAAAACAATTAAGAAATGCTTACATTCTTTTAAACTCTATCATAACGGCTTTTTAGTGTCAACAAAGCATTTGGTGTCCATTTCCATTATGTACATATAAATAAAAAAATAAACATAAGGTTAACTCTTGTTACTAGCCATGGTTTAAGAGGCTTGTCACATAAAATAAGTCAACCTTATGTATCCTGTTTTCTACTATAAACTAATGCCTTTCAACTCTACGTATCGTTCTAATTTTCTCTTTACTCTTTGCAGTGCATTATCTATCGATTTAACATGGCGATTTAAGTCAGCTGATATTTCCTGGTATGACCTACCATCCAAATACAACATAAGGACTTTTCGTTCCAATTCACTTAGAATTTCACCCATTTTAAGTTCAATATCATCAAACTCTTCTTGGTTTATGAGCAATTCTTCTGGGTCAGTCACTCGTGTCCCGCAAATGACATCAAGGAGCGTTCGGTCTGATTCTTCATCATATAATGGTTTATCAAGGGAAACATACGAGTTAAGCGGAATATGTTTTTGACGGGTTGCTGTTTTAATAGCTGTAATAATTTGTCTCGTAATACACAATTCAGCAAATGCTTTAAAAGAAGAGAGCTTGTCCTCTTTGTAGTCACGTATTGCTTTATATAGACCTATCATGCCTTCCTGTACAATGTCTTCGTGATCAGCACCAATTAAAAAGTAAGACCTCGCCTTTGCACGAACAAAGTTCTTATACTTATTAATTAAATACTCTAATGCTGCACTATCTCCCTCTCTAACCTTCTCCACTAGTAATTCATCTTCAGTTTGTCCTATATTAGGGTTTACCGTCTCCTTGAGTTGAATGCTCACAAAAATCCCTCCGACCATGACTGATGTTTAGATATAAAATTATTATATAGTACCTTTTTTGGAAGCGTCAACCACTCAAGAGCCGCCTCGACGCCATTTTTCAAAAATTTCAGCCATTTCCTTTGAAAGCGAGATTTTTGTCGAAGATGCTGGTTTTCGACTATGTTCGACAGCCTTTTTAATTCCTTTTTCAGCCGTTTCTAATTCAACAAGAAGTTCACGCGCAGACTTCCTTAGGGCGCCACTTCCGAAGATGACAGACTGTTCGGTGAAGTCGGAGGTTGCTACATAAATACGTGTTACTACGTTCTTTAATTCCCTTACCAGCTTTTCTATCCTCTCATCTGCTGTTTCATTTTCACGAGTGTAAATCACTTGAATACGATGGTTTTTATACTTTTTTCCGACACCAGGTACCATATGGGCATCAAACACAAGCATAACTTTAATCCCTGTATAGGCTTGATACTCTGCCATTTTTTCAATTAAATGATCCCTAGCTAGGTTTAAATCTTTCTTTTTTAATACCCTTAGCTCTGGCCATGCCCCAATGATGTTATAGCCATCAACTAATAATATATCTTTCATTTTAGCCCCTGCCTATTGGACTACGCTGACGGTAAACCTCATACATTAAAAGACTTGCCGCTACAGAAGCGTTTAAGGACGTTACTTGACCAACCATTGGTATCTGTACGAGAAAATCACATTTTTCTTTTATAAGGCGACTGATTCCTTTACCTTCACTTCCGATTACTAGACCTATCGACATATTAAAATTTGCTTGCCTATAATCTTCTGTTCCTTGGGCATCAGTACCCGCAAACCATAAGCCCTCTTTCTTTAGTTCATCCATGGTCCGAGCTATGTTGGTTACTCGTACAACAGGTACATGCTGAATAGCCCCCGTTGATGCTTTAGCAACCGCTTGAGTTAACCCTACAGCTCTCCGCTTTGGAATGATAACACCATGGGCTCCTGCCGCATCGGCTGTCCTTAGGATGGAACCTAAATTATGTGGATCTTCCACTTCATCGAGAACTAAGAAAAAGGGTTCTTCATTCCGTTCTCTTGCGCGAGCGAATAAATCACTCATTTCTGCATATTGATAAGCTGCAATTGAAGCAACTACACCTTGATGATTAGGTGAATCAACAAGCTGTTCAAGCTTTCGTTTAGGCACGTGTTGGACGATAACTCCGTTTTCTTTAGCAAGTTGAAGCACCTTGGAAACTTGTCCCTTTTGAGTACCCTCACCAATCCAAATTTTGTTGATCGGGTGTGCTGCTTTAAGTGCTTCTATAACTGGATTTTTTCCCATAATGAATTCTACTTCTTTACTCATGACCGAACTAGCCCTCTCTTTCTATTAAAAGAAACATCCTTTGAATGATTTCATCTAGCCGACTTTGATTTTCTAATAGGTAATGATATCCGAGTAGCGCTTCGAACGCAGTACTGTATCGATACGTGTTATGGTCTGTATTTTTAGGAATGGTTCCTGATTTAGCATTACGACCTCTCATAACGACACTCTGTTCTTCTTCTGTAAAAAAGTTTTCTTCTAGTAACGCGCCAATTACTTTAGCTTGTGCCTTAGCTGAAACATAACGAGTTGCTTCATGATGGAGCTTATTAGGTCTTGTTTTTCCAATTGCAATTAAATGGTAGCGCACATAGGTGTCTAAGATTGCATCACCCATGTACGCTAGTGCTAATGCATTTAACTGTTTAGCATCAATTCTATGATCACTAATTTTCATTGAATTATGACCTCTTCCAACGAACGCCTTGTGGAGTATCTTCAAGAATTATTCCTTTTGCTTTTAAGTCATCTCTAATTTGATCTGCTAAGGCAAAATCACGATTTTTTCGAGCATTTGTACGATCTTCAATCAACTGTTCAATTTCCTCATCTAGTAATTCCTGTTGTACTTCTAGTTTGATCCCTAATACTGAACCTAATTCAGTTAAATGCTTATGGAAAGCTTCTAAAACATTCTTAGACGTTTGTTCTTCACGTAAATAAACATTCGCTTCTTTTGCAAGATCAAACAATACAGAGATGGCATTTGCTGTGTTAAAATCATCATCCATTTCTTTAATGAAACGGTCTTTAAAGCTATTGACTTTTTCAAGCCAAGTTTCAGTTTCCTTTCCTAAGTCTGCACTTTCGGATAAACGATGTTTGAGGTTTTCAACTGTCGTTTGAAGGCGCTCCAGACCGTTCTTGGCACTTTCTAACAATTCACTGCTAAAATTAATTGGACTTCTGTAGTGGGCAAGTAACATAAAAAACCTTACGACATCTGGCGAATGTTGTTGAATGATGTCATGTACAAGAACAAAGTTTCCGAGTGATTTCGACATTTTTTCGTTATCAATCTTAATATATCCATTATGAATCCAATAATTTGCCATTGTTTTTCCAGTTAATGCCTCTGATTGTGCAATTTCATTTTCATGGTGAGGGAAAGTTAAATCTTGCCCACCTGCATGAATATCAATCGTATCTCCTAAATATTTTTTTACCATCGCTGAACATTCAATATGCCAACCTGGTCTACCTTTACCCCACGGACTCTCCCAAGAAATTTCATCAGCTTTTTCTGCTTTCCAGAGGGCAAAGTCTAACGGATCTTCTTTCCCAAGATCTACCTCAATACGAGCACCTGATTGAAGATCTCCAATCGATTGATCAGAAAGCTTTCCGTAGCCATCAAATTTTCTAGTTCGGTAATAGACATCGCCATTAACTTCGTAGGCATAACCTTTATCAATTAAAGCAGAAATAAAATCAATAATTTCTGGGATCGTCTCTGTCACTCTTGGATGGTGATCTGCTTTTTCTACCCCTAATGCACATGTATCCTCATGGTAGGCATGAATAAATCTTTCTGCAATGGTTGGAACATCTTCTCCTAATTCTTTGGCAGCACGAATTAGTTTGTCATCTACATCTGTAAAGTTTGAAATAAATGAAACTTCAAATCCACGATATTGAAAGTAACGGCGAACAACATCAAAGACAATCGCTGGCCTTGCGTTTCCGATATGAATGTAATTGTAGACTGTTGGACCACAAACATACATTTTTACTTTCCCCTCTTCAATCGGCACAAATTTTTCCTTTTTTCGTGTCAGTGTGTTATATAAAGTAATTGTCATTGAACTAATCAGCTCCTGATCCTATTCTTTTTCTATTACCTGTTTTCGCTTATAATATTCAATTTCAGTTCGAAGTGCGTCAATCTGATCTTCTAACTCACGAAACTTATCGGAGATTGGATCCGGTAAATTGTGATGATCTAAATTCCCCTTTACTTTCACCCCATCTTGAAGCACTACTTTGCCTGGTATACCAACGACCGTAGAATTTTTAGGGACCTCTTTTAATACAACAGAACCTGCTCCAATTCTCGCATTTTCTCCTATTGTAAATGATCCTAAAATCTTTGCGCCTGAAGCAATAAGTACATTATCTTCAAGTGTTGGGTGTCGCTTACCTTTTTCTTTACCAGTTCCACCTAAAGTTACACCTTGATATATAGTTACATTATCACCAATTTCACATGTTTCCCCAATAACTACTCCCATTCCATGGTCAATAAATAGACGCTGACCTATTTTAGCTCCTGGATGGATCTCAATTCCAGTAAAGAAACGACTTATTTGTGAAATTGAACGTGCAAAGAAATACATTTTCCTTTTCCAAAACCAATGCGCCAGTCGATGAGACCATATTGCGTGCACACCTGAATAAGTAAAAATAACTTCTAGACGACTTCTCGCTGCTGGATCCTGTTCAAAAACAACATCAATATCATTTTTTAATGTTTGAAACACCTTTCTCATACTTTCCTCCCCCATCGCCTTGTTGACTGAATTGTTCTAGCGCATAGAAAAAAGCGTCTTTGTGCATTTGCACAGAGACGCTTTTAGCGCGGTTCCACTCTGTTTAAGCAATGTATTGTTTATTGCTTCTCCTCTACTACGATAACGGCGTAACCGCTCTTACCTACTATAATTTCAATAAGAGACTCGAAGGCGCAACTTCAGAACGACTCATCTTAAACCACTTTCAGCCATGGTGGTTCTCTCTGAAAAGACAGCTCTGTTCCTACTCTACCTTGTCTTCGTTTTAACTTATTTTAGTTAAAATTGTAATGCTTGCTTAAGACGTTGAATGACTAATTCTTTGCCAAGTAATTCTAAAGTATCTGGTAAATCACGTCCGTGCGTTTGTCCTGTTGTCGCTACACGAATTGGCATAAATAACTTTTTACCTTTATGACCTGTTGCTTTTTGTGTCGCTTTTGTTGCCTTATTAATAAATTCAGCAGTATATACTTCAATTTCTTCTAGTTCATTAATAAATTGTTGTAATACTTCAGGAACCTGCTCTTCAGCTAAAATTGTTCTTGCCTCTTCATTATAATCGATTTCTGATTTGAAAAACAACTCTGTAAGCTCAACGATTTCTGCTCCGTAAGACATCTGTTCCTGATATAGTCCAATCAGGCGCTTAGCCCATTCCGTTTGATCAGACGACAGATTTTCTGGTAATCTTCCAGCACGAATTAAATGTGGCAATGCTAGTTCGACGACACGATCTAATTCGGCTTCTTTCATATACTGATTGTTCATCCATGCCAACTTATCTGTATCAAACACAGCTGGAGCTTTCGCTACTCTTTCTAGGCTAAACTGCTCAATTAACTGCTCTTTAGTAAACACTTCTTCTTCTCCTACAGGTGACCAACCTAATAGAGCAAGGAAATTAACGATCGCTTCTGGAAGATATCCTAAATCACGGTATTGCTCAACAAATTGGATGATCGATTCGTCACGTTTACTCATTTTCTGACGGTCAGGGTTTAAGATGAGTGAAGCATGAGCAAACTTCGGTAATTCCCAGCCGAATGCTTCATATAGCATAGCTTGACGTGGTGTATTAGATAGATGCTCTTCTCCTCTAATAATATGAGTAATTTTCATTAAATGATCATCAATGACTACCGCAAAGTTATACATTGGTATCCCGTCATTTCGCGCAATGACAAAGTCACCGATGCCTTCTGACTCAAAACGAACTTCACCACGAACAGCATCATCAATTACATATGTCTTTCCTTCTTGTACACGGAAACGAACGACTGGTTTTAAGCCCTTTTCTTCATATGATTTTCTTTGCTCTTCTGATAGATCACGATCTCGTCCACTATATTTAGGATTTTCCCCACGAGCAATTTGAGCTTCACGTTCCGCTTCAAGCTCTTCTTCAGTCATATAACAATAATATGCTTTCTTTTCATCAATTAACTGTTGGATATATTTTTTATAAATATCCAATCTTTCCATACAGCTATATGGGCCGTATTCACCACCAATATCAACACTTTCATCCCAATCGATCTGGAGCCACTTTAAGCTCTCTAATAACTTTTCTTGAGCATTTTCAACGTTTCTAGCTTGATCTGTATCTTCTATACGTAAAATAAACTTGCCGCCTTGGTTTCTAGCGTATAAATAGTTAAAAAGAGCAGACCTTGCTCCTCCAATATGTAAATGTCCTGTAGGACTTGGGGCAAAACGTACTCGTACTTCATTTGACATAATGACACCTTCCCATTCTTTCGTTTCGCATAGTTATTCTGTAACATATTATTACGAAATCACGCTACGCGGTCAAGCATTTTAAGAAAACAGGCTAATAGCACAAAGTAACAATCTTTGAAAAAAAGAGACTTACATAACCTTTTCTATATTATTTATTCTCTGTCTTCGTTAGTAAAATGACTGCCTGGGCTGCAATCCCTTCTCCTCTACCAGTAAATCCAAGTTTTTCTGTTGTCGTTGCTTTTACATTTACTTGGTCTACACTACCTTCTAGTAGTTGGGCAATTCGTTCTTTCATTCGCGAAATGTGCGGCGCCATTTTTGGCTGTTGGGCAATAATCGTACAATCAATATTTCCCAGTGAATAACCCTTCATTTTTACAATGCCCCAGACATGTTCAAGCAACTTCGCTGAATCGGCATCTTTAAATTCAGGGTCTGTATCAGGAAAGTGTCTTCCAATATCCCCCTCACCGATTGCTCCTAAAGCAGCATCAGCAATTGTATGTAACAAAACATCTGCATCTGAATGTCCGAGTAAGCCTTTTTCATAGTCAATTTCAATTCCACCAATAATAAGTGGCCGTCCCTCTACTAATTGATGAACATCAAAGCCTTGTCCAACTCTTATCATTATTGTTTCCCCTTTCGACTCGCAAGAATTGCTTCTGCAAATAATAGATCTTCCGGTGTTGTTAACTTCATATTTAAATAATCGCCTTCAACAATTGCAACAGGTTCATTCATATTTTCAACTAAACTTGCATCATCTGTTCCTAGGAAAGACTGTTTTTTCGCTAGTTCATGTGCTTTTTTTATAAGTGACAGACGAAAAGCTTGTGGGGTTTGAACAGCCCACAAGCTTGAACGCTCCATCGTTTCTTCGACTTTGCTTTCAGTTACTTTTTTTATCGTATCTTTTACAGGAACAGCTAGAACAGCTGCTCCCGTGTCTTTTGCACATAGAACTAACTCATGAATTTTCGATTGCTCGATAAATGGTCTGGCCCCATCATGAATGAGAACGATCGTGTCATCATTTATAGAGCCTAGTCCATTAGCTACACTAAACTGTCTTTCCGATCCACCTATAACAAAGTCATTAACTTTTTGAAGAGCATGATCTTTGATTAAATTCATCATCATTTCTTTCTCTTCGTTATTAGTGACTAAAATGACCTCTTTACACCATGGATCTTTTTCAAATACAAGAAGAGTATGAATAATTAAGGGAATATTAGATAATTGCAGAAACTGTTTATTCTTGCCTGCCTTCATTCGTTTCCCTTGGCCTGCAGCAGGAATAACTACTGAATAGTTCATATCTCCTCACCACTACTTTAATGAATTTATAAAAAAGTTATAATGCCTTTTCAAGTAATTTTGGTTTGGCAAAAATCATTCTCCCTGCACTCGTTTGGAGTACACTTGTTACGATGACATCTATTTGCTTTCCAATGTAATCTCGTCCGCCTTCAACGACGATCATTGTACCGTCATCAAGATAAGCAACGCCTTGATTATGCTCTTTCCCATCTTTAATCACTTGAACATTTAGTTCTTCTCCTGGGAGAACGACTGGCTTAACAGCGTTGGCTAAATCATTAATATTTAAAACAGAAACACCTTGCAACTCACATACTTTGTTTAGATTAAAGTCATTTGTTACTACGATTCCTGAAAGCAATTTAGCAAGTTTCACTAACTTACTATCCACTTCTTGTATTTCCTCAAAATCACCTTCATAGATTTCTACTTTAATCGGTAATTCCTTTTGGATTTTATTTAGAATATCTAACCCACGTCGTCCACGGTTTCGCTTTAACACATCCGACGAATCAGCAATATGCTGCAATTCTTCAAGTACGAATTCAGGAATAATTAATGTTCCTTCTAGGAAACCTGTCTTACAAATGTCAGCAATACGACCATCAATAATGACACTTGTATCTAATAACTTCATCCTTGCTCCACTTTGTTCCTTATCGACATCTCCGTCTTTCTTCTTGTCTTTTTTGTGGGCCACTGAAAAAAGATTTATAAGTTCATCACGCTTTTTAAATCCAATCTGAAAACCAAAATAACCAAGGAAAAATGTAATAAAAATCGGTAAAACCGAGCTGATCACAGGTACTTGAATAGCATCTATCGGAATACCAATTAAATAAGCAACAATAAGACCTACAATAAGTCCCATCGTTCCAAAGAGTACATCTGTAATCGGTGCTTTGACAATGGCCTCTTCCATCAACCTCATCAACCCAACGATATAATCAGCTAACCAAAAAGTAGAAAGATAAAAAATAATTGCTCCAAAAACGGCTCCAGCATAAGAGCTTAAAACCCACGGTGGTAGTTCACCTAAGTTTAGTATTTCAATTAAGTCTGGTATGAATAGAAACCCTAATGTCCCACCTATTAGGACAAAAAATAGTTGAACTATTCGTTTTAGCATGATTTCACCTCCTTTTACTATTATAGACAAACTTTTTCTTTTGAAACGTATCATCCTATATTTTCCACAAATTCACATAATAAAATTTTTTTGAGTATACATTTAACGGTATCAGATGTACTTGTTCAATGTCAATTCAAAACTATCTATTATATCTCTACTGCCTAAATTCGTCAACAATTTACAACTAGCTTAGTAGTATTGTCGAAACGTGTTAAATGTGACGGTCAATAAATAATTGCTCCTGAATTCGATTTAATCCATGTTTAATCATTTTCGCCCGGGCTTCTCCGATACCTTCGACTTCATCTAATTCTTTAATTGTTGCAACCATGATTTGACTTAAATCACCGTAAGTCTCTATTAGATTTTCTATTACTAATGTTGGCAAGCGGGGTATTTTGTATAAAATGCGATACCCTCTCGGACAAACTGTTTGTTCTTGAATGTTAAAGTTTTTTGAGTACCCTAGCAATTTAACAACCAGTTGTTCATCTAGTAGCTCATCATTGGATAACCTTTGTAAATCTTTTAACGTTTCATTTGCATCTTGTGTTGGTTCTTTCACATAATCTTTAATTAATAGAAGCGCTTCTTTTTCAATATTTGATACAAGTTCATTCAGCTGCATTGTAATTAATCGCCCTTCACTACCGAGTTCATTCACGTAGTTTAGGATTTCATTTTTAATTCGTAATACCATTTGTACGCGATGAATGACTTGAAAGACTTCTTGAAAAGTGACAAGCTCTTCAAACTCCAATGCACCTAAATTAGTAATTCCTTGATCTAGTACTGTTTTATACTTTTCTAATGTTTGAATGGCTTGATTTGCTTTCGTTAATATCACGCCAATATCTTTTAGTGAGTATTGATGTTCGCCTTTGTACAATGTAATGACATTTCTACGTTGTGATATGGAAATAACTAAATTTCCAGTTTGTTTAGCTACTCGTTCTGCTGTCCTATGGCGAATACCTGTCTCATTTGATGAAATTGAATTATTAGGGTTGAGTTGTGTATTCGCATATAATATACGCTTACCATCTTCACTTAAAATGATGGCGCCGTCCATTTTTGCAAGCTCATATAAGTATGCAGGTGAAAACTCACAATCGATAAAAAAACCACCGTCTACTATATTTTGCATCTCTGTATTGTAACCTAATACAATTAATCCACCAGTTTTTGCCCTAAGCACATTATCAATTCCATCTCTTAACGCAGTTCCTGGCGCTACGAGTTTTAAAATATCGGTGATAAACTTTCCCTTTCTTCTCTCTTCCATATTTATCCTCCTAGTGCAACATCTAAAGCATCTTCAAGCGTTTCTACACCGATAACTTGAATATCTTTCGGAATCGTCCAGCCTCCGATATTTTTTTGAGGGATAATCGCGCGTTTGAATCCAAGTTTAGCTGCCTCATTTATGCGTTGTTCAATTCTTGCTACACGTCTAACCTCTCCTGTTAGTCCTACTTCACCAATCATGACATCTGTCGGCTGTGTAGATTGGTTTCTAAAACTTGAAGCAATACTTAGAGCGATTGCTAAATCAATTGCTGGTTCGTCTATTCGAACTCCTCCTGCGACATTTAAATACGCATCCTGACTTTGTAGCAATAATCCTACACGCTTTTCTAGTACTGCCATTAACAAGGAAACCCGATTATGATCAATACCAGTTGCCATTCTTCTAGGGTTACCATAGCTTGATGGAGAAACGAGTGCTTGAATTTCAACTAAGACAGGCCTTGTTCCCTCCATTGAAGCAACAACTGTTGAACCTGCAGCCCCTTCTGTTCTTTCTTCTAAAAAGATTTCAGACGGGTTAACAACTTCTTCTAAACCGCCTTCCTTCATTTCAAATATGCCGATTTCATTCGTTGAACCAAACCGATTTTTCACTGCTCTTAATATTCGATACGTATGATGTCTTTCTCCTTCGAAGTAAAGAACTGAATCTACCATATGCTCCAGTAATTTAGGTCCAGCGATTGAACCTTGCTTTGTCACGTGGCCAACGATAAAAATAGCAATTCCTTTCGTCTTAGCTATCCTCATAAACGCCGCTGTACACTCCCTTACCTGTGAAACACTTCCAGGTGCAGATGTAACATCCTGTTGGAATACCGTCTGAATAGAATCAATAACAACAAGTGTCGGTTGAATATCATTGATGGCTTTTTCAATATAATCGACATCTGTTTCTGAAAGTACATACAGTTGATCAGCTAAAACTCCTAACCGATCTGCTCTTAACTTTGTTTGTTTCATAGATTCTTCCCCAGAGATATACAGTACTTTATATGAGTTTTTTGCTAGTTGGAAAGACAGCTGTAGCAATATCGTAGACTTTCCAATCCCAGGGTCCCCCCCAACCAATACGAGTGAGCCTGGCACGATACCACCGCCTAATACACGATTTAATTCTTTCATTTCAGTACTAATTCTCTCTTCAAGCTCATTTTCCACTTTTGTTATCGGTTGTGGCTTGCTTGTCGTTTCCGAGCGCTCTCCAGTAACAAAGCTTCGTCCCTTTGTCGCTGACTCTACAAACTCTTCAACCATTGAATTCCAACTCTGACAACCTGGGCATTTACCCATCCACTTTGTTGATTCATAACCACACTCTTGACATACGAACTTCGTTTTCTTTTTCGCCATTCTGTTCCCCTCTTTATAACCTACTCTTATAGTAATTGTATCATGAATGGTTTTTAGAAAAACACGACATATTACGAAGAATGGTTAAAATCCGATCATGTATTTACTACCTTTTTATTATGATCCCAAAACAACAACGTTTTTCAACCGCGCTCTTTGATAAAAAAGAACTGAAGGAGAAAGCTCTCCCCCAGTTCGCCTTAATACTCATTACTCTATACTTGTGCACCATCTTTTGTCTCAACGACAAACTCGTTATCTTTAACGTCGATAATTGCCTTTTGTCCTTTTTTAATGTTTCCTTTTAGTAGTTCTTCTGATAGACGATCTTCAACTTGCTTTTGAAGTGCTCGACGTAAAGGACGTGCACCGTATTCAGGGTCAAATCCTTCATCTGAAATTTTATCTTTTGCAGCTTCAGTCAGTTCAAATTGAATTCCTTGTTCTGCAAGACGTTTTTCTAATTGTTCAGCCATTAAGCTGATAATTTCGCGAATATGCTTTTTCTCAAGCGAGTGGAAGACTATAATTTCATCGATACGATTTAAAAACTCTGGGCGGAAGCTATTTTTTAACTCGCTCATAACTTTCCCCTTCATATCTTTATAGTTTTGATCTTCACTATCTACTGTGAAACCTAAAGATTTATTTCTACGAAGAGTGCTTGCCCCCACGTTCGAAGTCATGATTACTGCCGTATTTCTAAAGTCAACAGTACGGCCTTTAGAGTCAGTTAAGCGCCCATCTTCTAACACTTGTAATAGAATATTAAATACTTCAGGATGCGCTTTTTCAATTTCATCAAGAAGAATAACTGAATACGGGTTACGACGAACCTTTTCAGTTAATTGTCCACCTTCATCGTGTCCAACATAACCTGGAGGTGAGCCTACTAAACGGCTTGTTGCATGCTTTTCCATATATTCAGACATATCAATACGAATAAACGCATCTTCATCACCAAATAATGTTTCAGCAACGGCACGAGCTAGCTCAGTTTTACCGACACCTGTAGGCCCTAAGAAAATAAATGATCCGATTGGTCGTTTAGGGTCTTTTAGACCTGCTCTTGCACGGCGTACAGCTTTTGAGATAGCTTTTACAGCTTCTCCTTGGCCAATAACACGTTGGTGAAGGATTTCTTCCATGCGAAGAAGACGATCAGTTTCTTCTTCTACTAGTCGAGAAACTGGAATTCCAGTCCAGCTTGTAACTACTTGAGCAATATCTTCAACGGTAACCTCCGTATTTTCTTGCCCTTGTTTCTTTTTCCACTCATTCTTCATAGAATCCAGTTCTTCTCGTAAACGTTGTTCAGAGTCTCTTAATGATGCAGCTTTTTCAAACTCTTGACTTTGCACTGCAGCATCTTTTTCTTTGCGAGTTTCCTCTAGTCTTCCTTCAAGCTCTTTTAAGTTTGGTGGTGCTGTATACGAACGCAAACGTACTTTTGAAGCAGCTTCATCAATTAAGTCAATCGCTTTATCTGGCAGGAAACGATCAGAAATATATCGATCTGATAATTTAACGGCCTCTTCAATCGCTGCATCTGTAATCGTTACACGATGGTGAGCCTCATAGCGATCACGTAGCCCTTTTAAAATTTGAACCGACTCATCATTTGTTGGTTCATTGACTTGAATAGGTTGGAAGCGACGTTCTAACGCTGCATCTTTCTCAATGTACTTACGGTACTCATCTAATGTTGTTGCACCAATACATTGTAGTTCACCACGAGCAAGTGATGGTTTTAAAATATTCGATGCATCGATTGCTCCCTCTGCACCACCAGCTCCAATAAGTGTATGCAGCTCATCAATGAATAAAATTACGTTACCTGCTTGGCGAATTTCGTCCATTACTTTTTTCAAACGGTCCTCAAACTCACCACGGTACTTCGTTCCTGCTACTACAGTTCCCATATCAAGTGTCATAACACGTTTGTTACGTAATGTTTCAGGAACTTCATTATTAATAATTGCTTGAGCTAAACCTTCAGCAATCGCTGTTTTACCGACACCTGGCTCCCCAATAAGGACTGGGTTATTTTTAGTACGGCGGCTTAGAACTTGAATAACTCGTTCAATTTCCTTGCTTCGCCCAATAACCGGGTCTAACCCTTCTTCTTTAGCAATTGCAGTGAGATCACGTGCTAAACTATCTAAAGTTGGCGTATTAGCATGTGTTGTATTTCCAGACTGCTGGTTACCACCAGATGCTTCACTACTGCCTAGTAACTGAAGCACTTGTTGTCGTGCTTTATTTAAGCTTACCCCTAAATTGTTTAAGACACGTGCTGCTACGCCTTCACCTTCGCGAATTAAACCTAATAAGATATGCTCAGTACCTACATATGAATGTCCAAGCTTTCGAGCCTCATCCATCGATAGCTCAATGACTTTTTTAGCACGTGGTGTATAGTGAATCGTTTTTGTTCCTTCTTGACCTGTACCAATTAACGTTTCTACTTCATTTTGAATTTTATCAGAGCCTAGCCCTAGTGCTTGAAGAGCTTTTGCAGCAATCCCTTCACCTTCACGGATAAGTCCTAGTAGAATATGCTCAGTGCCAATATTATTATGACCAAGACGAATCGCTTCCTCTTGTGCTAAAGCTAATACCTTTTGTGCTCTTTCTGTAAATCTCCCAAACATCATATTTCATCCACCTCCAAGATTATTTCCGCCCATCTTCTAAACGAAGACGTTCTCTAATTAGTGCTGCCCTTCGCTCATCTCTTTGATTCGGAGAGAGCGCTTCCCCGGCGAACTGCTGTAAAAATCCTGGTTGAGTTAATATCATAAGTTCATTAAGGATATTCCCTGAAATACCTTGAATTAGCCCCATATCAATCCCTAACCGTACTTCAGATAAACGCTGTGCAGCTTCCTTTGACTCCATAATTCTACTATTTGATAAAACTCCAAAAGATCGATACACACGATCCTCTAATTGAACTTTTGAGGACTGTAATAGCATCTCTCTCGCTGAACGCTCTTGTTGTATTAATTGCATAACCACACCACGCAAATCTTCAACAATATCTTGCTCTGATTTACCTAGTGTCATCTGGTTTGAAATTTGGAACAAGTTTCCTAATGCTTCACTACCTTCCCCATAAATACCTCTTACAACTAACCCAAGTTGGTTAATTGCAGGTAATATTTTGGTTAGCTTCTGTGTCATTACTAAAGCAGGAAGGTGCATCATTACAGAAGCTCTTAACCCAGTTCCTACATTGGTTGGGCAGCTAGTTAAATACCCTCTTTTCTCATCAAAAGCATAGGTCAACTTTTCCTCAATCCAATCGTCTAACCCACTTGCGAGCACAAGTCCTTCACTTAACTGAAAGCCAGAAAACAAACATTGAATACGCAAGTGATCTTCCTCATTTATCATGATGCTAACTGACTCGTCCTCGCTTAGAAGAACAGCACCATGCTTTGATTCTTCAGATAAATGTGGACTAATTAAATGCTTTTCAACTAGTACTTTTTTTACATTTGCTTTTAAATCGTCCATGTGAAGAAGCTCTAGTGGGCCAACTGAGTTATAGGGACTCTCCAACAAGTTTGTACTAATGTGGTTAACAATTAACTTTGCTTCCTCCATAGTAGCTAGTATGGGGAAAGTAAAATCTTTTAGGTTCCTAGCTAATCTTATTCGGCTACTCAAGACAATATCCGAATCTGGTCCATCTTTTTTCATCCAAGGGCTAATCGCTTCACTAATAAAACGTTCAAGTGACATAAATTACCCCTCCTCTTGATTGAAAATAGATTTTTCTAGAGATCTTATTTGATCTCTAACGGTCGCAGCTTCTTCAAATTCTTCTTTTGCTATATGCTGTTGTAATTCTTCTTTTAGAGAGTTAATTTTTCTGCGAACTTCTATAGTTCCACCAATTCTTTTAGGAATTTTTCCTGAATGCGAGTGATTGCCACTGTGGACTTTTTTTAGTATAGGGTCTAGCTTATCACTGAATGTTTCGTAACAAGTCGCACACCCAAACCGACCTGTTCGTACAAATTGTTCATAAGACATATTACACTTTTTACATGTCAGTGGCTGTTTTGAAGTTACCCCTGAAGTTTGCCCTTTAGATATGGGCTGTTCAAAGTTTAATAAACCTGATAATAATTGATGAATGGAAAAGCTATTTGATCCTGGAAAGTATTCTCCTTTTTCTTTTGCACAATGCTCACATATATGAAACTCGGTTTTTTCACCGTTAATTATTTTAGTAAAGTGTAAAGTGGCAGGACGTTTTTTACACTCCTGACATATCATAAAACCACCTCTCCCTTTAAAACATTAAGTACGGTTTATGTGAAAAGAAAATCATAGCTACTCTCGATATTTTAAAGATTGAAGCATTGCTTTGAGAACATTAGCTCGAATAAAATCACGCAGTAAAGGGTTTGTTGTATTGAATAACGATTGATCTATAACGCTATACATTAAGTTAGCTTCACGTTTAGACACAGCGCCTTCCTCATAAAGTCTAGATATTAGATCTTCTGCATTTGCTTGATTGACCTTTTCACCGATAAGTTGGATCATTTGATCAAATAGATCTGCTTGATTATGCGCTTTTACTTTTATAATTCGAATGTAGCCGCCTCCGCCACGTTTACTCTCTACAATATAACCTCTTTCAATTGTAAAACGTGTACTAATTACGTAATTGATTTGTGATGGAACACATTCAAATCGTTTTGCAAGTTCACTTCTTTTAATCTCTATTAACTCTCCATCACTTTTAGTTAAAATGCTCTTCAAATACTGCTCAATTATATCTGAGATATTCCTCATCAATGCCCCCCTCCTTGACTTTGACTATATTTGACTATATTAATTATAAAAAAAATTACTGAGAGTTGCAAACACATACCCCTATAATTATTGCCCAATTTATTAGTTTCATTCGATAAATGGATAAATGTATGTAAAGATTCAATTCGAGATAAGTCTAAGAAAATCCTCTTTCTCTTAGCACAAAATAGTAGAAACATTACAGAATATCCGTTGACATTCGTACCATATTCTCAAACTATAAAATTGTAACAAAACCACCATTCACTCGACTTAATACGGGCTTCCTCGACTCAATCATTTGTCCTGTTTCTCGACTTAAAACGCAACTTTTCGACTTTACGTTACGCATGTGTGCAGTAGCTCTATAGTAATGGGTAACCGACTCCATACTATGTGACCGACCAACAGAACTTTTGATATACCGTCAAGGTTAAAGTTTCCTAATATTAAAAAGTGTTTTTCCCAAGGGGCTCAAAAGCAAATTTACGAAAACAGCCTACTAAAAATGTAATTGTGTACTTTTTGTTGGCTATTCCCCAGCGACAATACTTTTAAACCTTTCCTTTTTACTAGGACTAGGGCCAATCCATGCAGCACATCTTGAAGCTGGGACAGACATTCTCATATAGCTTTTTTCTCGTAAGTGTTATTATATGCTTTTGTACCGTAAACCAAGCGGTTGCTGGCTCTTCAGGCATCGAAAGGATTTTATATAAAAGTGAATTTAAAGAATGTGTAGTGAAGAAGAAAAATTAGATATTTCTTAGATTCAATATGCTATAAAAGTGGTGATTTGAATTAATAAAATGGATATTTTTAATAAAAAACATGATATTGACTATAAAACGGGTGATTTAGCAGGTAAATGATTAACTATTTATGAATTATTATCTAATATATCGGCGAGACAGTTTTTTGGGGTTTTAAATACACAAAAAAAGCACAATCCAATTGAATTGTGCTTTTTGCCTAGCGACGTCCTACTCTCACAGGGGGAAGCCCCCAACTACCATCGGCGCTGAAGAGCTTAACTTCCGTGTTCG
>NZ_WMKZ01000028.1 GCF_019024285.1 Alkalihalobacterium elongatum
TTTATGTCGTTGTTAGCGACAGGAATTATATCTTACCACGCTAGCAACTTTTGATCAACAACTAATTTTTGGTAAACCTTTTTACCTGTTCACTTCTTTTGAAGCGACAATCAACAATTTAACATGAACTCTAACTCTATGCAACATCTTTTTTGATGCTGCTGAAACTATTATTACATGTAAAAAAGAAAGCAGTCGTTCATAAGCGACAAGAAATAATATATCATAATTAAATTTAATGAACAATACTTTTTGGGAATTTTTTTTATACATTTTTAGATGTTTATTATTACTTCAATAATATATCTCAATATAGTTGCTGATCTTTGTTTAAAAATAATACATAATACTACCGCCTTTTCCTAAATACTTTTAACATGAATGCCACTATTTAAAACTCACTCTAATTACGTTATTATGTTTTCAGATTCAGGAGAAGTGAATATTATTTCATCTACTGGATGTACTATTTTAAGATTAGGTGTTTTTCTGTTCGTTAATATCTTCTACCTCTTCTTTTGGTTGGTTTGAGTTAAAATAAATTAAACATATTCAGTAAATTTTACATATATAAAGGAAAGAAGGATCAGTTGTATTCCCTGCATTAAGGAAATAAGTCTTTGATTTGAATGGTTAATTGTCTAGTTAAAGCATTGGTGCATACTTTTCTAAATAAAGTTCATTTTTCAGTCCTCATCTCATTTAGATATTCCCTACGTATTATAAACTTACAGTTTTCTTCACCTCTCGACAACTCTTGACAATTCCGACAGAAATCACTATTATTCCATATAGTATATAAATTCCTACTAGTGTCGAAATGTGTTATTATTTAGTTGAAATCTCTTTCATTCTCCATTCACATTTCGAATGCGATCGTATGAGATCATCTAGTAAAAGGGAAGAGGGAAATAATGCAAGGGGAACAAAACATAACCACTCCGAAACAGAGCCTGTCAAACAACCTAGCTCTAACGGTAAAAACTGGGATTATTAAATCAAACTTAGTTACGATGTTTGCTGGATTAACATTGGCTTTATACACCTATCAATATAGTCTTTTTGATAAAATACCTGAAATTATCTTTGCTTTAGTTGGCTCTATTCTTGTAATGGGTGCTGCTGGTGCATTCAACAATTTATATGATCGTGATATCGACTCCATTATGGAAAGAACTAAAAACAGGCCAACTGTAACCGGTGAAATTAAAGTTACTACAGTGCTATGGCTAGCTATTTCAATGTCTATCTCTGGAGTCATTATTCTTGCTCTAGCTACTCAATTAGCTGCACTCCTAGGGTTTCTAGGATTGTTTTTTTATGTCGTGCCATATACGATGTGGAGTAAGAGAAGGACAATCTATAATACTGAAATTGGAAGTATCTCTGGAGCAATGCCACCTCTAATTGGTTGGGCAGCTATACACCCAGACATTACACACCCAGCTATTTTAGGTCTATTTGTAATAGCAGTGATTTGGCAAATGCCCCATTTCTATGCCATCGCTATCCGTAAACACGAAGAGTATAAAGCTGCTAAAGTACCGATGCTACCAGTAGTAAAAGGGATTAGAAGAACGTATATACAGACGAATGTTTACTTGGTCATTTTAATTGCAACGAGCTTTCTTTTAGGATCACTTAGCCTCGGCCTTATGTTAGTCGCACTTCTTTTAGGTGTAATATGGCTCATCCTAAGTATCTACGGTTATAAAAAAATGGATCCAGGGAAATGGGCAAAATCTTTATTTATCTTCTCGCTCATTCATATGACAGTACTATTTTCTACTGTTATTATCTATTCAGTAATTGGTATTTTATTTAAGTTATAAAAACAACGTAATGAAGCCTCTCATATTTATTTAGAGAGGCTTCTTTTTTTATTAATTTCATCAAGTCCATTTATACTTTATTGAGTATCAATACATACTAGGTATAAAAAGTAAGGTGGACTATACAAAATGAACCATACAACACTTCAAGTCGAGAAAATGAGTTGTGGAAACTGCCTTGAAACGATTGAGGCAGCACTAAGATCTATCGATGGTGTCAGTCACGCCAGAGCAAAATTAAAAGATAAGACAGTAAATATTGAATTTGATGAAACGAAAACTGAAGTTTCAAAACTAGTCGCTGCCATTGAGGAAGCTGGTTATATCATTATCTAACTGCTACGAGTTGCCAAATGTTTCAAAAGAAGAGACAGGATCCAGATTAAACTGTACCCTGCCTCTTCTTTTATGTTTTATTATGATCAATCATGAAAATTTGTACCGTCAGTTGTTTCTTTAATAATACCAGCACGGATGACAAAGTCACCAAAGTGCTCTCCTTCTTGCCGCTCCTTTGCATAGCGTGGCAATAAGACACGAAGCTCATTTAAAATTTCTTCTTCACCGATGTTTTCACGGTACATTTTACTTAGGCGACTTCCATCAAATGCTGCACCGAGATACATATTATATTTACCTGGAGCTTTACCTATAAAGCCGATTTCTGCGAGCGCATGACGTGCACAACCGTTTGGACAGCCTGTCATACGGATTGTAATTTCTTTATCATGTAGCCCGCTTTCATCTACGATTTGATCGATTTTATCTATTAGTACTGGCAAATAACGCTCAGCTTCAGCCATCGCTAGACCACATGTTGGAAAAGCTACACAGGCTAATGAACTTCGGCGGATAGCTGAATACTGTTTTCCATCAGTTAAACCAAATTGTTCAATTAAGTCAGTTATTTTCTTCTTTTTCTGGCTCGTTACATTCGCAATTACTAAGTTTTGGTTAGCCGTTAAACGAAAATCTCCTGTGTGGATTTTCGCAATTTCGCGTAAACCTGTCATTAATTTATAATCTTCGAGATCTGTGATGCGCCCACCTTCAACGAATAACGTAAAATGCCATCTACCTTTTGCACCTTTAACCCAGCCGTAACGATCACCATTGTGGTCGAAGTGGTATGGCTTTGCTTCTTCGAGGCTCCAGCCTAGACGAGCTTCAAGTTCAGCTACGACCGTATCTAAACCCAGTCGGTCAACTGTATATTTGAAACGAGCATTCTTTCGTTCAGAACGGTTTCCATAGTCACGTTGGATCATGATGATTTTTTCAGCAACGTCATAAATTTGCTCTGGTTTACAGAAGCCAATGACCTTTGCAACTTGAGGATACGTTTCTTTATCTCCATGACTCATCCCCATACCGCCGCCAATTACAATGTTAAATCCAATTAGTTTATCGTCTTCTACAATGGCAATATAACCAAGGTCCTGCGAGAAAATATCAACATCATTTGACGGTGGAACTGCAATACCAATCTTGAACTTCCTCGGTAAGTAAAGTGGTCCGTACATCGGTTCAGCTTCTTCAACATCTGGAGTCCCTGCTACCATTTCTTCATCTAACCACAACTCATGGTATGCTCTCGTGCGTGGCAATAAGTCATCACTTAATAGTTTTGACCACTTAAATACTTCCTCATGTACTTCTGATTGATCAGGGTTAGGGTTACACATAACGTTACGGTTTACATCCCCACATGCCGCTATCGTATCTAGTAAAGAAGCATGGATTTCTTGGATTGTTTTTTTCATATTCCATTTTAATATACCGTGCATTTGAAACGCTTGACGCGTCGTCAATTTTAAAGTCCCATTCCCGTATCTTTGAGCTAGATCATCCATCACAAGCCATTGTTCAGGGGTAGCTACCCCACCAGGAGTACGCACTCGTAACATAAATTGATACGCAGGCTCTAATTTTTGTTTTTGACGCTCATTACGAAGATCACGGTCATCCTGTAAATAACTTCCATGGAATTTCATCAAACGGTTATCATCATCTGAAATACCTGCACTAATCCGATCAAGCATTGTTTCTTTCAAGGTACCGCGCAGATAATTACTTTCTTCTTTAATACGTTCAACATCACTTGGCGGGCCTTCGGGTGCTTTTAACAAAGTCTTATTCACCATGTTTATAAACTCCTTTCAATCAATAAATCAATATACATCTCGTTGATATCGTTTTTGTTGTTGCATATTTGCTAAGTAAGCTTCTGCTTCATTACGGTTCAAGTTACCTTCTTTTTCGATAATATCAAGAAGTGTGTTGTGAACGTCATGTGCCATATGCTTTTCATCCCCACAAATATAAACCACTGCCCCTTCTTGAAGCCATTGGAACAGTTCTTTACTATTTTCAAGCATACGGTGCTGCACATAAACCTTTTCTTCTGTATCACGAGAAAACGCAACATCCATATTCGTTAGGACACCGTCTTTTAGCCACTTTTGCCATTCTGTTTGATAGAGAAAATCTGTTACAAAATGCTGATCGCCAAAGAACATCCACGACTTACCTTCCGCTGCGATCTCTTCACGTTCTTGCATAAAGGCACGGAACGGAGCAACTCCTGTACCTGGACCAACCATAATAATCGGTGTATCTGGATTTTCAGGCAACTTAAAGTTTTGGTTATTTTGAATAAAGATCGGTAATGTATCTCCCGGTTGTAAACGTTCTGCACATAAAATAGAACATACGCCATTTCTTTCACGTCCATGAGCTTCATATCGTACAGCTCCAATTGTTAAATGAACTTCATCAGGGTTTGCCGATAAGCTACTTGCGATTGAATAAAGGCGCGGCGGCATTTTTCTAAGTACTGAAACAAACTCCTGTGCTGATGCTCCCCAAGGACCATAATCGCGAAATAAATCTAATAAGTCACGGCCTTTAATATATTCCTTTAACTTTGCTTCACTGCCTGGTAAAACTAGTTCATGAAGCTCGTTGTTTGTTGACAACTTCGCAATCTGCTCTAGGAGAGGCTTTGTTATAACAGTAATTTCAAAATGCGTACTTAACGCTTCCTTAAACGAGCTAATTGCCCCTTGTTTATTTACAGTCACACTCTCATTCGGGTCGAACTTAATTTCTTTTAATAGTAATTCAACTAATTCAGGATCATTTTCTGGATAAACACCTAGACTATCACCTGGCTCATATGTTAAGCCTGAACCTTCTAGTGAAATTTCCAGATGACGTGTTTCTTTATTAGACCCACGACCATTTAAATTTAAATTCTCTAGTACTTCCGCTTGAAACGGAGTTGTACGATTATAAATTGTTGTAGCCGCTTCTTGTGCAGAATTTCCAACAGGTTCTGCAGCTGTTCCTTCCTGCGCTTCACTTAGGCCACCAATTACTCCTTTAACCCACTCGGCTGCTGGCTCGTCGAAGTCTAGGTCACAGTCCACACGTGCATAAAGTCTTGTACCACCTAACTCCTCTAACCTTTGATCAAACTCTTTTCCTGTTTGACAGAAGAATTCATATGAGCTGTCTCCAAGCGACAATACAGAAAATCTTAAACCATCAAGCTTCGGGGCGCGTCTACCATGGAGAAACTCATGGAAAGAAATTGCGTTATCTGGTGGTTCACCTTCTCCGTGTGTACTTACAACAATTAGTAAATTTTCTACCTTTTTGAATTGATTAGGCTTAAAATCACTCATCGAAGAAACAGTTACCTTAAATCCTTGTTTTTCAAGAGTTTTACCCGTACTGTCAGCAAGTCTTTGAGCGTTTCCTGTTTGCGAACCATAAAGAACGGTTACATCTTTAGAAATTGCCTTAGCTGGAGTCGGGGCTGTTACTTCTGTTGGTTGTGTTGCTACTACTCCTGGAGCTGTAGTAACAGACTGAGTCGCTGCTAAATAACCACACAACCATACTTTTTGTGATTCTGTTAACGTTGGCAGAAGGCGATTAAGGAGTTCTGCCTGCTCCTCATTAAACGGACTGTTCATGACTTGTAATTGCAACAAAATCCACCTCACAAAATATAAAACTAATAAATGAATAATTTTATCGTACTACATTATTCCTATAAGTCAAATTGGTTTTAATTATTTTTATAATTTAAATTACTAATTATTGAAATAGGATTCGTTTATTTTTGATAGATTATGTTGCCATTTCAGGTCGAATCATCAGAGGATAATAAATATTATTTATACTAAATATTTGTTAGAGGAAATTGTTGATATTAGTTAATTTCACACGATGAGCCTTTCAGGAACTGAAAGGTTGAAAAGGTGGCCTGAAATAACCAAGAAAATGCTTTACGAGGATGGAATAAACGACCTGCAAACGTTTACGCAAGGCTACACAGCCAAACTAACACTGGCCCATCTCTCCCCTTGTACATTGAAATTATTGAATTAATAGACATCGAAAAAGCGGTTCTCGATGGTGTTGTAGATATTGGACTTTCATACTTAGAAAGCTTTCACCCTGATCTTAAAAGCACCTTACTATACAAAGTTAAGGTTATTAGTTACACAACACGATGGTAGATACGCAGAGTCTGCGTATACACTTGATGAAGAAGAAATATTATCAGCAAATTACTTATTAACTCATAATCATCCTGGCTATTGTACAACTTATGTAAGACGGTAAAATTATTTTACCCTGCAGTTCAGATGATGAAAGTTTCGCAAATCCATATCACAAAACGTTTTATCGTGAAGGACTTGGAGTTTCCTATCTCCCTTCGTCAACTGTCAGAAGAGAATTGCTTGAAGGTAGTCTCCTCAAGATTGATACAAAATCATTCCCGCTGCCAGAGGCAAATACATATGCGGTCCTAAAATACCATCACCAAGCCCAAGAAAAATTTTTAAGCTTTTTAATCCAAGGACAGATTATGATATTTATGCTTTTCGAATATTGGATCTTGTTTAATAACATCGCTTACTGCATAAACAGCAAATAGTATTTTTAATACTTTTCAATTGTCGTATCTAATATACAATGGTACAGTCAGATAAGAGAAAAAGATAAATAACGTAGATTGTGAAGGTGACTAACATGATTGAGGTAAAGAACTCTACAATAAGTGAAGGTGAATTCAACCGAGGTGTTTTCGCCACTCAAGACATAGCAAAAGGCCAGCTTTTCCATGAAGCGCCAGTTGTTCCTGTTCCTAATGAACAACATGAATTTTTGGATCAAACAATACTCGGAGATTATGTATATGAATATGGTATTAACCATACGGCAATAGTCTTAGGATATGGCATGCTTTTTAACCATTCGTATGAGCCAAATGCAACCTATGAAATTAATTTTGACAACCACACTTTTGATTACTATGCGTATAAGGATATAAAAAAAGGTGAAGAAATATTTATCAACTATAATGGTGAAGTTGATGATAATGAACCACTTTGGTTTAATAAAGATGATGGTAAAGAAAACGATTAAATGATATTAGGCGCTTTCCTTTATTGAAGGAAGCGCCCATTATTTTATTGTTGAAAATGAAAGGCGGATACATTCGCTTGTTTTGCAAAATCTTCCACTGAAATATCATCTAGTAAATGTTCTTCCATATAGTTAATTGCCTTCTGTAAAGCTTCAACCAACCCATACTTAGATCCTAGTCATAGCACTCTTGTATAGACATAAACCTGTCATTTTATGCTTTGTTCTGACCGTTTTAAGGTGCTTAAATTATCTATGTATGTCTGAATATCTTTTTTACTCTTTAGGATAATGATATTTTTTTGTATACCTGATTGATGAAATTGCTCGAGACGATCATTCATTTTTTTCTTTCGCGAATGATAAGTGGTACATATAAATTTTAAAAACTCGTAATCTATTTTTTCTTTACAACCTGGTGCCATGTCAGGTCTAGTCTTACCTATATTTAGTAGCAACCTTTTAAAGACACGGGATATGCATACAATTAACGGAAGTTCTAAATAAATGATCGTGTCTGCATACTTGGCACGAATGTCGTATGTATTACTATAGTTACCCTCAATGATCCATTTTTCTTTCTCTACTATCTTTTGTTGATGTGCTGCAAACTCTTCGACTGTTGACTCAACCCAATTTCGCTTCCAGTACAGTTTATCCAAATGAAATACTTCTATATTTAATATCCTACCTAACCTTTGAGCAAAAGTAGACTTTCCAACACCAGCAGAAACCCCTAAAATCATAATACGTCTCATTTTTAAAAATCCTCCTTACTTTAAAAAAACAATGATTAAACCTTCTAATTGTCTATGCACTAAAGGTCTTCAAGACTCAAGTAACATTTCATGTACGATCACATATCAAGTATAATTTAAGTAGTCTTATTAACGGAAAGGAGCTAATGATTATGCGAAGTAGCGGAAAGTCGAGACTGTTAGAACATTTTAAGAAAAACGTAGGAAAAGACTTATGTCGAAAAGAGCTAAGTAATGTAGCTGGTGTTCATGATTGGCAACGTACGATCCGCTCTCTTAGAAAAGACGACGGTTGGGATATTGAAACATTAAAAGATGGTTATCGATTAAATTCTTTAACACAAACAGCAACCGACACTAAAAGGGAACCTATTAATGATAAGCTACGATATGCCGTATTACAAAGGGACCTTTCAACCTGCCAACGCTGTGGCAGAGGAATAAAAGACGGTGTTAAGCTACATATAGACCATAAAACACCTGTTGATATGGGAGGAAAATCTACTCTCGACAACCTTTGGACGTTATGTGAGCAGTGTAACCTTGGGAAGAAAAATTTATTTTCCGATGAAGATAATGAAAAAATGAAAGTTGTCCTCTCACAACCTAGTGGTTATCAGAAATTAAAAGTATATATTGAACTGACCCCTAATAAAATACTCGAACCTGAAAAATTGCAAATTATAAGTAATATACGAGATTGGACACGGACATTACGGGATATTCGAAAGAAATATTCACTGAATATAAAATATATTAAGCCAAATGAGCAATATCCAAGTGGCGCTTATTATTACGATACAGAAAAGGAGTAGACAAGTCTACTTCTAACTATTTTTCCTGCACTCCCTATACTGTTTAAATATTAGATACATCAATTCTATAACTCATGTATATGATTTATTAGTGTAGATCTTATCTATAAGAGGGGGTTATAGGATGTTGGCTAATATTGCAAACAGGTTTTCACGGCTTGTAGAAAGGTATTTGCCAGATGCATTTGTAATCGCTGTATTAATGACTTTACTTGTTTTTTTCGTCGGATGGTTAATGAACTTTTCAACACCAATGGCGCTTGTTGAATCATGGGGACAAGGGTTTTGGACTTATTTAGCATTTACAATGCAAATGGTTTTATTGTTAATGACAGGAATGGTTCTTGCCTCAGTTCCCTTTATTAACAAAGGATTAGAAAAAATCGCTACCTTTTCTAACGGGGCGAAGAAACCGTATGTACTCGTCTTTTTAATTGCCTCGTTTGCATATTATATTAACTGGGGTTTAGCAGTTGTTGTTGGTGCTATCTTAGCAAGAGAAATCGGTAGACGCAATCAAGAAGCTCACTTCCCGCTACTCGTTGCATCTGCATATGCACCAACAGTCCTTTACACAGCTGGTCTCTCTAGCTCAATCGGACTCACCGTTGCTACAGAAGGTCATTTTTTAGCTGATGTAATGGGCGTCATACCAACATCAGAAACCATTTTTCACACATCCACTATTACAATCTTCCTTGCATTGCTTATAACAATGCCTATCTTCATTGTGCTAATGGCTCCAAAAAACAAGTCAGAGATCATTCCATTCAACCCAAAAACTTCTAAACAAGTCGATGTTTCTCCCGACCCTATAACTACTAACACTAACCTATCTCCAGCAAAAAAGTTAGAATCTACACCTTTCTTCGGGATTATAACTGGTGCGATTGGTCTCCTATATGTCACTTCTTACTTTGTAAAGGGAGGCGACCTTGATTTAAATGTAATTAATCTTTTGTTTTTCGCCGCTGGTCTCTTGTTCCATCGTTCTTTAGGAAATTTCGCAAGTGCGTTTAAAAAAGCTGCCTCGTCGATTTCTCCTATTATCCTGCAATTTCCTTTTTATGCGGGGATCATCGCCCTCCTTGGAAGCTCGGGATTAGGGGAATGGATCATCGGCGGTATGTCTTCGATTGCATCAAGTGAAACATTTAACGTATTTTCCTTCTGGGTAGCGGGGTTTGTAAATATATTAGCACCATCTGGCGGCGGTCAATGGGCGTTACAAGGCCCTCTCCAAATCCCAGCAGCCCTTGAACTTGGAGTAGATCCAGCAAAAACTGCAATGGCTGTCGGGTGGGGAGACGCATGGACTAATTTAATACAACCATTCTGGGCCCTCCCAATCTTAAGTGTTGTAGGACTCCACATTCGTAACATCATGGGCTATTGTATCCTCTTATCGATCTGGGTGGGATTATTAGTAACTGTGTTAATTTTCGTTTTATATTAGGTCAGGAGAAGTTCTCCACGCTACAAAGCGGTTGTTGTTAACAACGTTCGGAGTCAAATTTTTACACTTACTCGTGTCATTCATAGAGCGGCAATTGCAACGAGTAGATGATATTATAAAAGTAATTCATTTACGCGGAGGCTACTCTAGCTGGAAAAAAGTAAAAACACCAGCTAAATCCTGTTAATAAAATAATATGTCCATGTTAAAAAAGGTGGCTGCAAAAAAATGCTGCCACCTTAACTATAATTTTTAATCATATTCTCAATTTCCATCTCTATCTCTTCCACTAAAACAGCTGGTGATAGAACTTTAACTTTACTTCCCCACGTCAAAATCCACCCTTTTAATCCGTCACTTATTTTCGCTTTTGCTTTAAGTATAAAAGTCTCCCTATCTGTAAGTCTTATATTTGCTTGAATGCCAAACTTATCGATCACACCATTTAGTACGCTTTGGTCTAATTTGAATTCAAGCATTACCCATTCATCTTGACCGCCAAACATATGAAACGAGTTTTGTACGTACATACTAAGATCCCGCGTTTTTTTCACAAAGCGTTCATCGGTAATAGTTACATTCCTCATTCGATCAAGGCGATAGTTTCTCGGGTTTCCCTTCTCATCATATTTAATATCTTCACCAATAAGATAATAAAAATTAGACTCCCAAATCAATGCATGAGGTTCAATTTGATAAATAGCACCCCCATGCCTTAATTGAAATTTCTTATTGAAATCAAAGTCACCGTATTGAAAGTTAATCATTTTCTGTTCATAAATAGCAGTATGAATAATATCAATATGTAACTTTATTAACTGGTAATTACTGTTGATTGATTGATGATATACGATTGGATCAGGTAGTGATTTTGCCTTATATTTACTTGTCAATTTTTTTAAGTTATTAACGAGGTGCTTCTTTTCGTCTTCGGTTATAAACCTTGCCGAAAGTATCGGATCAATTAAGAGTCTTAGCTGGTAGTTTTCGAATAGTCTGTCCTGATGACTGTAATAAATCTCACCGTACTTCTCAACATTTTCAATAATTTCAAAACCTGTTGCTTGTAAGGTTTTAATATATCTTTTCACCGCTTTTTGTTCAACATTTTCGTTAGGACCAAGCTGCATTTTTAACTTTCCTACTAAATCCTTTATGGATAATTGATGGTGGTCATCTGTATGTTCAAGAAAAATTTGTTTTAATAAAAGTAATCGTAGTCCCGTTTTCACTTCACCCACTATCTCACCTCATTTTCCCTTTAACTCCTTTAATTGTATTTCATCATTGAACACTAACTTAACTAAATTCATCTATTAACTTTTGAAGTGGAACAACTTCCTTGATTGTCGTGAAGCTGTTTGCGAAAATAAAGCTTGAAGGATGAAAGGGTGGTAGGACATGCTTGGGCAAAAAAGAATAAGAGATTATGGAGTGAAAATTGGACAATTAGAAACAGGGAAATATAACGCGATTACCGATGTAGACGGTGTTACTGTTGGTCATCATACATTGAGTGATGGAGAAATGCAAACTGGTGTGACTGCTTTACTCCCCCATCAAGGAAATCTTTTTAAAGAAAAATTAATTGCCTCGACCCATGTGATCAATGGCTTCGGTAAAACGATGGGTTCGATCCAAATGAATGAATTAGGCACATTAGAAACACCTCTTATTTTAACAAATACTTTAAGTGTAGGAACAGCTGCAGATGCACTAATTGAATACATGCTTAACCAAAATCCCGAAGTCGGACGAACAACTGGAACAGTTAATCCTTTAGTCGGTGAATGTAATGATATGATCTTAAATGACATTCGAGCGAGGGCCATTACAAAAGACCACGTTCTTCAAGCTTTAGAAAATACAGCTACAGAATTCAAAGAGGGAACTGTCGGCGCAGGAACTGGAATGGTTTGTTATTCATTGAAGGGTGGAATCGGTAGTGCTTCAAGGGTAATACATCTAAATCATGGAACTTATACAATAGGTGTTTTAGTTTTATCTAACTTTGGAAAACTAAATGATTTAACTATAGCTGGAATGCCGATTGGAAAAAACATAGACGAGGCGATGACGCGTAACTACGAAGATCGGGACAAAGGTTCAATCATATTTATTGTTGCAACAGATTTGCCTGTATCTGAAAGACAGTTAAACCGTATAATTAAACGAACTGTAACAGGTCTAGCTAGAACAGGATCTATTATTACAAATGGAAGTGGGGATATTGCGATTGGATTTTCTACCGCAGCTAAAATCCCTCACGAAAAACCAGCTCAATGTCTTTCAATTTCTATAATACATGAAGAAGAGATTGACTTAGCTTTCCGAGCGGTTGGCGAAGCGACTGAAGAAGCAATCCTGAATTCGTTAATTACTGCCACTCATGTTGTAGGTCATGATGGCAATGAGAGACCCATATTAAGTTCTGTTTTAGAGGAATATGGAATTCAACTCACATAACCTCACTAATACCAATTTCATTGGCACCTAAGACCTAAACTGCGGTGCCTTTTTTCCTTGAATTACCATTCACACTTATTTTTTTATTCCAAAACTCTCCTCATATAGTTTTTCAAAAATCATGATCCCCTGATAAAAAGATCGACTGTAATTATCTCCATCTACTGTCCAAGAAGTGGCCAAAACAGCATGACAATACCCCCAAAGTAAAAGTCTTTTTTTATCTAATTGTAGTTCATGAGTAAAAATATCAACTCTTTTTCTCATGACGTCGTAAGCTCCTTCTTCAGGCAGCTTATTTAACAGATATTGAATGAGATCATATTCTGCTTCACCAATTAGACCCTTTGGATCAATAGCCTTCCAGGAGCCGTCCTTACATAAGAGGATATTGTATGGATGAAAGTCACCATGAAGAAGCCAACTCTCTTTCGTTGTTTTATTTAAGTAATGAAACAATTTCAGTGCCTTTTCCAGTGTATCTTTTGTAATTGGGCCGATACCATTACGATGTTCACTGAAGATTTCTCTTAACTTTTTTTCCCTATCTTTAGTCGTAGAAATTTTTGTGATTGTTGGCACTCGCGTAATTAGTGTACGGAACACACGAGCAGCTATTAAACAGGCGTCTTCATCCTCATTCATATCTGCCAATGCATGACCTGGAGTAATTTTCTCCAATACCATAACTCCACGCTCTGTGTCCGCATCAATTAACCTTACTATACCTCGCTTTTGAAGTAATTGTAGTGCCTCAAGCTCACCTAAAAATTCGTCCCCTGGTAAACAGAGCTTTACGACAACCTCTTTCCCATTCAGTAACTTAGCAGGTGCAGCATAATTGATTGAAAGAGTATACGGTTTCTGTATTTGTAATGACCACTTTTCTTCACAGTATTTGATGATATTAGGCAATTCGTCTAACCATTTCTTCCCCAACTCATTAAAACAATGTTTTACATTTTGAACAAATTGTAATTGTAACTCCATCACCATCAGCTCTTTTCTATACCATTTTGTGATGTTCGTCCGCCTAATTTGTAAAAGGATAAGCTCTTTTTTGTTAAACATAAATAAAATAGCTATATCTTGAAGGAGGTGAATTGGATTGAATACAGCTTCATTTCAAGGTATGTACGGATTTATACCAAATGATGTGAGATCTGGGTTTTCTAATAGACAAAGTCATATTTGGGCACACCCTAATATGTATCAAGGTCATTTTGGATATCACCCTTATTTTTACCCTAATTACGGGAACGTTGGATCCATTTATCCAAACGTAAACCATGGCCACATCGAACATTATCAACCAGAAGGAAATCATAGCTACGTAGACGGTCAGTATGGCAATCAATTAAAGGTCAAGCAATTAGTAAAAAAACAAAACAAAAGTCAATCGCCAATAAAACACCATGAATATCACTGGCACCATGGGTACCCTTTCGGACAAGGTTCTGGCTCATTTCCTGACTATTACAACTCAAATTACTGAGTATACTTCTATACGCGGATTTAGGACTCATCGTGTAAAATTACCTTTAAGGTAAATACTATATTTTAACAGACCCTATAAAAAGAGAATAAATCAGTGGTTGGTTTATTCTCTTAATGTACTTTATGCTCTTTTAATAGTTTTTTATTAAAATATGCTCAACCTTTCGCTCATTACGATCCATAAAACTAACACTGTATTCTTTATTAAAGCCGATAATTTGTACACCAGGTTGATTATAAAGGTCGAAAATAAAATCTGTATTTTTAACAACTAGCATAAAGCGAGACTTACAATGATTTAATAAGAAGTTTGCTAGACGCACCTGGTCATTACTTACAAATGAGTGGTTTGCATACGTTGAAAAGTCACTATCATAGGGAGGATCTAAAAAGATAAAATCATTCTCTCCTACCGGAACCTCTTGTAGGAATGTTTCGAAGTCTAAATTATAAATCTCTGTATTTTTTAAAATATCGTGGAGTTCTGTATTCCATAAATACTCTATTTTATGATGCAAAGCTTTTCTATTGTATGTGACCCCACCATATGGCACATTAAAATGACCGTTTTTATTGTATCGAAACATGGAGGAATAACAAAACTCACGTAAATAGAAAAATAACGCAATGTGCATTTCCTTTTTGAGTTTATATTTAACTCTCTCATTATACAAATACCGAAAATACGTATATAAACTAGCTCGAATACTAGCTTCAAAGTTTTTTCGGTAGTCTTCTTCGGGCATATTGCCTTTTTTCAACTCATTATTTTTAATGTTTGTAAACTTAGAATAAATTGAACGGTTTAATTCCTCTAATAACCTTTCGAAGTTGAGATCTAGATTTTTATGTACACCAGTCCTTATATCTTCTCGTCTATCCTCAATAAATGTATAAATTATTAGTTTTACTTCTTCTATACTTATTTTCTCATTTTTGAATTGCTGATAAAAGTGACGAAGTGTTTCATAGTATTCATCAGTCAATTCACCAAAGAAGCTCCATATTTTCCACATCTCATGCAAATATTGATAGAACAATTCATTCTTATCTTTAATAAATGCATATAGAGAAATAAGTTCGGTCGAAAAATCATTTACAAAAGCGCGAGCATAACGTTCCTTTTTAATAGATAGAAAACATGCACCGCCACCTAAAAAGGGTTCAATATAATGATTAATCGTTTGTGGCATATATTGATGTATTATTTTTAATTCTGTAGTTTTGCCTCCTGGCCACTTTACAAACGGCTTTACCAATTTCAACATCTCCTGCTCTATTTATCGGAAAAACAAGTAGCACCTGCTTCAGATGCTACTTGTCAAACGAAGGCAGTTGCCTTTGCACTTCAAACATTAAAATTATTTTTATGTACAATCAATCTATGCGCCTAGAATGTTTTGTATAAACATTCGGATAACGTCGGCTCCTCCGATAAACGTCCCTAGAGCACTTCCTAAGTTTGTCAAGACAACAACTAGCAATATTCGGGTTACCATATTACTCCAGAAACCTTTGACAGTAAAAACATCTTCAGACAAGTTTTCAAAATCTCCAACTTTTGGTTTTCGTAAATAGGCTTCCACAAAACCAGCAAACCAACCTGCAGCAAGTAAAGGATTTAAGGAGCTTAACGGTGCTACAATAAAAGCAGTCAAGATACTTACAGGGTGACCAAAAGCGATTGCAGCTCCGAGTGCCGCAAACGATCCATTCCATAATATCCAACTTAGCGTAAGATCAACCCCAACTGATGGGTTCATTAAGAAAGTGTATCCGATAATACTAAGGATGATTATCGGAACTATCCAAGCAATAATCATCGGTACTTTTGATTTTGGAGGTCGTTTTGATATCAACGCGAGATCATTATCTTTATGTATTTCTTTTTTTATTCCTGGAACATGTGCTGCACCTAAAACCGCAACTACCTTATTCCCAGGAGCTTCTTTAATTTTTTGCGCTAAGTACTGATCACGCTCATCAATTAATGGTTCCTTAAGCTTCGGAAAGGCAACCGTAAATTCATGAAGCATAGAGTCAAGCATATCCTGTTCCTTCATTTTTTCTAAGTCTGCTTCAGAGATTTCTTCTTTGTTAAAGATACTTCCGAATATCTCCATAAGAAGCTTTGCTTTTCCCCAGAAACCAATATTATGCCAAATTCGAGCAAAAGTGATTTGAATATTACGGTCAGCTAAGACGAGATCAGCATCTACTTCTTTGGCAGACTCAATGCCTTGGATCATTTCTTGTCCTGGCTTAATCCCGAATTGCTTCGCCATCCGTTTCTGGAAGGATGAAATAACAAGATTCATTAGAAGAAGTGTTGCTTTCTTTTCCTTTATGACTTTAAAGATGTTCATATCTTTCCATTTATCACTATCCATAATCGATTGATAACGTTGTTCATCCAATTCAACACATACCGAGTCAGGTCGCTCCGCTTCAATCACTTCTTTAACTTGTTCCGCACTTTTTTTTGATACATGCGCTGTTCCTATCAGTATTAATTCCTTACCATCAAGGTTAATTCTTGTGATATTTTGCTCCGACATATACTACCTACCTTCTAGTGTTCTTTTTACACAGTAACATCAGCTAAATAGAGCTACTAGTTTATACAATATCCATTATGGCAAATAAATAAATTAACTACAATAATTACTTGTTAAATATAGGATAAAATCGTTTACTTTGATATATATCGATTATTAGTTATGTTTCATTGGCAAGGTTGATTGAAACCGTTTGACACATATTATTCGTGCTTGTTTACTAGGGATTTGAAGGGTAGCTCCCTAGTTTCTTTCTAATAGGAATGCATCTCTCATTACTCGCCAGCATGTAAAATCAAAAAATCGCATGCGTCCCAAAAGACTCATGCGATTTTACCTCTGCAAATGAAATTAAATCCATTGTTTACAACTAACTGATTTTATACTAACCCAGCCTTTTGTAAAATGCTTTTAAGTTCTTGCTTTTTCTGCTCACTTAACGACCTAGCAGGTGGTAATACATACGTTGAGATTGTTTGCCCTCGCATTTGTATTGCCTCTTTTATAACATTTACAAATGGCGAATCTAACTTGTACATTAACGGTATATGCGCTAAGCGTTGATGTAGTTCAATTGCTGTTCTCAAATCATTGTTCTGAAATGCTTGATAAATCCCAACTGTCAATTCAGGCGCAAAATTGCCGCTTGCAGAAATTACTCCATCTCCACCTAATGCTAAGGTGTTAAACAGATGGTCATCAAATCCACATAAAACACTAAATTGTGGGTGGTTACTTTTTACTTTTAATATCATTTCTCGGATATGACCTGCGGTATCAACTGTTTCCTTAATTCCGACGATATGTGAATAATGGTCCACTAATTTACGTACAAAATCAGGGGAAAGATCTTGTCCAGTCAAGCCAGGGAAGTTATATAAAAGAATTGGGATATCTACATTTTCAGCAATTTCGGCATAGTGCGCGAAAAGATGTTCGTCTGAAAGTGGCCAATAATACGGATTAATGATTACTACACCATCTGCACCGATTTCTTTACTATGAAGACTTAACTCGATTACTTCACGTGTACTAGCACTCCCAGTGCCAATTAATACGGGAACGCGCTTTCCAACGTAATTTATTGAAAATTCGGCAACCTCTTTGCGCTCTATTACCGACATTTGACTAAATTCTCCGCCTGTTCCTAGAAAGAATAGTCCATCAACTCCTGACTCGATTAGAAAATCTATTAGCTTTCCCATTCCATCTTTATCAAGCTTACCTTCACTTGTGAAAATGCTCGATACTGGCGGGATCACACCTTTAAAAAGAAGCTCGCTACTCATATTTCTCTCCTTCACTTTTCCTGTAGATTAACTTTATTCTTAACATCTCGATTAACTAAGTATGTAGGATAATAGCCCGCTAATACATCAGCAACATTTTGAGCTGTTTTCCTCTTTAATTCTAATTGTGCTTCTTCTGAATACCAGGCAACGTGAGGATTTAAAATGACATTTTCCATCTGTAACAATGGATTATCACTTTCTATAGGTTCTTCCTCAAGAACATCTAGACCTGCACCTGCAATTTCTTCATCCTGTAGAGCTTTAATTAATGCCGTTTCGTCGATTACAGGTCCACGTGCCGTATTAATAATAAATGCTTCTTTTTTCATCAAATTAAATTGTTCTGTACTAACCATACCACGGGTACTATCAATTAATGGGGCATGTACTGAAATGAAATCAGAAACTTTACACAAATCGTTAAGTTCAAGTAGTTCTACATTTAACGATGCTGCTATATCCTTCGGTACAAACGGATCATACGCAACAACCTTAATACCAAACGCTTGAGCTTTCAAGGCTAATGTTTGTGGGATCTTCCCTAAACCAACAAGACCAAGTACTCGACCACGCAAGCGAAAAATCGGTACACCTACCTTGAAGTCCCAGTTGCCACTTTTCACTGCAGAATTTAATGTAACTACTTTTCTTACACATGCCATTAATAGAGCAAATGCATGATCAGATACTTCATCCATACAATAGTCAGTTACATTACCGACGATAATTCCTTTTTCTGTAGCTGCCTCTAAGTCAATTGTATTGACTCCAACTCCGTATCGAGAAATAACTTTACATTTTTCTAGAGCTTCAATGACTTTACGTGATATCGGTGCATACTGATTGATTAATCCATCTGCATCATGCGCTGCACGTATAACCTCTTCTTCAGTTCGACATTGAACAGGAACGAATTCTACTCCAGCAACCGTATTCAGCACTTCCATTTCTGGAGCTAATGTTTCAAATTCATAATCAGTAACAACTACCTTAAATTTACTCACTATTTTGCTCTCCTTTTCCAGACAAATAAACGCACCTAACTAGTAGTGTGCGTTTATATTAGAGGATTATGAACAAGTTTTTAAGTTTCAATCCCTACTTTTTATTCCTATATAAATAAATCGTAAGTGGTGCAAAAATGGCAACGATAACAACCGATGCGATGAATACAGCAGAAATCTGTTCTAACGTTGCGGTACCTTGCATTAACCCACGAACAGCCGTGACAAGTAATGTAATCGGATTTGCTTCAACAAATGCCTGAAGCCATGACGGCATTGTTTGAGGGTCTACAAATACGTTACTTGCAAATGTGAGCGGAAATAATACGACCATACTAACTCCCATCACAGCATTAGGCGTTCTCATTACTAATCCTAGTGTCGTAAAAATCCACGATAAACTAAAAGCAAAAACAAGTAAAAGGAGTACACCTAGTAAAACACCAAGCACCCCGCCCTCTGGACGGAAACCTAATATTAATCCGAGCACAATAACGATTGATGAAGCAATCGAATAACGAATGGTATCGGCTAATAACGCCCCAACTAGTGGAGACGGTCCCCAAATTGGTAAGGAACGAAAACGATCAAAAATACCTTTTGAAATATCTGTATTTAATGCTGTCCCTGTATAAATGGACGTAAAGACAACCGTCTGAACTAAAATCCCTGGTAATAAGTACTGTAAATACTCGCTAGTCGATCCGGCAATTGCACCTCCAAACAAATAAGTAAACATGAGAGTAAACATTATTGGGAACATCGTTACATCTAATAACTGCTCTGGTACATACTTGATTTTTAAAATGGCTCGCCAGCCAAAAACGAGTGAAGAATTTAAACCACTTGCTTTTTCAGGACGCTTTTTATTCGAAAGTGCTGTTCGTAACGCATCATCTACTTCGGATTTCGAAGGGTTACTTGCTGTTGTATTCATGAAGAACTAACCTCCTCTGTTTTAGAGTCTTCTTCTGCTGGTCTGCCTGTCAAAGTCAGAAATACTTCATCGAGACTTGGCTGTCCGAGAGAAAAATCAGCAATAGCAATATTTGCTCGGGAAAGTTCTCCAAGTGCATACGCAACACGCTCTGTATCTGAAACACGAGCTGAAAGAGCAGCTGGGTCTGAAGCAAGTTGTATGGAAGTTTCAAGTATGTCAGTGAGTAATTGCTCAGCTTTTCGTCGATCTTCTGGATTAAGTAGTCTAACGTGTAGTGTCCCTGAACCTACTGATGCTTTCAGTTCCCCACTCGTCCCCTCTGCGATAACCTTTCCACGATCGATAACGGCAATTCGATCAGCTAATTGATCTGCTTCATCTAAGTACTGTGTCGTTAGGAGAATGGTAGTACCCATACCAACAAGAACACGTACGATGTCCCATACTTGATTACGGCTCCGCGGGTCGAGCCCTGTAGTTGGTTCATCTAAAAATAACAGGTCTGGTGTTACGACAATGCTTGCTGCAATGTCAATACGGCGACGCATTCCACCAGAATACTTTTTCACTTGACGTTTTGCTGCTTCTTCGAGACCAAATGCTCGAAGCAACTCCATTGCTCTTTCTTTTGCCTCTTTTCTTGAATACCCCATAAGTCGAGCAATCATAATCAAGTTTTCCATTCCCGATAAGTCTTCATCGATGGAAGCAAATTGACCAGTTAAACTAACTCTTTGACGGACTTGGTTTGCTTCACTTGCAAGGTCATGTCCTAAAATGCTTGCAGTTCCGCCATCGGGTTTTAATAATGTTGCAAGCACGCGAATCGTTGTTGTCTTTCCAGCACCATTTGGACCTAAAATGCCATACACTGTCCCAGCAGGTACTTTTAAATCGACCCCATCTACGGCACGATTTTTTCCAAATGTTTTGACCAAACCTAGTGCTTCGATCGCATATTCAGTATAATTCGATGTACTCAATGCACCTCACCCTTTCTCATCCTTATTCTATTTAGGTCCTATAAGTAATAAAACAAATTTTACCAGATAAAAATTTAATATCATCATGCGTGAGACTGAAATTCAGTTCATTTTTAAAGAGGAGACAAACAGAAAAACCTCCTTGAATTCTGCCAAGGAGGATCATACTTTAGTTAATATCTTTGATTTAATAGACTTTGGAACTAGCCTAACCGATAATGCCAAGCCCCAGCTCTCATCGTTTTTTCAATTTGTCCATCTGATTCTAAAGCATCCAAGTGTCCAATGACTTCTGACATAACTAATGCAAATTGAGTACTATAATGCCTTTGGTAAAGATGCTTAGCCAGTTCGCTCCCTGTAGTTATCCCGCTATCAATTAAACCCTTGACCTTCTCGGATTTTTTCTTAATTTTAGACAGTCTCATTTCAATGAGTTTTTTTGGATCTTGTATCAACTCCCCATGACCAGAGAATACAAAATCGACATTAACATCTATAAATGCTTTTAAGGAGTTTTTATAATCAACAAGTGAGTGTATACGTTTTCCTAATAGATCGGGTTCAACTAATGCATTACTAGAGATATGCTGAATTAAATGATCACCAGCAAAACACCACTTGCTAGTTTCGTCGATAAAAGCAATTTGATCAGGAGCATGACCTGGTACTTCTTTAATTTTAAAATTAAAGAGACTCATACCTTCTTGAAGTGTAGTAATTTCCTGTTCAACTTTTAAATGATCATTTTTATTTATAGATTTTTTTAGATATTGTATTTGTTTTTTTCCTTCCTCACCACAGTTCATCTCGTGGTAAAGTTGTTCAAAAAATTCCACTCTCATCTTTAAGAACTCTTTATCTCTTTTTAATCTTGGAACCGAAAGAGAATGAGCATAAACTGGGATAGAATGAGTTTTCGTAATTCGATTTACTAATCCAACATGATCAATATGATGATGAGTGAACAGAATTTCTGTCAAGTCTTCTAGGCGAAAACTATTGTTTTCTAAAGCTTTTATTAGCCCTTCCCAACTGCTATCATCAGGCATTCCTGCATCAATTAACGTCAACCCACTATCATGTTTAACAAGATAAAAATTACAAGTTTCTAAACCATAACCTGCTGGAACAACAATAGGGTAAACCGTATATCCATTCCTTTCATAAGTACGAATAACCAACACTTCCTTCCGGTGCCAGGCACCTTTAATCAATTACAGCATTAAAGGTGCCTGGCACTCTTCTTCACTATATAAATTCCATACTTCCCCATTGGTCTTGATTTTTGATTAATTCCTTTAGTAGTAGAAAGCCTTGTTCAAAATCATTTAAGTCTGCTACTTCTACAGGAGAGTGTGAATATCGACGCGCGAACGTTATGGCTCCGCCTAATATACCTTCTCGCTCTAAATGAACTGCAGCAAGGTCTGTCGTTGCTCCTGACATCACCGCTAACTGGTAGGGAATGTTTAACTTCTCTGCAAAATTGATGATACACTGCTTCATTTGTCTAGACATAATATTGCCTCTTACTCCACCGCCTGCTAACGCTGGAATAACAGGACCTTTTCCAATGCCAATTGGGTAGCCACTGCCGATACTATCTGGAGTGTCTGCACAAGGAATTGTATCAAGAACAATCGCATAATCTGGATTTACTTTATACGTCGCTATTTTAGCACCTCTTAAACCAACTTCCTCTTGAACAGCAATTACACCAACAAGCGTTCCATTGAATTCATCTTGACGTAATGATTTAAATAACTCAAGCAACAAAACACAGCAACTTCTATTATCAATAGCTTTTCCACAAATCAAGTCTTGGTTTGAAAAACGATCTAAATCACTAATGTATGTGATCGGATCACCAATTTGAATGCCCATCTCTTTCACTTCTTGTTTCGATGTTGCACCGATATCTACATATAATTCATAGATTGAAGGGACTTTCTTTCTCTCTTCAGGCGTTTGTAAATGTCCAGCCTTTACTCCGATCACACCAAAATGATCATTGACTTGAACTTTACGGCCAACCATTAAAGCTTCAAGCATCCCACCTGTTCGTTCCACCCTTAGAAATCCACGATTATCAATATCACGAACAACACAACCAATCTCATCGGAGTGAGCAGATACCATGATCGTTGGACCCGGGTTGGTTCCATACTTATATGCGAAAATATTGCCCATATGATCAACTTCAAGTTTATCACTATATGGTTCCAACCGTTCGACTAACTGCTTCACTACATTATGTTCATTTCCTGGGCCACCTTGAATAGTTGCTAACTCTTTTAGTTCTGTAAAAAATATTTCTTTAAACATATGTATTCTCCTCCTATTAACTTTTCTTTATTTTCTCACAAATATTTTTACTTCGCAAAACGAAATATATATATTAAACTAGTAGAATAATAAACATGATACAATAACGGTATATTTGCGAATTTTGGAGGTACCAATGAAAAATAACATTAACCAAACAATTGAACAATTAAGAGACTCTTTTTATAAGATTAGTCAATATATTGGAGAAAATCCTGAATTAGGTCATGAAGAATATAAAGCATCCAAAATATTAACAGAGGAACTCCGAAAACACGGTTTCAGAGTAGAATTAGGAACAGCTGGACTTCCAACTGCTTTTGAAGCTATTTATGATAGCGGAATTCCTGGTCCAAATATTGCTTTTATGGCAGAGTACGATGCTCTTCCTGAACTAGGCCATGCATGCGGACACAACCTTATTGGAACAATGGCAGTAGCTGCTGGTATTGGCTTAAGTAAAGTTGTGAATAGCTGTGGTGGAAAAATTTATGTGTATGGTACACCTGCTGAAGAAACACGTGGCGGTAAAGTAACGATGGCTGAACAAGGTGTTTTCGATCACTTAGATGTTGCAATGATGGTCCACCCGTTCCACAGAAATGAAAAAAGTGGCTCATCATTAGCAATGGATGCTATTCAATTTGAGTTTTTCGGAAAATCCGCTCATGCTGCAGGTTCTCCTCATGAAGGCATCAATGCGTTAGATGCTGTTATTCAAACATTTAATTCCATAAATGCATTAAGACAACACGTGACTCCTGATGTACGGATTCACGGCATAATTCCAGAAGGTGGAAAAGCAGCAAATGTCGTACCTGATCACGCGATCGCTCAATTTTATGTCCGTGCCGAAAATCGCAGTTACTTAGATGAATTAGTTAAAAAAGTGAAAGGTTGTGCCGAAGGGGCTGCTCAAGCAACTGGAGCGACACTTGAAATATCTGATTATGAATTTTCATATGATGATATGAGAACAAATTTAGCGTTATCTGATGTGTTTACAGAAAACCTTGTTCAGTTAGGGATAGAAGGATCTACCATTCATGAAAAAGGGTCTGGTGGTTCACTAGATATGGGGAATGTCAGTCATGTAGTACCTTCCATTCACCCATATATTCAAATATGCAATGAACCCCATGCTTGTCATACACACGAATTCCGTGAAGCAGCTTTGAGTGATCAAGGTTTTGAAGGATTAATTTTAGGAGCCAAATGTATGGCAAACTCTGCTTATGATATTATGACTTCTCCAGAGTTATTGAGTAAGATTAAAAAGGAATTTTCCATACTAAAATAGTTGGGAAAAATGATGGCCTTAATAATAGAAGAGTCCCTGTTTTTAAACTAACAGGGACTCTTCTTCATCTATTTTTTGATAAAATATAGAAATGGTTAAGCTCTGTCGTCGAAGCTATAAAGTCTGTAATTTTATAACCACTAGCAAATAAGGTGCGCATAACTTCCCTGAATTGATATCGCCATTTTCGGGCTAAATCTGTGTTATTTTGTTTTATCTTCTGTATATTTACAGGTACTGGGAGTTTTAAAATCATGTTACATGGAATTTCCTTAAGATTACCTAATTCCCATTCTATTTTATCTACTGTCCCATTAACTTTCCCGACTTCAAAATACTCCCTTGCATCTACTTTACTTGAAATTAATGATCTTTTTTGAACAAGAGAATGTTTAAGCTCCCAGTCAACTACTAAACGATCAGTTGGAATTCCTTTATTTAAATGATCATTGATAAATCCATAACAATTTTCTATATATTCATTACTTATTGCTCCTAGTTTATGAAAATTTAATTTAGCATTTATTGCTTCTAATGGATCAAATGTCCAAAGAATTTTTGTATAGCCCATTTTATAAGCATAATCATATTGTGCCCACTTTAATTCTTCGCCAATACCTAGATTTCGGTACTCTTTTATTACTCCTAAAATATGCGAGCAAAGGTAAATTTTAGGAATATTCGAATTTAAATCATTAACGCCTGGAAAGCCATATGAAAAGCCAATCATTTTTTCTTGCTTATTAAAAGCTCCTAGTATAACTCCTCCATGACGGGCTACAGTAATAAGGTTATGGAGTGGGACCTTATTTGACACTCCCCATATGTCACCATATATGTCTTCTATGTCGGAAAAATGTTTGATGCTTTTAATAATTTTAATTTTGACAGACATTTCATCCCCCTCAAATTATAATTTTGAAAGAGTACCCTATAATAGGAAACGATTAACTAAATACTAAACTTAGATCTTAATAATCTACCTAAAGGATACTTGAATTTATACACATGTTACTGTCTATTTAAATCATTAACTACTTCATCAGCACTATCTGGTCTCTTCGTAAATTTACTTACAATTACAATTACAAGAGTAGCTATTATGAAACCAGGTACTGCTTCATACGTAATTCCAAAAAGCAATTTAGAAACCAGTGCCTTTATATCAGGTAGAAACACAAATGTCCATTGCGGTTGTTGTTTTACAAGAATGACCGTAATTAACCCAGCAATCATCCCCCAGAAAACCCCTTGTTTCGTTGTACCTTTCCAATAAAAGCTCAATAGTAGCGCTGGACCAAAACACGCTCCTAAACCACCAAAAGCAAATAATACCATCCAGAAAACAAATTCAGTCATCGTAAATGCTAAAAAGAGGGATAGTCCCATCACAATTAAAATTGATAGACGGCTATATAACATTAACTTTGCTTGAGAGATTTCTTTACCCTTACCAATTAACTTGTCATATATATCTCGAACAATAGCACTTGATGCTACTAATAACTGACTATCTGCACTAGACATGATAGCCGCTAAAATAGCAACAACTAGTACGCCAAAAAAGAAAGGGTTAAATAATTCATTTCCTAAAGACGTAAAAATGGCTTCGTGATTTTCATTTGGTAATAGTGAGATGTCTGGAAAATATGCGCGTCCTGTTAACCCAATCATAATTGCTCCATATGCCATTAATAAGTTCCATATTGATCCAATGAGAGCAGCTTTTCGCATTTCCCTTGGGTCCTTTAGTGCCATATATCTAACAAGAATATGTGGGTTACCTGGACTACCTAAAGCAATACCTACAAGGCCCATAATAGCTCCAAATGAGAATGAGAACGGATCAATAAAATTTGCGCCTTGAACATGCATCGCGTCAATAACTGGTCCAAATCCTCCTAGTCCAATAATAGCAACTATCGGGAGAATGGTAAGCGAAACAAACATAAACATCGTTTGAAGTAAATCCGTTTTTGCTACAGCGTGAAATCCACCTAATATTGTATATAATAGAATAATACCTGCGGTCATCCACATTCCATTTGTTGATGAAAGACCTAAGCTGTTAGAAAATGCTGTACCCCCAGCAACAATCTGACTCCCTACATAAGCAATCATAAAGAATATAATAATCAAAGCACTTGTAATTCTTAATAGATTTGTTTTATCTTCGTATCTAGATTCGAGAATATCTGGTATCGTAATGCTTCCTGTTTTTTCACTGAACCTACGGAAGCGTTTTGCAACATAGAAAAACATAAAGATTTCAACGAAGATATAACCAAAAGCTGCCCATACAGCTTGTAATCCACCTACATAGGCCATACCAGTAACACCTAGTACTAGCCATGCACTCCGACCAGAACTAACTGCACTAAATGCTACAGTCCATTTCCCTAAGTTACGACCAGCTAAGAAAAAATCCGTTAATCCACCTGAAGACTTCCTTGAATTTACGTAACCGATAACAACTAATAAAATTAAATAGAGAATAAAAACTGAAATAGTAAGCGGATGTGCGTTCATATTATAACTCTCCCTTCACATCATCAGAGTTTGACGATTTTTGTATTTGCATATCCCGAGCTCGGTCTTTCTTTGTTTCACTTAAATAGACTAATATAGTTACTAGCACTACAGAAATCGGAAACAATACTAGACTAAGAAAAATCCCAAATGTCATAACAACCACCCCTTTTTGAGTATTTGAAATCTTCAGAAAATTGAACTTAGAAGAACTCCCTTCTTCAAAGAAGGGAATTCTTCCTTTTACTTAAGATTAAGACTTTTTACTCCAATTCGCAGGATATAAAGAAAAGAAGAAAGAACCATTTGAGTTTGTTTCATAAACTATTGGCGTATCCTTTTCAATAAAGAAAACATCTCCATTTTTCCCTATCTTTCTTTCCCTTTTCATTTCATCATAAATGATAATTTCTCCTTCAAGAACATAGATGATTTCGTCGTATCTAACTGTCCAAGGAAACTTACACCCTTTCATTTTAACAATTCCGCCTCCAAGAGATTCGGAGATTTCATCATTAACCACTCTCGTAATATAAGCTTCGCCAGAACCAATAGTTCCTTCTAAGACTTCAAAATTTACTTTTGATTGATCTATAAAGACTACAGACATCAGTTACCTCCTTTACCAACCGCCATAAGCTAACCAACCGCCGTCTACAGTATAAGTTGTACCTGTAACATAACTGGCTTCATCAGATGCTAGAAATAAAATGACATCTGCGACTTCTTTTGTAGTTCCGAAGCGCTTTAAAGGTGTCCTTCTCATAATATCTTCATCACCATATCCACCAGAGTCTTGATCTTGTTCATCCAAAGGTGTTTTAATAAAAGCTGGTGCTACGCCATTAACCCTTATTCCTTTTTCTGCCCACTCAACAGCTAATACTTTTGTAAGACCATTCATACCGTGTTTCGTTGAGCTATATGCTGCACGCATTGGTACAACTACAGATCCCCAAATGGAAGTAATATTAATAATTGATCCACCTCCATTTTTCTCCATAAACTTAGCCGCTTCTTGCGCCCCGAAGAAAACCCCTGTTAAATTCGTATCTATAACCGCCCTCCAATCTTCCTCCGAAAGTTCAATAGACGGTGCGATACGGTTCACCCCAGCATTATTTACCAAGATATCTAACTTTCCGAACTTTTCTACTGTCTTTTTCATCATACTTTCTACTTCTTTTTTATTTGACATATCGCAAGCTATTGCAATGACATCATAGCCCTTCTCTTTAAGTTTTGCTGCTGCAATATCTGCTCGGTCTTGACTTCTTGAATTAATTACTATTTTAGCTCCTTCTTCTGCAAACCTTTCTGCGACAGTTTCACCAATTCCCATACTAGAACCAGTTACGATACATACCTTATCTTTTAACCTCACTTTTTTCCCATCTCCTTTTTATTTTTTTATTTTAAGCTTTTTACATACTCCACTGATATGTGATATATCAGTTTAATAAAAAATTACTTCATATTGTTAACAATATCTTTTTGAAGGTATTTAGCCCTACCTACTGATTCAATTCTTCTTTCAGCAAATACATCAGCAGCCTTGTAAGTTGGAATATGCTCTTCCTTTGATATTGCTATTATGTCCGTCATCGTTTCATAGATTCTCTCTACATGATTAATAGCTCTTGCTTCATTAAAACCTCCTGGCTTTAAACGGTCAGTATCGTAAATTGTACCTCCAGCATTTGCTATATAATCTGGGGCATATAAAATCCCTAGTTCGTTTAAGTAATCTCCATGCTTCTCATCAGCCAATTGATTGTTTGCACTACCTGCAACTACTTTACATTTAAATTCTGGAATAGTCTGATCGTTGATAACTTTTCCTAGGGCACAGGGTGAGAATACTTCAACATCAAGTGAATGAATTGTCTCTGTGCTCTCAACACGCACACCAAATTTTTCCACTAACTCTTTAGTACGTTTCGTATCAATGTCAGCAATCGTTACATTTGCACCTGCTTCTGTTAGATATTTAACAAGATGGTACCCTACACTACCTACACCTTGAACAGCCACTCGAATGTCTTTTAATTGATCAGTATTATATTGTTCTTTTACACATGCCTTAATGGATTGGAAAACACCTAATGCAGTTGAAGGTGAAATTGGTCCTGCACCACCTAATTCTCTTGGTAGAGTTACTACATATGGGGTTTCAGAACGAATTGTCTCCATATCTCTTAAAGTTGTTCCTACATCTTGACCTGTAATATATAATCCATTTAAGCGATTAAGAAATCGACCAAATGATCGGAATAACGCTTCACTTTTATCTTTTTTAGGATCAGCAATAATAACCGCTTTCCCACCTCCAAGATCTACTCCTGCAGCCGCATACTTATATGTCATACCTCTCCCGAGTCGAAGTGCATCTTCAATAGCATCCCATTCAGTTGCATACGTCCACATTCTACATCCACCAGTAGCAGGACCCAACGTCGTATCGTGTACACAAATAACACCTTTAATACCTGTTTGATTGTCGTTAAAGAAATAAAGATTTTCATAATTATATTTCTTCATGTAATCAAATATCTTGCTTTCCAATTCAGACACCTCGATTTCACTATTATTTTAATCACAGTAAAATATTCTTAGATAACCTTCGAAAAAAGATATTTTGCTAGATTATTATCTTCCTCATTTTTCACCAAATCTTCTGTGATAGTTGAATTAGGAGGCTTTTGCCATAGTATACCTGCTGGCATTTTAGATTGACTAAGCATTCCTACAAACTCTTCTGGTGAAGAACTGGGCTGATCGAAATATTTTATATTTTCTTTGTAGAAATCGTAACCTTGAGCCTTATTAAATACAACACAAGGACTAAATACGTTTATTAAAGAAAATCCTTTGTGTTGTATCCCTTTTACGATTAGGTTTTCTAAGTGTTTAAAATTACCTGAAAACCCTTGAGCAATAAAGGACGCACCTGATGACCAGGTTAGAAGTAATGGATTTATTGGAGTATCCATGTTTCCAATTGGAGTAGTTGATGATTGATAGCCAATAGGGCTTGTCGGGGAGGTCTGGCCTTTTGTATTCCCATAGACTCCATTGTCCATAACGATATAGGTTATATTTAAATTTCTTCTAGCTGCATGTACTAGATGACCTACACCTATTCCATAGCCATCACCATCTCCACCAGCAGCAATAACTGTTAATTCTGGTCGCGCTGCCTTTATTCCTTGAGCTATAGTTAATGCTCGACCATGAGTAGAATGAATAGAGTATCCACCAAAATAGTGAGCTATTTTCCCACTACAACCAATTCCAGATACTAAAGTAGTATTTTCTGGTTCAATTTGTAATTGGTGCAATGAACGTTGGATGCCTCTAAGGACTGCGTAATCTCCACATCCAGGACACCATGTAGGTGAATTTTCATTTGCGTAATCTTTTACAGCCAAGTTTTTCGTCATGTACTCACCCCCAACCTTTGTATTAACTCTTTTTCAAATTCTTCTTCTGTATAATGTTCACCATCAAATCGTAAGATTGAGTCAACCTCTTTATCTTGAATTGCACTTTCTATAAATGAGCGTATCTGACCAGTAGCATTATATTCAGCTACTATTACCTTTTTTGTTTCCTTAAGTGCCTCCATAATCTCATTCTTTGGTATTGGTGATATTTGTCTAATTAATAGACCTCGGTAAGCATCTGGATCTTTTTTTACTAAATGTTCTATTAACTCTCCCATCGCTCCTGTTCCAATGATTGTTATTGGCGATTTATCATTACCAACTTTCGTAAGGGCTCGACCATAGTGTATGTGATCTGCTTTTTGCAACCTACGTAGATGTAATGAATGTCTAACCTTTTTAAAATCAGGCTCCATATAACCTCTTTCATCATGTTCATCACCACTAGCAACATACGCTCCACCTTTTACACCTGGAATCGTTCTTTTGGGTGGTTCTCCGTCTAATGACTTATATCGAATATATTTACCGTCTTTAATGTCTTCAGTAATTAACCGACCACGATCTATTTCGGTTCCATTGATAGCTGCTTCTACTGTTTTCCAAGGAAGAGATACACGCCTTAAAGCTAAGTCGAGATCCAAGGCAATAATAACTGGGCATTGATAATAGTCTGCTAGATTTAATGCTTCCTGAATTACTGTAATACAATCTGTAACACTTGTTGGAGTTAGTAATATTCTAGAAAACTCTCCATGCCCACCATATTTTAAATGATATAAATCACTTTGTTCCGTCTTAGTAGGCATTCCTGTTGATGGTCCTCCTCGTTGATTATCAATAATTACTAAGGGTATTTCTGTTGCTGAACAATAGCCAATTCCTTCTGTCATCAATGATATACCTGGCCCACTAGTGGCAACTATTGTTCTTTTCCCTGAAAAACTGCAACCTATAGCTGCATGTATAGCAGCTATTTCATCTTCTACTTGATATGTTGCACCGCCAAGCGGAGGTAACCATTCTGAAAGATTCTCTAAAATTTCCGATGCAGGAGTAATTGGATATCCAAAATAATGTCGAACACCGCCAGCTATTGCACCTAAAGATAAAGCGTCATTCCCAGATATAGTTACATTCTCTACATCTCTTTTTATTAGTGGACGACCGATACACCTTGTCTTGGTTAGTTCGAACCCTTTATAAAATAAGTCTTGGTTCTTTTGATCTTTAAAACGTCGTTGTATTTCTTGTTCAACTTCCTCGAAAGATATACCAAGTGCTCCAGTTATTAAACCAACCGCCCATACATTAAACCCTATTTTGGGAATATCCAATTTATTTTTTGCTTCTAAGGTACTTGTCACTTGACTAGATGCAAAGAGAAACGTTTCGTCCTTTACCCTATCTTTATAGCGTTTTAACCCTTCATTATCCCAGACAATTGCCAAATCAATCTTCTCTAACCGTGGAGGAGGTTCATTTGTGTCATCTTCAGAAATGTATATTTCATAAGCTGTATGTCCTCCTCGAATGATAGTGGAGAAATCTCTCCACACTCGGTGTTTATATCCTAATACTTTCAAAACATTTGATAAAATCTCTCCACCTGTTTCAATTCCTTGACCAGTTAAGCCAAGTATCGCAAAACTTTTCATCCTTTACTTCACCCCTTACCAAATGTATAATCTGATGTATCAGATATTATGCAATTTTCAAAAAAATAGTTCAAAAAAAAAAATGTAAGATATTCTCTCAAAGAATAGTTATGGAAATTAATAACATCTTTCTCCTTTATATTCATATCAATATATTAAAATTAGTGAATGGAAATACAAGCGTAATAATAATAACAATTTATTTTAATAGTGACGATGATAAAACAGGACGGTGGTTTAGACGTGATTGAAAAAAGGAATTTAAGTGAACAGGTTTATTTTTACTTACGAAAAAAAATCATAAAAAATGAACTGAAACCTGGCTCCAGAGTGAGTTATGATAACATAATCGCAGAGTTAGGCATTAGTAAGACACCAGTTCGTGATGCACTATATCTTTTACAACAGGACGGACTTATTGAAATTAAAGAGCGGTCGGGTACTTTTGTAAATACTCCTAAAGCGCAAGATGTAGAGGAAGTTTATGATATTAGAAAGGCATTAGAACGTCAGGCCGTAAACCTAGCTATGAATAACATGAAAAAAGCGGATATTGAAGAAATGCTTAAAAAAGCGATAAAAGTAGAGGAAACATTGAATGAAAGCAATGTCGAGACATTCGTGGAATCCGATCGAGAATTTCATAGAAAAATAGTAACATGGTCAAAAAACGGACGATTAATTAAATTAATGGAGTCATTAGAAGCACAACTACAATGGATAAGTGTAATCACTGCAACTAGCTCTGAAAGACCTAAGCAAACGAATGCTATGCATAAGCGTATTATAGCTGCAATGTTACACTCAAATAAAAACCTTGCTCAAGATTTGATGGAAGAGCATATTGAGGAGGCCAAACAGATAACATTAAAAGAGTTTCTTTAAAAGATAAGGTTGACTCATTAAAATACCTAGCAGACTAATTAGAATTTAAAGTACACTAACCCTTGTCAATTTTTATTGAGTCAGCCCTCTTTAGAACCAATAAAATCCATTACCAAATTGAATTTCTCGTTCATATTCAGTACTTTCATGACACGAAAATAAAAAAAGGCGTTCACCGTATTCATATAAAATTTCTGAAACATTCCCCTTACCTATCGGCTCACAAAACAATAAGTCTCCACCTTTTAGAGATAACTTTTTACATTTCGCATTCAATGTCTTTGAAAAAATAAGATCACTAGATTCAAGATTAAATATACTCTTCCACCGTTCAATTGTTGTTTCTAAGTTATTAACAGCAAATCCAATAAATGAACACTTTAATTCGCTCCCCAGTTTATGTTGTGCCATTAAGTTTCTATTTATTAAATCGTTCCTTCTTCGATCATCACTTTGTTCCCATTCAATAAAAAAAGGAAGTGATAAATTCTCCGAATCATCTTCAATAAATAACATTTTCCAACTTATTTTATTCCCATCATTAAGGACCCTTTCACCTCTATATGGACCACGAACTAGTAACCCCTTATTAGTTAATTCTGAAGATAATTTCTTAATATCTGATGTTCTCATTGCAAAGGATAATAGATGATCTCCTTTATTGCGCTCTCTGAAAGCTTGATTAATAATGCCGATCTCTTTAACTTTTTCTGCTTTCCTTATATCTTTAATACCTATCCATTCAATATAAGTCAAATCAAAGTAACATAATGAATTACACGTACCCCAATTTTCATGATCCCCACCCCGAACAGCATACAACCCCAACTCTCTCATAAATTTCATTGCTTTTTCAGGGTCAGAAAGATGAACTATATGATCAAGAGCCAACTCCACAACATCAACCTCCTAATTTTAATTATATTTAAATCTATCAAATTCTTTTTATTTTTATTCTTACTTTATTGTAAATCTGATAATGAATTACCTGACTTAACTATAGGCACAAAGACCAACTCTAAGTTTAAACTAACAACATTTGGAAATAATATACAAAAACAACTTTATCGCATACGTTAGTAATATTTCAGTTTTTAAAATGTTCAGTTTACATTAGCGCAAGGGGGGCATCTATGTATTCACCGAAAGAACAACTCATAAAAAGTTATGAAATATATGCCTATACAAGGGGACTGAATTCAACTATTGAAAACGATCTAATCCGCAGTATAAAAAAGCAAGAAGTTACCTTTCCAGCCTTCCGTACTTTATGGATCCTATACTTTGAGAAAAACATGACGATGACCAATCTAAACTTTATAGCACAAACCAATATTTCTAATGCATTTCGTCAGGTGGTAAAACTGAAAGAACAAGGTTTAATACAAATTGAAAATGGAAAGGATACTCGAACGAAGATCTTAACATTAACGCAATCGGGGAAAAAAATAATAGATGAGTTCATTGACCAACACGTTGCGAACTCTGATTTAAAAATTGTAAAGGTACTGGAAAAAATCTCTCCTCAAGATCTCCAGAAATTCATGAAAGTTGCCTCCATATTAAGCACTGAACTAATTGGACAGGACTATACGAAATGGGTGACAAAATCAACAAAGTTTATACTTGAAGAAAAGTAAAACGTCGACAACATTATCCTTTTGTTGTCCGACGTTTTTTATTTGCATTCGCAAATAATTAGAAATCAATTGTGCCATAATAAGACCAACTTTATTTTTAACTTTAAGTTCAAAGATATAGTTTGATCACACCCAAAAGCAAAAAAAGGGAAGATAGGAGGCTTAATATGGTTAAACATACTCTAGAAAGAAGCATTTCTGTTTCTTCTACATTGATAAGCATTATATTATTATTTGTTTTTGTACCTAAGTCAAAAATTCGTCAAGCACTCGTATCATTTCTCTTTCATCAAGTCATCACTTGGTTTTTCGGTTTACTCGTAGTAGAAAAAGGACTTGTAACCTATCCATACCGCCTTTATTTTCAAAAGTCGAATAAGAGCAGTTTTATTTTTGAATATTTAATTTTTCCTACATTGGCTGTATTCTTTAATCTTTATTTTCCTAAAAAAAGAAACCTCTGGCTTAAAATTGCCCATTATTTGTTTTTTACTTCTATTATTACTTTTTTTGAGACGGTAGCCGTTAAGTACACTCACTTGATTAAATATAGAAAATGGACATGGTATTGGAGCTTTATTACTATATGGTTATCTTATTATATTTCTCATGTATTTTATAGCTGGTACTTTCAAAATAGAAAAGTCTTAACTACAAATAAGCAAAACTTTACTGATATACCTAACGCATATAACCAGTAAGACTACTACATTTTCAAAAAAATTTATTCAACAAAATTATATTGTAAATTTAACGTTTAATTATTTTCGCTTTAAGATAACAACTTCTTCCTTATCAATATTAGGTAAGTGGATAACACATGTAACTTCGCTTTCTTGATCTAAATAATGACAGCCACCACAACTTATGTTTTTGCTTTGAAATAGTTTCTCATTATTCAGGTTAAAACAACTACCGTGTGTTCCACCTTTTTTATCAACAATTTGATAATACAAAGGTGAGGTATTCAAAATTTTCGTATCATTGCCTTTGTAATTTAATTTTGTATTGTAATTCAGATCGGTCCCGATTAGCTTCATTTGATGTTCAATATACCAATCTTGTGTCTCTCCAATAAATGTTACAGCCTTAGGACGGGATAACAAATGAGGTTCTTCAGCACTTACAGATAGAGAACAAAGTGACAGAGAAATTATTAAAACTATTGGAATTGTAAAGGTTGATTTATGTATAAATTCCATTTAGACACTCCGCTTTTCTTTTTAATATCCAACATAGTCTGTTCATTTATTCTAACTGACCTTAGTTTTGTCAGTGAATAATACTACGAATGAAAAAAGCTCCACCTAAAATAGGAGGAGCCGTCCTTTATTTCGTTTCTTCCCACCAAGGATAAAATGATGGCATATCCTTACTAACCTTCATTGTAAACTCTGCTGGTCTTTTCTCAAAGAAGGAAGCCACACCTTCTTTTGCGTCTGCTTGTGCACTCGACCAATTGATCATTTTGGATTCAATTTCATGTGATCTTGCTGGATGATCAGCTCCGAGCATACGCCATAGTAATTGTCTCGATAAAGCGACAGATGTCGCTGACGTATTTTCCGCAATGTCTTTAGCAATCGCCTTTGCTGTTGGTAATAATTGGTCAGGCGATACAACTTGACTTACTAAGCGCCGATCTAATGCCTCTTGTGCTGGAAAAACACGTCCTGTTAACACCCATTCACTCGCCTGACTGATGCCAACAATTCTTGGTAAGAACCAACCACTACATGCTTCTGGAGCAATCCCTCGACGGCAAAAAACAAAGCCCATCTTAGCATCAGTCGAAGCGATTCTTATATCCATTGGTAGTGTCATCGTAATCCCGATGCCCACTGCTGGCCCGTTAATAGCGGCAATGATCGGCTTCTTTAAATCATATATACGTAATGCAAGAATTCCTCCAGAGTCTCTGAATTCTACATTTTCATCTATTTCGCCAGTAAAAGATATATCCCCATTATCTAAATCCGCACCTGCACAAAATGCTCTTCCTTCTCCTGTTACAATAATGGCTCGTACGTTATCATCCTCGTCTGCACGATCAAATGCTGCAAGAAGTTCATCTAGCATTTCCATATTAAATGCATTCATACGTTCCGGACGATGTAACGTTATCGTCATGATGTGATCTGTAATGTCATATTTTATCGTTTGCAATGTAGTTATCCTCCTTGTTTTTCCTTAGGGTAGGTTAATAATGAGTTTTGTACTGAAAGGCGTGTGAAATATACATTTCACACGCTGCTACAAAATCAAGGATTATCATCAATGTACTTTAAATAGGCTTTTTCTTTAGCAATGTTTGGATTTGCTTTATACTTAAGTGTTCTAAAGTGTCTTCCTTAGAATATCATTACTTCAAAAACTCTCTCCTTTGAGCAAGCGAAGCATTTTCAAGTAAATTTTCAACACCAATAATTAACGATTCAAACCTTGGATCATTCGCTTTCCCAATCTTCCAACGGTAGTATATTTGTTGCAAAATAACTGCAATTTTGTAAAAAGCAAAAGTTAGATAATAATCAAAATTAGAAAGGTCTCTACCACTTTTTTGTGCGTATTTCTCTAATAGATCTTTACGGGAGTAAAAACCTGGTTCACCTGTAACTGAAGGTAAGCCTGTAAAAGATTCTCCTGGTTCTGACCAATAGGCCACTGCGGAACCTAGATCTGTTAACGGATCTCCAATCGTACACATTTCCCAATCGAAAACACCGACTACCTTCCCAGGATCAGAACCGCAGTACATCATATTATTTAATTTAAAATCGTTATGAACGATCGTAGGTGATGGTGAGGAAGGAATGTTTTGAATTAACCATCGCTCAATGAGTTCTACATTAGGAAAGTCATCAGTTTTGGAATTTTGATATCGTTTGATCCAACCATGAACTTGGCGCTCAAGATACCCTTCAGGTCGGCCAATCACATCCAATCCAGTTGCTTCTATATCAATATCGTGCATTTTAACTAACGTATCTACAAAAGCTTCCGAAACTAATTGTCCTGTTCTCTCCGTTCTCTCAAAGACCTCTGGAAGATCATGGTCAAGTACTACGCCATTTTTCTTCTCCATAATATAAAAGTGTCTTTCCATAATTTCAGGATCCTCACAAAACAGTAAAGGTTGCGGTGCTAAAGGAAATACGGGGTAAATCTTTTCAAGAATTCTATATTCTCTCTCCATATCATGGGCTCTTGGAGGAATAGGACCAAAAGGAGGTCGTCTTAATACAGCTTGCCAATCGCCTATCTCAATAAAGTAAGTTAAATTTGAATATCCATTTGAAAATGCTTTTGACTTCATCTTTTCTTCACTTAACTTTGGTACATTTCTTCGAATATAGCTTTCTACCTTTTCCCAATGAATTTCGTTAACTGCAGTATCAATTGAAGATTTCTTTTCCGTCATACCATCACCCACTTATTTAAATTTTTTCATCACATCTCCTATTAGCCTAAGAAGTTAAAAAGAATAATTGATATATGGATGTTATCTAGTGTCTATTATTGTGCTAACCATCCACCGTCAACATAAATGGTTTGCCCTGTCATATAGCTACTTGCATCTGAAGCTAGCAAGATAATTGCTCCTGATAATTCTTGTGGCTGCCCTAATCGTTTTAAAGCTGTTTTGCCAGTAATTTTTTTAAATGTATTTTCATTTTCAAGTGCGTCTCTATTCATATCCGTTTTAATATAAGCAGGTCCAATCGCATTAACGTTAATACCAAACTTCGCCCATTCTAGAGCTAAAGATCTTGTTAGGTTAATAACCGCTGCTTTACTTGCAGTATATGGACTGATGCCAACGTCACCAACAGCCCCCGCTACAGATGCAATATTAATGATATTGCCAGAACCTTGCTCTTTCATAACCTTCGCCGCTGCTTGACAACAGAAAAACAATGACTTTACGTTTAGGTCCATTATTTGTTCCCACTCTTGCTCTGTTACTTCAAGAGCAAATTTTGTAGTTGAAACCCCAGCGTTATTTACTAGAATATCAACTTTGCCAAATTGATCTTTTACCATTAAAATCATATTATTAATTGCTTCTACATCTCGTAAATTTACAGATAAACCTAGTGCCTTCTTGCCAAGTCTCTCAATTTCTTCAACAACTTGCTGATTTAGTTGTTCGTCTCTACCAACAATGACAACGTCTGCTCCAGCCTCTGCTAGTGCCAATGCCATCGAACGACCTAGTCCGCGATTTCCACCTGTTACAATTGCTACTTTATTCGTTAAATCAAAGAGCTTCATTGAATTCTTCCTTTCTATATAAGTTGGATTTAGTGATGAACAATATGATGTTGAGCATTATTAGTACCAGTCCTAAGGTCATGTACTGCTCTAGACCAAAAATAAATTTACCTGTAACTTTATTATATAATTATGATTTTTCTGAATATAATAATCATACTTTCACTATTAAAATTCAAAAATGGTTGTTTTTTTATGTGTCTCTCTAATGTATAAAATTACACCGTTAAGGAATAACCGCCATCCATCCTTAACACTTGACCCGTTACCATTCCCATATTAGGCTGACAATAATTCAAAATCATATCAGCAACTTCTTCGAGCAACACTGTTTTTTTTGCAGGTGTCTTTTTAGCAATCGCATTAAGTCTTGCTGATGGGTCTGGGAAAACCGAACGGAAAGCCTCTGTATCCATTGCACCAGGTGAGATCACGTTGGCAGTTATCCCATCACTTGCCCACTCTGCTGCAAAGTATCGAATAAGGGCTTCCATTGTAGCTTTTGAGACACCAATACTCGTATAGTTAGGAACTGCTCGGCTAGCGCCGATACTAGAAATGGTAAATATCCTCCCAAATTGTTGCTCACGCATATGTGGATACACTTTTTGGGCTAAATAAAGTAGGGCTGAAGCATTGACGGCGAGCGCTCTCTCCCAATGCTCGCATGAAATAGACTCAATTGAGCTCGTTTCGGCGTAAACCGCATTGTGAACTAAAATATCAATGTTTGGAAGCTGATCCATCATCTGCTCAATTTCTTCAAAACGTCCGACATCACCTTGAATTATTTTTGCTTGCCCACCTAACGCTTTTATATTACTTTCTGTTTCCTTAGCCGATTTTTCATCCTGAAAGTAGTTAATAAAAACGTTATAGTTCTCCTTTGCAAACTTATAAGCAATTTCACGACCTAACCCTTTTCCGCCACCAGTGATTAATACACTTTTCCTAGCCATCTAATCCCCCCTAATCGTTTCTTAATGCTGTTTTTAAAACCTTTCCAGCTGCATTTCTCGGTAGCTCTAGCATAAACTCCACACTTTTTGGCTTCTTATAAGATGCTAAGTATTTAGAACAGAAATCAATGACTTCTTGTTCTGTCATCGTTTCATTTCTTTTCGTCACAATAACTGCTTTGACATTTTCTCCCCAGTCCTTGTCTGGCACTCCTATTACGGCGACTTCTAGGATCTTAGGATGGGTATATAAAACTTCCTCAATTTCAGCAGGGTAAATATTCTCACCACCACTTATGATCATATCTTTCTTTCGGTCAACTACATAAATAAATCCTTCATCGTCCATTCGAACTAAGTCACCACTATGAAACCACCCACCTGCGAAAGCTTCTTCGGTTGCTTCTCGGTTTTTATAGTACTCTTTCATCAAGGTTGGACCTCGGTAAACGATTTCACCAATTTCACCAATAGGTACATCATTCATTTGATCATCTACTACTCTTACCTCAACATTTATCACTGGTTTACCTACAGATGTAGTTTTCCTAAGAGAATCCTCAGGGTGCAAACAAGTCGTACAAGGACTCATCTCGGTTTGCCCAAAAACATCATAAATACTCGCATGAGGGAAATGGTGCATCATTGATTTCTTTAACTCCAATGGACAAATAGCTGCTGCTGTCATACATTTACGTAGTGAGGACAGCTGATAATCATTTATATTTGGTACCTGTAAAAGAAAGTTCCACATGGCTGGGACGAGAAATAAACTATTAATCTGTTCTTTTTCTATAGCTTCTAACACTGCTTCTGGGTGGAAGTCTCGATGAATGACCGAAGTCCCTTTTACTAAACAAGTGTGAATTAAAAACGACATTGAACCAACATGAAATAAAGGCGGAACGAGTAAAAATTTAAACGATGTGTCTAACTTGAATTCCCAAATCATATTCATGCCATTCTGATAGAGGTTTTTGTGTGTAAGAACTGCTCCTTTAGGTCTACCAGTCGTGCCTGATGTGTAAACGATCATACACCCATCATTTTCGTTTATATCTACTGGAGGAAACTCTTCTTCGCAAGTGAAAATCTCGTCGTATGAAATCATTCCTAGAGGTAGCTCTGTTTCATCTATTACAATTACCGCTTGCAAATCTACTAACTTTTCCTGGATGTCTTCGATAACTTCAACATACTCTTTATCAATAAATAAAAACTTACATTCAGAATTTTGTAATATATATTCGATTTCATTTTGTTTTAATCTGAAGTTAATAGGAACACCAACTGCCCCACTTAAAGTTGTAGCAAAGAAGATTTCTACAAATGGTAGTCCATTTTTTAGAATAAAACCGACTTTGTCATCCTGCTCGAGCCCTTTACTTCTTAACCAGTGACCAGCTTTTGTCGCCCGGTCATATAAAACTTGGTAAGTTATCCTCGTATCTTCATAGATAAATGCCTCTTTGCTTGGAGTTTGATGGGCTGCCTTCTTTAGTAAACCACCGACTAATTGTTGACGAGAAGATAGTAACTCAATCGTACTCATCTATACCTACTCCTCCCTTGTTAATATAACTATTAATTTCGTTTATGTATTACAAAAGGATATAAACTTCTTAATTAACTTAAGAAACATTTACATCTATTAATGACTAGACTATAGAGATCCAAAAAGTGGACCTCTATAATTACTAGCCATGTATTCTGCCTTTCCTTTATAAAAATGGTTATACTTTAACTACCAATTTACCCCATGTTTTTCGATCAGCTAGTAAATTCAAAGCATTGGTCACTTCTTCAAACCCAAACTCACGGTATATTAATGGATTAATTTTACCTTCTTCATACAGTTTCATTAATTCTTTATGTTCTTGTCTCACTTCTTGCGGCTTTAATTTTGAGAAAAGCCCCCAGTGAACACCTACAACAGAGTAATTTTTTACAAGTATGTGATTAATTGGTGCACTCGGTATATTTCCTCCAGCAAAGCCAATCACTAAAATTCTTCCGTCAAAGGCAATGCACTTTCTTGATCGCTCAAAAATCTCCCCACCTACAGGGTCATAGATGACGTCAGCCCCTTTTCCATCTGTCTTTTCTTTAACGACTTGAACAAAATCTTCCGTTAGGTAATCAATAACAACATCGGCTCCTAAACTCCTACAAACCTTTGTCTTTTCCGTTCCACCTGCAGTTGCAATTACATATGCACCTGCAGCTTTCCCTAATTGAATAGCTGCTGAACCAACTCCACCTGCCCCTGCATGAACTAGTAACACTTCTCCTGGTTGGATATTCGCACGTTGATGAAGAGCGTAATAAGAAGTATGATAAGTAACGAACATCGCCGCTGCCTCATCCGAGGACATTGACTTCGGAATGGGATAGATCGATCTCTCATCGACAGCCACATACTCGGCTAGACCACCTGATGGTAGCTTCGGCAAAGCAATCACACGTTGACCTACTTTATATTTACTTCCCTCATTAACTGCTACTATTTTTCCAGATAGTTCAGCACCGATTGTAAAAGGAAACGGTGGCTTTTCTTGATACTTTCCTTGGCATAATAAAATATCAAAAAAGTTTAATGCCACAGCCTCTACCTCTATTAAGGCTTGATTTCGTTCTATAGTCGGCTTCGGTACTTCTTCTAAGCGTAAAACATCACTAGGCTCCCCGTGCTCTTTGATTAACCAGCTTCTCAATATACTCACATCCTTCTTAATATTCTGAATTTAACATCTGCAAATGGATGTTTTACTCTTCTTTTTAGCTAATTGAGGTAAGTAACTCACTTTCAACTATTCCGTGCTCCTTGATAATTGTTTAATTACCAGCAAAGCTTGGTTTTCTTTTTTCAAAAAAAGATTTAACGCCTTCTTTATGGTCATTAGTCGAAAACGCAATCGCCTGTGCCATCGCTTCTTCTCTTAGAACTTGCTCTAACGACAATTCATAACTTCTATTTAAAATGTGCTTAGTCAAACCAAGCGCTTGAGTTGCACCCTCTGCTAACTTTGTGGCTAACTCCTTAGCCTTATCTAAAAGCTCTTCATGTGGAACAACGTCAAGAACAAGGCCATACTCCTTTGCTTCATAAGGTGTAATCGATCTACCTGTTAGTGCTAGCTCTTTTGCCCTAGCCATGCCAACAATTCTTGGTAAGTGGTATAAGCCTCCAAGGTCAGGCACTAACCCAACTTTATTAAACGACATCGCAAACGTTGAATTCTCTGAAGCTATAATAATGTCACTAGCAATCGCAATACTAAAGCCCGCCCCAACAGCATATCCATGAACTGCTGCTATCACTGGTTTTTCTAGCTGTGCTAAATCAACCATAAAGGGAAGTCCAAATTTCATATACTCTCTTGAAATTGCTGCATTGCTACCGTTCCCAGGAAACCCTTTGATATCACCGCCTGCACAAAACGCTCTGCCACTACCCGTTAGTATAACCGCTCTGATGTCAGGGTCTTCTTTTATTCTAGCTAAAGAAGTTTTTAAGCCTTCAATGATACCTTCTGAAAGAGCGTTCATTTGCTTTGGTTCGTTTAATGTGATCGTTGCTACCCCGTTTTCAACTTCAAAAATTACTGCTGGTTCACTCATCATTCATACCTCCTAATTATGTCATAGCTATTCTATTAAAAGTTTGCTGGATCCCAGCTTTCACCTTGTTTATATTGCTTCAAGATTCGTCTAGCAATCGACGCTGTATGAACCTCATCTGGACCATCATAAATACGGGCATACCTTGCGTCCCGGTACATCTTTTCCAGTGGTGTATCTGCTGTTACACCCAGCGCTCCGTGTACTTGTATGGCTCTATCAATGACATCATGAAGAACTTTTGCACCGTACACTTTAATCATCGCAATATCCACACGTGCATCTTCACCGCGGTCAATTTTTTTAGCTGCTTCAAAAGTAAGTAAACGTGCAGATTGGATTTCAGTTGCAGAGTCAGCGATGAATTTCTGAATCATTTGTTTATCTGACAGTAATGAACCGTGAGCAAATCGATTTAAGGAACGCTCACACATAAGGTCAAATGCTCGTTGGGCTTGACCAAGCCATCGCATGCTATGATAGATTCTTCCTGGTCCTAATCGTTTTTGCGCAATAACAAAACCATGACCACGCTCACCAAGTAAATTTTCCTTTGGTACTCGGACATTTGTTAACCTTATCTCACAATGGTTTCCAGAGCGATGCCCCATTGTTGGAACAACTCTTACGACTTCATAACCTGGGGAATCTGTTGGGACAATAATCATTGAAGCTCTCTTGTGACGATCTCCCTCTGGTTCAGTTACACAAAACATCGTTGTAAACGCAGCTTTATTCGCACCTGTGGTAAACCATTTATGAGCATTTATCACCCATTCATCACCATCTAAATGTGCTGTTGATTGGATAAGTGTTGGATCTGACCCTGCCACCTCTGGTTCAGTTAATCCAACTGAAGGGTAAATCTCACCTCTAACCATTGGATACAACCATTTATCCTTCTGTTCTTGCGTACCAAACATGTTAAGCATTGTAGAATCTTGAGCGGTATGAGTACCAAGGGCAAACATGGCAGCTTCTGAACGGCCTACAATTTCATTTATGTAGACATAATCCATAAATTTTAATCCGCCACCACCAATATCTTTTGGTAATCCTAACGCCCAGATTCCCTCTCGTTTTGCTTGATCTTGTAGTTCTTTTAAAGCTCGTTCTCCTTCTGGTCCACCTTCCTCAACAATCATTTCCACTGGAATAACCTTTTCATCAATAAAAGTTCTCACTTTTTGACGTAGTTCAAGGACCATGTCACTCATTTCAAAGCTTTCAAACTGACTCATATACCTCTCCCCCTCACTGAAAATTCTTTTTCTTGAAGCTTTCTCCAAAGTACCTTACCTGATGCGGAAATAGGTAGTTCACTAACAAATTCTATTTTTCTAGGATATTTATAGTTCGACATTCGATCCTTACACCACTCAATGATCTCATCTTCCGTAACATTTGAATAACCATCATTTAATACGATAAGTGCCTTAACTGTTTCTCCTCTTCTTAGGTCTGGTGCTGCAATCACGCATACGGAGTGAATAGCTGGATGCTTATACATCATCGTCTCTACTTCTACAGGCCACACTTTAAAGCCCGAAGCATTAATCATTCTTTTTTTGCGATCAACGAGGAAAAAGTATCCTTCTTCATCAAAATAACCAATATCACCTGTAAGAAAAAAAGTTTTACCGTCCATTTCAATAAAAGAACTCTTTGTAGCTTCATCCTTCCTCCAGTAGCCATTAAATAATTGAGGACTGTTGACAATAATCTCACCTTTTTCACCAGCACCTAATGGTTTACGAGTATCGCTATCTATTACTCTTGCATCAACATCAAAGAAGGGGATTCCTAGACATTGTAATTTCGGACGATCAAGTGGATTAAAATGAGTTTGTGACATCGTCTCTGTCGAACCATATCCTTCGGCATAAAGAATACCGGTAAGTTCATATAGTTTTTCTCCAATCGCCTTTGGTAAAGGTGCACCTCCACCACCAACAACTTGCAGAGAGGAAATATCATATTGTGGTAAATTAGGATTCGAGAGAAAATCAATCATCATCGTGCTAATATTAACCCAATGAGTACAACCCAATTCGTGAATAAGGCTCCCAGCCATATCACGGTCCCACCTCATCATGAGTACGATGGTTCCACCTGCTTGTATCGTCGAATTCATCGAATGTTGCATCCCTGTCACATGAAATAGAGGCAATGTCGTTAAGGCAACTGTTTGCGGGCTATAACTTCCCCATATCGTTGTTCCCGAAATATTGGCTTGAACATTTTTATGAGAATGAATACAGCCTTTAGGGTCTCCTGTCGTTCCAGAAGTATATATAATTAATGCTTCCGTCCCTCCACCACTGTAAGCACCTACATTATTCGAAACAGTATTTGCATTTTTCCAGTAATGAACATTCAGATAATCTATCTTAGATGAAACTTTACTGTTTTTAATCTCTGGAAAATCTTCACCTGCATATGAAGAATAATTAGATAGAATGACTTGTGTTAAAGAGGTTGTATTTATTAAAGGCTGTATTTGATCGAATAATGACTCATCTAGAAAAGCAACGCTTGCTTGGCTGTCTGTGATAAAATAAGCAAGTTCTTCCGTTTTATTCATTGGGTTAATAGGAACAACTATTGCATTAATACTTAAGATGGCATAATAAGAAATGATGAATTGAGGACAATTTTGCATATAAAGTAGTACACGATCACCACGACTAACATTAAATTCCTTCTCTAAGAAACTAGCTTTTTTCTTCACTTCTTCGAGCAAATCTTTATACGTTAATACGTTACCGTAGAAATATACCGCTGCCTTATTTGGATACCTTTTTGCTGAAACTTCTAAATTATCGACTATACTAGTTTCTGGAATTGTTAATGATTTAGATATTCTTTTCGGCCAAAATTCATAATGATTTTTAACCATTCCCATAGACGTCACCCCGATAAATAAAATTGATATAGTTGGTCACGGATAAAGTCAGGTATCGTCTCACTTTCTTGTTTGTCAAAATTAAAGTACACAAGCACAGATTGACTATCGGCAATTAGTTGGTTCGTTTTCGTTTCATAAAGTTTTTGCTCCATCTGAATACTTTTGTTACCGATTTTTGTAAAATAGGTTTCAATATATAACTCTTTTCCGAAATAAGCTTGATTAACGAAATTACATCCAGTAGAAGCTAAAATAAAAGACCATTGGCTAATATCGACTTCATGTACTTTTTGTATGAGTTCAATTCGTGCCTGTTCAAAATAGATAAAATAACTAATATTACTCACATGACCTAAAGCATCTGTTTCACTAAAACGGACATGTATATCGGTAAGATGTTTCATCCATAATCTCCTTCTTCATGCATTTTCATTATAAGGAACATTTATTTTAATCTAACATAGAAGGATGTCAGGGGGGACAATCCACCCTGACAATTGAGGTTGCTTTACTTACAGTAATTACTGATCGTACCCTTTTAATTCTAGACGGCCAATATCTCGGCGGTGAACTTCATCTGGACCATCAACAAGACGAAGAGTACGTGCGTTAGCCCAATGAGCAGCAAGAGGGAAATCATCCGAAACTCCACCGCCGCCGTGTGCTTGTATCGCACGGTCAATTACGTTTAAGCAAGCTTTAGGAGCTGCTACTTTAATCATTGCAATTTCCTTTCTCGCTTCTTTGTTTCCGTACTTATCCATTTTATAAGCAGCATTTAGTGTTAATAAACGAGCTTGATCAATTTCTAAACGAGATTCGGCAATCCACTCTCTGATTACACCTTGTTCAGCTAGCGCTTTTCCAAACGTTACTCTTTCACGAGTTCTACGGCATAGTAGCTCTAAAGCACGCTCTGCAGCACCAATCGCTCTCATACAATGATGGATACGACCTGGTCCAAGACGACCTTGAGCAATTGCGAATCCTTTTCCTTCCCCTAATAGAATATTCTCTACAGGTACTCTGACATCTTTAAACTCTACCTCACAGTGACCATGAGGAGCGTGATCATAACCAAACACATTTAACGGACGAACGACTGTAACACCTGGTGTATCCATTGGTACTAGAACCATAGACTGTTGTTCATGCCTCGGTCCATTTGGGTCGGTTTTTCCCATAAAAATTGCAATTTTACACCTTGGATCTCCAGCGCCCGATGTCCACCATTTTCTAGCGTTAATAACATAATGATCGCCATCTCTTACAATACTACCTTGAATGTTCGTTGCGTCTGATGATGCGACAGCAGGCTCTGTCATCGCAAAGCATGATCTAATTTCACCTGCTAAAAGCGGTTCAAGCCACTGTTTCTTTTGTTCTTCCGTACCGTAACGAATTAATACTTCCATATTTCCTGTATCAGGAGCATTACAGTTAAAAATTTCTGGGCCAATTAATGAACGTCCCATAATTTCTGCAAGCGGAGCATATTCTACATTTGTTAAACCATTTTCCACCTCATGAGCTGGTAGGAATAAATTCCATAGCCCCGCATTTTTTGCCTTTTGTTTTAACTCTTCTACGATCGGTGGAATCTCCCATCTTGATGCCGCTTGGTTTAATTGTTCTTCATACAATGCTTCATTTGGATACACGTACTCTTCCATAAAGTTTGTTAATCTTTCTTGTAACTCTAGACTCTCTTTTGAATATTCAAATTGCATGATACCCCTCCTAAAATTTGTATAAAAATATAAATCGAAATATTGCCATTACTATATCTATTAAACTTTTAAATATTTAATTCTTTGATTTCATCACTAGAGTAACCTAGCTCAGCCAAAATCTCATTGTTATGTTCACCTAGTTTAGGGGCTTGGAAACGGATTTCACCAGGAGTTTCTGAAAGTTTAATAGGCACTCCAATTTGTTGTATTTTCCCTAAATTCGGATCGTAGATTTCCTTAATGAGTTGACGATGGACCACTTGTGGATTTTCAATAACTTCATCAAAATTTAACAAAGGTGCAACACAAGCATCTACTCCATCAAACAAATCTGTCCACTCTGCCAACGTTTTTTGCTGTATGACAGCTTGAATTTCTGCCTTCATTTTAGTCTGTTGTTCCATTGGAGCCTCAAGTTGCGGTATTAAATCATCTCTGCCAATCGTCTTACAAAATTCAACCCAAAACTTTGGCTCTAATGCACCCACAGATATAAAACGCTGGTCTTTCGTCTCATATACTTCATAACATGCAAGCCCGCCATTTAAAACCGATTGCCCTCTTCCAGGAAGACTCTTTGTTGCTATATAGTCTGGTAACAGTGTTTGCAGCCAAGAAATCGATCCATCTAACATCGAAATGTCTACAAATTGCCCTTTACCCGATTTATTTCTTTCAAGGAGCGCCAACAAAATACCGTTGATAGCCATTTGTGCACCACCACCAATGTCAGCAATCTGGACAGATGATGAAACTGGCTTTCCTTTTTGCTCACCTTGTTGGCCTAACAAACCAGCAAAGCTTAAATAATTTATATCATGACCTGGATATTGTGAATAAGGACCATCTTGACCATAGCCTGTAATCGCACAGTAAATTAATTTAGGGTTAATCTCTCTTAACGTTTCGTAGTCTAAGCCTAATCTCTCCATAACACCTGGACGAAACGATTCTACTAATATATCCGCTGTTTCTACCATTCGTTTAAATAGTTTTGCCCCTGTTTCTGTTTTGAGGTCTAAGGCTACACTTCTTTTATTACGGTTTAGTGAAAGAAACATATGACTATGACCATCAACCTGCGGCTGATTCCAGCGTGCATAGTCGCCAACTTTAGGATCTTCAATTTTAATTACATCTGCTCCAAAGTCTGCAAGAGTTAATGTACAAAATGGCCCTGGCAGTAACCGACTTAAATCTAGTACACGAATATTTTCTAATGGTAGTGGCAAATGAACACCTCTTTTCTAGTATTTTTAACAAACGTGTAATCTTTTAATCTCTTACATAATCCTCCGTTTATGTAAGTGCTTTCAAGTAACTTTTTCTTAATAATAACAATAGTCTGTATTTTTTACAAGTGTTTACTTTTTGAATTTATATTTAAATTTTGATCATTACTAATCTTGTATAAATTTTAGTCATTGTTTAACGCTTAAAAGCTGCAGCTCCATCATCTACAAATGTAACATGAGCATTCACGAAAGACGCATCATCACTTGCTAGAAAAGCAACAACCTTTGCTACTTCTTCTGCTTTCCCTGCCCTTCTTCTCATTTGTCCTTTTTCAATTTGCCCCCAAACTTCAGTGTTTTCCTTCCACTCTGAAACGATATTCGTATCAATTAAACCTGGAGCAATTGCGGTAACTCGTATATTGTATTTTGCTAAGTCAAGCGCTGCTGCCTTTGTCATCATTACAACTGCACCTTTACTTGCATGGTATGGGAATTGTTTACGATCGGCAATGAAACCATAAACAGACGCCGTATTTATAATCACGCCCCCTGTATCTTTCATCGCATTTCCTGCAGCCTTAATACCGTAAAATACACCGTGTTGATTAATAGCCACTGTTCGTTCATACTCTTCTATAGACATCTCTAATACATTACTTGGTTGATTTTCCACCCCAGCGTTATTAAACATAACATCAATTTTTCCAAACTGATCGATCGTTTGGTGCACAAGAGCTTCAACACTGTCATAGGATGCGCAATCTACTCGAACGGCTATAGAAGTGCCGCCAAGTTCAGCTAGTTCAGAAACCGTTTGTTGGGCTCCTTCTATATTAATGTCTGCTACTACAACTTTTGCTCCCTCACGGATAAATTCTTTTGCTGTTGCCCGGCCGATTCCTGATGCACCACCAGTAATAACTGCTACTTTATCTTGTAATCTCAACATAGCTCACTCCCATTTCTAATTTTATATTTCAAAGCTACTGTTATTTAACCACTGAGCACCGTCGATTGTAATACATTCTCCATTAATGTACTGTGCTGCTGGTGATAGTAAAAAGTGTGCTAAATTTGCAACTTCCTCCGTTGTTCCTAGACGTTTTGATGGAATGCTATTTAATACTTTTTCAGCCTGCTTTTCAGTAGGCCATAATTTTTCAACTGCACCCGTTTCTGCAATTGGTCCAGGTGCAATGGCATTTAAGCGTATTCCGTATTTCTTGCCCCATTCAACCGCTAAAGTTCGAGTCATCGCTAAAACTCCAGCTTTAGCCGCAGCTGAATGAACAGTACCTGGACTCGCCATCCATGCATATGTCGTTGATATATTTAAAACTGAACCTTTGTGACCGTTCTCAATCCACTCTTTACCTACTGTTTGAGTACAATACCACGTTCCATTTAATACGATATCAACGACTGCATGCCATCCGTTTAAAGATAAATCCTCTGAATCACAAATGAAGTTTCCTGCAGCATTATTTACAAGGTGATCAATTTTACCAAATGCCTGCTTCGTATCCTCAACCATTTTCTTAACTGCTTCTGGATCTCTTACGTCCATTTGCAAGCACAGTACTTGGTTATCAAATGTTTCAATTTCTCTTTTCGCTTCCTCCAATTTTTCTAATGTTCTTCCAGTAATAACGACATTCGCACCTTCTTCGGCAAATTTTTTAGCCATACCTTTACCAATCCCACTTCCTCCACCAGTGACAATGACTACATTTCCTTTCATGATAACCACATTCCCCTCGTTAAGTTAATTGTTGTTTTAAATCTCGTTTTATATCATTTTGATGTACGATACTTTTGTAAACGCTATCATTTATTTATGCTAGTTATTGCTTCGGAATGACTTCTTCTTCTACTTCCCCAGTAACTGTTAATGAAGGTTCTGGACTCGTTAAGTTTCTAATAATAAGGAAGATAATCTCTATGATTAACATCCCAAATCCTATCGGGACTAAAAATATGAAAGGATATAGAGGATACATCTTTCCACCAGCAGGAAAGGCTAACCCTTCCTCTACCCCGCTAAGTCCGTACTGCAGCCCGAAGTAGAATACTAAAGAGAACAAGACTAATTCAACAAACAATAGCAGGATTACAATCAGTTTTTGAATTTTTTTACTTAACTTTGAGACGATCATTGTAATTCGTGGAAATATCCCTGTTCCATATGCGTAAGCAACTCCAGGAAATAGTGCAAGCGGCATAAAATAGTACCTAACAATTTCATAGTTTCCTGGAATCGACTTTGAAAGTATATTCCTACTAAGCACATCTGCAACAATAAAAACCATCATTAAAAACAAGCAAATACCACTTATGATCAATCCGATAAATTTAATTCGACTATAGATCACATAACTCTTTTTCAATATTGCTGGCATACATAACACCTCCTAAGTTTTCTAGTCATCTTACATCGTACTTGGTAGCCATGTAGCAAGGGCTGGGAAAATAATTAATAATCCACAGACAACAACAGCTACAACGACTGCAAATACTGTAGTGTAGCGGAACACACTCTCTACAGATATTTTACTTACACTAGAAACCGCATAGACACTTAGGCCAACTGGAGGAGTTATAAGTCCTAAAGTACAAATGACCGAAACAAAAATCCCGAACCACAACACATCTACATTCATCATTTGAATAATTGGTAATAACACAGGTAAGGTCATTAAGATTACCGCAGCACCTTCGATAAACATGAAAAGGACAAAAAATACAACCGTTAGTATCATTAACACTAATGCTGGGTATTCAATTAATGGACCCATCATTTCCACAAGTTTTCTCGGTAATAACGAAAGAGATACAAATCGACTAAATATCTTTGCACCGATTAAAATGAGAATAACCATTCCAGTTACTTTAATCGTTTCATTAAAAGAGTTAATTAGGAATGTTTTATTAACTTTACCTAAAATTAAAGCTGCGATAAAAGCTGCAAATGCACCGACTGCACCTGCCTCCGTTGGAGTAACAAAACCAGCGTATATGCCTCCAAATATAATCGTTGCAATAAATAAACCTACAAATGTAACGATAAATATTCGCGAAGTATCAATATGCTTATACTTAATAACTTCTCCAGTTACATCTTCGCTTTTTGTTTTATTGAGCCAATAGAACATACAGCCTATAAAAACAAACATGATCATTACACCAGGAATTATGGCTCCGATAAATAGGTCTCCGATCGGTGTTTCTGTTATGACCCCGTATAAAATCAAGATAATACTTGGGGGGATAATCCCAGATAAAGATCCACCAGCTGCTGCAACTGCACCTGCTAAACTATCCTTAAACCCATGCTTCTTTAATTCTGGTACGGCAACTTGACCGAGTGAGGCAGAAGTTGCTGTACCCGATCCAGAAACAGCTCCCAATAATCCGCCAACAATAATTGTTAAGGCACCTAGCATACCTGTTTTTCCTCTAGATATGTTATATACGATCGTAAACATATCTCTAACGATGCCAGCCTGCAAAATAAACTGTGCCATCAGTACAAACAAAGGAATTGTTGTTAATGTATAACTAGCCGCCTGAATAAATGGATCATTACGCAGGAAACCTGGCAATATTGCAGTTCCTTCAACTAAAATGAGTCCGATAATACCAACTGCTAGAAGGACAGAATGGATATATAAACCTGACAATAATAATAAGAAAAATACTGTTCCAACAATTATTATAAGTAAAAAATCTGGCACAATCTCACCCCTTACTATACTAGTGGAAGCATTCTATCTATCTAATTTATTTCCATGTAGATATTGATAAAATGCCTACCGCTTCTATGAAGCGGTAGACCTATGACTTACTTTGTTAGAGCTATTCGATATCCATAACTCCTTCAGGAACTGAACCACCTTCTTCAATGAGTAAGTCTCTCCAAAGCTTCACTAGCTCTGTTCCGTTTGCACCTCTCTCATTGACAAGATCGATATATTGGAACCAAGTATCCTCAATCCCTGTAACAAAATGTTCTTGTACCTCTTGGTCTAAGGTTTCAAAATCTACAAACTTACCACCATTCTCCAGTGAATAAGCTCTGATTTCATCCGAACGATTGATCCACTCTTGGGCAGCTGGTTCAAACTGATCTTCAGCCACCTGCAACATTACCGCTTGAATATCTTCTGGGATGCTATTCCACTTATCCTCTGTCATTGCGAAAAATGAATTAAAGTGACCAAAATTAACTCCTTGCAAAGTGTAAGTAAATAAATCTTGGAAGCCATAACCCGTCCAGTCAGCTATACTATAAAAACTACCTTCAAAAGCACCTCTACTCATGGCATCAAACATTTCAATTGCAGCCATCGTTACTGTACCTACTCCGATGCTTTCTGCATACATTTCGTGAATACGTGAAGGTGTTCTTAATGTTGTCCCAACAACATCATTAACTGCATTAAACTCATGACCTGTTGTCGAAATTGAATATTCTTGAGTTGTAGGTAAGGCTAAAGCAAACAATCCTTTATCAGTAAATTCGATCTCATAAAATGTTTTACCATCTTGAATAGGAACATCACTTTCTACTAATCTTTTAAATGCCCTCGAAGCAATTAAAGTGTCAGAGTGAGTCAACGGCAACATCGTTATTTCAGCCATTGGAAATCTTTGCGGATCATAAATTGGCAATAATGGGGCAGCAATATCTGCGATACCTTGACGGATACCATCTAATTCATGTGTAGCCTCGACTAGTTCACCAGAAGTAAACGTTTCGAACTGAACTCTTCCATTTGTCTCTGCCTCCACTTGTTCCATCCAAGGTACGAAGAACCCTTGCCACCAACCATGCTGTGCACTTAAACCAGAAGTCACTCGCAATGTAATCGTTTCTTCACTTTCTGTAGAATTATCGTTAGAACTACTATCATTGCTTTGTGTTTCAGAAGAGCTAGAACAAGCAGCAGTAAACATAACAGCAATTGTTACTAAACTTGCAAAAATCGATAATTTAAACTTCTTCATTCATATACCTCCTAAAATAACTTTTTTGTAAGCCCTTACATTTATTTATGTAAATGCTTAGGTAACTATAATAAAGACTGAACGATTGTTATACCTCTTAAACTTACGGTATTGAGAGAATGCTAATTACTAATATGGCTTCACCTCCAATAATTGATCTCGTTTAAAAATTAAACGTTATTACTACTCATAAACGACCCACTTTTGACTTTTTGTTTAATTTTATTCAATAATATCAATTTTCAGTCTATTTTACAACTATTTATTTTTTGAATTTATTTTCAATAAAAGGTGTGATAATTCTAAAAATTTTTGTATAATGGTAATTACTAGATATGATAGAATATTATAGGTCTACCTTATATAGTGTAAATACAAGGATTAAAGTGTTTATTTTCTATCAACTTGTATACAATTATTACCAAGTAGTCGAGCGAAAAGGAGGTTCATCTATGTCTTTAAGAAAGAAAAAAATCGAGAAAAAGAAAGAGGAAATATTAAGGTCAGCAGCTGAAGTTTTAAGCGAAAAAGGCTATCACGGTGCTACCATGGAAGATATTGCGACAAAGCTATTAATGACTAAAGGTTCTATGTACTATTATTTTAAAAATAAAGAGGATCTTTACTATCAATGTCATAAAATGATGATCGATAAGAGCAATGAAAAAATCGAAGAAATTATTAATAGTAATAAAAGTGCCATTGAAAAATTAAGTTCTGCAATTGTTTCCCACATACAATTAGCAACAACTGAAAAAACAATGTTTAGTTTAATGGACAAGCCAGAACAAAAATTTTCAGGTGAATATTTAGCTGATATTTTACAACAACGATCTGATTATGAAAAATACTTCGACAAAATTATTAATGAAGGAATTGAAACTGGCGAATTTGACAATGTTGACGTAAAACTATTACGTTTACTGATCTTAGGCTCATTAAACTGGATATTGGAATGGTATTCTCCTGAAGGTGGCAAAACACAAGATGAAATTTCCGAAGCATTTTCAGACTACCTATTACGCATTGTAAAAAAATAGTATAAACGAATGAGGCTGACGGCTATAAGTATGAAGTCAGCCTCGTTTTTATAGTGTAAACCTAACTTTGGACAAGGTAACCCCTTCTTTTTGGAAACCGCCTGGTCCTTTTTCTACTTTAGAACAGGTAACTTCCTCCTGGTGGAAATCACCTGTTCCAAATCGTGCCTTTAATTATTCTTCTGATAAATATTGAACCCATCATCAAACCTCATAAAAATTTGAGCCCAGACAAGATATTAAGGTTGATCGCTCGAAAGCATCTCTAATGTATTTTTAAGGGTATTTGTAAACTGAGCGGCTGTTACACCATCAATAAAGCGGTGGTCATAAGTAATAGATAGCTTCATTACTGGTACAATGACTATTTCATCCTGATCATTTACTATAGGAGTCTTTATAATAGCGCCAGCAAAAATAAGCGTAGATTGAGGCTTATTTATAATTGGTGTCCCTGTTTCAATCCCTAAGCTACCTAGATTCGAAATCGTTATTGTGCCTCCAGAAATATCATTTAGAGATAATTGATTGGATTGAGCTTTTTTACTTAAGCCTTTGACTTCATGAGAGATATCATTTATTGATTTACTTTCTACGTTTTTAATAACAGGTACAACTAACCCTTGTTCACTATTAATTGCAACCGAAATATTAACATCCTTATAAATGGTAATTTCATTTTCATTCAATATACTGTTAACAATCGGATATTCACTTACAGCACTGCCCACAGCTTTAATAAGTAAATCATTAATTGTAACACCATCTAGCTCTTTTTTTAGCTTTAAGACGTTTTCCATATTAACAGTTACCACTTGAGTAAATTGTGGTATGCTTTTCCAACTATCAAGCATATTTTCTGCCATTTTCTTTTTTACGGAATTGAGAGAAATAGTTTCTTTAACTTTTGGACCTTCTCCTTCTTCACCTTTTGCAGGAAATGCTGCTGCATTTTGAACATCTTTTTCAGTAATTAAGCCATTCTTACCCGTTCCTGTAACTGTTTCAATATCAATACCTAGTTCTTTCGCAAGCTTTCTTGCTTTCGGTACAGCTCGTTTTTGACCTTCCGTAGAGATTTGTGGTTGTGTTCTTGAAGGTGGTGAGGCTGTTTGTTTATTAAGGTCTTCTCCGCTATTCGATGGATCATCATTATTATACTTTGATATATCAATATCTTCGTTTTCATCACCAATTACAGCGATAACTGTATTAATGGAGACTTCTTGATCTTCAGGAACTAATATTTTCTTTAATACTCCACTTTCCTGCGCTTCAATTTCAACAGAAGATTTTTCCGTTTGTAATTCAAATAAAATTTCACCTTTTTCAACCGTTTCTCCTTCATCAATTAACCAAGCAGCAATTGTACCAGATTGCATCGTAACTCCTAGTCGCGGCATAATTACTTCCTTCATACACTCACTCCTTAAAATTAAGGGCAATGTTAAAGACTTTTTTTCACAACAGCCACTTTTAACAGTGCCCAATAAGTAAATTTTCTTAAACTACTAGTTTAATTATTTTTATTTTCGGAAAATTAAATGTGCTGTTTGTCTATTTTAGTAGTCCATTAATTCGTGAACACTTTCGATGATTTGCTGTTCGCTTGGGCGGTAAAATTGCTCCAAATAAATACTTTGAGCTATGGGCACATCAGGACTACCGATTCTTTTTATAGGAGCTTGCAAATCAAACATTGCTTCTTCAGAAATTTGAGCTGCAATTTCTGCTCCAGAACCGCCTGTTTTTGCTTCTTCATGAACTATTACTACTCTTCCTGTCTTTCTAACAGAGTTTAATATCGTTTCTTTATCAAGCGGCGCTAATGTTCTCAGATCAATAACTTCTGCTTCGACTCCGTTATTAGCTAACTCATTTGCTGCATTTAAAGCAGTATGAACCTGTAAAGCTGTTGCTAAGATCGTTACATCAGTACCCTCTCGCTTGACATCCGCTTTCCCTAACGGAATTAAATACTCTTCTTCTGGAACTTCACCTTTCATGTCATAAAGCACTTTATGTTCGAAAAACAACACCGCATCATTATTACGAATAGCTGTTTTTAATAACCCTTTCGCATCATAAGGTGTAGATGGAATCGCAATATGCAACCCTGGCCCATGCATAAACAGTGCTTGTGGACTTTGTGAATGTTCTGGCCCAGATCCTCCAGCAATTCCAATTGGTAAACGAAGGGTTACTGGCATATCCATCGTCCCTCCGTGCATCCAACGCCATTTTCCTAATTTATTGTATACTTCATCGAAAGCAATTCCTACAAAGTCTCCAAACTGCAATTCAGGAATGGGTCTAAGACCTGTTAAAGCCATACCTACCGCAGCTCCAACTATAGTCGACTCAGCAATTGGCGTATCAAATACACGCTCACCAAATTTTTTATACAAGCCTTTTGTGGCTCCAAATACACCTCCAAATTTTCCGACATCCTCACCAAATAAAACTGTCTTTGGGTCGCGTTCCATTTCTTCAGTTAGTGCTTCAATAATAGCTTCACGCATCGAAATTTTTCTCATCATGTTACCCCCTTTTATGAAAATAACCCTTCATATATTCTGTTTGGATCTGGCAGTGGTGCTTTTTCAGCAACTTCTATCGCTTCTAAAATTTCTACTTCTATTGATTGGTCAATATCAGCAAACTCGCTAACAGAAATTAGTTCCGCATCTAGTAATTGCTTTTTAAAATTTTTAATTGGATCTTTGTTTTCCTTCCAATCTTTTAGTACCTCTGGGGCAACATAATCATAAGGGTCTCCTTCAAAGTGACCACGATGCCTAAACGTTTTTGCTTCGATAAAAGTAGGTCCTTCCCCGCGTTTCGCTCTGTCTACAGCTTCTTTTACAACCTCATTAACTAGTAAAGTATCATTTCCATCGACGACATAGTTTGGAATACCATAACCATCTGCCCAATCAGCAATATGTTCTCTTACTGAATGGGTTTCGGTATGGTGACATGAAATCGCATACTCATTATTTTCACAAATATAAACTATTGGTAGCTTATATAAACCTGCCCAGTTCAGCGACCCATGTAAGGGTTCTCTAGATGCTGCACCATCGCCAAAGTAACACAATGTCACTCGGTCAGTTCCTTGTATTTTTGCAGAATACGCCGTTCCTACTGCTAAATTAAATTGAGAACCGATTGTTCCCGCTTGGCCTAACACTCCTCTTGATACATCTGCACTGTGAACAATTCCAGCCCCCAATCCTCTTGTTGTTCCTTCAACGGTTCCTAAAAAGTCACCATACAATTTAGAGAGCGGAACTCCTTTTGCAATCTTTTGATTACAGCCCCTATGGTTATAAAATATATAATCTTCATCGCGTAAAATGTTTCGGATCGATCCAGCTGATAATCCTTCTGAACCTATTCCTGAATGATAGAACCCTGATACCTTCCCTTCTTGCATTAAACGAATCAGGTGTTCGTCAAACTTTCTTATTTTTACCATTGTCCGATAAAAATCTTGTAGAGTTTCCTTTGAGTAACTAGAAAGCTCAATATCTTTTTTATAGATTTGCGCCACGCAGCATCACTCCCTAAAATTTTTTGATCTATTAATACTCCGAAATTTTATACTGATTATTCGGAAAACTTTAGTCATATTTAGACTAAGAACTTCATTAACCATTGCTATTGAACACTCCACCCACCATCGACTGGCATAATAAGACCTGTAATATAGCAAGCTTCATCTGAACCGAGGAACAGAGCAGCATGTGCAACTTCTTCTGGCTGTCCTACTCTACCAAGTCGACCTGCAGTATAATTGTTGGCGACTTCTTTGTTTTGCAGCCCATCGGCAATCATTGGTGTGTCAATTGCACCAGGACAAATACAATTAACTCGCACATTATACTTTCCATTGTGTACAGCCAGGTCTCTAGTTAGTGCGACTACACCACCTTTAGCAGCAGTATAAGCATAAGCTCCCTTGACGCCTAGAATTCCATTTAAAGAAGTGTTATTGATAATACTTCCTTTATTCCTCCTTCTCTACTAGACTACTGATTAAATCTTGCGATAGTCTATCATAACCTTTACAGCATCTTTTGCATTCATTTGTGTTTCAAAGGCTTCCTTTGCGTGCTCAATTGGGAATGTATGTGTCACCAAATTTTTTGTTTGAACCTTTCTTTCCTTAAGCAACTGAATGGCCTTTTTTATATCCCCACCTAAGCAACCAATAATTTTTGGCGCTTTATGGACAATCTTGGTCGTGTCAATCGCAGCTTTTTTTTCAGGTAAACCAACAAATGCAATAACACCACCGCTTCTTACGATTTCAAATGACTGTTCTACAGCAGAAGGAGCACCAGCAGCATCAACTACAATGTCAGCCATCGCACCTTCATTGAAATGATAAGGACCTACTCCAACAATATCTTTGACTCTTTCTAAAACATCTTCTTCGAGAGCATTAATAACAACATCTGCCCCAGCCTTTTTCGCATATTCTAACCTCAACGGTAAAACTTCAGTGACAACGACTTGATGAACAGGAACTGATTTCATTACTTGCATAACAGCATTTCCAATAAGACCAGCACCTAAAACGACTACTTGATCTTCTTGTTTAGGCTTACATTGATCCACAGTGTATACCGCTACAGAAACAGGTTCGATCGTTGCTGCAGTTATATCATCAACTTCATCTGGAACACTAAAATAATTCATGCCCTTTATAGCATTAGAAATTTTGACGTATTCTGCAAATGCTCCTGGCAGTCCATAGCCTGTTGAAGCCTTGAACAGATTAGGACAGAGAGTATACTGCTTACTTTTACACCAAAAACAAGTACCACAAACCCCACTATAAAAACCTGTTCCTCTTTCACCGACTTTAATGTCTTTCACATTACTTCCAACTTGGACAACTTCACCAGAAAATTCATGACCCATAATTTGCCCTTTTTGAATATACAGTCCTGTCCCATAACTATGTACATCAGAACCACATATGCCACAAGCACTTACTTTTAGTAAAATATCGTTTTTCCCTATTACGGGCATCTCAACTGTTTCCACTCGAATGTCTCTAGGACCATAGTAAACTGCTGCCTTCATCCTACTATTCATTGAAACACCTCCTTATCCTATATAAAATTATAACTTTTACTAATACAATATTCAATATTTAACTTTTTAATAAGAAATTGAACGAACATTTAAATTAATGAATGTATTTTTATAAAGTAAAAAAAAGCTTAATAGACTGATAAAATTTTTCATATAGGAAAATAAATTATTACGAAATAAATTAATTGCGATACAGTTTATACGCTGTTAAAAATATAACAAGGAGTATCAAATAAAGATAAAATAAAAAAGACAGCAATTTAAACTGGTCCCCATGTCAAGGACACTATAAAAAAAGAGACTATGCAACTAGAAGGTGATCCCTATATTGAATAGG